>JBMYSY010000001.1:0-158062 GCA_049603795.1 Magnetovibrionaceae bacterium
GGGTTGCTTTTGCAGCCTTTTCAGGGCGTCTGTCGTTCTTGCCGATGCACCGCATCGCCTGCAAACAACATCCTGCTGATAAGACAGCAAAAGCAATCTCAGTGACCCAATTGAGACGAAAACCGCTCTAACAGCCGGGATACCGGACGATCACGCCGCCGAATAGCGTCAAAGCAAGGATTGCACGACCGGATAAATTTCCGATGGGTCGTCGACCAGGTCGCAGGCCGTATCCCCTTGTGCGAAGTACCAGCCATAGGTGACGCCCAAGAACTGCGTGCCCGCGCCACGCGCGCCGTTCAGGTCTTTCATCTGATCCCCGATGAACAGGATCTCCCCGGGATCGATCTCCAGTTTCTCGGCACAGGCGGCCAGGCCGTCGGCTTTGCTGTTGCAGGAGTCGTCTGTGAAGATCAGGGCTTCTTCAAAAAGGTCGAGGCAGCCCCCAAGCGGCGGTTCGATATTTTGCCGCACATTGGCCGTCACGATTCCCATCGGCAGATGGCGGGCCACCTGCTCCAACATCTCTCGCACGCCCGGGTACATCGGAGTCTCAAAATGCTGCGAGAAGTTCCTGTTATACCAATCCGTTGCGTCCCTGGCCCGGCCCGGATCGAAACCATAGGCCAGAAAGAAATCCTCTTGGGGCGAAATCCGGGTGCCCGCGCGCGCAACCGTTTCCTTGAAGACCGTTGCGGATACATCGGGCAGACTGAGGCCGTACTGTCGGCCCAGATGGTCACAGACAGCCGTATGCGCCTGCAGGGAGTCGATCAAGACCCCATCCACGTCGAATACGACGGCCCGAATTGCGGTTTTTGCCATCTCAGGGCCTATTCCCTCAAACGATGCCGCGCGCCTTCAGGCCCGCGATCTCAGCCTCGCTAAGCCCCAGGACCTCGCCCAGGACCTCTTCGGTATGCTGGCCAAGGAAGGGCGGGGCCTTGGTGCAGGTAACCGGCGTTTCCGAGAACTTGATCGGATTCGCGATCAGATCGACCCCATCGACCGCCTCCGCATGGTCCATGTGCAGGATCATCTCCCGGGCCTTCACCTGCGGGTCCTCGAAGACGCGGTCCATTCGGTTGACGGGGCCGCAGGGCACGCCCAGCGCCTCCAGGGTCGCGACCCAATGATCCGTGGTCTCCTTGACCATGGCTTCTGCGATCAGGGGGATCAGGGCCTCGCGGTTTTCAATCCGCGCGGGGTTGGTGGCAAAGCGCTCGTCCGAACTGAGAGCCGCAATCCCTGCGGCTTCGCAGAACCGCGCGAACTGACCGTCGTTGCCGACCGCCAGAATCACGTGGCCGTCAGAGCTGGCGAAGAGCTGATAGGGCACGATGTTCGGATGCGCATTGCCGCGCCGCTTCGGCACCTCGCCGCTCATCAGATAGTTCGTGCCCTCATTAACCAGCCAGGCCACCTGGGTGTCGAGAAGGGAAAGATCGATCTGCTGGCCCAGACCTGTCGCGTCGCGATGGCGCAGCGCCGCCAGAATGGCAACAGCTGCGTACATGCCGCACATGACGTCCGAAACGCCGACGCCGACCTTCATCGGTTCGCCCTCCGGCTCCCCGGTCAGCGACATGATGCCGCCCAGGCCCTGGGCCAGGAAATCATATCCGGCGCGCTTCGCATAGGGACCGGTCTGGCCAAAGCCGGTGATTGAACAATAGATCAGGCCGGGAAAGCGGGCATGCAGGCTGTCGTAATCCAGGCCGTAGGCCTTCAGGCCGCCGGTCTTGAAGTTTTCCACCAGGATATCGGCTTTTGCAGCCAGGTTCCCGATCAGCTCTTGGCCTTCCTCGCTCGCCATATCAATGGTGATGGATCGCTTCGAGCGGTTGGCCGCCAGATAATAGGCGCTTTCGCGGGTATCCCGGCCTTCGGCGTCCTTGGCGTAGGGTGGCCCCCATTTTCGGGTATCATCGCCGGCACCTGGCCGTTCCACCTTGATGACATCCGCACCCAGATCACCCAGCAACTGGGTACATGTCGGACCGGCAAGGATGCGTGTCAGGTCGAGCACCACCAAACCGGCCAAGGGTCCAGACAAGGGCCCAGGCAAGGGCCCGGCAGGCGGATGGGCGTTTTTGGGGGCGTTGTCAGTCATGGGAGGGTGTTTACGACAGGCCTGATCGGCTGTCGAGATCGACTGTGTTAACGTTTTGGCACAGACTGCATGCTAACGTCCTCAAATGTTCGCAGAAGAAGAGGGCCTCTGACCACCATGGCCGACGTCCAGTTTCACGCAGGCGGTAACATCGCCATGAAGGTCCCTTTGGACCGGTTCGAAGACTGCGTTTATTTCTATGCCGAGGTCTTGGGGCTTCCCGTGGCCAAGGCGACGGACACCTCGGTGGCGATTGAATTCGGTCCCATGCTGCTCTGGATCGACTGCGTCGAGACCCTGGAAAAGCCGGAAGTCTGGCTGGAGGTGACGACACCGGACACGGTTGGTGCCGCCGAGCACTTGGCGGCTGAAGGTGTCGAGCGCGCCGACGAGGTCGAAGCCCTGCCCGAGGACCTGGACGGTTTTTGGATTCGCAATCCGGCCGGCCTGGTACATCTGGTCGACTTCGCCCCACCACCAGAGGAGGAACCACCCGCCGAGGCCCCGGCGGAGGCCGGCTGGGAAACGGTTTCCGATCCCTGGGCGGAGACGGTCGACCCCTGGGCCCAAGAGGCGGAGGCCGAAGCGGGTGCAACGGACTGGCAGAATGTTGCGGACCCCTGGGCAGCCGAGGCGGAGGCCGAAGCACCCGACGAGCCCCCGGAAGAGCGCTAAACCCGAACCGTTGTCTCGAGCAGTTCCTTTGCCTTGCCGAGTGCCTGGTGCCGAGTGTCCAAGCGACAATCCTGATCCACTTTGTCCAAGGCACCGAGATCGCCGAGAATTTTTTCCACCTTCGGCCGAAGACCCGCAATGACCACACGCAGGCCCCGCTCCCCGGCGCGTTCCAGGATATCGGCCATGGTCAGTGCGATGGTGGTGTCAACGTAGGGAACACCGCTGAGATCGAGAACCAGCACCTTGTGGGTCTCGGGAATAACAAAGCGCCGCGCCATACCGCGGGCCATGGCGAAGGACAGGGGGCCGTTGAAAACATAGAGCGACAGGTCGGAGCCCGCGGCTTCCAGCATGCGGCGGTCTTCCGCCTCGACGGCTTCGGCCTCCTCATGGACCGCGGTGATCGAACTGCCCACCAGTTTCGCCATCTGGCCCATGGTATAGAGGCTCGCCACCACAAGGCCGGCGAGCACAGCGACAATCAAGTCGACCCCGACGGTGAGAATCAGCACGCCCGCCATGATGAAGACACCCGCCTTGGGGGCCTTCAGGACGCGCTTGAGATAGGGCCAGTCAATGATGTCGAGGCCGACCTTGACCAGGATACCGGCAAGCACCGCTTTCGGGATCGGTTCGGCCAGCGGTGCCAGGCCCATGACAACCGCCAGCATGGCAGCGGCATAGACCATACCCGATAGCGCCCCCCGGCCACCGGCCCGGATGTTGGAAAGGGTGAACATGGTGGCACCGGCACCGGGCAGGGCCCCGAAGAAACCCGCCAGCGCATTGCCAACCCCTTGCCCGATCAGTTCGCGGTCCGGGTTATGGGTTTTGCGGGTCACCTGGTCGGCGATCAGAGAGGTCAACAGACTGTCGATGGAGCCGAGCAAGGCCAACACAAGAGCCGAACCCAGCATATCGACCAGGCGGGTCAATGTCACATCGGGGACCTGGAACGCAGGGAACCCGGTGGGAATGGCACCGATCGTCGGAACGGAACCCGGAGCCAGGATGATCACCGCCGCCGACCCCAGCAGAAGAGCGATCAGGGGTGCTGGAATGATCGCCGAGATTTTTTTCGGCGTAATCAACATACAGACGAAGGCGAACGACCCCGCGGCCAAGGCCACAAGGTTGATTTCCTGCACGAGGCTGGGAAAGGCCAGGATCGCATTGACCGGGCCGGATTCTGCGACGCTTTGGCCCAGCAAGGGCGCAATCTGCAGAACGGCAATGATGATTCCGACCCCGCTCATGAAGCCGGAGACCACCGTATAGGGTACGAGTTCGACCAGCCGCCCGAGTTTCAATGCGCCGATCAGGATCTGGAATAGCCCGCCCATGATCACCACGGCGAAGGCCACAGCCGGTTCGTCGGCAAACCGCGTCACGATAATCGCCATGACCACGGTCATCGGACCGGTCGGGCCGGCGATCTGGCCCGGTGTCCCCCCGAAGAGAGCCGCAAAGAAGCCCACCAGGACCGCGCTGTAGAGCCCGGCCAGGGGCCCAAGGCCCGATTCAATCCCAAGCGCAAGGGCCACAGGCAGGGCGACGACGGCAGCGGTCAGTCCGCCGAGGACATCACCACGAAGGTTGTTCAGGCTCAGCGTGGGAAAGAAAGTCATCCTGGTATCCGGCGCAGTTCACAAAGAAAACCGGCAGAGCGAATAGGCGCGATGCCCAACGTCCCTGCCGGCTCCCCGATTATGCTGCGCCCGCGAGATGCCGTAAAGAACCTCGCTAAAAAAGGCGATAAGCGATTGAATTACTTATCAGCCTCAGCGCGCTCGATGCCCTGCTTGATCAGTTCCATGGCTTCGGTCGCTTCGCCCCAGCGCTTGACCTCGACCCACTTGCCCTTCTCGAGGTCTTTGTAGTGGGTGAAGAAGTGGGCGATCTGCTCGATCAGGATCGGGCGGACTTCGCGGTAGCTGGCAATGTTGGCGTAGTAGGGGTGCAGGCGGTCAACCGGCACGCAAAGCAGTTTTTCATCAATGCCGGCTTCGTCTTCCATCACCAGCACGCCGATCGGGCGGGAAGGAATGATCACGCCGGGCTGAACCGGAATCTGGCCGAGCACGGCAACGTCAACCGGATCGCCGTCATCCGACAGGGTGTGGGGGATGAAGCCGTAGTTGCACGGGTAGTACATGGCGGTGTGCAGGAAGCGGTCGACGTACATGGCGCCCGATTCCTTGTCCAGCTCGTACTTCACCGGGTTGCCGCCGAGCGGAATTTCGATGATTACATTGACGTCATACGGCGGATTTTCGCCAATCGAGACCTTGCTGATATCCATATCCGGAAATCCCCTTATTTTTGAGCAGACGGCGGCAACAGGCTGCCGCCTTTCATCCCCCCGTCCCCATGGCCGACCCTTCGGTCCAATAGCCCAACGGGAACTTGCGGGCTTCGAATACGGGCTCGCGCGCCCGATTGCAAGTTTCGGATTGATGAAAGGCCAAATCCGACAGGATATTAGTCAACCTTGCCGATTATGCCCTCGCTGTTGTCCTCATGGCTGGGCGGCGGGTAGCGGCGGATGATGATGACCAGCAAAAGCAGCCCCGGCAGCGCCACGCCGGTCGAGATCAAGAAGAAATCGAACCAACTGACCTGATCCGCCAGCCAGCCGCTGGAGGCGGCCAGAACATCCCGGGCCACGGCCATGACCGACGACAAAAGCGCATATTGTGTGGCCGTATAGGCCAGCGAACAGAGTGCGGACAGGTAGGCGACAAAAGCCGCTGTCGCCATGCCGCCCGTCAGGTTTTCTGTCGCAATGGTGATCATCAGCGCGCCGACGTCGTGCCCCTGGGTGGCCTGCCAGGCGAAAACCAGATTGCTCGCCGCCTGGAGAATACCGCAGACCAGCAGAGCCGGCAGCAGACCGAAGCGCGCGACCAGCAGACCGCCGAAAAGGCCGCCCGCAATGGTCGCGCCCAGCCCGAAGATCTTGGAGACGTTGGCGATCTCGACCGTCGAAAAGCCCATTTCGACATAGAACGGATTCGCCATCACGCCCAGATAGGCGTCGCCCATCTTGTAGAACAGAATGAAAGCCAGGATCAGCAGCCAACCGGGCCGGGTCAGAAAGTCGGCAAAAGGGGCCACGACAGCCTTGGAAAACCAGCTACCCCAACCGGATTGCAGGGGGTTTTCAGGCAGCTCCTCCGGACGCGGCTCCTTGGAGACAAGGACCGTAATGACCCCGATCAGCACCAGGGCCGCCATCACCAGGTAGACCTCGTTCCAACTGAGAATTGCGGCAAGCCAGAGCGCACCTGCACCCGCGGTCAGCATGCCGATACGATAGCCCATCACCAGAACACCCGCCCCGGCCCCCTGCTCATCCGATTTCAGGCTTTCGACCCGATAGGCATCGATGACGATGTCCTGGGTGGCGCTGGCGAAGGCCACGATGACGGCGAAAAGTGCGGTCCACCAGGGATCGATACCGGGCTTGGTCATGGCCATGGCGGCAATGGCCGCCATCAACAGGACTTGCGCCAACAGGGCCCAGCCGCGCCGCCGGCCAAACCGCCGGGTGAGGAAAGGCAGCGGCAGCCGGTCCACCAGCGGTGCCCAGAGGAACTTGAAGGTGTAGGGCGTGCGCACCAGCGAAAACAGCCCGATGGCCGTCAGAGAGACGCCTTCAAACTTCAACCAGACCGAAAGGGTCGAGAAGACGAGCAAAAGCGGCAGGCCGCTTGAGAAGCCCAGGAACAGGAGCGTCATAACCCGCCGGTCGGCATAGACCGCCAGCGCTTCGCCCCAGCTCTTGGTCATCCGGGTTGCTCCGTATCCAACGGTTTCAGAAGACCGAAGAAGTTTCCGGTCCAGATCTCAGGCGGCGTGGCCAGCGTCTTCGACAACAGACCACAGACCAGCCGATCCAGCCTTCGCCGGTTCGGGCTGCCCTCGGCATGCGGCCAGCAGGCCTCGACAGTCATATCCGCTGCGGCAGCCAGCTGGCGCAGCGCGGACGGCGTATAGGGGGTCAGATGGGTAAGATCGCCGAACTGGTAAGACAGGCCCCAAGGCGAACCCGCGTTCGGAACCTTGACCAGGATCGCGCCGTCCGATGTCAGCCGGGCCTTGCACCCCAGCAGCAGGTTCAGTCCATCTTCCGGCGTGAAATGTTCAAGCACGTCGAACATCACGATTCGATGGAAAGACTGCGCCTCATTTTGATCAAAAAACTTCCATATATCAATGACTTCAAAGGAAGTCTTGATGTCATCTGGGATGATTGCTTCCAGCGCGGGATCAAGATCAAGTCCCTTGTAAGAAGCAACCCCTTTCTCTTTGATATATTTAAGAAAAAGGCCTTCACCACAACCGATTTCCAAAACCGGGCCATCCACCCTGAACCCGCCCGGTCCCCAGACATCCGCATCGAAGCGCCTGCGCTGTTTCTTGCTCAGGTGCGGAGGTTCGTATCCCTTGAATTTATGGTAGCTGGCGTAGAACGGGTTATCGGTCACTTGGCCGTTTCCTTGACGGGCAGGTCCATCAAGGCATCGATGGCCGACCAGACCTGGTCCTGGCCGACCGCTTCAATGCAGGCAAAGACCTCGAACTTGGTGTCCCGCTTATGGCAGCGCCAGAAGCAGTGATAGCATTCCATTTCCTGATAAACGAAACGGGCTGTTTTCGGCGCGACACCGTCCGGATAGGGGAAGAAACTGCCGAAATGACCGCCACCGACAATCACAACCGTGGGCACGCCAAGCGCGATTGACAGGTGGGCGGGACCGGAATCGTTACTGATCACCAGGGCGGCCTGCTTCATCAGATCGAGCACCTGATCCAGCGAAGTCTGGCCGATCAGGTCGATCACTTGGTCATGGGCCGCGAAGTCCCGAAACCCCGGCTCGTCCGTCCATTCCTCGTCGATGCCGATCACGGCGACCCGGAAGCCGTGCTCTATCAGACGCCGCCCCGTCGCCACATAGCTCGCCAACGGCCAGCGCCGCCCATGTTCGTTGGAACCGGGGTTCAGGACAACGTAGGGCGACCCTTCCGGCATAGGAGCGGGACGATCCCTCCAGCTGATCTCCGGCGGCAGGGGCGTGATCTCCCGCCCGGCAACCTGGCTCAGGAAGGTGAAGTGACGAGTCACTTCGTGGGTCGGATAAGGCCCAGTATCAATGATTTCGTTGGCCTGGCTCAGGTAATAGGTAAACTCCGCCCGGGTGGGTTCGTTGACGTAGGGAAGCGAGACAACGGTCTTTGGCGCTCCGGCGACCCAGGCCAGGCTATCGGCCATCATGGCGCGGCGAAAATAGCTGTCCAAAACGACCATCTTCGGTGCCAGCGCGCGAACTTCGAGCGAAATACGGAACCTGTAGAAGGGACGGCGGGCAAAGGAATGCTCATCAATAACGATCAAGCGGTAGCCCTTGAAGACCTCCGGGCCCAAGCTGCCCCAGCTTTCGCAGCCCAAAACGATCAGGTCGCCTTTTTCAACGCCGAGCGCCTCTGCGTAGGCGTCAAGAGACGCCCGGAACAGCACCATGTCGCCGATGCCATCCATGCGGATGATCAGAACGCCGGAGCGTTTTCGAAAAATCGGAAAATGCCGTGCAATCAGGTCCAGGGGGCGAAACAGCCACCAACGCCGCCGCATGCCGGCCGGCAGGCAGCGCCAGAAACGCGAAGGACGAAACTGTTCAATCAGGGGCGGCAAACTCATAGCCGTCTGATTGCCCTGTTTCGTCCCGTCTCGCAAGGGTGAATGGGCTTAAGCGCAAAAACCGTCAATGCCCTTGAAGGGCCACCTTATCCGAGGTCGGCAGCCAGTTCGGTCCGGACATCTTCGGATAGCTGGGCCATATGGCCGTAGCCGTCGTGGCCGATACCCAGGATGGCCTTGGTGCCGGGCTTTTTGAAGGCCGCCGCCTGTTCAGCCGTAAAGGGGAAGTGCAGGAACTGCACGCTGGACGCCTTGCCGTCGGCTGAGGTGCGGTCGACGTCTTCTTCCGCTTCGGCGGTGACCACGAAGTCCGCGAAACTCAAGGTCACGGTCTCTTCGACGCCACCCAGAGAGCCCAGCAAGCGGGCACGGCGGGTCGGATCGTCGATTTCGAACATCAAGGTGGCCACCAGCTCTGAACCGTTTGGAATCAGTGGGTTATAGGCGGTCAGTTCATCCTCGATCTGCTCGTCACCACCCTTCTCGATGAAGAGCATTTCGTGGATTTGATGGAACATGGTGTCGTAGTTTTCGAAATAGAAAGTCGCATCCGGGCCGATGTGCACCCGGCGGTTCTTTTTCTTCGCCGTAATCGCCCGACGGCGCTCGATCCGCTCTGCGGCGTAGACGTCCATCGGCAGGATATCGTCACGGGTAATGGTGGTCGGCATCCTTGGGATCTCCTTTTCTTTGTCTCAGGGACGGCTCTTAGAGGCCGTATGATCTGGCCAGCAGTTGGATCGGGTGCTTGGCCGCCTTGTCGATGGGTGCAGCATCACCGGGGCGTTCGCCCAGCATATCCATGCCCTGCAGGATGTGGGTCTGACCGAGCGGGCACTCGCTGACCACGTAGGGCGTGGCGTTCTTGGAGGCCTGACGGGCCACCGGCTTGCCCACCTTGATGGCGGTCTCGAAGTTGCCCTTTTCGACGCCCCAGGCACCGCCGTGGCCGGAACAGCGTTCGATCACCTTGATGTCGGTGTCCGGGATCAGGCGCAGCAGCTCTGCCGCCTTCTGGCCGACGTTCTGGGCCCGGGCGTGGCAGGCGATGTGAACGGTCACGCCGCCATCCAGGGGCGTCAACCCCTCGGCCAGGCCTTCCTTCTTCGAGATATCGACAATGTATTCGCTGATGTCTTTGGTGGCACCGGACAGCAGCTTGACGTCCTCGTTGTCGGGCAGGATCAGCGGCCATTCGAATTTCAGCATCAGGGTGCAACTCGGCACCAGACCGACGATATCGTAGCCCTTTTCAATGTATGGCTTGAAAGCGGCCGCCACGGTCTTGGCCTGTTCCGCCACGCGGGCGATATCACCGGTCTCCAGCTGCGGCATCCCACAGCAGCCGGGATAGAGAGTCTCCACCTGGACACCGTTCTTGGTCAGCACCTTGACGGCATCCATGCCGATATCCGGATCGTTGTAGTTGCCGAAGCAGGTGGCGTAGAGCACGGCCTTGCGTTCTTTGGCAGGAGCCTGCTCTGCTCGCGTCGGTGCACCCGACTTCAGCTCGTCGAGCAGCGTTTTCGGTGCGTAGGTCGGCAGGTCGGCATTCTTATCGACCCCCGCGATGGATTCCATCAGGCCACGGGTCAGGCCGTTTTCGCGGCTGGTCGCCCAGTTGGCCAAGCCGTGCATGCCGCAGCCGAGTTTGCCGTTGCGGTCGGTCTCGCGCAGTTGCTTTTCAAAGAAGCCCGTCCCCTGCTTTTTGGCTTCAACCGCCCGGGCGCGCAGCATCAGATGTGGGAAGTCCAGGTTGAATTCGTGCGGCGGCACATAAGGGCATTTGGTCAGGAAACACATGTCGCAGAGCGTGCAGGCATCGACGACCTTCTTGTATTCCTTCTTGTCGACGGTATCGAGTTCGCCACTGGGACTGTCGTCAACCATGTCGAACAGGATCGGAAAGCTGTCGCAGAGGTTGAAGCAACGCCGACAGCCGTGACAGATGTCGAAGATTCGCTCCATCTCCGTCAAAAGGGATTCTTCGTTGTAAAAGTCGTCGCTCTGCCAATCCAAAGGATGGCGAATCGGTGCTTCGAGGCTGCCTTCGGCCATGGGTCGCTCCATGCTGTCTTGCTGTCGTCTGGTGGACGGGGTGGTGTCGTGAAGACGCGCGCGGGTGAAAACAAAAAAGGGGGCGGCAACCGGTTGGGTAGCGCCCCCTTCTTCGTCAAAGTTGACAATCGGGCGCTGCCAGCAGTCAGCGCCCGAAAATCAACTTCAGTCCATGTTGTCGAGCGCTTTCTGGAAACGACCGGCGTGGGACTTTTCAGCCTTGGCGAGTGTTTCGAACCAATCGGCGATTTCGTCGAAACCTTCCTCGCGGGCGGTCTTGGCCATGCCCGGATACATGTCGGTGTATTCGTGGGTTTCGCCAGCGATCGCAGCTTTCAGGTTTTCGCCGGTGCCGCCGATCGGCAGACCGGTCGCCGGGTCGCCACTGACTTCCAGGAATTCCAGGTGGCCATGAGCGTGGCCGGTTTCACCTTCGGCGGTGGACCGGAACACGGAAGCCACATCGTTGTAGCCTTCGATATCGGCCTTTTGGGCGAAGTACAGGTAACGACGGTTGGCCTGGGATTCGCCTGCGAAGGCGGCTTTCAGGTTGTCCTCGGTCTTGGAACCTTTCAGTTCAGACATGGATGTCCTCCTTGGTGAATAAAATCTGCGGCGGATGATCCGAGCCCCCGCCCGGTGCCGCCGAAACGAAAAAGGGGCCAGGACATCGGGAATAACCCTTCTGTCCTAGCCCCAATATTGGCAGCTCAACCCTGAGGGTCAAGCGTTTTTTAAATGATTCTAAAAAGCGTCACAAACCGTTGTTAAGCAACGCTTTTGTGTTCAGCACTGTTCAGCCGAACGACAACATCGACCCGGCTGACCGTCCCCCCCGTCGGCGGAGCCGGCAGGTTGGGCAAAGGCATCTGGTCGCCCGGGATATCCACGAGTTCACCCGTGTCTTCAAAGTAGAAGTGGTGGTGTTCCGTGGTGTTGGTGTCGAACGAAGACCGTGTCGCATCAACCGCGATTTCGCGCAGCAGACCGGCAGTCGTAAACTGGTGCAGCGTGTTGTAAACCGTGGCCAACGAGACGCGGACGTTGTTTTCAACCGCTTCGGCGTGAAGAATTTCTGCCGTCACGTGGCGGTCGGTGCCAGTAAACAGCAGCTTGGCGAGCGCCATACGTTGGCGCGTCGGGCGAAGCCCCACAGAGCGGAGCTTCTCGAGAACTTCGGCATAAGGCCTGACTTGTTCCATCTATCTGTTCCTCCGAGTCCGTAGCAAAGACGGATATCCCCATTACATCGTCTTAACAAACCGGACTGAGAAACGGATCACCCGCCCAGCCCCCCGACTGGTTGAACGATCCCGGGAACGACAGGGCTGGTGCCCGTGCGCTTCCCGCGCCTCATTCCGGAACGCCTCTCCGGAACCCGCAACACTTGCTGGCGGGAACAGCATGACGTTTACCAAGGGCCCCGGCTTCGGAACCGTCTTGGTGCTGAGAATCGGGAGAGATCGGCATAAGCCTAAAGAACCCCCACTCCCAGGCTGAATTAGAATAATCCTATTTAACCGGAATGCAAGAGGAATTTCAGTGTATTAGAGCTTACCAGTGGAAAGTCCACTGGCAGGAATCTTTACATTTTCGGGACAAACGCCGCCTCGGGTGCCTTAATCGCCCGTGCAAATCCGATCAACCAATTGCTGTACTGTCGGTACGAAGCCATTGGAATAGAAGGGGTCTTGCTGGAACTTGAAGGCATTATGGCCTGAGAACATCAGGTTGTCGTCGAGCGATCCGCCGTGGGCGATATCCTGCAGCGTTTTCTGAATACAGAACGACCGAGGGTCCGCCGGACGGCCCGTGGTGAAATCCTCATTCGTCGCCCAGTTGGAGAACCGGCACTGGCTGAGACAGCCCATGCAATTCTTCTGATCGGTCAGAATCTGCTTCTGACGATCCTTGGAGACGAAGATCAGCGTGTTGTCAGGCGTGCGCATGGCTTCTGTATGGCCGGCAGCCACCCAATCTTCGGCATGCTGCTTGTCACCGGGCGTCACGAAGACCTCTCGCCCACGGGTGCCGATGGGCAGCGCCTCGGTATGTTCCCCCACGGGTTCCTTGGAATAGGCGATCTGTCGCTCGGTCCGGCCCTCAAGTTCGCGCAGGAAGGCATTGCGGACCCCGGACGAGAAGAACCCCGTCGGACTGAAGCGGTGCAACAGGATGTCGCCCTCCTCGATCTCCAACAAGCGGCGCTGCCATTCTTCGGAAACCGGACTCTCGCGGGTCAGCAAAGGCCGCGTACCATATTGGAAGGCAATCGGGCCGACTTCCGGGTTGTCGATCCAATCGGCCCAGTCGCGCAGAAACCAGACACCGCCCGCCATGAAGATAGGGGTCTGTTGAAGACCATACTTGTTCATGGTCCGGCGCAGCTCCACCACCCGTTCGTAGGGTGGCTGAGGCACCTTCGGATCTTCGGAGTTCGACAGCCCATTGTGCCCGCCGGCAAGCCAGGGATCTTCGTAGACCACCCCGCCCATCCATTCGCTGGTCTTGGAATAGGCCCGTCGCCAAAGTGCATTGAAGGCCCGCGCGGAACTGACGATGGGGTAATAGTAAAGGCCTGCGTTTGCAGCGATTTCGCCCATCTTGTAGGGCATACCGGCACCACAGGTGATACCGTGGAACAGGCCCTTGGCGCGTTCGATAACGCCGGCCAGAACCCGTTCCGTGCCACCGGCTTCCCAGAGCACGTTGAGGTGCAATCGCCCGTTGCCGTTTGACGTCTCATAGGCCCGTTGGGCCTGCGCCACAGCGCCGTCGATGGCGTAGGTCACCAGTTCCTCGAACCTCTCCCGGCGGGTCTTGCCGGAGTAGATCTGGCGGATGACATCGCCGTTTTCGTCATAAGAATCCGGATTTGTGCCCGAGAAGGTCCCGACAGCACCGGCCGCCGCGAAGGCACCCGCGCTCAGTCCGTCGGAAACGGCGACCCCTTTGCCGCCTTCAACAATGGGCAGGACTTCTTGGCCCGAAATGGTCAACGCATTGAGCGGTTTCACCCGATGCCCCCCTGAATTTGTTTTCTTCTCGGAAAATGCCGCCTGAACAAACCGTCTAACTTACACCCCGCTTAGCGCTGGCAGCTCCGTTGGGCGTCCTTATAACCGATCCGTGACAGTTTGGCGACAGCACCTTTTAAAGGCGGAAAAGCCGGCAGCCTTGCCCCCTTTGGGAAGGCTGCCGGCAAACCGCTCCGGGTCAGAGAAATCCCTTACTTCTGGATTTCCTCGCCGGTTTCCTGATCGACGACTTTCATCGAGAGCTTCACTTTGCCCCGATCGTCGATGCCGATCAGTTTGACCTTCACTTCGTCGCCGACATTGACCACGTCGGTGGTCTTGCCGACACGCTCTTGAGCCAGTTCGGAAATGTGAACCAAGCCGTCGCGCGGACCCATGAAGTTCACGAAAGCACCGAAATCGACCGTCTTGACCACCTTACCCGTGTAGATGGCTCCGACTTCCGGCTCTGCCGTGATGCCCTTGATCCAGTCGATGGCCGCCTGGGCCGCCGTTTCATCGACTGCGGCCACCTTGACCGTACCGTCGTCGTCCAGATCGATCTTGGCACCGGTGGTATCGCAGATTTCGCGGATCACCTTGCCACCCGGGCCGATAACTTCGCGGATCTTTTCCGGCTTGATCTTGATCGTGGTAATGCGCGGCGCGTTCGAGCTGACGTTCTCGCGGGCGCTGGACATGCCCTTGGCCATTTCGCCTAAGATGTGCAGACGCCCACCCTTGGCCTGTTCCAGGGCCGTCTTCATGATTTCCTCGGTGATCGAGGTGATCTTGATGTCCATCTGCAGCGAGGTGATACCCTCTTCGGTTCCCGCCACCTTGAAGTCCATGTCGCCGAGGTGATCTTCATCGCCCAGGATGTCGGACAGCACGGCAACGCCGTCGTCTTCCTTGATCAGACCCATGGCGATACCGGCCACCGGTTTCGGCAGCGGCACACCAGCGTCCATCATGGACAGCGAGGAACCACAGACCGTCGCCATCGAGCTGGAGCCATTGGATTCAGTGATCTCGGACACGACACGGATCGTGTAGGGGAAGTCTTCCTTGGCCGGCATTGTCGGGTGCAGGGCACGCCAGGCCAGCTTGCCGTGACCGACTTCGCGCCGACCGGTGAAGCCGGTGCGGCCCGTCTCACCAACAGAGTACGGCGGGAAGTTATAGTGCAGCATGAAGTGCTCGGTGTATTCACCGGCCAAAGCGTCGATGCGCTGCTCGTCCTGACCGGTCCCGAGCGTGGTGACCACCAGGGCCTGGGTTTCGCCACGGGTAAACAGGGCAGAACCGTGGGCACGCGGCAGGATGCCGACCTCAACCGCAATCGGGCGGACGTCCACAGTGGTCCGGCCGTCGATCCGTTGACCGGTGGCCAGAATGTCACGGCGTACGATGTCTTTTTCCAAAGACTTCAACGCAGCCGGTACCAGAGCGGCCAGAACGCCCTCTTCGAAGGCGGCTTCGCTAGCCATGGTCTCGACGCAGGCCTTTTTGGCTTCCGCGATGGCAGCCTGACGGGCGACCTTGTCGGTCTCCTTGTAGGCGGCGCGGAGACCGGCTTCGGCCAGTTCGATCACGCGGGCCTTGATCGGTTCGGCCTCGGCGGGCGGTTCCGGAATGTCGCGCGGTTCCTTGGCGCAGACCTCGGCCAGGTCGATGATCGCGTCGATCACCTGCTGGTAGGCCTTATGACCAAAAGCAACAGCGCCCAGCATGATCTCTTCAGACAGCTCGCTGGCTTCCGATTCGACCATCAGCACGCCTTCCTGGGTGCCGGCGAGGACCAGTTCGAGTTCACCCTCGGCGGTTTCCTCGATGGTCGGGTTCAGGACGTATTCGCCATTCTGATAGCCGACACGGGCAGCCCCGATGGGCCCCAGGAACGGCAAACCGGAAATGGTCAGCGCCGCAGAAGCACCGATCATGGCGACCACATCGGGGTCGTTTTCCAGATCGTGGCTCATCAGCGTGCAGATGACTTGCGTTTCGTTCTTGTAGCCGCCGGCGAACAGCGGGCGGATCGGCCGGTCGATCAGGCGGGACGTCAGGGTTTCCTTTTCGGTCGGACGCCCTTCGCGCTTGAAGAAGCCGCCCGGGATCTTACCGGCGGCATAGGCCTTTTCCATGTAGTTGACGGTCAGCGGGAAGAAGTCGATCCCCGGCTTCGGCGATTTTTCACCGACGACGGTACAGAGGACCTTTGTCTCGCCATAGGTGGCCATCACGGAGCCGTCTGCCTGACGGGCGATCTTGCCCGTCTCGAGGATCAGCTTGCGCCCACCCCAATCAATTTCCTTACGGTATTCTTGGAACATTCCATCCATTCCTTGTACGCCCTCCCCCTTTGGAAGGGCCGGCCCTTGCGGCCGATGCGGACTTCAGGCTTTGGGTACCGTGTCATTAAACTGTTCAGCCATCGCGACACGGCATATCAGACATCCATACCCCCCATGGGCAAGGTGTTCCCGTCAGCCCCTTTTCCGGCCAGCTTCGCATCCCCGCGAAACCCCGGAAGGCGGTCCGCCGGACCGACCCATATAGTCGATCCGGCGGACAAACCCGGTCAAGCACGCAGGAGTCTAAGGCCTTAGCGGCGCAGACCCAAGCGTTTGATGAGGTCTTCGTAGCGGGACTGGTCTTTCGCCTTGAGATAGTCGAGAAGACGGCGCCGCTGACCCACCAGCATCAGGAGACCCCGACGCGAGTGAAAGTCTTTCTTATGGGTTTTCAGGTGTTCGGTCAGGTTGGTGATCCGTTCGGACTGGATGGCAACCTGAACTTCCGGGGAACCCGTATCGCCCTCGCCACGGGCAAACTCGGCAACAAGCGCGGTCTTGCGCTCTGCAGTAATCGACATCGGCTACTCCTCTATTTTAGATGTTAAGAACCCGCATCGGGCGAATCTCACCGCCTTCGATGCGTGCCAACGCCATCACCCGGCCTTCCGGTGTCCGCGCCTGGACGATCACGCCCTGGACAAAGGATTTAGAAGGCTGCCGGGCCACCACGGTCAGGGCCGTTAAGGCCTGTCCCTGTTGGAGACGCCGTACTTCCATTTCCGTCAAGGCCAGTGCCGGGATGTCGGCCAGCACGGTCTCTATGGGAAGGAGCGGTACGGAAGGCGCGGCACTATCGCCTAAATCACCCCTGTTTTCCAGCGATTCTTCAAGCTCTTCCAAAGAAATCGCGTCTTTTTCAGTGAACGGACCGACACGGGTCCGCCGCAGCATCGAAACAAAGCCGACAGTGCCCACAGCTTTCGCCAGATCGCGGGCCAAGGCCCGCACATAGACGCCCTTTCCGGTATCGACCTCAAAAACGGCTCGATTGGCCGCAGGTGCCGAAAGCAGCTCGAAGCGATCCACGCGCACCCGGCGTGCCTTCAACTCCACCTCTTCATCGGCACGGGCCAACTTGTAGGCCCTCTCGCCATCCACCTTGATGGCCGAAAAGGCAGGCGGGATTTGCTCGATCTCACCCACAAAGCCAGGCAAGGCGTCCCGGATTTCAGCCTTGGTCGGCAAATGATCGCAGGTGGCCGTCACCTCGCCTTCCCGGTCATCGGTGGAGCGGGATTCGCCAAAGGTGACCTCGAACCGATAGGTTTTCGCACCGTCCATGACGTAGGAAACAGTCTTCGTCGCCTCGCCAAAGGCCAGCGGCAGAAGCCCGGATGCCAAAGGATCCAACGTGCCGCCATGGCCCACCTTGGCGGCGTCCAGGGCACGCCGGGCCCGGCCCACGACCCCGTTGGACGAAGGCCCCTCGGCCTTGTCGATGACAAGCCAGCCGTCAATCCGGCGTCCTTTTCGCTTCCGGCCCATGGGCTGATATCAGTCTTTTTGCTCTTCGGAAGAGTTTTCGCCGTCTTCCATATCGTCTTCCCCGGAATCGTCCCCGGAGCTGTCCCAGGCGTCGGCCCAGTCCCGCGCCACCGCGGGACTGTTCAGCAGCTCATCGATTTCGATGGCTCGGTCAAAAGACGTATCGAAGGCGAAGTGCAGGTTCGGCACATGACGGAGCCGGACCGCCTTGCCCACGTAGGACCGCAGGAAGGACCGCGCGTGCTCCAAGGCTTCGATCACGGGGGTGGGATCATCGTGCCCGGCCATGCCCGAGCCCAAGGGCACCACATAGACAAGCGCGTTCTTAAGGTCCGGGCTCGCGCTGACTTCCGTCACGGTCAGGTTAACACCAGCCAGTCGCGGGTCGCGCAGCTCTCCCCGCTCGAAGGCCTGGCTCAACGCATGGCGTAGTTCTTCGCCGACACGCAACTGGCGCTGGCTCGGTTCACCGGTTGGATGGCGCATGGCCTTTCGGGTGCTCGAACTGCCCCGGGAAGACGGTCGCGACGGGACTCTCGACATCAGGAGACTCCTTGAAAGCCATCAATCAGATGGTAGCGGGCGGATCGTGACCGACGGCTCAGAGTTCGCGCTGAATCTCTTGAACTTCGAAGCACTCGATAACGTCGCCGACCTGGATGTCCTGGTAGTTGGCGAAGGACATACCGCATTCCATGCCGTCTTTGACTTCCTTGGCATCGTCCTTGAACCGCTTCAACTGGCTCAGTTCGCCCTCGTGGATGACCACATCATCCCGCAGCAGCCGAACCTTGGCCCCCCGCTTGACCAGGCCTTCGGTGACCATACAGCCCGCGATCTTACCGACCTTGGAGATGTTGAAGACCTCCCGGATTTGCGCATAGCCGATCAGGTCTTCGCGCAGTTCCGGCGACAACAGGCCGGACAGGGCCTTCTTCAGGTCATCGGTGACATCATAGATGATCGAATAATAGCGGATATCCACACCATCGCGCTTGGCCAGATCACGCGCCTGCGGGTTCGCACGCACGTTGAAGCCGATCACGAAGGCACCCGACGCGCGCGCCAGGATGATATCGGATTCGTTGATCCCGCCGACGCCCTGGTGCAACACCTGCACCTTGACCTCTTCGGTCGCCAATTTCTCGAAAGTGCCGAGAATGGCCTCCAACGAACCATGCACGTCCGCCTTGACGACCACGGGCAGGGCCTGGGCCTCGCCTTCCTGGATTTTCTCGAACATCTGTTCCAGCGTGCCACGGGCGGCAGCGGCGGCAGCGGTGTTCTTGTTCCGGCGCTGACGGAATTCGGATACCTCGCGGGCGCGGGCTTCCGACTCAACGACGACGAAATCATCACCGGCTGCCGGCGTGCCCTGCAGACCCAGCACCTCCACTGGGACGGAAGGCCCGGCGTGCTCCTGCGGCTTACCATAGGCGTCCACCAGGGCCCGCACGCGGCCCCATTCGGCACCGGTCACGAAGATATCGCCGGTATTCAGGGTGCCGCGCTGGACCAGAACGGTGGCAACAGAACCCCGGCCCCGTTCCATCTTGGCTTCGACCACGACGCCTTCCGCCGAGCGGTCCGGATTGGCCTTCAGATCCATCAATTCGGCCTGCAGGATGATCGCTTCTTCCAGCTTGTCCAGGCCGGTTTTAGCCTTGGCGGAAACTTCCACGGCGAGAACTTCACCACCCATTTCCTCGACCACCAGTTCGTGCTGCAGCAGTTCGGTGCGCACCCGGTTGGCGTCGGCTTCGGGCTTGTCGCATTTGTTGATGGCGACGATGATCGGCACCTCGGCGGCCTTGGCATGGTGGATGGCTTCCACCGTCTGCGGCTTGATGCCGTCGTCGGCGGCCACGACCAGAACCACGATATCGGTCACCTTGGCACCACGGGCACGCATTTCGGTGAAGGCGGCGTGACCCGGCGTGTCGATGAAGCTGATCACGGAACCCGATTCCAGGTGCACCTGGTAGGCCCCGATGTGCTGGGTAATGCCCCCGGCCTCACCGCCCGCCACGTCGGTTTCGCGCAAGGCATCCAGAAGCGAGGTTTTACCGTGGTCAACGTGGCCCATGATGGTGACAACCGGCGCACGCGGCTCCAGGTGGTCATCGTGATCGTCTGCACCGGACAGGCCGTCTTCCACGTCGGCTTCCGAGACCCGCTTCAGGTTGTGGCCGAATTCCTGGACCACCAGTTCCGCCGTGTCGGCATCGATGGTCTGGTTCACGTTGGCCATGATATCCAGCTTCATCAGCTGCTTGATCACATCGGTGGCCCGTTCCGACATCCGGTCGGCCAGTTCCTTAACCGTGATGGTTTCCGGCACAATTACGTCGCGCACGATCTTTTTGGTCTCCTGAAGAGAAGCCTTGTGCTTCTGCTTTTCGCGTTCGCGGGCGCGTCGGACCGAGGCCAGGGAGCGCATGCGCTCTTCGTGGCCGCCATCCAGGGCGTCGGCAATGGTCAGCTTGCCCTGGCGGCGTTTCGGCTCGCCCTTGGCCCGAGCCGTCGGCTGCTTTTTGACTTCGCCGCGCTTGGCACGTTCGCGGGATTCGTCCTCATCCTTCGCCTTTGGCTTTGCGGCCTCGGGCTTACGGTGCGGGCGACCGTCGTCGTCCTTCGGCGGCGGCGGGACGTTTTCAGCCGGTGCGGGAGCCACGTCGGATTCTGGCTTCGCAGCTGTCTTAGCGGCCTTGGCTTCCTCGGCCTCCCGGGCCTTTGCCTCTTCCCGTGCTTGTGCCTCGGCATCCGCCTTGGCGCGCTCTGCGGCCTCCATGCGTTCTTGTTCAGCGATCGACGGCGGGCGCACCGGACCGGTGGAGAGCTGACTGTTCTGGCCCGCACTTTCCAAAGCGCGCAGGCGAGCCTGGCGTTCGCGGTCGGTCAGGTTCTCGGTCGCATCATTCCGACCGCGCTTGGCTCTGGCCTGCGGTTTTTTCTCAGGCTGCTTTCGCGGCTTCGGCTGTTCCGGCTTCGGAGCCTCGACCTCTGCCTCTGCCTCGACCTCTGCCTCAACCGGGGCTTCAACCTCTTCCGCAACGGCCAGATCCTCAGCCGGAGCCTCCGCCTTTTTCTGATCGGCGCTGTAGGTCCGCTTTTTGCGCACCTCGACCTGAACCATTTTGGAGCGGCCGTGGCTAAAGCTCTGACGCACGGCACCGGAGCCGACCGTCTTGGTCAACTCAAGCGTTTTGCGCCCTGACAGGCTGAGCTTTTTCTTGTCGCCGTCGTTGCTGTCGCTCATATCCGTCCTATCCGTCCTAACCTTCGTGCTCCGGCGATTGTTCCGCGCCAGAGCCATGATTTTCCTGCCGGAACCCGGCCAATCTCGCCAAGTCCAGGCCTAATCTTTCCGCCGGACCACCCGGCTCCAATGCCACATGTACGGCTGTGGCCCGCCCGAATGCCGCACCCAGCTCGGCAGAATCCAGCAGTCTGGGTAACACCTCGATCCCCATGTCGGGATCCCTGACCAAGCCGGCGAGACGCTTCTGGCTGTCGGAGCCCGCGTCCCTGGCCAAAACGTAATGCCCGGCCCGCCCTTGGATGAGCCAGGATTTCGCCTTCTCGAGCCCGGAGACCGCCTGTCCGCCCCGGCGCGCCATGCCGATCCAATCCAGGGCACGTCGCACCAGCAGGCTTTCAATCCGGGCTTCCAAATCATCGGGCACGATGGCCTTCTGCTTGGCACCTTTGGAAAACAGGCCTTTCCGAGCCGCTGTATTTACCACATCGGCGCAGGCGCTCAACCAAAAACCCCGTCCGGGCAAGCGTGCCGCCACGTCCGGCGTGACCACGCCCTCCCCGTCCAGGACGAACCGCAAGAGCTGTTCGCGCGGTGCCGTCTGGCCGGTGACCAGACAGCGCCGTTCGCCCTTTTCCGGCTTATCCGCCTTCCGCTTGGGGCTCGCTCCTTTCCGGCTCAGGCTTCCACCTCCCCGGCTTCTTCACTTTCGGTGGCTCCCTCAGGTGCCGGCTCATCTTCGAACCAGTGCGCCCGGGCGGCCATGATGATGTCGTTGGCCTGATCCAGGTTCATGGCGCGCGGCGGCAGCATTTCCAACAGCTCGTCCCCGGCCAGATCCGCCAGATCATCAAGCGTCTTCACGTCGTTTTCACCCAGGATCACCAGATAAGCGGGCTTCAGCCCTTCCATCTCGGCAACCTCGTCGGTGACGCCCAGTTCGACCCGCTTGGCGCTCATTTCCTCGTCCTGGCGTTCCAGGAAGGTGCGCGCGCGGTTCTGCAGCTCAGCCGCCACATCCTCGTCGAAGCCTTCGATGTCGAGCAGATCTTCCAGCGGCACGAAGGCGACTTCCTCGATGGAGGTGAAGCCTTCGGTCACCAGCAGGTGGGCGATCACGTCGTCCACATCCAGCGCTTCGATCAGGACGGCCGAACGGGTACGGAATTCTTCCTGGCGGCGTTCGGATTCTTCCGCTTCCGTCAAGATGTCGATCTCCCAGCCGGAAAGCTGGGTCGCCAGACGCACGTTCTGGCCGCGCCGACCGATGGCCAGGCTCAACTGATCATCCGGCACAACCACTTCGATGCGGTTGGTTTCTTCATCCAAAACAACCTTCGCGACTTCGGCCGGTGCCAGCGCGTTCACGATGAAGGTCGCGTGATCGTCGGACCATTGAATGATGTCGATCTTCTCGCCCTGCAACTCGCCGACGACGGCCTGGACACGGCTGCCGCGCATGCCGATACAGGGGCCGACCGGGTCAATCGAATGATCGTGGCTGATCACGGCGATCTTGGCGCGCGAGCCCGGATCACGGGCGACGGCGCGGATTTCGATCACGCCGTCATAGATTTCCGGCACTTCCTGGGCGAACAGCTTCGCCATGAACTGCGGGTGCGTGCGGGACAGGAAAATCTGCGGCCCGCGCGGCTCTTCGCGCACATCCATGATATAGGCCCGGACCCGGTCGCCGTTCTGGAAATGCTCGCGCGGGATACATTCGTCCCGGCGCAGCAGGGCTTCGGCACGGCCCAGGTCGACGATCACGTTGCCGAACTCGATCCGCTTGACCAGACCGTTCACCACTTCGCCGGTGCGGTCCTTGAATTCGTCATACTGGCGCTTGCGCTCTGCTTCGCGCACCTTCTGGACGATCACCTGCTTGGCCGTCTGGGCGGCGATGCGCCCGAAATCAATCGGCGGCAGGGGGTCGACGATCTCTTCTCCCATCTCGGCGTCCGGTTTGCGGCGCTGGGCCTCGGCGAGGGTTGCCTCGGTGAAGTCGTTTTCCTTCTCGTCGTCCGGCACCACGGTGATGTAGCGCGCCAGCGTGATCGCACCGCTGGTGCGGTCGATGTGGGCGCGGATGTCGTGCTCGTGGCCATACTTGGACCGACCGGCCTTCTGGATCGCCTGTTCCATCGCCTCCAGCACCTCGTCGGCCTCGATGCCCTTGTCGCGGGCAACCGTGTCGGCCACGGCCAGCAGTTCGGGCCTTGCGTGCAGGGCATCTGACATGGTGTCAGCCATTTTTTTCTTTCCTCGATTTTCCAGCCGACAGCAAAGCGTCGGTCATCACCAGTTTTGCCTGACGGACGAGCCGGAAGGGCAGCTCGACCCGTTCTCCCTCGATCAGCATGGCGATCATGCCGTCTTCGTTGATGCCGTCCAGCTGCCCGCGAAACCGCTTGCGCCCGTCCAGCAATTCATCCAATTCCACCTTGGCCTCATTTCCGGCGAAACGGGCGAAATCCGCCTCGCGCACCAGGGGCCGGTCGATGCCGGGAGAGCTCACCTCCAGGGTATAGGCCCCCTGGATCGGATCCTCCACATCGAAGGCTGCGGACAGCGCGCGGGAAATCTGCGCGCAGTCGTCCACAGTAATCCCGTCGCCATCGAGCCGATCCGCCATCACCTGGACAATCTTCTTGTCCCCGCCGGAGACATTCACGCGCACCAGATCAAAGCCGAGGCCTTCCAGCATCGGGCGGCAGATCTGATCGAGGCGGGTGCTATGCTCCATCCTGAAGGCGGTTCTTTCGGGTCCAGAAAACAAAAAAGGCGGGCCCAAGGCCCACCTCATTAAAGCGGATCAGTCCGTTTTGATGAGTGTCGAGTGTTTATCGACCCCTGTTGTATACCGGGTGAGCGCCATTGGATCAAGGACCCGTTGGAGGTAACATGCACGCATGGACCTTGTCCGACAAAATGGGGGAAACGGGGTGTCATTGTCACAGGCTGAACGCGCAAACCGCCTAACTGTTCCGGCACCCGCTTATGCCGGCGCGACCCCTGTCGCCTCGAACCCGGTGGTCGCCTACAAGGATGATGTGCTCTCGGTCGCGGAATGTGCACAAATCGTCCAACTCGCTCTCGGTCAGTTGAAGCGCGCCAGGGTGTCCTTGGACAGGGAGAGCGTTGTCTCGGACGGGCGCAGCGGATCCAACTGCTGGCTGCGCTATGAGGACCACGCCATCGTCAAGGAAATCGGTGAGCGCGTGGCCGACATCGTCCAAATTCCGCTTTCCCATGCCGAATCGCTTCAGGTCGTCCATTACGCCGAGGCCCAGGAATACCGAAGCCACTATGACGCCTATGACCTGCGCACCGAACGGGGGCAACGCTGCTGTGCCAAGGGCGGGCAGCGGCTGGTGACGGGGCTGATCTACCTGAACACCGTCAAACAGGGCGGTGGGACGGCCTTCCCGAAACTGGGCGTCGAGGTCGAGCCGAAAATGGGCCGCCTGGTGGTTTTCCAGAATACGGGAAAGTCCATCCTGACGGCCCACCCGGACAGCCTACACGCCGGACAGCCGGTGATCGAGGGGGAGAAATGGGCCTGCAACATCTGGTTCCGGGCGGAACCGCGCACGACCCTGATCGATTTCGCGAAGCTGCTGAAGGCATCAGAACCATAAGACCAACAGGGCTGCTTCAGCCGTACTTATCCTTGAAGATTTTCCGTGTTGTCCGTTCAAATTGTTCCGCATCGTCCCTGGCATGGGAACTCATGAAATAGGTCTTTGCGACCTTCAATGCCGTCTCGAAGCTGAATTCGGCGTTATAGAATGTAAAGAACGCTTGGGTGGCTTCGAGGAATTCAAGAAACCTCTGCTCGGACTCGAGGGTCGCCAGGTTCTTTTTGGCCTGCTTTTTGTTGTACTTTCGCATGCCGTTGATCGTGTCTTCGACCTTCTGGCGATGCCAACGGCCGCCAACCGGCTTGTTGTGAATGACTTCGTATACCGCCGCCCAGACAGCCCCTCCGTTGCCGATGGCAATCGTGGGGCTGAAATCCACACGATAGAACTCCCGGTAATAGTTCATCGGTTTCGTGTCTTCGGCGAAATCCGGATCGTCATCGATGCCTTTCTTGAACGCCGGATGGTAATGCCGATAGGCCTGATAGGTCAGGACATAGCCATACTGTTGCCAGTACTGGGGGCGCTTCAGCAGAAAATTGGAAGTGAATTTCAGCATTTTCCAGATGATCCAATGTTGTTATTGGATGATCCAAATGGGAAATCTGAAAAAAATTCTTAATTATCAGGGCTTTAGATTTCTGATACATACCAATATTGGTATGTTAATTCTGCAAATGACTTCAACTATCGAAGCCTAAGACAGAATATAGGGGAAGAAGATTTTTTAGCTGCGCCGGAAAATCAGATGCACCGGTGCACCGCCGCTTTTGCGCTTCTTTTCATACCGCGTCTGGATTGAGCCTTCGGGGCGGTTCCGCCAGTCCTCCGCTCGTCGCGCCGTCCACTCGAAAGCCGCGTTGTTCAGGACATGGAACAGCGCCCAGGAAATGTAAGGTGCGTGGTCGCTGGCGACATGCAGCATCCCGCCGGGTGCCAGAAGCCGCGCGATCCCTGCGACCGTTTCCTCCTGCAGGAACCGCCGGTGCGCATGGCGTGCCTTGGGCCAGGGGTCGGGGAACAGCAGGGTAAAACGCTCCAGGCAGCCGTCCGGCAGGGCCGCCATCAAGGGGCGCGCATCGTCGTCGAGGAGTCGGATGTTGGTGATCGCGTTCTCGTCGATCTTGGCCAGCAGGGCCGCGACACCGTCCACAAAGGGCTCACAGCCGATGAAGGCGGTCGCGGGATTGGCCTCGGCCTGGGCGGCGATGTGTTCACCGGCACCGAAGCCGACTTCCATCCGAAGGGCGGTAAGGCCTTCCGGGAAGAGTGTCAGCGGGTCGGACAGCTTCGGATCAGCGGGGTCAAGACGCAAAACCGGCAGGTGCCCGTCGATGAGCGCCTGCCGGTTGGGTCTGAGCTTGCGCCCCCGGCGACGACCGAACGACCGGTGATGGTCGGGTCGCAATTCCGGGGGCTTGGTCATGGTCGGGCTTTAAACGCCGAAAGCGGACTTCAGGCCATCGGCCAGGTCGGTCCGCTCCCAGGAGAAGCCGCCGTCTTCTTCCGCATCGCGACCGAAGTGACCGTAGGCCGCCGTCCGCGCGTAAATCGGACGCGAAAGGCCGAGGTGCTCCCTAATCCCGCGCGGGCTGAGGTCAACCATTTCGGTCAGTGTTTCGACCAACTTGGCCTCGTCCACGTTGCCCGTCCCGGCGGTATCCACATAGACCGACAGCGGCTTGGAAACGCCGATGGCGTAGGCCAGCTGGATGGTGCACTTTTCGGCCAGACCGGCGGCAACCACGTTCTTGGCCAGGTAGCGGGACGCATAGGCCGCCGAACGGTCAACCTTGGTCGGGTCCTTGCCCGAGAAGGCACCGCCGCCGTGCGGAGCCGCACCGCCGTAGGTATCAACGATGATCTTGCGCCCCGTGAGGCCGGCATCGCCATCAGGGCCACCGATCACGAACCGACCCGTCGGGTTGACGTAGAATTCGGCGTCGTCGCACATCCAGCCCTCGGGCAGCACGCTCTCGACGTAGGGACGCACGAGTTCGCGGACGTCGTCCTGGCTCAGCTCTTCGTCGTGTTGGGTCGAGACCACCACGGAAGTGGCGCGCACCGGCTTGCCGTTTTCATAGTGCAGGGTCACTTGGCTTTTTGAGTCAGGCCCGAAACCCTTGACGGCACCACTGTGGCGGTCTGCGGCCATTTTGCGCAGAATTTCGTGGGAATAGGCGATCGGGGCCGGCATCAGGCCCGGCGTTTCCGTGCAGGCGTAGCCGAACATGATCCCCTGGTCGCCAGCGCCTTCGTCCTTGTTGCCGGCGGAGTCGACACCCTGCGCGATGTCTGCGGACTGCGAGTGAACGCGGCTGATGACTTCGCAATTTTTCCAGTGGAACCCTTCCTGTTCATAGCCGATGGCCTTGATGGCATCGCGGGCCACCTGCTCCAGCAGGGCATCGTCGATGGACGCCGGCCCCCGGACTTCGCCGGCGAGCGCCACGAAGTTGGTCGTGGTCATGGTTTCCACGGCCACTCGGCTCAGCGGATCGGCAGCGAGGTAGGTATCAACAATCGCATCCGAGATGCGGTCACAGACCTTGTCCGGGTGACCTTCGGAAACGGATTCACTTGTAAACAGATAAGAAGTAGCCGGCACGGGCAGTTCCCTCCCTTAAGGAAAAAAGGTGTCACTTTGGACCCGAGGGCTTTTGTCCGTCCCTGTCATCCGTGCAGGGGGCTTGAGCCCACTTAGCCTTTGTTTTTTTCCGTGGTGGCAAGCGGTCCAAATCCGTCCACGGTCCAGAGCCTTGTCCAACAGACGCCCGGTGCTGCTCTTGTCTTCGCACTCTCGCCGGTTCCCGTCACTCTGGGCTGCGGTGTTTGTGGCAAAGCACTGTCGGGTGGTCAAGCCCTTCCGGTTGGTGCCTTGCCTCGCCCGGGCACAAACAAAAACGGTGGATCGGTTTAACCCGGTCCACCGTTTTCGGCCTTGGTCTGGCGACAGAGCCTAACGTCTCGAAAACGTTAAGGCTCTATCACAAAAGGCCCCACCCCTACGCAGAGGGTTCATTTTGTTCAACAGATGCGGCTAACCGGCCGGATATTTGCTCTGGCCGGAAAGCCGGGCATCTCAGTCTTCATCTTCGTCGTAACCGGCCTCGTCGCCGGCCTTGGCCAACGATTTGGTCAGTTCGAACAAGCGCTTGCGCACGCCAGGATCGCCAATTCGATAGTAGGCCCGGACCAGTTCCAAGGTCTCACGCCGCGCCATCGGATCGGGTTCGATCGTCTGCTGCGGGTTTTCTTCGAGCTGGCGCTTGAACTCGACGGCACCGATCTTCGCTTCGTCCGGCATGTCGTCGAAAAAGAAGCTGACCGGCACATCCAGGATGCGCGACAGTTCCCAAAGGCGGCTGGCACCAATCCGGTTGGCCCCCCGCTCGTACTTTTGAATTTGCTGGAAGGTCAGCCCGACGGCCTCGCCCAGCTTTTCCTGACTCATGCCAAGCAGCGTGCGGCGTAGACGCACACGGCTTCCAACATGAATGTCCACCGGCTTCGGCGTTCCGACCGGCCACTTGTTGGCCGCTCTCGCGCTCGCTTTGCGGCCTCGTGCAACAGCTTTCTTTGCCATCTCGTACTTTCGTCCTTTTTTCCAACTCAATTCCGGCAAGCGATCTGAAAAGTGGAGATTTCCCACCTTCGGCGCCGCTCCGTGATCGCAGGCTAGTCAATCAACTACATAACAGTTGTTGCCGAGGTCCCGAGTACAGGTGCTGCGAATCCATCCCGAAATTGAGTCTCAGCGTAGGGTATATGCTTTGCAGGCGTCAACCGACACCGGCATCATCAGATGATCACACACCCTTAATCGCGCGCCAATCAGCCTTTCGGATGGGTTTTGCTAACAAATGGAATAATTTGAAAAAAACACCTAACCGTTACGGTTTATAAGCTGAATTTCTTCGCCCCAGAAGGCCAAACCCACCCAAAAGTATAGATAGACATATAGCAGAAATATTCCCCCATAGGGCGAAAAAGGTTGGCGAGAGAGACCGAGGAAGAGGTCCATTTATCCACCCCTCCGTCACGAGGTCGAGGCGCACCACATCACGTCCCCAGGGGTCCAGAATACCCGAAATACCTGTATTTGCGACCCGGACCAAAGGCAGCCCCTCTTCGACCGCGCGCCAACGGGCCGTTGCCATATGTTGGTATGGACCGGCAGAGGTCCCATACCAGGCATCGTTCGTCAGGTTCAGGATCCAGTCGGGTCTCGGCTGATCGTCCGCGAGCACCCGGCCCGGGAAAATAACCTCGTAACAGATCAGCGGACTGACCGGCGGCAAGCCCGGCAGGTTGAGCGTCGCCAACCCCGGCCCCGGCGAAAAACCCGTACCGACCACGGGATTCAGCCCCAACCGATCGAGCACCCCTGCCAAAGGCACGTATTCGCCAAAGGGGACAAGATGCGCCTTATCGTACTGCCCCCTTATCTCGCCTTGCCGATCGACGGCGAAGAGACTGTTAAAGGCATGGACACGCGATGTGCCGTCGGGGGCAACCATCTGCTGGCGCCTGGGTGCGCCAACAATGACCAGACCGCCGTCAGAGGGCACGGCCTGGGCCAGGGCTTCGCGCGCGGCCGCCAGGCCGGCAACATCATAGGGCACCATGGTCTCGCCCCAGATGGCATGGGTCGCGGGGCCCAATGCCGCTTCGCCGGGACCGCCGAAACCGGCAGCGGCCCGGCGGGACAAGGCAATCTGTTTCGCCAGGTTCGCCGGCATATGGGTCGGGTCCCATTTCTGGGCCTGTGGGATGTTTGGTTGAACCAGCCGCAAAACCACGCCATCGACGAACGAAATCTCGGCCGAGTCCAAACGGAAAAGCCCCCAGAGGCCAATCAGGACGAGGGGCATCGAGGGCAACAAAGCCGGCACCGGTCGCATGGTGCGCAGGAAAGTGCCGAAGGCCGTCGCGGCGAGAACGGTCAGGCCCGTCATCCCATAGACGCCAATCAGGCTGCCGCCCTGCAAGAGAGCAGGCACATCGGACCAAACCGATCCGACCGGATTCCAGGGGAACCCGGTGAAAAGGTGTCCGCGCAGCCATTCCACGCAGATCCAGGCGGCGGCAAGCGTGCAGGCCAGCCAGGGGATGGATACCCCTTTGCGCCCTAGGAAAGGCAGGACGGCGAGAGGCCCAGCCAGGGCACCGATCACCGCCATGATCGCGGACAGCCCGCCGATGGCAAAGGGGATCATCCAGGCAAACTGTTCCGGATCGTACAGCAACGCCTGAGAGATCCAGGCCAGACCAACCACGTGATAACCGAACAGAAAACTGAATGTCACGATGAAGGCGCGGCGGAGGGGGCGGTCGGCATCCACCGCCTGATGCAGAAGCAGGCCGAGTGCGGCAAATCCCGGAAGTCCGAAAAAGAACAGGTCATGTGGCGGCAGGGCCAGGGCAGCCAATCCGCCAAGACCGAACAGCAAAAGGAAAACCTGTCCCTTTCCGCGCGCCAGGATCCAATCGCCCAGCCCCACCAGGCCCCCTGCCCTGCCGTCAGCCAAAACGGGTGTTCCCGAATGATCTTTTCCAAACCTTCAGGTCGGTCACGATCAGGCCTCTGGTTCGGAGTTGGGTTCGGTTCTGCGGATCAGGAGTGTCCGCACGAGGCGCGGGTTGGCCTCAAGGATCTCGAACTCGAGTCCGCTCTCATGGCGGATCAACTCGCCCCGGATCGGCACACGCCCGGCCAGCATGAAGACCAGGCCGCCGAGGGTGTCCACCTCGTCGCGTTCTTCCTCGCTCAGGGTTTCACCAAAGACCTCTTCCAGGGCCTCGACCGAGGTCCGGGCTTCGGCAAAGAAGGTGTCTTCACCCCGGCTTTCCAGGATCGGCTCGTCGGAATTGTCGTGCTCATCCTCGATTTCTCCGACGATTTCCTCCACCAGGTCCTCGATGGTGACAAGCCCGTCGACCCCGCCGAATTCATCAACAACCAGGGCCATATGCTGGCGCGTGACGCGCATCTCCAGCATCAATTCCATCACCCGCATGGAGGGTGCCACGAAAAGCAGACGCCTTTGAATCTTGGAGGTGCGGAAATCATCATCCCGCCCGCGCCAGGCCAGAACGTCGCGCACATGCACCATGCCTTGCGCGTCATCCAGTGTGTCTTTGTAGACGGGCAGGCGCGAATGCCCCTCTTCCGAGACAACGCGAATGATTTCCTGCAGCGGCGTGTCGTTGGAAACGGCAACGATATCGGCGCGCGGTACCATGACGTCTTCGACCGTACGGTCGCGCAGGTTCAGGATATTGCGGACGAGGCTCTTTTCCTCGTCATCCAGAACAAAATCCGGATCGCCATGATCAGAGATGATCTCCGCCAACTGGGCCTGGGCAGAATCACCATTTCGTCCACGCCAGGGCAGGATTTTATCGAGCAGACCTTCGCGCGGGGTGTTTTCCTCCTCGCCCGCACCGATTTGCAGACCTGAGGCCATGGCACCGGCCTGTTCGTAGGGGACGATGTTTTGTCCGTGTTTCGAAGAATCCGGATTCTTGGAACTCTCACCCGGTTCTTCACCGGAATCCGACCCCGACGATTGCGCAGGAGAGCCGGACGAGGACGTCTGGACTTCAGTCATGGGCGGGAGAGGATTGCTCGTTCATAAGGATCGAACCGCAGAGCCGCACCATGCAGCCCCATCAGTCGTAGACCCGTCTAAATTAATCGTCTGCGTAGGGATCAGCAATATTCAGTTCCTTGAGAATACAGGTCTCCCAATGCTCCATCTGATGGGCCTCTTCGTCATCTTCGTGATCGAAACCCAACAGGTGTAGCGTACCATGAACGACCAGGTGATTGAAGTGGTCGGAAAAGCTCTTTCCCTGCTCTTCGGCTTCGCACTTGACCGTCTCGAAGGCCAGAATGATGTCACCGAGCGGTTGGGGATTGATCTGAGGGAGGGGTTCATCCTCATCGAAAGCCGGAAAGGACAAAACGTTTGTCGGCTTGTCCTGGCCGCGAAACATGCGGTTCAGGCGCTGCACCTCGGCATCATCGGAAAGCCGGAGGCAAATCTCGCCATCGGGGTTTGCCCAGTTCGGCGAGATATCATCCCAGTAGGACCGAAAGACGAGTTGGGCAGCCCGCTCCGCCTGCTCTGCGAAATCCGGCAGGGCATCGGCCCAATCGCCGCAGACCGGATCAACATCCAAAAGCAGTTTATTCGCCATCGGAACCCGGTGCCGCATCGGAGCGGTAGCGCCCCCCGGTATCACGGCGTTCATCGGCCTCGTCATAGGCATCGACAATACGGCCCACCAAGGGGTGCCGGACCACATCGGCCTTTGCAAAGCGGGTAATGCCGACGCCCTTTACCCCGTCCAGAATCTCCAACGCATCCCGCAGACCGGACCGGATTCCACGCGGCAGATCGACCTGGCTGAGATCGCCGGTCACCACCATTCGTGAATTCTGGCCCAGCCGGGTCAGAAACATCTTCATCTGCACGGCAGTGGTGTTCTGCGCCTCGTCCAAAATCACGAAGGCGTTCGACAAGGTGCGCCCCCGCATGAAAGCCAAGGGTGCCACCTCGATCTCGTCGGATTCGAGGCGCTTTTCCACCTGATCCTTGGGCAGCATATCGTGCAGAGCGTCGTAGAGCGGTCGCAGATAGGGATCGACCTTTTCGCGCATATCACCCGGCAGGAAACCCAGTTGCTCGCCCGCCTCCACCGCCGGGCGGGTGAGGATAATGCGGTCGTAAAGTCCGGTAAGCAGACCCTGCACGCCCTTGGCAACGGCCAGATAGGTCTTGCCGGTCCCCGCAGGACCAACACCGAAAACCAATTCTTCCGCGTCGATCTGGGCGAGGTAGGCCGCCTGGCCCGGCGAGCGCGCCTGGATCACTTTTTTGCGGGTTGCCACTTCGGTCCCCGAGCCACCGGGCGATCCCGACGACGGGCGGGACGGCTCTTCACCGGCGGCGGCAAACCGGAGCGCCGCGTCCACGTCGTCCATCTCGATCCCCAGGCCCCGTTCGGCCCGTTCCTGTAGACGGCTCAAGACCTCGGAGGCGGCGGAGACCGCTTCCTCCGCGCCCTGCAACGTCAGGGTCGAGCCGCGCGCGGCAATCGACAGGTTGAGTTTCTGCTCCAGCCGGGACAGGTGAGCATTGTGCGGGCCAAGAACGGCCTGGGCCGTGGCATTGGACGGGAAGGTTCGACGAATGCGAAGTGGCTCCTGCTCCGTCTTGCGGGCTTTCTGCGTCAAGCCGAGAGCCTCCCATCGTCAACCGAGGGCCCGGCGATCGCACTGCCGCCCAAGCTGTTCGGATGCCCCTGATCAATCCGCACGTCGATGATCCGCCCCAGCAGGCTGCTGTCGGCCTGCAGATGAACCGGCTGCATGAAGGGCGTGCGCCCCAGAAGCTGCCCCGGATGGCGTCCGGTCCGGTCCAAAAGCACAGGCAACACCCGGCCCTCGCAAGATTTGTTGAAAGCCACCTGTTGTTCGTTCAGCAGGCTTTGCAGGGCGGAAAGCCTCGCTGTCTTCTCCGCTTCCGGGACCTGGGTTTCCAGGGCCGCCGCGGGCGTTCCGGGGCGCGGGCTGTATTTGAAGGAAAAGGCCTGAATGAAGCAGATTTCATCAATCAGGTTCATGGTGGCATCGAAGTCCGCGCGGGTCTCGCCCGGGAAACCGACGATGAAATCGCTGGACAGTGCCAGTTCCGATTGCGCTTTCCGCAGGCGTTCCACCAGCCTTCGATAGTCGTCCGCCGAATGACGCCGGTTCATGGCCTTCAGGATGGTATCGGATCCGCTTTGGACCGGCAGATGCAAGAAGGGCATCAACTGCGGTACATCGGCATGAGCGGCGATCAGATCGTCATCGACCTCCGCCGGATAGCTGGTGGTGTATCGAATCCGCTCCAGCCCGTCGATCTCAGCCAGTTCGCGGATCAGTCGGCCAAGGGACCAGGTGGCGGAACCCGACGCCGCTTCGCCGTGGTAGTTGTTGACGTTCTGGCCCAAGAGCGTGATTTCGCATACGCCCTGTCCGACCAGGCGCCTGGCTTCCGCCAGGACATCACCTGCGGGCCGGGAGAATTCCGCCCCACGGGTATAGGGGACCACGCAAAAGGTGCAGAACTTATCGCAGCCTTCCTGGACGGTCAGAAAGGCCTGGAAACCGTCTGTCCGACCGGGGCTCGGCAGCTGATCGAATTTGGCGTCCGTTGTGAAGTCGGTCTCAAGGACCGCTCCTTTCCCGCTTTCCGCCCTTTTGCGCTCAGCCCTGGCGATCATTTCCGGCAGACGGTGATAGGTCTGCGGACCGAAGACCATATCGACGGCCGGTTGGCGGCTGACAATCTCCGCACCCTCGGCCTGGGCGACACAGCCCGCGACGGCAAGCATCATCGGCCTTCCTTCGTCGCGCTTGGCATCTTTCACGATTTTCAGCCGCCCCAGTTCGGAATAGACCTTCTCGGAGGCCTTTTCGCGGATGTGACAGGTGTTCAGGATCACCAGATCGGCATCCTGAACATCGTCCGTCAGGCCGTATCCGATGGGTGCCAGCACATCCGCCATACGTTCTGAATCGTAGACGTTCATCTGACAGCCGTAGGTCTTGATGTGGACCTTACGGGTTGTGCTTTTCGGGCTGTTTTCAGCTTTCGCCATGCCGGTGCCGCTTTTCGCCAACAAAGGAGGATGTTTACCAGATGCGCTGCCTGCGCGCGCCAAAAAAGGGCCGCGAGCATAGCGGGGGCGGTTTTTGTGTCAAGCGGAGGGGGTGCGGGCAGGAAAAATCAGGCTGGCGGTGGTGCCCCGGCCTGGCTCGGTATCGATCTCCAGTCGGCCGCCATGCAGGCGCATCAGGCCTTCTGCCAAGGGCAGGCCCAGACCCGTTCCTTCGTGGCTCCGATCCAGTGCACTTTCCACCTGGCCAAAGGGGGTGAGAGCCGTGCGTACCTGATCGGGGGTCATGCCCGGCCCCTGATCCGACACGCGGATCACCATGGCATCGTCGCTCAAAACCTCCGCTGTCACCTGCACGATGCCTTTGCGGGGGCTGAATTTCACGGCGTTGGACAAGAGATTGACCAGAATCTGTTTGAAACGCAGTTCGTCCACCACGAGAGGTCTTAGGTCTGGGTCCAGGTCGGTCACCAAATTGATCGAGCCGGCCTCCGCCCGCGGCCGAATCAGGCGGCAGGCGGCCTTGACCGTGGCCGCCACATCCAAGGGCTCCTCATGCAGTTCCAACGCGCCGGCCTCGATCTTGGAAACATCCAAGATATCACTAATAACCTCCAGCAGATGGCCGCCGCTCGCCTGAATATCGTCAGCATATTCGCGGTACTTGTCGTGGCCCAGCGGGCCGAAGAGTTCCCCCTGCAGCACGCTGGAAAACCCCAGGATGGCGTTCAGGGGGGTCCGCAACTCGTGGCTCATGTTGGCGAGGAATTCGGTCTTGGCCCGATCCGCCTGTTCGGCTTTCTCCTTCGCCAGGCGCAGCGCCTTCTCGACCTGAATCTGATCCGTGATATCGGTTGCCGCCCCACGGTAGCCCAGGAATTCCCCCGCATCATCGAAGACGGGCAGGCCGCTGATCGCGGCATATTTCTCTCGTCCGTCCGGCAGCCCGTAACCATAGCGAAAGTTCTTGAACGGACGCCGGTTCTCCAGATCGGCCCGGTGCTGCGACCATTTTTCCGTCTCGTCCAGGTCCATCGAGAGTTCGAAACGCGTTTTGCCGATGATTTCTTCAGAAAGGATGCCGGTCACCGCCGTGAACCGCTGGGAGACAAAGGTGAACCGGAAATCCTTGTCCGTTTCCCAGAACCAGTCTGTCGCCGTTTCAACCAGATCGCGGGAACGCTGCTCGCTGATCAACAGGGCTCTTGTCCGCTCGGCGAATTTCGCTTCCAGATCGCCTTTGGCGCGTTCCAAGGCGTCCTGTGCGTTTTTTCGGACCGTAATGTCGCGCACGGTCACCAAAACACCCGCAAGATGACCATCGAGCGAATCCAAGCGCTTGAAATGAACCAAGACCGCCCGGCGGCCGATCGCCTTGAAGTCAAACCAGGCCTCAAACCGGATTTCTTCCCCGGCCATCGCCGCATCCAACTGAGGCTTCACCTGATTTTCAAAGAAATCCTTGCCCAGAATCTCGATCATATGGCGCCCGACAATGTCGGAGCGCTTGATCGCATGGGCCACCTCGTAGGTCTTATTGACCAGCCGATAGCGATAATCCGGTCCGACGACCGACATCAGGTCGTCCGAGGCGTCGACCAGCAGGGACGTTAGGGCAAGGTGCTCGTCCATATCGGTTTGGGGGACAATTCCTTCCATGGGAATGATCCTAAACCAGAGACCTTTTCCGGTCACTTAATCCTTTCGGAGTAAGCTATTCGACCCAAACCGTGGTCTTAGTTCACCGACTGATAGGCCGCCAGGGCCGCCATGATAACCACATCGGTCACCGTTGCCCCCTGGCTGACGATCTGGGCCGGCATTTTCAGGCCCATCAGCATGGGCCCGATCGTGGTGCCGCCGCCAAGCTGGCGAACAAGATCGACGCTGATCTGGCTGGAGTGCATGCCGGGCATGATCAACACGTTCGCCGGACCGCCGAGGCGACAGAAGGGATAGAGCTCCATCAGTTCTTCATCGAGGGCCACATCGACACGCATTTCGCCGTCGTAGTTGAAGGTCACCTGGCGTTCATCCAGGATTTGCACGGCCTCGCGCACCAGTTCGGCCTTTTCCATGGCCGGCATGCCGAAGTTGGCAAAGCTGATCATGGCCACACGGGGATGGTGGTTCATGCGCCGCGCCCAATGGGCGGTTTGGGTCGCGAAATCGGCCAACTGGCTAGGCGTCGGCGTGACGTGGACGGCAGAATCCGCCACGAACAGCGTCTTGTCCCGCGCGAGGATGCAGGTCAGGCCGAAGCAGGTCTGATCTTTTTGGATATCGATGGCCCGAAGAATTTCTTGCAGGGCCACGTTGTAGGTCCTCGTCAGACCGGTCACCATGCCGTCCGCATCACCATGGGCCACCATACAGGCGGCAAAGACGTTCCGGTCCTGGTTGACCATCCGCTGCACGTCGCGCTTCAACGCACCCTGACGTTGCAGGCGATTGTACAGGTAGTCCATGTAGTCCTGGGTCCGTTCGCCCGAGAGCTTCGCATTGGTGATCTCGATATCTTCGACTTTCGGCAGCCCCAGGGTCTTCATTGTCTCGTGGATGCGATCTTCACGACCCACCAGGACCGGGGTGCCGTAGCCCGAGTTCAGGTACTGCACCGCCGCACGGATTGATTTTTCCTCTTCCCCTTCCGCGAAGACGATCCGGCGCGGGTTGGCGCGCACCTGGTCCATGATCGCCTGCAGGCTCGCCGTGGTCGGATTGAGGCGCGCCGAAAGCTTGTTCTTGTAGGCCCCGATATCGATGATCGGCGAGCGCGCCACTCCGGAATCCATGGCGGCCTTTGCAACGGCCAAAGGCACATGGCTGATCAGGCGGGGGTCGAAAGGTGCCGGAATCAGGTAATCGGGACCGTAGGTCAGGTGGCGACCCTTGTAGGCGGCGTCCACTTCGTCCGGTACATCTTCGCGCGCCAGTTCGGCGATGGATTCGGCTGCGGCGATCTTCATCGCCTCGTTGATGGTGCTGGCGCGCACATCCAGGGCCCCCCGGAAGATATAGGGGAAGCCCAGCACGTTGTTGATCTGGTTCGGATAGTCGGACCGGCCCGTGGCGATGATCGCGTCGGGACGCACCTCGCGAACGTCTTCCGGACGGATTTCAGGGTCCGGGTTGGCCATGGCAAAGACGATCGGCTTGTCCGCCATGGATTCGACCATTTCCTTGGACACGGCATCCTTGACCGACAGGCCGAAGAAAACGTCGGCACCTTCCATAGCCTCGGCCAGAGTCCGGGCCTTTGTGTCTGCGGCATGGGCGGACTTCCACTGGTTCATGCCGGCTTCGCGGCCCTTGTAGATCACACCTTTCGAATCGCAGAGGATGACATTGTCAGGGCGAAGGCCCATGGATTTCGCCAGTTCCACACAGGCGATGGAGGCCGCGCCGGCCCCATTGACCACCAGCTTGACCTCCTCGATGTTCCGGTTGGTCAGGTCACAGGCATTGATCAGGCCCGCAGCCGAGATGATCGCCGTGCCATGCTGATCGTCATGGAAGACCGGAATGTCCATCAGCTCGCGCAGGCGCTGTTCGATGATGAAGCATTCGGGTGCCTTGATGTCTTCCAGGTTGATGCCGCCGAAACTGGGGCCGAGGTAGCGAACCGCGTTGATGAATTCGTCCACGTCCTTGGTTTCGACCTCCAGGTCGATCCCGTCGATATCGGCAAAACGCTTGAAGAGGGCCGCTTTGCCTTCCATCACCGGCTTGGAGGCCAGGGCACCAAGGTCACCCAGACCCAGGACGGCGGTCCCATTGGTGATCACGGCGACCACATTGCCTTTGGTGGTGTAGTCGTAGGCCAGACCCGGATCGCGTTCGATCTCAAGACAGGGCGCGGCGACGCCGGGGCTATAGGCCAGACTGAGATCACGTTGGGTTGTCAGCGGCTTGGTCAGGGTGACTTCCAATTTGCCCGGCCTGCCCTGGGCGTGCATGACCAGAGCCTCCTGATCAAACGAGTTTTCGGATTCGTCGGAGGCGTGACTGTCGAAGATGGTGCTCATGGCTGGTCGGTTGCTTTCGTCTTGATAGGGCGTTCGCCGGTTTGAGGGCCAGCTTGGTTTGGTATGGGCCTGATCGGGCATACAGTTTTTTGGTTTTTCAAGGATAGACGTCCAGATGTCAAAGGCCAACAGGCAGAGGCGAAAAGCAATCATTGGCATCGCGAATGGCAGCGATATATCGCGTCACGGGTGAACCTTTTGCTTAACTTATCGCGCGTCATTCGCTATAAGGCCGTATGCAAATCCGTGGACATCATGGACATATAGACCTGCCAAGCGAATGCCCGAGGCTTTCGGAGATTTCAGATGAATGCTTGCCCTTCCACTGGCCTCGTGCCGGTGGATGATGACCACCGTAAAATCCTGAACGAACTCGACGATCTCCGGGTGTTGGACAAAGCTGAACTGGGCACCATCGAACTTCTGGACCGTTTCGATGGGATTCTCGAACACGCCCGCAATCACTTCGCCGAAGAAGAGCGGATCATGGCGAACATCTCCTTTCCGCTGCTGGGGCCCCATGCAGAGGAACACCGGGTCCTGTTGACGGAGGTGGAAACCTTTCGTGCCAATGTCGGCCTCGACATGACGCCTGATGAATGGAACGGCGTTGTGGATTTCCTGGCCCACTGGTTCACCGGCCATATCACGCAATCCGATCGCCTGCTCTTTGTCTACATCAGCCAGGGCCCTTCGGTCTTCGCCGAAAATCCGATCACGATCTGACAGAAATCTGACATGGCGTTTTGATCCGGCCCTATTCTTGAGTGCACAAGGATGAGGGAGGATCACCTATGCACTTTCGAAAATCGTTCGCAATCCTGGGTCTGATGGGCCTTTTCCTGCCGCCAGGAGCCGCCTCGGCAGACGATGGCAGCCTTAACCCGGACGAACTGACCATCTCGTACTTCCTGAAAAAGCTGGAACGGGGCGAGCCTCTGCCCATGGGCTCGATCCACGGCTATGCGGCGGCCAAATCCGGCGACTATGCCACCGCGCGCAAGATTTTCGGCCACTATGCCGCCCAGGGAAACACCCAGGCCATGACCTGGTTGTCCTGGTTGGATGACAACGGCTTCGGCGGGCCGGAAAACCCGATTTCGGCGGCCGAATGGGATCGCAAGGCCATGGAAGCCGGTGACCATATCGGTGCCTTCAATTATGGTCTGGACCTGTTGCGCGGACGCGGCGTGCCAAAGGACGCGGCCAAGGGGCGGATGATGATCATAAAGGCTGCCGAAGGCGGCGACGCCACGGCTCAGGAATTGATTGATCACGACTTTGACCTGGAGGCCGTGACACCAGACGCGGACAGTTGGAAGTACAATCCCTATCTGTTTTAGGCCCGTTTCACGCACAGGCCGCCGTCCAAGGTCGCTTGGCCTGACAGCCCTTGACCTTGCCGCGGCGGCGTGGCCCCTTGGCCGCCATGATCAAGGGGCTCAAAATCATCGGGATTAACATCGGCCTGCTGGCTGTTGTCGCGGTCGTGACCGAACTGTTTTTTGGGTCAATCTTCTTCGGAACCAACTATGGCCTGTTGGTGATCGACCGAAACGTCTCACGCAGTTTCGACATAAAAAATCGCTATGGGGCGACCGCCGCGGGCGCGCTGACCAGCCGATATACCCGCGACGAGCACGGGCTTCGGGGCGACTACAGCGGGCCGGATCAGATCGACATCCTGACCATCGGCGGCTCCACCACCAACGAATTGCTGATCGATGATGCCGAGACCTGGACCGCCCGCCTGGGTGCCGACCTGCGGGCTTCGGGTTATGACCTGACGGTCGCCAATGCCGGGGTTGATGGTCAGTCCACTTTCGGCCACCTGAAAAACTTCGAACTCTGGTTCCCGAAGATCCGGGGTCTCGCGCCGAAGCTGATCATCGCCTACGTCGGCATCAACGATTCCACCTATCTTCGAGCTGGGTTCGAGCCCACCAAATGGGATCGGATGGAAGAGGAAAACCGCACGGTCAAGCAGTTCCTGATCAACAATTCCGCGCTTTACGGTCTCTATCGCACCGCGCGGGGCATGATGCAGGCCAGGGAAGCCATGCTGGTCCATTCGACCCCGACCGAGCGCGATCCCGAATGGCGCATCGCCGACCCCCAACCCCGTCCGGATGAAGCGGCCATCACTTACGCCGACCACATGGTGGCCTATCGGGATCGGGTGTTGGAACTGATCCGTCGTATCCGGGCCCTGGGCGCGGAAGCCGTCATCGTCACCCAGGCCACCGGCCACTATCAGGTTCGCGACGGCCTGGTCTATGGCAGATTGTTGGCGGATGGTCGGATCGACACCGATTCCTATGACAAGCTGGGCGCATTGAACGGGGAAGCCATGGCGGCCTGCGAAGCGGCGGGCGCGATCTGCCTCGATCTGGCCCCGCAATTCGATTTTCGGGACGGTGAAACCTACGATTTCGTGCACACCACGCCGCCGGGCTCGGCCAAGGTCGCCGCCATTCTGTCAGAGGCCCTGAAACCCCATCTGCCGCGCATTTTCGGCCAGCCCTGAAGTCGCATCTTAACGAAACGTAAGCCCTTCCCCGGCCATAGTCGGGCCATGGCAAAACAAGCGACCAAACCCCGAAAACGGAGACCAGCAGCGGCCCCGAAGCCCAAGGCGGAGCAGCCTGCCCCGCGCAAGCGCCACTGGTTCTTGAGTACTTTGAAATGGTCGGCGACTGCCGCCATCTGGGGCCTGATCGCCGTCATCGGATTGGTCGCCTGGTATGCCTACGACCTGCCGGACGTGGACGAGGCGCTTGCCGCAACCCGCAAACCCTCAATGACCCTGATCGCCGCCGACGGCAGCGTGCTCAACCGGCGCGGCGAGGTGTTTGGCGGACCGGCCCAACTGGCCGACCTGCCCCCCGCCCTGCCCCAGGCTGTTCTGGCGACCGAAGACCGGCGTTTCTATGACCACTTCGGTCTGGACGTGATCGGCCTGGGACGGGCCGTCATCAGCAACGCCATGGCCGGGCGCATTCGCCAGGGCGGCAGCACGATTACGCAGCAACTGGCCAAGAACCTGTTCCTGAGCCCGGAGCGTACGATCAAGCGTAAAATCCAGGAAGTTCTACTCGCCCTCTGGCTCGAGGCACGATTTTCCAAAGACCAGATCCTGACCGTCTATCTGAACCGGGTCTATCTGGGTGCCGGGGCTTATGGCGTGAATGCGGCTGCCCTGCGCTATTTCGACCGCGAGGCCCGCGAACTTTCGGTCTATCAATCCGCCCTGATCGCAGGTCTTCTGAAAGCCCCCAGCCGGTACAATCCCATCGCATCGCCCGAACGCGCCCGAAACCGGACCGAGGTGGTCCTCGCCAACATGGTCGCCGCCGGATACCTCAGCGAGGCGGATCGGGCGGCCTCTTTGACCGGCGCCCGAGTCGCCACGACCGCGAAACCGCGCTTCGCGCGCCACGTCAGCGATTGGATCGCCGAGCGCGTCCGGGGCCATGTGGGCCACCCGGACCGGGATTTGGTCGTCTACACCAGCCTCGATGCCCGATTGCAGCGACGGGCGGAAGGTATCCTGCGAGAAAACCTGGACTTTGCCGGTGCCCCTCAGGGCGCGGTGATCGTCATGGCCCCCGATGGTGCGGTCCTGGCCATGACCGGTGCGCGCGATGGATCGGCCTTTAACCGGGCGGTTCAGGCCCGACGGCAGGCGGGGTCCGCCTTCAAACCCTTTGTCTATCTGGCAGCCCTGGAAGCGGGTTGGCAGGAGACCAGCCTGATTTCGGACGCACCGATCCGCATCGGCAACTGGCAGCCGCGCAATTTCACCCGGCGGTCCGTTGGCGAACTCAGTCTCGGAGATGCTTTGGCGAGTTCTTCCAACACCGCCGCCGTGCGCCTGACCGAACAGATCGGTCGGCAGAAAGTGGCCCGCATCGCGACCCGCTTTGGCCTGCGCAATGACGGACCGGTCCCGGCAAGCCTGGCCCTTGGCACCTGGGAAACCTCGCTGATTGATCTGACGCGGGCCTATGCGGTGCTGGCCAATGGCGGACAGGGGGTCCTGGCCCATGCGATCATCCGGATCGAAGACGGCGAGGGGCGGGTGCTGTTCGACCGCCAAGCCTCCGGACTGGGACAACTGGCACGCCCCGATCACCTGGTCGACCTGACCCGCATGATGACCCTGGCCGTGGACGGCGGAACGGCGCGCCAGGCGGCCATCGACCGCCCGATCGCCGCCAAGACCGGTACGACACAGGGATATCGGGATGCCTGGCTGTTGGGGTTCTCGGCAGACCGGATCGGCGGCGTCTGGCTCGGTCACGACAATGCCCGGGGCATGGCCCTGCCGGATGGCAAGGGAATCACCGGCGGCGGGCTTCCGGCCCTGATCTGGCGCGATGTCATGATGGCGGCCCACGAAGGCTTGCCGGTGCGGCCACTGGTGGAACCGAGGCCGGTTGACGCGCCAATCCCCATCGCCCGGGCGGACGAGAGAGACGAGGGCGGTTCCAGCTTCTGGGATCGGCTTCAGGATTTGCTCAGCGGCACTTGAGCGCGCAAAACCGCGCCCAGGCCAAAAAAGCCAAAAAGCTTAACAGGCCGATCTGGGCCGCCATGGGCCAGGTCGTACCATCATGGAGCAGGCCCACGACGGCCCCCAGAAGGGCGGATAGCCCCATCTGGCTGCCGCCCACAACGGCAGAGGCCGCACCGGCGCGGCTCGGATGGGGTTGCAAGGCCAGGGCCATGGCATTGGGCAGCACCAGGCCGAGCCCCAGGGCGATCACGATCTGCGGGCCCAATACGGCCGCCACCGTCTCGATCCGGGCAGCGGACAGGGCAGCCATGATCAGTCCGCCGGTCAGGGTGATCAGGACCCCGGCCCGGAGCAGCAGCTTCGCGCCCCAGGCTTCGGCGGTTCGCCCGGAAATCAGACCGCCGACGATAAACCCGCCGACACCAACACCGAAGACCAGCCCGAAGACGGCTGGCTTCAAGCCCATCACCTCGATGAAGACGAAAGGCGAGGCCGAGATATAGGTAAACAGCGCAGAGAAAGAGAGCGCGTAGACCAAGGCGAGCCAGCGAAGGCCGTCTTCGCGCAACAGCAGGCCATAGGTGCCAAACAGGTTGGCGAGATCGAAAGTCTGTTGCCCGATCCTGCGATTTGTCTCCGGCAGGCGCAGCCCCACAATGACAAAGAGCAGCAGGCCATAGACCAACAGCAGCCCGAACGGCGCGCGCCAGCCGAAAAGGCTGCCAAGGAGCCCGCCGAGGGAGGGTGCGACCATCGGTGCCATCGCCATCGCGGTGACCAGATAGGCCAGGATTCGGGCCGCCCGGTCACCTTCGAAGAGATCACGGATGACCGCCCGCGCCACCACAGGCCCGCAAGACGCACCGAGCCCCTGGATGAGCCGCCCGATCAGAAGGACCTCGATTGTCGGCGCCACGAAACAGACCACCGATCCGGCGGAAAACAGCCCAATGCCAAAGGCCAGGACCGGTTTCCGGCCGTAGCGATCAGAAAGCGGACCGGTGACCAGCTGGCCGAGGCCCATCACGGCCAGGAACAGGCTCAGGGTCAATTGGCTTTGCGATACGCTCGCGTCCAGGGCCGCCGCAATGGCGGGCAGAGTCGGCAGGTAGAGGTCGGTGGAAACCGGCCCGAAAGCGACAACCGCCGTAATCACCACCAGAAAGGGAAAAGAACCGGCTTTCATCGGCCCCATCCGCTCAGCCCGGGGATCACCGACGGCGTCCGATCCCGATATTCGGCGTAGGCCTGCCCATAGCGCGCCAGCAGCCGACGTTCTTCGAACCGGGCACCGAGCCAGAGGTAGACCGACCCCCAAAGGGCCGTTGCCAATCCCCGATCATCCACCGCACCACCCCAAAGAATCAGATAGGCGGCAAGGTAGAGGGGATGGCGGAGATAGCGGTTCAGGCCCTCGATCCGAAGCGGCTCATCGTCTTCAGGCGGCAGACCGGCCCGGGCCCGGCGGAGCTGTTCGGTGCCCGCAAAACGGCCCAGGTCATACCCCCGAAGGGCGATCAACCCGAAAACCAGTCCTGCGATCTGCACCACCAGAAGCCCAAAACCCCAGGGCGTACCGGAAAGCTGAAAGAGCGATGGGTGAAGAATCAGATAGCCGACAGCAAACACGACCCCGATGCAGATCAGCGCGAAGCCGTTATAGGCCAGCCGATAGCCCGCGCCGAGCAGGGGGCCCAGAGCGGCCTTGGCACCTTCTCCGCAAAGCAGGCTATGGCTCGCCCCGAAGGCCAGCCAGAGAGCGGCATAGATCAAATGAGGCAGGACAGCGCCGGTCGCCCCGGCCTCCGTCATGGCTCAAGAGCCCTCGTTCATGCGCGCCACCATGGCCGTCGTGCTTTGGCCCGGCACCAGGTCCGCCAGGACCACTCGCCCGCCCCAACCGGTGACCAGATCCGCACCGACGACCGTCTCGATGGTGTAGTCTGCCCCTTTGACCAGGACGTTCGGCTTCAGGGCCTTGATCAACTCGTAAGGCGTGTCCTCGTCGAAGATCACCACGGCATCGACGCTGGCGAGAGCCGCCAGGACGGCAGCGCGATCAATCTCGGCATTCACGGGCCGGTTGTCGCCCTTGCCGAGCCGCCGCACCGAGGCATCGCTGTTCAGCCCGACCACCAGCCGGTCGCAGGCCGCGCGCGCCTGATCCAGCAGGGAAACATGGCCGGGATGCAGAAGATCGAAGCAGCCATTGGTGAAGCCAACCGTCAGGCCGCGACCGTGCCAGGCCGCCACCTTGGACCGCGCATCGTCACGGCTGAGCAGGCCGGAATGCTGGCCGGGGGTCTGTTCCTGAGCCAGAGCGGCATCCAGTTCCTGGCTCGTCACTGCCGCCGTTCCGACCTTGGCGACGACCAGACCGGCGGCAACGTTGGCAAGGCCTGCGGCTTCGCTGAGGGGCACCTTGGCAGCCAGGGCGGCGGCCAGGGTCGCGACCACCGTATCTCCGGCACCTGAAACATCGAAGACTTCCTGCGCGCGGGCCTCCAGCGCCGTTACCTCGCCTTCGCCCGGCACCACGAGCATCCCCTGTGGGCCCAGGGTGGCGATGACATTGTCGATGCCGTTTTCGGCGCAAACCTTGCGCGCCGCACGTTCGACAGCATCCAGACCGCCCAGCGGCTCGATCGAAACCTCGGAGAGCTCTTTGCGGTTCGGCGTGATGACGTCGGGTCCACTGTAACGGGCGTAGTCCGATCCCTTTGGATCGACAATCCGCTGTTTTCCCGACCGGGTCGCAAGCCCCGCCAGATCGCGCAGAAGCTTATCGCTCAGAACGCCCTTTCCGTAGTCGGAAAGCACCAAGACATCGAAATGATCCAATCGTTCTTCGACAGCGGCAAAGATCGCTTCGGCAATCTGGTCGGAGATCGGCTCGATGGTCTCCCGGTCGGCCCGCAGGATTTGCTGGCCCGCAGAGACGAAACGGCTTTTGATGCCGGTCTGGCGATCGGGATCCGTGATCAGGGCCGGTGCAATCCCAAGATCGGCGAAGAGATCTTCGATATCCCGACCGGCCTGATCATCGCCCACGACGCTGACGAATTCGACACGGGCGCCCAGGCTCGCCAGATTGCGCGCGACGTTACCAGCCCCGCCCAGCATCACATCGTCACGGGTCACTTTCAGGACCGGGATCGGGGCTTCCGGGGAGATCCGCTCCACCTCGCCGGAAACGAAACGGTCCAGCATCACGTCACCAACCACCAGCACGCCGGCGTCCTGGAAACGCTGGATGGCTTCCGCCGTCAGGGAGTCGTCGCCCGACATGGCCCGTTACACCAGTTCCAATTCGATTTCGAGCGCACCGCAGAGCATCTGGCCCAGCATGATGTGCATTTCCTGGATACGCGCCGTGGTGTCTGACGGCACGATCAGACAGGGGTCCGCGAGAGCAGCCATCGGGCCACCGCCCTTGCCCGCAAAGGCCGCCGGAATGGCCCCCAGGCTTTTGGCCATTTTGAGAGCGCGGTTGACGTTTTCCGAATTGCCCGAGGTGGAAATACCGATGCAGACATCACCCGGCTTGGCGAGCGCTTCCACCTGTCGGGAGAACAGATTGTCGAAGCCGAAATCGTTGCCGATGGCGGTCAGTGCGGAGGTATCCGTGGTCAGCGCGATGGCTGCAATGGCCGCACGGTCCGTCTTGTAGCGGACCGTCAATTCAGTCGCCAGATGCTGGGCGTCACCGGCGCTGCCGCCGTTGCCGAAAAACAGCAACTTGCCGCCAGCATTGATCGTCGCCACACAGGCGCTCAGCAATTCGTTGAAGGGCTTCTCGACCGCATCGCGCGTCGCGGCGACCACGGCGGCGTGTTCATCGAACTCGCTGGCAAAAAAGGCTTTCCGGTCCATCTTGGCTATCGTCCCGACTGCTTAGGAAAAGTGCGGGAGAATGGCCACAGAAAGCCGCCTCTGGCAAGGTGCTCGTTTGGAGAAGTCGTGAGTTAAGGGGACGCCATGCGCTCAAGCGCGGGAACGCCAAGTGGGAAAGACCGCCGTCACGGCGGCTCCGGCCTGGGACCGGTTGATCGCCAGCGCCCCGCCATGGCTTTCCATGCAGAGACGGCCCAAACCCAGGGCCAGTTCCGTCGACGACAATTCCGGCTGTCTGGTATCACCGAGACCCGGCAGACGGAGACGGCCATCCAGCATGCGTTGTTCCGGGAAGCAGGCACCATCGGCCTGGACAGAAATCTCGATACCCTGTGCCGCATTGGTGCGGGCCTCGATGGCCACGTCCAACCCCTTGGGCGTCGCCTGGATGGCGCGGGACAACATGGCAACGATGGTTTGATAGACCCGGCGTTGATTGCAGACCAGACGGGGTAGGACCTCCACCGAAGCCGCCACCCGGACCCCGCGTTCGCGGGCCAGGTCGCCGGTCAGCCTGAGCGCCTCTTCGACCATGCGGGCGACGTCGATCAGCCCCTCTTCGCCGTCGAGCGGATCTGCGAAACCGACGTCCATGTCGGCAGCGCCATCGATCATGGTCTCGAGTGCCCGCGCAGCGCGGACGATGCAGCTCGCCCGCGATTCGGAACTGCCCTCCCCGACCAGGGATTCAGCCTCCTCGATGATGGCGTTCAACGGCACCTTCAGGTCATCGGCCAGCTCGGTCAGGCATTCAAGGGCTCCTGCGAAATCCTCGATCCCCGGATCGGTGTGGTGCGGTTCGGCTTCCGCAATGTGGAAAAGGGCGACACCACCTTCGCAGCGGACGCCTTCCAGACGGAACCAGCGCATCTTGTCCGGGCCGTGGCAATCATAGTGGTGCACGAAGCGGTCCTTATCGCCATCGATGACGGATCGGATGGCCGACAGAACGGCCTGGGCCGTCGAGGCTTCGGCCCCTTCGGTCATGGCACATACGTCAAGATAGTTGGCACCGATGAAGCTGGAGCCGTCATGACCGTTCTCAGAAGCAAAGCTCTCCCAGGCTTCGTTTACCTGGATGATTCGCCCGGTCTCGTCGATCACAGCCACCTGGGCCGGTACGGCGTCAATGAAGGAACGCATGGTGTCTCATCCCTTGAGGGACTGGTCTCAAAAATTGACATATTACTTGGCTTGAGAGAGACGTGGGGATTGCTGACGGGCTTGAAAACCTTCTTATCCGCAAATTTCCGTAAAAAACGCATGGTTGATTGCGCGCGGCAAATAATCTTGCCGTGGGCTGGTTTTTTGAACGAATGGTTTCAAGGTCTAGGCAAGATTAATTTTTGTGCCCGTCTGCAAGGATTCCAGAATTGCCAAGGTTGCAAGGGAGGTCTCGACCAGTTCGTCTTCCGGAATAGGGGCAGGCCCGCCCGACTTCACGGCCCCGACAAAGGCCGCAAGTTGCGCGTCGAAGCCCTTGTCTTGGTTGCCCGAAAGCAGGGTTGTGGTTTTTCCGTCGCGGGTCGCGGTCAGTTTGCGGAAGTCGTCCAGCACGGCCACGCGCCCGCCGGAAAACACTTCGACCCGCTCCTTGGCATAGGCCGTATCGCCCAGTGCCGTGTAGGCCAAGGTGGCCAGCGATCCGTCGGCAAACCGCAAAAGCGCGGTCACATCGTCCGCCGCACCATCAATCACGGCGGCGCTGTCCGCGCCAACGCTGATGATGGGTGAACCGACCAGAGCCCGCGCCAGATCGACGAAGTGGCAGGCCTCGCCCAACATGCGACCACCACCCTCTCCACCCTGAATCCAACTGTCGGCGGGTATCGCGCCACCGTTGACGCGGATCACCAGCGTGTGGGGGGCCTTGGCTTCGGCGATAAAGGCCTTCAACTTGGTGGTGTGTTCGGAAAATCGCCGATTGAACCCGACCTGGAAGAATACATCTTCGCGGGCCTGCCGGGCCTCAATCACGGCGTTCAGTTGGTCGCGGCTGAGCGCGAGGGGCTTTTCGACCAGGACGGACTTGCCCGCCGTCAACGCCTTGGCCGTCAAATCCGCATGGCTGTCGTGACGGGTCGCGATCAGGACGGCATTGATACGGGCATCATCCAGAATGGCCGCCTCGTCACAGGCCGCTTGCCGGAAACCATAGGCATCCTGGCCGTGATCGGCGGTCGCACCCTTGGTGGTCACGATGGTGTCAAGCTCGACCCCGGCCATACCTTTGAGGCGCGGCAGAAGAACCGTCCGCGCGAAGGCCCCGGCACCGAGACATCCCAGCACGCAAGCCGACCGCGCCGGCATTTCGGTTGAGGTCTCGAAGCTGACCTTCTTCGCCCGAACTTCGGCCCCGGCCTCATTCTTTGGATAATTCAACACGACGCCCAGGTGAGGCTCCCCTCCCCCGGTAACCAGTTGATAGGCGTCTTCGGCCTTGGCCAGCGCAAAGCGGTGCGTGATCAGAGGGGTCACATCCAAACGGCGGGGCAGCCCCTCGTCCATCAGGCGGACCACTTCGCACAGGTTTTCGGTTTCCGTCCAGCGGACCCAGCCCGGCGGATAGAGCACGCCCCTGTTTTCAAAGGCCGGGTCGTAGCGCCCCGGGCCATAGGACCGGCTGACCACCAGATTCAGCTCCTTCGCCATGAAATCGCGATAAGAAATTTCGGTCCCCGTCAGGCCCAGAAGGCAGACCCTTGCGCGGTCCCGGGCGATCTCTGCGGCCAGTTGCAGGGGCTCGTTGGAAGAGGTCGCGGCGGCAACCAGGACCGAATCGCAACCCAAGCCCTTCGTCAGGGCCTGAATCGCGGCAGGTGCGGTGCCATCGGCGATGGAAAGCGCTTCCTCGGCACCCATGGTCTTGGCAAGCTCCAAGCGATCCGGATTGAGGTCCAGGGCAATCGGTCGGGCACCGGAAAGCGACAGAAGGCTGCAGGCCATCTGTCCCAGCAGCCCCACCCCGATCACACCGACAACGTCCCCCAGCTTCGGCTCCAGATTGCGAACCGCATGCAGGGCGATGGCCCCCACGGTCCCGAAAGCCGCCTGTTCCATCGGAACGCCGAAGGGCACCGGTGCCGCCAGGGCTTCGGGCACCAGGTTCAATTCCGCATGATTGGCGAGCCCTGCTCCCGCGACCGCGACCCGATCCCCGGTCCGAAACCGGCCTTCCAGCCCGGCTCCGACACCGACCACATGACCGGCGGCGGAGTAACCCAGGGGCAGAGGTTCATCAAGGCGGGCCATGACAGCGCGAAAGGTGGCGGCGAATCCGTCGCGCTTGGCCTTATCCATCACCTTGCGCACCAGATCCGGTCGGGCCTTGGCCTTGGCCGCCAGGGATTTCCGGGCGAAGTCGACCACCATGCGCTCGGTCCCGGCCGAAATCAGCGAGGCCTCTGTCTCGACCAACAAATGACCGGGCCGGGCAACCGGGTCCGGGACGTCCCGCAAACCCAGCTTTCCGGTACGCGCAGATTGGATCACTTGCTTCATGGAGCCCCCTCTTGGAACCGAGCAATCGAAACAAGGCGGCTCGGTGGTCCGGGTCTTTTAACCCGCCCGTCTGAACTTGGCAAAATGAGCCTCGACAAAACCAGCCGCCAGCCCGTTTGGAGAGCTCAACGGGCACTTGCGAACTATACCCGATCTAAAGTAGTGGTTTTTTGCTTTGACCGCGGCTGACGAGAGTGTTAGTGGGTCCGCATACGATAACAACGCACTTCATCAGGCGGCAATCATGGCGGATTTCAGGTGGCTTGAGGCCTTCGACACGGGGCTTGAGCCGATTGATCGTGATCACAAGGCAATGGTCGATCTGGCCGGGCGCATCGAGGATGCGGACCGGACAGGAAAATTCGAGGAACGCTCGGCCCTTCTGGGTGAACTGAACGAGCTTTCCCGCACGCACTTTGCCCGAGAAGAAGAGATGCTGGGCCGCATCGGCTATCCGGACGTGGAAGGCCATGCCAGGCATCATGCCTCCTGTCTGGAACGCCTGGAATCCATCCTGGCCCGCTGGACCGGCCCGAAAAGCGCCGACAGCAAGAGCATCGAAGAAATCGTCGATTCCCTGATCGTCGATCTGATCAAAGCCGACATGGAATTCAAAACCTTCGCCCAGGAAAAAGGGCGCATTTGACGCCTGCCCGGAGTCATCCCCGCTAGGTGCCCCCCTAGGCGGCACCCCATTGTCATCGCCCCACGGGCAGCGTAATCATCACCCATGTGTGGGATTGTCGCCCTTTTCGCCTATGGTGCCGCGGCTCCGGAGCCTGACCGTGCGGAAGCCTTGCGCATCCGTGATCGCATGCGGGCCCGTGGTCCCGACGGGGCCGGCTTCTGGCCGGACGAATCGGAGCCAAGCCCCGTCCTGCTGGGCCATCGGCGCCTCGCCATCCTGGACCTGGATGAACGGTCCAACCAACCCTTCACCAGCGCCTGCGGTCGCTATGTCCTGACCTATAATGGTGAGATCTATAACTTCCGGGCCTTGAGAAAGACCTTGGAGGCGAAAGGTGTCTCGTTCCGGACGACCTCTGATACGGAGGTCTTGGTCGAGCTGTTTGCCCGCGAAGGCCGGGACATGGCCGCCCGGCTGCGCGGCATGTTCGCCGCCGCCATCTGGGATCGCGAAGACCGCCGACTGACGCTGTTGCGTGACGGGTTCGGGATCAAGCCGCTCTACCTTGCCGATGACGGCCAGACCCTGAGGGTCGCCTCCAGCGTCAAGGCGCTTCTGGCCGGGGGCGGGATTGACGATGCCCCGGACCCGGCGGGGCACGCGGGTTTCTTCATCCTGGGGCACGTGCCGGAACCTCATACGCTCTTCCAGTCGATCAAGAGCCTGCCCGCTGGCTCCTGGCTGGAGGTCGAGGCCGGCGGCAGGCGAAGGGAAGGCCGCTATTTCGATGCGTCCCGCCTGCTGGCGGAGACGGAAAATCAGCCGGTTGACGGGATCGATTTCGCCGGTCTGCTGCGCGAAAGCCTCTCAGATCATGGCGTGGCGGACGTACCCGTCGGGCTGTTTCTGTCGGCCGGGCGCGATTCGACCACGCTGGCCGCCCTGGCATCCGAGGACCGCAACGAGGCCCTGAAGACCTTTACGCTCGGCTTCACCGAATACCGGGGCAGCGACCGGGACGAGGTCCCGCTGGCCGAAGCCGTCGCCCGGGCCCTGGGGACCGATCACGAAACCCGCATGGTCGCTGGCGAATCCTTCCACCGGGACTGGGAAAGCCTGACGGCGGATATGGATCAACCCAGCATCGACGGTGCCAACGTCTGGCTGGTGGCCCGTGAAGCCCGACAGACGGGTCTGAAAGTCGCACTTTCCGGTCTGGGGGCCGACGAGATTCTGGGCGGCTATGACACCTTTCAACGCGCACCGAACCTGGTTTCAAAATGGGGTTGGGCTTCCGGTTTCGGTCCCCTGGCCCGACGGCTCTCGGCCCCCTGGCTGGGTCGGCTTGTCCACCCGAAAGCGGCGGGACTGATCGAACAGGCCCGCGACCTGCCTTCCGCCTGGTTGCTGCGCCGCGCCCTGTTCATGCCCTGGGAACTGAACCGTGTACTCGACCCGGACATGGCCAGGGCCGGTCGGGCCGATCTTTGTTTGGACGATCGCCTGGCCGAAGCCGTCCAGGGGATCAGCGCGCCCAAGCGACAGGTGGCCGCGCTGGAGATGCGCTTTTATATGCAGGGCCAACTGTTGCGCGATGCCGACTGGGCGGGCATGGCCCATTCCCTGGAAATCCGCGTGCCTTTCGTGGACACCCATCTGTTCATGGCTCTCGCTCCCGCCCTGTTGAATGAGGGCGGACCGACCAAACAGAGCCTGACCGAGGCCCCCAAGCGCGCTTTGCCGGAGGCCATCCTGAACCGGCCCAAAAGCGGCTTCTACGTGCCTTTGGACCGCTGGCTGACGGGCAGCGCTTCAGATCCGGCAGAGCCGGGCCTGCGCGGCTACGCCAGACAGATCCACAAAAGCTTCTCTTAAAGGCCCAGTTCCTTGAGGCGCGGCAAAAGCTCGCGGAAGTAGGCGATGGTTTTCTCGAGGCCCTGATCCAACGGAACGGTCGGCTCCCAGCCGAGAAGGCTTCGCGCCAGGGTGATATCCGGACAGCGCTGCATGGGATCATCCACGGGCAGGTCCTTGAAGACGAAATCCGCCTCTCCCGCACCGGCGACGGCCATGGTCTTTTCCGCCAGTTCCCGAATCGTGAATTCACCCGGATTGCCGAGATTGACCGGACCCGTGGTGCCTTCGGGTGCGTCCATCAGGCGGATCAGGCCGTCAATCAGGTCATCCACGTAACAAAAGGAGCGCGTCTGCAGGCCATCGCCATAAAGCGTGATCTCTTCACCCTTCAGGGCCTGCATGATGAAATTGGAGACCACGCGGCCGTCGTTCGGGTGCATGCGGGGACCGTAGGTATTGAAGATACGGGCGACCCGAATCTCCAAGCCCAGTTCCCGATGGTAATCGAAGAAAAGTGTCTCCGCGCAGCGCTTGCCCTCGTCATAGCAGGCGCGCGGTCCGATCGGGTTGACGTTGCCCCGGTAGTCCTCTTTCTGCGGGTGCACGGTTGGATCTCCGTAAACCTCGCTGGTTGAGGCCTGCAGGATCTTCGCACCCACCCTTTTCGCCAGACCCAGCATATTGATGGCACCGTGAACGCTGGTCTTGGTGGTCTGGATCGGATTGCGCTGATAGTGCACCGGGCTGGCCGGACAGGCGAGGTTGTAGATCTCGTCCACTTCCACATAGAGCGGGAAGGTCACGTCGTGGCGCAGAAGCTCGAACCGGGGATTGTCAAGCAGATGGCGGATATTGTCTTTCGTGCCGGTATAAAAGTTATCGACACAGATGACATCGTGGCCGCCGTCCAACAGGCGCTCGCAGAGGTGGGAGCCCAAAAAGCCGGCCCCACCGGTCACCATCACTGTTTTTCTTAAGTGCATCCGCACCCCATTCGCCCGCTAGACTGCCCCGCCTTGGCCCGCCAATCAAAAGGGCACCACGTCAGGGAGCGGGAGACTAGCAGCCCGCCCGCAGAGGTAAAAGGGGGAAGGCGGTCGCGCGCAATGATCCTAATCGATGGATTTCGCAATCCCATGAAAGATCCGGTTGACGTCATGTTCTGCGGTATAGGCCGAACCGGCGCTCTCCAGATCAAATCCGGGGATGAGACCCGCCTGCTGAACAAGCCACAGACAGGCAAGAACACCCAACACTTGAAAGACACGGAGAAAGGAACGGAGAAGCATGGTCGAAACTCATTACTGATCGTCGGTGAGGGGTCACCCGCCCCGCTGATTTGGGGCAGGGAGGCAAGTCTGGACCGTTCGAAAAGGCCTGTCGGTAAGCGCCGTCACAAAGTTGCGATGCTCCCGCTTTGCGCTCCCGCTCCGCCACCCCCACATTTGCTAAGAGATCACCGTGATTTTAGAATATTCCCTTCCTTTTCCTCTTCTCGGGAGTCGGACCATGACAAACCGCCAGTTGCCCCTTTCCGCCTCTCGTCCTTTATCAAGAATGACGGCCTGCTTTGTCATCCTGCTGGGTTGCGTCCTTGGACTGGCACTATCCCAGCCGGCTCATGCAGAAGGAGAATCCGGGATCGAGCCGTTTTTCGGCACCTTTTCCGGCCATGCCATCGTTGGCGCGGTGGACGGTTTGTCCGGGCGCGACCTGGAAGTGGAAATCTCCCCTGCGGCGAAGGGCGGCTTTCGTCTGACATGGCTCGCCATCACCCGAAGGATTGACGGACGACTGAAGCGCAAGGCCTACACCATTACCTTTCGGCCTTCCGGGCGGGATGACATTTACGCCTCGGCCATGCGCAAAGACAGCTTTGGCAACTGGATGCCCCTGGACCCGTTGAAGGGCGATCCCTTTGTCTGGGCGACGATCAATGACCGGACGCTGACCGTGAATGCCCTGATCATCACCGACGAGGGGTCCTACGAGATGCAGACCTATGACCGGACGCTCCGCGACGACGGCAACATGGATCTTCGCTTCGCCCGGATTCGGGACGGGGAAGCCATGAAGGAAATCCTGGCCACGCTGACCCGGGAAGAGGGTTAAAGGCCTCTGTCGGTCAGATCTTCGTATCAGTTCATTCGTAGAGGGCGGGAAGGTTTTTAAAGGCCTCAAGGACTTCCGCATTGGCCAGCGCCGTTACGTTGGCGATTTCACGACCGTGGATGATGTCGCGAACGGCCAGCTCGGTGATCTTGCCGGACTTGGTGCGCGGCAGATCGGGCACGGCCAGAACCTTGGCCGGGACATGGCGGGGCGTACAGCCGGTCCGAATGCGATCCTTGATGGTTTTGATCAGGGCCTCGTCCAGGACCACGTCGTCCGCAAGCACAACGAAAAGCACCACACGGACGTCATCCTGCCAATCCTGGCCCACGACGAGGGCTTCCTTGATGGTCTCCAGGGTTTCGACCTGACGATAGATCTCCGCCGTACCGATACGCACGCCGCCCGGATTCAACGTGGCGTCGGACCGGCCATAGATGATCGTACCCCCGGTGTCGGTCAGGCTGACGTAGTCCCCGTGATGCCAGACGTTATCGAAGCGTTCGAAATAGGCCTTGCGGTAGCGTGCGCCGTTTGCATCGTCCCAGAAGGCAACGGGTTGGCTCGGGAAGGCGCGGGTGCAGACCAGTTCCCCCTTCTGCCCCCGTATCGGCTGTCCCTCGCCATCGAAAACATCCACCGCCATGCCGAGCCCGCGCATCTGGATCTCGCCCCGACGCACCGGCCCCGCCGGGTTTCCGAGCACGAAGCAGGAGACGATATCCGTCCCCCCGGCGATGGAGGCCAGTTGCAGGTCTGTCTTGATGGCCTGATAAACGTAATCGAACGAGGCAGGTGAAAGCGGGGAGCCGGTCGACGCCAAGGTCCGCAGACCAGACAGGCTGTGGCTATCCATTGGCCGGGCCTCGGCCTTGGCCAGCGCATCGATGTATTTCGCCGAGGTCCCGAAGAAGGTCATGCCTTCCGCATCCGCAAGATCAAACAGGATGTTGTGATCCGGATAAAAAGGCGAGCCGTCATAGAGCAAAAGCGTCGCCCCCGACCCCAGGCCGGAGACCAGCCAGTTCCACATCATCCAGCCGCAGGTCGTGAAATAGAACAGACGATCATCGGGCCGCAGGTCACTGTGCAGCCGATGTTCCTTGATGTGCTGGATCAGGGTTCCGCCGGCACCATGGACAATACACTTCGGCTTTCCCGTGGTCCCACTGGAAAACAGGATGAACAGCGGATGGTCGAAGGGCAGCTGCTCAAAGGTGATCTCGCAAGGTGGCTCGTCGGCGATCAGGCCAGTGAAGCTGACCCAGGGAACCCGGTTCGGCCAGTCCTCCGGCTCTTCCGCATCGACGGCGTAAGGCACGGCGACCAGCCGCTCCAGCCCCGGCAGGCGGTCCGCCAGGGTCGCCAATTTTTCACGGCAATCGTGAACCTTGCCGTTGTAATGGTAGCCCGTAACGCCGAACAAAACTTTCGGTGCGATCTGGCCGAAGCGATCAAGCACGCCCTCGGCCCCGAAATCGGGAGAACACGACGACCAGGTCGCGCCGATCGTGGCGGTCGCCAGCATGGCAATCACCGTCTCCGGCATATTCGGCATAAAGCCCGCGACCCGGTCACCGGGACCAACGCCCAACCCGCGGAGGGCAGCGGAGACGCGGCTGACCGTATCATAGAGCCCTTTCCAGCTGAGTCGGCGCTTGACCTTGTCTTCGCCCCAGAAAACCAGGGCATCAGCCTCATCCCGGCGGACGAGCATGTTTTCGGCGTAGTTCAGCCGCGCGCCCGGAAACCATTTGGCCCCGGTGGGCAGGCCCTCTGCATCCTGCTTCGGCATGATGTCGCCATTGACGAGGGCCGTCTCGCCCCAGGTCTCTGCCTTCAGGCCAGCCCATTCCGCTAGGCCCAGCCAGAACATCTCCCGGTTCTCGACCGACCACTGCCAAAGGGCGTCCACATCCGCGATCTTTGTCTGCCAGCGGCTCTCCATGGCCTCACGAAAGGCTGTCATATTGCTTGCCGCTATGCGGGCCGCATCGGGTTGCCAGAGGATGGCCCCGGTTTCTGGATCGGCATCGGTGTTCATCTGGGCCTCTCCCCCGCTTGCTCTTTCAGTCAGGCCTGACGGTCGACGTGTTTGAACCGAGTATGGAAGTTTAGCGCCTGCCCGCGCAACCTCGCACCCTTGCCCCCGGCTGTTTCAGAGATCACTGGAATCCTTGCCTGCCTCGCGCGCCGCAAGCGCCTTCCGGGCTTGGTCTCGGTGTTCGGGCCGGACATTCTGTCCGAGTGTACGCAAGGCCGCATAAAAAACGGCGGCATCATCCGTGAAACCGAGGGCCGCGATGAAATCGGGGACAGCATCTGTCGGCAGGACGAAATAGGCCAAAGCGCCCACAAGCAGCGCCTTGGCTGCCGTTGGTGTCGTCGGATCGGTCGCGCAATACCAAGCCGTGACCGCATCTTCGGCAAAGGGCAGCTTTCTGCTCAACCCTTTTATTTTCTCCCAGAAGCCGCCGATGCCCATTTCCTCCCGCTCCGCAGCGGAAGCGGGCAGATGATCATCCGGGCTTACGGTTTTTTCGTCGGTCATATCGGTAACCTAGTGGATTGCGCCGCCCTTTCCAGTGCCAGGCCGACCTCAGCAGCCGAATGGTCACAAGATCGCATCTTGACGTAACGCCCTCCAAAAACTGGCGCTTTACCCTATATAAAGGATTGCTGAATAAAGAAAGGAACCGGGCCAATCCGTTGGAAGCCTGGCCCAAAGCGTGTCACATCCGGTTGGAAACGAAAAAGAACGACCATGGGTTGGTTTGATTTCGGCAGCACCGAGACGAAGAGCGATCAAACAACATCCGCGCCCCTGGAAATCAACTGGGCGAGAAACCCGCGCGGGCGTTTTTTCCGCCTCGTCCACCTGGACCCGGAAGAACAGGGCCTGAGCAAGGCCCATGGCGTCTATGTGATTTGGCACGGCGGCGTGAAGCCGAAATGGGTCCACCTCGGCTATACCTCGGACCTTGCTTCCGTCATGTTCGCCGCTGGTGAAAACGAAGACATCATGCAGTACGAGATCAATGGCCGGCTGTTCGTCAGCTGGTCACCGGTCAAGCCCAGCTACCAGCCGGGCGTCGCCGCCTATTTGGAGCGCACGCTGAAGCCCCTGGTCGCCAACCCGGCGAACAAGAAGAAAGGCGTGAAGGAAGTGGCCGTAAAACCACCGTCGCGCCAAACGCCTCTCTGATCTTTATCCCGCTCAATCGAAGGGATCGCGCAGCCGGTCAATCGCGCGCCGTTCGGCCTTTGTCGGTCGTCCGGCACCGGGATCGCGCGGGGCCACCTGATCGGTCTTGTCATGTGACCTGCGCTGCCCTGGCTCCGGCGGAGCCAGGTCTTCATAGAGTTCCCGCGCCTCGGGTGCCGGGCCTCGCCGGGTACCCAGCTTGAGGACCTTGATCACGCGAATGGCATCGGCCTTCGGAAAGGTCAGGACGTCACCTTCGCGTACCAGATGATGGGCTTTGGGCACGCGCTCCCCGTTCAGACGAAAACCACCCGCCTGAACCGCGCCCGAGGCCAGGGTGCGGCTTTTGAAGAAGCGCGCCTGCCAAAGCCATTTATCCAGTCTCAGGCCGCCACTTACAGCCCCGCTCACTCCCCCGCCTCCAGCAGGGCCTGGAGTTTTGCAAAGGGCGAGTCCGGATCGACGCCTGTCCTGGCCGGGCGCGCAGGCCCACTTTTCCGGCCCTTCGGCCCGGCTTTCTTGTTCAGACCGGCTTTCGGCTTGCCGCCGCGTTTGCGCTTTGGCCGCCACAGGCCCTTTTCATCCGCCTGAAAACCCACGAAACGCACGATGGCCGGCAGGGCCTCGCCGTTCACACCGACCAGGGAAGCCAGTTCGGGGGCCAGTTCGAACCCGCGCTTTTCGGCTTCCGCCATCTGCCAGAGCCTTTCGGCCAGGCGTTCCAACACATCAATGCGCAGCGCCCGGTCGTTGAGCGCGACGAAGCCACAGGCCTCCAGCAGGCCGCCAGAAAAATCGCCTTTTTCGCGAACGAAGGACATTCGATCAGCCGGTGGCACCCGAACGGGCAAGGGCTGTCCGCGATGGATGGCGAACAACAGCGCGCGCAAAGCCGCCGCATCCGGTTTCAGCAGGCTCGGGAAATAGAGCCGCCAGCGCCCCAGCACGAGACCCAGCCTGCGCAAGGCCCGGCGGTCGTCCGTCGTCAACAGGTCATAGCCCTTGGCTGCCTGATCGCGGGCGAGACTGCCCAGGCCCTCGGCCACCTGAAAAACCAGGCCACGGGCCGCCGGGGTCAGGCTGGCGCTGCGTGCCTTGTCGAGAGCCTTCAGGCGTTCCGCCTTCTGGGCACGGACAAAATCCGCCATGCGCCTGCGCAATCGGTCGCGCAACGGCGGGGTGAGCAAATCCGACCGATGCACCCGGACCGCAGGTTCCAGTACGCTCGGCCCCGCCTCGAGGCAGCCGATCGGTGCACCCTGCCAACGGATTTCGGCGTCCAGCCCGAGATCCAGGTTGCTGTCCTCTTCGGCCTCGAAGGCTTTTACCCGGGCCTCGATTGCCGGTGCGAGTGCGCGCTCCGCCGCGGCGGCAATCGCCCGGTCCGCACCTTTGGTGCTTTGCTGATCGTGGCGGATTCGGAACCCTTCCAGGCTGCCGACATCGATGCCTTCCACCAGGACCCGGCCATCGGGGCGGATGGCCGCGTCCAGGGTGCCGTCGCCCTTCAGTTTGCGCACAAGCTGCGCGTTGCGCTTATCGACAAACCGTTGGGTCAGCCGTTCGTGCAGGGCATCGGACAGCTTGTCCTCGATGGTGCGGGTCCGGCCTCGCCAGTGCTCGGCATCCGCCAGCCAGTCCGCCCGATGGGAAACATACGTCCAGGTGCGGATCGCGGCGATCCGGTTCGACAGCACGTCAATGTCGCCGTCGGTTCGGTCGATCCGATCCACCTGTGCCGCCACCCAATCCTCCGGCAGCCAGCCGTCGTCGTCCATCAAATGGCCGTAGATCTGGCCCAAAAGACGGGCATGGGCATCGGACATGACCTTGCGGAAATCGGGGATCTGGCAAACATCCCACAAAAGCCGCACGGCCTCCGGATGGCGGGCGCGTTCGGCAACCGCTTGTTCGCGGGCAAGCAGATCGAGCGCCCTCTCGTCATCCGCCTCGCGGGCGCGGACCAGACCGTCCCATTCGGGGCGCTTGTTCAGCGATTGTCTCAAGGCCTGGACCGACTGGAATCGCAGGTCCGCATTGCGCCACTGCAGGGCTTTCAAGGGATCAAAGCTGTGACTTTCGATCCGCTCCACCGCCTCGCCATCGAGACCGCGCGCATCACCCGTGGTGCCGAAGGTACCATCATTCATATGCCGACCGGCGCGACCGGCAATCTGCGCCAGTTCGTCGGCCCGCAAAGCACGGGCATGGCGACCATCGAACTTCCGGGTTTCGGCGAAGGCGACGTGGTTGACGTCCATGTTCAGGCCCATGCCGATGGCGTCGGTAGCCACCAGGTAGTCCACCTCGCCTTCCTGGTAAAGCGCCACCTGGGCATTGCGGGTTCGCGGACTGAGCGCGCCGAGGACCACGGCAGCCCCGCCTTTCTGGCGCCGGATCAGTTCCGCCAGGCTGTAGACGTCAGAGGCCGAGAAGGCGACCACCGCCGTTCGCTTTGGCAGGCGGGTCAGCTTCTTCACACCGGCATAGGACAAAGTGGACAGCCGGGGCCGGACCTCGACCTCGATATCCGGAAACAGGCGTTCCAGCAAAGGCCGGACCGTCTCCGCCCCCAGCACCAGGGTTTCCGCCCGACCCCGTGCACGCAGCAACCGATCGGTGAAAACATGACCCCGGTCCGGGTCGGCGCACATCTGGATTTCGTCAACGCCCAGAAAATCAACCTGCCGGTCGAGCGGCATGGATTCCACCGTGCAGAACAGGTAGCGCGCATGGGGCGGCAGAATTTTCTCTTCACCGGTGATCAGGGCCACTTGGCCCTGGCCCTTGATTCGAACCGCGCGTTCATAGTTTTCACGCGCCAGCAGCCGCAACGGAAAACCCATCATCCCGGAACCATGCCCGAGCATGCGGGAGAGCGCGTAGTGGGTTTTTCCGGTGTTCGTCGGGCCCAAAATGGCCGCGAAGCGATCCGTGGACGGAAGGATGGTCATGATCTATAAAATGTCCGGTCAAAGACTCTCGAATGCAAGCTGGAAAGTAGGTCTGTGGCGCTCCATCGGCTGATTTTACTGGTCCGTTGGAACCTATGCAGGAGGGCTACTTTCCTCCCACTACATACAAAGGTAGCCTGCGCGCTCAACCAATGGATTTGGGGTGCCTATGTTTATCCGTCTAATGGTTCTGTTGTCCTGTCTGTCGATTCTTATGACGAATCAGGCCCTCCTTTTAACGGATCAGGCACTGGCCGAGCCGCTTGGCATCGGCACCATCACCGACCAGCCGGGCGAGGAGTTTCCGGTCTTCAGCCCCTTGGCCAACCATCTGAAGGCTGAATTGGCCGATGTCCTCCCCGACGGAATCAAGGTCGTGATGGTCAAAGACAAGGCTGCCGCCGCAGCCGCGATGGCCGAGGGTCGGTTGAGCATCTTCATCGACAGCCCGGCGACGGCCTGTCAGGTTGCCGAACAGGCGGAAGGCCGGTTGGCCTTGAAGCGATGGAAGTCCGGGGTCGAGAAGTACCGGTCGGTCTTTTTCAGCGCCGACCCGCAGATCAGTACAATTGAAGACCTTTTGGGCCGCGTTGTAGCCTTTGAAGAGCCCTTTTCGACCAGTGGATACCTCTTGCCCCTGGCAACGCTCCGGCAGGCAGGCCTGCCCGTTGAAAGGCTGAGCGACCCCCATCAGCGGCCCAAGCCGGGCCACGTGGGCTATGCTTTTTCCGGCGATGAAGAGTCCTCGCTTCAATGGCTCATAAGCGGTCTGGTCTCTGCAGCGGCCCTGTCTGAAGGTGACGCGCCGACTGAGGAGGGATTCACCGTTTTCGGCCATTCCGACTGGGTTCCAAGGCATGTTGTCACCTATGGCCCATCGGTCTCTTCCGATCTGGAGGAAGAAATCTCTTCGGTCCTGCTCGGCCTGCACGAGACAGAGGACGGCAAAGCCCTCCTGGCCGGGTTTGAAAACACCGCCCGGTTTTCGAGGTTGGGCGAGGACGATCTCGCCACGGTTCTGCGGCTCTTGAAGTCACCGCAAAGCAGCAAGGATCCGGACCCCGCCCAATGACGGCATACAGGGCAAACAAAGACAACCGACCAAGTATCAGATTCCAGATTGCAGGCGCCTTCAGTGTGCTGATTGTCGTCCTGGTTGTTGGCCTCTTGGTTGTCGAACGGATTTTTGACCAACAGTTTCACGTTGATAGCACCGAAGAGAAGAACGCCTTTTACCGGGCGATCGCGACAGATCTTCTGTTTGACGATCTCTATTTCCTGAACGTCCCGGAGATCCGGTCCGCCATGGATTTCCTCACGAAGATCGAGGATGTCAGCTTCGTTGCGGTCTTCGATGCCAATAAAAATCCAATCGCCCAAACATCCAGCGTGGACACCGTTGAAGCGATCGAACCTTCGGCTGATCGGGATGAAAGCGCTCGCCTGGTCATCGAAACGGATCGCTTGCGGGTTTTCGATATTCCGATCCTTGTCCCGGGTTCCGACATTGTCGGATACGTCCGTATTGGCTTCAGCAATAGCGATACGGCGGCGGCCCACGCTGAACATCAGATTCGGATCCTCTGGCTGGGTGGGCTCGGAATGTTGATGGGCGGCTTGTTGGCCTGGTGGGTAACGGTTCGGTTGAGCCGTCCGATTGAAGGCCTGGCCCTGGCGGCGGCGGACATGCGAAAGAACCCTTCGGGCGGATTTCCCGACGTGAAGACGGGAACAAAGGAAATCGAATACCTCGCCGACAGTATGAAGTCCCTGTTTGACGAACAAAGTGCCAGGCAGCAAGACCTGGAACAGGAAATCGCCGCCAGGAAGGAAACCGAAGCGGCCTTGCGCCGGGCGACGGAACTGGCCGAAGCCTCCAACGCGGCCAAGGCGACCTTCCTGGCAACCATGAGCCATGAACTCCGCACACCCTTGAATGCCATCCTGGGATTCTCGGATATTCTGAAGAACGAGACCATGGGTCCCTTGGGCCAGGACTGTTACCGGGAATACGCCGGGATTGTGCACAAGAGTGGCAGCCACCTCTTGTCTCTCATCGATGATATTCTGGACATGTCGCGGATTGAGGCCGGGCGCTTTACCCTGCACCGGGAACCTCTCGATACCCGGGAAATGATCGAAGAGGTGGTTGAAATGATCGGCGTCAAGGCCGACGCGTCGCGCATCGCCGTCAAGATTACAGCCCCAGACGGTCTGCCCGTCTTCTCCGCTGATCGCCGAGCCGTAAAGCAGATTCTGTTCAACCTGCTGGGCAATGCGATCAAGTTTTCCCCCGCCGATACCGAGATCAACATCAAGGCGGACCTGGTGGAAGCCGATATCGTTTTCACGATGGCCGATCAGGGCAGAGGCATCGCCGCAGAGGATCTGGAAAGGGTTCTCGAACCCTTCACGCGCACGAGCGATGCGGACAAGAACTCAGATCCCGGCAGCGGCCTGGGTCTGGCGATCACCAAACGGCTGGTCGAGTTGCACGGCGGCAGCCTCTCGATTGACAGCACGCTCGGCGAAGGCACGACGGTTATGGTCCGCCTGCCGATCAATTAAAGCCTGTTCAAACCATTCAGACGGCTTTCAGGGATTTTCTGCCTAGAGCGCGATCAGCTTAGGTCGAGCCACTTTGTGGCTCGGCATAAGGCGTGAATCGCCCTCTAAAACGTTAATATAGACTGATTCACGAAGAAGTGCGGATCACCATCGGTGATTCGGAATTCTTCGATCAGGCTCTAGAGAGGTCTTAGCGCTTCCGAGGCAGGTCCGGCAGCCGTCTTTCTACGGGCGATGATTGCTCGATCGAGGTGTTCGTCGAGGCATAACTGATCAGCGCATCAATAACGGTCTCGAGGGCCTGCACGGAAGGCACATGGGCTCTGGCCAGAAAGCAATCGTCCCCGGTGATACGATGACATTCAACGATTTCCGGCAGGCCGAGCAGGATATCGGCGACCCGATGCAGTTCGCCCGGCATCGGTCGGATCCGCAGCCAAGCGGTAACGGTTAGGCCCAAAGCCGCCGGATTGATTTCCGGCCGATAGCCGCCAATCACACCCGCTTCTTCCAGGCGTCGCAACCGCTCCGCAACGCTTGGTGCCGATAGGCCAACCTGCCGAGCCAGCGCCGCATTGCTGAGCCGGGCATTTTTGTGCAGGGCCTGGATCAGATTGTGATCCACCTCGTCCAAACCTCTTCCATTACTTCGAATGCCCATATCGATTTAACCCTCATAATCAAAAGCAAAAAGCACTCAAGTGGTCAATTAGATGGGTATAATTCTGGATTTTACCCTTCGATAATAGCAAAATGATTAAGCATCTCCAAGGGGCAAACCGTATTGCCGCCAGCGTCCCACCCCAGGCTTGGTTCGGGGTCAGCGCTGTTTTTCATTATCTCGGGCCGTCTTTCGCGATTCTGTTGTTTCCGGCCATCGGGGTGCTGGGCATCGCCTGGTTCCGCATCGCTTCCGCGGCCCTGATCTTTGCGCCCTTCACGAGGCCCTGGCGAACCATCCGCAGAGCCGACTGGCCAGGACGGATGCTGTTGATCGGGTTGGGCCTTTGTCTCGCCGTCATGAACACGGCCTTTTATCTGGCTCTCGACAGGCTGCCCATGAGCCTGGTCGCAGCGATGGAGTTTGTCGGTACGATCGGCGTCGCCCTCTATGGGCTGAGGACGGGGCGGAACCTGATCGCTCTGGGGCTGGCCGTCCTCGGTGTCTTTATCCTAATCGACGTCAAATGGTCGACGGACCCGCTTGGGCTTTTCTGGGCGGCGCTGAATGGCGCGCTTTTTGTGGCCTACATCATCTTGGGGCATCGGGCAGCGGCCACGGGGGCGAGTGCCGGGATCGAGCGATTGGGGGCAGCGATGTTCATCGCTTGCCTGGTGCTCCTCCCCATCGGCCTGGTCGAGGCACTAGCCGCCTTTTCTTCTCCGTTGCTCGTTCTGGCCGGCATCGGGGTTGGCCTATGTTCCTCGGTCATCCCCTACATCTGCGATCAGTTGGCCATGTCCCGGCTACCAAGGGCGACGTTTGCTCTGCTGTTGGCGCTCTTACCGGCAACAGCCACATTCATTGCCGCCATCGTGCTCGCGCAGATTCCGACCCTACAGGACCTGGCGGGCATTGCGCTGGTGATGGCCGGGGTCGCGTTGCACCGCCCAGTGCCCTTGGACCCAGTGCCTTTGGACAAAGAGGAGATTGCACAGCCCGAGGATTGACCTACTTCTTGTGCGGCTCGCCGATTGGGCCTAGAGGAAAAGCAGAACACTGATTGCATTGAAGAGGGTCTTTCAAAGATGACGACAGAAACCGTGGACAAGCCTGTAGAAGGCACCGAACAGTTCACTTTTCAGGCGGAGGTTTCCAAGCTTTTGGATATCGTCGCCCATTCGCTGTACAGCCAGCGGGAAGTCTTTCTGCGCGAGTTGATCTCGAACGCGTCCGACGCCTGCGACAAGCTGCGCTACCGCGCACTCACCGAAGAGGGCCTGAGCCCGGAAGGCGGCTATCAGGTTACTCTGTCAGTTGCCAAGAAGGCCAAGCAGCTCTCGATTGCCGACAATGGCATCGGCATGAACCGCGAAGACCTGATCGAGACGCTGGGCACCATCGCGCGGTCCGGCACCGGCGCTTTCCTGGAACAGCTGAAAGAGAAGGGCGAACAGGGCGATCTTTCGCTGATCGGCCAGTTCGGCGTCGGGTTCTACAGCGCCTTCATGGTAGCCGATACGGTCGAGGTCGTGACCCGCAAGGCCGGAGAAGAGGCCGCCTGGAAATGGACCTCGGACGGCTCCGGCAGTTTTACCATTGAGCCGTCGGATCGCGATCATCCCGGCACCACGGTGACGCTGACCCTGAAAAAGGATGCCAAGGAATTCCTGGAAGACGCCCGCATTACCCATGTGATCGAGCAATATTCCGACCACATCGATATTCCGGTGATGTTGGCCGGTGGTGACATCGATGGTGACGGCGATGGCGATGGTGGGGCGAAACAGCTGAACACGGCGTCTGCGCTGTGGACACGCAAATCAAAAGACGTGACGGAAGACCAGTACAAGGAATTCTATCACCACGTCGCCCATGCGTTCGACGAGCCGTTTTTGACCATGCACAACCAGGTGGAAGGCGTGCTCAGCTACACCAACCTGCTGTTCATCCCCACCATGCCGCCCCATGACCTGTTCGACCTGGAACGTAAGGCCAAGCTGAAGCTCTATGTGAACAAGGTGTTCATCACCGACGACTGCGAAGGCCTGCTGCCGCGCTGGCTGCGCTTCGTTAAGGGTGTTGTGGATTCCGAAGATCTCTCGCTCAACGTCAGCCGCGAGATGCTGCAAAACGACCCGCAACTGGCCAAGATCGCCAAGGGCTTGACTAAGCGCGTGCTGAATGAATTGAAGAAGAAAGCGGACAAGGACGCGGAAGGCTACGCCGCCTTCTGGGATGGCTTCGGGGCCGTGATCAAGGAAGGTCTCTACGAAGATCAGGATAACCGTGAAAAGATCCTGGGCCTCTGCCGCTTCCGCACCACCCGGGATGATGCACCGATCACCATCGACCAATATGTCGAAGGCATGGTCGAGGGTCAGGAGGCGATCTACTACATCTCCGGCGACGATCCGGAAAAAGCCGCCAAGTCCCCGCACCTGGAAGGTTTCAAGGCTCGCGGCATCAATGTGTTGATCCTGACCGATCCGGTGGATGAATTCTGGGTGCCCCAGATCGGCAGCCATGCCGAAAAGCCGTTCAAGTCCGTTACCCAGGGCGGTGCCGATCTGTCCGCGATCAAGAAGGCGGACGACGAGGCGGACAAGGCGGAAGAACCCACCCCCGACGCCGCCGAGACCGACAAGCTGATCGCCGCGATCAAATTGGTGCTTGGCGATGCGGTGAAGGACGTTCGGGCTTCAGACCGCCTGACCGACAGCCCCTGCTGTCTGGTGGCCGGCGACGGCGACATGGATCTGCGTCTGGAACGCATGATGAAGCAGGCCGGCCGCGTGGACGTGGCCAGCTTGCGCGTCTTCGAGGTCAATGCCGGTCATCCGGTATGGAAAAAGCTTGCCAGCCAGGCGATCGAGGCGGGCGAAGGCAGCGACTTCTCGGAAGCGGTTCAACTGCTGTTGGATCAGGCCCGCATCGTCGAAGGCGATCCGGTCGCAGACCCGACCGCCTTCGGGCGCCGCCTCGCGCGCTTCGTCGAAAAGGGCCTGGCCGGCTGATTTTTCGCGAACTTCGGATATGGCGTTAACCTTAACAATATCAAATGGTTAACGCCATTTTCCGGGAACGTTTCCGCTTCGTTTTGAGTCTAATTGCCGATTGAGCGGAACAAAGACCGAAAATTAACCGAATGGCTGTTTTAAGCGGGCTACGAACATCCGCAACCCTCTTGCGCTGCTCCGGAGCGGTAGGCCGTGCAGGTCGACGATCATCATTTTCGAAGCTCACCCTGGATTTCAATTTTTGATATCTATGTATATCTTTCATGAATTTAAAAGTGTTATTAGATGGCTGACTTTCTTGTAATCGTTTTCCGGCTCATCGCTGGGGCTGTGAAAGAGAGTACCTCTCGTTCTGGCTGGCTGCAGCGATGCCTTTGGCTGACCATTTCTATCCTCATCGGGGCTTTCATCTTTATCGTCGTAACAATCCTTCTCCCGTAAACCGAGGCTCGGCAGGGCGCTCGATTGGACACTTGAACATCCGACGACAGCAGGGCCATGCTGCGCCCCATGATCAGCATCATCATCCCCTGTCTGAATGCCGGAGCGGCGCTCGCTGCGACCCTGGACAGCTTGGCCGCTGAGCCCGAGGACGAGGACGAGGTCTTGGTGATCGATGGCGGCTCGTCGGACAACAGCCGGGAGGAAGCCGAGACCAAGGGTGCGCGTTTTATATCCTCCAGGCCGGGGCGGGGGCGGCAACTGATGACCGGGGCGGAGTCGGCCAGGGGCGAACGCCTGCTGTTCCTCCATGCCGATACCCACTTGGCCAAAGGCTGGCGGGAGGCGCTTATCGGTCTGACCGAAGACCAGGCCGTCGTCTTCAGCTTGCGGTTTGACGACGACAATGCCTCGGCCCGGCGCGTCGCCCGACTGGCCAACTGGCGGACAAGGGTTCTCGGCCTGCCCTATGGGGACCAGGGCCTTGGCCTGACGCGGGCCTTTTACGAGAAGCTCGGCGGGTTCAAGCCGTTGCCCCTGATGGAAGATGTGGACATGGCCAAACGCATCGGAAAGCAACGCATGGTCTGTTCCGACGTGACAGCGACCACATCCGCCGTCCGCTACAGGCGCGATGGCTGGTGGGCAAGGCCCGCGAAAAACATCGGCCTGCTAACCCTGTATCACCTTGGTGTTTCACCGGAACGATTGGCGAGGCTCTATCGATGAGGGCGGGCAGAACCCTCGTCCTGTTTGCCAAGGTGCCGAAGCTGGGGCGCGTGAAAACCCGTCTGGCCCGGGAGACGTCTGCCCCCTTTGCCACCCGTTTTGCCCGACGCGGCATGGAACAGGTGATCCGGCGAACGCTCGATGATCCCCGTTGGCGAACGGTGCTGTCGGTCTCTCCGGACAAGGACCGGGGGGTCCACATTCCCTGCTGGCCGCCGGGTCCGGTCCGCTGCGGGCAAGGCGGCGGAGACTTGGGCGACAGGATGGCCCGTGCGCTGCGCACTCTCGGTCGCGGTGGGCCGGTCGTTATTGTGGGCTGCGATATTCCGGGGGTGTCGCCCCGCACCATATGGCAGGCTTTCGAGGCCCTGAAGGCCAACGATGCGGTCTTCGGACCGGCCGGAGATGGTGGCTACTGGTGCATCGGTTGGGCCGGTCGCCGTCCGCTTCCCCCGACCGCGCTGACCGGCGTCCGGTGGGGTGGACCGCAGGCCCTGGAAGGTTCGATCAAAAGCCTGCCACAAAGCTGCCGCATCGCCTTGATAGAGATCTTGGAAGACGTGGATACGGCCCGGGACTATGCCCGTATCACCCAATCCTTAACCCCGCCCTGGCCCGTGAATCCACCCGGCCCTTGAACCCACCCTGGCCCTCGTGCCAGCCTGTTTCCGCCCTCTCCTCGCGTTGCAGACGCGCTCATATAAGGACATCCCCTATGCCTCGCCTGAAGACCCGTTGGATCGCTGTGATCGTTTTGCCGATTGTTGCCCTGTTGGGGGCCTGTGAGACCTCTCCGCCGGTCGCGACCCAACCCAGTCTGAGCTTTGCCCACCTCGGCACCATTCCCTTGAACGTGGCCCGGATCGAGACGACGAACCGCTACGCCCCGCCGCTGGCCGCACCCAATGTGGAACACCTCTTCCAGACGGAACCGGCGGTCGCCCTGCAGACCTGGGCACGGGAACGGCTGAAACCCGTCGGCAGTTCCGGCGTGGCCCGGTTTGTGGTGATGGATGCCTCGGTCGTGGAAGAGAGATTGAAAACGACCGAGGGCCTCAAGGGGGCCTTTACGGTGGACCAGTCGGAACGCTACCTCGCCAAGGCCGAAGCGGTGTTGGAAATCCTGGACGATGCCGGCAATTCGCTCCGCTTTGCCTCGGCCTCCGCCAGCCAGTCCAGCACGATCGCCGAGGATGCGACACTGAACGAACGGGAGACCCTCTGGTTTGACCTGACCGAGGGCCTGGTGGCCAACTTCGACAAGACCCTGGTCGGCCAGATGCAACGCCACCTGGGCGAATTCATGATCAAACAATAGGGTCTACGGGGTAAGCCCTTCGGGCAGACAGCAGGCCTTTTCCAGCGCGGCCCGGGTGTCTTCGACCTGGGCCGTGACCCAATCCCGAAAAAGACAGACCTTTTCCCGATCCGCGCCGTAATCCGGAGCCACGACATAGTAGCCGAAATCGAGTGTCATGACGGGCCCGAAAGGTGCCACGAGATGGCCTGCGATCAAGTCGTCGGCGACAATCATCAACTGGCCCATGGCCACCCCCCGCCCGTTGGTCGCCTCTTGCACGGCCATATAGGTATGGCTGAACCTTGGGCCCTTTCCGGCATCCACGATGTCGTCGACACCGGCTTTCCTGAGCCATGGTCCCCAGTAGGTTTCCTGGGCGACCGGCTTCATCTCGTCGTGCAGCAGGGTAAAGCGGGCGAGATCGGCCGGGGTCTTCAGCCCGTCTTCGCCTTCCAACAGCTTGGGCGAACAGACCGGCACGATCATCTCGTCAGTAATCTTCCATTCCGTCAGCCCCGGCCAGGAACCGCGCCCCGCCCGAATACCGAGGTCAACATCTTCGCGGGTGAAGTCCACCAGGGCTTCGGAGGCCAATAGCCGGACATCCATATCTTCATGGGCATCCATGAAATGGCCGAGGCGTGCCATCATCCACTTGGCCGCCAGCGAGGGAATCAGGCTGACGGTCAGCGGTCCCGCCCCGCCCGCAGAGGCCGCCCGGTCCAGGGCCGCCGCGATCCCGTCCAGCGCATCGCGCACCGCCGGATAGAGCACCTGGCCGGCATCGGACAGCAACAGCGCGCGGTTCAGCCGCCGAAACAAGGGATAGCTCAGTCGCTCCTCCAGGGCCTTGATCTGATGGCTGACGGCGGCCTGGGTCACGTTGAGCTCTTCTGCGGCTTTGGTGAAGCTCAAATGTCGGGCGGCGGCTTCAAAGGCGCGTAGACCATTCAGCGGTGGAACCTGTCGTTTCATCGGGGCTCAGTCTCCAACCATGCTTTAGAAATTCTAATGGATCGCATCAAAAAACCTCGTTTGTGACTGATCGGTCATGGAGGCAAAATCCGCTATCCGGCACTTCCGAAGCTCAAGGACATCAAATGCTGACCCTGTACGATTTTCTCGAAAGCGGCAATGGCTACAAGGTCCGGCTTGTCCTGACCGCCCTGGGCAAGCGCTTTCGCTGGGTCGAGTGCAACATCCTGGCCGGCGAGACCCGCACGCCGGAATTCCTCGATAAGTTTCCCAATGGTCGAATCCCGGCAATCGAGTTGGAGGATGGCCGGGTTCTCTTCGAGTCGAATGCGATCATCTGGTACTTCGCCGACGGCACGTCGCTCGCCCCCACCGACCCTTACGAGCGCGCACAAACCTTGCAGTGGATGTTCTTCGAACAGTACAGCCACGAACCCAACATCGCCGTCGCCCGCTTCTGGCGTCACTATGTGGACCCCATCAAGGTCGATCCCGACCAACTGGCGGCCAAGATCAAGGGCGGAGAAGCGGCCTTGCAGGTGATGGACGATCACCTGGCGGACCGGGCCTGGTTTGTGGGAGAGCGTTTCTCCATCGCCGATGTTGCGCTTTACGCCTATACCCACGTCGCCGAGGAGGGCGGGTTCGAGCTTCGGAAATACCCCAACGTCCGGTTATGGCTCGACCGGGTTGCCGAACGACCGGGCCACGTCCCGATCACCCAACGGTTCGACAAACAGGGACGGGCATGAACAGCACCGGTCTCTATACGCTCACCGTTCTGATCTGGGGCAGCACCTGGTTTGCGATCACCTTTCAACTGGGCGAGGTGGCGGTTGCCGTTTCGCTCGTCTGGCGCTTTGCGCTGGCGGCCCTGCTGCTGATCGCCTTCTGCCTGGTCACCAAAAAGCCGATGGGCTTCAGCCCGTCTCAGCATGTCCGCATGGCGGCTCAGGGGTTCTTTCTGTTCGCCGCCAACTATCTGGTGTTTTATGAGGCACAGTATACGCTCGCGAGCGGCCTGGTCGCCGTGGTGTTCTCCACCATTCTGTTCTGGAACACGGCTCTCGGGGCCCTCTTCCTGGGCTTGAAGATCCGCCCGCAGGTGATCTTCGGCGGTCTTTTTGGCCTGTTCGGCTTGGCGTTGGTTTTCGTACCGGATCTGTCGTTTTCCGGCGTAGATGCCAGCGGCTTGGGCCTGGCGATTTTCGCGACCCTGCTGGCCTCCATCGGAAATATCCTGTCTGCCTCCAACCAGAAGGCGGGCCTGCCTATCCTGCAAACCAATGCCTATGGCATGGCCTATGGTGCGGGCGTCATGGCGGTCTTTGCCCTTTTTGCCGGCTTTCCCTTCGTTATCGAAGCGACCGCGGGCTATCTGATTTCGCTGGCCTACCTGGCCGTCTTCGGCTCGGCGATCGCCTTCGGGGCTTACCTCACGTTGATCGGGCGTATCGGGCCGGACAAGGCAGCCTATGCCACCGTCCTTTTCCCCCTGGTCGCTCTTACCATTTCAACCCTGTTTGAAGGTTACGAATGGACGCTTCAGGCGGGAATCGGTGTCATCCTGATCCTGGCTGGCAATGTCTTGGCGCTGAAACCGCCGAAAGCCCGTCCCGACACCGTCCTCAAGGAGCAACCGTCATGAGCGTCTTCCGGTCCCTTCCCGTCTGGGTCGTCATTACAGCGGGGGCCTTGGTGGTCAGCCTGTCCATGGGCATCCGGCAGTCCTTCGGCCTGTTCTTGAGCCCCATGAGCCTGGATCTGGAGATCGGGCGCGAGGCCTTCGCCCTGGCGCTCGCCATCCAGAACCTGATCTGGGGCTGCATGCAGCCCTTTGCGGGCATGATTGCCGACCGCTATGGCTCTGGCCGGGTGATCGCGGGCGGCGGTATCCTTTACCTCATTGGCCTGCTGATCATGGCTGATGCCGAGAGCATCTGGGGCCTGCACATCGGCGGCGGGCTGCTGATCGGATTCGCACTGTCCGGTGTCACCTTCGGCGTCGTGCTGGGTGCCATCGGACGTCAGGTCACGGAAGAAAAGCGTAGCCTCGCCTTCGGCATCGCCACCGCAGGGGGTAGCCTCGGCATGGCGATCATGGGCCCGCTCGGCCAGGCCTTCATCGGTGCCTACGGCTGGCCCATGGCCCTGGTGATCATGGCGGCCATGGCGAGCGTCATGGCCATGGTCGCGGTTTTCCTCACCGGTCGCCCCGAAACCCCGCAGCAGACATCCGGCGCGGCGGAGGCCGAGGCCGCCCAGACCATGGGCCGGGCCCTGCGCGAGGCCGCCGGGCATTCCGGCTATCGGTACCTCACACTTGGCTTCTTCGTCTGCGGCTTTCACGTCGCGTTTATCGGTGTTCACCTGCCGGCCTATGTGGCCGATGTGGGCCTCAGCCCGCATGTGGGAGCCTTTGCCCTGGCCCTGATCGGGCTGTTCAACATCGTCGGGACCTTCACAGCGGGCTGGATCGGCGGGCGCTATTCGAAGAAGAACAGCCTGGCCTGGCTCTACGGGCTGCGCGCCCTGGTCTTCCTGGTCTTCCTGATCGCCCCGAAGACGGAGATGACGGTCTATATCTTCTCGGCCACCATCGGGTTGCTTTGGTTATCCACCGTGCCGCTGACCAGTGGTCTCGTGGCGCAGATCTTTGGCGTGCGATACATGTCGACCCTGTTCGGCATCGTCTTCTTCAGCCACCAGATCGGCAGTTTCGTCGGTGTCTGGTGGGGGGGCTGGCTGTTCGACGTCTTCGGGTCCTATGATTACATGTGGATCGCTTCTGTGATCATGGGTGTGGTATCAGCCGCCCTGCACCTGCCGATCCGCGAGGGACGACACGTGCCGGAACCGGCACGCGCTTAGCGACCAGGAGACCCCAGATGCCAGACGACCCGATGCCCGCCGCGCCCCCGCAGCATTACCAGACGCTGGCGCGCTACAACCACTGGGCCAACGCGAGGCTGCTGGATGCGATCGACAAGCTGGACGCGGACGACTTCACCCGCGACCTGAAAGGCTTCTTCCGGTCCATCGCGGCAACCCTCAATCACATCCTGATCGTGGACCGCCTCTGGCTGGCCCGGCTCTATGACGAAAAGGACGTGATCGCGCGCTACACCAGCCTGGACGAAATCCTCTGCGCAACGCCGGATGCGTTGCGCGCGGAACGACGGAAAGAGGACGAGCGCATCATAGGCCTCACGGAATCACTCTCCGAGGACGCACTGGTGGAGGAATTCTCCTACGTGACCATGTCCGCAGGTGCCATGACCTCGACCCGCCACCACGTCTGGACACACCTGTTCAACCACGCGACCCACCATCGGGGCCAGGTACATGGCATGATCAGCCTGGCCGGCGACAACCCGCCGCCGTTGGACCTGATTTTCTATCTGCGCGATGTCCGGGACGGGGTCGCGGTTTAAGTCGCGACCACGCCGCTTTCGTCGGCCGCCAGGTTGAAGGCGGCGGCCATCAGGGCCCTGGTGTAGGGCTGTTGGGGGGCGTCGAAGACCTGATCCGCCGAGCCCGCCTCCACCACCTTGCCCTTGCGCATCACCATGATGTGATGGCTGAGCGCGCGGACCACCTTGAGATCATGGCTGATGAACAGATAGGCCAGATTGTGGCGCTTTTGCAGGTCGCGCAGAAGATCGACGATCTGCGCCTGGACGGAGACATCCAGGGCACTGGTCGGCTCATCCAACACGATCACCGAGGGCTTGAGCACCAGGGCACGGGCAATGTTGATCCTTTGGCGCTGGCCGCCGGAAAATTCGTGCGGATAACGGTCCTGCATGTCGGCCTCGAGCCCCACCTCCTCCAAGGCTTCGCCGATCATTTTGCGGCGTTCCTCGCCTTTCTTGCCAAGCCCATGGACCAGCAGGCCTTCCTCGATGATCTGGCCAGCGGAAAGCCGGGGGCTGAGGGAGCCGAAGGGGTCCTGGAAGACGATGGCCATCTCTTTTCGCAGGGGCCGGAGGTCTTTTTGGCTGCAGGGTCGAAGATCCCGGCCCTGGAAGGTCAGGCCGCCGGTCGAGCTTTCCAGGCGCAGCAGGGCGCGGCCAAGGGTCGATTTGCCCGACCCGCTTTCGCCCACGATGCCCAACGTCTGGCCGCGCTTGACCCTGAGCGAGATCCCATCCACCGCCTTCACGTGGCCAATGGTCCGCTTCAACAGCCCGCGCGTGATCGGGAACCAGACCTTGAGGTCATCGGCCGACATCACCTCTTCGGCATTGTCGTCCACCGGGTCAGGCCGCCCCGAGGGCTCGGCTGCAAGCAGCTGGCGGGTATAGGGATGTTGGGGCGCATCGAAGACGCCCCTGGTCTCCCCGGCTTCGACGATTTCGCCATCGTTCATGACGCAGACCCGGTCCGCCATGCCGCGCACGATACCGAGATCATGGGTGATCATGAGCAGGGCCATGTTGAACTTTGTTTGCAGTTCCCCCAGCAATTTCAGGATCTGCGCCTGGACGGTCACGTCGAGCGCTGTCGTCGGCTCGTCGGCGATCAGCAGTTTCGGTTCATTGGCGAGCGCCATGGCGATCATGATGCGCTGCTGCTGGCCGCCGGAGAATTGGTGGGGGAAAGCGTCCAGACGGCTCGTCGCCTCTTCCAGGCCGACCAGGGTGAGCAGTTCGCAGACCCGCTCTCTCGCGCGTTCGCCCTTCATGCCCTTGTGCACCAGGAGGACTTCGGCGATCTGCTTTTCAATGGAGTGCAGCGGGTTCAGGCTGTTCAGCGGTTCCTGGAAGATCATCGCGATATCGTTGCCGCGGAGTCCGCGCAGTTCCCGTTCCGGCGCGCCCATCAATTCCTTGCCTTCGAAGGTCACGGATCCCGATGGGTGCCAGGCGTGCGGATAGGGCAGCAGCTGCATCACCGAAAGCGCCGAGACGGATTTTCCCGACCCGCTCTCGCCCACCAGGGCCAGGGTTTCGCCCTTGTCCAGCTGGAACGAGACGCCGCGAACAGCCTTCACCTCGCCAGGCGGCTTGCCGAAGGAAACGGAGAGTTCTTTGACGGTCAGCAAGCTCATCTGAACGTTTTCCTGGGATCCAAGGCATCCCGCACGGCTTCACCGATGAAGACCAGCAGGCTCAGCATGATGGCGATAACGAAAAATCCGGCCAGCGACAGCCAGGGTGCTTGCAGGTTCGACCGGCCCTGGGTCAGCAGCTCGCCCAGGGAGGGCGATCCCGGCGGCAGGCCGAAGCCCAGAAAGTCCAGGCTGGTCAGGGTCGTGACCGATCCCGCCAGGATGAAGGGCAGGAAGGTCACGGTGGCGACCATGGCATTCGGCAGGATGTGTTTGAACATGATCACGCCATCGGTCACACCCAGCGACCGGGCGGCACGGACGAAATCGAAGTTTCGCGCGCGCAGGAACTCCGCGCGCACCACGCCCACCAATCCGGTCCAGGCAAACAGCAGGAGCAATCCCAACAGCCACCAGAAATTCGGCGTGATGATCGACGACAGGATGATCAGCAGGTAAAGCGTCGGCATGCCGTTCCAAATCTCGATGAAACGCTGGCCGAACAAGTCAATGGCACCGCCGAAATAGCCCTGGATCGCGCCGATGGCGATGCCGATGACGGAACTGAGCACCGTGAGGACCAGACCGAACAGCACGCTGATCCGGAAGCCGTAAATCAATCGCGCCAGCACGTCGCGTCCCTGATCGTCGGTGCCGAGCCAATTCACGGCGCTTGGCGGGGCGGGGGCCGGCTGGTCCAGATCGAAGTTCACCGTGTCGTAGGAAAACGGGATCAGCGGCCAGAGCATCCAACCCTGTTCCTCGATCATTTCGCGCACTTCGGGGTCCCGGTATTCGGTCGCCGTTTCCAGGAAACCGCCGAAGGTGGTCTCGGGGTAGTCCTTGATGATCGGGAAATAGTAGCCCCCGTCATAGTGCACCAGGAAGGGGCGATCATTTGCGATCAGTTCCGCGAACAGGCTCGCAATGAAAAGGGCCAGGAAGATCCAGAACGACCAATAGCCGCGCCGGTTGCGCTTGAAGTTATCGAGCCGCCGGGCATTCAGCGGCGAGATTGGAACCCCCAGGAGCCTCCCCGCCTGCATCAGCTTTGTCCTCTCGCTTCAAAGTCGATGCGCGGATCGATGATGTGGTACATCACATCGCCGATGATCCCCATGACCAGGCCCAGAAGCGTGAAAATATAAAGTGTCGCAAACATCACCGGATAGTCGCGTTTCAAGGCCGCCTCGAAGCCCAGAAGCCCGAGCCCATCCAGCGAGAAGATGATCTCGATCAGCAGCGAGGCCGAGAACAGGATGCTGATAAAGGCCGCCGGGAAGCCTGCGATAACGATCAGCATGGCGTTACGGAAAACATGGCCGTAGAGCACGCGATTGTTTTCCAGCCCCTTGGACCGCGCGGTCATGACGTACTGCTTGTTGATCTCTTCCATGAAGGAATTCTTCGTCAACATGGTCAAACCGGCGAATCCCCCGATCACCATGGCGATGACCGGCAAGGTGATGTGCCAGAAGTAATCCAGGACCTGCTGATACCAGAGCAGCTCGTCGAAATTGTCCGAGGTCAGGCCCCGTAGCGGAAACCAATCGAAATAGCGCCCGCCCGCGAAGAAGACGATCAGCATCAGGGCGAACAGGAATCCGGGAATGGCCTGGCCGACGATAACGATCCCGGACGACCAGACATCGAACCGGGAGCCATCCTTCACGGCCTTGCGGATCCCCAAGGGGATCGAGATCAGATAGACCAGCAAGGTGGTCCAGAGTCCGAGCGAGATCGAGACCGGCATCTTTTCCAGGACCAGGTTGACCACGGTCTCATCGCGAAAGAAGCTCTCGCCAAAATCAAAGCGCGTGTAGTCGATCAGCATCTGGAAATAGCGTTCCCAGATCGGCTTATCGAAGCCGTACTGTTCTTCGATCTGTCGGATGAAATCCGGATCAAGCCCCTGCGCCCCGCGATAGGCGGAACCGGAACTCTCGTCGGAGGCCGTCGACAGTGTCTCGGACCCTTGGTCACCGCCAAAGCGCGCCGTGGTGTCAACGCCAATGCCCTGGAGTTCGGCTATCGCCTGTTCAACAGGGCCGCCGGGCGCGGTCTGAATCAGGAAAAAATTGATCGTAATGATCCCGAGCAGGGTCGGGATCACCAAAAGCAGCCGTCTGAGGATATAGGCGTACATCGACAATGGTTTCCGGCGGCCGGGCTCTCAGGTGGGCATCAGTTGGGCGTGGATCGGCGACGATCCAGGGCGGCGGCTTTATCCGGATCGACCCACCAGGCGAAAAACTGGTTGCCCGACGTGGGCGTCTTTTCCGGGTGGCCGAACATGTTCCAATAGACCACTCGATCATACTTGGAATGCCAATGGGGAATCACATAGTGCCCCCATTGCAGAACGCGGTCGAGGGCACGCGTTCGCTGGATCAGGCTTTCGCGATCCGGGGCCGAGATGACCAGTTCCACCAGCTCGTCGATCACCGGATTCTTGATGCCGCCGATGTTCTGGCTGGACGGGCGGTCCGCGGCTTCCGTGGTCCAGAATCCGCGCTGTTCGTTGCCGGGGCTCAATGACTGCCCCCAACCCGCAACCATCATGTCGAAATCGAAACTCCGAACCCGCTCGATGTATTGCGACGTGTCGACCGTGCGCACGCCCGCCGTGATGCCGAGCCGTTCAAGGTTCTTGGCAAAAGGCAGTGCGATACGTTCAAACAGCGGGCTGACCAGCAGAATCTCGAACTCGAAGGCCTTGCCTTGGGCGTTCACCCGCTTGCCGTCCTTGATGGTCCAACCGGCGTCACGCAACAGCTTGTCCGCTTCGCGCAGATTGGCCCGGATGCGGCCCGTACCATCGGTGGACGGCGGGTTGTATTCTTCTGTGAAGACCTCCGCCGGGAGCTGGTCGCGGAATTTCTCCAAGATTGCCAGTTCTTCGCCCTGCGGCAGCCCCGTCGCGGCCAATTCGGAGTTGTCGTAGAAGCTTCGGGTCCGGGAATATTGGCCATAAAACAGGTTCTTGTTCGACCATTCATAGTCAAACGCATAGGCAAGTGCCTGGCGCACCCGCTTATCCTTGAAAAGGTCTCGGCGCATGTTCATGCCCCAGGCCTGCATGCCGCTGGACCGGTTATGAGACAGCTCTTCCTTGACCAGTTGGCCGCTTTCCAGTTCCGGCACATTGTAGGAGGTCGCCCAATTTTTGGACGAATTCTCAGCGCGGTAGTCGTACTGACCGGCCAGAAAAGCCTCCACCAGAACGGAGGTGTCGCGGTAGAAGTCGTAGCGGATCAGGTCAAAATTGTAGAAGCCCTGATTGGCCGGAACGCTCGCCCCCCAATAATCCTTCACCCGCTCGAATTCGATCCAGCGCCCGGTCTCGAAAGCCTTGATCCTGTAGGGGCCGGAGCCCACCGGGGGTTCCAGCGTGGTTTCACTGAACTCCCTGTCCTGCCAGTAGTGTTTCGGCAGGATGGTCATCTGGCCGATGATCAGGGGCAGTTCCCGGTTCACTGATTCGCTGAAGCTAAACTTCACCCGATGGGGCCCCAGGGCTTCGGCGGAGCTGACGTCCTTGTAGTAGAACTGCAACTGCGGCGAGCCCTTGATCTTGAAGGTATTGAAGGTCCAGACGACATCCTCGGCGGTCATCGGTTTGCCATCGTGCCAGCGGGCTTCGCTGCGCAGGTTGAAGATGATCCAGGACCGGTCCTCCGGGACCTCCATGGTCTCGGCAATCTCGCCATACTGGGTAAAGGCCTCGTCGGCAGCCGATGTCAGCAGGGTGTTGTAGATCAGCCCGATGCCATTGGCCGCTTCGCCCTTGGCATTGAAAGGGTTGAAGGTATCAAAAGACCCGTTCGCAGCCAGCTTCACCACCCCACCCTTCGGCGCATTCGGATTGACGTAGTCGAAATGCGTGAAATCCGGACCGTACTTCGGTGCCCCGTGCATCGCGATCCCGTGCATCGCTATCCCGTTCATCGCTATCCCTTGGACCGGTTTGACCTCTTCCGCCGAAGCTGGTGCTGCCAGAACAAAAGAGGCAGCGACCAGAGCAAAAGCGGCGAGCCGGCTGGGAGAGAGACGAGAGGGGAGGCGCATCAAGGCGTTTCCTTCTTGTTTAGAAACAGTTGTCCTTCAGGATATTGTCGGCGACGGCACCTGTTCAAGCGCCCAGGCCTCAGGCTGGCGTAAGATGACGGCAAAACCGGGGCACCGTTTAAAGAACCGGCCTTTAAGCCTTCACCTGGGCCAGTGCCAGGGCATGCAGGGCGGGATTGGCGGACGCCAGGACGCTCGGGCCGGAACTTAGCGACAGGGGATCGCCCTGCCAGTTCGTGATCACCCCTCCGGCACCGGCCACCACCGGAGCGAGCGCCAGGAAATCATAGGGATTCATGCTGTTTTCGCAGACGAGATCGACGCCGCCCAGTGCGAGCAGGCCGTAGCAATAGCAATCGCCACCATAACGGACGTCGCGGACAGTCGAAGCCAGGCGCTCGAAGGTCGGCAGGTCTTCATTCGAAAACATGCTGGGCGAGGTGCTTTGCATCCGAGCCGCCGCGAGCTCGTTGCAGCTGCTTGTGGTCACCGGTTGGCCGTTCAGGGTCGTTGGCCGGTCAGAGACACCGAGCCAGCGCTCCTGCAGGTAGGGGGAATCAATGACGCCCAGGACCGGCTCGCCTTTGTAAAGCAGACCGATCAGGGTGCCGAAAAGGGGATTGCCGGTAATGAAAGCCCGCGTGCCGTCGATGGGGTCCAGCACCCAGAGCCAGTCGGCTTCGCCTTTTTCCGTGCCATATTCTTCGCCGACGATACCATGATCGGGCAGATGACTGCGGATCAGCTCGCGCATGGCGGCCTCGGCCCCCTGGTCGGCCTTGGTGACCGGGCTGTCGTCGGGCTTATCCTCGATGGCAATGCCAGAACGGAAGTGCTCCAGGATGATGGGCCGGGCAGCATCAGCAAGCTGCCCGGCGACCGTGATCATCCGGTCCGGGGGAGCGAAGGGCACGCGCGTTCCGACCTATTGACCGAAGCTGACCGGTGCGGAGGACTGGCCGTTCAGGTAGGCGATCAGGTCGATCCGATCCTGTTGCTTGGTCAGGCCCTTGAAGCTCATTTTGTTGCCGGGCGCGTATTCCTTCGGCTTGTAGAGGAACTTGTAGAGATTTTCCGGGGTCCAGGCACCGCCAAGGCCGCTGAGGGCCTCGGAATAGTTGAAGCCTGCGGCAGAAGCCTTGTCCCTGCCGACGATGCCCCAGAGGTTCGGTCCGACACGGTTCGGGCCGCCGTCATCCACCGTATGGCAGGATCCGCACTTCTTGAACCCCTTCTCGCCGGATTCAAGGGAAGCTGCCGCCAGAAGCGCAACCAGATCGACCGGGGCCTCAAGCGGTTCCGGTTCCGGGGCCGCTTCCGCCACGGCACCATCGTCTTCCGGAAGGGAAATGCGCAGTTCCTCGGCAACCTCCGTGTCCGGGGACACCAGCAATTCACCTGCCCAATGGGCACCAAAAACGACCCAGGCGGTCAACAGGGACGCCAGTCCAATCTTCTCGGTGGTCTTCATCTACTTAAAGCCTCTCACGTTCTTGTATGCCGTCTTGCGGGTATGCCGTCTTGCTGCGGCACCGGTCCGGTCCGGTTTTGCAGACTTTAGAAGGCAGATGGGGTTTGGGCAATCGGGGGTAAAGCCCTTTTCTTTCTGGGGGCATGGGTATTTTCCGCTTTCGCCGACTTTACCCTTCCCCTGTGACATGTCATTGATCAAACGGATAAAACAAATGACAAACAACCATAATGACAACCGCTGACAGCCCAACACGTCCGAATCCGATTGTGATCATACCGGCGCGCCTGGCTTCGACCCGCCTGCCGAACAAGCCCTTGGCCGAAATCGCCGGCGAGGCGATGATCGTCCAGGTCTGGCGACGGGCGACGGAAGCCGACTGCGGCCCCGTGATCGTCGCCTGCGCCGAACCCGAGATCGCTGACGTGGTGGAAGCCGCCGGCGGGACCGCCGTCTTGACGGACCCCAACCACCCGAGCGGTTCGGACCGGATTTTCGAAGCCCTTCAGCGCTTTGACGATCAGGGCCGATACAACGCGGTCATCAACGTCCAGGGCGATCTTCCGACCATCGCACCGGAGGCCATTCGGGCCAGCCTTGTACCCCTCGCCGATCCCGCCTGCGACATCGCGACCCTGGTCGCCGCCATCACAGTGGACGAGGAGCGGACGAACCCCAACGTCGTCAAGGCCGTAGCGGCTTTTCATGACGACCGGAAACCGGCACGGGCGCTCTATTTCAGCCGGGCCTGCGTGCCGACGGGCGAAGGACCGCTCTATCACCACATCGGGCTTTATGCCTATCGGCGCTCTGCTCTGGAACGCTTCGTCAGCCTGCCGCCCGGCCTGTTGGAACAGCGCGAACGGCTGGAACAGCTCCGCGCCCTCGAAGCGGGCATGCGCATAGATGCGATGCTGGTGGATGATGTGCCGCTTGGCGTCGATGCCCCGGACGATCTGAAACGGGCGCGTCGGATGCTGGAGATGGCCTAAAGAGACGAAAGCAACAGACAGCATGACCGAGACCGCGAAAATCATCACCTTCCAGGGCCATCCGGGTGCCTATTCCGATATCGCCTGCCGCGCCGCCTATCCCGACATGACCAGCCTGCCAAGCCATACCTTCGAAGACGCTTTTCGCACCGTGAGGGAGGGCAAGGCGGAACTCGCCATGATTCCGATCGAGAACACGGTCGCCGGGCGCGTTGCCGATATTCACCACCTGATGCCGAATTCAGGCCTGCACATCATCGGTGAACACTATCAGCGGGTGAACCATCATCTGCTGGGCCTGGAGGGTGCCCGGCTGGATCAACTGACCCATGTGCATTCCCATGTCCACGCGCTCAGCCAATGCCGCAATCTGATCCGAGAGTTAGGCCTGCAGGCCGTCGTCCACGTGGATACCGCCGGTGCTGCGGCCATGATCGCCGAGAAGGGAGATCCGACCCAGGCCGCGATCGCCAGTGAACTGGCAGCCAAGATCGACGGGCTGACCTCCTTGAAAGCGAACATCGAGGATGCCGAGACGAATACGACCCGCTTTCTGGTCCTGTCGCGCGAACCCATCCAGCCACCGCTGGACGGCCCAAAATGCGTCACCACGTTTATCTTTCACGTCAAGCACGTCCCGGCTGCCCTCTATAAGGCGCTGGGCGGCTTTGCCACGAACAAGATCAACATGACCAAGCTGGAAAGCTATTTGGTCGGCGGGCATTTCGTCGCGGCCCAGTTCTATGCCGACGTCGAGGCGCACCCGGATGAAGAGGGCATGAAGTATGCCTTCGACGAACTCCGGTTTTTCACCAAGGATGTGACCATCCTCGGGACCTATCCCGCGCACCCCTACCGCTTCATGGTACCGAGCGAATACCTCTGAGGTTGACGCGAAGGTGTGTCAGGCCCCGATTTCAAGCATCGCGGCCATCGACGGGGATCGTAAACAGATCCAGGAAGTCCGATAACCAGGCCTGGAAATCCAGGTACTGGGACAGGAAACCGAGCCCGATCAGCCCCAGCCAGAAGACCGAGGTCACGACGCCGATCACGGCCAGGATGATGCCGCCGATGGCCCAGAGCCATTGGCCCTTGAACATGCAGACAATGGACATGATCAATGCCGGCGGCACAAAGACGAAGCTGACGAAAATACTGAGCAGGCCGAGGCCTACCGTGATGTAGCCCGCAAGCGGATGATCCCGTTCCGGCTGATGCCCGGCATAGCCTGGAGCATAACCGGGGCCTGGGGCGTAACCGGGGTCGGCCGATTGATCGGCTTCCAGCTGGGGTTCAGGCGGCGTCGGCGGGTTTAAGCGGAGTTCCATACAAGAAATATGGCCTGTCCGGCAGCCAGCGCCAACAAAAAGCGATCAGGCGTTGGCCAGAAGGGTCCGCACGGCACCTTCATCCGGTGCCCACTTTGACCAATCGAAGGGGGTCATGCCCCATTTGTTTTCGTGACGGGGCTGAGCACCGGCGGCAATCAGACGTTGGATGACGGACTCTTTGCCTTTCGCGCAGGCATACATCAGGGCCGTATTCCCCTCCGGCGTCGCTTCGTTGACCGGCGCGCCCGCCGCCAGAGCCTCGTCAAGCTTGTCCAGATCGCCCTTGCGCACGATGTCGATCAGGGTATCCAGATTTGGGGCGTCTGCCATTAGGAGTCTCCTATCTTCGGCCTTTGTTTACCTCTTGAGGCGAAAAGTAAGAGGCCGGGAAAAGCTTTTCCAGAGCGGATCATCGGATCTGCGCCGTTCGGGGTAGCACTTGTGCCCGGCATGGGCGAAAGATTAGCGTAAATCGGGCGTCAACGGATAGTCGACCGTGCCGCCGACCCACAGATTGCTTCATCAGGTCAGTTACAGGCGATGCGCAACTACGACATCAGCAATCTTCAGTTTCTGGTTGTCGACGACAATCCGAACATGCGCAAGCTGGTTGTCCAAATTCTGCGCAGTCTGAACGCCAACAAGGTGAAGGAAGCCGACGACGGTGCCGATGCCCTGAAGGTAATGAAGGTCTGGCTTCCGGACATCGCCATCATCGACTGGGAGATGTCGCCGCTCGACGGGTTGGAGCTGACCCGGATGATCCGGCGCAATGACGACAGCCCGAATCCCTTTCTGCCCATCATCATGCTGTCCGCCCATACCGAGATGGTGCGGATCACCGAGGCGCGGGACGCCGGCATTCATGAATTTCTGGCCAAGCCGGTTTCCGCCAAGACCCTCTATTCGCGGATTGCATCAATTATCGAAAAACCGAGAGATTTCATCCGGGCACCCGGCTACGTGGGCCCGGACCGCAAACGCCGAGACGACACGCATTATTCGGGCGAGGAACGACGCATGTCGTCAGAAGCCTTTACCGAGTTGTCCCTGGCACCCGGTCGCGATGACGACGACGAAGACTGACTCTTCGGCCACCCTACCCCTTGATGCCCGGCAAACCCGATAGTAGGCTCCGCGCCCGACTGACTGCCTCTCTCTCATAGACCCTCGGGGCCGCGTCCGCGGTTCCCCCCTGTTCCGGAGACCGACCCATGGCGACCATTGCGCGACCGCGCCGTTCCGTTCTTTACATGCCGGGCTCGAATGCCCGCGCGCTCGAAAAGGGCCGCTCGTTGCCTGCTGACGGGCTGATCCTCGATCTGGAAGACGCTGTCGCACCGGACGCCAAGGAAGAAGGCCGCGCCAACATCGCGAGCGCCCTGAAAGAGGGCGGCTATGGGTCCCGCGAAATTCAGGTCCGGATCAACGGCCTGAACACCCCCTGGGGCCATGCCGATATTGCCGCCATGGCGGACACCGGCTGCGATGCCATCCTGATCCCGAAGGTCGAAAGCGCCGACATGGTCCGCCAGGTGGCCATTGCCATGGACAACGCCGGATTTCCGTCGGATACCGCCATCTGGTGCATGATGGAAACGCCGATGGGCATGTTGAAGGCCGAAGAAATCGCCAACGCCCATCCGCGTATGGGCGGTTTCGTGATGGGTACCTCCGATCTCGCGAAGGATCTGCACTGTGCCCATACGCCGGAACGTCTGCCAATGGTGACCAGCCTCGGCCTTTGCCTGTTGGCCGCCCGGGCCTATGGCCTGGCCGTCCTGGACGGTGTCTATCTCGATCTTTCCGACGACGAGGGCTTCAAGGCCGCCTGCCAACAGGGCGTCGAGTTCGGTTTCGACGGCAAAACCCTGATCCACCCGAAAACGGTCGCCGCCGCCAACGAGGCCTTTGCGCCCTCGGAAGAACAGGTCGCCTTCTCGCGCAAGATCATCGATGCCCATGCCGAGGCCGAAAAGGAAGGCAAGGGCGTGATCGTCGTCGATGGCAAGCTGATCGAGAACCTGCACGTCGAGAACGCCAAGCGCCTGGTCGCCATGGCCGACATGATTTCCGAAATGGAGGCCGCCTCCTGATGAACCAGGCAAGTACCAGCAAGACCAACCCCGGTAACTTCTTCGAAGACTTTTCCATCGGCCAGGAAATCGTCCACGCGACGCCCCGGACCGTAACCGAAGGCGATGTGGCGCTCTATTGCGCGCTCTATGGGGACCGCTTTGCCCTGTCGTCCTCCGATGCCTTCGCCCAGAGCCTGGGCCTGGATGGTGCGCCGGTTGCCGACCTGCTGGCCTTCCACGTGGTCTTTGGCAAGACCGTGCCCGACGTCTCGCTCAACGCCGTTGCCAACCTTGGCTATGCGGCGGGCAAATTTGGCGTTCCTGTCATGCCGGGGGATACGCTCACCACCACCTCGACGGTGATCGGCCTGAAGGAAAACTCCAACGGCAAGACGGGCGTGGTCTATGTCCAGTCCGTCGGCGTCAATCAGATGGGCGAGACCGTTCTCGACTACATCCGCTGGGTCATGGTCAACAAGCGCGACCATGCCTCACCGGCCCCGGAACCGGTGATCCCCGATCTGCCGGATGCGGTCGACATCAACGATATCGTCATTCCGAAAGGCCTCGACCTCGCCGGCTACGACCATGCCCTCGCCGGCAGCCCGCACACCTGGGACGACTATACAGTGGGCGAAAAGATCGACCACGTGGACGGCTTCACCATCGAAGAAGCCGATCACATGCTGGCCACCCGGCTCTATCAGAACACCGCCAAGGTGCACTTCAACCAATTCACCGAGGGTCAGGGCCGGTTCGGCCGCCGGATCGTCTATGGCGGGCACATCATCAGCCTGGCACGCTCGCTGTCCTTCAACGGCCTCGGTAATGCTTTCAAGATCGTCGCCATCAACGGCGGGCGGCATACCAACCCCAGCTTTGCGGGCCACACGATCCACGCCTGGTCGGAAGTGATCGACAAAATGGAAGTGACCGGCCGGAAGGATCTGGGTGCCCTTCGGCTGCGACTGGTCGCGACCAAGGACAAGCCTTGCGCCGACTTCCCGTTCAAGGGCGAAGACGGCAAGTTCGATCCGAACGTGGTCCTCGACTTCGACTACACGGTGCTGGTGCCCCGATCCTGATGGATCAAGGCTCGTCCTCCACCTTTCTCGTTTCGGCTGATCTTTTCGGCTGGCGATCCAATGGACTTACGTCGATGGAGTTTCGCTCTTCTTTGAGGAAGGAGTTCCAAATCCGACCGCTTATTGAGACAAATACGCCAATCATAATAACAATAATGACAATTAAGAAAGCCAGAGTGAAGATATCTAACTGAATTTCAATATTTTCACTCGCAAGATATGATATTGCTAAAAACAAAACCACAACACTAATAGCAGCTATAGTAGAACAAACAATATATGAATGGTAGAAGAAGTTCGTTTTGAGGTTCCTGCTTGGTGGATTTAACGGATCGTGGAATAACGCGCTCTCTAAAATCTGACGCCTCAAAGATTTTTCTTCCAGCCTCACCAGAAATATTTTTAGCACAGCCATAGATGTAATATAATCATGCCAGTCACTGCGGAGAATTAATAGACCTCTCATATAGTGAAGGCTCATAAAAAATACGATCAATGAAATAGCCGAGATTGCAAATAGATCAATCTCATTAATATTCCCATCATTTATCAATGCGAAAGAACCTGCAGAGGCGATACTGACCACAGCCAGAAAAACACGCATCATCGCACCGCGTTGATTTATAGTTGTAATAGTGTTCTCTTTACAGTAATTATATTCTAACTCAATAAGTTTATCTGTAGAGGCGCAGAACTTTGCGTCTTCCAGGTTTATCGTTTCTGTCAGCCGTTCTACCGCTCCGAAGCGATTTCCTTTCGTTTTTGAAGAAGACTCGGATTCGAAATTTAGCGCTTCCTGAACGGTTGGCATGTGTTACCTCTCTATGCTGCGACACTCCTGGCAACCAGATTGACATACCATCGGCATAATAATCAATTTTTTCGGGAAAAATGAAAGAACGCCGCAAGACAGAGGCTTTTGGTGCTTCGGGATAGGATACTTAGGCTGTCTTTAGCCGATAAACCCGTAGGCCACGGCGAGCAGCCCGCAGCCGAGCAGGATCCGGTAGACCACGAAGGGCCCGAAGCCCGCGCTGCGCAGCCAGACCATCATTAGTGCGATGGCCACCAGGGCGGAGACAAAGGCGAGCGCCGCTGCGGTGAAGACCGCCGTGGTCAGTGCCGCCTCTCCGGTCTGAAAGACCTCGATCCCTTTCAGCACACCCGCGCCCAGAATGGCCGGGATCCCCAGCAACATGGAAAAGCGCGCGGCATCCACCCGTTCCATGCCGAGAAAACGCGCCATGGTCATGGTGACGCCGGACCGGCTGGTGCCCGGGATCAAGGCCAGCATCTGTGCCAGTCCGATCAGGATGGCATCCGCGATGCCAAGGTGCTCGACCCGTCGCACGGTCATACCGACCTTATCGGCCAGCCCCAACAGCAGGCCGAACCCCAGCGTTGTCCAGCCAATAACCTCCAGCGAGCGGAAGCCGTTCGGGACGTAGTGGTTCAGCGCAAAACCGGCGGCGATCACCGGAATGGTCCCCAAGACCACCAGGAGCGCCAGCTTGGCACCCGGATCCTTCTTGCCCTTGGCAAACCGGTAAAGTCCGCCCGCCATGCCAAAGCAGTCCCGCCAGAAATACAGCAGCACCGCCCCCAGCGTGCCCACATGCACGGCCACATCCAAAACCTGGCCCTGGTCCGGCCAGTCCAGAACGATGGGGACAAGCACCAGATGCCCGGAAGATGAAATCGGCAGGAATTCGGTGATCCCTTGGACAAGGGCAAGGACGGTCAATTGCAGAAGGGTCACGGAAAAAGGCCCCAATGGGTCGTTGATCGGATCAGCGGGCCGGTTCGCGAGACGCGAATCGATAGCGATAAACTATATCGGCTGGCTCCTGGCCTGGGAACGGCAAAGGCGGCCATTCACGTTAACCGAAAGAAGGGGAGATGTTTGCGGGTGGACAGGTCAGCGCACCTCTGCTACAACGCCCATCAAGACATAACGATATCTTTATATCGTTATCTAAGAAATCCAACATCACCCGCGCCGGGGATGACCCGCGCCCAACGGAGGACTGATCATGGCTTCGAGCCCGCTGCCGGAAAACGAATACAAAGTCGCCGACCTTGGCCTGGCCGATTGGGGCCGCAAGGAACTGGACATCGCCGAGACCGAAATGCCGGGCCTGATGGCCATCCGCGAGGAATTCGGTGACGCCAAGCCGCTGAAGGGCGCACGCATCGCCGGCTCTCTGCACATGACGATCCAGACCGCCTGCCTGATCGAAACGCTGGTCGCCCTCGGTGCCGACGTGCGTTGGGCATCCTGCAACATCTTCTCGACCCAGGACCACGCCGCCGCCGCCATCGCCGGCGCCGGTGTCCCGGTTTTCGCCTATAAGGGTGAAACCCTGGAAGAGTACTGGGACTACTGCCACCGCATCTTTGAATGGTCGGATGGCGGCACCCCGAACATGATCCTGGATGATGGCGGTGACGCGACCCTGCTGATCCACCTGGGTGCGGATGCTGAAAAAGATATCTCCGTCCTGGACAACCCTGATTCGGAAGAGGCCGAAGTGCTCTTCGCGTCCATCAAGGCCCACATCGCCGAGAAGCCGGACTACTATTCCTCGATCCTGAGCCAGATCAAGGGCGTCACCGAAGAGACCACCACCGGGGTACACCGTCTGCACGAAATGGCCAAAAAGGGCACGCTGGCCTTCCCCGCCATCAACGTGAACGACTCGGTCACCAAGTCCAAGTTCGACAACAAATACGGCTGTCGCGAATCGCTGGTCGACGGCATTCGCCGCGCCACCGACGTCATGATGGCCGGCAAGGTCGCCGTGGTCGCGGGCTACGGTGACGTGGGCAAAGGCTCCGCCGAAAGCTTGCGCAGCGCCGGCTGCCGCGTGCTGGTGACCGAAGCCGATCCGATCTGCGCCCTCCAGGCCTGCATGGAAGGCTTCGAGGTCGTGACGTTGGAAAACGCAGCACCGCGTGGCGACATCTTCGTGACCGCGACCGGTAACCTGAATGTCATCACGATCGACCACATGCGGGCTATGAAGGACCGCGCCATCGTCTGCAACATCGGCCACTTCGACAACGAAATCGAAGTTGCCGGCCTGAAGAACTACAAATGGTCCAACATCAAGCCGCAGGTGGACGAGATCGAATTCCCCGACGGCAAGCGGATGATCCTGCTGGCCGAAGGTCGCCTTGTGAACCTGGGCTGCGCCACCGGCCACCCGAGCTTCGTCATGAGCGCCTCTTTTGCCAACCAGGTCCTCGCTCAGATCGAACTCTGGACCAAGCCGGGCGAATACGACAAAGAGGTCTACGTGCTGCCCAAGCACCTGGACGAAAAGGTCGCCGCCCTGCACCTAGAAAAGCTGGGCGCCCAACTGACCAAGCTGAGCCAGGAACAGGCCGACTACATCGGCGTGCCGGTGGTGGGTCCGTTCAAGCCGGAGGCCTATCGCTACTAGAGCCTGATGGTCGAATGTCGGGTCAGTCTCGTGACCCGGCGTTTGGCCTGAATCAGCCTCTATTCAATTGCTTAGAGGGCGATCCGAACCAAGCCTTTCGAGAAGAGCCCGGGGCCTCTGTCCCGGGCTTTTTCTTTGCACTGTCCCGCCCCTATACTCAGAGGGAATATCCAATCGGAGGGGGGATCATGGTGCTGAAAAAGGTCAACCTGGAGGCCGCCTTCGGGAGTTTTTCCGAGACCTGGTCGCCGCGCATCGCGGGCGAGATCAACGATTCCCATGTGAAGCTGGCCAAGCTCGAAGGACCCTTTACCTGGCATCATCACGAACTCGAAGACGAGATGTTCCTGGTGATCAAAGGCCGGCTCAGGATGGAACTCCGCAGCCAGGAAGCGGTCATTCTGGACCCCGGTGAATTTATTGTGGTCCCAAAGGGCGTTGAGCACCGCCCCGTCGCGGAAGAACCTTGCGAGGTTTTGCTGCTGGAGCCCAAGACCACGCTGAACACCGGCAATGTTGAAAATGACTTCACGGTCGCCGACCTGAAACGCCTCGACTGAGATTCGCACCGATATCCTTGCCGTCTGGAGCGGTCTGCGCGATAAGCTCCCTCACCTTCCTGCCGTTTGATTGAAAAGGCTCTCGGGTCGAGCCTACCCGGAACCAGACGATATGACCGAGCGACAAAACATTCTGAATTCGGTTCCGATCATCCGACCGAACGACAAGGCTGTCCTCGGCTATTATCTCGCGAGCCAGGCCGTTGAATGGGCGAGCGTGCCGGGCTTCAGTTTCCCAAAATCGGCTCGTCCCGGCCAATTGGCATCTTTCACCGCCGCCCATGTAAAAGCGCTCGCCGTTTCAGGGCTCAACAACTCAGGGCGAACCATTGTGCCCATCAGCGCAAGGGCCTTGATTGAAAAAGATGCAGCTGCCGAAGTGGTCGAGGCCTTCCGCTTGATCCCGGAAGGTGACCGGAAAAGGCTGGTCATCGAAATTCATAACTTTCCCGCCAAGATAAACCTAGCGACCGTGGAAGAGGCTCTCTTCCCGCTGTTGCCCTTCACGGATGCCTTTGTGGCGCGCATGCCCCTGGGTTTGGAAGACGCCACGGCTTTCGCGAACTGCAACTATCTGGCCCTGACAACGGATTTTGCCGACCTGGATATGGACAGCCCCTTTGCCAATCTCTTGGCCGTTACAGGACCGAGGCGGCTGAAGACCTTCATCTGGAACCTGCCCGAAGCCTACTTGGATGAGGCCAACCAGAACGAGGTCTTCGGCGCGACTGCTCCGCTCTAGAGCGCGATCGGCTTAAGTCGAGCCACTTTGTGGCTCGGTGTAAGGCGTGAATCGCCCTCTAAAACGTTGATAGAGGCTGATTCACGAAGAAAGCCGGATCACCACCGGTGATTCGGGTTTCTTCGATCAGGCTCTAGACGTGACGTCTCAGGCCCCGCGCAGCGGATCGTTGGCCAGCAGCCCGCCCGAGCAGGACCTCAGAAAAAATCGCAGCACGGCCACCAGCAGTCCGAGATTGCAGACAAACAGCACGGCGATCTCCGCATAGCTGATCGCGGGTCCGTCCAGCCCCCAGTTGTTGGCCGCCAGGAAGAGCACATCGGCACATTCGATCAGGATCGCCAGGATGATGAACAACACACCGGTATCCAGGCAGTATTGGTCATAATCCGCCACCACTTTTGGGACCTGATCACCATAGATCTGTGATAGCAGCCAGTTGCGGTGTTCCAGGAAAACGCCGAAGGCGGCAATCAGGACATTGATCCCGGCCTCCACCTCGACCTCACCCGGAATGAAGTTCATGTGATGGTTCTCGGCGAGAAACCGGATCTGGTCGCTCATCATTCCGGTCAGGCCGATCAAGATGATCAAGGTGATCAAAAGCAGCCCCCTGTGGCTGCCCGCGAGTCGGTAGAACATGGCGGCGAAGACTCCTTACCGGATTGGATTTGCACAGACTAAAACGCTCTGGCAGGAATGTGGACAGCAGAGATGCGCCCGAAAACAAAACCCGGGGATGAAAGCCCTGGGGATGAACGCAAAGCGGATGAGGGACTGATGGAAGCCCGCGAGGATATGCCGCGCTTTAGGCGAGCCTGGACCATGGGACCGGGCATGAAATGACCAGTCCGCAGTCCTTTGACGCCGTCATTATCGGTGCCGGTGCCGCCGGGCTGATGTGCGCCATGACCGCCGCCGGGCGGGGGCAGCGGGTCTGCCTGATCGATCACGCCGACCGGCCGGGTAAGAAGATTCTGATCAGCGGAGGTGGGCGCTGCAATTTCACCAACCTTCACTGCGCCGCCGACCGGTTCCTCTCGGCCAACCGGCATTTCTGCAAATCCGCGCTCGCCCGCTTCACCCAGAAGGATTTTCTGGCCCTCGTGGAGAAGCACCGCATTCCCTGGCACGAGAAGACCCTCGGCCAGCTTTTTTGCGATACCTCGGCCAAGGATATCGTCAAAATGCTTCTCACCGAGTGCGAGGCGGCAGGCGTGGATCTTTGGCTCAACACGAGCGTAACCGAAGTCGCCAAGGCGGAACGCTTCCGGATCGAGACCGACCGGGGCCGGTTGGATGCCCGCGCCCTCGTGCTGGCCACCGGCGGATTATCGATCCCGAAAATGGGTGCCACCGGTTTCGGCCACGATCTTGCCCGGCAGTTCGGCCTTGGCCTCACCGAGGTTCGCCCAGGCCTGGTCCCCCTGACCCTTTGCGAAGAGGACAAGGCGCTGGTAACCCCGCTGAGCGGTGTCGCCACTCCGACCGTGGCACGGATCGGCAAGACCCGTTTCGAAGAGGCCCTGTTGTTCACCCATCGCGGCCTTTCCGGTCCGGCGATCCTACAGATTTCATCCTACTGGCGGGAGGGGAAGAGTCTCTCGCTGGATCTGCTTCCGGGCCTGGAGGCTTCCACCGGTTTGCTCGGCCTGAAGGCCGAACAGCCTAAGTTGACCCTGGGCCAGGCCCTCGCCCGCCACTTACCCAACAGGCTTGCCGCCGCCTTGGCGGATCATCACGGCCCGTCCGGACCGATCGGCCAAGCGGGCGACAAAGCCTTGCGCAGGGTGGGTGCCGCACTCAACGACTGGCGCCTGACCCCTGCGGGCAGCGAGGGCTATGCCAAGGCTGAAGTCACGCTGGGCGGTGTCGATACCAGGGGGCTGTCCTCCAAAACCATGGAGGCCAAGACCGTATCGGGACTTTATTTCATCGGAGAAGCAGTGGACGTCACCGGTTGGCTTGGCGGCTATAACTTCCAATGGGCCTGGTCGAGCGGCCATGCCGCCGGCCTGGCAATCGCGGAGGCCGGTTAATCTTCCTCGATCGGGTGGCCATAAAGTTCGAGGCGGTGGCCGACCAGCTTCAAGCCGTATTCTTTCGCGATCCGTTCCTGCAAAGCCTCGATCTCGGGGTTGGTGAACTCGATCACTTCGCGGGTCTTCACGTTGATCAGATGATCGTGGTGCTGATCGGTCGCTTCCTCGTAACGGGACCGACCATCGCCGAAGTCATGTCGCTCGATGATCTCATTCTCTTCGAACAGGCGAACCGTACGATAGACCGTGGCAATTGATATCCGGGGATCGATTTTAGTGGCACGGGCGTGCACTTCTTCGACATCGGGGTGATCCGTGGCGATGGAGAGCACACGGGCGATGACGCGGCGCTGCTCGGTCATCTTCATGCCTTTTTCCACGCAGAGTTTCTCGATCCGTGTTTCAGGCATGTCGTTACCTACTTCCCCGTTGAACTTCTTGGACGAAATTCGTGGCCCATTGGATTTTGGGCTTCGTTTCTTGATTGCTGCAGGGGTTGCACCCCTTCGATTCGGTTATAGCCCAAGAATAAGGGCCGGGGCCAGTATCCAAGCCAACCCCGGCCCCTTATCCGTTCTTGGCCCGCCGACACCCCCCTGACGGAAGGGCCGGTGCAGCGAGTCTTTATTTGCTCTTGCGCCGCGGCTTGGTACCCAGGCCGATCTTCTTGGCGAGGTTCGACCGGTGCGCCGCGTAGTTCGGCGCGACCATCGGATAGTCGGCAGCAAGGCCCCAGCGTTCCCGATATTCTTCCGGCGTCATGTCGTAGGCGGTCTTGAGGTGGCGTTTGAGCATTTTCAGCTTCTTGCCGTCCTCGAGGCAGACGATATAGTCCGGGAAGACCGATTTCTTGATCGGAACGGCCGGCTTCGGCTTATCGACCGGTTGAGGGGTTTCGCCCAGCGTCGACAGGGTTTTGTAAATATCCTGGATCAGGGCTGGAAGTTCTGCGACCGGAACATCATTGTTGGAAACATGGGCCGACACAATATCCGTCGTCCATTCCAACAACTCGCTGTGCTTGCTTTGATCGGTCATGATGTTGCGGCCTCCAAAAACCGGCGTAAATTTGATTTGGTCAGTGCCTTAACCGCCAAATGACGGGCGATACGACAACTTGGATTTTCTTGTATAGAAGCGAGCTAGACCCGATGCAAGTACAATGAGGGCTAAAAAGAGTAAGAATCATGAGTAAAGTCGATTCGGAGACTATGGTTAAAGCAGATGTCAGCTTGGATATCACAGGCGATATCTGTCCGATGACCTTTGTCCGCACTAAACTTCAGTTGGAAAGACTCTCAAAGGGTCAAATCCTGAAGGTTCGCCTGAAAGGCGCGGAACCCCTCGCAAACGTTCCGCGCTCGGCTCAGGACCAGGGTGATGAGGTGTTGAGCCTTGAACCGGAGAGCCCCGACCAGGAACCGGATGGCGTTTACGTTCTTTTGCTTCGAAAAGGCTGAAACGCCGGTTTTCATTCGGCCAGTAAAGTTTTGAAGTGCTCTCGGGTGCGCGTCAGATGGGCCGTGATTCTCTCTGAGATATCCGGATGTAATCGGTAGTAGGTTTTTCGGCCATCCTGCCCCGGTTTTAAGAAAACTTGAGCATCTTTTCCTTTGTAGAATAGCAGGTATCCGTAACCAACGAGCTTCGAAAGGTAGGTTCTTGCGTTGGAGGAACTTCCTTCAACAAAGGTTATAACCTCTTCGACGTGGACGATCATTTTACCGTCCCGTTCATGGGCCAGCCAGAGCGATACAAAAAGTCCAAAGAGCTCCGCGTCCATTTGCTCCGGCAAAAGGCGGGGATCCTTTGTGCCCGAAGTCGGACTTAGGACGCTGTTCCAGGGGACGATCATCGTCAGCATGGTCTCCGCGAAATCAAAAAGGAAGTCTTTGTCAGGCATTGGTTTTCTCCGTTCGGGTGGTCAGCTGGCTCTCGAGGAACAGGCATTAGATCTTGTGACATAATCGCAACACAAGAAGGTCGCATTATCAGATTTTAAAAACAATGCTTGTTCCATCTTAAAAAAGAATGTTTATTCAGATGGACATTGAACCGCGTCAGGGTGCCACATCAGGCGGTATTCAAGACGTGATCACGAGACTCCGTTTAAGAAAGGTCTATCCCGATGCAAAAACCCTGTTCGTGGATCGCCGCCACCCTGGCCAGCTTGTTGGTCATCGCATCTTCGGCAATCACCATCGACTTTGAGCCGTCAAGCCAGAATCCCTGCCCCAAGAATCCGAAACTGTGCGGCCCGGTGGAGGGCTGAAAAATGATCAACTTCTTGAAGAATCAGCATTCGAAGCCCTTGGTCCGGCGGGTTCTTCACCTCGGCAAGGTCGCGGCCCAGATCGGTGCCGTTGTTACGGCCACTCTGACGCTTTCGAATTTCATTCTTGAAGATCACCGCGAGAGCTATCCGGCTATCCTGGGTCAAATTCACGGCCCCGCACTCGCCGAAGTCGAGACGGAACTCACCGACTCTGTCATTTCCAAGCTGGATCAGTTTGAATCATACGATCATTTCAAGACTGTTCTGCTCAAAGAAATCGAACTCAAAACTCTTGAATCGAAAATCAGCAGCATTGTCGGCTTTGCCGACCAGCTTGCGGCCTGTGAACAGAAATGGACCTGCCTCGTTACCCTGGATCACCAGACGAAAACTTTTGTCCATAACGTCTGGTTCATGTACCGCCCCTTCATCCACGAAAAACGTCGAATCGAGAAAGACGACCAGATCGCGGCCTCGCTGGAATCCCTGGCCAACAAGCTCCACACCTAGAGCCTGATCGAAGAAATCCGATTCACCGGTGGTGATCCGGATTTCTTCGTGAATCAGTCTCTATCAACGTTTTAGAGGGCGATTCACGCCTTATACCGAGCCACAAAGTGGCTCGACTTAAGCCGATCACGCTCTAGGGTGCGACACGCCAAACGCCGGGGAACAGGCGTGACACGACATTCGACCGTCATCCCCTGAAGGGCCGTCCCAACGGTAAGATCGACCGGCCCGCTCTCGGGCCGGTCTTTTTCCCCCTGTTTCGTTTTTTCTCCCCACGAAAGCGGAAACTCGTTTAGGCTCTTTCTTGCGGTCTGTGATATCCGCAAAGTGCAGGCACAAAAAAACAAATGGCGGCCTACAACAAGGACCGTTGCGGGCAGGGAGCCGATACAAGAGCGCCCGCCCGAGAGCAGGGAGAAGACGGGATGGCGGATCAGTCCATCCTGAAGGTCGAGGATATTTCCTTGAGCTTCGGCGGTGTACGCGCCCTCAATCATGTCAGCTTCGACGTGAAGGCGGGCGAGTTGTTTTCGATCATCGGGCCCAATGGGGCCGGCAAGACCTCGATGCTGAACTGCATCTCGGGGCGCTATAATCCGCAGGAAGGCCGCATTCTGTTCAAAGACAAGGAGGTGACAAAGCTCACCCCCAACCACCGGGCCGACCTCGGCATCGGTCGCACCTTCCAGAACCTGGCCCTGTTCAGCCACATGAGCGTGCTCGACAACATCATGGTCGGCCGCCACCACCTTCTGAAAAACAATTTTCTGACTGGTGCCGCCTACTGGCTCGGCCTCGCCCAGCCGGAAGAACTGGAACACCGTCGCGCCTGTGAAGAGATCATCGACTTTCTTGAAATCTCCCACATCCGCAAGGCCACAGCGGGCACGCTCGCCTATGGCCTGCGCAAGCGGGTCGAGCTGGCCCGCGCCGTTGCCCTCAAGCCCGACCTGATCCTGCTGGACGAACCCATGGCCGGCATGAACCTGGAAGAAAAGGAGGACATGGCCCGCTACATCGTCGACCTGAACGAGGAATGGGGCATGTCGGTGATCATGATCGAACATGACATGGGCGTGGTCATGGACATCTCGCACCGGGTCATGGTCCTCGATTTCGGAGCCTGCATCGCATCCGGCCTGCCCGATGAGGTCATGGCCAACAAGCGGGTCAAGTCGGCTTACCTCGGGGAAGATGAGGGCGATGACGACGAGGCGGAGGTCGCCTGATGAACCAGAAGGACACAAAGGCCAAACGCACCAAAGGTCAGATGGCCGTCGACCTGGCCGACGTGGCCAAACTGGACACCTTTCCCAAGCTGCTGGCCTACAACGCCGAACGTTTCGGATCCGAAGTCGCCATGCGCGAGAAGGAATTCGGCATCTGGATCGAATTCACCTGGGGCCAATACCGCGACCGGGTCCGCGCGATGATGCTGGGCTTCGAGAAACTGGGGGTGGGCCAAGACGATTGCATCGGCTTCATCGGTCAGAACCGGCCCGAGCTGGTCTGGACGGAAGTGGCCGCCCATGGCGTTCGGGCGAAGTCGCTCGGGATCTATGCCGACAGCATCGGCGACGAGGTGACCTACCTGATCAACTATGCCCAATGCAAATTGATCGTGGCCGAAGACGAGGAACAGGTCGACAAGCTGTTGGAACTGGGCGACGAGGTGCCCTCGCTGGAACACATTGTCTACACCGATGCCCGAGGCCTTCGGAAATACGACGACCCCCGCCTGATCGATATCGCCGACCTTTATGCCATGGGCGAAGAGATCCACGCGGCGCAGCCTGCCCGTTTTGACGAACTGGTCGCGGCCAGTTCCGGCGATGATACGGCCATCCTGTGTACCACCTCGGGCACCACGTCAAAGCCCAAACTCGCCATGATGAAGGCGGGGCCCTTTTTGGATCACTGTTGGCATTATCTGAAGGCCGACCCGAAACGCCCCGACGATGATTACGTCTCGGTCCTGCCACTGCCCTGGATCATGGAACAGGTCTATGCCGTCGCCCAGGCGCTGATCAGCCGGATCACGGTGAACTTCGTCGAAGAGCCGGAAACCATGATGGCGGACATGCGCGAAATCGGGCCCACCTTCGTGCTTCTGGCCCCCCGAACTTGGGAAGCCGTGGCGGCGGACGTGCGGTCGCGCATGATGGATTCGGATGCCTTCAAGCGGCGCATGTTTGATCTCGGCATGAAGCTGGGCATGGAAGCGGTCGAGAACGGCAGCACGTCGAAGCTTGCCGACCTGTTGCTTTTCAATGCGCTGAAAGACCGCCTGGGATTCACATTCCTGCGGTCTGCCGCCACCGGCGGAGCCGCCCTGGGGCCAGAGACCTTCAAGTTCTTCCTCGCCATGGGCGTGCCGCTGCGCCAGCTCTACGGCCAGACGGAGCTTTGCGGCGCCTATACCCTGCATGAACCCGACGACGTGGACTTCGACACGGTGGGTGTGCCGTTTCAGAATGCGGAAGTTAAGGTGATTGATGCGGACGAGAACGGCGTGGGCGAGATCGTTGCCCGCAATTCGGGCATGTTCACCGGCTACTATAAGAACGAAGAAGCGACAAAGGCCGACATCCGCGACGGCTGGATGCACACGGGCGATGCGGGATACTTCAACGACGGCGGACACCTGGTGGTGATCGATCGGATCAAGGATCTGGCCGAAACCACGCGGGGGGCCAAATTCTCGCCCATGTTCATCGAGAACAAACTGAAATTCTCGCCCTTCATCGCCGAGGCGGTGATCCTGGGCAACGACAAGCCCTACCTGTCCGCCATGATCTGTATCCGCTTTTCCATCGTCTCGAAATGGGCGGAGCAGCGGCGCATCAGCTTCACCAACTACACCAACCTGTCGTCGCGCCCGGAGGTCTATCAGTTGCTCCGCGAAGAGGTGGAAAAGGTCAATTCCACCCTGCCCGAGGCCCAGAAAATCCAGAAATTCCTGTTGCTCTACAAGGAACTGGATGCGGATGACGGCGAATTGACCCGAACCCGCAAGGTCCGCCGGTCGGTCATCGACGAGAAATACGAAGACATCATTGATGCTGTCTACGGCGATCAGGACAGCGTCCATGTGGACACCATGATCACCTTCCAGGACGGTACACAGTCGCGGATCGTCACCGATCTGGGCGTGGTCACCCTGATCAAGAACGAGGCCTCTCCACCATCGGTTCAGGCAGCGGAATGATCGATTGAACAAGAACAAGAAGGCCCGAAAGCCCCAAACGGCATAGTTTAAAGGCGAAGTGAAATGAACTGGGATCTGCTTTTCCAATTGTTGGTCAACGGCATCATCGTCGGCACGCTCTATGGTGTCGTCGCGCTTTGCTTCGTGTTGATCTACAAATCCACCCAGGTGGTGAACTTCGCCCAAGGCGAATTCCTACTGATCGGTGCCTGGGTCTGTTGGTGGATCCTGACGGACTTTCAGATTCCCTTCTTCTTCGGCTTCCTGATCACGCTGGCCTTCATGATGGTCTTCGGCATCCTTTTGCAGGTGGTTGTCCTCCGGCCCATGATGGGCGAGCCGATCATCTCGATCATCATGGTGACCATCGGCCTTTCGATCTTCTTCCAATCCCTGATGAAATGGATCTTCGGCGTCAACGCGGAACGCTTCCCGGACGTTTTCTCCGCCGAACCCATCGCCATCGGCGGCCTGAACGTGGAACCCGCCTATCTGATGAGCTTTCTCACCTCGACCGTCATCATGATCGGCTTTTTCTTCTTCTTTAAGTATTCGAAGTACGGGCTTGCGATGCGCGCCACGGCCTTCAATCAGCAGGTGGCCCAGAGCCTCGGGATCAACGTAAAGACCGTTTTTGCCATCGCCTGGGCGATTTCAGCCATGGTCTCGGCCTTGGCCGGCGTGGTGATGGGCATCGTCAACGGGGTCTCCAACGCGCTCGCCTTCGTCGGCATCAAGGTCTTCCCGGCGGTCATTCTGGGAGGGCTGGATTCGATTGTGGGGGCCGTCGTCGGCGGGCTGATCATCGGTATCCTGGAAAACCTCGCCGAATTCGTCGATGGCCAGTTCCTGCACATCGGCAACATGTACACCATCGCGCCCTTCTGGGTGCTGATCATCATCCTGGTGATCAAGCCCTATGGCTTGTTCGGCACCAAAGATATCGAACGGGTTTGAGGGGGTAGGCTTCGATGGCATCGATCTCGCTCCGGCCCTGCGGTGATTTCCGCACCAGCTACAAGGCCGATACCAATATCTTCGACACAGTCCTTATCCGCCGGACGATCTTCCTTCTGATCTCCGCCCTGGCGATCATGGTCACCCTGCCGGAAGTCTTCCCGGCACTGAAAGACACCTGGCCGTTCTCGATCTTCGCCAACCGCTATTGGCTGAACCTCGGCATTCAGATCTGCTACTTCGGCATTGCGGCGCTGGGGCTGAACATTGTCGTCGGCTTCACCGGCCAGATCAGCCTCGGCCACTCCGCTTTTTTCGGTTTCGGGGCTTTTGCCAGCGCCTGGATATCCAACAATTCCGGGATACCGGTGTTCTTCGCGATCCCACTGGCCGGGCTGATGACGGCGGCGGTCGGCCTGTTCTTCGGCGCACCGGCGGCCCGCATCAAAGGGCTTTACCTCGCCATCGCCACACTGGCCGCACAGTTCATCCTCGAAGATTTCTTCAACCGCGCCGAATGGTTCACCGGCGGATCATCGGGAAGCCTGGCCGAGCCCGTGATGCTCTTCGGCCTCGGGCTCATCAACGATGCCCGCTACTTCCTGCTTTGCCTGTTCTGGATGGTGATCCTCTATGTTGCGGCCAGCAACCTGATGCGATCCCGGGATGGCCGCGCCCTGGTCGCCGTGCGCGATCACTATCTGTCGGCGGAAGTCATGGGCGTGAACCTGACCAAGTATCGGGTGCTGTCGTTTGGCATCAGCGCCTTCTACGCCGGGATCGGCGGTGCCTTGTTCGGGCACTATCTGGGCTTCGTCTCGGCGGAGGGCTTCACCATTCTGCTCTCGATCCAGTTTCTCGGCATGGTGATCATCGGCGGACTGGGCTCGGTGCTCGGGTCGCTGCTCGGCACGGTGTTCATGGTGCTGCTCCCCGAACTCATGGAAGGGGGCGTGCGCGCCGTCACGTCGACCACCTGGGGCAACATCCAGTTTATCAAGCAAGGCCTGCCTTTCCTGAAGGAAATGGCCATCGGTGCCGCGATCATCCTGTTTTTGATCTTCGAGCCCAATGGCCTGGCCCACCGCTGGCGGCTGATCCGGGCCTATTGGAAGCTCTATCCGTTCAGCTATTGACCAAACCCAAAAACAACCAACCAAAAACCAGAAAAAAACGACCAAAACGAGGAGGCACTCAACCCATGAAGAAGATGATCAAAAGAACGGCTCTCGGCCTGGCGCTCGGTGGCCTGGCTTTCGGGTCTGCGAGCGCGGACGAGGTCTTCGTCGGCCACCTGGTGGACTTCACCGGCCCGACGGCCTTTGTCGGCAAGCTCTATGGCCCCGGTGTGGCGGACGCGATCCAATACATCAACGCCAATGGCGGCATCGGCGGGACGACGATCAATACCGAGCCCGTGGACTATTCCTACAAGGTTCCTCAGGCCATCGCGACCTACAAGCGCTGGACCACCCAGGATATGGTCGCCATGCAGGGCTGGGGCACGGGCGATACCGAAGCCTTGATCAGCTTCGTCGCGCGCGATGAAATTCCGGTCTGGTCGGCCTCTTACTCCGGCCACCTGACGGACCCGACCGGGGCCAACCCGAAAACCAAGAAACCCGCGCCCTACAATTTCTTCTATGGCCCCAGCTATTCCGACGGCTGCCGCGCCCTGGTGCAATGGGCGGCCCAGGACTGGAGCCGCAAGGGCAACACCACCCCGCCGAAATTCGTTCACATGGGTGACAACCACCCCTATCCCAACGCCCCGAAAGAGGCCTGCCGGAGTTACGCCGAAGAGTTGGGATTTGAGATCATCCCGCCCGTCGTCGTCTCGCTGAAACCCGGCGACTTCAAGGCCCAGTGCCTGACCATCAAGGAAGCCGGCGTGAACTATGCCTATATCGGCAACCTGGGCGGTTCCGTCGTCTCGATCATGAAATCCTGCGATACCGTCGGCACCGACGTGCAATTCATGGGCAACACCTGGGCCGGTGACCGCCTGACCATGAAAGCCGCCGGGGAAGCCGCCAACGGCTATGCCTTCGTCGCTTCAACCGCCTTCTGGGAAGATGATGCGCCGGGCATGGAACTGGTGCGCAAAATCGCCGCCCATAATGGCGACATCACCGACGAGAAAAAGACCCACCACTATATCCGGGGCATCTGCACCGCCTATTACATGAAGGAAGCAATGGAATGGGCCAAGGCGAATGGCGGCATCACGGGTGCAAACATCAAACAAGGCATGTATGCCAAGCAGGATTGGGTCCCCGCAGGCCTGGAAGGCGTCTGCATCCCGTCCACCTGGACTCCGGAAGACCACCGGGGGACCATGGAGGTCAACGTCTATCGGGGCGACGTTGCCGGTGACACCGTGACCATGAGCAAGGTCGCCAGCACCACCCTGCCGCGCCGCCAGGACTGGCTCGGCTGGTAAGCAGATCCGGTTCGGGGGGCCTCGGCCCCCCGGCCTTTCCCATTTTTTTAATCTTTTTCCAGCTTTGAGGACCCCGCCATGGGTGAGCCCGCCGAAAAACCAGAGACAGCCGAGCCGCTGCTGAGCGTCAACAACATCGAAGTGGTCTACGACGAGGTGATCCTTGTCCTGCGCGGTGTCAGCCTGACCGTTCCGGAAGGCGCTCTCGTCACCCTGCTCGGCCCCAACGGTGCCGGAAAGTCGACAACCCTGAAGGCCATTTCAGGCCTGCTGAAGACCGAAGACGGTGCGATCACGCGCGGCGATGTCAGCTTCAGGGCCGAGAAGATTTCCGGCGAAGAGGCCGAACAGATCGTCCGCAAGGGCATCTTTCAGGTCATGGAGGGCCGGCGCATCATCGAAGACATGACGGTGATCGAGAACCTGCGCCTCGGTGCCTTTACCCGACGCGACCGGGAGATCGCAACCGACATGGATATGGTCTTCAAGTACTTCCCCCGGCTCCGCGAACGAACCGGTCTCGCAGGCTATCTGTCGGGGGGGGAGCAACAGATGCTCGCCATCGGTCGCGCCCTGATGGCCCGGCCCAAGATGATGCTGCTGGATGAGCCTTCCATGGGGCTGTCACCGCTCTTGGTGAAAGAGGTTTTCTCGATCATCCGCCAGCTCAATCGCGACCTCGGCATCACCATCCTGCTGGTCGAACAGAACGCCCGCATGGCCCTGAAATGCGCGGACTACGGCTACATCATGGAAAGCGGCAAGATCGTACTGGACGGGACAGCAGCCGAGTTGGCTGAAAACGAGGATGTGAAGGAATTCTACCTCGGTGGCGGCTCGGAAGAGCGCAAATCCTTCAAGAACCTGAAATCCTACAAACGACGGAAGCGCTGGCTGTAATGGACACCCGAGAGACCCAGGCCCCGGAGGTCCGCGAAGAGGCCCTGTTCGCCAAACTCCGCGACCACATCGATGTCGCCCGCCGTGCGCCCTATTTTGCGGAAATTCTCGAAGGCGTCGAGGCCGCCAGCCTGATCGACCGTGCCGCGCTGGCCAGACTACCCATCACTCGAAAATCCGACCTGATCGAGGCGCAAAAGGCCAATCCGCCCTTTGCCGGCATGACCGCCGTCGCCCCGAACGGCCTCGCCCGTATCTTCCAATCGCCGGGTCCGATCTATGACGCGGAAGCCATCGGTGAAGACCCCTGGCGCATTGCCCGCGCCCTGCGCGCCGCCGGCTTCCGGTGCGGCGACATCGTTCACAACACCTTTTCCTACCACCTGACACCTGCGGGCCGAATGATTGAGAGCGGCGCGCGGGCCTTAGGCTGTGCGGTCTTCGCCGCCGGCATCGGCCAGACCGAACAGCAGCTCCAGGCGATCGGGCACATCCAACCCAACGCCTATGGCGGCACGCCGTCGTTCCTGAAGATCCTGCTGGAGAAGGCGGGTGGCAGAACCTCCTTCACCAAGGCCGCGGTCTCGGGCGAGGCCCTGCCACCCGCGCTGCGCGCCGAGATCAAGGCCATGGGCGTCGATGTTCTCCAGTTCTACGCCTCCGCCGACCTCGGACTGATCGCCTACGAATCTGAAGCCATGGAAGGCCTGATCGTCGACGAAGACGTCATTGTCGAAATCGTCCGCCCCGGCACCGGCGATCCGGTCGCGCCCGGCGAGGTGGGCGAGGTCGTCGTCACCACCTTCAACACCTCCTACCCCCTCATCCGATTCGCCACCGGCGACCTCTCTGCGGAACTTGACGGCACCAGCCCCTGCGGCCGTACCAACCGCCGCCTGAAAGGCTGGATGGGCCGCGCCGACCAGACGACCAAGATCAAGGGCATGTTCGTCCACCCGGCCCAGGTCCATGAAGTTGTCAAACGACACGCCGAAATCGTCAAAGCCCGGCTTGTGGTAACCAATCCATCGGGAAACGACGTCATGACCCTGCGCGCCGAAAGCGCGCGACGCGATCTCATGCTCCAAGGGGAAGTCGCCGAGACCATTCAATCGGTCTGTAAGCTGAAGGGATCTGTCGAGTTGATCTTCCCGGGCTCCCTGCCGAATGATGGCCTGGTGATCGAAGATGCGCGGGTTTACGAGTAAAACCAAGGAGTCCTGATAACAACCCGGCTGGATTGACCCGGTATTAGGACAGTTATCGTCTCTATTGGGTCAAAGAGACACGACTCCCAGTACGTCCCTGAACAGGATCAGCGCGAAGAAAAGTGCGGCAATGCAGCCGAACAGGAGGCGGACGCTATCCGCCTTGCCGTTCTCGTCCCGCCAACGGATGCCGTGCCAGGCCACAAAGCCGGTTACGGCCAGGAAAATCCAATCGAAGAGCTGTTCGGACATGGCCCCGCCTTACCACGGGCAGCGGCCGATCAACAGTTTTTCAAGCGCGCGATCACATGGGCCTCGTCTTCGTCGCGTTCATCGAAATCCCAGACAAAGGTCTGGTCGGAGATCGGCGGACGGACGTAGCCGCTGCCGGTCTGACGCGGCGGCAGCTTGATTTCCTTTGGCACGACATCCTTGTATTCGATCTGGCGCAACAGATGCGTGATGCAGTTGAGGCGGGCCCGGCGCTTATCATCGGCCTCGACCACATACCAGGGGGCCTGCTTGATATCGGTATAGGCGAACATATTGTCCTTCGCCTTTGAATACTCGAGCCAGCGATTGCGCGATTCGATATCCATCGGCGACAGCTTCCATTTCTTCAGCGGATCTGTGGCCCGCGCCTGGAACCGGCGCTCCTGTTCCTCGTCAGAGACCGAGAACCAGTACTTGATCAGAATGATGCCGGACCGGACCAGCATGCGTTCGAATTCGGGACAGGAGCGCAGGAATTCCTGATACTCCTCGTCCTCGCAGAACCCCATGACGCGCTCGACGCCCGCCCGGTTGTACCAGGACCGGTCGAACAGAACGACTTCGCCCCCGGCTGGCAAATGCGCCGCGTAGCGCTGGAAGTACCACTGGGTTTTTTCGCGTTCCGTGGGCGTGCCGAGGGCGACAACGCGAAACGTCCGGGCCGAGACCTTCTCCATGATCCGCTTGATCACGCCGCCCTTGCCGGCGGCATCGCGTCCTTCAAAGATCACGACGACCTTCAGCTTCTCCTGCTTCACCCATTCCTGCAGCTTGACCAATTCAATCTGCAGGCGCGCGAGTTCGGCCTCGTAGATGTCCTTCGGTACGCGTTTGCGCTTTCTGCGCGGTGCCTCGGTTTCGCTGGGATCGTAGATGTGAAAATCATCATCTCCCGCCCCGGCCTTGCCGTTCTTCTTGTGCTTCTTGGACTTTGACATGGCGAAGCCCCCTTTCGCCTCCTGTTTGCGCCCCGCCGAGGGGCAATTTCAACTGCTGGGTTAAGTCTTTAGCACAGCATGACAGATTTATGAAGGCGTGGATCACCCCCGGCAAGGATCGAGCGCAGCGGAACAATTGAAAAACCGATGGAGCAGGTTTTTTCGAACCCCACAGCCTTGAGCCGCGCCCATGTGAGCATAGGCCCCTGCCAGAGCGGTTCGTCTCGAACAAGGGTCGAGCGCAGCGGGGCAATCGAAAAAATGGCGGAGCCAACCGAAGTTTTCTCAAACTCCACAGCCTTGAGCCGCGCCCATGTGAGCATCGACCCCTGCCAGAGCGGTTCGTCCCAATCGAGGGTCGAGCGGAGCGGGGCAATCGAAAAATGGTGGAGGTGAGAGGAGAAACCTCGAACCGGAACCAAGGCCGCGACTGCGGCCCGGCGACCGTTCGCCGCCCCGTCGGAGCGGTTGAGCGAAGCGAAACAAGCGTGAGACAGGAAATGGTGGGCCCGGTAGGACTTGAACCTACAACCAGACCGTTATGAGCGGCCGGCTCTAACCAGTTGAGCTACGGGCCCTTATCCGAGGTGTCGGAAGGTCGGATTTGATAGCAGACGCCAGCGGCAAGGAAAAGGCCACCGCTGCCCGCACCGATTTTCAGACAATCGACGCGCGTCGTAGCTTCAGCAACAGCAGGACCGCCCCCATCACCAGCAGGACCGGAAGGGCCACCAGGTTGACCCAGTCCCAACTGAAATGATGAAGCAGGACACCTGAGAGAGCGGAGGCCCCCGCGACCGAGCCGAACATGACGAAATCGTTCGCTGCCTGGGCCTTGGCGCGCTCTGACGGGCGGTAGGCTTCACCCAAAAGGGTCGAGCCCCCGACAAATGTGAAATTCCAACCCAGCCCCAAGAAGACCAAGGCCAGCCAGAACTGATGCAGATCGATGCCGGACAAGCCGAAACCCACCGAGGTCATCATCAGTGCAATGCCCACCAGCATGATGGAGACCGTCCCGAACCGTTGGATCAGGCGGCCTGTGAAAAAGCTGGGAGCGAACATGGCCAAGACATGGGATTGGATGACAAAGGCCGAATCATCAACACCGAACCCGCAGAACATCATGGCCAGCGGTGTCGCTGTCATCAAAAGGCTCATGATGCCGTAACCCACGGTGGCACCCGCCAGGGCAATCAGGAAAATCGGCTGTCTGGCGATCTCGGAAAGGGGCCTGCCGGTGGTCTTCCGGTCCTCTTCCGAGAGCGGCGGAACGTCAAGGAAGGCAAGGAGCAGCAGCGCAAGCGCCGATACAAGGCCCGCAGCCAGATAGGCCCCGAGGAAGGGGTAGGGCAGCAGAAGATCCGTGGTGTGACGCGCAAGTTCGGGACCGATCACGGCCGCCAGCACGCCACCGGTCAGCACCAGGGAAATCGCCTGGGGTCGGTCCCGGTCCTGAACCGCATCGGCTGCGGCGAAGCGATAATACAGGGCGAAGCCGCCGGCACAGCCGCTGAAGAAAGCACCTGCGACGAACAGCCAGAAACCGAAAACATAAAGGGCGTAGGCCCCCATCAGCACGCCGGTCAGGCCAATCAGGCTGCCGACCTGGAAACCGGCCCGGCGTCCAATCCGCCGCATCAGAAGCGAAGCCGGGATCGACGCCAGGAGAGAGCCCGTCACGGTCGCCGTGATCGGAAGGGTGGCCAGGGCCGGATTGTCGGCCATGGCGGCACCGGCGAGGCCGCCCAGAATGGCATGCAGCACGGCACCCGTCATGTAGAGCGCCTGGGCGATTGCCAGGATCGCTACATTTTTTCGGTCCCGGACTGAAAGCATGCGGGTTGGCTCCCCTCAGCGAAAATAAGAAAAGCCCCGGCCTTGATCGGGCCGGGGCTTCCCCGTTCAACCGATTATTCGGTTCAACCTCAGTGCAGGTCTTTCCAGATCTGACGCTTCAGGGCGTAGAGCAAGCCTGTGAAAACGATCAGGAACAGGATGACCTTGATGCCGAGGGACTTCCGCTCTTCCAGTTCCGGGCTGGCGGTCCACATCAGGAACTGAACCAGGTCCTTGGACTGCTGGGAAATGGTCGCCTCGGTGCCGTCGGCGTATTCGACATCGTCACCGTAGAGCGGCTGGGCCATGGCGATCTGGTGACCCGGGAAGTACTCGTTGTAGTTGGCATCTTCCGGGAAACCTTCCGGCACTTCATCCACATAGCCATTCAGAATGCTGTAGATGTAGTTCGGACCGTTGCCACGGGCCTTGGCCATCAAAGACAGGTCGGGCGGGAACTTGCCATGGGCGGCGGCACCGGCCTGTGGATTGGGGTAAGGCGAGGGATAGTAGTCCGCCGGGATCCCATCCCGTTCGAACATTTCGCCTTCATCGTTCGGCCCGTCGACGATGGTGTACTCGGCGGCAATCGCCTTGATCTCGTCTTCGGTGAAGCCGACACCGGCCAGGTGGCGGAAGGCAATCCGCTTCAGGCCGTGGCAGGACGAGCAGACCTCGCGGTAGACTTGCAGACCCCGGCGGACCGCGTTGCGGTCATAGGTACCGAAGATGCCTTCGAAGGACCAATCCTGTTCGATCAGATCCACCGCAGCGCCAGCGGCCTGAGCCGTCTGGGGAGCCGTAGCGCCGAAGCTGATCGCAACAGCGGCCGCAGCGGCAAGGAGTGTTTTACGCAACATAATCCAAATTCCTCCTTATTCCGCCGGCTTCAACACGGCACCGGAAATGCTTTCCGGCAACGGCTTGGGCGTTTCAAGCACGGAGATCAGCGGAATGATCACCAGGAAGTGGGCGAAGTAGTAGATGGTCGACCACTGACCGATGGTAATGTAGATGCCTTCGGCCGGGGCACCGCCGATCCAGGTGAGGACCATGCAGTTCAGCGCGAAGATCACAAAAGCCATCGCAAAGTAGGGGCGGAACATGCCGCTGCGCACTTTGGAGCGGTCGAGCCAGGGCAGGACCAGCAGGATCAGGATCGAAGCGAACATGGCCAACACGCCGGACAGCTTGGCGGACATCAGGAAACCACCGAGGCTGATGACCTGATAGACCCAGAAGTCGTCGGTGAAGGCCCGCAGGATCGCGTAGAACGGCAAGAAGTACCATTCCGGCACGATGTGCGGCGGCGTCACCAGCGGGTCAGCCGGGATGTAGTTGTCCGGGTGGCCGAGGCTGTCGGGCATGAAGAACACGAAGGACATGTAGAAGATCAGGAAGACGCCCAGACCGAACAGATCCTTGATCGTGTAGTAGGGGTGGAACGGGATGGAATCCTGCGGCCCCTTCATGTCGATGCCCAGCGGGTTGTTGGACTTCACCGAGTGCAGCGCCCAGAGGTGGACGAAGACCAGGCCGAAGATCACAAACGGCAGCAGATAGTGCAGAGCGAAGAAGCGGTTGAGCGTCGGGTTATCAACGCTGAAGCCACCCCAAAGCCAGGTCACGATGCTTTCGCCGATGATCGGGAAGGCCGAGAACAGGTTGGTGATCACCGTGGCACCCCAGAAGCTCATCTGACCCCAGGGCAGGACGTAGCCCATGAAGGCGGTACCCATCATGGCCAGCAGGATGAACACACCCAGCCACCAGAGAATCTCGCGAGGTGCTTTGTAAGAGCCGTAGAAAAGGCCACGGAACATGTGGATGTACACGACGATGAAGAACATCGAGGCACCGTTGGCATGCAGGTAGCGCAGGAACCAGCCCATGTTCACGTCGCGCATGATCCGTTCAACCGAATCAAAGGCGTAGTCCGTATGGGCCGTGTACTGCATGGCCAGCACGATACCGCTGACGATCATGATGACCAGGACGATGCCGGCCAGGGAACCGAAGTTCCACATGTAGTTCAGGTTACGGGGGGTCGGATAGCCGACCATCTCGTGGTGCATGAAGGAGAAGATCGACAGGCGCGAGTCGACCCACTTCACCACCGGGTTTTTCCACTCGGGTGCGGAAGTTTCAGACATCGTTTGCTCCTTAACCGATCTTCAGGGTCGTATCGTCGAGGAAGGCGTAAGCCGGGACCGGCAGGTTAGCCGGTGCCGGGCCTTTGCGGATACGGCCCGAGGTGTCGTAGTGCGAACCGTGACAGGGGCAGAACCAACCGTTGTAGTCGCCCCTGGTCGAACCGACGTCCGTGCCGGAAGGAATGCAGCCCAGGTGGGTGCAGACACCGACGATCACCAGAATTTCCGGTTTTTGAACCCGCTCGGCATCTGCCTGCGGATCCGGAAGCTCGGCCATATTGACGGAAGCGGCGGCTTCAATCTCTTCCGCGGTGCGGTAGCGGATGAAGACCGGCTTACCCCGCCAGAAGACCTTGATCGCCTGACCTTCTTCCAAAGCGGAAATGTCCACTTCGATGGAAGCCAGAGCCAAGGTGTCTGCGGCTGGGTTCATGCTGTCAATGAACGGCCAAACAGCAAGGCCGGTGCCAACGGCGCCGACAGCGCTGGTGGCATAGAGCAGGAAGTCGCGACGGGTGCCGTCGTCCTCCTGGCCGGGTTCAGTGGTCGCGGAATCGCTCATAAATCTACCCCATTTAAAGGCTCTACGGACAGTGCCTGCCTTTCCCCCCACGTCCGTTTGCCCCAACAAACGAACAGCCACCGTGCAGGCACGACGGCTGACATAGATACAGGCTGGCGGCTATATAAGCGAAATCACCTTCCAGGGAAAGGGTTAATCCGAGCCGATCCGGCACCTGAAAGGCAGGATTTCATTTTTGCCACACCTTGAGACAATTGTAGCGTCATGCCCCTCCGCCTCGCACTCTACCAGCCGGATATTCCCCAAAACACAGGAACGCTGTTGCGCCTGGGTGCCTGTCTGGACATCCCTGTCGATATTATTGAGCCTTGCGGCTTTGTTTGGAGTGAGAAGCAAATGCGCCGGGCGGGGATGGACTATCTGAAAGACGTCCAGTTCACCCGCCACATCAACTGGGACGCGTTTGTCTCCAAGCTGGAAGGGCGGCTTATCCTGCTGACCACAAAAACCGACCAGAGCCATATCGAAACCGCTTATCAGCCCGGCGACACCCTGCTTTTGGGCCGTGAAAGCGCCGGCGTACCGGACGAGGTCCACGCACGAGCGGACCAGCGCGTGACCATCCCGATGGCTCCGGACCAGCGGTCGCTGAATGTTGCGGTTGCAGGGGCCATGGTTCTGAGCGAGGCTCTTCGCCAAACCAACGGCTTTCCTTCTTCCCAATAAGGGCCAATCCCCCATGTCCCGTCCCCCATGTCCCGAGCCGACCAGATGAGTGCAGAGCAAACGTTCGGCAACGACGAAAAAAAGCGTGCCAAGGAATGGTTCGAGGCTTTGCGCGATTCGATCTGCCAGACCTTCGAGGACCTGGAAGATCAGGTGACGGGGCCCAATCCGACGTCGGCGCAAACGCCGGGCCGCTTCGAGCGCAAGGCCTGGGAACGCGAAGTTGGGGGAGAAAATTCAGGTGGCGGGGGCGTGATGAGCGTGATGCGCGGTCGCGTTTTCGAAAAGGTCGGGGTCAATGTCTCCACCGTGATGGGTGAGTTCTCGGAGACCTTTCGGGGACAGATCCCGGGCGCTGCGGAAGACCCCCGGTTCTGGGCCTCAGGCATCAGTCTGGTGGCGCACCCCTGCTCTCCCCTGGTGCCGGCGGCCCATATGAACACCAGAATGATCGTCACGACCCAGGGTTGGTTCGGCGGCGGCGCGGATCTGACACCGGTCTTTGAACGCGCTGAGGATACCAAGGCCTTTCACGATGGGCTGAAGGCCGCCTGTGACGCCTTCGATGAGACCTACTATCCGAAATACAAGAAATGGTGTGACGAATACTTCTTCCTGCCGCACCGGGACGAGGCGCGCGGTGTGGGCGGGATCTTTTTCGACAACCTGGCAACCGGCGAATGGGAGCGGGACTTTGCCTTCACCCGGGCCGTCGGCGAGGCCTTCCGGGATACCTATCAGGAGTTGGTCCGACAGCACATGAACAACCCCTGGACGGAAAGCCAACGCAAGGCCCAGCGGATCAAGCGGGGACGGTATGTGGAGTTCAACCTGCTCTATGATCGGGGCACGCTGTTCGGCCTCAAGACCGGCGGCAACCCGGAAGCGATTCTGATGAGCCTGCCGCCCGAGGTGAGCTGGTAGCGGCTATTCAGGAGCCGCTTCTTCATCTGTGTCAGCTTCCGCCTCTCGCTCTTCTTCGGCCATGTCTTCTTCGGCTAGGTCTTCTTCGTCTTCCGGCGGGCAGCTGATCTGATAGACCACCCGGTGTTCCAGGTCGAAACCATCGTCACCAATCACCTCGACACTGCGGTCCGTGATCTCGAAATGATCCGGGCAGCCGCCATAGCGCAGCGATAGCGAGGTCTCCAGGGCTTCCAGACGAATGCGTTCCGCCGTGCGGCTGGCGGCGGCATAGGTGCTGTCGGTGCGGACCCGATAGATAAAGATGCCGGGCCCGACATCCTCCATCGCGCCGTCAAACAGGCCGACCTGCGTCTCGCAAGCCGAGAGCAGGGGCAGAAGGCAGATCAGGCCGGGGGCCAGAAGGGAGAGCTTGCGCTGCGTCATGGCCATAGTCTTAGCCCGCGCTTCCAAGCGGGAAAAGACCCGATCAGTCCCGCCTGGCTTCGGCACCCAGAATGACAAACCGATCCGTCGGCACCTCGCCCGCCGGATGGACAGGGATCAATCTGAGGTGCAAGCGGCTGTCGGGCCGCAGGGTTTCTCCATCGGGCAGTACGAAGAGCGTGGTCCGTTCCTCCCCGGGCTTGAACGGCGGGTAGGGCGAAATCAGGCCCAGGACCGACTGGCCCATTGGCACGGTATCGACCTCTCTCGAGTCGCCCTCTTTCAAGTTTCCCCCTTTCGAGCCTCCGGGGGCGAGCAGGACCTGAATCAGCCCGGGTACCGCGCCCTGTTCTGCCGACTCCGATGGCCCCTCTTGGCCGTCCGAGGCAAGGGGCCTTTCCAGCCGGACCCGGACCTCGATCACCGGATTGGCGCGGATGCTGCCGCCGCGCGGCAGGTTAAGGGCCAAGAAGACCGGGGTCTCGCTGGTCAGTGTCTCCGTCATGGCTCCGGACCCCTCCTCTGCCCGCAAGCTCGTTGCCGCTGACAGCAGACACACCATCACCAGCCAGGGAACAACACCCCAGGGGACAAGGCCCCAGGGAACAACACCGCAGAGATACCGACAAACCATGGCCATGCCCGATCTTACCTATTCAGAACCCGCTTGTTCCGGGTTTTTCGAGCCACTCGGGGCAGGCAGCCTGTCGCTGGTGTCCCACCAGGGCCGCCGCCCAAAGAGGCCCGAGATCGAAGGCCATACTGCCCCTGAATTGGGGCAGGTTTGCGGCATCGGTCAGGCGGTGAAGATCTCGAACCCGCCGATCTCGAAACTGGCCTCCGATTTGGTTCCCGGTACTGGGTTAAGCGGGACCAGTTGCAGCGAGACATCATCGACCGATCCGCCCTTGGCGCGCAGGGCTTCGGTGATATCGAAGATCACGCCATGATCATGCTGCATATTTTCCATCATTTTCCGGGACCCGAAGAAGGTGAAGGTTCCGGCATAGGAGGGGTCGCTCGAAGGCGTTGACGGGTTGGCATCCGGGTTGTTGACGAAGGCGTTGACGATAAGATTTTCCACAGGACCCGTCGGCCAGGTGATCCCCTTGACCACGGCATAGACCTGTTTCGGACCGGCAACCACCGCCGGCCCATCGGGGCCAAGCACACTGAATACAGAAGTCGAGTCCAGAGCGCTCTTCAACCGGGGCACCGAGGCGGACAGAGACACGGTCTTGTTCGTCATCACTTTGATCGTGTCGGAACTGGCCGCCAGCGTGACCGGAGCGACGCTTTCCAGGCGGCGTGCCATGGATTCCTGGGCCGCGCTGTCGATCGGTGCCAGGGCCAGAGCGGACACCAGCGCGGACGGCACCACATTGCCTTCATAGGTATAGCCCAGGGCCGCATAGTCCCGGACGCCCTCGGAACTGAAGGTCACGAATTGATCCTGCGGGTTGACGAACTGGTTGGCGAAGGTCTCCGCCCGGTCCATGGTCTTGTTGCCGGCGTCCTGCCAACGGGCCCACATGAAATCGACCATGCAGTGGTGCATCCAGAAGATCGGATCCAAGGGCGAAAGACCGGAATACATGTGGCCCTGCTTGCCCTCGGGAACCGCGCCGACGATGACATGGGCGTTGTTGTGCGGCTGACCTTCCAAGAGATTCGAGAAGATTTTGAAGGTCGGCTGGCTCATGATGTTGGCCAGGATATCGGTCGAGAAGTTGCCGCCGCGATTCGGGTCGGCCTGGACGCCCGTACCCTTGGCCAGGCCGCGGACCCCCCGGGTATCGATGTCGCCCCAGCCGATTCCGTCGTATGTGCCGGGATCGTTCCAGTAGGTCACGTTCAGGTTGTTATTGTCGTAGAACGGATTGGGAATGATCCCGCCTTTTTCGCTCCAGTTCCAGTAATGCAGCGCAAAGGTCGGATCACCGATCTGGCTGCCGCAGATTTCCTCGAACATGGCCAGGTAAGGCCGGTGCCAGGAGCAGAAATTGATATCGCCGTGCTTGCACCAGTTGGCGTGAATCGTCGCCTGTCCGAACCAGCTCGTCAGACGGCGCTCCGTCGGTGCCTTGTCCTTGTCGATCTCGTGCATTTTGGCAACAGCTTCGCCGTAAGCTTCGAAAAACGGATCGTTGTCGGGCAAGGTCATCAGGTTCTTGCGAACCCGGAGATGACTGGGCGCGGCAAGCAAAGTGCCGGGTGCTGACAGCAGCGCCGGCAGGACCAGACAGCTACCGGAAGCTTTCAGAAAAGAACGACGGGAAAACATGGCGGGGGATCCTCTTTCGACACAAACGATTGAGGAAGTTTTCGCCCTTGCTGGAATGATTTCAAGTAAAAACTGTAAATATGGGTATTTTCAAAACCATTAAGAGAAATTGATTCTATGCTCCGGTTCACCGCAAGACCGAGAAGTCGGAAATGCGACGCAGCCGTCTCAGGTTTGCAGCAATCGCCGTTCTTGGCCGTCGAGCACCAAGGCGGTCAGGGTGCCCGTTTGCCAGGCACCCGTATCGATGCCGGTCCGGTTCGACCGAAAGGCCACCTCTTCAACGATGGTGTGACCATGGACCACGTGATGATCCAGGGGCCCGTCAAAGGACAGGAAGGGTTCTCTGATCCAGATCATGTCCTTTTCAGCCTGCTCGGCCAAGGGCGTGCCGGGGCGGACCCCCGCATGGACGAACAGATAGTCTCCGGCCAGGTGGTAGGTCTCCAGGCACGCCAGGAATTCGGCATGGTGGGATGGCAGGGACTTGGCAAAGGCCAGACTCAAGGGCTGCAAGGCGTCGGTCGGCGAAAAACCGCCGCCTGTGGCCCGGGCATAGGCCTCCACCGTGGCATCGCCGCCGTTCATCAGCCAGAGCGTCCCCGCCCGCGCCCCGCTTTGATTTCCCGCAGCCGGATCCATCAGGAAGTCCAGCATCAGGGCCTCGTGGTTGCCCTTCAGGAAAATCGCCGGAACATCCAGGCCGCGCAAGATCGGCGGCGGCCATTGGGCCAGCAGGTCAATCAGCCGGTAAACCTCCGGCCCCCGGTCCACATAGTCGCCCAGAAAGACGATCCGGCAGCGCTCCGGCGGATGTGCCGACAAATCCCGGGCAATGGCTTCCAGCAGCCGGGTTAACAGCGACAGGCTGCCGTGCAGGTCCCCGATGGCATAGATCCGGAGTCCTGTCGGCGTTGCCGGGCCGCCGGACCCGTTGGTTTCAGTTTGACTGGTCATCATGGGCTGAGAACCCTAGCAGCCGGGAGCTCTTCCCGCCACTTTCTGGAGCTGTGATGCCGGACATCGATTTTAAGCATCGACCCGCGTTACGACATTCTTTACCAAGAAGGGCGATCATCGTGCATGATAAAAGGCGCGGAATGTCGACTGGTCTTACAACTGTCGGCACTCCATTCACAATAAGGCGGGAAGCCCCATCAAGAGGGTGAAGGATCAAGGCAAACGGCAACATGGCCGATATCACAAGCAACGTCTCGGTTTCCGGGAAAGACACCCGAACCGACGAAGCTCTTTTGATCGAGCACCTGAACCGCATGGCCGACATGCGGTCGAATGTGTTTGTCGTCCAAGTAAACCTGTCCCAGCTTCGCGCCTCCAATAAACAGCCGCAGTTCCTGCGCATCGCGTCCCGCGCCTTCGAGACAATCGCGAACAACTATGACGCCACGGTCTTCTCCATGACCGATGCCGACCTGATCCTGATCTGCCGTGAGGTGCCGATCGACGAGGTCGATAACGCCATCTACAAAATCCGCGCCCTGTTCAGCGAAGACCCCCTGACGGCGGCCGAGGAAGGCTCTCTCGAAGATGCCTTCAGCACCTGGTACGACGTCGGCGAGGACGAGGATTGGCAGCTCTTCAATTCGGTTGCCCAGGACTACTTGCAGCGCGTTGCCCAGCGATCAAAACCGGGTGCCAAGGGCATGGCCGCGAAAAAGCCGGAAGCCCCGAAAGAGGATGCCCGGCCCGGGATCAGCCCCTCCAATCTGGCCGAGATCAACAAGAAACTGAAAGACACCCGCATCGGTGATCTGATCCACCAGCAGCCGGCGGTCCGCGTCCGCACCTTGCAAAAGGGCGAGGTGATGTTTTGGGAATACTTCGTTTCCATGGCCGAGCTGAGCCGACGCATCGCGCCAGAGCTCAATCTTTTCGGCAATCGCTGGCTGTTTCAGTATCTAACGGAAACCCTGGATAAACGCATGCTGGCCATCGTCGCCAAGCGCGGCCCGGCGGCGCTGGATGAAGCGATCAGCCTCAACCTCAATGTCGGCATCATCCAGTCCCAGGATTTCCAGAATTTCCACCGGGCTCTATCCAGTGCCACCGACAAGATCGTTATCGAATTGCAATTTATTGATGTGTTTGCCGACTACTCTACCTTCGAATACACCCGCGACAGCCTGCAGGACCGGGGATATCGGGTCCTGGTGGACGGCTTGAACCCCCTGACCCTGCAGTACTTCGACCCCAGCCATCTGAAGGCGGATTACGTCAAGATCGCCTGGGGCCAGGAATTCATGGGCGATGTGCCGGAAGACCGTGTGGTCGAGATGCGCGATGTGGTCGAACACACGGGCCGGGAAAAGGTCATCCTGAGCCGGGTCGATTCCGAGGCCGCTGTCCGCTGGGGCATCGGACTTGGCATCAGCCGGTTCCAGGGCCGGTTCGTCGACAAGCTGATGGAAGCGATCAACGCGAAATCCAGGCTGCGCAGCCAGGGCGGTGCGAAACCGCCAGAAAAACAGCAAGCCAAACAGCAAGCCCAGGCACCTGGCACCCCCCCCAGGAAGCCAGAGGCAAAGCCACGTGTCGTGGTGCGACCGAAAGCAGCCGGTAATCCGGCGAAGCCCGCAGGGGGAAGCGCCTGATGGTCGAACAGAAGGGCCTGCCCAACCAGGAAAACCTGCTGCTGGACTACATGCGCCGGCTGGAGCAGCACAAGGACGACCGGTCCGCCGTTCACATTCATCTGTCGCGGTTGCGCCCCTTCAACCGGCGCGAACAGCACGTGCGGGCCGCCGCCAACAACTTCGAAGGCTTCGTCAAGAACATGACGGGCCAGATGTTCATCATCCACAACGCCGATCTGGTGTTCATCTTCAAGACCGAGGTCAAGGCCGAGGTGCAGGGCGTGGTGCAGCGGGTCCGCTTCCTGTTTTCCGATGATCCAATGATGGAAAACCCGGAGGCACCGACGCTCTTCGCCACCTGGTACGATGTCTCCAACCAGTTCGATGAATTGCTTCATGTGGTCCAGGGCCTTGTCGATGTGGAGGCCAAAAAACAGGCGGACGGGGGCTCACGCGGCGGGGCGCGCATGGGCACCCGCGCAGCCCTTCGGGCCAAGCAGGAACGCGGCGAACCGCTGACACCGGAGATCCTCGGAAAGGTCGAAGAGGCACTGCAGCGCGCGGACCTTTCCAACCTGGTGCGACGCCAGTTCATCTGTTCGGTGGATCAAAAAATGGTGCCCGAGGAGATTTTTTCCGAACTCTTCATTTCCATCGCCGACCTTCGGGAAACCATCATCCCGGGCGTAAACCTGACCGCCAACCGTTGGCTGTTTCAGCACCTGACGGAGGTGCTCGACAAGCGCATGCTGAGCATGTTGATGAAGACCGACAGGATTTCGATCACCGGCGATATCAGCTTCAACCTCAACGTCTCGACCCTACTGTCTCCGGCCTTTTTGAGCTTCGACGACAACGTCTCGGCCAGCCGTCGGGGATCCATGGTGATCGAGTTGCAGATGGTCGATGTCTTCGCCGATCTCGGGGCCTATGCCTTTGCTCGCGAATTTGTTCAAGACAAGGGCTACCGCATCTGCCTCGACGGGCTTACCTACGACACCATGACCATGCTCGACCGCGAACGGCTCGGTGCCGATCTGATCAAACTGGTTTGGCACCCGGAGCTGGTGGACCGGGGCGAGGACTTCCACGAGAAACTTCGTGCCGTTATCAAAAGAACCGGCGATGACAGGATTGTGCTCTGCCGCGTCGACAATCGGGAGGCCGTGGACTTCGGTCGTTCCGTCGGCATTCACATCTTCCAGGGCCGCCACGTGGAAAAACTCATCGCCGACGACTCACGCCGCCGCGAAATGATGAAACTGAAGCGCCGGATCGAGCGCTCCTGATGGTGGATACAGCGCTGGAGGTCAAAGGCCTCACCAAGACCTTCGGCAAGGGCAGCTCTGCCGTCCATGCGGTCAAAGACATCAGCTTTGCTGTGCCCACGGGCCAGACCATCGCACTTCTGGGCGGCAACGGCGCCGGAAAGACCACGACGATTTCCATGCTCTTGGGGCTGTTGACACCCACATCGGGCGACGTCCTAGTGCTGGGTCACGATATGACCCGGGAACCTGACAAGGTCTTGGGCCGCATCAATCTGTCTTCTCCTTACGTTGATGTACCGAGACGGCTGACCGTGCGCGAAAATTTGACGGTCTACGGCCATCTTTACGGCGTTAAGGCTCTGAAGGAAAAAATCAAAGCGCTGGCGGAAGAACTGGAACTGGCGGGCTTTCTGGACCGCAACTACGGCACCCTTTCCGCCGGCCAGAAGACCCGCGTCGCCATGGCAAAGGCCCTGATGAACGATCCGGAACTGTTGTTGCTGGATGAGCCGACGGCATCCCTTGACCCGGACACGGGCGATTGGATTCGCAGTTTTCTGGAAGGCTGGCGGGACCGGACGGGGGCCACAATCCTCCTCGCCTCCCACAACATGGCGGAAGTCGAACGGCTTTGTGACCGGGTGATCATGATGCGGGAAGGCACCATCGTCGATCAGGATACGCCCCGCGGCCTGATCGATCGATTCGGTCGCCAGAATCTGGAAGAGGTCTTCCTCGACATCGCGCGCAATCGCAATCGTACCCCTGGTGATGCTTCAGGCGACGGGGAGGCGGCTCAATGACCGGCATTTCCCTTCAGCGCATCGGTGCCATGTTGTTGCGCCATCTTTATGTGCTGCGCAGGTCCTGGCCGAGACTGATCGAACTCGCCTATTGGCCGACCATGCAGATGATTCTCTGGGGCTTCATGTCCAATTTCCTGGCGGGCGAGACCAGCTGGGTCGCGCAGGCCGGTGGCGTTTTGATCAGTGCCGTCCTGCTCTGGGATGTCCTGTTCCGGGCCAATCTCGGCATGAGCCTGACCTTCACGGAAGAGATGTGGTCGCGCAATCTGGCCCAGTTGTTTGTCAGCCCGTTGAAGCCTGCGGAACTGCTGGCCTCGATGATGACCATGGCCGCCATCCGGACCCTGATCAGCGTCTTCCCGGCCGCCGTCCTGGCCTTGCCGTTGTTCGGCTATTGGGTCTTCGATCTCGGCCCCTCTCTCGCCATCTTTTTTGCCAACCTGCTGATCATGGGCTGGTGGATCGGCCTGTTTGTCGCCGCCATGGTGCTGCGCCACGGCCTGGGTGCGGAATCGCTCTGCTGGCTGGGAGTTTTCTTCTTCGCGCCGATCAGTGGCATCTGGTATCCGATCTCGACATTGCCGGATTGGCTGGAGACCATCGCGCTTTTCCTGCCCGGCGCACATGTTTTCGAGGGCATGCGGGCGGTGCTGTTCGATGACCATCTGGACCTCGAACACTTGGCCTGGGCCTTCGGTCTCAACATGGTCTACCTGACACTGGCCGTCATGTTCTTCATGCGTAACCTGCGGGTCGCCCGCGAAATGGGGCTCTTGTTGCAACAGGGCGAATAGCCTGCGCGTTGTGGTTGCTTCTCGGCTTTTGCTCCATTAGGTTCCCGTCAATCGTCTTTCGGGGTGGGGGTCCTGGCCGGTTCGGTCAGTCCGAAGGGGGTGCCCATGCGTTCCTACGATCTATCGGGTTTAAAATTCCTGGTTGTCGATAACAACGCGCACATGCGTCAGATCGTCTACACGATCCTGCATGGTTTCGGCGTCGACAGCATCTTTCAGGCAGAAGATGGCGGTGATGCGCTCCGGCAGGCGCGATGGTGCCGACCGGACATCATCATCGTCGACAATCTGATGGAACCGGTTGACGGGCTCGAGATGACCCGCACCTTGCGGCGCGATCCGAATTTCTTCGATCCGTTTGTGCCGGTGATCATGCTGTCCGGTCTGACCGAACCCCAGAACGTCGCCGCCGCCCGGGATGCGGGCGTCACCGAATTCTGCGCCAAGCCGGTCTCGGCGACGACACTCTACAGCCACATCGTCAGCTGTATCGAAAATCCTCGCGCTTTCGTCCGGGCACCCGGCTATGTGGGTCCCGACCGCAAACGCCACGACCCCACGGATTACCAGGGGCCGGAACGGCGGGGATCGGACGGCTGTTGATCAGCCCTTGTCGCTGACACCAGCCTCGGCAAAGGTCGCCATGCCCGCGTGGGTGGCCAGGGCGGCCTTGACGATCGAAATGGCGAGGGCCGCCCCCGATCCTTCGCCCAGTCGCAACCCAAGATCCAAGAGCGGTTCTCTTTTCAGGTTCTCCAAAAGCAACTGATGTCCCGGTTCGCCGGAGACATGGGCACATTGGCAGTGGTCCAGAGCACCTTGCCTTTGGACCGCGAGGGCCGCAGCGGCGGCTGTCCCGATAAAGCCGTCCAACAGAACCGGGATCCGCAGATAGCGGGCGGCAACGATGGCCCCTGCCATGGCAACCAGTTCGCGCCCGCCCAATCGGCGCAGCTGGTCCAGCGCATCCCGGGCATCCGTTGCATGGCGCAAGACGGCTGCATGGACAATCTTGGCCTTGGCAATCAGTTCCGCGCCTTTGAGACCCGTCCCCGGCCCCGCCCAGTCTTCCCCCGCACCACCGAACAGAGCCATGCTCAGCGCGGCTGCACTGGTGGTGTTGCCGATTCCCATCTCCCCCAGGGCCAGAAGGTTCCAATCCGGGTTCACCGCCGCCAGCCCTTCGCGAAAGCAGGTGACAAAATCGGCCTCGGTCAGGGCAGGTCCCTGGGTAAAGTCCTCGGTCGGGCGATCCAGATCCAGGGGCCGGACCAGCAATTCAGCCCCGGCGGCGGTGGCCAGTTGATTGATCGCGGCCCCGCCGGCTTCGAAATTCGCCACCATCTGGGCGGTCACCTCGGGCGGATAGGCGGAAATCCCCCGCGCCACGACCCCATGGTTGCCGGCGAAGATGATGATGCCGGGCCTGTCTGCTTCAGCCGGATGGCGTCCCGACCAGGCCGCGGCCCAAGCGCTCAGGTCTTCCAGGCGACCAAGCGAACCGGGAGGTTTGGTCAACTGAGGCTCCCGCGCCTTGGCAGCCTCCGCCGCCGCTTCGTCCGGTCCCGGCAAACGGACGAGCAGGTCACGAATGTCATCCGCTGAACCGGGGAGTTCCGGCAAGGTCGAAGAAGGCATGGCGTTTTTGTCCTGGCGCTGAAGCGGGGGCCGGTTGACTTGCTGTCGGCAGGCCCGCATGGGTAACCTCTTCCCGGTTAGACCGTTTCGCATCCCGCCTCAAGGCTTGATCAGAGTTCTCTTCCCCATGCCGCCCTTCATCCTTCACCGCTGGCAGGAATTTGCCCTCTGCCTGGTCTTTCTGACCCGCCTGCCGCTGCCTTTAAGCGACGAGGCCGCAGGCCGGCCCCTGTATGCCGGGATCTGGGCCTTTCCGGTTGTGGGATTGATCCTGGCCCTGCCCGCCGGTCTCGCCGCCTGGGCCACGGCTCAGGGCGGCTGGCCGCCTTTGGCCTCGGCCCTGCTTGGCCTCGCCATCTTGATCTGGCTCTCCGGCGCGCTCCATGAAGATGGCCTGGCTGATCTGGCGGATGGCTTCGGCGGTGGCTTCGACAAAGACCGGAAGCTCGCCATCATGCGCGACAGCCGGATCGGGGCTTATGGCGTTCTGGCCCTCGTCCTCCTGGTCGGGCTGAAGGCGGCTCTGATCAGCGGACTGCCGGGACCCGGGTTTGCCTGGTTGGCCCTGCTGGCGGGCGAAAGCATCTCCCGCGCCCTGATCGGCCTGGGTGCCCTGGCCCTGGCCCCGGTCCGCGATGATGGCCGGTCCGCCGCCGCCGGCCGACCGGCACTGGGACCGGCTCTCGCCGGGATTGCCTTTGGCGGCATCGTGGTCTTTTGCCTGTTGCCGCCCGGGATCGCCGCTCTCGGCCTTGCCGGAGCCGCGCTTGGCTGTGGCGTCATACTTGTCCTCGCCAGCCGTCAGATCGGCGGGCAGACCGGTGACGTGCTGGGTGCCGTCCAGGCTGTCTCGGCCCTGGGTTTTTATGGTGGCATCGCGCTCGGACCCTTTGATTTCTGGGAGATCGGTCCATGATCACGACCCGCTGGTGCTGGATCCGGCACGCCCCCGTGGTCGGCCACAAAGGCCGGCTCTATGGCCAGACCGACGTGGCCTGCGATTGTACCGATAGCGCCACCTTCCGAGCCGTCGCCCGCCTGCTGCCGGAGGCGGCGACCCTTGTCACCACGCCCTTGACCCGCACCATCCGGACCGCGGAAGCAATTGAAAAAGCCGGTGCGCGCTTTGCCGATCGCCTGGTCGAGCCGGACTTTATGGAGCAAGACTTCGGGCAATGGACCGATCTGACCTGGGACGAAATGAAGGCGCGCGACCCTGCTCTCTACGAGCGTTTCTGGCAGGACCCGGAGGCCAATGCGCCGCCGGGGGGTGAGAGCTTCGTCGATCTGATCAGCCGCACGGGCGAGGCAATCGATCAACTGAACCGGAGCCTGAACGGAGGCGACATCGTGGCGGTCGCCCATGCGGGCACCATCCGCTCCGCCCTGGCCCGCGCGCTTGACCTGAAACCGGAACAGGCCTTGACCCTGGTGATCGACAACGTCTCGCTGACCCGGCTCGATTACCTGAAACCCGAAGATGGCCCCGGCCAATGGCGGCTGAAACTGATGAATTGGACGGAGGTGCCCAGATGAGCAAACTGCCCCCCATCACCCTGGTTCTTGGCGGTGCGCGGTCCGGCAAGTCGGCCCATGCGGAAAAACTGATTGAGGCGCATGTTGCCGAGACCGGTGCCAAAGGGGCCTCCTACAAAGGCGCTCAGTACATCGCCACAGCTGAGGTCTTCGACGACGAGATGCGCGCCCGTGTTGAAGCCCACAAGAACCGTCGGGGGCCGCTCTGGACCACGACCGAGGCCCCGATCCATCTGGCTCCCGCCCTGGTCCGGGCCAGCAACAGCGATCAACCGGTTTTGGTGGATTGCCTGACGGTCTGGCTGGGCAACCTGATGCACCACGAACACGACGTCGAGGAAGAGAGCTTCCGCCTGATCGACGCCCTTGGCGGCTTAGAAAGCCCGGTGATCTTTGTCGCCTCCGAAGTGGGTCTGGGCCTTGTGCCCGAGACGCCCCTTGGGCGGCAGTTCAGGGATGCCCAAGGATGGCTGAACCAGTTGATCGCAGCGGAGGCCGATCAGGTCTTTTTCGTCGCTGCCGGACTGCCGCTGGCACTGAAATCCCGATAGCGGTTTTTGTCTCCGGGTTAACCATTCCTTGAAGGCTTTCTGCCAGGATTTGCGGAACGCTGTTCCCGATCCAGGATGGTTGGTCTGATGACAATTTTTTCACATTTTCGCCGCTCGGCGCTTGCCCTCGGGTTTTTGGTGACCCTTGGTGCCTGTGCCAATGTCAATGCTCCCGCACCGGTACAGACCGACGCCCTGGTGGATAAGGCACGCAAGACCATCGAGGCCTTCAAGGTCTCAAAAGAACCCAACCTGGAAGGCTTTCGGGAGCGTCTGGCCCAGGCCAGCGGTGTCATGATCCTGCCCAGCGTCGTCAAGGCGGGTTTCCTGGTTGGCGGCGAGACCGGCCACGGTCTGCTTCTGGCCCGTGACGATCAGGGCAACTGGTCCTATCCGGCCTTCTATACGGCGGGTTCGGGCAGTGTCGGCTTTCAACTGGGTGCGGCGCTGCAGGAGACCGTGATCATCATCCGATCCCCTGAAGCCCTGGCCGCCGTCATCAAGGATCAGGGGCGCTTTGGCGGTGAAGTCGGCGTCGCCGGGCCTGTGATCGGTGCCGGCAAGGAAGGGGCGACAACCACCAACCTGGGCCTGGACCTGATCGCCTACAGCCGTTCGCTGGGTGCCTTCGGGGGCCTGTCCCTGGAAGGTGGAGCCTTCGTCCGGCGCAACGATTTCAACGAGGCCTTTTATGCTCCCGGTGCCACGCCGGAAGCCATCATCGCCGCCCGGCAATTCAGCAATCCGAAGGCCGATCCGCTGATTGCGGCATTGAAAAAATAATCCGTGAGAAGGCCTCCTGCGAGACCCGATCTCCATCGACAGAGACCGGCCCCAGGGATAGGGTTCGGATGCCAGGATACCCTGGTCTCCACCCATTCCCCAGGAAACAGCCATGACGGATCACCCGCCGAAGCCCGATCAGCCCAAATCCGATCTGCCCGCCGACGTTCAAGACGCGCTTCAAGAAAAAAAGATCGTCCTCGGTTGGGAGGAATGGCTCGAACTGCCGGCCCTGGGCCTGCCGGCGGTCAAGGCAAAGGTTGATACAGGGGCCCGAACCTCCTCGATCCATGCCTTCATGATTGAACCCTATGGGCGTGCCGGCAAATCACGGGTTCGATTTGGTGTCCATCCGGTGCCCGAACGCCCTGATATCACGGTCTTCTGTTCAGCCGAATTGGTGGAACAGCGCGAAATCACCAGCTCCAACGGCGAGACCGAGTTGCGCCATATCATCCGCACGCCGGTCCGGATCGGCGGCGAGGAGTGGCCGATCGAGATTTCCCTCACGAACCGGGAAACCATGCAGTATCGCATGCTGTTCGGTCGGGCAGCCCTGACGGACAACATTATTGTCGATCCCTCTTCATCTTTTGTTCAAGGGATCCTGTCGCCCGATCTCTACGACAAACTGCCGCGGACCAAGGGCCACCGCACCAACCTGAAGATCGGCATTCTGACCCGTGAACCGGACAATTATTCCTCCCGGCGCCTTCTCGAGGCCGCCGAAGCCCGCAATCACATGGTCGAACTTATTCATACCACGCGCTGCTACATCAACATCACGTCTCATCGGCCCGAAGTCCATCTGAACGGAAAATCGCTCGAAGGTTTTGACGTGGTCATTCCACGGATCGGTGCCTCGATCACGTCTTACGGCATGGCGGTTGTCAGACAGTTCGAGGCCATGGGGGTCTACAGCCCGAATTCGGCATCGGCCATTGGGGCCGCCAGGGACAAATTGTTTTCCCATCAGATTCTGGCCCGCGCAGGAATCGGCATGCCCAACACGGGCTTCGCCAACACCACGAAAGCCACGGATGAATTGATCCGGTTTGTCGGCGGCGCGCCTCTGGTCATCAAGCTGCTGGAGGGTACGCAAGGAAAAGGGGTCGTCCTGACCGAGACCAAGAAAGCCGCCGAATCGGTTATCGATGCCTTTCGGGGTCTCAAGGCCGATATCCTGGTCCAGGAATTCATCAAGGAATCGGCGGGGCGGGATATCCGATGTTTTGTTGTCGGTAACAAGGTGGTCGCCGCGATGGAGCGCCAAGGGCGCGAAGGAGAATTTCGTTCCAATCTGCATCAAGGCGGCAAGGCCGTGAAGATCCGGCTGACCAAGGACGAACGGACCACGGCAATCAAGGCCGCCCGCGCCCTCGGGCTGTCCATCGCCGGTGTTGATCTACTGCGGACTTCGTCCGGCCCGAAAGTGCTGGAGGTCAACTCTTCACCCGGCCTGGAAGGGATCGAAAAAGTGACGGGCAAGGACATTGCAGGTCTGATCATCGGCTATATCGAACAGAATGCCCGCCCACCAAAGGTCTACAAGCCAAAGCGGCTCTAAACCGTCAGGCGGACAAGGGAGAACAAGGCAACCAGGGCAATATTGATCAGGCAAGCGACGCGATAGAGGTAAAGCCCCTGAAGGACCTGTTTCGGGCCAACCCTCGCATCGCCGGAGCCGATCCACTTTTCCTGGACAACCGCTTTCCGAAGCCGTCTTGGCCCCATCAGGCTGATGCCCAAAGCACCGGCCATGGCACCGACCGGCCAGCCGAGGTTCCAACGCCGATGCCGATGACCCTGGCCGACCATGGTCTTGAAGGCCCGGAAAGGATGGGCCTTGGGCGTCGGGAAGGCGGCAAGGGCGAGAATCAGACCGGCGAGGCGTACCGGAAAGAAGCCCAGAACATCCAACAGCCGGGCCGGGACGAAACCGAAAGCCCGGTATTTCGGGGTCGAAAAGCCTACCGCGCGGTCCATTTCGCGGATCGCCACATAACCCAGCAGCCCGGGCATGCCGAAAAAGGCGTACCAGAACACCGGGGCCACCACGCCCAGACCGAAATCGGCGCAAAGCCGCTCCAGGCCTGCGCGTCGGATGCCGAACTCATCCAGCCCTTCCGGGTCCCGAAGCGTCAGGGGAGTGACGGCACGGCGGGCCGCGTCCAGACCCTCTGCCTCGGCCGCGATGAGGCCCGCGACCGCCTGATGGGGCGCACGCTGATCCATCGCCAAGCAAAGCAGAAAGAGTTCAATCACCCAGCCAAAAGGATGCAGGGCGGAGAGACCGGCAAAGCCGAAACCCGCCGACACTGCCAGACCAAATCCCAGAAGGGCAACCAGAAGCCCCCGTATGGCGCGGTCGTAGGCCGGTCGTTGATCCCGGTTCAATTTGGCGTCCGCGGCCTCGATATAGGCCCGGACCAGGCTTTCCGGATGGCGGCGGCCTTTCAAGAAAAAGCCGAGCCGCCCGACATAGGCCTCGAAGGCCAAGGCCAGCAGCAGCAGGATCAGCGGGTCGAATTCCCCCGCACCGCCCAAGAAACCGAAGGTCAACATTGCAGGAGTGTGGCAAGCGCCAGAAGCGGGGTCAAACCGGCTTTAAGGGATCAGAGTCCGCGGCGCTCGTCGATCAACACCCAGACCCGGTCCCGCTCGGCGGGTGCCATGGTACCCCAGCGGGTGATCTCGTCGATGGTTCGCTGACAGCCCTGGCAGAGACCTATTTTTTCATCCATGACACAGACGGAGATACAGGGCGACGCAGGCCGGACCTTGACCCCCTTAGGCCCCCCTTGCAACCGCTTGGGCTTAACCGTCGCATCCGGCGAACAGTCGCCATTTTGGTCGAGAGAGCGACTGCGCTTAGGGCCTTGGGGTTTAGGAATGCCCTGGGATTGCGTCATGAATGTGCTGCCTCCGGTGGTGGCTTGGGTCCGTCGTCTTTCTGGGTGTCCACCGGGATATTGGGATCGGGTTTTGTCGTGACCAGGGATTTTTCGCCTGGGACGGGATCGGCTTCTTTTTTCTCGAGCGCCTTTCCATCGGCCGTAACGGGAACAGGCAAAGTCCCTGCCGAAGGACCGGAAACCAGCACGGGGGCTGCCTGGGCAGGTGTCTTCCAGGTGAGGGAATCGAAGCTTTCGCACTGCGGACAGACCGCGTGCCATTCCCCGCCCACATGGCCGCAGGACGAACAGACCCAGGCGGGATCGCCCTCGCCGAGAGAGGCCTTGATCAACCAGTCCCGGACAATGGCGCGCGAGGTTTCGCTGTCGCCGTGTTCAGCCTCCTCCAATTCCGCCATCAGGCGGCAGAGACGGGCCGGAAGGTCGGCCCCGGCCTTTTCCAGATCGGCGACGGCCGCCTCCAGATGGCGTCGGGCCTCGCCCCAAAGATCGGCATCAAGGGCGGCACGCCCTTTCAACAGGCGGCTTTCCAGGTGATCGGCCCAGTGGTTGGCCAGTCGATCGGCCGATTTATAAAACTCGGTCGGCTTCTGGCTTGTCTTGCGGACCATGAACAGATCCGCCAATTCCGCCCGCGGCCCCAGCGACCAGGCCTCGTCCAGGGCCTGACGGGCTTTCTTGTCCGGACCTGTCTTGGCATAGACCTTGGCCTTGATGATGGCCGGGACGACGAATGACGGGTCCAGTTTCAGCGCCTGTTGAGCCGACTTCAACGCGGCATCGGTGTCGCCTTTCTCGGCCAATGCGGCCGCCATCTGGGCTTCGAGGACCGCTTCCTTGCGCCGGCCCTTGGGCTTGTCCAGGAGCTTTTGCCGGACCGAACCTTGGACCGCACCGCGCGCCGACGACCAGTTGCCGAGCCGGGTCTCCAGATCGAACAGAACATCGTGCGCCCACTCGGTCCCGGGCTTGAGCAAGACAGCCCGGCGGGCGAGCTTCAGCGCCTCTTCGTCATCGCCACGCTTCATGGCTTGGGTCAACAGCCCCCGCAAGCCCAGAAATTCGGTCTCGGAGCGATCGAGCATTTTGGTAAAGGCCTCGCCCGCGCGCCTTTCGTCACCCGCGAGCTGGGCGGCCTGGGCCGACAGAAGCAGCGTGATCGGCGGATCGCTGAGCAGAACCTGGGCCTTTTCGTCGAACTTGGCAGCCGCCTTCGCATCGCCAGCAGCGACCGCCGCCATGCCCTGGGTCAGGGCCCGGTAGCCCTTGTTGCGGCGGCGATCCCCCAAGTAACGGCGGATGTTCTTAGGTGCCCGGCGCAAGCTGCCCCAGAAACCCCAGACCAGCGCCACAAGTGCCGCAAGGACACCCACCCCGATCAGCAGAACCGCAAAGGAGGTTTCTACCTGCCAACCCCGCCAGACGATGGAGACCTCGCCCGGATTATGGCCGAAATAGAACCCGGCCCAGGCCAACAGGCCGAGGATGGCAAAGATGAATAGGGCTTTGATCATGATCGCTTACTCCCCCGCCGCCGGTTGATCCGTCAGGCCGGCGACCGCCCGGACATGCAAGGCGGCCAGGGCCTTCTCGACCGCGAGCCGCGCATTGGCCCCACCGACCCAGTCGGCAACAGCCGCTTTAGGTGCGTCAGGCAGTTTTTCGAGAGCGGTCACGGCGGTTGCCAAATCACCGACACGGAGCGCGCTCTCGGCCGCGCTCAGCAGGCCGTCGACCGAGGGGCCCGAATCGCCCGCAACCTCAGCCTCCTCACCAACCCTGCGGATGGTAACAAGACCGCTCAGGTTATTCAGCGTCGCCTTCCACCAGCTATCGCCGTCCAAGGGCACATCGGCCTGCTTGGCCGCGCGCGCCGCATCGGCGTAACCCGCCCGTAGCTCCGCAATGGTCGGCGCACCGGTTTCAGCAAATGCCCCGAGGTCGGGCAGAATGTCCGCCACGGCGGGCTGGCCCTCGGCAATCCGGCTGAGCGCCCCGAAGGCCTCTGTAAACGGACCGGACCGGCGAGCGGCATCCTGGACCTGCGAGACCGCCAGGACCAGAGCCTGGCCGCCAGACGATTGGCTGGAAGCCGGGCGGGCCTCCAGCTGCTCGACACGACCGGCGGCTTCCCGCGTGGCCTCTTCCAGGCCGCTCAAGCGGTCCAGAACGCCCTGGAGCACTGTCCCACTCTGTTCCAGTTCGGCCAGGCGCTCGTTGATCCGTTCCAGGGTTTCGCTGGCATTGTTGGCTTTTTCAGCATTGATCGTGGCGGTCACCATTCGGTTGACATCGCCGAGTTGCTCTTCCAGGCCGCCAAGGCGGTTCATTAATCCATCCAGGTCCGCTTGGAAGCGAGAACGGGCCTCCTCCATGGTGTTCATGGAGGTAGCTCCCTGGGCGCGAGCCAGCTGTTCGAGCGCCGCAACCCGGTCCGCCAGATCCGATCCGGCGGGTGCAAGAGCAGGCTCGGCCATTGGAGAAGGCTCGGCCGTCGGGGCAGGCTCGGCCATTGGGGCAGATTCGGGTGCGGCAGAGGCCTCCTCGGAAGCCTCTTCTTCCGTTGCTCCTTCGGCGGCATCAGCCACCTCTTCGGAGGCCGGTTCCAGGGCGGCGGCTTCGGCGGTTGCATCCGCAAGTTTCGCTGCCGCTTCCGCTGCTTCCTCGGCAGCCTGCGCGGCCTCTTCGGTCGCTTCAGCGACTTCCTCTTTGGCTTCCGCCGCGGTTTCAGCGGCTTCGGCAGCCTCTTCGGCTGCTTCTGCGACCTCTTCAGCGGCTTTGGCCACTTCCGCCGCCTCCTCGGCAGCCGAAGCGGCTGCCGGGTCTTCCGGTGGCGTTGGTGATTCTTCGCGGGTCTGGGTGACTGCGGTCACCGGCTGAGACGGGCGATCCTCCAGTGGCGGCAGATAGGCAGACAATTGCGGGACCAATTCGACCGCTTTCGGTTGCCATTCCGGCCTGGTCACCCAGGCACCGGCACCTGCCGTGACCAGCAGGATAATCACGAGCAACAGAGGAGCCAGAGATCCGCCGGATTTCTTCTTGGCCTGAGGCTGGCTCTCAGCGGGGGTCGATTTGGCATCGGATGTCTTGTCGGTTGTTTTGCCGTCATCCGCCGTCTTTTCGCCAGACCCCTTGTCATTGGCTTTCCCCTCGGCGGCTTTCCCCTCGGCGGCTTTCCCGTCATCAGGCACCTTGGCCGGCTTGTCGCCGATCTTCGGCGTGGCGGGGACGCTGGAGGATTTTGCACCCTCTGGCTTCGGGGCCGGTTTGGCGTCGGCTGCGGGCTTGTCGTCCTTTTTTGGAGTGCCGGAATCTGGAGTGCCGGACGCCGACTTCTCCGTTTTGGCGTCCGATTCCGGTTTCGACGGCGGCTTGGCGCCCTTTTTTTCCTCAGCCATGCAATGGTCCTTGCGTCTCTCTATCCCATGTCAGGCAACGTGTTGCCCGATACCATGTCAGGCAACGTGTTGCCCGCTGTTAAAATCGGAGGGTCGGCTGCGGCGAAAAACCCAGAAACGATAGGTCCACCCTACCGCCCATAAAGAGTCTGTCCGGCCGGGCCTGTTCCGATTCGCTCCCCACTCTCGACGGCGCGGTTTGCGCAATCGTGGATTGATCACGTCCGCTCTCGCCTGTTGGGTGCCAGAGTAATGGGGTGCCTTCAGAGCCGCAAGCCTACTTAGGCTTCGCCTGGCAGGTTTGCAGGGGCTTCGCCTGGCAGGTTTGGAGGGGCTTTATCCGAAGAGGTCAAAAAGGCAGGACTCTTCGGGCCGTTCGGCGATGGCCTTAGCGCCAAAGGGCTGGTCCGCCAACCGGTCTGCAACCGCCGCACTGAGGCAGTAGGCCGTGAGATTTCCGAGTTGCCGCTCCAGCCCGTGCTGGCGAACGAGTTCGGCGAATGTTCGGGCCGTGCGGGGCGAATAGAGCAGAACGCCATCAAGGCCCCCTTCTATCAAAGTCCTGCGGCAGGGGTCGGAAAGCAGTCTTGCCGTTTCGGCCCGGTAGATCGTCCGTCGGCGATAGTCGAACCCGGCTTTTTCCAAAAGACCCGCCAGATCACCTGCGACTTTCGTCCCGGCGGGGTGAACGAGCCAGCCGTCTTTCGGGTCTGCATTCCGGATCACCAATCGGGCCAGGGCCTCCGCATCGCCGTTCGCATTGTGCACATCGTCGAATCCAACGGCCCGGGCCTCGCTTGCCGAGGCCTCCCCCACCGCCCAGACGACGAGGTCGCGTTGCGCATTTCGATTGCAGAAGGCCCGAAGCCCGTTGGCGCTGGTGATCAACAGGCCCTGGGCCCCCTCCAGGTCCAAAGGCGGACCGGGTTCCGAATGAATGGAAAGTAAGGGTTCGATCATCGCCCGGTGACCGAGGGTTACCAGTTTTTCGGCCACCTTTTCACTGTCGGCCCGGGGGCGGGTCAGAAGAAAACGCATGGCGGCGGCTCACATCCCGGTCAATGGGCCCCGGGCTCCAGGCCATCCAGGAAGCCGGGTCCGGCCTTTGCGAGCAGTTCTTCACCGGCCTTTGTCCCGAGCTCAGCGGCATCCGCCCTTTGACCGGAAAGCGTCGTGGTGTGAACGACCGAGCCATCAGGCTTCGCCACCAGACCCTCGAGTGTCATATCATCTCCGTCCAGGCGGGCGAGGGCCGCTATCGGCGTCCGACAGGATCCATCGAGCACCGCCAGCAAGGCCCGTTCGGCGGTCACACGGTCCACGGTATCGGGGTCGTTGATTCGGGCCAGGGCCTCCAAGGCACGGGGGTCATCGGCCATGCAGGTGATGCCAACAGCACCCTGCCCCACAGCGGGCAGCAGGTCTTCTTCCGGTATGATGGCCGTGGCGACCTCGGCCATACCGAGCCGATTGAGACCGGCAAGCGCCAGAAGGGTCGCGTCTACGTCGCCAGCCTCCAGCTTTTTCAGCCGGGTTTGCACGTTTCCGCGAAACACCTCGACCTTTAGTTGGGGGAAGCGCGCCAAGATCTGGGCCTGCCGACGGAGCGAGGCTGTGCCCACCACGGCCCCGTCCGGGAGGTCCCCCAGGCTCGCGGCCTTCGGCGATATAAAGACATCTCGCGGATCTTCCCTGGGGGTCATACAAGGCAGAACGATGCCGTCCGGCAACCAGGTGGGGACGTCCTTCATGGAATGGACGGCGATATGGACACGCCGTTCCAGCATGGCGTCGTCGATTTCTTTTGTGAAAAGGCCCTTTCCGCCCACTTCGGACAGGGCGCGGTCCAGCACCTTGTCGCCGGTGGTCTTGATGACCTCGATCTCGATCAGCTCGGCCAGTTCGGGAGAGGTCTCTCTTATAAGGTCCCGAACCATATGCGCCTGGGCCAGTGCCAGCGGGCTGCCCCTCGTGCCGATCCGAAAGGGCTGATCAGTCGTGGACATCAATATCGCTCCCCATAATCGCTCACATGAAGCCTGAACCGGCGCAACCGTACAGACTCGACGGGGGCCTGCAAGTGAAATATCAGAAGGGTCACTCTCAACAACCGGGCCGGGCCGCCGCCTCATGACGTCCAAACCTATCCTCGCCCTCGGGATCGAAAGCAGCTGCGACGAGACCGCAGCCGCCCTGGTGACGTCGGAGCGCGAGATCGTCTCTCATATCGTGCTCTCTCAAACGGATGCCCATGCACTTTATGGCGGCGTGGTGCCCGAAGTCGCCGCCCGCGCCCATGCGGAAGCCGCTGATCACGTCGTCCGCAAGTGCCTGATCGAGGGGGGTACCACCTTGGACCGGGTGGATGTGATCGCGGCCACGGCCGGGCCAGGCCTGATTGGTGGTGTTATGGTGGGCCTGACCACGGCCAAGGCCCTGGCCCTGGTCGCCCGAAAGCCGCTGGTCTGCGTCAATCATCTGGAAGGGCATGCCCTGACGGCCCGGCTGACCAGTGATGTCGACTATCCCTATTTGTTGCTTCTGGTGTCGGGCGGACATTGCCAGTTGCTGATTGTTGAGGGCGTCGGGCGCTACAAAAGGCTGGGCACCACTATCGACGATGCCTTGGGCGAAGCCTTTGACAAAAGTGCGAAGCTTTTGGGGCTCGGCTATCCCGGCGGACCGGCCATAGAGAAAATCGCAAAACAGGGCAACCCGGAACGATTTCCGCTGCCGCGTCCCATGAAAGGGCGACCGGGATGTGATTTTTCATTTTCAGGGCTTAAGACAGCGGTTCGTCAGGCGGCTGAAGGGCTACCGGAAGGCCCCTTTCAGGAACAGGACCTGGCGGACCTGGCGGCAAGCTTTCAGGCTGCAGCCGGCGATGTTTTGTTGGAACGCACCTCCAAGGCACTGAAAATATTCAAGGAAATTCATCCGGGAGGAGGCGCGCTTGTCGTCGCGGGGGGCGTTGCGGCTAATCAAAGCCTTAACGCAAGGTTAAACACCCTAGCCTCGAAACAAAATCTGCCCCTGGTGGTGCCGCCCCCGAAACTGTGTACCGACAATGGGGCCATGATTGCCTGGGCGGGGTTGGAAAAATGGCGCGAATTGGGGGCAGACCCCCTGGATTTCAAGGCGAGACCCCGTTGGCCACTGGACCCGGACGCCCCGAAGGCCGCTTTTGCCGGCGTGAAGGCCTGAGGGATCGAAAATTCTTAACAAGATCCTACCGATCTTAATTTATGACATAAAATCAATCTGTTATGCGGGAACTCCTGGGCCGCAGGACGGTCCTTTTTGTCCCGTTCACCGCCTTTTCGGGCAAGAACTAAGGCAATCAAACGCAGTAAAACAACATATGTAGTTGAACAAAGCACAGTTTTAGAGCTATTCGTTCCACACCAGATATAGTGTTTCATGGAATCGGTAATAGTTAACGCAAGGTTAAAGGAAAACTCTTAAGTGAAGCCGGATGCCCGATTAACAACACCACAAGAAAAAGGGCCGAAGCGGTCCTATACAGTCCCCTGTTCGACGCCGTTTCGGGAAGCGGTCGAAGCGCTGGCACGCGCAAAAGGAGGCAACGTGGCCGACCTGGCACGATCTGTGGTTATGTTGGTTGACCGGTCGGTCATCAATGGCTTCCCCGACCCCGGGGGGCCCGGCCATGATGATCGCGAAACAGTTATCCTGAAAAGCGGTCCCAGTGCCGGGCGACCCTGGCAGCGCAAGCCCCGCCTGCAGGTCCGTATGGGCCCGGGGTTGGAGCCGGAGCTGATCCGCAAGGCCCTGGCTTTGGCCCTCGCCTTAGACTCCCGCGAGGCCCGGCTGGAGCCCGTCGGCAAGCCCTTCGGCAAAAGAACCGATACCGAAACAACCAAGGTAATTGAAGGCCTGCAGGGCGATATCTTCCGCCTTGAGGCAGCAGCCGAGCGACTTCGAAGCGTTATCGAAACTTTGGCCTTTTCACCTCTGGCAGGGGGTGTCGAAACCCGCGCCGACGCCCTGCACATACTTGGTTTCGGTCCCGGAGAACGACCCGACCGGAAAGCCGTCCGAACCCGCTTCCGGCAGCTGGCAACCATCCATCATCCGGACGGAGAAACCGGTTCCCACCAGCGAATGACCCAGTTGAACGAGGCCATGGCGATCTTGAGAAACGATCCCATATGACTGTTTCGCGCCCCGTCAGCCCCATCGGCCCGAAGGGTAAGTGCGTAACGGTTGAGAAGATCGGGAAAGACTTCGACGGACCTTCTGCGTCTCTTCCGCTTGGCATCCATGACGCGCACGGTACGATATGATTGATATACGATATGCTCTCCTCTCAGACTTTCCGCTTCCGCATTGAAAGATGAGAGTTTTTCTTTAACGGCAACACCGGCGGCTCCCGCACCGCCCAATAATCAAGAAGGAACCTCCAGTATGGCCACTCCGCAGCCGGAAACCCGACCCCGTCTCCTGATCACCCGACGTCTGCCAGAGGCCGTGGAGGAACGGGCCAGTGCCCATTATGACGCCCTGCTGGCCCCGGCGGGCGTGGATGAGCCCATGGCCAAGGCCGCTCTGGTCGAACGGGCCGAGGGTTGTGCCGCGCTGATGTGCAATCCCACCGATCGGATCGACGCGGACCTGATAGCGGCCCTGCCCGAGAGCATCCGCATGATCGCGACCTTTTCCGTCGGCTATGAACACGTGGACGTGGATGCAGCGCGGGCAAGGGGGATCGTTGTCAGCAATACGCCGGACGTCTTGACCGATGCCACCGCCGATATCGCGCTTTTGCTTATGCTGGGTGCCACCCGTCGCGCCTGGGAGGCCCAAAGCCTGCTGCGGGCCGGGGAATGGACCGGCTGGACACCGACCCAGTTGATGGGCCTCGCCCTGCAGGGCCGCCGCCTCGGCATTCTGGGCATGGGCCGCATCGGCCAGGCCGTGGCGGCCCGTGGTCGGGCCTTCGGGATGGAAATCCACTATCACAATCGGCGGCGGCTTGAAGGCCCGCAGGAGGCCGGTGCCACCTTCCACCAGACGCCTGAAGCCCTGCTGGCAGTCGCAGACGTGCTCAGCCTGCACTTCCCCCTGACGCCGGAGACCAAGGGCTTCCTGAATGCCGAACGGATCGCCCTGATGCCGGATAGCGCCGTGGTGGTGAACACGGCACGCGGCGGCGTGGTGAACGACGCGGATCTGATCGCGGCGCTGCGCTCAGGGCGGCTGGCCTCGGCCGGGCTCGACGTGTTTGACGGGGAACCGCAACTGCATCCCGATTACGCCGGTCTCACCAACGCCTACCTTTTGCCGCACCTCGGCAGTGCCACGGTGGAAACGCGCAACGCCATGGGGTTCAGGGCCTTGGACAATCTGGATGCTTTCTTTGGCGGGAACGAACCGCCGGACCGGGTTGCTTAAGCCACTTGCGGGCCTGACCCGGCCTTCTTGCCGAACAGCCTTGCGAACAGGCCTCGCTTGGCCTTGGCGGTCTCCGCCATGCGCAGACGGTACCCGCGAGAGGCCCGCCTCAAGACCTCTCTGCGGTCCATATAGCCCCGTGCGGTGAAGGTCTCGGCGATCAGGGATACCTCGTCCACCAGATCGCGTTTCAAGAGCCGCTTGGCGAGCCGGGCGATGGCCTCGGCCTCGGCCAGTTCGCCCCGGTGCTCAATCCGCCATAACCCCCGCTCACGCACCTCCAGCACAAGCCGGGTATGCGCGCCCTGTTTGCGACTGTTGGTATTTGCAGACAGTTGTTGGGGGCCTCTGGCCACGGGGCAGTCCTTTCACCTTGGGTTGACCAATCGCTTCGAACACCCTCTCCCCTCAGGATGACCAGGGTGCCCGACAATGGTTAATAAAGGTTAAAGGTGGCAGCAATCTGGCCATACGGAGGAGGCAGTTTCTTCGACCGATAAAGAAAAAGGCCGCCCCGAGAGGAGCGGCCCTGATCCGTCTGTCCGTCTGTGCAGAGACTATTCGCGCTGACCAAACAGCTGCAGCAGCATGATGAACAGGTTGATGAAGTCCAGGTAGAGCGTCAGGGCACCCATGATGCCCATCTTTGCGACCGTATCGCTGTCCGCCACGCCGCGCAGTTCCAGATACTGGGACTTGATGCGCTGGGTGTCGTAGGCGGTCAGGCCCGCAAAGACCAGGACACCGACGACCGAGATCACGAAGGCCAGAGCGCTGGAAGCCAGGAAGATGTTCACCAGGCTGGCAATGATGATACCGATCAGGCCCATCATCAGGAAGGTGCCAAGGCCACTCAGGTTCTTCTTCGTCGTATAGCCGAAGATCGACAGGCCCGCGAAGGCACCGGCGGTAATGAAGAAGACCCGGGCCACGCTCTCGCCCGTGTAGGCCAAGAAGATGTAGCTGAGCGAAATGCCCATCACCCCGGCGAAGGCCCAGAAGCAGACCTGCGCGGTGGTCACGCTCATGGCATTGATGCGCATGCCGAGGAAGAAGGCAAAGCCCAAAGGAGCCAGCATGACGACCCATTTCAGGGGTGTGCCATGGATGAGCTGCATCAGCGGTGCCGATGTGGAAGCCCCCATGGCGACGATGCCCGTCAACAGGACACCGCAGGCCATGTAGTTGTAAACCTTCAGCATATACTGCCGAAGATCAGCGTCAATCTGGGCCGCTTCCGCCGTACCGGGTGCGTACGTGCGAGCAGCCGCACCGGGGTTCATGCCGAACCGATTGCCGGAACCGAAAGCCATAGTTACCTCTCTTGTACCACTTTCCATTGATCGAAGGGTTTAGCGTCACGTTTCCCGCGCCGTCCCCGACGCAGGATGCTTTGTGAAGATATGGCATCCCGGTCAGGGCCTGCAACCGATTCCGGCGCATTGAGGCGGGGATTCGACACGCTGAAAGCCCATCAAACCCTTACTGTTTCAGGTTTGTAACAGGATCACTCGTTGCGGAGGTGGGGAGCGGCTTTTTCGCCCAACGCGGTCCAGGTGCCGAGGAAACCGACCGCCAGGGTCACCGAAATACAAAGCGCGGTCACAGCGGCCACCACACTCGGCAGGAAGATCCATTCCGCCTCCATCAGGAAGACGATCACGGCCCAGGCTGTCATCGTACCGATGACCCCCGCCACCAGGCCGGTGAAAAGCCCGAGCAGGCCATATTCCAGCAGGTAGGTCTGCAACAGGCGCGGCCTTGTGGCCCCCAGAACCTTGAACACGACCGAATCGTAGAGCCTGCGCTGCCGCGTCGCCGCGATGGCCCCCGCCAGAACCAGAGCACCGGTCACAAGGGTAATCATCGCCGTGCCCCGCACGGCAGTCCCGATGCCGTTCAGATAGTCTGAGGCGGCGGCCAGGGCGTCCCGCACCCTGATCACCGAAATATTGCCGAATTCATCGGCCACCGCGCGCTCGATGCCGTCTTCGCCCTCTTCAGTGGCTTGCAGGGCGGCAATGTGGGTGTGCGGCGCGCCCTCCAGTGTGCCGGGGGAGAAGATCACGGCGAAATCGAACCTCAAGGACCGCCAGTTGATGTCGCGCAGGTTGGCGATCTCCGCCTCCACGTCGCGGCCCAGAATGTTGATGGTCAGGGTGTCTCCGACCCCGACGCCGAATCCGCGCGCAACCTTGGCATCAAAAGAGATCATCGGCGGCCCGGCATAGTCTTGCGCCCACCACTCACCCTCGACGACGACGGACCCTTCCGGCTGGGTCGCGGTATAGGTCAGGCCCCGGTCGCCCCGGAGAGCCCAGGCGACGTCCGGGTCCACGTCCACCTGTTCGGCGGGCACACCGTCAATTTCGACGATCCGCCCGCGAAGGGACGGTCGGCGCTGCAATTCGCCAGCACCCGGCTGGGCGGCCACAAGGCTGTCAAAGGCCTCGACCTGGCCGGGTTGAATGTCCACGAAGAAGAAGGCAGGGGCCTTTGCGGGGATATTCTCGGAGACCTGGCGGGACAGGTTACCCTCGATCAGTGCCACGGCGACCAGTACGGCAAGGCCGAGGCCGATGGACATCACCACGCTGGGCGTTCCCGTGCCCCGCCGATGGATATTTCCCAGCGCCATGCGAAGACCGGGATGCCGGGGCCGCCCGAGCGACTTGGCGAAGCGCATGATCAGGCGCGCACCGATGCTGAGCGCCCCCATGGCAACGATGGCCCCCAGGATGAACCAGAGCGCAAAACCCTTATCGGAGGCCGTCGCCAAAACCAGAACGGCCAGCAGACCGACGCCCAAGCCCAACCGGATCAGGTCCCCGGCCTTTGGCATCAGGCCTTCCGGTGCGATGCGATCGCGGAACAGCGTCGCCGCCGGAACCCGGCGGGCGCGCGCCAGCGGCCAGAGTGTGAAGGTCAGCGCCACCGCCATACCGAACAGACCGGCCAGGGCGAGAGCCGACGGATAGAGGCCCGGCACAGGATCCACCGGCAAACGCCCTTGCAAATAGCTGATGACACCATTGGGCAGGATCACGCCGACGACCATGCCGACGACCACCGCCAGCAGAGCCAGCACCATGACCTGGCTGAGGTAGAGCCTGGAGATCAACTTGGCCGGCGCGCCGAGGCATTTCAGCGTCGCGATGGTCGCAATCCGCCCATCCAGATGGGCCCGGACCGCATTGCCGACACCGATTCCGCCGACCAGCAAGGCCGTCAGTCCCACAAAATTCAAAAACAGCGTCATCCGTTCGATAAAGCGCTCCGCACCGGGCGAAGCGTTATCCAGGCTACGCGCCCGCCAGCCGGCGTTGGGAAAGGCCTCGTTGGCTTCTTCGATCACCTGCGCGCCGGTCTCACCGGGACGGGTCTCCAGGCGGTAGTGATATTCGATTCGTGCACCGGGCAGCAGCAGGCCGGTTTCGGCCAGGACGTCCATATGGATCATCGCCCTCGGCCCGAAGTTGAAGACCGAACCCACCTCGTCAGGCTCGCGCACCATGGCGGCGCGGACTTCGTAGGTGGCCTCACCGATGCTGACCCGGTCGCCGATGTCGATTTCCAACTTCCGCAGGATCGAAGGATCGATGATCACCCCCGCTATGCCGTCGCGAACGGCCAGGGCTTCGTCCAAGGGCAGCTCGGGATCGCTTCTGACCTGCCCGGCCAGCGGATAGAGATCGTCCACAGCCTTGATTTCAATCATGCTGCGCGCCGGCCCGCCGTCCGTCGGCCGGGCCATGGCACGCATCTCGATCATCTTGGAATAGCGCGCCGAATGGCGATTGATCCAGGCGAGCTCATCTTCGGATGCCTGACGGTGCATCAAGCGGAATTCCACATCGCCGCCGAGCAGGGCGCGGGCATCGCGTTGCAGGCCCGCAACCACCGCCTCGCTGACCGTGCCGACACCGGCAATCGCCGCGACGCCGATCGCCAGGCAGCCGATGAAAAGCCTGAAACCCTTCAGCCCCTCGCGCAGCTCGCGCCGCGCCAGTTTCCAGGCGAGCAGGGGCGAAGCGCTGGTTGTCACCAAGGCCATTGCGTCTCCGTCCTCAAGCCGTCATCAGGCTGGTCTCGCCGCGGGTCTCGTCCGCCGCGATCAGGCCGTCCTTCATGGTCAGCAGGCGCGAACAGCGCTTTGCCAGTTCCGGTGCGTGGGTAATCAAGAGAAGCGTCGTACCCCGCCGGGTTTGAAGATCGAACAACAGGTCCATCACGGTCTCGCCGGTGCCCTGGTCCAGGTTGCCCGTCGGCTCATCTGCCAACAACACGTCGGGTTCGACCACGAAGGCGCGGGCGAGCGCCACGCGCTGTTGCTCGCCGCCTGAAAGCTGTCCCGGATAGTGATCGATCCGATGGCCGAGACCGACGGCTTCCAACTCCTTCCGGGCCCGCGCCGAGGCATCCGGGACACCCCGGAATTCGAGCGGCAACTGCACGTTCTCCAGGGCTGTCATGGTCGGCACCAGGTGGAAATTCTGGAACACGATGCCGATTCTGTCGCCCCGCAGGCTCGCCAAAGCGTCTTCGGAGAGCGTCGTCGTCTCGACACCGGCAACGCTCAAACGGCCCTTGGTCGCGCGCTCCAGCCCGGCAATGATCATCAAAAGGCTGGTCTTGCCGGATCCGCTGGGGCCGACAAGTCCCACGGTCTCTCCGGCTGCAATGTTTAGATCAATGCCCCGCAGGATGTTGACCGGACCCGCATCGCTACCCAATGTCAGGTGCACGTCATCCAGCCGGATGGCGGTTTTTTCGGAGAGATCCATGCTGTTCAGCCCTTTTCGTGTCTCCTTCGGATATGGCACCCGAGGCTTAACCTTCAACATCGGGATGCTTCTGCTGGTGGGGTTCCTCACATATCTGCCCGCTGCAGCCGTCAAAGCGGAGACGCGAATTTTGGCCCTCGGCGACAGCCTGACCGCCGGTTATGGCCTGCCGAAGACGGAGAGCTTCACCTATGTGCTCGAGCAGGAACTCCGCGCTTCCGGTTACGATGTGCGGGTTTTGAATGCAGGCGTCTCGGGCGATACCAGTGCCGGTGGCTTGAGCCGCCTCGACTGGGCCTTGAGCGAGTTGGACGGTGCCAGCCAGACCGGTGTGATCCTGGAACTGGGTGCCAACGACGGGCTCCGGGGCTTCAACCCCCGGATCACCGAGGACAACCTCCGCCAGATCATCACCCGCATCCAGGAAATGGGCCATCCGGTCTTGTTCACCGGCATGTACGCCCTGCCCAATTTCGGCAAGGCGTATGGCGAGGCCTTCAACGGCCTGTTCCCGAAACTGGCCGAGGAAATGGATGTGATCTTCTATCCCTTCTTCCTGGAAGGCGTGGCGGCGATCCCGGAGCTGAACCAGGACGACGCCATCCACCCCAACGCCAAGGGCACACGCGTGATCGTCCGGAACATTCTGCCTTATGTTAAGCGGCTGCTCGATAGCCCCTGAACAATCCTTTTCTGGTCACTTCCGCATGAATGCCTATCTATTCCCTGGAAGGAAAGGTAAGGGGGCAAGCCAGCTGCGATGACCGTGACCGATATTCTTGAAGCGCCCGCGTTCAAACAGGCCCATGCCCGCGCCGAGGATTGGGCACATTGCGCCAAGCTCTGTGTCGATCAGCTGCTGCCGCTGCCGAAAGGTGCCAATTTCGGCTTTGTTTATCTGACCGACGATCTGGCGGAAGACCTGTCGTCGGTGCTGACCTACCTGCGTCAGAAGACCGGAATTGATCACTGGGTCGGCACGCTCGGCATGGCGATTATCGGGGGAGGGGAAGAAATTTCCGAGGTTCGCGCGGTCTCGGCCATGGTCTGCCGGTTTCCACCGGGATCGTTCCATCTGCTGCCGACCCTGGCCGAGGAGGATTACGAACTCGACGTTGAGGTTGAATCCTGGATCGCCAGAGAACAGCCCACTTTCGCTGTGGTCCATGGCGACCCCGGGAACGAGATCTCACCCTATCTGATCGAAGAAATCGCGGCCCATATGGGCGGCTTCCTGGTCGGCGGACTGACAGCATCCCGCCAGGCCACGCATCAAATCGCCGGACGCCTGACCGGCGGCGGGGTTTCCGGCGTCATGTTCACCGCGGGCGTTCAGGTCGCCTGTGGCCTTACCCAGGGCTGCGAGCCGCTGGCGGAACCCCATGTGATTTCGGACTGCCTGGACAACGTCATCATGGGTCTGGACGGGCGCCCCGCTCTCGACGTGTTCAAGGAAGACATCGGCGAACTTTTGGCGCGGGATCTGAACAAGGTCGCGGGCTATATCCAGGCGGGCCTGCCCATCGCGGGGTCGGATACGGGTGACTATATGGTCCGCAGTCTGGTCGGCATCGATACGACGCGCGGCTGGATCGCCATCGGCCAGGACGTAAACCCGGGTGATCGGGTGCTCTTCGCACGCCGTGACCCCTCAGCCGCCGAAGCTGATCTGGCCCACATGCTGAAACGCCTGACCGCCCGCCTGGACAGCAAACCGAAAGCCGCTCTCTACATCAGTTGCGTGGCGCGCGGAGCCGAGATGTTTGGCGAGCCGGGGCGCGAACTCGCGCTACTGCGCCAGGGCCTGGCCGATGTCGATGCCGCCGATATCCCGATCACGGGCTTCTACGCTGCCGGTGAGATTTCCCATAACCGCCTATACGGCTACACGGGCGTGCTGACGCTGTTCCTATGACGACTTCGACGACCGACGATTCCAACCCGTCCTTTGGCCAACGCCCGGTCTCGGAACGCCTCTATTCCTTGGCCACCGGCGACGACGAGGCGCGCTACTGCAAGGACATCTCGGAAGCCCAGTGCCACGAACAGCCCCGGTCTTTCGTCTGCCAGACAGCCGCCCTGGCCTGTTCCAAGGCGGGCGACGCGCTCTCGGACCCCAAGGTGGTGCTGCCCTGGTTGTTGGGAGCGCTGGGCGCACCGGCCTTTCTGATCGGTTTTTTGATGCCGATCCGGGAGTCCTTTGCCCTGTTACCTCAAATTCTGGTTGGCGGAGTGATCCGCAAGTTCGCCCGGCGCAAGGGCTTCTGGACGCTGGCGAGCCTGGTCGAGGGGGCGACAATCCTCGGCATGGGCCTTGTGGGTCTGGCAGGGCTGACGGGGCCGGTGGCGGGATGGGCGGTTGTCGGCCTGTTGCTCGTCTTCAGCCTGGCGCGCGGCGTTGCCTCCATTGCGGCCAAGGATACCCTGGCCAAGACCGTTTCCAAGGGCAGGCGGGGGCGGGTCAACGGTCTATCGGCGGCCCTTGCCGGCATCATCGCGGGTGCCAGTGGATTGGCCCTTGTGCTCCTGCCCGAGGCGTCCAGGCCCGAATGGCTGCTCTATGGCTTCCTGTTCGGTGCCGGGCTGCTTTGGTTTGCAGGGGCTGCCCTTTTCTGGGCAACACCCGAAGAACAGGGTGCCACCGACGGCGGGCGGGGCTTCAAGGACCTGATGGCCGAACAGGGCCGAACGCTGGCAAACGATCCGGAACTACAGAAATTCCTTCTGGCTCGCGCCCTGATGATCGCCACGGCTCTGACCGGCCCGGTCTATGTGGCGCTTGCGCAGGCCCGGTCGGGCGGCGGCCTCGAAAACCTCGGCTGGCTGATGCTGGCGAGTGGGCTTGCGGGAGCCATCAGTTCCACCATCTGGGGCGCGATGTCGGACCGGTCGTCGCGCAGCGTCATGGCCTTTGGTGCCGGTTTCGCAGGCATCCTGGGGCTCTTGATCAGCTCATCCGCCCTGGCGGAGATTCCGATGGCGGACAGCCCGGCTCTCTATGCCACCGCCGTCTTCCTGTTGGGAATCGCACATGCCGGAGTCAGGATCGGGCGTAAAACGCATATTGTTGATTTGGCCGGTGGAGACAACAAGGCCGCCTATGTTGCGCTTTCCAATACGCTGATCGGCTTCATTTTGTTGATCGCCGGGACGCTGGTTGGGCTCCTGCTCAGCTTCGGCCTGATCCCCGGTTTGGTTGTTTTAAGCATCGCCTCCCTTGCCGGTGCCTTGATTTCGCTCCGCCTCAAGAACGTCCAAGACTGATCCATCCAGGAGAAAAAATAGATGAAGATGAGCCCCCTTGGCCGCACAGGTCTCGACGTCAGCCGTGTCTGTCTCGGCACCATGACCTTCGGCGAGCAGAATACGGAGGCTGAAGGCCACCGTCAGATGGACATGGCGCTCGACCGGGGCATCAATTTCTTTGATACCGCCGAGATGTATTCCATCCCGCCCCGGGAAGAGACCTATGGGTCTACCGAGGGCATCATCGGAAACTGGTTCAAGGCGCGCGGCAACCGGGACAAGGTAGTGCTTGCCAGCAAGATCCTGGGGCCCGGTTTCGACTACGTGCGCGGCGGTGATGCACGCCACAACAAGGCCAACATCCAGGCGGCCGTGGACGCCAGTCTTCAGCGGCTGCAGACCGACTATATCGATCTCTATCAAATTCACTGGCCGGAGCGGAAAACCAATTACTTCGGCCAGCTGGGCTATACCCACAAGGAAGGCGACTTCACACCGCTGGACGAGGTGCTCGAAGGTCTCGATGCCGTCATCAAGGCGGGCAAGGTGCGTCATGTGGGCGTCTCCAACGAGACCCCCTGGGGTGTGATGCGCTTCGTCATGGAATCGGAATCCAAGGGCCTGCCCCGCATGGCCTCGATCCAGAACCCCTACTCCCTGCTGAACCGCAGTTTCGAGGTGGGCCTGGCCGAGGTGGCGATCCGCGAGGATGTCGGGCTGCTCGCCTATTCACCCCTGGCCTTTGGTGCTCTCAGCGGCAAGTATCTGGGCGGCAAACAGCCGGAAGGCGCGCGGCTGACGCTGTTTCCCACCTATGGCCGATACACCAAGCCCAACGGCGTCAAGGCAACCGAGGCCTATGCGAAACTCGCCGCCGAACATGGTCTTTCTCTGGATCAAATGTCGCTGAAGTACATCGATCTGAAGCCCTTCGTCACCAGCACCATCATCGGTGCCACCACCGAAGAACAGCTGACCCGCAACATCGATGCCTTTGATCTGGAATTATCGGAAGAGGTGTTGGAAGGTATCGAGGCAATTCACACGGAAATCCCGAACCCGGCGCCTTGAGACGAGACAAATTCCATGCGGCTTTTTCTGGGCCTCGGTCTGCCTGAACGCATCACCGAAAGGCTTCAGGCGCTTCAGGCGGGCCTGGGGAATGTTCGTTGGGTGAAGCCCCACAATATGCACATCACGCTGCGGTTTTTCGGCGAGGTGGAAGGCCCTGCGGCGGAAGACCTGCACCATGCGCTGGGTGCCCTGTCGGCCCCGGCCTTTGCGCTGACCCTGGAAGGTGCCGGGCATTTCGGCTCGAACCGCCAGGTGCGTGCGGTCTGGGCCGGCGTGCAGCCGCAACCCGCCCTCGATCACCTTCAGGCCAAATGCGAACGGCTGGCCCAGATGACCGGTTTTGCGCCTGAAACCCGGAAATTCACGCCCCACGTGACGCTCGCCTGGACCAAGGGTGCGCGGGGCCTGCGGCTGGGCCCCTGGCTGGAGGGGGCGCAAGGCCTCCTGACAGAGAGATTCGACGTTTCCGAAATGACCCTCTATCGAAGCCACTTGAGCGCCAGCGGAGCAGACTACGAGGTGCTGGAGACCTACCCTCTTTCATCATAAAAAAAGGGGAAGAGCCTTCAATGGCCCTTCCCCTCGAGGATGCTCCCGGGTTTTGGCGTCTTAAGGCAGATCAGACGCCCGCTAGAGAGAGGGAGCAGGAAGCGGGTCGGTCAGCGGCCCCCTGTCAGACTTTGGGGAAGGCGGTTTCCGCGACCCGGGCGGCAACCAGGGGAATTTCTCCCCGGACCATTCCGATATCGTCCAGTTGTGCATCATCCAACGCGCTCAGTTCCCGCAAGGTCTGTTGGTAGGCACGATCCCGACGCCAGGACTGGAGCATTCGGGCGAACAGGCCCCGGACTCCGGCTTTGACCTCCTGGGTGAGTTCTGCGTTCAGCTGGGCGGCGGTCTTGCGCTCCAGGGTTAACGGATAGAGGTTGTTGCGGGTCAGGTTCAGGGTGTTCGCCATGATAATTCTCCTTAATCGTTGGGCCTTGGGGTGGCGTGCCCCTTGGGGTTACTGTCTCTTTCGTTTTCCGGTGAAACCTTTGTTTTCCGCCGGTGATAGAGAGATAGCCGGATTGAGAAATTCTCACAAACGATGAATTTTCATGTTATACATGAGAAAATTTTGAATGGATGAGATTAGAAATTTTCACTATTTGCATGAGGAAAATTGATCTGAAATGTCCCGCCTCCCTCCCCTGAACGCCCTCCGCGCCTTCGAGGCCGGTGCCCGGCACTTGAGCTTTACCCGTGCCGCAGAAGAGCTGAACGTGACGCCGGCTGCCGTCAGCCACCAGGTGAAGCTGCTGGAAGACGATCTCGGCAAACCCCTGTTCCAGCGCCTGACCCGGCGTCTGGCCCTGACAGACGACGGACGCCGCCTGCTGCCTGTTGTATCGGATGCCCTGAGCCGCATCGGCGATGTGGTGGATGATATCCGCAAGCCGACGGGTCTCTCGCTAACCATCACCACTACGGCCTCGCTGGGCAGCCGCTGGCTGGCACCCCGCATCGGTGCCTTCATGGCGGACCACCCCGACCTGGATGTGAAACTGCACCACAGCTTCACCTCGGTGGACTTCACCCGACCGACCGATGTCGATGTGGCGCTGCGCTGGGGCAAAGGCCACTGGAAAAACTGCGAGGCGGTCTATCTGATGGCCGCGACCATGACACCGGTCTGTTCCCCCAAACTGCTCGAATCAGGGCCACCGTTGAAAAAGCCGGAAGACCTGGCCCACCACCAGCTGATCCACGAGCGCGACTACACCTATTGGACCGAATGGCTGAAAGGCGTTGGGGTCGAGGGGGTGGAACCCCGCCGGGGCCTGACCACGAACGAACCCTCGGTGATTGATCAGGCCGTCATCGCCGGACAGGGAGTCGCCATGGGGCGCGAAGACGTCATGGCCCGACACCTGGCCGAAGGCATCCTGGTAAAGCCCTTCGACCTTTCGGTCGACGATTTCGCCTACTGGATCGTCTATCCCGACAACACGGCGGAAGGCGGCGTCGTCAGTCAATTCCGCGACTGGGTCCTGCGCGAGGCGAAGAAAGATCAGAGAGCCGCCAGGAGCGAAGGCAGGTCGGCCATGTCGCCAAACACCTGATCGGCACCGGCCTCCCAGAGCGCGGTATCATGTCCGACGTCGCAGTGCCCGCCGCCGACGAACCCGGCGACCGTCATCCCCGCCGCCCTGCCGGCGGCGACACCGGCCCTGCTGTCCTCGATCACCACGGAACGGTCCGGCGAGACTCCCATGGCACCAGCCGCATGCAGGAAAAGGTCCGGTGCGGGCTTGCCCCTGTCGACTTGCACCGCACTGAACAGATAGGGGTCAAAGCGGTCGAGCAGATGACAAAGGGTCAGCGAATGGCGGATCTTTTCCGGACTGCCGGAAGAAGCGACGCAACGCGGCCCCGAAAGCGTGTCGAGAGCGCCGTGAATGCCGGGTATGGGTTTCAGTTCGCGCTCGAAATGGAGCCTGTCCCGCGCCCGCAATCGGGGCTCGAAGTCCTCCGGAATGTCCAGGCCGTCGGCCCTTAACATTTCGCCCACCGCCTTGATGGACAGGCCGGTGAACCGCGCACGGCAATCCTGGCCCGTGAGACAGCCCCCGAGCTCGTTGATAAAGTCGGCTAGAAGGCTTGATGCGAGGCACTCCGAATCCACCAGGACGCCATCGCAATCAAAAATCACGAGATCGAAACGATGCCTCAAAATCCGTACCTCGCGAGTGTCCGGTCCACTGCCCCCAGGTAGGACCCACCGAACAGACGGACATGGACCAGGGTGGGATAGAGATTATAGAGCTCGAGCCGCTGTTCGAAAAAGCCCGCGTTGATGGGTCGCACGGCCTGATAGGCCTCGAAGAAGGGGGGACCGAAGGTATTGAACATCTGGGTAAAGGCCAGTTCGATTTCCGGATGGCCAAAGGAAATCGCCGGATCAATAAAGCCGGAAATCCGACCTTTTCCACCCCGAGCACCGACAATGACATTGCCGCCCCAGAGATCCCCGTGCAGCAGGCCGGGCCGGGCCGGTTCTTCCAGAAATTCCCCCAGGTTGGCCGCAAGGACATCGATCCGGGTCCGTATCGAGGCGGGCAGTCGGCCGGCCTGCGCGGCCTGATCGGCCATGTTGATCAGGCGGTGGTCGCGGAAGAAGTCGATCCAGCTCGCGCCCCAGGGATTGGCCTGGGTCAAGCCGCCGATCAGGGTATCTCTTTCAAGACCGAAACGACTGCTTTGAACATCGTGGAGCCGGGCGATCAACTGACCGGCCTCGGCCTCGGCTTCCAAATCCATCGGCCCGCCGCCGGACAGATAATCCATCACCAGCAAATCCGGCGCGGCGATATGGACCAGCGGCACGGGCAGGCCATGGTCGCCCAGAAACCGCAACATCCAGCCTTCCAGGTCGAGAGCGCTGTCCGGATCGCCCAGCTTGGCAACCAGACGTTCGCCGCAGGCCAGATCGATCCGCCAGACATCACCGACACAGCCGCCGGAAAGCGCACGCCTGCATTTTATCTTGGACCCGAAATGTTGTTCGATGCGTCTCAGGATCAGGAGCCTTCCAAGCGTGCCCGGATACGGCTCAAGAGACCCTCCCCGGCATTCTCGATCAGATCAAGCACATGTTCGAAGCCCTGCGCACCCCCGTAGTACGGATCGGGGACTTCCTCCGTCGGTAAATCCGAACCCAAAGATAAAAACAGGCCCAGATGACCGCCATAGGCCGAAGGTTGCAGGCGCTGCAGATTGGCGAGATTTTGGTGGTCCATGGCCAGAATGAAATCGAAACGATCAAAATCGTCTCGGGTCACCTGGCGGGCGCGCAGGGCTTTCAGATCATAGCCCCGTCTGGCCGCAACCTCGGTCGAGCGCCGGTCCGGTGCTTCCCCCACATGGAAGGCCCCGGTACCGGCCGAATCGATCAGGATGTGATCGCCGAGCCCTGCTTTTTCGACCTGAGCGCGGAACACGCCCTCCGCCGTGGGCGAGCGACAGATGTTGCCGAGACAGACAAAGAGCACGGAGGTGGCAAAGAGCACGGAGTTGGCCATGGGAGATCTCTTTCGCGTTGGCGCTCAAGCAAGGGTGCATGGGCATTTTAACAGGGGACATTCCCGCTTAGCATGGCGAAATAGCGCCAACAACGGACAAGTCGGATGTCGAGATGAGCAATACGGAAGGCAGCATCGTGATCTTAACCGGAGCAGGCATCTCCAAGGAATCCGGGCTGGACACGTTTCGCGATGCCGACGGCATCTGGGCCAAGGTGGATCTGGAGGACGTGGCAACCCCCGAAGCCTTCGAGCGCAATCCGGCCCTGGTCCAGGATTTCTACAATGCCCGCCGGGAACAACTGGTGACCAGCGGCGTCAAACCCAATGCGGCCCATGCGGCGCTCGCCCGGCTGGAGACGGAATGGCCGGGGGACGTTTTCCTGGTCACCCAGAACATTGACGACCTGCACGACCGCGCCGGATCAAAAAACCTGCTTCACATGCACGGGGAGCTCTGCAAGGCCCGTTGCACCGAATGCCATGCCATCCACCCCTGGACCGCGGATCTGGGCGATGGCGAGGTTTGCCCGGCTTGCCACACCCCGGATTCTTTGAGACCCCATGTGGTCTGGTTCGGCGAAATGCCCCTGGAGATGGAGCGCATCTACAACGAACTCGCCAACTGTTCGCTCTTCGTCAGCATCGGCACCTCGGGGAATGTCTATCCGGCAGCCGGTTTTGTGGCCGAGGTGCGCCGCCTGAAACAGGCTCACACCCTTGAGCTTAATCTGGAGCCAAGCGAGGGGGCGACGATGTTCGCCGAAACCCGCTATGGCGCGGCAACCGAGATCGTCCCGGCTTTTGTCAGTGATCTGCTGCTTCGGGGCCCTTGGTGGTAGAACCCGCGCAAACTCTGACCCAAGCGGCAGAGCAGGCGCGTGCCTGTCAGCTTTGCGCCGAGCACCTGCCGCTCGGTCCCCGCCCGGCATTTCGCGTCCACCCCGAAGCCCGCCTGCTGATCGTCGGCCAGGCCCCCGGAACCCGGGTGCATGAAACCGGCATTCCCTGGAACGACCCGTCGGGCAAGCGCCTGAGGGACTGGCTGCAGATCGAGCCGGAGACCTTCTACGACGAAAGCAAGGTCGCCATCCTTCCCATGGGGTTTTGCTATCCCGGCGTTCTGCCGAAGGGTGGTGACAGGCCGCCCCGGCCGGAATGCGCGCCGCTCTGGCACCAGACTTTTCTGGACCTGATGGCGCACATTCGATGCACCCTTCTGATCGGCCAATATGCGCAGGCGCGCTATTTGGGCGACAGAGGGCGGAGAACCCTGACGGAGACCGTGGCAGCCTGGGCCGATTTCGCACCGGAAGTCTGGCCCCTGCCCCATCCCAGTTGGCGCAATACGGCATGGTTGAAGCGCAATCCCTGGTTTGAATCCAACCTTCTGGGACCCTTGCGCGCAACCGTCCGGGCCGCCATTACGGATTCAGTTGAATAATACGGTCAAACCCTTCATCTTAAGCGCGAAAGCAAAAACAAAGGATGAAACGGGGGCGGTGAGACATGCGCGGCATCGGCAGTGACGATGTGCTGAAACGTCTCGCCTTCGACAATCCCTGGTGGGAGTTGAAGCCGGACACCGAAATCCGCTTTCGCCACCCGCCGAAGCGATTTTGCTACGCTTCCTTCGCAGCAGAAGTTCATAAGCGATTGACCCGCCAGGCCCTGGTACTGGTCGGACCCCGACGCGCCGGCAAGACCGTCATGATGCGCCAGATGGTGGCTGAGTTGATCGAAGGGGGCCTGCGCCCGACCGCCGTCCTGTTTGCGGCGCTGACCACGCCCAGTTACACGGCGACAGGGCTGAAACCCCTGTTCGAGACCTTTCGCAAACACCACGGTCACCGGCCGGGGGAGCGGCTCTACGTCTTCCTGGACGAGGCACAGTACGTCGGCGGCTGGGAAGAACAGGTAAAGGCCCTGGCGCACGAATATCCGCAAACCCGCTTCATCACCGCCGTCTCCGCTGGCGGGCCGGGCCTGGTCACCGGTGATCAATCCGACGACGGCAAGTTGGTGGTCCAGGCCGTACCACCGCTGACCTTCATGGAGTTTCTGCGCTTCCGGGGTTCTGAAGAAAAATTGTTCGGTACCGGAACAAAGCCGGTTTTCAAAGAACGCGCAATCGGTGCCCTGAACGCCGAGTTCGCCCGATACATCAATTTCGGCAGCTTCCCCGAAGGCATCCTGTTGAAAAACGAAGCCGCGCCCGCCCCGACCTTTATCCGGGACCACCTGACCGACAGGGTCTTGCACAAGGACATGGCCGGACTGTTTGGCGTCGCCTCGATCCACGATGTGAACCGCCTGTTCGCGGTCCTGGTCGCCAATACCTCTGCCGAGGTCAGCATCGAGGAGCTGGCCCGCGAATCGGGCATCGCCAAGAACACACTGCGCAAATATATGGAATATCTGGAAAGCGCCTTCCTGGTGCGCCGTGTGATGCGCATTGACCGGGACGGCAAGCCTTACCAGCGGGCCGTCTCTTTCAAGGCCGCCTTGACCGCGCCCTGCTTCCAGTCCGCGCTGTTCGGCCCTGCGGGCGTTGATGACGAAGGGTTTGAACGCCTCGTCGAGACCGCCATAACCGCCCAGTGGCTTGCGGCTCCGGCGGCACGTGATCTGGCCTATGCGGGCTGGCGGGGGGGCGGGGTTGACCTGGTGGCACTCGACCCCACCACGGCTAAACCGGATCTGGTGATCGAGATGGACTGGCAGGACACTTACGCCCGTGCGCCAAAAGGCCCGGAAAACCTGGCTCAATTCGCTTTGGGAACAAATCCGAAAGCCAAGGCGGTCATCCTGACCCGGACATTGGCCCGGCCGGGCACCATCAAGGGCATCGACGTGCAACTGCTACCCGCCAGCCTCTATGCTTATTTTTTGGTTCGGGATCGAATTGATCGCCGGGAGGCCGCTATCACCGATAAGGGCGGCCGCAAAGGGCCGAAAAAAGCGGCCTAAGGCTCAAAGCGCATCGTCGCCGGATTCGCCGGTGCGGATCCGGATGGATTGCTCCACATCCAGGACGAAGATCTTGCCATCACCGATGCGCCCGGTCTGGGCAGCATCGCGAACCGTGTTCATGACGCGCTCAAGTTGGTCGTCGGGGACGACGATCTCGATGCGGAGCTTGGGCACGAAATCGATCTGGTATTCGGCTCCGCGATAGACTTCCGTCTGCCCGCGCTGACGACCGAAGCCTCGGACCTCGGTCGCCGTCAGGCCCTGGATACCAATGCCGATCAGGGCTTCCCGGACCGCGTCCAGGCGGGACGGTTTGATGATGGCTGAAATCAGTTTCATGGCGGCACTCCCCAACGTCTCAAGCTCTGCTGAAAGAGGCCCGTAGCCCCATCGCAGACAACCCCTAGGCGATCAGCCCCTGTATCATCAGCATGCCGATCTGTTTCTTGTTGGGAAATACTGTGCCCGCCTGATAAGGCCTCGTCAATGACGCTAGGGGTGATTCTTAAGGGTTGCGATTTCGGGGAGCTTCCGGGCCGGAGCGTCAACCTTCAGCGATCTCGTCCAGCCAGGTCCTGATCAGCCAGGAAGAGATCGAATCGCCCCGGGGAAGGAAGAGCCCCTTTTCCTCCAGGTTGAAAAGGTCGTCCGGCGTGAACCAGTCGGCGAAGCAGAGCTCTTCCGGATCGAGTGTGATTGACGAACTGAGGGCCTCTGCCCGGAAGCCCATCATCAGAGATGCCGGAAAGGGCCAGGGCTGGCTGCCCTGATAGGCGACCGCCCCCACATCGATACCGGCTTCCTCCTTGACTTCCCGGCGCACGCAGGCTTCCAGGTTTTCGCCCACTTCGACAAATCCGGCCAGGGTCGAGACCATGCCATCGGGGAACCGGGGCGCGCTGGCCAAGAGGCAGGACAGCGGATCATCGCGCACCACCAGCATGATCGTCGCCGGATCGGTGCGCGGATGGTGTTCGATCGCGCAGTCCGGGTTGCGACAAATCCTCGAAAATCCCGCAGCCATCGGACCTGTCGGGTGACCACAGGCCCCGCAAAATCGCGCATTTCGATGCCAATGGGCAAGGCCGCGGGCCAACAGCAGTGGTCCGACCGACCGGGCATCCAGCAGCGGGCTGACCGTTCTGAGATCAGCGAAGCGCTCCGGCCCGAAAGCAGCCTCGACCTCCCCCTCGTCCAAAGCGCTGATGTCCAGGGCACCGAGGATATCCGGACCATCCGCGCCCAGCACCATGAGGTCCGCCGGGAACGGTTCCAGCCAAACCTTCGCCTCCGCACCCGTGAGCCAGCCGGGGGTCCAGGCTTTTTCGGGCCTGGGTGCCCATTGCCCGAAATGGCGACCGCGCCAGAGCAGATGCAGATGGAACCCGCCCCCGTAGGCGGCCTGTTCGGCAAAGTCCGGCTGACGTCGTGCCTCCGTCAAGCGGTCAAAGGTGGCTGTGGCATAGGGAATGGCCGGTCTGTCGGGTTTGGGCATGGTGAAAAAAGGCCTTGGGCGGGTTTCGGGGCGTTGATACTGTAAGGGTCGATCCTTATGCGATTCGGTTTGGACCACGATTGTCCAGGCCAACATCCGAAACCCGGACAGAGCCCGTCCATGCCCTGCTTCGCCCGCTTACCCCGATTGGTCAAGACCGCGCTCGGCGGGACTGCGCTGGCAGCACTGCTGGGCGGCTGCTCGACGTTCGGCATCGACCAGGATTTCGAGGGCGTCGTGGATGGCCTCAAGGATCTGACCAGCTTGTCGTCTCTTGGCCAGGCCTGCGACGAAGAACTTTCCGGTCGTCTTGTCCGTGTCCCCTGGCAGTTCGCCGAGGTGGTGCCGGTGCGCATCCGCCAGGGCGAGTTCTCGCCGATGGTCATCACACTTCAGCAGGACGAGCCTTACGTTCTGCGCATCACCAACCGCGACGACGAAAACCACACCTTCCGGGCCCGTGAATTCTTCCGCAATGTCGCCGTCGCCTCGGCACCGGGCCTGGGCCCAGACCTCGCCAAGCTTCAGGGCCAGACTGACAGTTTCGGCATGGCGCTGGAACCGAACCAGGATGTTACGGCACCGGAAAGCGACGAGACCGAGTTCGAACGCATGATGGGCGGTCGTCCGGCGCCCCAAAAGCCTGATAGGCCAGAAGCACCCGAGACCATGGGACCGGACCCCTTCGCCCAGGCCATGCAGGGCGCGATCGAAGACTCCTCAGAAGCCGAAAAGCCGGAGGATATGGCCGAAGGGACGCCCGGTGCCCAGACCGACCTTCGCCCTGTCACCGCCACCGAGATGATGGGCATGGAGGGTGAGAGTGCCTGTGCGCTGGAAATCAGCTCTGTGAAGATCCCCGCCCGCGAGACCGTCGAAGTCCGTCTTGTCGCTGCACGGGAAGGCAGCTACCGGTTCGAGAACTCCTTCCTGACCGTTCCCAGCTTCTACATCGGCGGGGCGGCTGGCGTGGTGGTGATTGAACAGCCGCTCTGACCTTGTTTCCGCTTTTTCCGTAAGCTATTTTGACGGTGGGAGGCCGCTCTTGGACGAGCTCCTCGCCAACCCGGTCAGGTCCGGAAGGAAGCAGCCGTAACGAGTTTCGGCTCGGGTCAGGAACCGGTCTCCCACCTCTACGTTTGGTCCGATACCTGTGGTCCGCATGTGCGCGATGAGCCCGAGGGCAGACAATCGATGACTCCCTCCGACGGCCCCCCGTCTGATACGGAAGACCAAACCGGCGAATATCGCGTCCTTGCCCGGAAGTACCGCCCCGGCAGCTTTGATGAGCTGATCGGCCAGGAAGCCATGGTGCGGACGTTGTCCAACGCCATGGCCGCCGGTCGCCTGGCGCACGCTTTCGTGCTGACCGGCGTGCGCGGTATCGGCAAGACGACCACGGCACGGATCATCGCACGCGGTCTCAACTGCATCGGTGAAGACGGTACCGGTGGCCCCACCACCAAGCCTTGCGGGGTCTGTAAGAACTGCACCGCCATCGCCGCTGACAGCCACATGGACGTCCTCGAAATGGACGCCGCCAGCCGAACCGGTGTTGATGACATCCGCGAACTGATCGAGGGCGTGCGCTACCGGCCCACCCAGGCGCGCTACAAGATCTACATCATCGACGAAGTGCACATGCTCTCGAAATCCGCCTTCAACGCCCTGTTGAAGACGCTGGAGGAACCGCCGGAGCACGTGAAGTTCATCTTTGCCACCACCGAAATCCGCAAGATCCCCGTGACCGTGCTCAGCCGCTGCCAGCGCTTTGATCTGCGGCGCGTGGATGCCGAGACGCTGGCCAGCCATTTCGAGCGCATCTCGGAAAAAGAGGGGGCCAAGGTCTCCGATGTGGCGCTCAAGCTGATCGGTCGTGCGGCCGACGGCTCGGTTCGCGACGGCCTGTCGCTGCTCGACCAGGCCATTGCCCATGCGGACGGTGAGGTGGGCGAAGCCCAGGTGCGCGAGATGCTGGGGCTGGCGGATCGCGGGGGCAGCTTCGATCTGTTGGACAAGGTGTTTTCCGGCGACATAAAGGCGGCGCTGGACGGTCTGAGCACCGGCTATCACGCGGGTGCCGACCCGACCAATGTGATCGAAGACCTGCTGGACATCGTCCACTGGATCACGCGGATCAAGATCGTGCCTGATGCCGCCAACGATCCGACCGTGCCGGAAATCGAACGCACCCAGGGCGCGGAGATGGCATCCAGGCTGCGTATGGCGGAATTGACCCGCACCTGGCAGATGCTGCTGAAAGGCCTGAAGGAGGTCCGCGAAGCGCCCGGTGCCCTGCAGGCCGCCGAGATGGTCCTGATCCGGCTGAGCTTTGCCGCCAACCTGCCAAGCCCCGCGGATGCGATCCAACAGGGGGTGACGGGTGCAACGCCTTCCGCCCAGCCATCCGGCCCCGCGCCGGGAGGGGCCGGGCCGTCGGGGGCTCCACCGGGTGGCGGTTCTTCAGCCGTTGCCGTGGCGAGCCCCGCTGCCGCCCCCGCGCCTTCAGCGCCGGCTCAGCCGCAGGCCCGACACCTGAGCGAGGTCCAGAAGCCCGATCCGGCCACCTTCGAGGCCGTGGTCGATCTGGCCGATCAGGCGAAGGAAGCCATCCTGCATGCCAATCTCGTCAACAATCTGCATCTGGTCTCTTTCCAGCCGGGTGAGATCAGCTTCCGGCCAGGGGACCGCGCCCCGGAAACGCTTGCCTCGGAACTGGCCAAGTTCCTGAACGAAAAGACCAGCCGCCGCTGGACGGTCAATGTGGCACTTTCGGAGGCCGGGGATAAAACGCTGGCCCAGGCCGAAGACGACCGCAAAGCCGCCCGCCGGGCAAAGGCCGCCGAAGAACCTCTGGTCAAGGCCGTCCTGGCGACTTTTCCTGATGCGAAGTGGGATATCTCCATCCCGAAGGCAGAACCGACACCGGTTGATCCCACACCGGCCGAGCTGCCGGCGGAAGAGATCGATCCCGACGAATTGATCTGATTTTTCGGCTTAACGGACCATCAGAAGCGGCACCTTGATGGTGCGGATCAAGGTGCTGGTGGTCGATCCCACGATCAGGTGGCGGATGCGGGAATGGCCGTAGGCTCCGACAACCAGCAGGTCCACATCGCGTTCGGTCACCACATCGGCGATGACATCTTCGGGCGTACCCTGCATCAGCAGCGTCTCGACGGATGAGCCGCTTTTTTCCAACTCCTCAGCCGCCACGGCCAATTCCTCGCGGTTGCTCTTTTTGTCCGGGCCGACACGCAACAGCATGACATCAAGGCCCTTCAGCAGCTTGTCGTTCACCGCGTGCTGCAAGGCCTTCCGGCTTGAGGGTCCGCCGTCAAAGGCCAGCAGGATTCGCTTGATGGGCCGGAAGTCCCGGGTGGCCACCAGGACCGGGTGATGGCAGCCGCGGACGACGCGCTCCAGATTGGCACCCAGGTGCGCTTCGGCAACCGCTTCGGTCTCGCCCCGCTTGCCGATGACCAGCAGGTCCGCCGTATCTTCGGCTTGGCCCACGGTTTCGACCAGGCCGCCGTTCCGGAGTGTCAGCTTTGTCTCGGCAAAGCCCTTTTCGGCAAAATAGGCCCCGGCGGCATCCAGGATCGCCCGGCCCTTTGCCTGCAAAACCTTGGATTTCTTGGCATCCAGATCGGCCAGTTCCTGCAGCAGCTCCTCGCGCTCGTTAGCGGCCATGGAACCGGACCAGTCGGCATGGTCGGCCTGTTCGCGCTTGTGATCCAGGGCGTGGAGCACTTCCAGGCTCGCTTCCATCCGCTCCGCGGCCCAGGCAGCGTAGTCATAGGTGCTCTCAGCGTAGGCCGAGCCGTCGGTCAGGGTCAGGATATGGCTCATGGATCGTCTTCCTTAGTGGCTTAACATGCGCTC
>JBMYSY010000001.1:158160-478835 GCA_049603795.1 Magnetovibrionaceae bacterium
TCAAGCTTAGTGGCTTAACATGCGCTCAAGCTTAGTGGCTTAACATGCGCTCAAGCTTAGTGGCTTAACATGCGCTCAAGCGCATCGGGCTTATCATGCTGGGCGAGCTTGTTGACCAAGGTCGCCGAAGCCTCGTTCAGGCCAATGATATCCACATCCGTGCCTTCGCGGCGGAATTTCAACACAACCTTGTCCAGTGCCGCGATACCGGAAAGATCCCAAAGGTGGGCGTGGGTGAGGTCGATGGTAACCTTCTCCAGCACTTCGCGCAGATCGAATTCGGCGGCGAAGTCCTCGGCTGAGGCGAAGAACACCTGCCCTTCGACCACATAGGTGCGATGCCGCCCGGATTGGTCGATGTGGGACGTCACCCGGAAAATCTGGCTGACCTTGCTGGCGAAGAACAAAGCCGACAGCAGAACACCCACCAGAACGCCCTGGGCCAGATCATGGGTCACGACGGTCACGCTGACCGTGCCCAGCATGACGATGCTGGAACTGACGGGATGGCTTTTCAGGTTGGTGATCGACGACCAGGAAAAGGTCCCGATGGAGACCATGATCATGACGGCCACCAGCGCCGGCATCGGGATTTCGCGGACCCAGTCATCCAGGACCAGGATCAGGAACAACAGCAAAAGGCCTGCGGTCAGCGTCGACAAGCGGCCGCGGCCGCCGGATTTCACGTTGATCACGGACTGGCCGATCATCGCGCAGCCCGCCATGCCACCGAAGAAGCCCGAGACAATGTTCGCGGAACCCTGGCCAAGGCATTCACGGTCGCGTTTGCTCTCGGTATCGGTCAAATCGTCCACGACCTGTGCCGTCATCAGGCTTTCCAGCAGGCCGACCATGGCCAGCGTCAGCGAGACCGGCAGGATGATCTTGAGGGTCTCCAGATTGAGCGGGACGTCGGGGATCAGGAAAATCGGCAGACTGTCCGGCAATTCACCCATATCGCCAACGGTTCGGACGTCCAGGCCGAAATAAAGCGACACGGCGGTCATGACGACGATCGCGACCAAGGGGCTGGGCACGGCCTTGGTCAGGTAGGGAAACAGATAGATGATGCCGAGCGCTGCGGCGCAGAGGATATAGGTTTCGGTCGTCACGTCGATCAGTTCGGGCAGCTGCGCCATGAAGATCAGGATGGCCAGAGCATTCACAAAGCCCGTCATCACCGAGCGGGAGACAAAGCGCATGTAGCGCCCGAGCCTCAGCAGGCCAAAGGCGATCTGAATAACGCCGGTCAGCAGCGTTGCGGCGAGCAGGTATTCCAGCCCGTGATCGCGGACAAGCGTGACCATGACCAGCGCCATGGCCCCGGTGGCAGCCGAGATCATACCGGGCCGCCCGCCCATGAAGGCAATCACCACGGCGATACAGAACGAGGCGTAGAGCCCCACCTTCGGATCCACACCGGCGATAATCGAAAAGGCGATCGCTTCCGGGATCAGGGCGAGGGCGACGACGGTCCCCGCCAAGAGGTCGCCCCTGATATTGGCGAGCCAATCGGCCTTCAGCCGGTCAAGATCAAACACGTAGCTTTCCCCCAATCCATCAGGCGACAACACAAAACGGCCTTTTGGTACCTGAGTACCCTAGGGTCCCAGCGGCACCTTGCCAGACGTTCGCCATCTCCGGATTAAATTAGGACAGATAATCTGCCCTTTTTATTGGGGGCTACCCTATCGATTTGGACTTTTTTTGCAAGTGCGAAGATTGGGTCAACCGGCCCGGGCCTGCGGTGCCAAGGCGTCCAGTTGGTCGCTTTCCTCCTCCGGCTCACCGACCTCGAGCGCCTCGATCTTTTCGGTGCGCTTGATGATCTTGGCCGTTGAGGTGGCGATCTCGTCGATGTCCTTGCCGACGCGCGTCCAGTGGGATTTCAGGTTTTCGGTCCGCTTGTCCAGGCGCGTCACGTCTTCGACCATGGCCGCGACCTGGGCTTGGATCAGGTGGGCCTGTTCGCGCATCTGGGCATCTTTCAGGACCGCGCGGACCGTATTCAGCGTCGCCATCAGGGTCGTTGGCGAGACGATCCAGACCCTGGCCCGATAGGATTTCTCCACCACTTCCGGCAGGCTCGCGTGGAGTTCGGCATAGACGGCCTCGCTGGGGATGAACATCAGGGCTGATTCGGCCGTCTCCCCCGGTACGATGTATTTCGTGGCGATGTCGCGCACATGGCCTGTCACCGCTGTCCCAAGCGCCCGGATGGCCTGGATTCGCTGGGCCTCATCCGTTGCTTCCCTCAGGGCCAGATACCCCTCTAACGGGAATTTGGCATCAACGGCGATCGACCCGGGCGGGTTCGGCAGATGGATAATGCAGTCGGCCCGCTTGCCGTTGGAGAGCGTCGCCTGGAAATCGTAGGCGTTGGGCGGCAGGACCGTGCTGACCAGATCGTTCAGCTGCACCTCCCCGAAAGCACCGCGCGCCTGTTTGTTCGACAGGATGTCCTGAAGCCCGACCACCTGCTGGCTCAGGTCCATCAGGTTTTTCTGAGCGGCATCGATCACGGCCAGGCGCTCACCCAACCGGCCCAGTTGCTCACCCGTTTGCTGGCTGGATTGGGTCAGTCCGTCGGCCAGGCGCTTTGCCACCCCGTCGAGGCGTTCTTCGAGCGTCCGGTTCAGGGTCGCGCGGGTCTGTTCCTGGGCCTGGGTCAGCTGATTGATGCGCCCGTCCTGTTCGGCCTGTTGGCGGGTCTGGTTTTCGGTCAGAGCCGCCAGACGGTCGGCCAGGGCCTTGAAAGCGAACTGTTGGTCGTCGCGTGCACGGGCCTGTTGGCGCGCCAGGAGTCCCACGCTCAGGGCCACCACAGCCAAAATGACAAACGCGCCGAGGCCGACGGGCAGCCAGAAGGTCACACTCCAGATAGTCCCACTGGGGTCCAGCCCCTCAAAACTCATGCCTTATTGTTTCCCTTTTTTTACGTCTCACTACGCCTTACAAAACCAGTCTCTATAAATGACATAGATGACGATCGCACTCTAGGGAAGCGTTTGCGGCAAAGGGACAAAATGCCGTTGCCGGGGGATAACTGGATATGTCTTTGAAACCGAACTTTGTTCTGGATCACCGGTCTGTTGTCTGGGCCCTTTTGGTCGGCGGCCTGCTGGCTGTTGCGCCGGCAAAAGCCGAGACCGAATCGGGCCCAAAGACGTCCCAAACGGTTGGGACGACCGGCCCGGAAGGCAATCTGTTCGACCAGATGAAGGCTACAAAGCCCGTTCCGCAAATCACCCTGGAATCCGATGCGGCCTCTGAAACCGCCGTCACGGTCTTTTCCGGCGGTCTGGCCCTGGTGCGTGATGTTTCGGAGGTCAAGCTGGCCGAGGGGCCGACCCGATTGCGCTTCGGCGGTGTAACTTCGCTCCTGCGACCGGAGACCGCACTGCTGGGGACCGTCGACAAGGGCCCCGAAATCCGTGTTCTCGAACAGGTGTTCGATTTCGATCTTCTGACCCCCCAGGCCCTGATGGAAGCCAGCGTCGGGGCCGAGGTTCTGGTGATCGACCGCAATCCGCAAACCGGCGAAGAGACGACGCGCACCGGGCGCTTGCTGGCCATCCAGGGGGGGCCGGTCGTTCTGGTGGATGGCCGGATCGAGACCGCACTTCCCGGTCGCCTTGCCTTTACCGGCGTGCCCGAAGGTCTGGCCGCCGAACCGCGGCTGTCCATGGCAATCGAGAACCCGGCGGCTGGCACGCGCACCCTCAGCCTCAGTTACCTGACGGGCGGCCTGTCCTGGAAGGCGGACTACGTGGCCGAACTGGGTGATGATGACCGCACGCTCAATCTTGCGGGCTGGGCGACCCTGGCCAACCAGTCGGGCCGAGATTTTACGGATACCTCGGTGAAGCTGGTTGCCGGAGACGTCAACCGTGTCGGCGGTGGACGTCCGCAGCCACAGATGATGCGCGCACTTTCCGCCGTCGCCGATGCCGAGGCAGCGCCCAAACGGGAGAAAATCGCCGGCTATCACCTCTATGCCCTGCCCCGGCCCGTCAGCCTGCATGACAAACAGACAAAGCAGGTCGGCCTGATGACGGCCCCGAAAGTCCAGATCACCAAGGAATTGCTGATCGATGGTTCATCGGGTTACCACGGGCCGGTCTTCGACCCGCCGGAAAGCAATGCCCAGGTGGTCCTGGTGGTCGAAAACGCCGAAAACCACGGCCTCGGCAAACCGCTGCCCGGTGGGATCGTCCGGGTCTACAAAAAAGACAGTTCCGGCCAGCCGCAGTTCATCGGCGAGGACCGGATCGAACATACGCCGGTTGACGGCACACTGCGCCTGGCGCTGGGGAGGGACTTCGACGTACCGGTAAAGCGCGAACAAACCGCCTTTGCCCGCCCGGATCGCCAGATTACCGAGAGCAGCCATCGCGTTACCGTCGGCAACGCGGGACCGAAAGACATTCAGGTCTGGGTCATTGAGCGCATCCCCGGCGATTGGACGATAACGTCCGAAAGCCAGGACCATAAACGCCTAAGCGGGGGCCGCGCCGAATGGTCGCTGATGGTACCTGCAGGCGGGTCGGCGACGCTGGATTTCAGCGTACGGACCCGCTTCTGAGGAAGAAATCCGCTTCAGCTGGCGGAGAGTTCTGCGGTCTTTTCCTTCAGCACTTCGATCAGGCCGGCGACCGATCCGCCTTTCTGCTTGATGATCGAGCCGAATTCGGAACGCAGCGTGGCGCTCATTGATGTGCCCTGAACCACCACATCCAAAATCTTGAAGCCGCCATCGCGCTCGCCCACGCGCCAATCGACGCGAATTGGCTGGTTGCTGCCGGGGTTGTTCAGGTCACTGGAGACCATGATGATCTTTTGCTTTTCGGAACTGCCGGTGACCTGGAGGGTCTGGCCGGCGTATTCGCTGAAACGATCCACGTAGGAAACGATCATCAGGTCTTCGAAGAGCTTCAGGTATTCGGCCTGTTCCGTCTCGGAGGCCTTGCGCCAATTCCGACCCAGAACCCATTTGCCGATGGCGTCCACCGCGAAGTGGGACTGGAACATGGTCCGGAAGTTGGCAATCCGCTGATCCCGCGCGATGTCTTCGCCTGTCAGACTTTCGACCGCCTGTTGGGCCAGTTCCGTGATGAAGGTTTCCGCGCCCGCAGTGTCGGCTGCTTTCGCCGGCTGCTGGCCGAACAGGATCAACCCGGCTGAGATCAATCCCAAAACCGGAAGACTAAGAACAAAACGACGGTTGAGCATATTTCCCATTTCCTGCCAGCCAATCCAATTGCGCCAGAGGCGCTCTACCCAGAGAGAGTTCCCCTCGAAGCCACCCCCCGGCACCTCGAAAGTCTGCTTGATATCATGATGTTCCGGTTTGGACCAGCATCCGAATCACCCGCTTGCATCATGCAACCGGCCAAAAGTGGCATATCGATGGCGGACCGCTGCCTGGAGCGCGATCGCCCGCTAAAACGTTGATAGAGACTTCTTCGATCAGGCTCTAGCGGCTCAAAGCCTGTCTCTCGCCACCTTCAACCGGTCAAGCCGCAATCGATGGCGGCTATCTGTCAAACGATAGCGTGCCAGAACAAGCATGCCTGTGACGCCCAACGCATTTGCGCCCGCAATCAGAAACATGATGATGATCTGGTACTTGACCGCCTCCGCCGGAGGGACGCCCGCCAGGACCTGTCCGGTCATCAGGCCCGGGATGAAGACCACACCGCTGGCCGACATGGAATTGATGATGGTCATCATGCCTGCCCTGGCGGCATCGCGGACCAGGGGGCCGAGGGCTTGATGGATATCAGCACCCAGCGCCAGTTGGGCCTCGATCGCCGCCTTTTCCCGGGCCACTGTTCCCATCAGGCGGTCCAGGGCCAAGCTGGCTCCGTTCAGGCTATTGCCCAGGATCATGCCGAGTATTGGCAGGGCGTACCGCGGATCGAACCAGGGTTCGGGGCGAAGCTGCGTGGTCAGCGCCAGGAGCGTGACAAGGCTGCCGGCAAAAAACAGGGTGGTGGTGGCGATTCCATAGGTCCAGAAGCCGTCGAATCGGGTCTTCTGGCGCGCACGCACTTCCCAACCCGCGACCAGCAACATGAAGGCGGCGGCAAGCCCGGTCCAAAGCGGAGAGACCAGGGCGAAAAGAATCTTCAAGACCAGGGCCAGCAAAGTCAGTTGCACCACCATACGAACAGCCGCAATGGCAAGCCCGCGTTCCAGACCAAGGCGGAGTGACAGCGATGCCCCGGCGGAGACAAACAGAAGACTGGACGCGATGATCAGGTCCAACAGTTCGAGCCGGATAAAACCGCCGCTCATGACGGCTCCTCCTCACGAATTTCGCCCTTTTCGATGCGCAGGCGGCGATGGCCCCTGGAGGGACCCGGTTGCGAGCCCGGTTGAGTTCCCAGGCGCGAGCCCAGGCGCGCGGCCTGTGCCCCGTCGTGGCTGACCAGAAGGATCAGGCAACCAGAAGCGGCCCGGGCCATCAATTCCGCCTCGACGGCTTCCGTTGCCTCCGGGTCCAGACCGGAGGTGGGTTCATCCAGCAAAAGGACGGCAGGCTCATTGAACAGCAACCGCGCCAATTGCAGCCGCTGTGCCTCTCCGGTCGACAGCCTGCTGACCGGCCAATACCAAGCCTGGCCTTCCAGGCCGAAGGCGCGAAACAATTCCCTCGCGCGGCTCTCCGACTGGGGTCCCGGAAAATGCGCGCCGACCGTCTCCCGCCACCAGGCCGCCCGGGGGGCCAGATATCCCACGCGGGCGCGCCATTCGGGGGCGGAGAAGCTCTCCCGCGGACGCTCGTCCAGAAGGACAAGGCCCTCCGACGGGTCCAGATCGGCGAGTGCGCGCAGAAACAGGCTTTTCCCCGATCCGCTGGGTCCCTGCAGAACGGCTATGCCGCCGGGGCCGAGAGCCAAATTGACCGGGGCCAGGCCGGGTCGCCTCAAGCCTTCGATGACCAAGGATGCCATCTGCAAAAACCTTGTGTTAGGATTCGAAGCTGAAGCATCCTCCAAGAAGCATTCACCCCGCAAGGATTGAGAAGGTCTGAAACAGATGGCCAAGCCCGCGAAGCCCGGAGACCGGGTCCGAGTGCACTACATCGGCAAGACCGATGACGACGAAGTCTTCGACAGCACCATGGGCAAGCAACCGGTCGAGATGCGGCTCGGCGACGGCTGGAACATGCCCGGCTTCGAAGAAGCGATCATCGGCATGGAAGCCGGCCAGACCAAAACGATCTCGATACCGCCGGAAAAGGCTTTTGGCCTCAGGGATCCGAAAAAGGTCTTCAAGGTCGCCAAGACCTCGATCCCGGACAGCCAGAACCCGACCCCCGGCCAACACCTGCGCGCCAACGGCCCCGACGGCCAACCCATCGACATGATCATCGTCCGCGACGAGGGCGACGCCTGGCTGATGGATTCAAACCACCCGCTGGGGGGCAAGACGCTGGTGTTTGAGATTGGGTTGGCGGAGATTATTTAACCGACACCTGTCAGGTGTCCGCTAGAGCTTTCTTAATCCGAAGTGCCGCCTTCTGCTCTGCCGACTCCCGGATAATATTTGCCAAGCGATTCACCGCTGACAGGGAACGGTCAGTTGACAGAAAAAACGTGTTAGCAGCACCAACAACAGAGACGGCAGCTTCCTTGCCTGTATGCACCTCAACGGCTCCCTGCATGTGGTTCGTGTCGGTACCTTTACTGTTGGCTGTCATACTCTGGACCTCCATGCCACTAGCTTAAGAAAAGGTAGCTTGATGCTCCTCAGAAATCAAGATGGCATTTCCAAGATGATTACATAAATATTCAAAAATACTAGTATTTTCTGCTGTAAATCTTTCAGCTTCATTGCTTGTGGCGATAAATACGCCTAAAATATGTCCATCACTAAATTTAATCGGAAACGCTGCTGCACTGCGATAGTATTCTTTATCGTGATCTTGTAGGTCGGAATCACTAACGCCCAAGAGTTTCTTCTGCGTAGAATCATAAGAATCAGTAATAATTCTGAACTCTTTATCTACATAAGTTTGCCCGACAATACCCCGTCCGATCTCCCAGGACCGACCGCGGTTTCCATGGGATGGGTGAGATGGGTGGGTTAGCCTCCATATCGAAGTCAAACAACGACCGTCTTTGTCGCGCAGATAGACCTCGAAAGACCAAGCCTCATCCGATCTTAGCCCAAAAAGGCGGCTGCTTTGCGAGATCAGCTGTCCTACAAGCACCTGAATTTGATCGTCAAGCGAATGCTGATCGGCGTGCTTTGGATAAAGTGATCGGATGGCTCCCGTCCAAGCTAAAGAAATCTCCATCTCCAAGCTTTGGCGGTTTACCAATTTTTGCAGTTTTTCAGCCTTACGATTGGCCTCTATCCGCTGACGGTCGATTCTTTGGGATAAAAAGTAAATCCAAGTCGATGAGGGTGTGTGCTGAAAAAGCCAGACGAAAAGCCCCAACTGAGCTACAGCGGCTGCACTAAGGATACCCCAAAAGAAGTACTCATTCGATAACTGTATGATTCGAGAATTGAATCCGACCCATAATGAGAGGGCGAGCGGCATAACGATATTGGCAATAATTTTTGCCAGCCGAGCGTTGTTTTCTTTTCCCTTGCTTTCTTTTTCAGCCGCAATGCCTATCTGATCAATATCAGACACCAATTCATCCTTTCGAGTAATTATTGATATAAAATTCCCGTGAAAAGGTTATCGCTGCAATCTTTGGGAAGCAAGCCGTCTCGGTTCTGTCAGCCTAGTCCATAAATCCCTATGCTGACCCAATGACCGAATCGCTTTGCGCTCCCGAAATCATCCAAGCCTCCCTCCCCGGCCCTGCCATTGTCTGCGGGGCGCGGACGATTGTTTGGTTGGCGGAGGCGGAAGCCGAGCCGGAGGTTTTGGACCGGCGCGCCCTTCAACGCCGGATCAGTGATCAGAAAAGCCCGCCCTTGGTCTGCCACGGCAAAGGGCTCGCGCGGCGGTTGGGGCTTTCCGAACATCAAGCAATGCGCGATGTGCTGGAGCTTTTCGCCTTCTGCCTGCCCGCGCGATTTTGCCTGCCGACGCCCCGAGGGCTGGCGGAAGCCCTGGAATTGCCTCTGCCTGTCTCGCTGGAAGAACAGGCAAGGGTGCTGTTTCAGGCCGCGGCCAGGCTTTTGGATGGATTGGCGCGCGCCCCGGAACCGGAACGGCTGAAAGCCATCGCCTGGATTCTCTGGCGGCGCGCCCGTTGGCCCTGGGGGCCTTCGGTGCTGACCGCCCTGAACGCGGGTGAAGAGGCCCCCCACAGCCGCCAGTTGTTCGAGGCCATGATGGTCTGGAAAGGCCTGGACGAATGGGAAGACGAGGCCGGAGCCGCGCCCGCCGACCATTGGCCCGTGGAACCGGTGGAGGCCAGAGCAAGGCTGACCAGGATCTTGGGGCCGGGTTCCGAACAGCGCGACGGCCAGCGGATGTACGCCGAACAAGTTTCCGCCGCCTTCGGGCCCCGGGACGAGGCCGGCCATCCATTGGTCGTGCTGGCCGATGCGGGCACAGGGGTCGGCAAGACGCTGGGCTACGTCGCACCCGCCAGTGTCTGGGCGGAAAAGAACGAAGGCACGGTCTGGATCAGCACCTATACCCGGAACCTCCAACGCCAATTGGACGGCGAACTGGACCGGCTCTACCCCGATCCGGCGGAAAAGGCGGAAAACGTCGTCGTCCGCAAGGGCCGGGAAAACTATCTCTGCCTGTTGAACTTCGAAGAGGCGGTTCGCCGGCTGGAGACCCGTGACGGGCGCGACGCCATTCCCTTAGGGCTCATGGCGCGCTGGATTATGGCAACCCGCGACGGCGACATGATGGGCGGCGATTTTCCGGCCTGGCTGACCGACCTGATGGGCCGCGCACTGACCATCGACCTGACCGATACGCGCGGCGAATGCACCTATTCCGCCTGCCAGCATTACCGCAGTTGTTTTATCGAACACTCGGCGCGCAAAGCCCGTGGTGCCCGGATTGTCGTGGCCAACCATGCCCTGGTGATGGCCACGGCGGCGCTGGGTGGGGACGAGGCGGGACAACCGGCCCGCATTGTTTTCGATGAGGGCCACCACGTGTTTCAGGCCGCCGATGGTGCCTTCTCCGCCCATTTAACCGGGTTGGAGGCAGCGGAACTGCGCCGGTGGCTCCTCGGCGCGGAAGAGGGCCGGTCGCGCCGGGGTCGCGGCTTGAAAGAACGCCTGGAAGACCTGATCGTGCCCGAAGCCCGAGCGGGCGAAGCGCTTCGCGACGTCCTTAAGGCCGCGCGTATCCTGCCCGCCGGGGGGTGGCACGGTCGCATAACCGGCCAGGCGACCTTGGGGCCGATGGAAGAATTCTTGAGCCTCTGTCGCCGTCAGGTCTTGGCGCGCGCCGAAGAGGAAGGCGCAGGCGGCGGCTCCTACAGCCTGGAATGTACGCCGCATCCGCCTGTACCGGGGCTGATCGATTGCGCCCAGACGCTGAAAGCCGCCTTGGAGGATCTTCGAAAACCCGTGGCCGCCCTGGTCGGTGCGCTCTACGCCCTGCTGGACGACGAGGCGGACGAGCTGGAGACCCGCGCGCGCGTTCGAATAGAGGCCATGGCCGGCTCCCTGGAACGCCGCGCGTTGCAACAGATCGCGGCCTGGAATGCCATGCTGGATGCCTTGGCGATGGCACCGGCAGAGGATTTCGTCGACTGGCTCGGCCTGGAACGCCGCTTCGGGCGCGAAATCGACGTCGGCCTGCACCGCCACTGGATCGATCCCACTAAGCCGCTGGCGGAAGCCGTCATCAAGCCGGCTCATGGTGTCGTGGTGACCTCGGCCACCCTGCTGGACCACGGCAGCGGGGAGGAATGGCAACGGGCCGAAAATCGAACCGGTGCCAAACATCTGGAACAGCTCGCCGGGCGGGTCGAGGTGAGCTCTCCCTATGACTATCCGGCCCGGACCAAGGTCCTGGTTGTGAACGACGTCAACCGGGCCAGTCCCGACCAGGTTGCCAGCGCCTATCGGGAGCTGTTCCTGGCAGCGAATGGCGGTGCCTTGGGGCTTTTTACCGCCATCAACCGGCTGCGCGCCACCTACGAGAAAATCGCCGAACCCCTGGAGGCCAGTGGCCTCAGCCTGCTGGCCCAGCATGTGGACCCGCTGGATACCGGCACGCTGATCGACATCTTCCGCTCAGAAGAAAACGCCTGCCTCTTGGGAACGGATGCGGTGCGCGACGGGATTGATGTGCCGGGTCGCTCGCTGCGCCTGATCGTTTTCGACCGCGTCCCCTGGCCCCGCCCCGACATCCTGCATCGGGCGCGGCGCAAGGCCTTTGGCGGCAAGGCCTTCGACGAGGCCGAGGTGCGGCTCAAGCTGAAACAGGCCTACGGCCGCCTGATCCGGAAAGCCGATGACAAGGGGGTTTTCGTGATGCTTGACCGGGGCCTGCCGAGCCGCCTTGCGACGGCCTTCCCGCCCGGCGTCCTGGTGGAACGCATGGGGCTGAAACAAGCCATTGGCACCTTGAGGGATTTCCTGCGGGATGACTGGGAAGCAGACTAGCAGGCTGCCGATCAGATTCCCCGGTGTGGAACGCCCTTCAGCCGGTATTCGCCGGTGGTATAGGCACCCAAAACGTTGGCCGAAAAGTCCGTTTGGACCACAAGCGATCCCGGCATGTCGCGGACCGACAGCCAGTGGTCGAACCGCTTCACGGATCCGTTGTTCATGGGCGAACGCTTGACGATGTCCATCTGTTCGATGTCCGCCACCGAAATATCAAGCCGTTCCAGATAGATTTGGATCTTCAGTGGCAGATCTTCCGGTTTCTCAGGCAGGCTTTGTGCCCCGGCTCCCTGGGCAAACAAACTGACCTGGACAAACAGGCAAAGGCCCAGAACCAGGGTGAAAAGGCTGGCCAATCTGGCGAAGCGCGCTTCGGTCTGCATCAGGACACACTCCAATAGGGGACTTTATAAGAGATGGGCGTTTGACAGCATCCTACAAAGACCCGCCACACGGGGTTGTGAAGAAGTCCACAAGGCCGATGGGCTTTGGATTCGGGGCAAGAAAAAGAAAGCCCGGAGCAGGGGCAGCTCCGGGCTCTTTTGCTGACCGCATGGTGGTGAGGGAGAGACCACCGGCCAGGATCGAGACGGCGGCGGGGTGAGGGAGAGGAGAGGGAGAGACCGCCGTCTCTATGAACCTGAAGGTAAGCCCGTCGGCACTGCGGCGATGTGCATATCCTCACAAGTTGGATGTGGTGCCCGTCACAATACGCCAGCAGGGGTTCCCAAGGCGCGGGCTTGGCCGCATAATCCTGGCCGGAGTGGATTGACCCAGAAGGTAACGATGATCGACGAACACGCTGCCCTGATTTACACCATGGTCCTGGTCTCAGCCGCCGACAACGAGATGTCGGACCAGGAAATCCGTGCGATCGGCGAGATCATAGACTTCCTGCCGGTCTTCCGGGATTTTGACCGAAACCGCCTGGCGGAAACGGCCAGCAACTGCGCGGCCCTGCTGGATTCGGATGAGGGGCTGGAAACCGTGCTCGGCCTGATCGCCACGACCCTGCCGCCGCGCCTGCGCGAGACCGCCTATGCACTCGCCTGCGAGGTGGCGGTGAGCGACCTCAAGCTGGAACAGGAAGAACTCCGCATGCTTGAGATGATGCGCCATGCGCTGGAGTTGGACCGCCTGGTGGCAGCAGCCATCGAACGCGGCGTGCGGGCGCGATACACGGTTCTCGATGAACACTGAAGAACCCATCGGCTTCATCGGCTTGGGCCTGATGGGCCGCCCCATGGTCCGCAACCTGCTGGCCGAAGGGTTTGAGGTTGTGGTCGCCAGCCGGTCCCCGGGCCCGGTCGCCGAGATGGTCGAAGCCGGTGCAACGGCGTCGAGCAATCCGGCAGAGGTCGCAAGGGCGTGCAAAATCATCGTCATCATGGTGAGCGATACCCCTGCGGTCGAGGCCGTGGTGGCGGGTCTTGAAGACCACATTGGTGAAGGCCACCTCATCGTCGACATGGGCACCACAGCCACCCTGCCGACACGGGCGATCGCCGAACGCTTGCAGGCCAAGGGGGCTTCCTGGATCGACGCCCCGGTTTCCGGCGGCGTCATCGGGGCGGAGAAAGGCACGCTCACCATCATGGCGGGCGGGGAGGAAGCGGACCTGAAACGGGCTGAACCCGCCCTACAGGCCATGGGTGCCAAGATCACTCACGTCGGCGGTGTCGGCTGCGGCCAGATAGCCAAGGCGGCCAATCAGGTGATTGTGGGCCTTACCATCGGGGCGGTTTCGGAAGCGCTGGCCTTGGCTTCCCACGCCGGGGCGGACGCCGCCAAAGTGCGCGAGGCCCTCCAAGGCGGCTTTGCCGATTCACGGATTCTCGAGGTGCACGGGAAGCGGATGATCGACGGCACCTTCGCCCCTGGCGGCAAGGTGGTGACCCAGCGCAAAGACATGGCCCAGGCGCTCGACCTCGCGGAGACGCTGGACCTGGACCTGCCGGCGACCCGGCTGGGTCGGGACCTCTATGATCGGCTCATCGAGGCCGGCCATGGAGAGTTGGATCATTCCGCGCTGTTCAAGGTGATTGATGAAAAGCTGTAGACCTTAGGCGACGTATCCCGGCCTCCAACACCGAGAAATGATTGGCTCCGGGAACCACTCGGGCCTCCGCCACCGCCCAGGTTTGCGCAAACTGCGCCTGTTGTTCCAGGAATGCTTCCGACTCCCGCTCCCCCACCCATAGGCTCAAGGGAGCCCCATAGGCCGGTTTGCGGCGGATCGGACTTAGCACCCGCGCCGTCTCGGCTGTGAGCCCCAGGCGTTCGTTCAAGCTGGTCTGGATAAGCGGCTCCAGATCATAGATCCCGCTGATCGAAAGCCCGGAGCGCACCAGATCAACGGGCAGGTTCCCGTCCCAGGCCGGCCAGTCGGTGGTCAGCATCTCCACGGTCAGATGTCCGCCTGCGGAATGACCCGCCAGATGGATCTCGGGGCCATCCATATTGTACCAGAGAAAAGCCAAGGCCCGCCTGATGCTCTCGGTAATGTCGGCGATGCTCACCATGGGGCAGAGCGGATAGCCGATGATGGCCACATGCCATCCCTCAAGGCAGGCGGCTTCGGCCAGATGGCTGAAGTAATCCTTCCCCAAAGACTGCCAGTAGCCGCCGTGTAGGAAGGCCAGAACGGGCGGCTCGGCCTCTGCTTCACCCTCGAAAAGCGGTGGAAACAGATCCAGCGTCTCGGCCGCAAGATCACCATAGGCGAGGTCGAGACTGGCCGCCTGGTGGCGACGTCGGAAATCTGCCGACCGATCGGCCCAGCCCGCAATGATTTCGGGATGTTCCGGCACGAGCGCGCGATTGTTATAGAGCGCTTCCAGATCGCTCTGTGGATCAATTGGCGCTTGGCCTCGGTTGAAGTGCTCCCGCTTCGACCTTATTGTCTCCGCCTTAACCATTTCGGCCTTCCACCCTTACATGTTCACGTCGCGACCCGGCCCAACGCTTGAGGCGCGCCGTCAGGAATAAAGATGATGTCTGACACCCAACATACCAAGGTCCTGATTATCGGTTCCGGCCCGGCCGGTTACACGGCGGCGATCTATGCCGCACGGGCAAACCTGGAACCCATTCTGATCAAAGGCCTGCAACCGGGCGGTCAGCTGACCATCACAACGGAAGTTGAAAACTATCCCGGATTCGCCGAAGCCATTCAGGGCCCCTGGTTGATGGAACAGATGATGGCTCAGGCCGAACATGTGGGCACGACCCTGGTCGATGACATGATCAGTTCGGTGGACTTCTCGAAACGGCCCTTCACGGCAATCTCCGACGGCGGCAAGACCTACACGGCGGACACGGTCATCATCTCCACCGGGGCCTCGGCCCGTTGGTTGGGGCTTGAAACCGAACAGACCTTCATGGGGCTTGGCGTCTCTGCCTGCGCCACCTGCGACGGCTTTTTCTTCCGGGGACGGGAAGTCGCCGTGGTCGGCGGCGGCAACACGGCGGTGGAGGAAGCGCTCTACCTCACCAACCACGCCTCCAAGGTGACCCTGATCCACCGTCGCGATTCACTTCGCGCCGAAAAAATTCTCCAGGAACGCCTTTTCGCCAATCCTAAGGTCGAGGTGGTCTGGGATTCGACGCTTGAGGAAATCACCGGCATCAAGCCGGGCGAAGACGGCATGCCGGGTGTGACGGGGTTGAAGCTGAAAAACGTCAAGACCGGCAATACGACCGAAATTCCCGCCGACGGGGTCTTCATTGCCATCGGCCACGACCCGAACACAAAATTGTTCACCGGTCAGATCACCATGGATGAGGAAGGCTACATCACCACAGCACCTGACTCGACCGCGACCAACATTCCGGGCGTCTACGCCGCCGGGGATGTGCAGGATAAAATCTATCGCCAGGCCGTTACAGCAGCCGGAACGGGCTGTATGGCGGCGTTAGAGGCGGAAAAATTCGTCGCAGGCCTCGAAAGCGCTTCCGAAGCGGCCTGATCCCGTGCAAACTGTGGCTCTGACGTGACTGTGTGGGGAAAATAAACGCGGAACGTCGAGAGAGTTGCCCCTTTTTTGGGAAATCGGGGCGGTTTCGGGGCCAGTTTGGGGGGCTTCAGTTTCATGGATTGGGACAAGCTGCGTGTTTTTCACGTGGTGGCTGAGGCCGGGAGCTTCACCCACGCGGGCGACATGCTCAACCTATCGCAGTCGGCTGTCAGCCGGCAGATCAGCGCGCTGGAAGACAGCCTGGATACGGTGCTGTTCCATCGCCATGCCCGAGGGCTTCTGCTGACCGAACAGGGCGAAGTGCTCTATCGTGCGGCAGACGAGATGTTCGCCAAGGTGAACCTCGCCGTCAGCCGCATGCGCGATTCAAAGGCGGTGGCGGGCGGGCCGCTGAAGGTCACGACCACGGTGGCTTTCGGTTCGGTCTGGCTGACGCCTCGGGTTCGGCAATTCTTGCGGGAATTCCGCGAAATTGATCTGACGCTGATCCTGACCGATTCCGATATCGATATCGCCATGCGCGAAGCCGACGTGGCGATCCGCCTCGGCCCCCCCCAGCAGCCGGACCTGATCCAACGCCAACTGATGAAGATGACCTTTCACATCTATGGATCGCCGGAATACCTGACCACTCACGGTATCCCGAAAACATCTGCCGACCTGGACCACCACAGGCTGATCGTCTTCGGCGACCATATGTCAACCCCGGCCCCCGTGCCGGGCCTGAGCCATTTGCTTTCGGAGGGTGCTGATCCGAAAAAGCCGCGGACACCGGCGCTGCGGGTCAACAACGTCTATGGCATGTATCGGGCCGTGCAAAGCGGTCTCGGCCTGGCCATGCTGCCCGATTACATGAGCTTCGAGCAGGGCAATCTGGTGCAGGTGCTGCCGGAGCTGGCGGGGTCGGAAGTCGATGCCTACTTCGTCTATCCGGAGGAACTGCGCCATTCCAACCGCATCGGGGCCTTCAGGGATTTCCTGATCCGCAGCATTTCGGAAGCAGGCCTGAAGTAGGCGGGCTTCAGGTGGTCAAACAGTGGCTGTGCGCTGCCGCCACCGGGCGATCCTCGTCATCCTGCCAGGCTGTCACCCGCAGGTTTGCGACTCGTCGGCCCTGCTTGATCACATCGGCCCTGGCCCGGGTCTCGATCAGCTTCGCGGGGCGCAGAAAATCGACCGAGATGTTCACGACGCGGGGAATGGTATCGAGGCGCGCCTCCCATATCAGCGCCATGACGGCCGCATGCTCCAGAAGGCCCGCGATAACGCCGCCGTGGACAAGGTTCTGATAGGCGTTGCCCACATTGTCTGACCTGGGTTCCAGACAGGTGATCAGGCGGCCTTGATCATCCAACTCGCCGCTCAGGCCGATCAGGGAACCATAGGGGATGGCCGTGTAGAGCCCTTCCACATCGCCCGCATCCACAAAAGGCCGCAGATGATCGATCATGCTGAGGGCTCCGGGCATGGTGCGGGCTCCGGAATCGGGTCGGTCAGCATGTAAGCCGCCGAGAAAGTGGCGACATCGCGGCCCCCGTCAGCTTCTCCGGCACGGCCCCGGACAAAGGCGATTTCCTGGCCCAGGCGATAACATTCGGCCTCGCCCAACAGATCCTTGGCCAGGTTGGCCGGACGCATATAGTCAACCCGCATATCCAAGGTCGCGATCAGGCGCTTGCCATCCAGGCGGGAAAAAACGGCCAGGGCTCCGACGGTGTCCAGCAGGGTGGTAATAGCACCCGGATGAAGCAGCGGCTCCACCGGATGGCCCGCCAGGGCCAAGTTGGACGGCAGCCTCATCACACCTGTGCCCAAGGCCACATCCACGACGGAAAGACCGATGGCGCGCCCCTGAGGGATGGCGTTGAAGGCGTCGATCAGCGGCTGGAAGGTTTCCGGAAGGGGAGGCTTTTCAGGAGTCTCGTTCATGGCGTGCAATTTACGCCCTGCAGCGGCGTTTGAAAGCCCCTTGCAATATAGCTATAAAACTGGTTATATCGTTTTATGAAAGAATTGTACCTCACTCAGGAACAGGCCGCCCTTGGTTTCGCCGCCGCCGGATCGGAGGCACGGCTGGGGCTCTTGGTTCGTTTGGTACGCGCAGGACCTTCGGGTCTCAGCGTTGGCGATTTGCAGGAAGCCAGCGGCCTTAAGGCTTCGACCATGGCCCATCACCTCCGGGGATTGGTGGAGGCGGGCCTCGTTGAACAGGAACGCCAGGGCCGGACGATCATCAGTCGGGCAAGATTCGAAAGGCTCCGGCAGCTGGCCGACTTCCTGCTCGAACAATGCTGTGCCGATGCGCCTGACTCGGAAGGGCATCACCAGGCTGAACACGCGAAAAAGGAAATTGTCTGACATGTCCACCCTCGTCTCAGGCCTGAAACATCTGCACCCGCTACAGATCGACCGCTGCATCTTGCTGATCGTCGCCCTGCTGGCCGCAGCCGCCTTGCTGGACCCCGGATCGTTGGAAGGCCATCTGGCGGTTTCCCTGGGTGCCTTTCTGCACACCGCGCCCTACCTGTTGTTCGCCGTCCTGGCCGTGTCTTTTCTGAAGGCTACGGGCGCGGAAAAACTGGTCGCCAGCGCCTTCAAGGGAAACCCGATCCGCATGGTTGTCGTGGCGTCCCTGGTGGGCGGTCTGGCTCCCTTCTGCTCTTGCGAAGTGATTCCCTTTATCGCCGGACTTATGGCACTGGGGGCACCCTTGCCCGCCGTGTTGGCCTTCTGGCTGTCATCGCCGATCAACGATCCGGCAGCCTATATGATCACGATGGGGGCCTTAGGAATCGAATTCGCCAATGCAAAGGTCGTCGCTGCCGTGGGGCTCGGGCTTTTTGGAGGCCTGGTGATCGCCGCCTTCCAGCCGACCGGCCTGTTCGCCGACATCCTGCGCCCACGCAAGACCGGTGGTTGTTGTGGCGGGCCGAAGCTGGACCAGGGCAAGCCCTTCTGGCCCTTCTGGCGGGAAGAAGAGCGCTTGACGGTCTTCAAGACCCAGGCGCTTGAGAACACCTTTTTTCTCGCCAAGTGGCTGTTGCTGGCCTATGTGCTCGAAAGCTTCATGCTGTCCTATATCCCGGCAGAAACCATTGCCGGTGTGGTTGGCGGGGAGGGTGTTCTGCCGATTGTCCTGGGCGCTTTAGCCGGCATTCCGGCCTACCTCAACGGCTATGCCGCACCGGCGATTGTCTCCGGGCTGATGGATCAGGGCATGCTGGCGGGTGCCGGGCTGGCCTTTATCGTCGCCGGGGGCGTGACCTGTATCCCGGCCATGGCGGCTGTCTGGCCCCTGGTGAAGCCTCGAGTCTTCGTGGCCTATATCTGCCTTGGGTTCAGCGGAGCGGTCCTGGCAGGCCTGTTGTTCCAGGCTTTAGTCTGACGCCTTATTGAAGACGACGGAAAAGTTGTTGGCGGGCATGGGAAGGGCTTCGACAAAGCTCATGCCCGACCCTTCCGCCACCTTCCGGACGTCATCTAGGTCGCGTACCCCATAGGCCGGATCCAGGCTCTTCAGCCAGGATTCGAACGAGACGTTGCTCTCCGACGTCTGTTTGCCGTTGATCCGGTAGGGACCATAGAGATAAAGCAGCCCGCCGGGCTTCAAGTGCCGACCGGCCCCCCGCATCAAGCCCTCGCAAGCCGCCCAGGGCGAAATATGGATCATGTTGATGCAGAGAATCGCGTCCACGGCATCGATGCCGTCCCAGCGACCGGCGCAAACGTCGAGGTGAAGGGGCTCGGGCAGATCCAGTCCGCTGTGGTCGATCCAGGCCCTGATCGATCGGAGGGCGACCTCGTCGGTATCGCTGGTCTGCCAGGTCAGGCCCGGATGGCGGGGGGCGAGGTGCACGGCGTGTTCGCCGGAGCCCGATGCGATTTCCAGCACTTTGCCGGTCTCGGGTAGGCGCTCGCCCAGCACCTCGGCGATCACATCGCGATTGCGCTGGGTGGAAGGAGAGAATTGGCGGTCATCTGTTTGGTCAACCATAACAGTGGATGTGGCACCGAAGGCCCAAGGATGCAATCCGAACCGGGAGTCCTTTGGATAGAAAAAAGCCCCACCAAGGAGACTTGCCCTTAGTTCCCCGGCATGGTACGGCACGCCCATGTTTGAGCACCTGAAACGACTGTTTTCCGGCGAAGGCTTCTCCTCCTCAACCTCAGAAGGCGATGGGGAAGGCCCGCAACTGGCCGCCGCTGCCTTGCTGGTTGAAGCCGGATTGATGGACGGCACGCTTGATGCGGACGAGGAACGCACGATCCTGGCCCTGCTTCAGGATCACTTTTCCCTGTCGCTGGAGGAAGCCAACAGCATCCTGGCCGCAGCCAAGGAAAAGGTCGATCACTCGGTCGAACTCTATTCCTTCGCCAAACAGGTCAAGGAGGGCTACCCGCCGGAGCGCCGGGTCGAGGTGATCGAGATGCTCTGGGAAGTGGTCTATGCCGATGGTGTCGTCCATGACTATGAAGCCAACTTGGTCCGACGTGTTGCCGGTCTTATCTATGTCTCGGACCGGGACAGTGGTGATGCCCGAAAAAGGGTGACGGCCCGACTGGGTATCACCTGATATGGGAATCGCCTGATATGGGCCTTGCCTGAAACCAGCTACACGCAAAAAGACTTAAACGGAGAGTAAGATGACCTACGTCGTCACGGAAAACTGCATCAAGTGCAAATACCAGGATTGTGTTGAAGTCTGCCCGGTGGACTGTTTCTACGAAGGTGAAAACTTCCTGGTGATCCATCCGGACGAATGTATCGATTGCGGCGTCTGCGAGCCCGAATGCCCGGCCGAGGCCATTGTTCCCGATACCGAACCCGGCCTGGAGAAATGGCTGGAGATCAACACAAAGTTCGCCGAAACTTGGCCGAACATTACCCGCAAGGGCGAAGCCCCCGCCGACGCTGACGAATGGAAAGACAAGCCCGGCAAGGAAGCGATGTTGAGCGAAAATCCGGGCGCGGGCGACTGATCCGCCCGCCAGGCCCCTGAAAAGACGGGATTCGCCTCGGGACCGCGTCGCGATTCCCCTCTCGATTTAGGGTCAATTTTGTGATATACCATAGAGACCGGCGGGACTTTCCGCCGGTTTTGTTTGCTTGAACCCCAAGGAACGTCCTGTCCGGTCGGAACGGAAAGGCCCTTCCCCAGACGGAAGAGCCTGTTGGCCGAAGGGGCAAAAGAGATCAGCCCCGAGCAGAGCCCTTGATGACAGGGACCATGCCCGGCAAAGGCGGTCCGGTACATCGCGAAACAGCCAACCATGGTTCAGAGAAGGGAACCATGCGGGGGGCTTTTTCCGCGTCAGGTGGCGAATTCGGGGCACCTGAGCCTACCGCCGACCGAACCGGGCGCCAGTGTGGTTGAGAGGGCGGTGTGATCAGAGGGCGGTGTGACGAGATGGCCAGGGTTTGAACCCGGGGTGGCCAGGGCCCAAGCCCGAAAGAGCATGATTTGGGCGTCAGCCCGAAAGAATGGAGAGAATGGAACATGTCCGAAGCGTTGATTTTCGAGCCCGGCGATCACGTCGTCTACCCGACCCATGGTGTGGGTGTCGTCAAAAGCATTGAAACCCAGAAAGTCGCTGGACATGAGCTTCAACTCTACGTCATTTCGTTCGACCGTGACCGCATGACGCTGTCCGTGCCGATCAGCAAGGCCGCGACCTCGGGCCTGCGCAAGCTCGCCAACCGCAAGCTGATGGACAATGCGCTGACGACCCTCAAGGGCCGGGCGCGGGTCAAGCGCACCATGTGGAGCCGCCGGGCCCAGGAATACGAGGCCAAGATCAACTCCGGCGATCCGATTTCCATTGCGGAAGTGGTTCGTGACCTGCACCGCAACGCCGGCCAGCCCGACCAGTCTTTCTCTGAGCGCCAGATTTACGAAGCCGCCCTGGACCGGCTGGCCTGTGAACTGGCTGCGGTCGAGAGCATCGACAAGGACAAGGCGACCGAAAAGCTCGAGCAGTTGCTTCAGGCGGCCTGAGCCGCTTAAGCTTCCTGCCTCCTCGACGACCCCTTTGAGGCACCCTCAGCAATGGATGACGTATTCGCCCGCCTGCCCGCCGCCCGGCGCTATTGGGCGGTCGCCTCGGTCCATGGTGAGGCTGACCGGTTGAGCGCCCTGCAAGACGCCATCGAGGAACGCTTCGAATCCGGCGACCAGTTGATCTACCTGGGCAATCTGATCGGCCAGGGCGGGGCCGTGCGCGCCACCCTGGATGCCGTTCTCGGCTTTCGCCGGCGCTTGTTGGCCCGGTCCGGGGTGAAGGCGGGTGACATCACGCTGCTGCGGGGTGCCCAGGAAGAAATGTGGCACAAGCTGTTGCAAATCCAATTGGCTCCCGATCCGGAGAACGTTTTGGCCTGGATGCAGGACCAGGGTGTTCAAGCCACGGCTGGTGCCTACCGCGGCGATCTGGCAGAGGGCCTGAAGGCGGCCCGAACCGGCAAGGTGGAGCTGGCGCTTTGGGTCGATTCTCTTCGTGCCGCCCATGCGGAGGCCGCGGGGCACGCGGATCTCTTGGGTGCCGTATCCCAGGCCGCCTATACCGAAGACGGCCAGCTTCTGTTCGTCAATGCCGGGATCGATCCGGACCGACCGCTGTTTCAACAGGCGGATACCTTCTGGTGGGGCGGCCGGGATTTCGAATTTATCGACAAGCGCTATTTCGGTGCCCGCAGGGTGGTGCGCGGCTTTGATCACCGCCATCGGGGACTGGTGAGCAAGGACGCCACGCTCTCGATCGACGCGGGCTGCGGCTTCGGGGGCAAGCTGCTCTGCGCCTGCCTGGACGGCACGGGCGCGTTGATCGAAGCCCTGGAAGTCTGATCTGGAGCCCTTCCCGGTGTTATTGAATCGCTGAGACGGCTTCTGCTCTAGCCTACTCGGAAGGCGGTATCGGCGGCTTGGTGGAAAGCGTTGTTCCGCGACCGACCCGCGTGCTGTTCAACAACTCCTGCAGGGAATCGTAAGTCGGCAGGTTGGATTTCGGCTCGACCCATTTCTGCGCGTTGATCAGACGGCCCAGCAAAGCCACCGAGGGCTGCCCGGTTGCGTCCAGTCCATTCCGCATCTGGTGGCGTTTGATCGCCATGGAGAGATCCGAGACGTCCTCCCCCATGCGTTTCAGCAACTGCCTGGCCGTTTTCTCACCCGAAGGGGCTTCGACCGCCGGCGGTTGCGGATTCGGGGGATTTTTGGCGGCCACGGCCTCGGCATAATTCACGCTGGGCACGGCAATGCCCCAGGTCCGGGTCGGCGTGCGGGCTGTGGCCACGTGAATGCCGACGATGCGAAAGCCATCGGGCTGCCAGGTGAAGATGGGCGAACCTGAATCGCCGCCCACGGTATCGCAGGTATGGCGGATCGTCTTGCGGGCGTGGTCAATACTGGGTAGCGCACAGGGAAGATTGACGGTCAGGCGGTGGGACTTATCGCGCGAATAACCCGCCTGGGCCAGCGCCTGACCCTTGCTGGCGAGCGCCGAAAGACCGGAATTGTTCAGAGCCGAAATTCCCATCCAGCCGGTAACATTTCCGATTGCCTCGGTCAGTTCAAGCACCGCCCAGTCCGGCCCGGAACGATAGCGACCGGGCGTAGCCAGCGGCTGCGGGACATAGTCCTTCGGCACGGTATAGTCTTTGACCTTGCCCTCGATCACCCATTCGCCCTGGTGATAACCGAACAGGAGATGGATGTTTTCCGGCTTCTTCCATCCCTCGGCCGGTGAATCGAACATGCAGTGGGCTGCGGTCAGCGCCAGGGCCGGTCCGATCAGGGTCGCCGTACAAAAGGACCCCTGGTGATTGAACCGCGCAATGGCGCGCCAGGGGTATTCCTTGGATTCGACCAGGATCCGGTCATCCAATCCTTTGATGCCCGCCAGCCGCTCATTGGCCTGCGCGGGAAGGACCAGGGAGGCGACAAGCGCGACCGCAGCCAGACATCCGAGGAAAGAATTAGAGCCGATCACAACCATGCTGCCTCCGAGGAGCGAGGATCAGGCGGGCGGCATCCTGAGCGCGCCATCGAGCCGGATCACCTCACCATTGATCATCCTGTTGGCCACAATATGGCATACCAGGGCGGCAAATTCATCCGGTAGCCCCAATCGGGAAGGATAGGGTACCGATTGGCCGAGATCGACACGGACGTTTTCGGGAAGGCCCGCCATCATCGGCGTCTCGAACAGACCGGGCGCGATGGCCACGACCCGGACGGCCTTGGAGGCCAGTTCCCGGGCTGCCGGGAGCGTCAGGCCGATCACACCCGCCTTGGACGCCGCGTAAGCCGCCTGGCCGATCTGGCCCTCGTAGCCGGCGATGGAAGCGGTATTGATGATAACGCCGCGCTCGCCCTCCAGCGGATCCTCTGCACACATGGCTGCCGCCGCCAATCGCAGGACATTGAAGGTCCCAACCAGATTGACGTTGATCGTCGCCTGAAAGGTCTCGAGCGGCTGCGGCCCGTCCCGCCCGACGATCTTCTTCGGAGGGGCGATGCCCGCACAGTTCACGGCCACGCGCGGCGGGCCGAGCCTGTCGATCAGATTGCGAAACGCCGTTTCGGTCGAAGCGGCTTCGGTAATATCACAACCGAAGGCCTCGGCACCGGTCTCGCTTGCCACGCGGGCCAGGCCCGTCTCGTCCCGGTCCAGCAAGGCGACTTTCGCCCCTTGTGCCGCGAAGGCCCGGGCCGTCGCTTCCCCAAGGCCCGAGGCCCCGCCGGTGACAAGCACTGTCTGATCAACAAGCTGCATCGGCAGGCCCCCGGCCCGTAATGGGAATTACATCAGTTGGCCGCCGTTGACCATCATCGTGGCGCCCGTGATGAAAGCGGATTCTTCGCTGGCCAGGTAGGCGGCCATGGAAGCGATTTCCGCCGGTTCGCCCAGACGGCCCGCCGGAATCTTCTGGCGTTCGCCTTCAAGAATTTCCGCCGGCATGGCACCGGTCATTTCGGTCTTGATGAAGCCCGGCGCGATGGCGTTCGCGGTCACGCCCTTGGCGGCCAGTTCCTGGGCGATGGACTTGGTGAAGCCCAGCATGCCGGCCTTGGCAGCCGCGTAGTTGGCCTGACCGAACTGGCCCTTGATGCCGTTGATCGAGCTGATGTTGATGATCCGGCCATAGCCGCGTTCACGCATGCCCGGCACGGCGGCACGGCAGGTGTTGAACACGCTGGTCAGGTTGGTGTCGATCACCGCCTGCCACTGCGAATCCGGATCCATTTTGTGCATGAAACCGTCGCGGGTGATGCCGGCATTGTTCACCAGGACATCCAGCGGACCGACCTCTTCTTCGACCTTCTTGATGCCGTCGGTGACACTGTTGAAATCGGCCACGTTGATCTTGTAGCCCTTGATTCCTGTTTCTTCTTCAAAGGTCTTCAGACGGTCTTCGTCCAGATCGCAAACAACGACCGTAAACCCGTCTTCCTTAAGGCGTTTCGCGATCGCCGCGCCAATGCCCCGTGACCCCCCGGTAACCATAGCAATCCGACCCATCAGGTCCTCCTCTTGAACTCGTCGCCTCCCTGGCGCACGTAGCCCCTGCTTTGTGTCTTTTCGCGACGATCTTTGAACAGAGGTTGACCGCACCCCGCGGCCATTTGGAGCGCACATTTGCATGTGCGAAGGGCTGCTTGTCAAGCAATGCGACCGGGGTAATGCTGATGCCCCCCCATCAAGGTTCGCGACGGCACAGTAGGTATCTGAATGATTGAACTGACAAGTCTTCTCGGAGCGGCTTTGGTGATTGGTCTGATTGTCGCCTGGACGCTGATCCTGGGAGCACCGCCCGCGCCATCGAGCGCCCACCAACGCAAGGGGCTCATCGGTGCCCTACCGGCTGAAATCAAAGGCGAAATCTGGGACTTGGGCTCCGGGTTCGGCGGCCTGGCCCGAACCCTGGCCGAGGCCTATCCGCAAAACCCGGTGATCGGACGGGAAGCAAGTCCGCTTCCCTGGCTGGTGTCCTGGTGCCTCAACCGATTGAAACCGGTCCGGGCTGGAAACCTGGCCTACCAGTTCGGACCCGCCGAGGCGGCCGACCTGACCCGTGCCGGTCTGGTCACACTCTACATCGGGGGGAAAGCCACTGCCCGGGTCGCGGAACAGCTGGAAGGCCGCCTTGAGGCCGGGACACTTGTCGTCAGCCTGTTTTTCGCGATCCGAAGCTGGACGCCCGAGCAGGTCCTGGTGTTGGACGATGCTCAGGCGAGCCGGCTTTATCTCTATCGGATCGGCGGGCCTTGAGGATTAGACCTGGGATTCGACCCATTCAAACAGGGCGCTCTGCGGCATGGCACCGACCTTGGTCGCGGCCACTTCGCCGTCCTTGAAGATCATCAGCGTCGGAATGCCGCGGACGCCGTACTTGGAGGGCACGCCGGGGTTTTCGTCGATGTTGATCTTGGCGACCGTCACCTTCTCGCCCATGGCTTCCGAAAGGGCTTCGAGGGAAGGGGCGATCTGCTTGCAGGGGCCGCACCATTCCGCCCAGAAGTCCACAAGAACCGGACCGTCGGCTTTCAGAACGTCGGCGTCAAAGCTGTCATCACTCACGGACTTGGGCATTGTCGATTTCCCTAAAAAAAGATGCCCCGTCTGGTCGCACGGAAAATCCAGCGCCAGGCAGGAGAGGTGAGGTCGATTCTGTAACGACCGGTTAAGGGTCGAATCTAGGAAGGTGGTTAATGACCGTCAAGACCGCTGCGCCGATCACTCGGCCACCCTGCCATCCAACAAAGGATCGGGCAGGGGCATCAGCAGGGGCACGTCTGTCCACAGCAGGGAACACGACACCGGCCGGTCCGGATAAATCAGCCGCAGCGCCGCCCGATAGGCCGCCATCTGACCGAGATAGACCGGCGCCACGTCATCCACCAATCGCGGCGGCGGTCGGTTGGTCTTGAAGTCCAGCACATGGACGGCCCCGGGCGTGACCAATAGCCGGTCGACCCGCCCGGTAAAGGCGCGGTTGCCGACAAGCCCGGCGATCGGCACTTCCGCACGGGACCCCGGCCCAAACAGGGGGGCGGCCTCGCCCAAACTCATGACGGAGAGGGTCTCGGTGGCGATTTCCCGCTGCTCCTCCGCGCTCAGCTCCAGATGCGGGCGTTCGAGGAATCGCGCACAGGCTTCCGCCCGGGCCTCCGGGTCGAGATCGGGCAGCGATTGCAAAAGCCGGTGAATCAGGCGCCCGCGAAGGAACCGTCGGTTGCCGTCCGCATCAAAGGGCGAGCGGGCCGGCGGTTCCGGCCCGTCCTCGGCACTGGGGCTGAGCGGCTGCGGCGGATCGGCCTCGGGTGCCGGTGGTGTTCGGGCCCAGTCGGGAACATCCAGGCGCTTGGGCCCGATGTCGGTCAAGGTCTCGCGCGAAGGCTCCACCTCCTGGGGGCGTGTCATGCGCCGGATCGGCTCGTCCCCCGCGTCCGTTTCTTCCGGATGGGGCGTCAACAGATCCCCCCAGGCCTCCTGGATTCGCGCATACCAGCTGTGTTCGGGCAGGTTCTTCTGGCCCTGCCAACCGGCGACATAGAGCCGATCTTCCGCACGGGTCAGCGCCACATAGAGCAGGCGGGCATATTCCTCGTCGCGCCGGTTGGCCTCGCCCTCGCGCAGGCGGGAGACGACCTCGGGCTCATGTTCGCGCCGGGGCGACCAGAGCGGAACTGCGGGTTCTTCCCCTGCTTCCCCGAAAGCCGTCCGCCAGAGCACCTTTGGGGTGCGGTTCGGCACCTGGGCGGTATCCGGCAGGAAGACAATGGGAGCCTGCAGGCCTTTGGACCCGTGGACCGTGAGGATCCGGACCGCATCCTCGCCTTCCTGTTCCAGGTCGCGCTTGATCTCGACCGACCCCACCTCCAGCCAGTGCAGAAATCCTTCAAGGCCCGGTGTGTTGGTGCGCTCATAACGCAGTGCCAGATCAAGGAACTCGCCGATGGGGTCCTCGGCCTCCGGACCCAACCGGCCGAGCAACTTTCGCCGCCCCTCCAAAGGTCCCAGGACATGAGAGAAGAATTCATAGGGCGGACGGTAATCCGCTTCCGCCAAGCGGTCGGAGAGCCAGTTCGCGGCGCGGGCGAAGGCTCCGCCCTCGTCCGCCGAGGCCTTCGCCCGGAGGGATTGCCAAAGCGAGAGCTTTCCGCGGTCATAGGCGACTTGAAAGAGCTCGTCCTCGCTGAGCCCGATCAGCGGGCCTTTCAACACACAGGCCAGCGTCAGGTCGTCTTCGGGCAGCAGCACAAACCGCCCCAGAGCCACCAGATCCATCACCGCGATCTGTTCGACCAGGACCATACGATCGACGCCGGTCACCGCCACGTCGGCGGCTTTCAGCGCCCGCACCAGTTCCTCGACAAAACCGGTGCGGCGGCGGACCAGCACCATGATGTCGCCCGCGCGTACGGACCGGCCCCGCGCGGGCAAGGTATCCCCATCCCGGATCATGCTGCGGATCTTGGCCGCCATACGGCCCGCCAGACGGGCTTCCGGCGAAGCCAGGCTGAGCCGTTCGACCGGGGGCTTCCAGGCTGCGCTCGGTTCGGTGGTCAGAGGCTTTTCCGTTGGCCAAAGCTCGATCAATCCGGCCTGGCCCGCGCGGAAGGCCTGGTGGCGGATCGGCTGGCCGTCAAGCGCAACGCCCTCGTCCCGCCCGGCACTGAAGACCGCATCAACACCCCTCAGCACCGCCTCGGTGGACCGGAAGGACAAATTCAGCCCCACATCCCGCCAAGTCTTGGCGGAAGCCTGGGCGAGGCCTTCGAAGAAGGCGCGCGATTCCAGAAAGGCCTGGGGATCGGCGCGTTGAAAGCTGTAGATCGACTGCTTCAGATCGCCCACGGCGAAGACCGTCCGTTCGACCTCGGAAGCACTGAAACCGGCATAGAACTCCCGGCCCAGTTCGCGCACCACCCGCCACTGGTCCGGGTTGGTGTCCTGCGCCTCGTCGATCAGGATGTGATCCAGGCCACCGTCCAGCTTGTAGAGCACCCAGGGTGCCACGCCCTGGTCGCTGAGCAGGCGCGCCGTGATCAGGATCAAATCGTCATAATCCAGCAGGCCCCGACGGCGCTTGGCCTCGTCGTAGGCGCTGAGCAGAGCGTCACCGATGCGAAGAAGCGCTGCTGTGGATCGCGCCGTGATGACGGCCTTCAGCCGTTCGGAAACCCTGATCAGCCGAAGGGCCTCGGCGGTCATGATGTCGCCGGCCCCCGGTGCGGCCTGCTCGGCACTCTTGGTCGCCTGGGTCTTCCGGGGCTCCCCCTTGTCGGTCAGGAAGACCTTTTGATAGGCGGGAAAAAGCGGCGGACGGTCGGCCTCCAGGGTTTCGAGAAAGCGTTGCAGGGGCTCGGCGCGGGCTACATCCGTCTTGCTTCCGGCCAGCAGGCCGCTCAAGGCAAGCCTCAGACCCAGAACGTCAAGCGCGGTCTCCTTGCAGGCTTCGGCCAGGACGCTTTCCGGTGTCTCTTCAGCACGGACTGCCAGGGCGTCCTCGATCATCTGAACGGCGGCGTTGATGCCACCGGCCTGCGACAGGAACAGTCGCCAACGCCCCCGGTCGGCGGCAAGGTCGGCCATCAGTTCGGCGAAGGTGCTCTCGTGGATGCGCTCCGTCACAGCGGCGAGAGCCTGGGCCAGGTCCGGATCGGTTCCGGCCTGCGCCGACATCAAGACCTGTTCGCGCGCGGCTTCCAACAGCACGGCGGCGTCCCGGTCATCCATGACCTGGAACTGCGGGGCCAGATCCGCCTCTACGGGAAAGCGGCGCAACAGCGACTGGCAAAAGGCATGGATGGTCTGGATGTTCATACCGCCCGGCGCGTCCAGCACGGCGGCGAACAGCATCCGCGCGCGGGCTCTTTCCTCGTCCGCCGCTGGCCGGCCCAACAGCTTTTCCAGGGCCGACCCCAGCTCGACCTCACGCATCCGGGCCCATTTGCCCAAAACCTCGTTGATGCGGATCGCCATTTCGGCGGCGGCGGCCTTGGTAAAGGTTAGACTGAGGATTCGCGTGGGCTTGGTGCCAGTGACCATCAGCGACAGCACCCGGTCGGTCAGGACCTTGGTCTTGCCCGTCCCGGCGGAGGCCGCGACCCAGACCGAGGCTTTGGGATCGGCGGCTTTTCTCTGTTCGATATCCGCGGCGCTGCTCGCCATCAGCCGTCTTCCCCTTCCGTGCTGGCCCATTCCTTCAGGCGCGCCAGATGTTCGTAATCGGAGTATTTCGGTGCCCGGTCAGGCCGGGGGCGAGCCTCGTAGGCGACGTCCTTGTCCTCGAAGACGCGGATCAAGGCCTGGAATTTCTCTGCCGCTTCGCGCACCAGTTCTTCCACGTTGCCCTTGGCGGCGGGCTTGATGGCACCACCAGCCTCGTTGCCGCGCAGCCACCAGAAATCCAGTCGACTGACGGGACGTGGTCCGCCGTCAAAGCCACCGGCCTCGGCGATCACGCCTTCCAGGGGCAGTTGCGGGCTGTAACCTGCGGCGACCTCCTTGGGGCTTGGTGGCTGGCCGGTCTTGTAGTCGATCAGGCAGAGACTACCATCGGACAGACGGTCGATCCGGTCGGCCTTGGCGCGAAGCGTGAACGTCCCACGCGCAAACGGGAAGGACCATTCGCCCTCGGTCTCGACCCAGCTCTGTTCAATCCCGAATTTGCGCTCCTTCTCAACCGCCAGGAACCAGGTGGCGATGCGCTCGAATCGGGGCCACCAGAAGGCCTCGATGGCGGGGCGGGCGTAGGTCCCCTGCCGGAAAAGCGACCGACCGAAGGCGAGCAAACGCGGGAGAGCTTCCGGTACGCCCGGATCGATGCCCTCTCGCAGGAAGGCCTCCAGCGCACCATGGATCAGGGTGCCGTAGTCCTTGGCCGAAGGGTCTGCGTCCAGGGGCTCCAGGGCGCGGAGCCGCAACACCCGCTTGGCATAGAGGCCGTAGGGATCGCGCATCAGGGTCTCCACATCGGTCACCCAGAGTTCGGACGGTCTGGCCGCCACCGGCGGGCGGGCGGCGGGCGGGCGGGGGGCCGCAGGAGCCTCGTCCGGCCTGTCCAGGCCCTCGGCCCAGAGGGCATAGATATCGCCCCTGCGCTTTAGTTCCTCGGCCCGTTCCTCCCCCAGCAGGTTGTCCAGCTTGGTCAGCCAGCGCGCGGGCACGGTGGGGGTACCGTCGACCCGCTCGGCCCGGGTCAGGACCACGGTCTCCGCACCGAAGGCCTGTTGGAAATCGTGGGCGGTCAATCCGATCCGGCGCTCAGGCTCGGCCAGACCGAACCGGCTCATCATGGGTCGGCTCATCCAGGGGCTGGCGGGTGCATCCGGTGGCCAGGTGCCCTCGTTGAGGCCCCCCAGGACAACCACGTCGGCCTGCTGCAGGCGGGCCTCCAACAGGCCAAGGACAGCGAGCCTTGGATGGGCGCTCTGTTGTTTGCGCACCGGCCTGCCCGCCATAAGCGCTTCCAGCAGCGCCGGATAGGCTTGCCGGTTGATGGTGCCCCAGTCGGGTGCCGCCTGTTCCAACTCGGCCAGGAAGGAGCTGAGGACCTCCCCGGCCTCTCCGGCCCAGAGGCGTTCTGCGCCTGCGGTTTCCGCATCGGCTGCCAAGGCCTCGGCCACGGCCACATGGGCCCGCAAGAGATCAGCAAGGGCCATTTCACCGGCCCGGTCGGACAAGCCGACAAGGGGCTCGAACAAGGCGCTGAGGTGATCGATAAAGCCCTGCAGATCGTGATCTTCAGCCAAGACCGCCCGCAGCCCTTCGATCCCGGGGCCGGGCCGGACGCCCCGCAAGCACAGGCGTTCCAGATCGCGGCTCAAGGTGCGAAAGCGAACGGTCTCCATCCCACCCGCCGCGAGCGGATGTTTCAAAAGGCTCAGCAGTTCGACCGGTGCGAAGTCCTCGACAAAGGCTCTGGCAATCAGGCGCAGGAAGGCCCCGTTCGGCGTCTGGTCAAGCGGAATGCCGGCGGAATCGTCGAGCGCGAGATCGAAGCGCGCCATCTCGGCCGCCACCCGGCGGGCCAGATCCCGGTCGGGTGTGACCAAATGGGCACGACGCCCCGGCACCTCGAGCGCTTCGCGCATCACCAGGGCGATGCTCAGGGCCTCTTCGCGCGGCGTCGGACAGTCGATGCGCACCAAGCCATCCAGGTCAGACGGATGCACCGGGGCCAGATCGGGGGCCACGCTCTGCGCGGCGGCTGGACGCAGCGCGTCAGCCAGCAGGCAGAGACGCCGTTCCGGCGCAGCAACCGCGAGCGGACTGGGCCAGGGCTGCACCTCTTCGCGGGTGATGGACAAGCGCTCCAGGAGCCGCTTCAGCCCGAACTGGGGGTGCACCGGATCCAACCGGTCCCAGGCGGCCTGATCCAAGCCGACGTCCAAACCCGGCAGCACCACAGACCCCTGAGGCAACTTTAGGATCGTCGCCAATAGATCCGCCGTGGCCGGGATGGATCCCGTTGTCCCGGCGGCAATCACCGGGGTTTGCGGTGGCCTTTCGGCCCAGGCCTTGGCCTTGGCCTCCAAAACCCGATTGCGGCGGCTCGCCCGGTCGGAATAGCCCTGTTCGGCCAGGTAATCGGGCCAGAGGTCGGTCACCAAGGTCAGGAAATCCAAGGTCTTCTGCCAGTGCTCGGCGAATTCGGCGCGGTCGACCAGATCGGGCAGATCCTTGAAATCCAGCCGTTCGGTCTGAACCTGATCGAGCAGCCGCCCCAATTCGGCGGCCAGGCGGACAGCCTGATCGGCCCGCAAGCCGCCTTCCGCCTTTTCTTTGGCCTCAATCAACTTGGCAAGACTGAGCTGACGTTGCAGGCCGCCGATGGCGGGGGCCAGGGCCAGATCGAGATCAAGCCCGTCGGCCTCGTCGAAAACCAGGTCGTCCTCGTCCAGGTCGCCGAGCGGCATCATGGTCGGCAACAACAGGGGACGACCGTCGCTCACCCTCAGAAAGCTCTCGCGCAGGGCCCTCAAGCCCCGTCGTGTTGGCAGCAGGATCAAGACATCGGCCAAATCCTCTGGCCGGTCTTGATAGCGCTGCAAAAGGCCGGCCGCCAGCGCATCGGCGAAGGGCACATTGGCCGCAATCGTAAAACAGCCCCTCAACGCCGCTCGCGCCCCGCATAGCGCTGACTGAGGAAGGTCTCCGCCACCTCGCGGTCGGGCGGCGTGCCCACATGAAACCATTCGCCATCGTGCAGCAGGCCCCGGATTCGACCCTGTTCGATCGCCCGGTCGTAAAGCGGGTTGAGCGAGAATTTCCGCCCCTGACAGGCCTCCGGCAAATCATCAAAAAGCCTGCGGTTAAGGATCTGCACGCCCATGAAGACATAGGGCACCACCTCCCCTTCCGGACGCCGCGTGATCTCGCCCGAGGGGCCGAGTTGGAAATCGCCAAGTCCGTCATAGCCAAAAGCGTAGACCGTCTGCTGCAAGAGCAACAGCGCGTCCATGTCCTGAGCATCCCAGGCCGCGCCCAATCGACGCAGGGCATCTTCCCGCCCGTTCAGCCAGAGCGAATCCGAATTCACCACATAGAAGCTCTCGTCGCCCAGCAGGGGCAGGGCGCGGACAAGTCCCCCGCCGGTCTCCAACAGGGCGTCCGTTTCGTCCGAGATGATGATCTCCAGGTCCTTACGGCCCGCCAAATGGTCGCGAAGCTGGTCGGCGAGGTAGTGGACGTTCACCACGGCCCGCATGACCCCAGCCTCGACGAGGCGGTCCAGGGCGCGGTCCAGCAGGGTTCGGCCCGCCACCGGCACCAAGGGCTTCGGGATGGTCTCGGTCAGAGGGCGCATGCGCTTTCCCAGCCCGGCGGCCAGGACCATGGCGGTGGTGATCATGCGTCCCTCGTCTTTTGGTTCAAGAGGCTTTCGGCAGAATCCGGCTCTCAGGAGGAAGATGAGTGTGCAGCCATTCGGCGAGTGGCCGCAAGGCCTCCTCTTCGGCGATGGCACGCTCCAGCAGCCGCCAGCATCTCGGGATATGCTGGATGTATTGATCCTTCCCGTCGCGCACCATCAGACGGGTGAAAATACCGATCACCTTGGCGTGACGTCCGGCACCCAGAATCCGGTAGGCGGTCATAAAATCAGGATCATCCTGCACGCCGTATCGGGCCAGCATGGCGGCGGTCAGGTCGTCATCGACATCACGGCGGGCATCTTCCAGCAGGCTCATCAGGTCGTAGGCCGGATGGCCAAGCAGGGCATCCTGGAAATCCAACAGACCGCAGGCAGCCAGGCCGTCGCGCGGCAGCCGCATCAGGTTATCGACATGGAAATCCCGCAGCACCAGGGCCTTAGAGCCCGCTGCCACCTGCTCGAAGGCCGGGCGCAGCGCGGCCTCGAAGGCCTCAATCACGGTCCTTTCCGTCGGCTTGCCAAGCACGGCGGGCATGTACCAATCGGTCAGCAGGCGGGCTTCGCGCATCAGGATATCGGCATGATAATCCGGGATCGGAACCTCGGCGGCCTCGGGCTTGTGGGCAATGTCCTTCAACACATCGACGGCCAGCGCATAGAGGGGTTCCGCCGCCTCGCCCGCGTCCAGCAGACGGCTGTAGGTATCGTCGCCCAGATCCTCCAAGAGCACATAACCACCAAGCTGGTCGTCGCCGAAGACTTCGGGCGCGCTGAAACCCAGGGCTTTCAGGTGCTTCGCCATCCGGACAAAGGGGCGCGTCTGTTCCTTGCGAGGGGGGGCGTCCATCAAGACCGCCCGCCCGTTGTCGTTCTTCAGGCGGAAATAGCGGCGGAAAGAGGCATCATCGGCAAGCGTTTCCAGATCTTGCGTGCTGAAACCGCCGGCATAGAGGATCGCTTCCAGGTGCACGGGCCGAAGCCGTTCCAGCCATTCCTCAACACCCTCGATGATGCAGGTCCGGTTGCCTTCGGCATCGGTTTCGATGTGCACGCCCAGAGCCGCATCCGGGATCAGTTCGCCCAGCCGGTCCGGCCATTCGACAAAGGAAATGCCGTCGGCAAAGGCATCCTCGATACCCAGTTCCCAGGCCTCTTCCTGGTCATCCATGCGGTAGAGGTCAAAGTGATAGACGAGCGGCAATTCGCCTTCGTCGTCTTCGTAGACCTGCACCAGGTTGAAGGTGGGCGACGGCACCTCTTCGTCGGCACGCCCGATGAGTTCGCGCACGGCACCGCGCACCAGACAGGTCTTGCCCGCCCCCAGATCGCCCACCAGCAGGACCACATCCCCTTCCTTCAGTATTCTGCCAAGCCAGTGTCCAACGTTCTGCGTGAGGGCTTCGGAGGTGAGGGGTATGGTCAATGGTTGCATGCGGTTGAGACCTCTTCGCTAAGGAATGGTGTTTCCCATACGGCAACAAGGCCTTGAAGGTCCAAGGCCGGACGGGCATGTTCTTCCGCCCGCTTTATAGCCAACATTTCGTGAAGGCGCACGTTCATGACGACAGCCATTCCCTCCGACACCCTGTTTGAAACCGATGTGGCCATCATCGGTGCCGGTCCCGTCGGCCTGTTTGCCGTCTTCGAATGCGGCATGCAGAAGCTCTCCTGCCATGTGATCGACGCGCTGGAAGCCATCGGCGGGCAATGTTCCGCCCTCTATCCGGAAAAGCCGATCTTCGATATTCCGGCACAGGTTTCCGTTACGGGCCAGGGCTTGGTGGACAAACTGGCGGCCCAGGCCGAGCCTTTTCATCCGACCTATCATCTGGACCAACAGGTGGTCAGCCTGGAAGAGGCCGGAGAGGGTTTCATTCTGGCCACGTCAAAGGGTACGCGCATCAAGGCTCGCGCCGTCATCATCGCCGCCGGTGTCGGTGCCTTCGGTCCCAACAAGCCGCCGCTGGAAGGCCTGAGCGCCTTTGAAGGGACCTCGGTCCAATACATGGTAACAAAGCGAGAGATGTACCGGGGCAAGCGGGTGGTCATTGGCGGTGGCGGGGATTCCGCCGTGGATTGGGCCATTTCGCTCTCGGACATCACCGAAAAGCTCTATCTCGTGCACCGTCGGCCAAAATTCCGGGCGGCTCCTGAAAGCGTTGCGCGGCTGAACAAACTCGCCGAGGCGGGACAAATCGAATTGGTTGTTCCGGGGCAACTGGCGGGGCTCGAAGGGGACGACGGTCAACTGAGTGCGGTGATGGTGAAAGATTTCGACGGCAACGAACAGAAAATCGAGGCGGACTATCTGTTGGCCTTCTACGGGCTGTCGCAAAACCTGGGGCCGATCAAGGAATGGTCGCTTGACCTGGAACGCAACTTTATCCAGGTTGAACCCTCGACGTTGGAAACCAACCGGAAGGGGATTTTCGCCATCGGGGATGTGGCGGTCTATCCGGGGAAGTTGAAGCTGATCCTCTGCGGATTTTCCGAAGCCGCCATGGCGGCCCATGCGATCCAACCGCTTGTGCATCCCGACGATCCGTTGAACTTCGAATATTCCACGTCGAAAGGTGTGCCGGGCACCTGACACCAGAGAGCTGGTGATCGAACCTCCGGTGCTTGAGACCGCCTTTGGGGGGAAGGCCGATGGGGATTGGCATTTGTAAAATCTATCTGCTGGCCGGTCTTCTGGCTGCGTGTCTGATCGGTCTCGGACAGTCCGGTGTGCTTGCTCAAAAGCTTCAGCGGGAAGCCTCGCTGCCCCCCAATGCGGATTTGGGCCAGGTTCTGAGCCGGAAACACAACTGCTGGCGCTGCCATGGTGCCTTCGGGGTCACCGATGATTCCACCCGGCCCAACCTCGCGGGTCAGCACGCGGGATACCTGGAAAAGCAGCTCTTTGCCTTCAGGGATGCCGCGCGCCATCTGCCCAAGGGCTATCCCCTGGCCGACCGCCACCACGAGACCATGGAAAGCGTGTCCCGCAACCTGTCGGATCAGGACATCAAACATCTGGCCGCCTATTATGCCGGCTTGACCTGCCATTCCTCGCGGGAAGCCATGCGCTTGCCGGTCCCGGATATGGCCAGGCGCTGTTTCCGCTGCCATGGGGTCGAAGGCCGTGCGAAGTATCCGATGCTGCCCAGGCTCGCCGGCCAGCATGCGCCCTACATTACCAAGCAGCTCTTCGCCCTGCGCCAGTCGCAATGGACGATGGAAGAGGAAGACCCCGACCGCCAACGGCTGCATTCCATGATGAAGCCCCAGTCGGAACTGCTGACCGATGGCGATATCTACAATCTCGCGGCCTACTTTTCGCACATGCGATGTCGGTAGGCGTTGTCGGTAGGCCCTGGTGGGCAAGCGGGTAGACCGAAAGCCGCAGAATGTTTAAGGTTTATGACAACGCGTCACTTCTGTTACAGAGGGTCGCGTGAGCTTCGGTGAATATAATGGGCCCCAGCAAGATTTCCGCGCAGGAGACACGATCTCCGCGCAGGAGACACGGGGCCGGATTGGCGGGAGAGGGCGGTCCCATGAAAGCCTATGATCTGAGCGGCATTAATGTGCTGCTCCTGGAAAAGCATGTGCTGATCCGGCGATTGATATCGGATATGTTCAGTGTCTTCGGTGTGCCGGTGGTGCATGCAACGAATTCCCCCGAGGCCGCCTGGGAGATGTTTAGGGAATATAACCCCGATCTGGTACTGACCGATTGGAATGCCGAGATCGATGGCATGACCCTGCTGCACCGGATCCGCCTGGACGCCGACACCGTCAATCCCTACTGCCCGGTCGTTGTGGTCACGGCCAACACGGAACTGCGTCACGTTTGCACGGCCCGCGACCGAGGCATGACCGAATTCCTGGCCAAACCGGTCTCCGCGAAGGTGCTTTATGCGCGCATTGTCTCGGTGATCGAGACCAATCGGATGTTCGTGCGTTCCAGTGATTTCTTCGGGCCGGATCGCCGCCGGATGCGGAATAATCAGTACGGTGGCCAGGAACGGCGAGTGGCGACCTGAGGGCCCACCCCCGACCAATGAGCCTGAGAGACCGATCGCGCTTCAACTGCCTTCCGGACCCACATGATCAATGACGGGCAGGCTGACCGTCACGGTTGTACCCCGGTTGGCTTGAGTTTTGATCCCCACATCGCCGCCATGCAGATCAACGAAGCGCTTGACCAGGGCGAGGCCGAGGCCGACCCCGTCGCCTTCCGAATCCGGTCCCCGTTCGAAGGGTTCCATCAGGCGTTCGGTGTCCGCGCCTTGCCGGCTGCCCGGCATGCCGAGCCCGGTATCGATGACTTTCAGGGTCACGCTGTCGTCTGCCCGGGCCGCGACAAGTCCGACCATGCGCCGTTCCGGCGAAAAGTCGATGGCGTTCGACAGCAGGTTCAACAGCACCTGTTTCAGGCGTTTCGGATCGACCACCACCCAGCCGATGTCGGCGGGGCAATCGAATTCCAACTTCAACTGTTTGGACCGCGCGCGTTCTCGCACCAGGCCGAGGACGCTGACCAGCAGTTCGTGCAGATCCACCGTCTCCAGATCCAGCGCCATGGTTCCGGCCTCGATGGCGGCCAGATCCAGGATGTCGCCCAAAACCTTCTGTAGTTGGTCAGCCGCCTTGACGATACCTCCGGCGTAATCCTTCTGCCTTGGGTTCAGTGGCCCGAAGTATTCCTGATCCAGTGCCTCGGCATAGCCGCGGACGCTGGTCAGGGGCGTGCGGGTCTCGAAAGATACATTGGCGATGAAGTCCGCCTTCAGGCGGCTCGCCTCGTCCAAGGCATCGGCCCGATCGCGCAGCGCCTGCTCCACCTCGGCCGAATCGGTCACATCCAGATAGGACAGGAGCGAGGCGCCGTCGGGCAGGGGCACCACAGCCGCATCCAGCACCACACCGTCCTGGCGACCGAGGCGTTCGCTGATCCCTTCGCGGTCCAGAATCTGGGCCGCCATGATGTCGCGCACGTCGGGCCATTCGGCATCCGTCACCTGCCAGTAGGGGCGCGTCGCCTCGACGAAATCCGAAACATGCAGGCCCGCCTCGACCTCCGCCCCGTCAAGCCCCCAGAGCGCCAGGAATGGCGGATTGCAAAGCTTCAATCGCCCGTCGGAACCGAAGACGGCGATGGATTCGAAAAGATTGTCGAGTGTTTCCAACTGCACCCGGTGCAGTTCGGTGAATTCACGCTCCAGGCCCAGGCGCTCGCTCAGGTCCTCATAGGCATAGACGATCCCGCCCTTGGTCGTCGGAGTCAGAATCTGGCGCAGTGCCCGTCCGTCCGGCAGGTGAAGGACTTCGGTAATCGCATGGGAAAGCCGACCGAAACGGTTGCGATGTTCTTCACGGAACCGGCGGAAATCGGCCACCTCGGGCAGGCGACGTTCGCCCCGCAGGCGGTCGAGGACGTCTTCCAGCAGGGGCAACCTGTTCAGCCAGTCCACATCAATGCCCCAGATATCGGCGAAGGAGCGGTTGGCATAGACCAGCCGCCGGTCCGGGCCGAAGACGGCAATGGCCGACGACAGGTTATCGAAGGCGCTGGCCTCGGCCACGGCGGTTTCCGCTTCACCTTCGAGGACCGGTGCCAGCGGCACGGCCAGCGGGATATCGCCTTTCGGTTGCGGTTGCGGTTGGGGTTGCGATTGAGATTGGGGCGGGGAGCTGTCCAAGCCAGCGGGGGCCAGCGCCTCGCCCTCGCCCAGGGCCAGGCCGACCGTTCCCTGCCAGCCCTCCACAGGTGTTTCGGAAACGGCGACGGGCCTTGTTTCGCCGCCGAATGTCATGACGTGGCTTTCGCCATGGGTCTCCCCGTCACTCATGGCCTTGGCGGCCAGGGTAAGGGCCGCCTCGGAGACCGGAGCGCCTTCCCCACAGGCCTTGTTGGAAAACACCACCGAAAGCCGGGCATCGCGCAACCAGACGGGGATCGGCAGAGCATCCAGGACAGCCGGCAAGTGCCGGTCGAGCGAAGGCGTCATCTCGCCCGCCAGGGGCCGGAACCAGATCAGATCGGCCAGGACCGTGCCGTCCCGGCCATGCGCGCGGGCACCGATGGCGCGGAAGGCTTTCGTGTCGCTGGTGGTGAGAGCGATATCAAAGGCCTCGCCCCGCTGTTCAAGTTGGCCGACGGCATCCGACAGCAGCCTTGCCGCATCGACCGGCAAACGCTGCTTCAGGTCCGCCATCGTCGCTTGATCTCCAAGACCGATCCCGAACAACTCAAGCACAGCCGGGCTGGCACTTTCCGCCCCCGTCAGCCGGTTGAACAGATAGAGCCCATCGGGGGCCAGGCCCAGCACCTCCCGGGCCAGTTCGGCCTGTCGGGAGAGTCTTTCGCGGTCCGCCATGGCCTCTGCCAGCTTTCGCTTGGTGACGATCAGCAAAGGCCAGACCACAGCTGCAACACCCGCCAAAACCAGAACGGCGACGGCAGCAGCAGGGGCCAGCGAGGTTAGCAAATCATCCGACATGGCCTGAACTTAAGGGAATCAGGCGATTCGCGCCAAGGCTTGTGTTTGATAAGGCCTGTGTTTGATAGGGCCTGATCGAAGAAGGAGCCGCCGCATCGTGGCTCGGCTTTGGTCGATCACGCTTTAAGGCATCGCCTCGGCCCCGAAACGGGCATCCCACTGGCGTTTGTAGCGGGTATCCATGCCCGAAAGACGGATCGATACCCGCTCCAGCTCGGCATAGTCCGGGAAACGCCTGGTGTTCCCGGCGGCGTACCAGTCTTCCATCTTGGCCTTCAGCGCAACCCGGCGGTCGGCGGTGCTGGAGATCACAGCCTTCAGGGCCTCCATCCGCTCCACCCCGATATCGGCGACGCGATAGCCGACCCCTTCGCCGAACAGTCGGGTACCGCCGCCTTCCGCAGCAATGTCATAGGCACGCGCGGGATCGATTGGTGCGACACCGGCCAGATAGTCGATGCCGAAGTCCTTGAAGCCTTCCAGCCAAGGCAGGGAGGGGCCCATCAGGACCGTGACCGCGCCATCGGCCAGTTGGGCAAGCCGGGAAAAAGTTTTGTTGATCAGGCTGGTTGCCGTAATGAAGACCCAGTCGGCCTCCGGCAGCACAACCTCGGCCGCCGGATCAGGCAGATCATCGCCGCCGGGGCTGCGCTCCAGGACGGTCACTTCCGAGCTGTCCAGGATGCTGTCGAGCTTGGGATAGCGTCCGATGACGACCACCTTGCGGCCCGTCAGCTGCGCCTTGAAGTGGTGGAAGACGGCCAGGTGCGCGGGGACACCGCTATCCATGCTGGGGTCCGGGTTGATCGGCTGGGCCGCCTGCAGAAGCTCGTTGTCCGGCCCGTTGATCAGCGCATTTGCAGCCGCCAGACCCAAGGTCGCGCGGTGCGGCTGCCAGTCCTCTATCCAAGCTGCGATCTCGGACGCCGGGGATCCTTTCAACGTGCCGGGAAAGCTCATTGTCCGGCTTGCGACCGAGGCGGGACCGGACGGACTTTGGGCAAGGCCCATAACGCCGCCGGCCTCGGTCACCGTCCAGACATGACCCAACAGCGCTCGGTCAATGGCGTCGGCCCTGCCTTGGATGGCTTTGGCAATCATTCGATGGGCGGCGAGTGGTTCGGTGGCTTTGGTCGGTAGAATCATGAGGAGGTATCCGATTGGCTTTCCCGTCGCCGTTTCCAGGCGAGACCGCCGTTCAACAGCACATAGTCGTTCAGGTCACAGAGCATGAAGTGGCGATTTTCGGGATCGCCCAGATGTTGCAAGGTCTTGGGATCACCATCGTGGTAACGATGGGCCGAAATCCGGAAGGGCTCCGGAAGGCTCAGGTTATAGGCGGAAGGCTTGATCAGCAGACGGATGATCTGTTCGAACAGGAAGGCGTAGCGTTCGTCGTCCGGCTCCCGGTAAATCTCGCCCAGATCGCCGCCATAGGCCTCGAACAACTGCATGTAGTCGCCAACGGTGGGATCGGTCGCCGTCATGTCACCGGGCCTCCCTGATCCACCGTCGGTCGCCATAGGCAGGTTCGCTCACCAGGCGCTTGTCAACCTTCGCCAGACCGACGGTAAAGTGATAGACGACCCCCCAAGGTGCCTCGGGTCCTGTCTCAAGCCCAAAGGTTCGGTTCACCTCGTCATCGAAAAAGCAGCCGATTCCGGTGCCCGATAGCGCGACCGATTCGGCCTCCAGATAGAGGACCTGACCGATCAGGCCGGCCTCCCAATGCAGGCGGCGCCAGGTGGCGGCACCCTCCGCCTCGATCAGGGAGAGATCGGCTACCAGCCCCATACTGAAGGCCCCGCGACCGGAGATGCCCTGGTTGCAGCAGAGTTTGTTGGCGGTCTTCCGCAAGTCCCAGGGCGCTTTCAGTCGAAACAGCGGCAGATCTTCGATGGGCTGCCAGGCGAATCGCCCCCGGATCATGCCCATGCGCAGCCTCGGATACTGATCGCCATCGCGCAAAAGCAGATAAAGCCCCGGATCAAGACCCTCCACGCCATGGACGAAGAGCACGGGATGCAGGGCGGGCGGGTGCGGCCACAAGCCAAACGGGCCGGAGGTCGAAGGCAGCAAACGCGCCAGGATGCGCTTGAAATCATCCAGCCCGATCCTCCCTTCCGGGTCCATGCGCTGCGCACTGCGGCGCTGGCTGATCAGATCGGTTGCCGCAAGGCCGCTCCGGTCGGCCCGCGAAAGCGGATGCGGACCCGGAACATCGAAGGGACGCGCGCGCGTTTCCGACTTCAATCCGGCAGCATGCGCCTGGACCACCTGTGGCCAGCGGACGCATTCCTCGCTTAAAGAGGATGGCTCTCCCCGCCAATCCGTCAGGCTTTCCGCGAGGGCCGCTCCGTCGATCCGGCCCGTCGGATCGGGGCCGAACAGCGCCATCAGGTCGGGTGCTTCCGGTTCTGCCTCCGACCGGGTGAAGGCCCGATCCAGGCCGAGCAGGGCGGAGACGCAGGCGTCACTCAAGGTCGGATCACAGGCCAGCCGCCAGCCCCGTGTCAGCGCGGAAAATCCAGCCGCGCCTAAGGCGTGGCCCACATCTAGCTGGCAATAGCGGTAGGCCCGTGCACCATACTTCCATTCCTCCCGCCATGTCACCGTGGACAGACCAATGGCACCGAAGGCCCCCGGAGCCTTGGCCGTTGCGGCCCTGGCCGCCTCGGGGGTCAGCCGTGCGCGTCGCTCCAACAGGTGCTGTTCCGGCGCATAGTGATAGAGGCCCGGTTCCAACCCGGTTTCGCCCACCTGCCAGAGCAGCAGATAGCACTCCGTCGGGTGCAGGTTGCCACTGGAAGGATTATGACGCATGGACCAGCGATCCGGCCCGAGACTCTTCCAGCCGCTCAGCCCCCAGGCCTTCTCGAGAAACAGACTGAGGCTGCCGAGGGTGAGCGGGTCTGAATCACCCAGTTCCACCCGGTAGAGATCATCATAGCTGCGCCGGGCAGAATCTTCGACCAGTGGCAGATCAATGATCGGCGCACCCTTCCAGCGGCGGAAGGGGTCCGGCTGGCTGTCCCAGTCGAGAAAGCCGGGTGCCGGAGCGTAGCCATTCAGACGATGCTTCGTCGCCTCATGATAGGCACGCATGCGCGCCTCGGCGCTGGGCTTGGGAACCGGAGCACTCACGACTGTAAGGGCTCCAGGCGATCCAGCAGGACTTGCGCCAGATGGCGTGGGCGATCATCGCCCAGGCTCTTGATCTGCTGGCGGCAGGAAAACCCATTGGCCATCACGGCGGCTTCGGGTGCGTCGCGCAGCGCCGGCATCAAGGCCTGTTCGGCCATTTTGACCGAAAGGTCGGCGTGTTCATCCTCGATCCCAAAACTGCCCGCCATGCCGCAACACCCGGCGTCGATCATCTGGAATTCCAGACCGGGTACCTGCTTGAGCACGCGACGCACGGATTTCATGGCCCCGACGGCTTTCTGGTGGCAATGGCCGTGGATCAGCAGGGGCTCGCTCGCCCCTTCCTGCTTGAAGGGCAGGTTCAGGCGCTTGGCGACGATTTCCTTCGCCAGGAATTCTTCCAGCATGACGACGGATTTGCCCAAGGCGGCAAGGTCGGGGTCAAGCCCCAGGGCCTGGGCATCGTCGCGCAAACCCAACACGCAGGAGGCCTCGAGACCCACCACCGTGCGGTCCGCCTCCAGATGCGGGCGCAACGCACCAAGCAGACGCCCGGCCTCGGCGCGGGCCTGATCAATCATGCCCTGGGCGAGATAGGTCCGCCCGCAACAGAGCGCCCGGCCTTCCGGCTCTGGCGCTTCGGCCACCTGGACCGCATAGCCGCCTCGGCGCAAAAGCTGCATCGCCGCCCGGGGAATAGCGGGCTCGAAATGGCGGCTGAAGGTATCGACCAGCAGCACCACCTCGCCCACCGGCTCCGACGAGGTCGGGGTCGCGGCTTCCGGCTCGAAGGGCTTGGCGGCGGGTTCAGGCAGATCCCGGACAGGACTGAGCCCCAGGAAGGTCTTACCCAGGCCCCGAATCAGGCGGGAGCCATTGCGCCAACGGATCAGCGCCTTCAGCCAGGGCTTCCGGGCCAGCCAATCCGGCGTTTCGGCGAACAGCTTTGCGCGGCGGCTCAAGCCTTCACGCTCGGCTTGCTGGGCACGGAATTCAGCCTTGATCAGCGCCATGTCGACGTTGTTTTCGCATTCCCGCTTGCAGCCCTTGCAGGCAACGCAAAGGTCCATGGCCTCGATCAGTTCGGCATCGCTCAGCCCTGACATGGGGTCATCCGCAGAAAGAGCCGCCTTCAACAGGCGCACACGCCCACCCGTTGACAGGTTCGGATTGCCGCTGACCTTGAAGGACGGGCACATCAACTGTTTGCCCTCGCCCTCGCAGAGGCGACTGTTGATACAGGCGGCCACGGCCTTGGCGAAATTGCCACCATGTTTGGGGATGTCCGCATAGGCATCCCCCATGCCGGCGTCCTTGTAGGCGGACCAGTCGAGTTTCGGTTTCATCACGTGTCGTCATCTGTTTGGTTAAACCTGCCCGGCTTTAAGCAAAGCCTGAACCAACCGGCAGAGTCCCAATGAATCCGGTCGCTTCCGAGGCCAAAGACCAGCAATTGATGCGACAATTGTCGGGAGTCCGACAGACAGCAGGAGCCGCCAGGCCTCGTTTTCCGCACCTGGAACCTTTGGCATTCGGCTTGCTTCGGAAAGCCCATGATCCAAACAACGCTGATCCGCCCCGAAGATTGGTTGGACGGTGCCGAGGTTACCGGCCCGGAAGGCGACTGCATCATTGCGGTGATGCTGAAAATCCTCGATGGCAAATGTAAGATGGCCGCGGATGAAAAGCTGATCATGACCGCGCTCTATGATGCCTACCGTCCGCGCTGCGGCGAACAGTTGGGCGAGACCTATCATCGCATGATCGCCGAGACCCGTGACCTGGTCGCCGACGAAAAGGCGGAAGACGTCCGGATGAGGGTCTATGAACACCGGGTTCTGGCGGAAACCATGATCTCGCGCCCGGTGATGAAGGGCTTCAAGGCCCGGCTGCGACGCGAAAGCCTTCTCGCGCAAAAAACTTCCACATAAATGCTGTTTCCGAACGGTTTCCGGTCTTGAAACCCCGGCTTGGGTAATATAATTACCGAGACAACCGATCATTAAACAGAAGATTGGATTCGTCCGGCGCTTATTACGCGTCGTCCCCGGGGAGGATGACCTGGGGAAAAGCTGTTTGGGGGGACGCAAGGAGATGGTTCGTTGAGTGACCAACATGGGCAGCGGGTCAAATTGGACAAGATTGACCGAAAGATTTTACGCGACCTCCAGGCGGAAGGCCGCATCACCAATGTGGAATTGGCGAAACGCGCCGGAATCTCCGCGCCACCTTGTTTGAGACGTGTCCGGGCACTTGAAGTCGATGGCTATGTGAAGGGCTATCACGCCGAGATCGACGCCACCAAGTTGGGCTTCAAGGAAATGTTCTTCGCGCTCGTCGGGCTCGACAGCCAGAATCAGGCCGTTCTCACAGCCTTCGAGGAGGCCGTTCGCGACTGGGAAGACGTCCGGGAATGCCACATGATCCGGGGCGGCGGGGACTTTCTGCTGAAGGTCGTGGCCAAGGACAAGGAACACCGCGACGCGCTGACCATGCGGCTTACCGAAGCCCCCCATGTGGAAACCGTATCCACGCTGGAAACCATCCGTACGTCCAAGAACAAACCGGGCGTCCCTGTCGATATCGATGTTGAAATCGAACACGCCTGACGTCCGAAAGGCTAGGTGACCCTGTTCATTCGGTCAATGGCCGAGAGGCTGAAGGGCGGTTATCCTGGGGCAAGATGGAACCGCTTGATCCACACGTACAAGTTCGCCGACTGACCTGGGGATACCTCCTGGGTCTGTTCGGCATCGGCGTACTGGTGACGATCTCTTATGTTGCCCTGGAAATCATCACGCTTCGTCAGGCGGACGAGACCGCCATCGTCAATGAATCCGGCCGCCAGCGCATGCTGATTTCACAGGCCCAGCTTGGCCTGATCCGCCTGCGCCACGATCCCGATGACGCGGTCCAGCGCCAGGTCCTGACCGGCATGCTGGACAGGCTAGAGCGCTATCACAACAAACAGACCGCCGAGGGGTCGGACGGGGAACCTTCTCCGGCAAGGCAGACCCCTGAAATCGAGGCTGTTTATTTCCAGGAACCGGGGCTTTTTGACCTTGGAATCAGGGATTTCCTGGCTGCTTCGCGGGACCTCCTGGGACTGGACGCCGCCGCGCTCGGCAACCGTACCCGGCAGATCGACATTCTGGTGGAGTTGGATGCCCCGGCCCTGCTGGCCACCGCCGAGCAGATCGTGGTTTTACGAGAGCGCAAGGCCCGGTTGGCGATTGAGCAGATGGCCAAGATCGAAACCGCCATCTGGGCCACGGTTATTCTCCTGCTCATTGCCGAAGCGGTTTTTGTTTTTCGGCCTCTGACCCTGCGGTTGCGCCGGCAACTGGAAGAGTTGCAAGCGGCAGGAACCGCCCAGGCCATGGCCCTGAAGCAGTTTGAGGCCCTGGTCGAACACGCCCCCGACCCGATGATTGTTGTCGACAGATCCGGGAAAATTTTCCGCGTCAACGACAAGGCCGAGGCGATGTTCGGCTACACAGCCGCGGAATTCTCACTGTTGAGCCTGGAAGAGTTGGTTCCCGATACGGTGCGGGAAAAGCATGTACACCTTCGCAATGCCTACTTTGCGAATCCACAGTCACGGGTGATGGCCCAGGGGCGGGAATTGTATGCCCAGACCAAGGACGGGCGGCTTGTCCCGGTCGAGATCAACCTGAGCTTTACGGGCGAGGGCGAGGCCGCCCTTACCACTGCCATCCTGCGCGATGTGACGGAACGGCGCGAGGTCGAGGCCGCCCGCCAAGGTGCCGTTGACACCCTGAGAGACGCCATCGAGACCATCCCTGAGGGCTTTGTTCTTTACGACAAGGACGACCGCCTAGTGATCTGTAACGAGAACTATAAGAAAGCCTACAAGGTGTCTGCCCCGATCATTGAACCCGGTCGCACCTTCGAGGAGATCATTCGCTTCGGTGTTGATCACGGTCAGTACCCGGCGGCAGGCCTGAGCAAGGATTCCCAGGAAGCCTGGATTGCCGAGAGACTGCATCAACACCTCAACCCGTCCGGGCCGATGCTGCAACGGCTTGATAACGGGCGCTGGCTCAGGATTTTCGAGCGGCGCACGAAAGAAGGGGGAGTCGTCGGCATTCGCGCCGACATTACCGACATCAAGGACCAGGAACGCCAACTTCGCCAGTCGGAGGAACGGTTCCGCCAGGCCTTCGAGAACGCAGGCCATGGGATGAGCCTGGTCTCCCTGGACGGGCGGTTCCAACAGGTGAATGACGCGCTCTGCCAAATCACGGGGTATGACAGGCAGGAATTGCTGCAAAAGACCTTCATGGAGCTGACCCATCCCGACGACCTGGAAACGGATCTGGCGCAGATGGAGCGACTCCTGAAGGGCGAGATATCCTCCTTTGCGATCCAGAAGCGCTATTTTCACAAGGACGGCCATATCGTCCACATCCTGCTGTCGCTCAGCCTGGTCCGGGATCAGGATGGCGATCCGATCCACACGGTCTCGCAGATCCAGGACATTACGGCGCGCGTCGAAGCCGAACAGGAAGTCCGGGCCAGCCAGGAGTTGTTGGAACAACAGGCCTGGGAACTGCGCGACCTGGCGGAAACCAACGCCATCGAGCGAGAACGCGCCGTGGAAGCGACGCGCGCCAAGAGCGATTTTCTGGCCAACATGAGCCACGAGATCCGCACACCGATGAATGCCGTAATCGGCCTCAGCCACCTGGCGCTCCAGACCAAGCTGACGCCGAAACAGCGTGACTACCTTTCGAAGATCCAGAACGCCGCGACATCCCTGCTCGACATCATCAACGATGTCCTGGATTTTTCGAAGATTGAGGCGGGAAAGCTGGAGACGGAAAACACCGTCTTCGCGCTGCGCCCCTTGATCCGCGACGTCCATGCCCTGCTGGAGATCAAGGCCCAGGAAAAGGGCCTGGAACTCCAGCTCGAATTGTCGGCCAATCTGCCGGTGGCGGTCGAAGGCGATCCGACACGCCTGAAGCAGGTGCTTACCAACCTGGTCAGCAACGCGATCAAATTTACCGAGGCGGGCAGCGTGATCCTGGGTGCGCGGCAAACTTCCGCCCAGGACGGCACCTGCGAGGTGGTCTTCAAGGTGGTCGACACCGGTATCGGCCTGACCCCGGAACAGAGCGAACGCCTTTTCGATTCCTTCACCCAGGCCGATACCTCGACGACACGGAAGTACGGCGGAACCGGGCTGGGCCTTGCGATTTGCCGCCGCCTGGTCGGACTGATGGGCGGCCATATCGGCGTCGAGAGCGAACCGGGCCAGGGCTCGACCTTCCGCTTTGTTTTGCCCTTCGCCATCAAGGACGAGGCGAGCATCCAGGATCATGGCCTCAGGTCGCAGAGCCAGCTTGACCTGAGAGGGGTTTTCGTTCTTCTGGTGGAAGACAACGAGATCAACCAGCAAGTGGCCCGGGAGATGATGTCTGTAGCCGGGATCGAGGTTGAGATCGCGGATAATGGCGAGGCAGCCCTTAGCACCCTGGACGCTTCCCAAAGCCAGGCAGGGCGGGCCTTCGACCTGGTGCTGATGGACGTTCAGATGCCGGTCATGGACGGCCTGGAGGCAACCCGGCGGGTCAGACAGCGCGAACAGTGGAAAGACCTGCCGATTATCGCTATGACCGCCCATGCCCTCGCGGCGGAGAGAGATGCCTGCCTGGAAGCGGGCATGCAGGACCATGTCTCCAAACCGGTTGATCCCCAGGCATTGCTATCGACAATCGCGCGCTGGACCGGTCGCCAGGAACAGATGGGGCCAGACCTCGACAGGATTTCCGAACAGAGCCCTGAGGGGCTCGATGACCCATCCGGCCCTCCCGGTGTCGATCAAACCGAGGCGCTCAAGCGCTTGGGCGGCAATCAGGCTCTCTTTGACCGCTTGCTGTCGAGTTTTGTGAAGCGGTTCGCAGAAACACCTTCAGATCTGCGGGAACAAATAGATAAAGGCCGGCTGAAGGATGCCGAGATTCTGGCCCATACATTGAAAGGTGCTGCGAGCAACCTGTCCGCCCATGGCATTGCCGACGCAGCCGAGCGAATCGAGCACCGGCTGTCCGGTCTTGAACCGGGTGACCCGGCGGAGGGGCTGGCCACCCTTTCGGAACAGCTGATGCCTTTGGTATCCGCCCTGAATCCTGCGGCACCGGATCAGCCCCCCACCCTTGATCTTGAGAGCGCCGCAGAGATAATCATGGACTTGGACATCCTGCTCGCGCGAAACAGTCTGAAGGCCAAGGGGACCTTGAAAAAGCTAATGGCGCTTCCGGGGGCCAGTGCCTTCAGTGAAATCGAAGAGCTCAGCAATTGCCTGGGCAGGCTTGATTTCAGGACCGCCGCATCTGCACTCAAGAGCCTTAGGAAGCGTCTCGATATCCAAGAGGTCGTGCCTGAGCAGAAAGGAGATGGGATTTGAACCCGCAGCCCGCTCAGGCGACCATCCTGATCGTCGATGATGAAACCACCAACATCGAAATCCTGGCCGAGAGCCTGGGTGACGACTACGACCTGCTCGTCGCCACCAGCGGCAAGGACTGCCTGGATATCGCCGCCGCCCAAACCCCGGATTTAATTCTCTTGGACATCATGATGCCGATGATGGACGGGTTCGAGGTCTGCCGCATCCTGAAAGAAGACCCGGTGACCCGCCCCATACCGGTCATCTTCGTGACCGCGATGACCAGCGTCGACCAGGAGGCCAAGGGATTGGAAATCGGGGCCATTGACTACATCACCAAACCGGTCAGTCCGCCGGTGGTGGTGGCCCGGGTCCGGAATCATCTGGAACTGAAGCGGATCCGCGACGAATTGGAAAACCTGGCCGCCACCGACGGCCTGACCGGGATTCCCAACCGCCGCACCTTCGACCAGCATCTGGCCAAGGAAGTTGCCCGGGCCAATCGATCCGGCGATCCACTGTCGGTTTTGTTGCTGGATGTGGATTTCTTTAAGCCCTTTAACGATACCTATGGTCACGGGACGGGCGACATATGCCTGCGCAAGGTCGCCGGGGTATTGACCGGGGCGATCGGTCGGGCACCCGATCTGGCGGCTCGCGTCGGCGGTGAGGAATTTGCCTGCCTGTTACCCGAATGCGACCAGGACGGTGCCCAGGAAGTGGCCGAACGCATCCGCCTCAACATCCAGAAACTGGGGATCGAACATAAGGGATCTTTGGTTTCGGACGTGGTCACCGCCAGCATCGGAGCCGTGACGGACAACGGCAAGGAACTCGATCCCGCGGACCTCCTGGCCCGAGCCGACAAAGCGCTCTATACCGCGAAAGAAACAGGGCGAAACCGAGTCGCTCACGCCCCTGCAGTCACAAACAATGACGCCTGAGGGGCAGTTGCTGAAGGTCAGTCATCCCCGCTCACAAGGCGGACGTTGAGGTTGAATCCGGCCTCGTTGCAAGGGTGTTCGCTCTGCATAAACATCCGGGTGTCGTTCTTGACGATCAACAATTGGCGGAAGGCCGTCATGATCTGGGGGTTGACCTCAAACCGGGCCCGCCAACGGTCTATCATCTTCTTTTCGCCGGACGCGATCGTGCCATCGCAGAGCATCAAGTCGTACATGTTCAGCAGCACACTGGTCGCCTGACCGGGTGTCAGCGAATCGAAGGCGATGTCCAAAAACTGCTCGTAGTCCTGGGTTTGAGCGTACTTGAAGGCCTTCTGGACCAGTTCCTTCATCTGCTCTTCGGTCATCTGGGTCAAGCCGACCAGCTTGCCCACGGTGAGGTAAAGGTGCGCCTTTTCCTCCCGCCCGATGTTACCGTCGGCGAGGCTGACATAGGCCATGGCCGTCGCCAGGATATCGATGGGTTGCATGGATATTATCTCCCCGAAGGCCAATGGGAATCACAGATCATCTGTGTCCAAGTATTGCCCGGCCTAAGTGTTGCCCCTCGGGGGGAGTCCCGTCAACTGACGCCGGAAGAGCATAAGCCCGGATCAGGCGTAGTTGATTTCGCAGACTTCGTAGGACTTGGAGCCGCCGGGCGTTTTCACCTCGACCGAATCGCCCACGGCCTTACCGATCAGCGCCTTGGCAAGTGGTGCCGTAATCGACAGCAGGCCCGAATTGATGTCGGATTCATGGGTGCCGACGATCTTGTAGCGGGATTCTTCGTCGGTATCCTCGTCGGCCAGCAACACATTGGCACCAAAGCGGATAACATCGTTCGAGAATTTCGACGTATCGATGATTTCGGCCCGGCTGATAATGGCTTCCAGTTCCATCACCCGGCCTTCGATGAAGCTCTGGCGTTCCCGCGCCGCATGGTATTCGGCGTTTTCCGACAGATCACCGTGTTCGCGCGCAGCAGCAATGGCGCGGATCACAGCCGGTCGGTCCTCGTCCTTCAATTTACGCAGTTCGGCTTCCAAGGATTCGACGCCCTCACGCGTCATTGGCAACTTTTCCATGGCCTCTTCCACTCAACCGTCCCGCTGCACGCGGGGAATAAAAGTTCTTGGCCTGCCGGGCACCCCATGAGGTGCCCCGGAGACCGATCCTAACCCTACTGGATAGGGAAAAACCGTTACCGGACCTGATCACCTCGGCGGGGGAACACCCAAGTTCCGCCCGAAGGCCAATCAGAGAGACTGTTTAAAATAGGCTTGAAGCGGCTTAACGGCAAGATGTCCATCCCGCATCCCGGCAATCGCCCGGGCGGCTGCGCGCGCGCCTGCGATGGTCGTGTAGTGGGCGACGTTGTCGGAAAGCGCCGTCTGGCGGATGGAAAAACTGTCCTTGATGGCCTGGGCCCCTTCTGTGGTGTTGATCACCATCTGGACCTCGCCGGACAGCATCTTGTCCACACAGTGGGGTCGTCCCTGGGTCACCTTGTTGACGTATTCCACCTCGATCCCCTGTTCCTTCAGATAGGCACAGGTGCCGCTGGTGGCGATCAGCTTGAACCCAAGGTCGATCAGTTCCCTCGAGATTTCAGCAGCCGCCTGCTTGTCCCGGTCACGGACGGAAATGAACACCGTTCCGGTTTCGGGAAGGACGGTACCGGCACCCAGCTGGGACTTGGCGAAGGCCGCGCCGAAGTCTTCGTCGATGCCCATGACCTCGCCGGTGGATTTCATTTCCGGGCCCAAGAGGATATCGACGCCGGGGAAGCGCGCAAACGGGAAGACCGCCTCCTTCACCGCAACATGACCCAGGTCCGGATGGGTGCCTTCCAGGTTGAAGTCGGCCAAGGTCTCTCCGGCCATCAGGCGGGCAGCCACCTTGGCCACAGGGAGGCCGGTCGCCTTGGCAACAAAGGGGACCGTCCGGCTGGCGCGCGGGTTCACCTCCAGGATGTAGACGACACCGTCCTTGACAGCGAATTGCACGTTCATCAGGCCGCGCACCTTCAGGGCCAGGGCCAGCTTTTCGGACTGTGCGCGGATATCCTCGATAACCGCCGGATCCAGCGAATGCGGCGGCAGGGAACAGGCGGAATCGCCGGAGTGAATACCCGCCTCTTCGATGTGCTCCATAACACCGGCGACATAGACCTTCTCGCCGTCACAAAGCGCGTCCGCATCCACCTCGACCGCATCCTGCAGGTAGGAATCCAGCAGAACCGGGCTGTCGCCGGACACGGTCACGGCCTCGCGCATGTAGCGGTCGAGCCCGGCCTCGTCGTGGACGATTTCCATGGCGCGGCCACCCAGCACGTAGGACGGCCGGATCACCAGCGGATAACCGATCTCGGCCGCGACGCCCTTGGCTTCGTCTTCCGAACGCGCGATGCCGTTGGCCGGCTGTTTCAGATCCAGCTCTTGGAGCAGCGCCTGGAACCGTTCCCGGTCTTCCGCCAGATCGATGGCATCCGGTGAGGTGCCCAGGATGGGGATTCCGGCTTTTTCCAGATCATGGCTCAGCTTCAAGGGCGTCTGGCCTCCGAACTGGACGATAACACCCAGCAGCTTGCCTTTGCCCTGCTCGACCGTGATCAGTTCGATCACGTCTTCCGCCGTCAGGGGTTCGAAATAGAGCCGGTCGGACGTGTCGTAGTCGGTCGATACCGTTTCCGGGTTGCAGTTGACCATGATGGCTTCGATCCCACGCTCCTTCAGGGCATAGGCCGCATGGACGCAACAGTAATCGAATTCGATCCCCTGGCCGACCCGGTTCGGGCCGCCGCCGAGGATGACAACCTTTTCCCGGTCGCTCACCTGGGCCTCGGACTGGGCCGAATGCACCCCGTCGCCCTCGTAGGCCGAGTACATATAGGGGGTGGCCGAGGGGAACTCGCCCGCACAGGTATCGACCCGGCGATAGACCGGATGGACGCCGAGCAGACGACGGCGATCGCGCACGAATTTCTCTTTGGCCTGGGTGAGTTCGGCGAGCCGTGCGTCCGAGAAGCCGAGCTTCTTCAACCCCAGCAGGTTCACCGCATCCGTCGGAAGACCGTGTTTCCTGATCTGGCCCTCGACCGCGACGATATGCTCGATCTGGGCGAGGAACCAGGGGTCGAACTTGGTAACCCCTTGGATTTCCGCCAGGCTCAGGCCTTCGCGGAAGGCCTGGGCGATGACCAAAAGCCGGTTGGATCGCGGCTTGGCAAGGGCCGCCAGGACGGCATCCTTGCCGTCGCGGTCCAGGTTTTCGATCTCAACATCGTTGAGCCCGGTCAGCCCGGTTTCCATCGACCGCAGACCCTTTTGGAGCGATTCGGCGAAGGTGCCGCCAATCGCCATGGCCTCGCCCACCGACTTCATCGAGGTGGTCAGCATCGGGTCGGCACCCGGGAACTTCTCGAAGGTGAAGCGGGGGATCTTGGTGACCACGTAGTCGATGGTCGGCTCGAACGAGGCTGGCGTGGCCCCGCCGGTGATGTCGTTGTCCAACTCATCCAGCGTATAGCCGATGGCGAGCTTCGCCGCGATCTTGGCAATCGGGAAGCCGGTCGCCTTGGAGGCCAGCGCGGAAGAGCGGCTAACCCGCGGGTTCATCTCGATGACGATCAACTCACCGTTTTCCGGATTCACCGCGAACTGCACGTTGGAACCACCGGTATCCACACCGATCTCGCGCAGCACCGCCAGACTGGCGTCGCGCATGATCTGGTATTCCTTGTCGGTCAGGGTCAGGGCGGGGGCCACGGTGATCGAATCACCCGTGTGGACACCCATCGGATCGACGTTTTCGATGGAACAGATGATGATGCAGTTGTCCGCCGAATCGCGGACCACTTCCATCTCGTATTCTTTCCAGCCCAGCACGCTCTGTTCGATCAGCACTTCGGTAACCGGAGAGGCGGCCAGGCCGCCGGAGACGATGCGTTCGAAGTCCGGCACGTTATAGGCGATGCCGCCGCCGATACCGCCCAGCGTAAACGACGGGCGAATAATCAGCGGCAAGCCGATCTCGTCCATGGCAGCCTTGGCGTCTTCAAGCGTGTTGACCACCTGGCTTTTCGGGCAGTTGAGACCGATTTTTTCCATGGCGTCGCGGAACTTCTGGCGGTCTTCGGCCTTGTCGATGACGTCCGCCTTGGCACCGATCAGCTCCACCCCGTGCTTTTCCAGAATGCCGAGTTCGTCCAGCTTCATCGCCGCGTTCAGGGCCGTTTGACCCCCCATGGTCGGCAGGACGGCATCCGGCCTCTCTTTCATGATCACTTTTTCGATCATCTCCGGCGTAATCGGCTCCACATAGGTCGCATCCGCCAGTCCCGGGTCGGTCATGATCGTCGCCGGGTTGGAGTTCACCAGGATCACCCGAAAGCCTTCCTGTTTCAGCGCCTTACAGGCTTGAGCGCCGGAATAATCGAACTCACAAGCCTGCCCGATAACAATAGGCCCGGCCCCGATGATCAGGATGGAAGAGATGTCTGTGCGTTTGGGCATGGGTTACACCACCAAGCGTTTGATGCCGCTCTTCAGCGGCATGGCGTGAAAGTTCATAATCAATCCTGTCGGGAAGCCGCCCAGCTTAAGGTAGGTGAGCACCTGGGCTTCATGGATCGGCAGCAGTTTCTCGACGGCCTTGAGTTCGACGACGACTTCATTTTCGACCAAAAGGTCGACCCGGAAGCCGGGGGTGACGGGCTCGCCCTTGTAGTGGACGGGGATCTGTTTCTGGCGCTCGAATCCGAGGCTCGCGTTTGTGAGTTCTCGGGCCAGGCATTCTTCGTAGGCGGATTCGAGCAGGCCGGGGCCGAGTTCGCGGTGGACCTCGATGGCGAGGCCGATGATCTGGCTCGTCAGCGGGTCTTTGGTGTTTTGAGCGGGAGAGGCTGCGGTTTGCATCGATGATGTTGGTTCACCACAGAGAACACAGAGAACACAGAGGCCCACGGAGAAAAAAAGAGAAGAGGAGAACCTCAAATCTCTAACCTTCACGCGGCCTTGACATCCTAAACGTCTCCGTCGATCACGCCTCCCCTTCTCTATGAACCTCTGTGTTCCCTGTGTTCTCTGTGGTTGAGAGCAGTGACAGGAAACATTCCGCCCGACCGGGCCGGTTTGATTCTATGCCTTCTCCATCAACTCAACGAACCGGTGGAACAGGTAGTGGCTGTCCTGGGGACCGGGGCTGGCTTCGGGGTGGTATTGGACGGAGAAGATCGGTTTGCCCTCGACGCGGATGCCTTCGACCGAACCGTCGAACAAGGACCGGTGGCTTTCCACCACGCCAGCCGGCAGGCTGTCGCGGTTGACGACGAAGCCGTGGTTCTGGCTGGTGATCTCGACCTTTTTGGTCTCCAGGTCCTGGACCGGCTGATTGCCGCCCCGGTGACCCATGTGCATCTTCGACGTCGTCGCACCGAGGGCCAGGCTGAGCAGTTGATGACCGAGGCAGATGCCGAAGATCGGCTTTCCGGAGCCCAAGAGCTTTTGTAGTTCCGGCACCGCATATTCCCCGGTCGCCGCCGGATCGCCGGGGCCGTTGGACAAAAAGATACCGTCCGGGTTATGGGCCAATATCTCGTCAGCCGTTGCCGTCGCGGGCACCACGGTCACCTTGCAGCCCGCCGCGGCCAGGCAGCGCAGGATGTTGCGCTTGGCACCGAAATCCATGGCGACCACGTGGAACTTCGGGTCCTGCTGGATGCCAAAGCCTTCACCCAAAGCCCAGCGGGTCTGGTTCCAGTCGTAGGTTTCTTCGGTCGTAACTTCCTTCGCGAGATCCATGCCTTCGAGCCCGGGCCAGGACTGGGCCATTTCGTGCAAGCTCGGGATATCGATCTCGGCGTCGGGCAGGTGGATCATCGCGCCCTTTGGCGCGCCACCATCGCGGATGCGAAGCGTCAGGCGGCGGGTGTCGATGCCGGTGACGCAAACCAGTTCCTTCTCGCGCAGCCAGGCATCCAGATGCCCAGCCGAGCGGAAATTGGAGGGATCGGTAATGTCGGTGCGCAGGATGCAGCCCCGCGCGGCCGGCTTGGTCGTTTCGTCATCTTCCGCATTCGTGCCGATGTTACCGATATGCGGGAAGGTGAAGGTGATGATCTGACCCGCGTAGGAAGGGTCGGTCAAGATTTCCTGATAGCCGGTCAACGAGGTGTTGAAGCAGATTTCGCCGATGGCGACGCCCACCGCACCGGCACCACGCCCCCAAAAGACCGTCCCGTCGTCCAAAACCACGGCTGCATTGCAGCCCGGCGGACGGGCTTGGCTCGAGACCTCAGGCGCGGTCGGGGCTGCAGTGGACCCAGGAGCGGACATGACCATCTATCCTCGCAGTAAGGCCCCGAAGCCAGAGGGCCGCGGGGCTAGCGTTAAGCACACAATCGGGCAAATTCCCATGCAGCCGCCTTGTTGAAGGCTTGCGCGAAGCCACACCGGTCTAAATCTGGCCATTTCTGGATCAGGGCGACCGGACATCAGGGTTAACGACATGCGGAATTTGGAGAGGTGTAAGCAATGGCGGGCCGTTCGTCAAGTCCTGAAATATTAGAAAAACTCATATTTTCCAATATGTTAGCGAAAAAGTCAGAGTTGCCTTTTGGCCTCGCCTTGGTTAACGTATGCGCTTTCGTGATTCAGAAGCCCCCAGGAGACACCCTGTCATGATGCGTACCGAGCTGAATGATGCCCTGAAAACAGCCATGAAGGCTAAAGAGGACCAAGCGGTCCAGACCATCCGGCTGATTTTGGCATCGCTGAAGGACCGGGATATTGCAGCTCGGTCCAAGGGCAACATGGAAGGCATCACCGACGACGAGATTCTGTCTTTGCTGCAGTCCATGGTCAAACAGCGCAAAGAAAGCATCACGCTTTATGAACAGGGCGGGCGTCTTGAACTGGCCCAACAGGAAGCCGCCGAGATCGAGGTGATCAACCGCTTTCTGCCTGAGCCCATGACGGACGAGGATATGGCCAAGGCCGTGGAACTCGCCATGAGCGAGATTGGGGCGGCGAGCCTGAAGGACATGGGCAAGACCATGGGCCTTTTGAAGGAACGCCACGCCGGTGTAATGGATTTCGCGGCCGCCTCCAAGATGGTCAAGGAACGCTTGGCGCAATAAGCCCGGTCGCTCTAAGCTGAAGCCCTAACCCGCCATAGGGAACCTGCCTTTTTTCGAGGGCCGACCACAATGGGCTTCCCCCCCGATTTCCTGGAAGAGTTGCGCGAGCGCGTCAATCTTGTCGACGTGGTGGCACGTCGCGTCAACCTGCAGCGAAAGGGACGGGAATGGGTGGGCCTGAGCCCCTTCCAGAAGGAAAAGACACCGTCTTTTTATGTGGTGCCCGAGAAGGGTTTCTATCATTGCTTTTCGTCCGGCGAACACGGCGACGTCATTGACTTCATGATGAAGGCGGAGGGCCTGAGTTTTCCGGACGCCGTGGAACGGCTGGCGGGCGAAGCCGGTCTTCCGCTACCCGCCCAGGACCCGGAAGCCGAGAAGAAGGCCGCACGGCGCAAGACGCTTCATGACGTGCTGGAGGCGGCCTGTGTTTCCTTTCAGCGCAATCTGTCCCAGCCGGAAGGCCGCGACGCCCTGCATTATCTGGTCAACCGGGGCCTGTCGGAGGAAACGATAAAGCGTTTCCGCCTGGGATTCTCGCTCGAGGCCAGCGGAGCCCTGAAAGGCGCATTGAAGCGACAGGGCTACGGCGACGAGCTGATGGTCGAGGCCGGGCTGGCCAAACGTCCCGATGACGGTCGCGACCCCTATGACTACTTCCGGGGCCGGGTGATGTTCCCGATTTCGGATCGCAAGGGCCGGATCATCGGTTTTGGTGCCCGGGCCTTAGGCGACGCCAAGCCGAAATACCTGAATTCCCCCGAGACACCGGTATTCCACAAAGGGCGGGTGCTCTATGGCCTCGACCTCGCCGCTCCGGCAGCGCGCAAATCCGGTCGGTTGGTGGTCTGCGAAGGCTATATGGACGTTATCGCTCTCGCCCACGCTGGGTTCGGCTATGCCGTGGCTCCACTCGGCACGGCGGTGACCGAGGACCAGATTGCAAGCCTTTGGCGGCTGGTGCCGGAACCCGTGCTTTGTCTCGACGGCGACAAGGCCGGTCAGAAGGCAGCCCGGCGGGCGGCGGAACGCACTCTGCCGATCCTGAAATCCGGACACGGGCTGCGCTTCGCCTATCTGCCCGAAGGAGAAGATCCCGACAGTCTGGTGCAAACGGGCGGGCCGGAGGCCTTTGGCTCGATCCTGGAGACCGCCCTGCCCCTTTCGGAAGCACTCTGGCGCATGGAATCCGGCGGCCAGGTCCCATCAGAGCCCGAGGCCCGGGCGGCCCTGCAGGACCGATTGGAAAACCTCGCCAAGCAAGTGGGCGATCCCACGTTGCGCGGCCATCTGGCACGATCCTTCAAGGACCGGCTCTGGGCCAAAAAGCCGAGACAAACCGCCAAGCCCGGGCGACGCCCCTGGGGCCCACCGGAAAAGCCGCTGGTTGCCGTTTCCGGCACCGGCCCCAGGGTTGATCCGGCCCTTTCGGCGGCACGGGTCCTGATGGCCATTGCGATCAACCACCCCCATCTCTTCCCCGATCTGGAAGAGGACCTGGGCCGTGTGAATTTTTCCGACGCGGCGCTCGATGCGCTGCGCCAGAGCCTGATTCTGGATCTCAGCCTGTCCCCCGGCCCGACACCTGCGGAACTGAAAGACCGCTTGAGCGCCGATGGTCAGGCCTTCGCCCTCGACGGGTTGTTCGAGGATCCGCTGATCCGCACCCATCGGATGATCGGAACAGAGGTTGACGCGGCCCGGGTGCTCGAGACCTGGCGCGCCAATTTCGCCCAGGTGGTCGCATCGGTTGGGCCTGAACAAGATGATCCGACAGAAAGGCCGGGAAAGGTCGTTGATTTCGACGATATAGAAGAGGCCTTTCGACGCAATCTGGCCAAGGCCGAGGAGGAAGGCGGATAGTCGGCACCTGGGCGCATAACCCTCATAGATTGCTTGACAAAACAGACCCCTCCCGCTTTAACCCCCAAACGCCGAATCGGGACTTGATTCCGTCAAGTCTTATGGCCACCTTTTGTGAGCCCTTCCACGGGCGACCTTTTGACCCACCGGTTATCCAAATCTGGCCCCGGGGGAAAGGCGCGCGATAGGGGCTTGTTCTGTTTTGTAACCGCGGCCCATCGGGGGAGGTTCGCGGTTTCTCTTGGTGGATCGATAGGCTGTCGGGTTCGTTTTTGGCAACAGGAACGCAGCCCCCGAAGGCCCTTTTGATCGCGACCCGCTTGATCGCGGGCTCGTTTGACCGCGGTAACGATTTTAAGATATTTCGGAGCAGTGCGCCAATGGCGACCAAGTCCACGGCCAGCAAGCAAGAACAACAATCTTCGGAAGAAGGTGGCGACAGCCCGCTTCTCGATACCATGGGCGCGGCCGTCAAAAAGATGGTCCAGCGCGGCAAGGAGCGCGGCTACGTCACCTATGACGAGCTGAACTCCGCCCTGCCGCCCGATCAGGTGTCCTCCGAACAGATCGAAGATACCATGTCAATGCTGAGCGAGATGGGCATCAACGTTGTCGAAAACGAAGAATCTGAAGACAACGACAATTCCGAAAAAGAGACGTCCAACGAGAGCGAAGAATCAGGCGCCGCAGGGAACGTCGATGAGGCCGATCTGGGCCGCACGGATGATCCCGTGCGCATGTACCTGCGCGAGATGGGCAGCGTCGAGTTGCTTTCGCGCGAGGGCGAGATCGCCATTGCGAAGCGCATCGAGGCCGGCAGGGAGATGATGATCGGCGGCATTTGCGAAAGCCCGCTGACCATCCGCGCCATCGTCGAATGGCACGACGCGCTGATTGCCGAAGAACTTCTGCTGCGCGATATCATCGACCTGGAAACCACCTACGGCGGCGGCCCCAAGCCGGCGGAAGTCGAAGGTGATGGCGAGGACGAAGACAGCGAAAGCGAAGGCGGAGAAGACTCCGACGACAACGCCGATTCCGATTCAGACAGCGAAGAAAATTCCGAGGATGGCGACGCGACGTCCGAAGGCGGCTCTGAAGACGGCGAGAACAAGTCGGATGACGACGAGGACGACGCCGAAAACAACCTCAGCCTCGCCGCCATGGAAGCCAAGCTGCTGCCGGAAGTCGTCGAGACCTTCGAGCAGATCGCAGCCGTATACAAGAAACTCCATAAGGCACAAACCCAGCGCCTGGAGGCCATTCACGTCGGTGAAGAGGTCAAGCCCAGCCTGGAGAAACGCTACCACAAGCTTCGCGCCGAGCTGGTTGACCTGATGGAAAAGGTGCACCTGAACAACGCACGCCTGGAAGAGCTGCTCGAACAGCTCTACGACCTGAACAAGAAGCTGCTCAGCCATGAAGGCAAGCTCTTGCGCATGGCCGTCGACTGCAAGGTCAAGCGCGACGACTTCCTGAAGCACTACTACGGCAACGAACTGGACCCGGCCTGGCTGGAAAAGGTCGGCGAGCTGGGCAAAGGCTGGACCAAATTCGCCACCAAGAACCCGGACGGAATCGAAAAACAACGCGCCGAAATCGCCATGGTCTCCAAGGCCTCGGGGCTGCCGATTTCCGAATTCCGCCGCATCGTTGGCACGGTACAGAAAGGCGAGCGCGAGGCCTCCAAGGCCAAGAAAGAGATGATCGAGGCCAACCTGCGCCTCGTGATCTCGATCGCCAAGAAGTACACCAACCGCGGCTTGCAGTTCCTGGACCTGATTCAGGAAGGCAACATTGGCCTGATGAAGGCGGTGGACAAGTTCGAATACCGCCGTGGCTATAAGTTCTCGACCTATGCCACCTGGTGGATCAGGCAGGCGATCACGCGCTCCATCGCTGACCAGGCGCGCACGATCCGGATTCCTGTGCACATGATCGAGACGATCAACAAGCTGGTCCGTACATCGCGCCAGATGCTGCACGAAATCGGTCGCGAACCGACGCCGGAAGAGTTGGCGGCCCGGCTTTCCATGCCTTTGGAAAAGGTCCGCAAGGTCCTGAAAATCGCCAAGGAGCCGATCAGCCTCGAGACCCCCATCGGCGACGAGGAAGACAGCCACCTGGGCGATTTCATCGAAGACAAGAACGCGGTCTTGCCGCTGGATGCCGCCATTCAGGGCAACCTGCGCGAAACAACGACGCGTGTCCTGGCCAGCCTGACAGCCCGCGAGGAACGCGTACTGCGCATGCGCTTCGGTATCGGTATGAATACGGACCATACCCTGGAAGAGGTCGGCCAGCAGTTCAGCGTCACCCGCGAACGCATCCGGCAGATCGAGGCGAAAGCCCTGCGGAAGCTCAAGCACCCGAGCCGGTCGCGGAAACTGCGGAGCTTCCTGGATTATTGATCAGGGGGCTTAGCGGTAGCCTTCAAGAGACCGGGCCAGATCGATGGTCCGCCGGTCGGCCTTGCTTGTCGTAAGGGGCTGAAAATACTTAGGAAAAATGACCGGGGAAAAGTGACCGGAAAAGTATGACGGGTGAGGCCTGAAGAGGTCTATCGGCCCTGTCGCTGCGCCCGTTCTTTTGTCTCTCTGGTTAAGAAAACGGACATCTGCCGTTCAAAAGAGATTGACCCGGGGGCGAGGCCCTGAGGGGGGGATCGGGGTCGGGCCCCTGCCACCCGGGTCTTCGAACAAGGAATCCTTAGCCGAGGATCAAGTCACCGGCAAAGAAGACCCAGCTCAACATCGTTGCACCGATGCCAAAAATGACGAAGGGCAAATAATCCCCTGTCAGCAGCTCGGATATTGTCTGTTTTGATTCGGTCATGTTTCGTCATCCCCAATGAAAAGTAGCGGTTAATCCTTGATTTGCTGCACATGCGAACGAGTGTCAACAGGAATTTATATTCCGACTATTTTTTGTGGGTAAACGGTTTTAAAGGGATTGAAGGATCGGATTCTTAGACATTCAATCTGGGCGTTTTAACCCGCTTTCTGTTTTTTGCAGCGCAGCATATTGAGTCGAAAGGACTTTTTGGAAATTGACGCCTCGTCCCGTCTCTCACCCCAGACGCGCTCTGCCTTCCTCTTCTTGAACCTTTGAAAACAGGGCATTTTTTTAGGGTGAGGGCGCTGTCAACAAAGTGCCACGGAAGTTTCACGGGAAAGACCTCGAGAAGTTGATAAATCACAATGGTATGTCAGCTGTTTTGAATACGGGATGCTCGAGGGAAAATTTCCATGAAAGGTTTTGCTGACCGGTTCGCCGTCCCCAATGGTAGTGACGCCCTGCGGATCACGATCAAGGGCACCCCAACGGCCGACGATCTCGCTGCCACACTGATCGCCTGTTACAGCAAGCACAGCTTCCAGCACTCGATCTGGGACTTTCGCGCCGCCTCTTTGGCCAACTTCTCAGCCCATGGTTTCTGCGACGTGGCCCGGGCGGGCGCAGCCTTTCTGGAAAAAAGGGGGTCCGGAGCGAGAACAGCCATGTTGGTCAGCAATCAGGCGGAAATCCGACTTTTGCGCGCCTTCGCCGACCGCGCCCGGACCATCACACCCATCACCTTTAAGGCCAGCGCAAACGAAAAAGAGGCTTTGGACTGGCTGGGTCAGGCCCATGACGACGAATGGGGCGACCGGGCGTAGGGATACCAAATGGTGTCCCCGGCAGGATTCGAACCTGCGACCCCCAGATTAGGAATCTGGTGCTCTATCCAACTGAGCTACGAGGACCCTTAAGGTGCGGCTGGCGCTGTCGTCTATTGTTGATATGTAGCGGATGGCCCGGAAGGCGTAAACCGGTGGTTCGGATACTTATGGCCTCAGCTCACCGGTGATGACGTAGATCAGGAGCTTTACCACCTGTTCCGGCGTCTCAGCAGTGGCCAGTGCCTGTCCGTTGACCTCCTTCAGGGGATGGGTCAGGGAGGGGTCGTGGAGCGTAATATAAGGCGTGCCGAGAGCGGCGGCATAGCCGGCATCGAAGGCCGCGTTCCACTGCTTGTACTTTTCCCCGAAGCGAACGATCACAACATCCGCGCGCTCGATCAGGGTCTTCGTCCGGATGGCATTGACCCTGGCCCCTTTGTGATCTTTCCAGAAATCCCGCTCTTCGGCACCCAGAATGGCGACGCCGCAGTCATCGCTGCTGGCGTGATCGGTCACGGGGCCGACAAAGTCGACGTCCAGGCCGGCATCGGTCGCCCCCGCCTGAATGCGTTCGCGCCAATCGGTATGGATTTCACCGGAAAGATAGACGGTCCAGGTCATCGCGACGCCCTCGGGCAGTGGGCTCAGTTGCCGGAATTAAAGCTGAGCGCTTCCATCGGCCAGGAGAGATTGAGCGACAGCGTCTCGGTGCCGGGGTTGGAATCGCCCAAGCTGGCATTGGAATAGTGGCTGATGGCAAGGCCCAGGCGCGCCCGGTTGTCGAAACGGTAGGCGACTTCCAGTTGGCTGCGGAACTCAAGCTCGTATCCCAGATCCAGGTCGTCGTTGCCGCCCGCGTAGTAGTGCGGTGCGAAGCTGGGCGTCACGACCCAACGCCGGCCGAAATAGATATCGGCCAAAATTCCGGCACCGACAAAGAAGTTGCCGGTTTCACTGCCGGCGATCGCCGCGAAAGGTTTGACCACCCAGAGCTTGTAGTCGGACCGGTATTCCAAACGGTATTCCCCGCCCTGGTCCTTCTGCCGGTTAAAGTCGAACCAGCCACCGGCAATGGTCAGAAAAGCCGGATCATCGGCGCGGGCCTGTCCAGGCTGCAGCGCCACCGCAGCGATCAGAAAGGCGGCGAAAAGGCCCTGGCGAAGAAGGGTCGGTAGGGTTGTCGGGAATCGCATAAACGGGGCCTTCCAGGTCAAACGCAGCGTTGGAGACGCCATCTTACGGCGCGGGACTACCACCGCAAGGGATTAACCTTGTTTTTTACTCTTCAGGGGCCGGAAAGCAGCAGAATGTGGCCCACAATCCACAGAAAGCGGCCCAGTCGACCGTAAACCGTTCAGGAAATCCGGCTCAAAGCCGGTCCTTCAGACTGTCGGTAGCGCGCACCAGGGCGGACCGCACACCCGGTTCCATGGCCGAATGCCCGGCATCCGGCACCACGACATAGCGGGCTTCCGGCCAAGCGCGCGACAATTCGTCCGCCGTGATGATCGGGCAGACCATATCGTAGCGGCCCTGGACCAGCACCGCCGGCAGATGGCGGATACGGTTCAGGTTGCCGAGCACCAGATCGTCGTCCATGAACATCCCGTGACGGAAATAATGCGCTTCGATCCGGGCCAGGGTCAGGGCACCCGGATCGTCACCGATGCCGACGGAGAAGTTGCCCGAGGAGCGCGGTAGCAGATTCGAACAGGCACTCTCGTAGCGGCTCCAGACATGGGCAGCCGGCAGATGGCGCATGGGGTCGGGATCCGTCAGACGTTTGAAGTAGCTCTCCAGCGGATCCTGACGCTCGTCCTCGTCCAGAAAATCCATGAAGCCGCGCCAGGCCTCGGGGAAGACCATGCGCATGCCGTTCATGAACCAGTCGAGTTCGGAGGTTCTGCCCAAGAAAATGCCCCGCAGAACAAAACCGAGACAGGACGTGGGATGGGCGATGCCATAGGCGAGGCCCAGGGCCGATCCCCAGGACCCACCGAACACCAGCCACCGATCAATGCCGAGATGGCCGCGCAGTCTTTCCAGATCGTTGATCAAATGTTGGGTCGTGTTGTTTTCGATACTGGCATAGGGCCGTGATCGCCCGGCACCGCGCTGATCCAGAACGACAATGCGATAGAAACTGGGATCGAAGAAGCGCCGGTGGATCGGGCCTGACCCGGCACCCGGGCCACCGTGCAGGAAGACCACGGGCGTGCCGTAGGGGTTCCCCGATTGCTCCCAATACATCTCGTGGCCGCCATCCAGGCCGAGCACGCCCTGTTCAAAGGGCTCAATTCGCGGGTAGAGATCGTAGAGGTCGTTCCGTCCGTCCATACGGGCGCTCCGGGTTCGGGCCCCGGATGGCCGGTGCCGCTGGCGTTCACGTTCAGGGGTCGCTCATCCGCCGCAACGATGGATCGAAGACGACGGACCATAAACGGCGGGCCAAAGACAAGAAGACTGTTGGCCCTGTTGCCGGTTTCGGGCAAACAGAGGAGACCGCCCCGTCAGCCCACTCTGTCCATAGAGATTAGGCAATGCCACCCCGGATGTCACGTCTGAGCACCGCCATAAAAGTCGTCTTGGTGATCGTCATCATGGCTGCCAGCGCCACCGTTGAGGCGTTCGAGGCCGACCTTCAACCAGGAGGCGAAGCAAAGGTCATCGGCGTGATCGACGGCGACACGGTGGTGATCGCGCCGCCGATCCAGGGGGCGACGGAGATTCGCCTGGTCGGCCTGCAGGCACCGAAGCTTCCCCTGGGGCGGAAGGGTTTCAAGCCCTGGCCCATGGCGGGTGAAGCGAAGCAGGCCCTGAAAGCCCTGGTACTCGGCCAGTCCGTGCGGCTGGGCCATGGCGGGGCCGACATGGATCGGCACGGCCGGCTCCTGGCCCATCTGTTCCGAAGCAGCGATGGCCTTTGGGTCCAGGGCAGGCTGCTGCGCGACGGTCTGGCGCGTGTTTACAGTTTTCCCGACAACCGCGCCCTTGTGGGCGCAATGCTGGCGGAAGAGACGATCGCCCGCGAGGCGGGACGGGGCATCTGGCGTCTGGGCTACTATGGCATCAGAGAGGCGACGGACCTGGACGGGCTGTCCAAACGCCGAAGCACCTTTCAGCTTGTCGAAGGCCTGATTGTCGATGCTGCGGAGGTCAAGGGATGGCGCTACCTCAATTTCGGGGCCGATTGGCGCAGCGATTTCACCATCCGCATCGGGCGTCGGGATGCCCGGCTGTTCGATGGCGATCCGGTCGATCTCAAGGGCCACCGGGTCCGCGTCCGGGGTTGGCTGAAATCGCGCAACGGGCCGGAAATACAGGTGACCCATCCGGAACAGATCGAGCTGTTGGAACCGGTACAGAACAGGTGACCCGGCGGTCGATAGCTTGCAGCCGGCCCCTGTCCTCCGCATACTTCGATCAAGGCTAACGTTTGGGTGCTCGTCATGATCAGAAACCCGGTTGATTCCTCCAAGGCTATCCGATTTTTTGCGGTCCTGGGCTTGCTGGCCCTTCTGACGCCGCTCGGTGGCTGCTCAACAAACCCGGCCACGGGCGAACAAAATTTCACGGCCTTCATGTCACCGGAAAAAGAGGCCGAGGTCGGATCCCAGGAACACCCGAAGATTCTGGAACAATACGGGGGTGCCTATGAAGACCCCCGGGTCAATCAATACATCCGGGAATTGGGGCTGAAACTCGCCCGCCAGTCCGAACTGCCCAATCTGCCCTATACCTTCACCGTATTGAACGATGACATCGTCAACGCCTTCGCCCTGCCGGGGGGCTTTGTCTATATCAGTCGCGGCCTTCTGGGGGCAGCCACCAATGAGGCCGAGGTCGCCGGTGTCCTGGCCCACGAAATCGGTCACATCACCGCGCGTCATACGGCCCAGCGCTATTCCTCGGCCCAGGCGGCCAACATCGGTCTGACGGTCCTTGGTGTTTTGGGGTCCATCGCCGGGGTGCCGACGGGCACGGGACAGCTCGCCTCCTTCGGGGCCCAGGCCTGGCTTCAGTCCTTTTCCCGCGAACAGGAACTGGAAGCCGACATGCTGGGCGTGCGTTACATGACCCGCGTCGGCTATGACCCACAGGGCATGGTGACTTTTTTCCAGAAATTGCAGGAAAACAAGCGCCTCACGGCGGAACTGAGCGGTGACCCGGAAGCCGCTGATCGCTATTCGATCATGGATACCCACCCCCGGACGGCGGAACGCATTATCCAGGCCGGACAGCTGGCGGAGGCGACGCCTGTTTCCAGCCCCAAAACGGGTCAACTCGCCTTTTACCAGGTTGCGGATGGCCTGCTCTACGGGGACGATCCGAAGGAAGGTATTCGGGAAGGGCGGACCTTTTCCCATCCGGATCTGAAAATGACCTTCACCGTCCCGGAAGGCTTCGAAATCTTCAATGGCAAGACCGCTGTCGTGGCACGGGATAACAACGGCGCGGTCATTGTCTTCGACATGGGAAAGCCAAAGAACCTGGCCGAGGCCGGCAGCGTCACCAGTTACCTGACGCGATCCTGGGCCAGCAAGCTGAAGGTCTCGGTCTCCGGGGTGGAGCGCATCAATGTCAACGGTCTGGACGCTGCCACCGGCATCAGCAGGGTCAACACCCGGGACGGCAAAAAGGACGCCCGCTTCATTGCCCTGCATGACCAGGCAAACGACCGCCTGTTCCGCCTTCTGTTTCTGACCCCGCCCGACCGCACCAAGGACTTGACCACCGATCTGCAGCGCATGACCTACAGTTTCCGCCTGCTGAGCGACCGGGAAGCCGCAGAGATCAAGCCCCTGCGCATTCGCATTCACAAGGTACGCCAGGGCGAGACGGTGCGGTCCATCGCAGAGAAAATGCCTTTCCCGACCCGCCGGGAAGAACGATTCCGGGTCCTGAACGGCTTTGGGCCGGAGGATCAGATCAATCCCGGTCAACGGGTCAAGATCGTCACGAAGGGCTGAGTCCGGCCTGGCGCGGCTCTGAATACCGGCATCTGCATTCTCCAGGGACGCAAAAGGCCCTCTAGGGGCTTGAGCCCCTTATTTATAGTAGTAAAACAATTGTAGTTATAGACGGTAAGTAAAGTTTCCCCAGATTCAACTATAAAAAATAGAGGGCAATCTAGACTCTTGAAGACATTTTCAACTTTTTGATTGAAATGATATCAAATTGTAACAAGAAGAATAAATTTATATTGTTATACTTATGAGTTAAGATATAAAATCGATCAAATATTTTTAAAGGTGCTGGATGTAACCCACCTGTAATGTTACCTTGGGGTAGAGATGACGTCGGCTGATTTAGCCAATGGGATCACTTTCAGGGGAAATTCCAATGTCAAAGGGCCAAACGGCGCGCGCAGGCGCGCGACCCACAAGTCTGCTTACTTTCCGCGTTCCGGCTTTCGCCTCCGGTCTTGTTGCAATCACGCTGGTCGCAACAATCGTCACGGCCTGTGTCGAAGCACAGCTCGCGCTCGAACATGCGACATTCGAGAAGCTTGAGACCCTGGAAACCGGACGCCGTCAGGCGCTGACCCATTATCTGACCAGCATCGATGAAGATATCCGCCTCCTGGCCCAAGGCGGCGACGCCTCCCGCGCCATGGTCGATCCGAAAGCCCCCGGACTCGACAGTTTTTTCAAGACGGTCAAACAGGAAAAAGGCTATTCGGACATTTACCTGATCACGCCCTCGGGCGATGTGGCCTATTCCGCAGACCATGGGTCGGAGCAGGGGACCAATCTGCGAGATGCAGAACATCTAAAAACGCCCTTGGGCCGGGTGTTTGAAGGTGCTCTCGCGGCCAAGCCCGGCAAAGTCGCCTTCGTGGACTTCCAAGCCGATCCGCGGGACAGCCATGGGGCCTCGGCCCATATCGCCACACTTGTGACCGCAACGGACGGTTCGGTTGCTGGGGTGCTGGCTGCCAGACTTCCGGTTGACCGGCTGGACGAGATTTTGCGCGACCCCACGGGACTGGGCGAAACCGGCGAAACCTTCATCGTCGGCGGCGACTATCTGATGCGCAGTGATCTTCGCCTTTCCAGTGAAAGCACCATGCTGAAAAGGCAGGTAAAGACCGAACCCGTGATGCGAGCCCTTAAAGGCGAACACGGGATCCTGGAGAATACCAACAAGAACGGCGAAGAGGTCTTGAGCGCCTTTGACCTTGTGGAGTTTCACGGCACCCGCTGGGCATTGGTAGCCGAAAAACAAATGAGCGAAGTCAGTGGACCGGCAACCTCGATGGCTTGGCTCCTCGTGCTAAGTGGATTGGTTGTGGCGGTCCTCGCCTGTGCCATCGCGGTCTTTGCCTCCCGCCGGCTGGTGCGGCCGATCAAGGCTATGACCGACGTCATGGCGAACCTGTCGGACAATAATCTGGAGGTGAATGTTCCCTTCACCGAGCGGCAAGACGAACTCGGGACGATGGCCCATTCGGTCAGTGTGTTTAAGGAGAAGCTGATCCATATTCGCCACCTCGAAGCCGAAAAACTTGAAGAAAACCGCCGAGCCGAGGCCCAACGGAAGGCAGCCCTGGCAAAAATGGCGGATTCCTTTGATCTTTCTGTCAGTTCGGTGGTCGAGACCGTGACATCGGCGGCCGTCGAACTGGAGGCCTCGTCAACCCAGATGGCCGGAACGGCTGCCTTGTCCACCGACAAGGCGACCGAGGTCGCCCGGCTGGCGGATGAAGCATCCGGCAACGTCCAGACCGTAGCAGCCGCCTCGGAAGAACTCTCCAGCTCCATCAACGAAATCGGTCAGCAGGTGGCCCGTTCCACCGAGGTTGCAGGTGAGGCGGTCACTGTCGCCGATGAAACCTCGCGCAAGGTGGAAGAACTCTCCAGGGATGTGGGTCGCATCGGCGAGGTCGTCGAGCTGATCAACACGATTTCAGAGCAAACAAACCTGCTTGCCCTGAACGCCACCATCGAGGCGGCCCGTGCGGGCGAAGCCGGAAAAGGCTTTGCCGTCGTGGCCAGCGAGGTCAAAAACCTGGCCAACCAAACCGGCAAGGCGACCGAGGAGATCGCCAGCCAGATCGGCAACGTCCAAAACGGAACGTCGGAAGCGGTTCATGCCATCGGTCGAATTTCCAATGTCATTTCGGAAATGAGCCAGATTTCAACGGCGGTGGCCGCTGCCGTGCAGGAACAGGCCGCCGCGACCGGTGAAATCGCCCGAAATGTCGATCGGGCATCGCAGGTCACCCGCGAGGTTTCGGAAAACATTGCCGACGTGGAAGCCGCTTCGGCTGAAACCGGCCAAGCGGCAGGGGAAATCCAGGCCGCGTCATCCGAATTGTCCCGCCAATCGGATATCATGCGCAATGAGGTCGCGCGGTTCCTTGTTCAGGTTCGCGTGGACAAGGACACCATGGCCCTGATCGAATGGGATTCCGCCCTTGAGACCGGAATCCCGGGTGTGGACCGCCACCACAAGGAAATGGTTGATGCCTTCAATACGTTCTATGCCGAGATGGTCCATGGCGGTGGTACGGTAGCGGCGCTCGAACTCATGGAGCGCATGGGCCGCGAGATGAAAGCCCACTTTGACGAAGAAGAACGCCAGATGGAGCTTCGCGGTTACAGCCGTCTGGCCGAACACAAGCAATCCCACAAGGTATTCCTCGAAGCCTTCGAGAAAGAACGCCGTGCCTTGGAATCCGGCAACGATTCCAGCGTCACCGACTTCTTCGAGTTTGCGACCAAGTGGCTAACCGAGCACATCATGACCGAAGACAAAGCCATGGCCCTGGAATTGAAGGGGGGATCCGGTCAGCAGAGAATGGCAGCAGAATAGGCCGCTTCTCAGTATCGAACAAAGGCCAGATAAAGCCCGGAGGCCGGGGCGGTCGGCCCCGCCGCCGACCGGTCCCGGGCTTCGAGGATGCTGGCCATGTCTTCTGCCCGCCAGGAATAGGCTCCCGGTTTTCCGGCACGACCGGAAGCCCGTTTTGCTTCCCACTGGCCGATCTTTTCCAACGTGCCGACGATATTGCGGACTTGATGATAGAGGAACGAGGGTGCCTCGACCTCGACGACAATCTCGTCCAGCGCCCGGCGAACCGAGATCCGGTTGACCGTCTTGATCGGCGAATTGGCCTGGCAGCCTGCGGCACGGAAGCTGGAGAAATCATGGTGGCCCACCAGGGCCTGCGCCGCCCTGTCCATGGCCTCCACGTCCAAGGGCTGGGGCACCCGCCAAACCCGATCCCGGTCCAGCACGGCAGGAGCGCGGCGGTTGAGGATGCGGTAGATGTAGCCCCGCTCGACCGCCTGAAACCGGGCGTGGAAATCATCGGCGACCCGCTCGGCGGATAGGATCGCTATCGCTTCGGGCTTCAGGTGATGATTAACCGCTTCCATTACCTTGAAGGGCTCGTAGTCGACGCTGAGGTCCAGGTGAGCCACCTGAGCATAGGCATGGACCCCTGTATCGGTCCGCCCGGCAACGAACAGTGTCGCCTCTTCACCGCAGAAGGCCTTAACGGCTTCTTCAAGGGCTGCCTGTACGGTTGGTCCGTTGTCCTGGCGCTGCCAGCCCTGAAATGGCGTGCCATCGTATTCAATGGTGAGCTTATAACGCGGCATGGTCGATCAAATCCTTGAGGCAGGCTTCACGCGCCGGAAAGGCAATAATCTCGCGATTTTCTTGCATCCGGCATCGGTTCGGCGCTTTCTTGGGCGGCAGAATACGATGGCTCCTGGGTTTATCAAGCAAGTGGGCTATACCAGGGAACGCAGATAGAGACCCTTGAGACATGGCAGACGAAAATCAATACGGTGAACCGGAAGACCTTGCCCTCGGTGCAGCCAAGGGGGAGACGGATCCAGACGCCGTTGACCGGGATTCACTGCACATTCTGCCCTTGAAGATCCTTCCCATCGACACGCCGGGCCTGAAGCATGCGCGGCTGATCAAAAACGTCCGCCTGGAAAGTGCCATCGAGTTGTTTCGTGAAGAGGGATCGGGCAGCGGCCAGTTGAAGGTGGAGGACCTGCCCGCCGAGTTCGGCTGGGAACGTTCCGCCCTATCGACCAACAAAGACCTGATCATGCTGCGCCTGTTGCAAGACCTGCCGAGCTTTGATGTGTATTCGCTGCGCATCTCGCTCCGTCAGCAGGGGATCGAGGTCAACCATGTGGCCGACCTGCGGCTCAGCCCCGCGAAGACCGGCGAACTCTCCAGCTATATGACCCGGTTCACCCATCCGCTGATCCTGCAGATCTTCGGCGACGAGGACGTATCGATCGAGAACTTCGATGATGTGCTCAAGCTGTTCCGTGACCCCGACATCCGCAAGGCCCGCGAACGGCTTGAGAAGATGGCCAATCTGCTGGAGATCAAACTGGAGGATGTCCCGGTCTTCCTTGAAGACTACGGCGATATCTTCCTCTCGCTCAGCTACTACCGCCAATGCCTGGATCAGATCGAACCCGTGATCGAGGGTTTTCTGAATTCCATGGACGAGATGCGTCAAAACTATCAGCTCAAGTCCGACATCAATCTGATGAAGACCTGCAAGATGATGGAATCGACCATGAACGACCTGATGGTCGCCATTACCGGTCGGTTCGAAAATTTCGACCGCTCGACCCAGGCCATGTGGGACAACATCACGGCGGAACGGTTCCGCCGCGTCGAACGCCTGATCGAGGAATACCACACCACCATCGGCGGGGTTCTTTGCGCGCTCAGCGTGAAAATGGGGGCCTGGCACGCCCTCTTCCCCAAGGAAAACGTGGGCGGTCCCGTCCGGCGGGCGGAATTCATCATGTCCGAGATGAAGCTCGGCATGGACCGCATCAAGCGGATCGAGAATTCGGCGCCGATGTTGGCGGCGCTGGAGGGTTAAAACCCTCAGACCATCACAAGATAAACTTGCTGAGATCGGCGTTCTTGGCCATTTCGCCCACCGTCTCGCGGACCATCTCTGGCGTGACCGTGATCGTTTCCCCGCCCCGCTCGGAAGCATGGAAGCTGATGTCTTCGAGTAGCTTTTCGAGCACGGTGTGAAGCCGCCGGGCACCGATGTTCTCGACGCCCTGGTTGATCTCGGCGGCCAGTTTGGCGATTTCGGCAACCGCTTCCTCGGTGATGTCCAGGGTCACCTCTTCGACACCCATCAGTGCCTTATACTGCTTGATCAGGCTGGCTTCCGGCTCCGTCAGGATCCGGACGAAGTCGGCCTCGGTCAGCGCCTTCAATTCCACCCGGATCGGCAGGCGGCCCTGGAGTTCGGCGAGCAGATCCGACGGCTTCGCCAGGTGGAAGGCACCGGAGGCAATGAACAGGATGTGGTCGGTCTTGATGGCACCGCGCTTGGTGGAAACGGTCGTGCCTTCGATCAAGGGCAGCAGGTCGCGTTGTACGCCTTCGCGGCTGACATCGCCGCCCGAGCGTTCCGCGCGGACCGTGATCTTGTCCACCTCGTCCAGGAAAACGATGCCATTGTTTTCAACCAGATCAATGGCTTCCTTGACGATTTTGTCTTCGTCCAGAAGCTTGTCACCCTCCTGGGCCATCAGAACCTCGTAAGATTCCGCAACGGTCATGCGCTTCGGTTTGGTCTGTCCGCCGAAGGCCTTGCCGAACATGTCGTTCAGGTTGAGCATACCCATCTGGGCACCGGGCATGCCGGGCACATCAAAGGTCGGCAGGTTGAGCGGATTGGAATCCGCGACTCCGATTTCGATTTCCTTGTCGTCCAACTGGCCTTCGCGGAGCATTTTGCGAAACCGGTCGCGGGTTTCCGGCTTGGAATCGGCTCCCACAAGGGCGTCCAGCACACGGTCTTCCGCCGCGATCTCGGCCTTGGCCACCACGTCCTTGCGATGGGTTTCGGTGATCATATGAATGGCGACCTCGACCAGATCACGGATGATCTGTTCCACATCGCGACCGACATAGCCCACTTCCGTGAACTTGGTAGCCTCCACCTTGATGAAGGGGGCTTGAGCGAGGCGGGCCAGACGGCGGGCAATCTCGGTCTTGCCGACGCCGGTCGGGCCGATCATCAGGATGTTTTTCGGCAGAACCTCTTCGCGCAGGCCCTCTTCCAACTGTTGGCGGCGCCAGCGATTGCGGAGCGCAATGGCGACCGCCCGCTTGGCCTCGTCCTGGCCGATGATGTAGCGATCCAGTTCGGAGACAATCTCCCGGGGGGTAAAAGCGCTCATAGGGATTCCACAATGATGTTGCCGTTGGTGTAGACGCAGATATCCGCCGCGATGGCCATGGCCTTGCGCGCGATGGCCTCCGCATCCATGTCGTCGCGGTCGGCCAGCGCGCGGGCAGCGGCCAGCGCGTAGTTGCCGCCGGAGCCGATGCCGATCAAGCCGTCTTCAGGCTCCAAAACGTCGCCCGTGCCGGTCAGCACCAGGGAGACATCCTTGTCAGCGACGGCCATCATGGCTTCCAGCCGACGGAGATATCGATCGGTCCGCCAGTCCTTGGCGAGTTCGACCGCCGCGCGGGCCAATTGACCGGGGTATTGTTCCAACTTGGCTTCGAGCCGTTCGAACAGGGTGAAGGCATCGGCGGTGGCACCTGCGAACCCCGCCACGACGGAGCCATCGCCGATCCGGCGGACCTTCCGTGCGTTGGCCTTGATCACGGTATCGCCCAGGCTGACCTGGCCGTCACCGGCGACGACCACTTTGCCGGCCTTACGAACGGCCAGGATTGTTGTGCCGTGCCAGCTGGGCACCGACTCGGTTGCATTGGTCTGTGGCATGAATCCTGTTCCGTCGGAGAAGGAGTGACGAGAGAACTCCCGATGTAGTCCGACGGCGACAGGGGGTCAAGCGGGCGCGCTGGAACGTTGGCGGTCAACGGGCGGCGTTTAGCGCCTTTACCGCGCTGTAGTCCCGCGGTAGCGAAGCCGTTCTCAGGTGAAGCTTGTCCAAAGCATCGGCGATCGGGATGAAGAAGTTCAGCCCGACGGAACGCTTGTCCGCACCAAGGATGCCGGCCACGGATATGCCAACCACATTGCCAGAGCTGTCGAGCAGCGGTCCGCCACTGTTGCCACCGTGAATATCCACATCGCTCTGGATCAGCGGGTGGTTACCGAAGGCGGGGAATTGGCGGAAAGCGCTGACAACCCCGCGGGAGACCGTGGTCGATAAAGCCCGTTCAAGCGGGGTCCCGATCGCGTGGACATCCTCGCCCACATTCAAGGGCTTTCCCTGACGCAGGCTGAGGGCATTATATCCATTGCCCTCGATCAGCACGAGAGCAACGTCGCGGCTTTTGTGCGAACGGAGGACTTCTCCCTGGACCTGCCGGCCGCCGATCAACTGCACGGGGATGAATCGGGCATCGCCGACGACGTGTTGATTGGTCAGAATCAGGCCATCCTCGGAGATCAGAAAGCCAGAGCCATGTCCCCAGCCACCAATGGTCACGACCGCAGAACGGATGTGGTCCATGTTTGTGGCGATCGGCGTCTGAAACAGGGGAAGTTCTCGGACCCTGATGGTGAGGGAGGCATCGACGTCCGCCCGGCTCCGGGGCTTGGTGACCTTGTTGGCTTTCGGTTCAACAAGGTCGCGCAGCCGGGCGCTGGCGGCAAAGTTCGCCGCAGCCGCCGCGAAGGCATTCTGGATCGCCAGGGTTCCGCCTTCGGGGACCGGTTGATCGAAGTCTCCCCGGCCCTCTGTTGTTTCCTTCATAATGACTTCTCTCAGCAGGTTGGAATAAACCTGCCACTCAACCTTCACGTAGGCATCTCCGGTAACCCCGAGAGACTGGCGAAACACCGGGCTGACGTCGTTGCAAAGATTGACCGTGAGATCGGTAACCCGCCCCGCGACACGGTACTCGGCCCGGCTGAATTCATCGCCCCGGTCAAACAACCGGTTCGGGTTACCGACGATGTTGTAGCCGACGTTCGCTATCTCATCGAAGAAGATGTCCGCCAGCTCGATATCGCGCGTCCTAAATCGGCCGGTGCCCCAAAAAAGGTCACCGTAGGGACCTTCGCAGAGAAATCCGCCATGATATCGCCCGATCGTCGTTCCGCGCCGGAGGCCGAACTGAATCTCGGATAGGTAAAGGGGAGCCGTCTCAGCGAGTTCGGAGATAAATTTAGGCTCTTTGATATAGACTTTTTTTAGCGGGAGTTTTGTACAACCCGTGATTAAGAAAATGGCGAGTACGATCATACAGATACTTTTTATGTGACAGACATTAAGCATCGGTTTGTCCCTTTGGGAGAGATGGATATGTGGGGGAGGAAGTAATGGGGATGTTATAAAATAAGAACAACCATAACCAGCATTAAATTACACATGAAACTTGTTAAACGAGTATCTTAATTAGAAATGCACCTTCTTGGTGTTTATTCTTTTGCCGGAAGGGAAAAACAGGGCCGCCAGCCCAAGTCGCCCGCAGAAGGATACAGGGCCCGTTGGATAAGGTTTTTGCGGTCCCCGCACCCCCCTGCTAAAAGACGTCTCCGCCTTAGTCATGAAGGATCACGAGCATGCGCCAGGCCACTGTCGAGCGGAAGACCAACGAGACCGAAATTTCCGTCACCGTCAATCTGGACGGAACGGGCACCTCGGATGTGGAGACCGGGATCGGATTCCTGGATCACATGCTGGACTCGTTTTCGCGCCACAGCTTGATCGACCTCACCGTTCGCGCGAAGGGCGACCTGCACATTGATTTTCACCACACCACCGAGGATGTGGGCATTGTCATGGGCGAAGCCGTCGCCAAGGCCCTGGGCGACATGAAAGGCATCAGCCGTTTCGGCGATGCCCTGATCCCCATGGATGAGACATTGAGCAGGGTGGCACTGGACTGTTCCAAGCGGCCCTACCTGATCTGGAAAGTGGCCTTTGACCGCGACAAGCTGGGCGAGATGGATACCGAACTGTTCAAGGAATGGTTCCAGGCCTTCGCCCAGTCCGCCGGGCTGACCTTGCACGTGGAAAATCTCTACGGTGAGAACAACCACCACATCGTCGAGAGCTGCTACAAGGCGCTGGCCCGGGCGCTGCGCAGCGCCATCGAAATCGATCCGCGCAAAAGCGACGCGATCCCATCCACGAAAGGCACGCTGGGAGGCAGCCTTTGAACACCTATCTGGCCTATCGGGGGATCAGCCGACGGGGCGAGGCCCGGCTGGTGCTGGTACGCGATCGCTTCAGCCTTCTGGCCGGGCTTTTCGGTCCCTTCTGGGCGCTAAGCCACGGCCTGCCCTGGCTGGCCGCCCTGCTTTTCGCGGGGGAGAGCCTGGTCATCCTGGGGCTCGGCATGGTCGGGGCCGACGCCTTGAGCCAGTCCCTGGTCCACATTGCCTACGGCCTTCTGATAGCCCTCCACGCCGCCGACCTGCGGGGAGGTTTCCTTGAACTGAAGGGCTATCAGGCCCACGCGGTGGTGACCGGCAGTTCGGTCGAAGAGGCCGAAAGGCGGCTGTTGAACGACGATGTCGATCTCGCCTGGTTGCTCCGGGCGGAGGGGGCCTGAGGCATGAAAGTCGCGATTATTGACTATGGCTCGGGCAATCTGCGATCCGCCACCAAGGCTTTTGAGCGCAGCGTCCGCGAAGCGGGCATATCAGCGGAGATTCTGCTGACCGACGAACCGGAGACCGTTGCGGCTGCTGACCGGATCGTCCTTCCGGGTGTCGGTGCCTTCGGCGATTGCAAGCGAGGGCTGGCCGGGGTCTCCGGCATGATCGAGGCGATGGAAGAGGCCGTGCTGCAAAAAGGTCGCCCCTTCCTCGGCATCTGCGTCGGCATGCAGCTTCTGGCCAGCCGGGGCCTGGAACATGGCGAACACAAGGGTCTGGGCTGGATCCCGGGCGATGTTGTTGCCCTGAACCCCCAGGCGGCGCGCCTGAAGGTCCCGCACATGGGCTGGAACGAACTTGCGATGGCACGCCCTCACCCGGTGCTCGAAGGGGTGGGCGATGGCCATCACGCCTACTTCGTGCATTCCTATCACGCCCTGCCGGCAGACCCGTCCGCCGTGCTCGCCACCTGCGACTATGGCGGCCCGGTGACGGCGGCCATCGGTCGCGATACCATGATCGGCACCCAGTTCCACCCGGAAAAAAGCCAGGCGGTGGGCCTGCGGCTGATAACCAATTTCCTGACCTGGGCTCCTTAAGGACCCTCAAGAGGCACGTTTTAGATGATCCTGTTTCCCGCGATTGATTTGAAGGATGGCCAGTGCGTTCGCCTGCTCCTGGGCGAAATGGACCAGGCCACCGTGTTCAACGACAACCCCGGCGATCAGGCCAAGAGCTTTCAGGACGCCGGCGCGGAATGGATTCACGTGGTCGATCTGAATGGTGCCTTCGAAGGCAAGCCGGTCAATGCCGAAGCGGTCAAGGCGATCCTGGATTCGGTGGATGTACCGGTGCAACTGGGCGGCGGCATTCGGGATATGGAAACTATCCGCACCTGGCTGGAACTCGGCGTCCGGCGTGTGATTCTGGGCACCGTCGCCGTCAAGAACCCCGATCTGGTGCGCGAAGCCTGCGCGACCTTTCCGGGCCGTGTCGCGGTCGGCATTGATGCCCGGGGCGGCATGGTCGCCGTCGAAGGCTGGGCGGAGACCTCGACGCTGACACCCTTGCAGCTGGCCCGCGCCTTCGAGGACGCCGGCGTCGCCGCCATTATCTACACCGATATCGACCGGGATGGTGCCTTAACCGGCCCCAATGTGGAGGCCACGGTCGCCCTTGCCGACGCCATCGGTATTCCGGTGATCGCCTCGGGCGGTGTCTCTTCGCCGGACGATCTGCGCGATCTGGTCAAGGCTGGCGGCACGCGTCTGGAAGGCGTCATCAGTGGTCGTGCGCTCTATGACGGGCGGATCGATGTCGGTCAGGCCATGCGCATTCTCAATGGTGAGGTGGCGTGAAGCCATGCTGAAGGTTCGGATCATCCCCTGCCTGGACGTGAACCGCGGCCGCGTGGTCAAGGGCGTGAACTTCGTCGATCTGGTCGATGCCGGAGATCCGGTGGAACAGGCCAAGGTTTATGATGCCGCCGGGGCCGACGAGCTGACCTTCCTGGACATCACGGCCAGCCATGAAGATCGGGAAACGATCTTCGACGTGGTGCGCGAGACGGCGGAGCACTGCTTCATGCCCTTGACCGTCGGCGGCGGTGTCCGGCGTCTGGAAGATATCCGCAAACTGCTTCTGGCCGGGGCCGACAAGGTCTCCATCAATACGGCGGCCGTGCACAATCCTGAATTCGTCCGCGAAGCCGCCGAGAAATTCGGCAACCAGTGTATCGTCGTGGCCATCGACGCCAAAACCGTCGGCCCCGACAAGTTCGAGATTTTCACCCACGGCGGGCGCAACCCGACCGGTATCGATGCGGTCACCTGGGCGGAACGCATGGCGGACTATGGGGCAGGCGAGATTCTGCTGACCTCCATGGACCGGGACGGTACCAAGGTCGGTTTTGATCTGCCCATGACCCGTGCCATCGCCGATCAGGTCAGCATCCCCGTGATCGCGTCTGGTGGGGTCGGCAATCTGGACCACCTGGTCGAAGGGGTGACGGAGGGGCATGCCTCGGCCGTCCTCGCCGCTTCGATCTTTCATTTCGGGACCCATTCGATCTCGGAAGCCAAGGCCCACATGGCCGCTGCCGGTGTCCCGGTCCGCCTGGACGAGGGGGTCTGATCCATGACCGAATCACCGTCTCCCGAGGTTCTGGTCCGCCTGTTCGAGACCATAAAATCCCGCAAGGGGGCCGATCCGGATACCTCTTATACCGCCAAGCTGCTATCCAAGGGTTTGCCGAAGATCAGCCAGAAAGTCGGCGAGGAAGCGGTTGAGACCGTGATCGCCGCCCTCGCCGAAAGCCCGGACAAGGTCGCCGATGAGAGTGCCGATCTGCTTTATCATCTGCTGGTGCTTTGGGCCGCTGCGGGCATTGCGCCCGAAGACGTCTGGCAGCGCCTGAACGCCCGTGAAGGAACCTCGGGCCTCGCCGAGAAAGCTGCCCGCAAGCCGGATTGATCCGGCCAACAGGAGACCCAGACCCATGTCGCTCACGCCCTATGACGATCAGAACATCTTCGCCAAGATTCTGCGCGGCGAGATCCCCTGCAACAAGGTCTATGAAGACGACTTCGCGCTGGCCTTTCATGATATCAACCCGCAGGCCCCGACCCATGTGCTGGTCATCCCGAAGGGTCCTTTCGTCACCTGGGCCGACCTGGCCGCGGGCGCGACGGCGGACCTGATCGCGGGCTATGTCAAGGCAATTGGTACGGTAGCGAAAGAATTGGGTGTGACGGAAGACGGCTACCGGCTCCTGGTCAACAATGGACCAGACGCACATCAGGAAGTACCGCACCTCCACGTCCATGTCTTCGCTGGCCGTGATCTGGGGCCAATGATCGCCCGGCCCCGGGATTAAAGCTGTTCCCAAAGCGGAAAGATCTTTTGTACGCCACTAAATATGGTGCGCTGGGCGTTTCTTAGCGGTATATTTTGTCTATGGATGGAATTGGCTATCAGTCTGGCGCGATAGGTGCCCTTGTTCTCGACGCCAAGAGTGCGCCGGAATTGATGATTCCGTTCGGCACGCTGGCGCTCGACGGCACCTATGCACGACGCGGCCTGGACCTGACCTTGAGTGGGGCGGGCGGCGAAAAGGTGGTTCTCAAGGGCTTTTTTGCCCTCGACCCCGCGCCCGACCTGCTGACCGAGACAGGTGCCCGCCTGAAAGGCCTGGCCGTCGAACACCTGGCGGGCGGCAGTGGCCTCGCACCCAGTGGCAGCCCCGTCGGGCACTATGGTTTCGGCCCCGGTCAGAACGCTGTCCAGGGCACCGTGCTGCGCAGCGATGGGGAACGTCTGGCATTGTCGCCGGACCTGCCCATCTTCCCGGGCGACGTGGTCATTCTGGATCGGGGCCTGGCCGAGATCCGTCTGTTGGACGGCACCCGACTGAGCCTCGAGGACGAGGCCCTGGCCTTCGTTGAACAGGCCAGCCTGACCCGCGCCGCGCTCTCTGTGCTGAAAGGCCGCTTTCAGGTCGAACCGGGCCAGTTGGGCCAAGGCCAGGGCGGCTTGGTGATTGAGACACCAACTGCGACGCTGGAACCCTTCGGTGCCACCGTCCAAGGGATCGCCGGCATCGAGAATCTGGTCGGTCTTGGCACCGCCCAGTATGGGGAAAACTATCTGGTCATTACGACCGCCGCCGGGTCCTGGTCCCTGGATCGGGCGGGCCAGACCATTGAGGTCGGCAGCTACTTCTCCGAGCCCGGTGATTCTGACAAGACCATCCGCTTCGCAAGCCGCCAGGATCAGCCCCCGGCAGGCGGGCCAGCAGAAACGGTCAAAGAATTGGCAGACCCCGGAATGGATCATCTCATTTCGGAAGCGATATCGCCTGAAGCACCGGAAATTTCGCCGCCGGATTCCGAGCGCCCCTCCGGCAACGAGATCGCCAACGCCATGCGCGCCATCCGTTCCGCCCTGACCGAGGCGATTCCGGACCTGGAGGTGAGCGAAAGCGCATCCTACAAGCCTGCGTTCAGCGACAATCCGGGCGATATCCTGGCCCCGGATGTGGCCATGGTCAGCATTCCGGCCTTTGACCCGGTCTTTGCTGCTGCCCCCGCCGAGCAGGCCGCCGGACGTGCCCTGACACAGGCTGTGGCCAAGGGCGCCACCCTGAACGAGGCCTTCGACGAGGCTTTGAGCGCCGCCCGGCGGGTATTCCTTTCCGCTGGCGCAACGGAATCGGAAGCCGATCAGGCCTCCGCCACCGCCTGGAAGGCTTTTGAGGCCGCCATTGGTGCCGGTGCCGATACCCTTGGTGCCTTCGATGAAGCCATGACTGCGGTCGCGACCAATGCCCCTGAAGCCGATCTGGTCTCGATTCCGGACCCCCATCTGCACAATGCCAGCCGGGCCACAGGTTACGAGGAAATCCCGAAACGCGATGCCCTGCCTTGGCAGACGGAACCGGCCCTGACCGCCGAAGTCGCAGCCAACGGTACCAGCGGATTCGAGACAATTGCGGATGCGGAACGGGATTTGGATGGCGGATCGTCCGGGATTGACGACGCGGAAGCTCTGGACGAGCCCGCCCTTGCGGAAGCGACCCTTCCCAGGGATGAGGCCGGAAGGCCACAACGGATCAGCGCGGAAAGCGCCTTTGATCCTTTTGGTTTTGGCGACCCGATCGACCTGGAACCCGCCAGGGACATATCCTCGCGCGGTTCGGAACGGCGCAACGACGCGACTGCCGCCGAGCCAGCCGACGCGTTAGCCCGGATCAGGGGAACCGATGGTGACGATGTGCTATCGGGTGGCCGTGCCGCCGAGTCCCTGATAGGTGGAGCGGGCGATGACGTCCTGATCGGCCATGGCGGTAATGACACGCTGACCGGCGGCCATGGGGCGGATCAGTTCCGTTTCGAGACCGGATCAACCACAGGGGCCGCCGGATCGATAGAGCGAATCTCCGAGATGGGGACAGATCGGATCACCGATTTTGATGCAGACGAGGACGTCCTTGTGCTTTCCGATGCCGATCTCGCCTTTGGCGGTGCGGACCGGGCGCTTTCGGACACGGCGGATGCCCTGGAGATCATTGAATTGACCGATATGGTGCTGGACGACAGCCCGCTTGATCTGGGCGGCGCAGGCGATGCTTCCACCGGCGCGGCTGTCGTGGTCATCGGCTCCGGGTCCGCCAACAGCGTCGATGTCTGGTACACCACCAACCAGGAAGCCGCGACACGGCAGAATTCCTACCAGATCGGCACCCTGGACGGCACCAGCGTGGACGATCTGACACCGGATCATTTTCAGCTGAAAGGCTGAGACTTTACCCGAAAAGCCAAGAGTCCGGATTTGGAACGGCTTCGGAACGTTGCAGGTGACGCAGCCCTTTGACTGCGCGGATCACATGCCAGAGAATCCAGCCCAGCGCCAGAATCCAACCAAGCCCGATCAGAAAAATCGCGACGGCGACGAGGGTGATCAGCACCCCTATCCAGAAGGTCCGGATCTGAAACCGGTGATGGGTCCGCTGCCAATCCGGACCATCGTTGCGGTAAATATAGGCGACGATGACACCGACGATCGACAGGATCGGCAAAAACAAAGCCCCGAGGTACAGCAGATAGACCACCGCCGTGGGTACCCGGCTGGCACCGTCCGGGGGCTGTGAAGGGTTGTCAGTCATAACCTGGCGCTCGGTCTTGAACGGTTTTCATAAAAGGGGATCGCCTTCGAAAGCTGCCACAGGCTCGAAAGTCTGGAAAGCCTCACGTACCGACAGGACCGCCCCCCGGATTAACCCGTCTGTATCCCAGGGCCTCGGCGATATGCGGACGACGGACCTGATCAGAACCCTCCAGATCGGCCAGCGTTCGGGCGACCCGGATCACCCGATGATACCCTCGGGCCGACAGCCGCAACCGATCTGCGGCATCGGCCAACAGCGACCGGCCCGCCTCATCCGGTGTGGCGATCTGTTCCAGCAGGCGGCCATCCGTTTCGGCATTGCATCGGATGGGCTGGTCGGTCAGGGCAGCAAGGCGCCTTTTCTGGCGGGCCCGCGCAAGGGCCACACGTTCTGCCACCTGGGCGCTTCCTTCCGCAGGCGGCGGTAGGGCCAGGTCGGCGGCGCGGACCGCCGGGACGCTCAGATGAAGATCGATCCGGTCGAGCAACGGTCCGGACAGTTTGCGCTGATAATCCTCCGCGCATTTGGGGGCCTTGGAACAGGCCTGGGCGGCATCATCCAGATAACCACAGCGGCAGGGATTCATGGCGGCAATCAGTTGAATGCGCGCCGGATAGCTGACGTGCGCATTGGCCCGCGCGATGGTTACCGTTCCGGTCTCGAGCGGTTGGCGCAGTGCCTCCAGCGCCGCCCGTTGGAATTCCGGTAGCTCGTCCAAAAACAGAACGCCCAGGTGTGCCAGGCTGATTTCGCCGGGTTTTGCCCGATGACCGCCGCCCACAAGCGCTGGTACGGATGCGGAATGATGGGGATCCCGGAAAGGCCGACAGCGCAGCACGCGCCCGCCGTCAAGTGAACCGGCAAGGCTATGGATCATGCTGGCCTCCAGGGATTCGCGGGCATCCAAGGGAGGCAGCAGGCCGGGCAGTCGGGCCGCCAGCATGGACTTACCGGCCCCGGGCGGTCCGGCCATCAGCAGGTTATGGCCACCCGCCGCAGCAATCTCGATGGCCCGTTTGGCGCTTTCCTGGCCCTTGATATCGGCAAGATCGGGGGCTTCGGATTGTTCCGCAGGCGGAAGAGGCTGGGGCCGGGCCAGGATCTGGTGGCCCTTGAAGTGGTTGATCAGCTCCAACAGGTTGGCCGGGGCCAGAACAGCGACATCGCCGGCATAGGCCGCTTCCGATCCTTGCGCCGCCGGACAGATGATGCCGCCTTCGCGCGTCAGGGCGTGGAGGCTTGCGGGTAGCACGCCCGCGACCGAGCTGATCGCCCCATCAAGGGCCAATTCGCCAAGCGCGGTCAGGCCGGCCAACTGGTCAGGCGCGATAACATCCATGGCGGCGAGCAGACCCAGCGCGATCGGCAGGTCGTAATGGCTGCCCTCTTTCGCGAGGTCCGCAGGCGACAGGTTGACCGTGATGCGCTTTGGCGGCAGGGCGAGGCCCAGGGCGGTCAGGGCGGCCCGCACCCTCTCGCGCGCTTCCGAAACCGCCTTGTCGGCCAGGCCCACAACGGTGAAGACCGGAACCCCCGGTGCCATTTGCACCTGGACATCCACATCCACCACTTCGATGCCTTGGAAGGCGACCGTATTGATCCTTGCGACCATGGGATGAAAAGGTCCGCCAGTTTTTCTCTGAAGCGGACTTTACAGGTCGGTTGGCGGTCTGACCACCCGTTTAACGGGCTTTAAGCCGTTATCCGAGCCGGGACTCGATGGCGTCCCAGATCAGGCCGGACAGATTGCTGCCGTCGAAACGGTCGATTTCCTGGATGCCGGTCGGGGAGGTGACGTTGATTTCGGTAAGGTTGCCGCCGATGACATCGATGCCGACAAAGATCAGTCCCCGGGCTTTCAGATCCGGCCCGATGGTGGCGCAGATTTCCTGTTCGCGCTCGGTCAGCGTCGACTGCACGGGCTTGCCGCCGACGTGCATGTTGGAGCGGGCCTCGCCCTCGGCCGGAATGCGGTTGATGGCACCGGCCGCCTCTCCATCCACCAGAATGATCCGCTTGTCGCCCTCGCGAACACTCGGGAGGTAACGCTGGATCATCAGCGGCTCGCGGCTGTTGGCAAAAAACATCTCGAGCAGGCTCGCCAGGTTTTCGTCGCCTTCCCTGATGCGGAAGACCCCGGCCCCGCCATTGCCGTAGAGCGGCTTGACGATGATATCGCCAAATTCGGCGCGGAAATCCCGGATGGTCTGTTCGTCCCGGGTGATCAGGGTCTCCGGCATCAGATGCGGAAAGCGGGTGACGAAAATCTTCTCCGGCGCGTTGCGAACCTCCGCCGGGTCGTTGACCACCAGGGTCTTGGGGTGGATGCGCTCCAGCACATGGGTGGCCGTGATGTAGGCCATATCGAAGGGCGGGTCCTGTCGCATCAGCACGACATCCGCATCCGCGCCGAGATCCATGATCTCCGGCGCGCCCAAAGTCGCATGATCCCCTTGGACGCGCTGCACCGCCAGGGATTGGACCCGAGCCGTCACCCGATCGCCCCGCTGGGACAGATCGTTCGGGTGATAGACCACCATTTCGTGACCCCGCGCCTGCGCCGCCAGCGCCAGGGCGAAGGTGCTATCGGCATTGATGTCGACGGCGTGAATCGGATCCATTTGAATGGCGACGGTCAATGGCATGGGGGGGTTCCTAGGCCAATAGGTTGGAATACGGGATCATCGGGGCCCGGTCTGCAGGGGTCGCTTGAGCACCGCCACCCGGACCTTCTCGCGTCCTTGAGGTACCAGGATTTTTAGCCGAGGTCACGGCTGCTTCACCCGGACGTGGCTGATGATCTGGCGCACACCGTCCACATTGCGCGCATGGGCCACCACTCGGTCCAATTCGGCCTGATTTTGGGCAATTCCCAACAGGTAGACCACCGAATTCACCGTTTCGATCTGGTAGTTGATGCCCAGAACCTCCTTGTCGAAGGTCAGATTGGACAGCAGCTTTGTGGTGATCCAGGTGTCACTGGCGCTGTCCAACAGGCTGGCGTCAACTTCCTGGATCTCATTGAAAACATCGCTGACACCTTCCACCGACCAGGCGAGCCGAACCGCATCCGCCCGCATGGCAGCTTCCGGGATAGCCCCCGTCAACAGGACTTTGCCCTCGTAGACTTCCACCCCCACGGCCGCCGTCAGACGGTGATCGTGATCCAGATAGGCCGCCCTGATTTCGGTCTCCAGCGCGATATCGCGGGTCTTGCCGTCTACGCCCCGCTCCTCCATCGCCGCGACCCCGACGGCGGCCCCGGCACCGACAACGGCACCGACGCAGCCCTGCAGCAAAGGCAGGCTAATCAGAGCGATCACCAGAAGGAGAGAGAAGGGAATGGCGGGTCGCTGGGTAGACGTCATGTTCTTTGTCCTGGATCGTGATCGTGTCGGAAGATGAAGGATGAAAAGATGCGAACGGGAGCGATTCGTCTCTTCCACACTATAACCCGCGCGTCATCCTGCGGAAGCCCCACATCCCGTTCAGGCCCGCCAGGCACCCTGCAAGTGATGCGGCCAGCGCCAGGGGCGGACGACCACCAGATCGAAACGGAGAGTCAGATCGCCACCTTTGGCCCTGGAACCCATCTTGCCCAGGACGATTGATCCGGCCCGGACCAGGCGCTGTTGCTGAGCCGGGCTCAGCGCCTCCAGGCCCTGGGAAAGGGTTGGCCTTGCCTTGACCTCGACCACGGCCAGAACCGGTCCCCGCCGGGCGACCAGGTCGATCTCTCCCGCCGGTGTGCGCATCCGGCGGGCGAGAATCCGATAGCCCTTCAACCGAAGCATCCAGGCGGCCCGGCTCTCTGCCCGCCAGCCGAAGCCAAAAGCCCGCTGCTTGGCGATTTTCTGACCGGATTCCGTCAAGCCGACCCCCTTCTTGTCTCGACGCCTTGATTCCGCCATATCAATCGTCCAAGGCTAAGGCCCGACTTCCGGCTCTTGGGGCATGCCGGACCCGGAGATTGGGCTGTTTACTCAACCCGGGTGGGCCGGTACGCTCGGGCCAAATCACGCCGCCTGCCCGGATAAAAGCGGGTCTTATTGTACCTGAAAAACAACCATTAGGGGATTTTAGCATGCGTTTCCGCTTCCGGTCACGCCGACCCGATCAGCCCGCATCGAAAAGTGATCGCCCGGAACGTGTTCTGATGATGGCGGGCCTTGTAGGGCTCGGCCTGCTGACGGCCTGCGCCCCACAACAAAAAGGTACGCCGCCCTGGATGCAGCAGGGTACAGCCGCGCCCGCGCCCACCACCACACAGGCATCAAACCCGGCACCCGCCGCCCAGAGTGGCCTGCCCGATGGAGGCTTGCCGGCGGTTGGGATCGCCGATCCGGCCTTTCAGACGGACCCGGCTCCGCCGCCCTATGCGGGTGCCGGCTATCAGCCCTATTGGTGGGGGTCTCAACAACAGGCCCAGCCCGCCATGAACCTGCAGACCTCCACCGGCGAAATCCTGCCGATCCCACTCCCTTCCGTGCCTCAGAAAGCCGATGGTGTGGTGCGCATCGGGTTGCTGGTTCCGCTATCGGGCTCTGCGGCACCGGTCGGGGCTTCACTGCAACGCGCCGCCCAGATGGCGCTCTTCGACTTCTCCCAAGGGGGTATCGAGTTGCTGGTCCAGGATACCGCAGGCACGGCGGAAGGTGCCCAGAGAGCCGCCGGACGGGCCATCGCGGATGGAGCGGACATCATCATCGGCCCGCTCCTGGCCTCGAACGCGCAAGCCATCAAACCCCTGGTGGGGGCTGCCGGGCTGCGCGCCCTGTCCCTGACCAATGATCGCTCCGCAGTCGGGGAGGGGGTCTATTCGCTCGGTTTTGCCCCGTCCGATCAGATCGACAGAGTGATCGGTTATGCGATCTCGCGCGGGCTGACCCGCATCGCCGTCCTGGCACCCGAAGACCCCTATGGCATCACTGTCATGAACGCCGCCTTTGAAGCGGTCCAACGCTATGGCGGGCAGCTGACGCGGTCGCGCTATTTCGATGTGTTCTCGGACGACCATACGGAAGTGATCAAGGATCTGGCGGATTTTAATACCCGCAAGGCGGCCCTCGAGCGCCAGAGGGCTGCGCTTCGTCGAGCCGGGGACCAGGTCTCCCGGCGGGCACTCAAGCGACTGGAGGGGCTGCAGACCTATGGCGATCTGGATTACGACGCGCTTCTGGTGGCCGACGGCGGTCAGCGGCTGATCCGCATCGCGGCTCTGCTGCCCTACTATGACATTGACCCGAAACAGGTTCAGATCCTGGGGACCGGCCAGTGGGATGTGGCCGGCCTGGGCACGGAACCGGCCCTTTTAGGGGCCTGGTACGCCGCCCCGGACCCAACGGCACGGAGCGGTTTTGTGGCAAGTTATCGCCAGGTTTTCGGCCAGGAACCGCACCGGCTGGCCACTCTGGCCTATGACGCGGCGGCTCTGGTGACCGTTCTGGCCCAAAGTCCCGGCGGACCCCGGTTCGACGACACCAGCCTGCAAGACCAGGGCGGCTTCACCGGGCGCGACGGCATTTTCCGGTTTACCCCGTCAGGCTATGCGGAACGGGGCCTCGCCGTCCTTGAAGTCGCAAACCCCGGTAACCGGCTGGTGGAACAGGCACCAGCGACGTTTCCTTCGGATATTCCCGTCAACTGATCAAAAAAAGACCCGGCCGAAGCCGGGTCTGTATTTCTGATCGGATCTGGCCGACGATACAAAGCCACCTAAAAACCGTCAGCGAGCACGCGATCAGGCGGACGGTGACCGTCCACATGGGTCTTGATGTTGACCAGCACCCGCTCGCCCATATCGATCCGACCCTCGACGGTGGCCGAGCCCAGGTGGGGCAACAGCACCACATTGTCCATTTCGATCAGTTTCGGGTTTACCGCCGGTTCGTGTTCGAACACATCCAGGCCGGCCCCCGCGATGTCGCCCGATTGCAGCATCCGCACCAGGGCGTTTTCATCAACAACCTCGCCGCGGGCCGTGTTGACCAGGTAGGCGTGGGGCCGCAACAGTTTCAGACGCCGCGCCGACAGCAGGTGATAGGTGGCCGGCGTGTGCGGGCAATTGATCGAGACGATATCGACGCGCGACAGCATCTGATCCAGGCTTTCCCAGTAGGTCGCTTCCAGTTCCTGTTCGATATCTTCGTGCAGGCGGTGGCGGTTGTGATAGTGCACGGCCAGACCAAAGCCCTTGGCCCGGCGGGCAACCGCCTGGCCGATGCGGCCCAAGCCGATGATACCGAGGCGCTTGCCGTGGATGCGGTGACCCAGCATCCAGGTCGGCGACCAACCGGACCAGTCATTCTGGCGCAGCACCCGCTCGCCTTCGGCGAGACGACGCGGCACGGCAAGGATCAAGGCCATGGTCATGTCGGCTGTGTCTTCGGTCAGCACGTCAGGCGTGTTGGTTACCGTGATACCCCGTTGGCGGGCCGTCGCGACATCGATGTGATCGACACCGGTGCCGTAGTTCGCCACAAGCCGCAGGTCCGGTCCGGCCTGGGACAGAATAGCGAGGTCGATACGGTCCGTGACCGTCGGAACCAAGACGTCGGCGGTCCTAACCGCCTCGATCAGCTGTTCCTTGGTCATCGGCTTGTCATCCAGGTTCAGGCGCACATCGAACAATTCCATCATGCGGGTTTCGATGGCGTCGGGCAGTTTGCGGGTGACCACAACGACCGGCTTCTTCTGCGGCATGAGTTTCTCCTTGGGCGGCCCGGTCGGGAATGACCGAAGGCGGTAGGGTGATTGACGCGCCGCGCGATTTCCCTCCCGAAAACCGTCTGGCGTAAAAGTCTTTTGGGTCGTAGCAACCCTGGTCTTCCTTGTCCAGCATTGGCGGAGGGCCGATACAGGAATGCACCCCACCGCAAGACTTTGTTAAATCTGTGGCGCTAGGCTGCCGCCCATGATGAAGCGATCCGCACAAACCCGTTATCTGCTCTCGGCCCCGATCCTGGCGCTCGTCCTGCTGCTGGTCCCCAGTTTGTTTGGGCCCGGTCATTTTGGGCCAGGCTTTGTCACCGGTCCCGAAAACAGCTTCTTCGGCGGCCAGGCTTTCGCCCAACAGGACAGTTCGGGCCTGCCTTTACCTCGGTTCGTCAGCCTGCGGGCGGAAGAGGTCAACCTGCGCACCGGCCCAGGGATCCAGTACCCCGTCGACTGGGTCTATCGCAAACGCGGCCTGCCCATGGAAGTCATTGCCGAATTCAAAACCTGGCGAAAAGTCCGCGACTGGCAGGGTGACCAGGGCTGGGTCCATCAGTCCATGCTGACCGGAACCCGCGGCTTCATCGTGGTCGGCAGCGAGCCGGCTTCGCTTCTGGCCAAAGCCGATCCGGGAAGCGCACCTGTCGCCCGGCTGGAACCGGGCGTCGTCGGGCGGGTTGTCACCTGCCCCGCACCGGGTGATTGGTGCAAGGCTTCCGCCCAAGGCCTGGAAGGCTGGATTCGGCGCAGCGCCGTCTGGGGACTGTTCAGCACCGAAATCCTTGAGTAGGCCCTCCTCGGGCCAAGGCAATAAACCTGATTGACCATCAGGGACTTGCCCGTCACCATGCTTGGCGTGGCTGGCTTGGGAAAGAGGGATGACTGAGGAAAAGGGTCGGGGATCGAGGGTTCGGGCATATGACCTGGACGGCCTCTCATGCCCGGCTTCCGAAATCTGATCAGCGCCACATGTCATTTCAGCCCGAACCCCAAGATTCAGTCGCCCAGGATTCAGGTGTTACAGACTCTGCTGCCCAAAATCCTGATGTCCAGGCATCGAAGGCCGGTGCCCTTGGGCAAAACAGGCCCGGCCCAGGGATCAAGGAACGACGGAGGCCGGAACGACGGGACCGCAGACCCGAGCTCCTGCGCCTGTTTTCCGTCCTCCTGGCCGTTGGCCTGATCACCATCAGCATCTATCAGGGCCAGACCTTCAGGGAGACCATGGTCAGCCATTTCCGGGATGACCAGATCCGGACCCTCAGCGCTTCGCTGGATGTTGTAAACTCCCTGTTTGGTCGCTTGGCGCAGAGCCTGACCAGCCTGGGTTCCGCCGTGAAGCAGACAAGGGTGGAGGGCGGCACGGACCTCACCCGCCTTCCAGTTGGAATTCTGACCGCATTTCAGGATCAGGCCGAGGTCCAAGGCGTAGCCTTGGCCGATCTGAACGGCCTGGTCTTGAAGGGGGCCGGACTCATTCCGACGGGCAGCCGCATCGTTCTTCCCGATCGTATGATGTCTGATCTGCTGGGCGGCGAGACGCCTCTCTCCAGTCCCCATCTGGTGCTCTCGCCCGAAGACAGTGATCTTGGGACATTTCTGGTCGGGTATCGAATCCCCGGCGACGAAAAAGTGGACAGCATCGTCGCCATTGTGCGGATCGATCAAAACAAGCTGGTCCAGCGGCTCAGTAGTATCTCCGGCCGATCAGGCTTCATGTTGGATCTGTTGAACCAACACGGCCAGATGCTGGCCTGCGGCAACTGCCCAACGACGGGTAGCGAGGTGTCGGGTAGCGGGGCGGGGGACAATTTGACGACAGTCGGCCCGATCCATGCGAAGGATGCTCTCGGACGCGACGTCAGGACCATCGACAGCCACAGGCAGGAAGGGCCCACCATCCTTCCGCAGCCGGTTCGGAACTGGATTCGAAAGCTCTTTACCGATAAAGCGACCGAGGGTGCCTTTTGGGACGTCTTCCGTGCCTCCCACAGCTGGCCCCTGGTTCTGCGCGTCCGGGTCTCAGCAGACCTGGTCGAGGCGGCCTGGTGGAACATCTGGGCCTGGATCGGATTGGCGAGCCTGTTTGCGGGCACCCTGGTGGTCGGCGCGGGCGAAGTTCTCGCCCGGCAGATTGTCCGCCAGAGATCGTCGGATGAACGCCTGCGTCTGCTATCGCGCGCCATTGGCCAATCGGCCTCTGGGCTGGTGATCACGGATGCGGTCCATCCGGACAACCCGGCTGTCTATGTCAACCCGGCGTTCGAAGGAATCACGGGATACAGCGCTTCTGCGGCTCTCGGCAAGAACCTTCGGTTTCTCCATGGCGCGGATCGGGATCAGCCGGGCCTGGCGAAGTTGCGATACGCCGTTGAAACCGGTCAGGCGGCGACGGCGGAGATCCGCAACTACCGCCCCGATGGCTCCCGTTTCTGGTCCGAGGTTTCCGTCACCCCGGTTCATGACTTTCAGGGCAATCTGACTCACTGGCTGGGTTCGCAGTCCGACATCACCGGTCGCCGGGAACAGGAGGAAAAGCTGATCCTTCTGTCGACCGCGGTGGAGGCTACGGCCAGTTCGATATTGATCGCCGATCAGACCGGCATCATTACCTGGGTCAACCAAGCCTATGTGGACGCCAGCGGCTACGGCTTCCGGGATCTGACCGACCGCAGCCACCACCTGTTGGACGGGGCCGAAGAAGGGCGCGGTATCCACGCCGACGCCTGGTCGGCCCTCCGCCAGGGGGAGCCCTGGGTCGGAGAGGTGACAGAACGCCACCGAAACGGGCAGTTGATCGTCTTCCAGACCACAGTGACACCGATCATCGACGAACACGGCACGATCCGTCAGTTCGTATCGGTCCAGGATGACGTGACGAACCGCAAACGCGCCGAGGCGGAACTGGTCCGTGCCAAAAATGCGGCTGAGGTTGCCAACCAGGCCAAGAGCGAGTTCCTGGCCCATATGAGCCACGAGCTGCGCACCCCGCTGAACGCCATCATCGGGTTTTCCCAGATGATGCAGGAGCAGCTGTTCGGCCCCCTGCCCGAGAAGTACCGGGAATACGCCGGCGACATTACCGCCAGTGGGGAACATCTGCTGTCGATCATCAATGACATTCTGGACATGGCCAAGATCGAAGCCGGCCGCTTCAACCTGCACGAAGAAATCATCCACCCGGGCGATGTGATCGACGACGTGGTCAGTATGATCGAACCGCGCCTGACCAGCCTCGATCTGAACTTGAGCTTCCGCTATCGGATCACGCCGCCGGACATCCGGGCAGATCGACGTGCCCTGCGACAGGTTCTGTTGAATCTCCTGTCCAATGCCGTCAAGTTTACCCGGCCAGGCGGTCAGGTGATCATCGGAACAGGTGCGCTTTCGGGTGCCGACGATCTGGCCGGGGGCTTCAGCATCTTTGTCGAAGACACGGGCGTCGGCATTGACCCGGATCTTATCCCGACGATCTTCGAGCCTTTCAACCGGGCCCGGGTCGAGGTCGCCGTGGAAGAAGAGGGCACCGGCCTCGGTCTCGCCATCTCACGGCGCCTGATGCAATACCATGGGGGCGACTTGCGCCTCGAAAGCACCCTCGGCGAGGGGACACGGGTCACGGCGATCTTCCCCAAAAGCCGTGTGATTACTGATCCGTCGAGTTTCCCGAAACAAATTCCGGAGCTGGATCAAAAACCGGAAGTTGGCGAGTAACCCAGATCCTTACGCTTCAGAAGAGGCGGCGCGTTCGGCTTTTTTGCGTTCGTGGGGATCCAGGTAAATCTTTCGCAACCGGATTGATTCGGGCGTAACCTCCACCAACTCGTCATCTTCGATGTAGGCCAGGGCGTCTTCCAGCGTGATGCGGCGGGGCGTGGTCAGCCGGATCGCCTCGTCGGTACCGGATGCGCGGATGTTGGTCAGTTGCTTGGATTTCAGCGGGTTGACCTCCAGATCGTTCCCCCGGCTGTGCTCACCGATGATCATGCCCTGATAGACTTTTACACCGGCCCCCAGGAACAGAGGGCCCCGGCCCTCCAGATTGGCGAGTGCATAGGCCACACTCGCCCCATTGGCGTTCGAAATCAGCACGCCATTGCGCCGGCCCGGGATAGGGCCCTTGTGCGGTCCGTAGCCAGCAAAGACGCGGGCCATGATACCGGTCCCGCGCGTTTCCGTCAGGAATTCACCATGGTAGCCGATCATCCCGCGCGAGGGCACATGGAAGGTGATCCGCACCTTTCCGCCGCCGGACGGACGCAGTTCCTTCATCTCTCCCTTGCGGATGCTCAGGGCCTCCACGACGACACCGGAAAAAGCTTCGTCCACATCGACCTGGACCTCTTCCATCGGTTCTTCCAGCAGGCCGTCGTCGGTCTTGCGCAACAGCACGCGGGGACGGGAAATCGACAACTCGAAGCCTTCGCGACGCATGGTCTCGATCAGCACGCCCAGTTGCAGTTCCCCCCGACCCGCAACTTCGAAGGCGTCCTTGCCTTCGGTTTCGGTGATACGGATGGCAACGTTGCCCTCTGCTTCGCGCGCAAGACGATCACCGATCATCCGGCTGGTGACTTTGTCCCCTTCGGTCCCGGCGAGCGGAGAGTCGTTGACGGAAAAGGTCATGGCCAGTGTCGGCGGGTCGATGGGTTGCGCCTTGATCGGCTCTTCCGCATCGGGGGCGGCGAGGGTATCGGCGACGGTCGCGGTCATCAGGCCGGCCATGGCGACGATATCGCCGGCCTCGGCCTCGTCCACCGGCACCCGCTTCAGACCCCGAAAGGCCAACAGCTTGGAAGCCCGGCCCTGTTCGACCACCTCTCCGGCCTGGTTCATCGCCTTGATCGGGGCGTTGACTGCGATCTTGCCCTGCTGGATGCGACCCGTCAGTACCCGGCCCATATAAGGGTCGGAATCGAGCGTTACGGCCAGCATGCGGAAGGGCCCTTCCGCCTCGGTCTTCGGCGGCGGCACGTGGGCAACGATCAGGTCAAACAGACTGCTCAAAGATTCCTGCTCGCCGTCGGGCTCCTCCGCCGCCCAGCCCTGCTTGGAAGAGGCGAACAAGGTCGGAAAGTCCAGCTGCTCGTCATTGGCGTCCAACACGGTGAAGAGCTCGAAGACTTCGTCCTGCACCTCGTAGGGGCGACCGTCCGGCCGGTCCACCTTGTTGACCACGACGATGGGCTTCAGGCCCAGTTTCAGCGCCTTCATGGTGACGAACTTGGTCTGCGGCATCGGCCCTTCCGCTGCGTCGACCAGCAGCACCACCCCATCGACCATGCCGAGGATGCGTTCCACCTCGCCGCCAAAATCGGCATGGCCCGGGGTATCGACGATGTTGATCCGCGTACCTTGCCATTCGACGCTGGTACATTTCGCCAGAATGGTGATGCCCCGTTCTCGTTCCAGATCACCTGAATCCATGGCGCGCTCGGCGACTTTTTCGTTCTCGCGGAAAGTGCCGGCCTGCTTCAACAGGGCGTCGACCAGGGTCGTCTTGCCGTGGTCCACGTGCGCGATAATGGCGATGTTTCGCAGGTTCATGAGAATCCTTTCCGGGAACGGAACGTCAGAGGTTGGGGTTATGGCTTGGCGACCGGGTCAAAAACCCTTGGTGGCGATGACATCTTTCAACACGACGTCGGGCCGCGCACCCATATGCGCAATAACCTGGGCCGCAGCGATACCGCCCAAGCGCCCGCAGTCGGCCAGGCCCTTGCCCTGGGTCAGGCCAAACAGAAAACCGGCGGCGAAAGCATCGCCCGCGCCGGTCGTATCGGCCAGCCGGTCCGGCGTCTCTGCCGTCAGATGATGGCGTTCCTCGCCCGAGACGATCATGCAGCCATCGGCACCCCGGGTGATCGCGGCGACCGAGCAATGACGGCTTAACTGATCGGCGACGGTTCTCAGGTCGTCTGTCTGGTAGAGACTTTTCGCCTCTTCCTCATTGGCAAACAGAATGTCGATATGGCCTTCAAGCAAATCCAGGAAGCTGTCGCGGTGGCGCTCAACGCAGAAGGGATCGGACAGGCTGAGCGAGACCAGACGCCCGGCATCGTGAGCAGCCCCAGCCGCCTTCAGAAAGGCTTCCTTGGCATGGGGCGGATCCCAGAGATACCCCTCAAGGTAGGTGATCTTGGCGGTAGCGATCTGATCGACCGCGATATCATCCGGCCCGAGTTCGGTACAGGCACCCAGGAAGGTGTTCATGGTGCGCTGGGCATCCGGTGTGACCAGGATCAAACACCGAGCCGTCGCATCTCCCCCACTCAAAGGCTTGGTATCAAAATCGATCCCGAGCGCCTTGATATCATGGGCGAAAACGCCTCCCAGTTGATCATCGGCGACCTTACCGACGAAGGCCCCTTTGCCACCCAGCGACGCCAAGGCGGCAATCGTGTTGGCCGCCGAGCCCCCGGACATCTCAACTCCCGGGCCCATTCGCTGATACAGGCTTTCCGCCTGGCCGGCGTCGATCAGGGTCATGCCGCCTTTGGGCAGTCCCTCCGCATCCAGAAAGGCATCTTCCGCATGGGCCAGAACATCGACAATGGCGTTGCCGATACCAAGAACATCAACAGCGGCGGGTTCGCCGGTCGAGAGACGGGACAGGGCGTTGGTCATCGGGTTTCAAACCTTGGGTCTAAGTCTGGAGCTCGCTTCAGAGCGGGCGTGCGGCATCAAACATACGAGCTTGGAAAATCGCGCGCAGTATAGTCTGCGCATGCCATGCCGCAAGCGCGAAGGAGATCATTCGTGTTGCGAGACCCTCATATGCCCTATTTTCGCCTTAATTACAATTTGGTATCCTCTTTAGCTAAAGCCTGACTTAAACGCTTGAGCAGCAACCCGATAGCCCTTGCAACCGGCCCTTTGCGGGGGTACTAAAGAGCACCAATGCAAAGCCTCGGGAAGAATAAGTTTTGATGAAAATCAGTCTGATAGACTCGTTTGTTAAGGCTGTTAATCAGCTTTCAGATCCCTCCATCCGCCAAACGCTGTTGCTCAGCATCCTGTTGGCCATCGTGGTCTTCGCCCTGTTGTGGTCCGTGATCGGTTGGCTTCTGGGTTCAACCCAACTGTTCGAATGGGGCTGGCTGGAAACCATCGTCGATGTGCTGGGCGGTATAGCCACTTTGGCGCTGACTTGGCTGTTGTTTCCGGCGGTCCTCAGCGCGGTGATGGCTCTGTTCCTGGACCGCGTCGCCCAGGCGGTCGAGGATCGCCATTATCCGAACCTGGGTCGGGCACGCGATGTGCCGCTCGGTGAAAGCCTGGTGGGGGCCTTGAAGTTTTTGGGCATTCTGGTGGGATTGAACTTTATCGCCTTGTTTTTCTTGTTTATTCCACCGCTCTTTCCCATCGTGTTCTATGCCGTGAACGGCTATCTGCTGAGCCGGGAATACTTTGAACTGGTGGGCCACCGCCGGGCCGGGCTCGCCGATGTCACCAGCCTGCGGAAGGCCCATGGGGTCAAGCTGTTCATCGCAGGCGTTGGCATGGCGTTCCTGCTGACCATCCCCATCGTTAACCTGTTGACCCCGTTGATCGCCACCGGTGTCATGGTCCATCTCTATCATGCCATGGCGAGCCGGAATGCCGGCACGGCGATGACCTCGATCACCTGATTCCCCGAATGACTCCAGACCCCGGGATACGGGACCAAGGAAAGGCAATACCGATGTTCGGAAAAGCTAAAGAAACCAAAGAGAAAGCTCTTGAACCTGAGAAAAAAGTAGAAGAGCAGGAGAGCTCCGCTGCCGACGCTTCACCGCCTGTCGAGGAGGCACCGCTGCTGGCCGGGGCCTCAGCCCCGCCGCTGAAGCCCTTTTCCAAGAAAGGCAGCCACAACATGGCCCCGCCAGCCTCTCCGGCGCGCGGCAGCTATCGACCCGAAGCCCCAAAGCGTTTCATGGACATCCCGGGTTCCCCGGCCCCTGCCCGGCCGGCCAGCCTTCCGGGCGTTGCGGGGGGCGGGCAACGCGCCATCGATGAGGCGGATCGGACCCTGACCGTCGGCCGGTCCATTGTTTTAAAAGGCGAAATCGTTGCCTGCGAACATCTGGTCGTCCAGGGGGAGGTCGAGGCTGATTTGACCGACGGACGCCTGATCGAGGTGTCGGAAGGCGGCATGTACCGGGGCACGGCAATCGTCGACGAGGCCGTGATCAGCGGTCACTTTGATGGCGAACTGACCGCCCGTGGCAAGCTGACGATCATGCCTTCGGGCAAGGTCACCGGCTCGATCCGCTATGGGCGTATTGTCATTGAGGCTGGCGGAGAGATCTCCGGCGATATGAAAACACTGACCCCTGGTTCAGAGGGCTGATGTTTCAGATTTTTTATCGTATTTTCATTGGGTTACTGCCGTTTGCTCTTGTCGGATGTGTACAAACGGTAGCAAACCCCTCTGGAAAGGGACAACAAGCGACTTTCGTACCACCTGACATCCGGGCTGCCGAAATGGTCGGGATGACCCCTGCGGCCATCGTCTCGAGCCTGGGTGAGCCGGGTCTACGGCGGCTGGACCGCCCAGCGGAATACTGGCAATACAAGCGCTTGGACTGTGTTCTTGATGTTATTTTTTATGAGCAGACCAGTGGCGGTGATCTCAGCGTTGACCATGTTGAAGCCCGAGACCGCGAAGGCAGGGCTCTCTCTCCGGACGCCTGCCTGGGGCAGGCACCTCAGGCTCCCAAACCCACCTCTTGACCGTCAATAAGCGGTCGATTGCCCGGGCTCTAACAACGGTTTAGAGGGCGATTCACGCCTTATACCGAGCCACAAAGTGGCTCGACGTAAGCCGATCGCGCTCTAGAGCGTCGTCTTGGCCTTATAGCGGCAAACGTCCGCCACCGGGCAGGCCGGGCAATCGGGTTTGCGGGCCTTACAGATATAGCGGCCATGCAGGATCAACCAGTGATGAGCATGGCGTTTCCAATGGCTTGGTGTCTTTTTTTCAAGTTTTTTCTCAACTTCGAGCGGTGTCTTTCCGGGAGCCAATCCGGTTCGGTTGGACACCCGGAAAAGATGGGTATCGACCGCGATGGTTGGGTGCCCGAAAAAGATGTTGAGCACCACGTTAGCCGTCTTGCGCCCCACGCCCGGTAGCTTTTCCAGGGCCTCTCGGTCTTCCGGGACCTGACTGTTGTGGTCCGCGATCAGCATTTCCGAGAGCTTGATGACATTCTTGGCCTTCGAGTTGAAGAGGCCAATGGTCTTGATGTAGTCCTTCAGCCGGGCCTCGCCGAGTTGGACCATCTGTTCCGGCGTCGTCACGGCCTTGAACAGGGGGCCCGTCGCCTTGTTGACACCAACGTCGGTCGCCTGGGCGGACAGCACCACGGCAACGAGCAACGTAAAGGCATTGACGTAGTCCAGTTCGCCCTTTGGCTCCGGATTGCGTTCGGCCAGCCGGGCATAGAACGTTTCGATATCGGCTTTTTTCATGGAGTTTCCATTTGGTGGCCCAAGGTGCGATCAGCGCCCTGGCTTGAAGATCAGATGGGGAAGAGGCCTTGACCCTTCCGAAAAGGCTACCACCTGGGGTTCAGGTGGCAAGTCGGATGGGCATCGAATGAACAGTCTTGGAAATGATCAGCGGGATCTGCTGGATCTCACCCTGCGGCCCCATCGGAGCGCCAAGCCGGAACACATGGCGCTGCTGATCTGGGCGATCGGCGGCGTTTGGTTCGTCGTGGCGTGGGGTTTTTTCGCTGTCGGAGCTTGGCCTGTTGTGGGCTTCATTGGCCTCGATGTGGCGCTGCTCTGGCTTGCTCTGCGCTGGAACCGGCTGAGTGCCCATCAGTATGAACGAATCCGCCTGCGGTTCGATGAGCTGCTGATCGACGGCTGCACATCCTGGGGAAAGGCCTATACCGCGCGCATTTCCGCCTTTTTCCTGAGCGTAACGGAAACACCTAAGGGCATTCTGTTGCGCCAAAGGGGGGAGACCTTGATGATCGGCGGATTCCTCCACCCCTCGGAACGGCACGAACTGGCCCTTCGGCTTCAGCTCGCCCTCACCCAGCCCGTGACAGGATTGCGCGATGGTGATGGCATCTAGGGCCTGATGGTCGAATGTCGGGTCACTCTCGTGACCCGGCGTTTGGCCTGAATCAGCCTCTATTTAATTGCTTAGAGGGCGATTCAGCGCCAATTCAGAATCACGAAGTGATTCGGAAATGGCGCATCGCACTCTAGCTGTCGGTAAAGCCCAAAACATCCGCCATTGAATAGTGGCCGGGCTTTTGTTGCCCGCCCCAGACGGCGGCGCGCACGGCACCGCTGGCAAAGATCATCCGGCTGGCGGCCTTATGGGTCAGTTCCAGCCGCTCACCCTCATGGGCGAAAATCACCGTATGGTCTCCGACCACATCACCGCCGCGCAAGGTGGCGAAGCCGATGGCTCCTTGCTCGCGGGCACCGACCTGACCATCGCGGACCTTATCGGCAACCTCGTCCAGGTTGACCCCGCGGCCTTCAGCCGCCGCCTTCCCCAGGGCCAGGGCCGTGCCGGAAGGCGCATCCACCTTGTGCTTGTGGTGCATCTCGACGATTTCGATATCGGTGCCATCGTCCAAAAGGCCGGCGACTTGGCGGGTCAGGCCGATCAACAGGTTAACGCCGATCGAAAAGTTTGCCGCCTGGACAATCACACATTTTTCGGCAGCCCTTTCGACCTCGGCCTGCTGTTCCGCCGTCAGTCCCGTTGTGCCAACCACCAGAACAGTGCCGGTCTCAGCCGCCAGAGCCGCATGGGCGACCGTCGCCGCCGGTGCCGTAAAATCAATCACCGCGTCGGCCTCTTCGAACAGCGCCGCCGGATCATCCAGCACCGGCTTTCCCCCCACCATCTTGCCCGACATCGGGCTTCCCTTCGGTTCCGTCCCGCCGATAAAGGTGGTTTCCGCGTGATCAAAGGTGGCCTGGACCAACATGGAGCCCATGCGCCCGGCACAGCCGACAATTCCGATTTTCATAAGTCGCTTCTTTCCAGCAAACCGTGGGACAAGGGCCTAGTTTACCACTAAGCCCGGACCCTTTCACCCCGCGCCTTCACAAGACGGCGACCCGACGCCGGAACAATCAGTCCGTCAGATCGTCCCAGAATTCCTTCACCTTGGTGAAGAAACCGTGGTGTTCCGGGTTCTGGTCCTTGGATTCGCCTTCCGTTTCGAACTCGCGCAGCAGTTCTTTCTGGCGATCGGTCAAGTTGACCGGTGTCTCGATCCCGGCGATGACGAACATGTCCCCGCGAGAACCCGAACGCAGAACGGTCATGCCCTTGCCACGCAGGCGGAACTGGTTGCCGTTTTGGGTCCCTTCCGGGATCGTCAGGCGCGCGCGGCTGCCATCGATGGTCGGGACCTCAATCGCCCCGCCGAGTGCCGCTGTCGCCATGGGGATCGGCACCTTGATGTGGATGTTGGCCCCGTCCCGCTGGAACAGGCGGTGCGGCTGAACGCTGAGGAAGATGTAGAGATCCCCCGGCGGACCACCCCGGAATCCGGCCTCGCCCTCGTCAGCCAGGCGAATGCGCGTTCCGTCCTCGACCCCTTGGGGGATATTGACGGCCAGGGTCTTTTCCTTGCGTACCCGACCTTGCCCGCCGCAAGCACCACAGGGGTCCTGGATCACCTGGCCCGTTCCGCCGCAGGTGGGGCAGGTACGCTCCACCGTAAAGAAACCCGATTGCTGGCGAACCCGGCCATGGCCCCCACAGGTGCCACAAGTCGCCGGCGGTTTGCCGCCTTCCGATCCGGTGCCATCACAGGAATCGCAAGCGACCGTGGTCGGGACCTGGATCGTGGTCTTCTTGCCCTGAAAGGCTTCTTCCAGGCTGATGGTCATGTTGTAGCGGAGATCATTGCCCCGGCTGGCACTGGAACGTCCGCCGCCCCGGCCACCGCCGCCCATGAAATCGCCGAACATTTCTTCGAAGATATCGGCGAAGCCACCACCGGCAAAACCGCCGCCGCCGCCAAAGCCGCCACCGGGACCGCCACCCTGTTCAAAGGCGGCATGGCCGAAGCGGTCATAGGCCGCGCGTTTCTGTTCGTCCTTCAGGACTTCGTAGGCTTCGTTGACCTGTTTGAAATTTTGTTCCGCTTCCGCATCGTCCGGATTCCGGTCCGGATGATACTTCATGGCGAGCTTGCGATAGGCCTTCTTCAGCTCGTCATCGGAGGCACCCTTTTGGACGCCCAGCGTTTCGTAATAGTCTGCCTTGGCCATCGATCAGGTCCCCAGAATCCAAACCAAACCTCCTCTGTGAAGGATGTCAGACCCCAGGCCCGGATCAGTTTCGGGCCTGGGGGACACACCCGTCACGGGTTGCTCAGTCTTTCTTGTCCTTGTTGGGATCGACTTCTTCGAAGTCGGCATCAACGACCGTTTCGTCCTGGGATTTGGCACCGGCATCCGAACCCATGTCGGGGCCGGCGTCACCGCCCATTCCACCCATGCCGCCCATATCCGGACCGGCACCGGCGGCCTGCTCTTCCTGGGAAGCCTTATACATGGCTTCGCCCAGTTTCATGGAGGCCTGGGTCAGAGCTTCGGTCTTGGCCTGGATGGCTTCCAGATCGTCGCCGTCCAGAACGCCACGCAGGTCGGTCACCGCAGCCTCGATGGCGGACTTGTCTTCCGCCGAGACCTTGTCGCCGAATTCGCTCAAGGACTTCTCGGCGCTGTGAACCATGGATTCACCCTGGTTCTTGGCTTCCACCAGGTCACGCCGTTCCTTGTCGGCCGCGGCATTGGCTTCGGCTTCCTGGACCATGCGCTCGATGTCGCTGTCACTCAATCCACCGGAGGCCTCGATACGGATCTGCTGTTCCTTGCCGGTTGCCTTGTCCTTGGCAGAAACGTTGACGATACCGTTGGCATCGATGTCGAAGGTGACTTCGATCTGCGGCATGCCGCGGGGGCTGGGCGGGATGCCCACCAGGTCGAACTGGCCGAGAATCTTGTTGTCGGCAGCCATTTCGCGTTCACCCTGGAACACCCGGATGGTCACAGCGGACTGGTTGTCTTCCGCGGTGGAAAACACCTGGGACTTCCGGGTCGGGATCGTCGTGTTGCGGTCGATCAAGCGGGTGAAGACCCCACCGAGGGTCTCGATCCCGAGGCTCAGCGGCGTCACGTCGAGCAGAAGGACATCCTTGACGTCACCCTTCAGCACACCGCCCTGAATGGCGGCACCGATGGCGACCACTTCATCCGGGTTCACGCCCTTGTGCGGCTCGCGCCCAAAGAAGGACTTCACAGTCTCCAGGACTTTCGGCATCCGGGTCATGCCGCCGACCATGATCACTTCGTCGATTTCGGAAGCCTTGAGTCCGGCATCCTTCAATGCGTTCTTGCAGGGATCGATCGTCCGGCTGACCAGGTCATCCACCAGGGCTTCCAGCTTGGCGCGGGTCAGCTTGATGTTGAGGTGCTTTGGGCCGGAGGCATCCGCCGTGATGAACGGCAGGTTGATTTCGGTCTGGCTGGTGGAAGACAGCTCGATCTTGGCCTTTTCCGCCTCTTCCTTCAGGCGCTGCAGGGCCAGCTTGTCCTTGCGCAGGTCGATCGAGTTCTCCTTGTTGAACTCATCGGCCAGGTAATCGACGATCCGAAGGTCAAAATCCTCACCGCCCAAGAAGGTATCGCCGTTGGTTGACTTCACCTCGAAGACACCGTCACCGATTTCGAGGACGGAGACGTCGAAGGTGCCGCCGCCAAGGTCGTAGACCACGATGGTGCCGGAATCCTTTTTCTCCAGCCCATAGGCCAGAGCAGCGGCTGTCGGTTCGTTGATGATCCGCAGCACTTCCAGGCCGGCGATCTTACCGGCATCCTTGGTCGCCTGGCGCTGGCTGTCGTTGAAGTAGGCCGGCACGGTGATCACGGCCTGGCTGACCGTTTCACCCAGGAAGCTTTCTGCGGTTTCCTTCATCTTCTGGAGCGTGAAGGCGGAAACCTGGCTGGGGCTGTACTTCTTGCCTTCGGCCTCGACCCAGGCGTCGCCATTGTCACCCTTGACGATTTCGAAGGGCACCATTTCCTGGTCCTTCTTCACCGTCGGGTCATCAAAGCGCCGACCGATCAGTCGTTTGATGGCGAAAAGCGTGTTTTTCGGGTTTGTCACCGCCTGGCGTTTCGCCGGCTGGCCGACCAGGCGTTCGCCCGAGTCCGCAAAGGCCACAATCGACGGCGTTGTCCGGCGGCCTTCCGCATTTTCAATAACCTTGGCTTCCTTGCCGTCCATGACAGCGACGCAGGAGTTGGTGGTGCCGAGGTCGATACCGATAACCTTGCTCATAAGAACCTCTTCGTCTGCGGCAGATGATCCCGGGGCCTCGAAAGAGCGCCCATCATGTCATCCCCTGGGTTGTCGTTCATTCGGAAAAGGGGCTCGGAAACGGCCCCTTGTTCCGAGGCCCGATATATAGTCGGGCCCGCATTGTTGCGCAACCAAGCGGCTACGCGCTTCTGGCGTCAGAGTTCCTGATCCACGTTCTGGCCCTGGCCGCCGCCCGCGTTGTGATAGGGATCGGCATTCGCCGCCGGATCAGCGGACCCCGCAGCCTCGGGTGCTGCTTCCGCTGCCGGCGCAGGGGCCGCCTTCGGCCCGCCGGTCGCCACACCCACCTTGGCTGGGCGCAGAAGCCGGTCGGCCAACATGTAGCCGGGCTGGACCACCTGAATAATGGTGCCTTCCGGGACTTCGGGGTTCGGGACCTGGAACATGGCTTCGTGATAATTGCTGTCAAAGCGCTGGCCTTCGGCCTCGACCGGTGTGATTCCGGCACGGGCAAAGACCGATTGGATTTCTTTCTGCGTCATTTCGACGCCGGTCATCAGACCGTTCACCGCTTCGTTGGACTGGCGCAGGCTGTCGTCCGTACTGTCCAGCGCGCGGGCCAGATTGTCCGATACGTTCAGCATGTCGCGGGCGAAGTTGGTCACCGCATACTTGGAAGCCTTTTCCTTTTCCGCTTCCGAGCGGCGACGCAGGTTTTCCATCTCGGCCATGGCACGCAGCAATTTGTCTTTATAATCAGCTGCTTGCGCTTCCAGTTCGGCCATCCGGATGGCCACACCAGCGGCGGTCGCCTCAGGGGTATCTTCGAATTCAAGCTCTTCGGAAATCACCTCTTCCGGGGCTTCCGGGCTCATAATGGGATCGGGCTCAACCGCTTCTTCCACGCCGGAAGGCTGCTCAGCAGGCTCCTCGGCCGATTTCGGTTCGTTTTGATCGGTGGTGGGATCAGCCATCGTTCACTCTTGTCTTTCACATCCAAAATAAATCCGGGGCTCCAGTCTCGTTTCAACACCGATCAGGTCAACAGCCTGCCGATCAGCTGCGACGTGTAATCGACCATGGGTATGATCCGACCGTAATTCATACGGGTCGGTCCAATCACACCCACGGCGCCGACGATCTGCTGACGGCTGTCGCGAAACGGCCCGACGATCATCGAACAGCCGGAAAGGCCGAACAATTCCGTCTCGGAGCCAATGAATATCTGCACGCCTTCGCCGCTTTCCGCAAGGGTCAGAAGCTTCGAAGAGGTCTCTTTTGCCTCCAAAGCGTCGAAAAGTGTGCGGATTTTCTCCAGATCGGCCATGGCCGTGACGTCATCCAGCAGGTTCGCCTGGCCCCGGATGATCAACTGACCCCCCTGGTCTTCCGTACCGGACCAGACGGCGAGGCCCTGTTCGACAACCTTGGCCGAAAGTTCATCCAACTCGGCCCGATGGCTTGCGAGTTCCGCCTCGATCTCGGCCTGGGCCTCGGCAAGGGTTCTGCCCACCAGGCGGGCCGAAAGATAGTTCGAGGCCTGGACCAGCGAAGACGGCGGCAGATCGGCGGATGTTTCGATCACCCGGTTTTCCACCACGCCACTCTCGGTCACCATGACCACAAGCGCCCGACCCGGATTGAGCGGCACCAGTTCGATATGACGCAGCGGCGTTTCGGTCTTTGGTGCCAGCACAAGGCCGGCATGACGGGTCAGACCGCTCAAGGCCGTCGATGCCTCTGTCATCAGGCCATCAAAGGTACCGCCACTGGCCTTACAGTGGCCCTCCAGACTCTCGCGCTCTTCCGTCGTCACATTGCCGATTTCCATCAGGCCATCGACAAACAGCTTCAATCCCATATCCGTCGGCAACCGGCCGGCAGAGGTATGGGGTGCGGCGAGCAGACCCGCGTCTTCCAGGTCTGCCATGACATTGCGGATCGTGGCGGGCGAGAGATCCAGGCCGGTGACGCGCGACAGCGTGCGCGAGCCGACAGGATCGCCGGTCTCGAGGTAGCTCTCGACGACGGCGCTGAAAATCGCTTTTGATCGGTCGTTCAGCTGGGGCAGCATTGTCTGTCCGTATTTAACCTTGGTGCGGTTCTATCAAAGCATCCTGCCTGCCTAAAGGGTGGTCTTGCCATGTTCTGTCTGCAAGACCCTACCAGCCCGCTGCAAGACCTTGCCGCTGGTCAGAGGGGCGGTTAGCTTGGCCGAAACCTATCCCGATCAGGAGTTTTTCATGTCTGACGTCCAACGGCCCTCAGGCCGCCCTTATGAAGCCCTGCGCGCCGTCACTCTGGAGACCGGTGTCTCCAAACATGCGGAAGGCTCCTGTCTGGTGAAATTCGGCGACACCCACGTGCTCTGTACCGCCAGCGTGGAAACCCGCGTACCGCCCTGGATGCGGGGTTCCAACAAGGGCTGGGTCACGGCGGAATACGGCATGTTGCCGCGATCCACCGGCAGCCGGTCTTCACGCGAAGCCGCACGCGGCAAGCAGTCGGGCCGCACCCAGGAAATCCAGCGCCTGATCGGGCGGTCCTTGCGCGCCGTGACCAACATGGAGGCCATGGGCGAAATGCAGATCACGGTGGATTGCGATGTCATCCAGGCCGACGGCGGTACCCGGACAGCTTCGATCACCGGCGGCTTTGTTGCGCTCTATCAGGCTTTCCAGCACTTGAAAAACCAAGGGCTGGTGACCGATATCCCGATCATCGCTGAAGTCGCCGCGGTGTCCTGTGGGCTCTACCAGGGCGTAGCCGTCTGTGACCTGGACTATGACGAGGATTCCAATGCCGAAGCAGACGCCAACTTCGTCCTCACCGGCAAGGGCGGCATCGTCGAGATCCAGGGGACGGCCGAAGAAGACCCGTTTTCCGAAGATCAGTTCATGCAGTTGTTGAAACTGGCCCAGAATGCCATCAACGAATTGACCCGCCTGCAGCGCGAAGCGCTTGGTCTTTAACTCTCGGTCGTTAACTCAAGGACAACCCATGCCCAGAGCCTTCAATGGCAACCGTCTCGTCATCGCCAGCCACAACAAGGGCAAGGTCCGGGAGATCGGCGAACTGCTGGAGCCCTTCGGCGTAGAGGTGGTCTCAGCCGGCGAGTTGGGCCTTCCGGAGCCCGAAGAGACCGGATCAACCTTCGTTGCCAATGCGGAACTGAAGGCGCTGGCCGCCGCCCAAGCTGCTGATCTCCCCGCCCTAGCCGATGATTCAGGGCTTGAGGTTGCGGCCCTCGATGGTGATCCCGGCATCTATTCCGCACGCTGGGCCGGACCGACCAAGGATTTCGCAGTTGCCATGGAAAAGGTCGAGAACGCGCTGCAAGAAAAGGGTGCTTCATCAAAAGCGGATCGCCGCGCCAATTTCACCTGTTCGCTCTGTCTCGCCTGGCCGGATGGCCATGTGGACTGCTTCGAGGGCAAGGTCTTCGGCCATCTGGTCTGGCCGATGCGCGGCGATCGGGGCTTTGGCTATGACCCCGTCTTTGTCGCGGACGGCATGGAAAAAACCTTCGCCGAGATCGACCCTGCCGAAAAACATGCCATGAGCCACCGGGCGGAAGCCTTCGCCCAGTTAGTCGAGGCCTGTTTCCGGTCGTGAGGCCGCTGTCGGCCTATATCCACTGGCCGTTTTGCAAGGCGAAGTGCCCCTATTGCGACTTCAACAGCCATGTGGCGGAAACCATCGATCATGGCACCTGGAGCCAGGCCTACAGTGCTGAAATCGGATACTTTGCCCAGGATATCGGTACGGAACCGCTGACCTCGGTGTTTTTCGGCGGTGGCACACCCAGCCTGATGGCAGCATCGACAGTCGCCTCGGTTCTCGAACGATTGGAAAGCCGCTTTGGTTTTTCGGAAGGCATCGAGATCACCCTGGAGGCCAATCCGACGTCTGTGGAAATGGCCCGACTGGCCGACCTGCGGGCTGCCGGGGTCAATCGCATCTCGCTGGGCATCCAGGCGCTCAACGATGCTGATTTGAAAGCCTTGGGCCGCGAACACAGCGCCGATGAGGGCCTGAAGGCCCTTGAGGCCGCCGACACCCTGTTCGACCGGGTTAGTTTTGATCTGATCTATGCTCGCCCGGACCAGTCCCTGGCCGATTGGGAAGGGGAACTGACCCGAGCGCTCGGGTTCGGCACCGGTCATCTTTCGGTCTATCAGCTGACCATCGAACCCGGCACGCAATTCCACAAGGAGCGCCGAAAGGCAGCGCCCGAGGACCTGGCCGCCGATCTATTCGAACTCACCCAGGAAGTTTCAGCCGATGCCGGGCTCCCGGCCTATGAGATTTCCAACCACGCCAAGCCGGGCGAAGCCTGCCGTCACAACCTGGTCTACTGGACCGGTGGGCGCTGGTTCGGCATCGGCCCCGGTGCCCATAGCCGGCTGTTCGACGGCGAAACCTGGTTCCACCAGCATCAGTTCCGCGATCCGGCGAAGTGGCTGAAAGAGGTGACCGAAAAGGGCCACGGCAGCCAGAAGCGCACTGGTTTGAGCGCAGGGGAACGGGTCGAGGAGGTCTTCATGATGGGCCTCCGCCTGACCGAGGGTCTGACCGCAGAACAGTTCGAGCAGGCCACCGACCTGGATCTCTTCGAGACCCTGGAAGCCCTCGACGTCGGGGCCTTGTTCGAGGGCGGGTTTCTTTTGGCGGATCAAAAAGGTGTCCGCTGTTCCAGCTTCGGCCTGGAGCGATTGGACGCCGTTCTAGCGCGTCTTCTTGGGCGTTAGGGCCTTCAGGTATTCGCGCAGCGACTTGAAATCATGTTCCTGCAGGCGGCGCATGGCCCCGGCCAGTTCGTTGGCAAAAAGCGTCGCTTCCGGGTTCAGACCGCCGGTATCCAGGGTCACCTTGGGCTTGGACAGCTGGGCCAGCTCTTTCAGCGATTCCTCGTCCTCCCAATCCAGATCGAGAATGCCGCAGATCTCCAGGATCAGACCGGATCCCGGCTGACCCCGGTGACCATGTTCGAGGGCGGACAGATAGGCCGCCGACAGCCCCAAAGCCGCCGCCATATCTTTCAGGGTCATGCCCCTTTCGGCACGCAGATTCCGCAGTCGGGCGCCGAAGGGGGTCATCTTCCCCCGTCCCGGCGTTTCGGGTCCGCCCGACGCAACAAAACATAGAGCGCGCCTTCGCCGCCATCCCGGGCCTGAGCGGAATCGAAAGCGGTTACATGGGCGCGGTTGGGTTCTTCGTTGAGCCAGCGCGGCACGGCCTGGCGCAGCGCGCCGATGGTGCCGTCCCGGCGCAGCCCCTTGCCGGTGATGATCAACACCGCGCGACGGCCCCGAGACCGGCTCGAAGCCAGAAACCGGGTCAGCGCACCGAAGGCCTGATCCTGGGTCATGCCGTGCAAATCCAACCGGCCTTCGATATCGATCTTACCCCGGCGGAGCTTCTGCTTGGTCCGATTGTCCAGCCCCGGCGCGGAGCCGTGCGACATCGCCGGTTCGGACGGATTGGGCGCCCGCGTCGGAAAATCGAAGTCCGGACGCCGAATGTCCGGCCTCCGGCGGGGCGGCAGGTCCGGGACGGGCGGCGTCTCATTGACGGAGCGGCCCTCCAGGGGGGTCACCCCTTCCGCGAAGGCGCGCCAGGTCGCCAGGTCATCATCCCGGAGTCCGGTTTGCTTCTTCGGCTTGGGTGTCTTGTCGCCCTTGGAGGCCATGGGTCGTCCTGTTGTTCCGCTTCATTCAGGACGACAGTTTACCCCATCAGGTCTGATCGACGAGCAGGATATGTAACTGCCTTGGTCCATGGGCACCGAGCAGGAGGGTCTGTTCGATATCCGCCGTCCGGCTGGGACCAGTGATCCAGTTGACCGTCCGTGGCATGGAGCCGTCACCGGTTTCCCGCAGGCGGCTCCAGGCTTCCTCGTAGGCCCCCGACAGCCGATCGGTGGCCAATACCACAACATGGGTATCCGGCAGGATATTCAGGGTTGTCGGGTTGTCGGGACCGGAATGCAGCACCAGCGTGCCCGTCTCGGCGACACCGGCGAAAGCGGCGGAGATCGCAACGGCATCCGTCGGTTCCGCAGGCCCCGTGGCCGTGGTCAAGGTCGGCTGGTCGCCCCAGGGGATCGACTGGATCAAGGCATCGGGTGCCAGGCGCACTTCCGCCGGCAGATTAGCATCGGCCAGATACTTGGCGAGCGCCGCCGGGATGTCGGCCAGGGTTGCCACCCGTTCCGTCGTCGCGTTGATGGCCTCGGCTTCTTCAATGAACAGCTGGACGCGTTCTTCCGCTGATAGCTGGGCTCGGGCCGGAATGATGTTGCGTTTGTGGGCTGTGAGTTCGGCCTCAATGGCCTCCTTCGAGCCTTTGCCAAATCCGCCGGAGCGCAAACTGGACCGAACAGCGCCGAGAACCGCTTCGCGAGAGCTCATGACTGACCTCCTTTGGCGGCCTGTCCGTTGGCCGCATGGTATTGCTTGATGAAGGTACCGCCTTGTGGTGCCGGAAGATCCCGCGATCCCGTCCAGCCGCCAGCCAATGGCAGGGACGTGAAGTATCCTTTCGACCGCCCCAAAGCGCCAAGGACGCCAACCCCGAGCCCCATGGTCAGCCGATAGAGCCCCGGTTGCCGGGCAAGCCAGGCCCAAGCCTTCAGCGCAAACCGGCTGAAACCCGGTGTCAGGTTCTTCTCGAACTGTCGTTCCCGCCAGCTGCGCAGCATTTTCGGCAGCGGGATCCGCATCGGGCAGACCTCCTGGCATTTACCGCAAAGGGTTGAGGCATTGGGGAGGTTCCCGGCCTCTTCCACGCCGATCAGGTTCGGAATCAACACGGCACCCATCGGCCCGGAATAGACCCAGCCATAGGCATGGCCGCCAATGGCACCATAGACCGGACAATGGTTGATGCAGGCACCGCAACGGATGCAACGGAGCATGTCGTGGAATTCGCTGCCGAGCATTTTCGTCCGGCCGTTGTCGAGCAGGACGATATGGAATTCCTCCGGCCCATCCGGATCGACGGAGCGCTTCGGCCCTGTCAGGAAGGTGGTGTAGACCGTAATTTCCTGACCCGTTGCCGAACGCGCCAGCACCCGCAGGATGGTCGAGGCGTCTTCCAAAGTGGGGACGATTTTTTCAATAGAGGCGATGGCGATATGAGTCTTCGGTAGGGTAACCGTGAGATCGGCATTGCCCTCGTTGGTCACCAGCGCGATGGAACCGGTCTCCGCCACGAGCATATTGGCACCTGAAAGGCCCACATCGGCGGCCAGGAACTTGTTGCGCAGCTCTGAGCGGGCCTCGTTCAGGAGCGCGGTCGGCTCCTCCAGGGAGCGGTCGGCATCCAGGTGGGTGTGCTCTTCGTAGAAAGCCTCAGCCACCTGTTCCTTCGAGAGGTGGATCGCCGGGGCGATGATGTGGCTGGGCGGCTCGTTCCGCAGTTGGATGATATATTCACCAAGGTCGGTCTCGATGGGCTTCACGCCGTTCCGGTCCAGGTGATCATTGATGGCGATTTCCTCGCCGATCATCGACTTGGACTTGGTCACCGTTTTGGCGTCCTTGTCCTTGCAGATGTTCAGGATGATATCCCGGGCTTCCGCCGCATCTCGCGCCCAATGAACCTGGCCACCAGCGGCGATGACCTGTTCCTCAAACCGTTCCAGGTAGAGATCCAGATCGGCCAGGACCTTTTCCTTGATGGCTTTGGCCTGGTCGCGCAGATCTTCGAATTCAGGCAGACGGGCCTTCGCTGCGGCCCGCTTGACGGGGAAGCCCGTCGCCAGGCGCTTCAAACTGTCCTGGAGCGGCGCGTCGGCAAGGGCTTCTTTGGCGTTTTCTTTAAAATCACGGGCGGTCGACTGCATGGGTCTTCCTCCTCTTAATTTTTCTTGTCCGCTGAACAGAGCGGAGCACCGTCGGCCATGCCGGCCAGGATTTCGGCGGCGTGCCAGACCTTGATCTTTGCGTCCCGGCGGCTCAACCGGCCGGCCATGTTCATCAAACAGCCCAAATCGCCGCCCACCAGGGTATCGGCCCCGGTTTCCAGGATATCATTGACCTTCTTGTCGACGATTTTTTCCGAGATATCCGGATATTTGACGCAGAAGAGCCCGCCGAAGCCGCAGCAGGTCTCAGCCTCTTTGCCTTCGACGATCTCCAGACCTTCTACCTCGCCCAAGAGGTTTCGCGGCTGTTGCTTGATGGCGAGCTCGCGCAGGCCCGAACAGCTGTCGTGGTAGGTGATCTTTCCCTGGTAGGCGCTGTCCGGCTTATAACCCCGGACCTGGTCCAGAAAGCTCAACAGTTCGAATGTCCGATCCGCAAGGGCCTGAGCGCGCGGACCCATTGTCGGGTCGTCGGCAAACAGTTTCGGATAGTGATCCTTGATCGTGCCGCCGCAGGAACCGGACGGGATGACCACGTAGTCGAAGCCTTCGAACAGGGCGATCACCTGGGCCGCGATGGCCTTGGCGTCTTCGGTATCACCGGAATTGTAGGCCGGTTGACCGCAACAGGTCTGGCGTTCCGGGACAGACACCCGGCAACCAGAAGCTTCCAACAATTTGACGGTGGCAAAACCGACGTTCGGACGCTGCAAATCCACAAGGCAGGTCGCGAACAGGCCCACGTGTGGCTGTTCCATGCTGGCGTTTCCTCTATTTCCCCCGGCCGGGTAATTTTCGTCGGGTGTTTTTCTTCGGGTATATTCCCGGCCCTTCCTCGTTAGGGGCAAGATGCGCCCTTCCGGGTTCGGGTTCAAGCGAAAAACGGCGTTTTTGGTCAATTGGTCTGACAGTATGGCCAATAGGCCGAATTAAGATACTGGTCTTGCTGTGTTTTTCTTTGGCAATAAAATCCAGTATCGACCGGGTTGCTTCATGGCTCCCGCCAACCGGGCGGCCTCTTCGCCAAAGCCCCAGAACAGATCGCCGCGGACAACACCTCGGATCGCCCCGCCGGTATCCTGGGCAATCACCAGGCGACGGATCATCTGACCCGGCTCCAGGGGGTGGGTGGTTTCCAGCCAAATTGGCGCGCCATAGGGAATGAACCTGGGATCAATGGCGATGCTGGCACCCGCCGTCAGGGGAACGCCCTGGGCACCGATAGGGCCCGGACCCGGGATTTCCCGGAAGAAAACGTAAGAGCGGTTCTTGTTCATCAGGTCTTCGGCCTGGCCCGGGTTGGCCTCCAACCAGTCGCGAATGGCCTGCATCGACATGTCTTCGCGTCGCACGGCACCCGAGGCGATCAAATCCCGCCCGATGGCACGATAAACATGGCCGTTCTTTCCCGCATAGCCGACACGCAGGGTCTCGCCACTGTCCATCCGGACCCGGCCCGAACCCTGGATGTGCAGAAAAAAGGCATCGACCGGATCATCGACCCAAAGGATCTCCAGGCCCTGGCCCGCATAGGCCCCGGCCTCGATCTCTGCCCGGTCGGGAAGCGGTTTCAGACGGCCACCCTCCAATCGGCCTACGAGGGTGGTGCCTTTCAGGTTATCGCGAAAATCGCCCAGATTGATCGAGACGGCCTCTTCGGGCAGGCCGAGGAGCGCTGTCTGGAAAGGTCCGCCGCGGTTTCGCGAGCCATGAAGCTCCGCCTCGAAATATCCCGTTATCAGGCCTTCCGGGTTTCCGGCATCCGTCACCGCAAAGGGCTGGAACAGGGCCTCCAGCCGATTGCGCAGCACCTCCGCCCCTTCAGCGCCATCGGCCTGGCTGCCCGACAAGTGGGCACAGGCTGCCGCCCAATCCCCGGCGGTCAAGCCATTGGGACCCCGGGGACGGGCCTCCGGCAGGTTTTTCAAGCGATCACAGGAAAGGGAGAGTGCCGCGACCGCAGCCCGGACATCATGGTCGGACCATCCCTGCAGGCTGGAAAATGCGGAGGGTTTCAGATCCAGGGTCGGTTCAATGGCTTTTTTCGGTGCGCAGGCGACCAACAGAAGCCCCAACGACACCAGAGCCCATCTGCCTTGAAGGAAAGAAGCCAAAAACCCAGCCCCGAAAGACGCGATCAGTCTTCTGTCGCGGTCGCCACCAGCACCCAGTTCGGATCCCGCGACCGGGTGTCCCGCGCGAAGGTCCAGAAGTCGGTAACCTTCGTCACCGCATTGGGATCGCCGTCGATGATGCGGTCATCCACATCACGGGTCACAGTGATCTGTTCGGACTTGAACTTGATGGTGACCAAGGCGTCCCGGCCATCCATCTCCGCCTCGACGATATCGGCACCGATTATGCCGACCAGCGTTTCTTCCAGGGTCTCGCCCGCCTGTTCGCGGTCGTCGATGGCCTGGGCGAAATTGTAATAGACATCGTCGCTCAACAGACCGCGCAGGGTCTTTTTATCACCCTGAGCAAAGCCGTTCAGGATCATTTCAAAGGCAACGCGCGCACCGACAACAAACTCGGTCGGATCAAAATCCGGATCGGCCATTTTGATCTGGGTGATGCCGGCAGCCAACGGATTATCGGCTTCGACGCCCAGGCTCTCGGCGATTTCTTCCTGGTTCGGCGCGGGCTTAGCTTCCTCCCGGCGGGGACCGCCGAAGCTGTCGGGAAGCGATATCACATTGTCGTCCCGATCCGTCTCCCCGTCCCGGCCCCGGGCATCGCCCTTGGCATTGTCGGAACTCCGGTTCATCGGATCGGTGTAGCCGCCCTCGTGCCCGTCCCGTCGGCCCAGCATGCCGCGCAGTCGCAGAACCAGAAAGGCCGCGATCATCGCGAAAAGGATAATGTCGAAATAAGGGAAGCCTTCACTCATGCTGTTTGCTTTCAGGTCAAGGAAACCGACTCTTTTCGCCCGAACCGTCCAGAAGGGCCGTCTGGCCATGCCGGGTGGAACCAGAGGAGAGCATCGGCTATCTAAAAGAAGCCCTGCACTTAGGCGTCGGGGTTCCAACGCCGCCGGGCACGATATCTTGCGGGTTTTTCGACCCGCGTGAAACTTCATGCCAGCCCTTCGTTACATAAGGGTTTTTCCGTTCGGGGGCAACCGCATGGGCCTTGTTCTTTTAATTCTGATGATCGGTATCCCGATTGCGGAGATCGCCGTTTTCATCCAGGTAGGCGATCTGATCGGGCTCTGGCCGACCCTGGCTTCGGTGATCATCACCGCGATCATAGGCACGAGCCTTTTGCGGTATCAGGGTTTCCAGACCCTGGCGAAGGTCCAGAACAGCCTGGATCAGGGCGAATTGCCCATGGCGGCCGTGTTTGACGGGCTCTGCCTTCTGGTTGCCGGGGCTCTGTTGCTCACCCCCGGCTTTTTGACCGATGCGATCGGCTTCGCCCTCTTTGTTCCGCCGCTGCGGGCGGTTCTCGGACAATCCATCGCCCAGTGGATGGTCCGATCAGGCAAGGTGCAGGTTCACGGGAATGGTGTTCAAGGGGGGGCAGGTTTCCGGCCCCAATCGGGACAGGACCCGAGGCCGCAAGGGCGGGCAGGGCCTGTCATCGAGGGTGAATTTGAAGAAGTTGAACCGGGCCAGCCGAAGCCGGACAGCCCCTGGCATGCCGACAAGTCCGACGGGCCAAAGCCGTAAAAAAGCGCTCACCGGTTGTCACAGGGTTGAGGCTATGGTAGCTCCGCTGATCAAAGGGAGCTTTGCTTGGTCATGGTCTTCCCGTTTTTTTAAAATGCTGTCCCAATTCGAGGATCCGTTTCATGGCCAAAGAGCCCACCGACACGACACCCGAAACTGACGAAAACGCCGCCGCCCTGTCCCAAGGGGCTGCTGCAACCGAAGCGGAAGCTGAACAGCCGCTGGTGGTCAATGCCCAGTACATCAAGGATCTGTCCTTCGAAGCACCGACCACGCCGACCATCTTCGCGATGATGCAGCAAGAAAAGCCCGACATTCAGGTCAACATCGACTGCCGGGCCGAACCGCTGCAGGATCGGGTTTTTGAGGTCGTCCTGGAGATCAAGGGCGAATGCACCGTGGGGGAATCCACGGCCTTCGTCGCAGAGATTTCCTACGCCGGTGTCTTTACGGTCAATGTTCCGGACGAACACCGTCAGCCGGTGCTGTTGATTGAATGCCCCCGACTGATCTTCCCCTTCGCCCGCGCCGTTTTGGCCGATGTCACCCGCGATGGCGGTTTCCCGCCCTTGATGCTGGGTCCGGTGGACTTTGTGGCCATGTACCGCAACACGCTGGAACGCATGGCTGCCGAAAAAGGCGAAGCGGAAAGCTAAAACGTCAACGGGTCCAGACGGGATCCGAGATTTGCGCGAGGAAGGCGGCATGGGCTGCGGCTTCGTCCGGCGTCGGCGCGTGGGGGCGCGGTTCCCGTCTTTCCCGGGTCACCGGGCCGGATGCGTTTGACGCCTGCTTGGCCGCCCTCGGATCGAGCGCGAAGTCCGGCTGCGCACCGCCCTTCAATTCCAGATAGACCTCGGCCAGCAACTCGGCGTCGAGCAGGGCTCCATGGAGAGTCCGGTTCGAATTATCGATGTTGAAGCGCCGGCAGAGGGCATCCAGGGAAGCGGGCGAGCCCGGGAACTTTGATCGGGCAATTCCCACCGTATCGATGGCCTTGTTGGCGAGCGGATTGGTCCCGAGCCGTTTCAATTCGGCATTCAGAAAACCCATATCGAACTTGGCGTTATGGATCACCAGGGGATCATCGCCAACGAAGTCCAGAAAGGCCGCCGCCACATCCGCAAAGACCGGATACTGCCTCAAAAAGTCTTCCGACAGGCCATGAACCTGAAAGGCACCTTCCGGCATATCGCGTTCCGGATTGATGTACTGATGGTAGGTCTTGCCCGTGGCGACGTGATTGATCATTTCCACACAGCCGATCTCGACGATGCGGTCCGCGCCCGAGGCATCAAAACCCGTGGTCTCGGTATCAAGAGCGATCTCGCGCAATCCTGGGGCCCTCTCTATCAATCGGTTTCGGTGAAGAGTCTGACCAAGGCTCGGACCTGGCGCAAGGCATAAGCCCGACCCAGGCCGGTTTGGACTAGGTAGTCGGCCCTTGCCCGCTTTTCCTGATCCGGCATCTGAGCTGCCAAGATGGATTGAAAGGTCTCGACCGTCATACCGGGCCGGGCCATGACACGGGCCCGTTGCAGAAAAGCCGGTGCCGTGGCGACGACTACAGAATCAACCCGTGCATCACCGCCGGTCTCGAACAACAAGGGAATGTCGAGGACAACCAGAGCCTTAGCCTGTAAACGCTGCCGGTTCAGGAAACGGGTTTCGCGCTGTCGCACCAGGGGGTGAAGAATGGCCTCCAACCTGCGCCGTGCGGGCTGATCGCCGAAAACCCTATTCCCGAGAGCCTTGCGATCAACTCCGGCATCACCGACGACACCTGGAAAAGCCGTCTCCACGGCATCCAGGGCGGCACCTTTCGGGCCCATCAGATCGTGTACCGTCGCATCGGCGTCGTGCACGGGGATCCCGAAATAGCGAAACATGTTCGCCGTCGTGGATTTCCCCATACCGATGGAACCGGTAAGCCCCAGAATGATCACGCGCCCGCTCCGAGAACGGATTGCCGCAGGTCCTCGTCCACTTTCGGATCGGTACCGAACCAGGCTTGGAACCCGGGCCGGGCCTGATGAAGCAGCATACCCAAACCATCGACAATCGGATGACCGCGGTCAGAAGCCCGGTTCAGGAGGTCTGTCTTCAGGGGGGCATAGACGATATCCGTCACCAGGGCGGATTTCGGCAAGTCATCCAGGTGGAAGGACAGCGGTGCCTTGCCCGTCATGCCCAGAACGGTGGTATTGACCAGAAGATCACAGCCGGAGGCCGCTTGTTCTGCCTCGTCCCAGGCAATTGCCTCTCCGGCGATTTCGCCACTCAGCCGCTCTGCCTTATCCCGGGTCCGATTGGCAATCAGGATGGTCGAAAAACCGTTCTGGGCCAGGGCAAAGACAACCGCCCGTGCGGCACCCCCGGCACCGAGAACAAGGGCTTTTTCTGGAGCTGTGGACCGGGCTTCAAGATCGACCCTGATGTTCTCGTAAAATCCAAAGGCATCCGTATTCCGGCCTTCAATACCGTCTTCGCCAAATACCAAGGTATTCACGGCACCGATGCGCCTCGCGGTTTCGTCCAACCGATCACAAAGCGCAATGACGGCTTCTTTGTGCGGAACGGTGACGTTGGCTCCTGAAAAGCCCATGCGGGGTAGGGCTTTGACCACATCGGCCAGATCATCCGGTGCGACATTCAAAGGCAGATAGGCCCCGTCCAGACCGTAGCGCTCAAGCCAATGGCCATGAAGCCTCGGGCTGAGCGAATGCTTGACGGGATGACCGAGTACGCCGGCCAGTCGGGCGGCACCGGAAAGTTTCATGAGATCAACACACCGTTTTTGCGTAAAGCGCCAAGCAGCCCCAACAGGGGAAAGCCTAAGATCGTGTAACTGTCGCCTTCTACCCGGTCAAACAATTGGGCACCGACAGCTTCAAAATGATAGGCCCCAACGCTGGCCTTAACGGTCTCGCCAAAGTGTTCCGCATACTGGCGGATGAACTTGTCCGACAGCTTGCGCATCCATAACCGGGCTGTTGATGTCCCGGACCAGAGGATTTGATCATCTCTCACCAGGGCACCGCCACTGATCAAATGATGCTCACTACCGGATAGCTGCCTCAGATGCGCCTCGACCCGATCCGCCGATCCCGGCTTATCGAAGAGCTCTCCTTCGCAGACCAGGATCTGATCGCCACCGATTGCCAGGATACCCGGATAAGCCTGAGCAATGCTCAGCGCTTTTTGTTCAGCGAGCGTCGTGGCAAGTGCCTCCGGCGCGCCGCCCAGCCTTTTTACCGCCTCTTCATCCAGATCGGCAGGATAACCTTCGACGACCAGGCCCACCGCCTCCAGCATAGCCTTTCGGGCCGGGCTGGCCGAGGCCAAGATCAAGCGTTCGGTTTGCCAGTTCAAGGATCCGGACTTCAACGGTCTAACCTTCCCCGTCCCGCTTCGCAGGCGTCGAACCCTGCAGGCCCGCACGATGACGGTTCAGGTGACCCAGGATGGTTGCGGTGACTTCTTCGATGGATTTCCGGGTCACATCTATCACCGGCCAGCCCTGGCGGACGAACATGCGCTTGGCATCCCGTACCTCCGATTTCACCGCATCCGGATCAACATAGGCGGTCTCGCCGTCCTGGCGCAGCAACTTCAGGCGGTTTCGGCGGATATCGATCAACAGGCGCGGATCACAGGTCAATCCCACCTTTAATGGTCGACTGGTCTGCATCACCACCGGTGGGATCGGAACACCGGGAACAACCGGAATGTTGGCGGCCTTCAGACCCCGGTTTGCCAGGTACATACAGGTCGGTGTTTTCGATGTCCGCGAGACCCCGAACAGCAGAATGTCCGCCTCGTCCAGATCATGCACCAACTGACCGTCATCATGGGCCAGGACGTAGTGCATGGCTTCGATACGGTCGAAATATTCGGCATCCATGACATGCTGTCGGCCCGGCTGGCCAGTCACTTCAGTCTCGAGATAGCTGCCGAGATTGGCCACCACCGGATCCAAAACGGCAATGCAGGGCACCTTCAGCTTTCGACATCCGTCTTCTAGCGTTTGGCGGAGCTCGTGGTTGACCATTGTATAGAGCACAAATCCCGGATGAGCCTCGATCCCTTCCAGGCAGTCGGCCACCTGGGACTGGTTGCGGATCATATTCCAGATGTATTCACGCGGCTCGGCACCTTCGAACTGCGCGACAGAAGCCCTCGCCATCAGGCCAACCGTTTCACCCGTCGAGTCCGAGACCAGATGCAGGTTAAAGACCTTGATCGCCACTGCCTTGCTCCTCACGCTTTACCGCGGATACGGGAAAACACCGGTATGGGTTGGGGATGAATCGGGGATAAGGCGATCATTTTTCCCAATCGGCAAATTCGCTCACCGCTGATCCAAAAAGGTTTAAACCGGTCATACAGACGGGACAAGCGAAGCACCCGAAATCAGCCTCTTGGGGAAAACAGAAGTTGTCCACGATATCCCCAGCTTTATCCGCTGTTCTTTTTCGGGGAATGGCCTCGTGTTCAGACTTTTTTTACTCGGATCATGCAGATGCCCGGCACGGGCCAGGGTTGTTCGGGATAAGCCTGTGGAGAAAATGGGTGCTGATTTAATCCCCGGTTTTCCCGCCCCCAAAGAACAACCACCAACCTTTTTTTAAAAATGAATCTTTGTTTAGGGGGGCTTGCTCATCGGTCCGGTTCCGAGGACCATAGGCCCTGCGCTATCCAATCTTAAGGGGTTTCTGATCCATGGCCGAAAAGCTTTTCCTGGAGGCAATGAAGGGGCGCGTCGGCCCTCGTCCACCGATCTGGCTGATGCGCCAGGCGGGTCGTTACCTTGCCGAATACCGGGAAACACGAGCCAAGTCCGAAAACTTCCTGGAGTTTTGCTACACACCCGAATTGGCGATCGAGGTCACGCTTCAGCCGCTTCGGCGTTACGATTTCGATGCCGCGATCATGTTCTGCGATATCCTGGTCATTCCGGATGCCCTCGGTCAGTCGGTAGCCTTCAAGACCGGCGAAGGCCCGGTGCTGGAGCCGATCCGGGACGCCAAGGGATTGCAAAAGCTCTCGATGGAGGGCCTGCACGAACATATGGCACCGGTCTACCAGACGCTGAAAGGCCTCTCTGAATCCATTCCCGATCATACGGCCTTGATCGGTTTTGCCGGCGCGCCCTGGACCATTGCGGTCTATATGGTCGAAGGGCGGGGTGGGACCGATTGTGGCACGGCCCGTCAATGGGCCTATGCGGAACCTGAGGTATTCGGGCAGCTTATGGACATCATCATTGATGCCACGGCGACCTATCTGATCGCCCAGATCAACGCCGGTGCCGAGACGGTGCAATTGTTTGATTCCTGGGCCAGCGTGCTGTCGGAAGATCAGTTCCGGACCCTTGTCATTGAGCCGAACCGTCGGGTGATAGAAAAGGTCCGTGCCGTTCACCCGGATGTGCCGATCATTGGTTTTCCGCGCGGGGCCGGGCGGCTGTATGAAGAGTTCATCAAGGCGACGGGCGTGAATGCCGTTGGCGTCGATCACACGGTCCCTGTCGCCACCATGAAAAATGACCTGCAGCCGCTGGCCACCGTTCAAGGCAATTTGGACAACCATCTCTTGGTCGCCGGGGGGCCCGCGTTGGACGCGGCTGTTGATCGCCTCCTTGAAGAACTCTCTAGCGGTCCCTTCATCTTTAATCTGGGCCACGGCATCCTGCCGCCCACGCCACCCGAAAATGTCGCCCGGGTGGTGGACAAGGTGAAGGCTTTCGGCTGAGCGGTCTCGCGACAGCTCAAGACGGACCAAGACGGGCCAAGATCGATAGAGAGTAAAATTCTGTGACGAAACGCGCGATTGTTCTGTTCAATCTGGGCGGACCGGATGCCCCTGAATCCGTCCAGCCCTTTCTGTTCAATCTGTTTAATGATCCGGCGATCATCGGTCTGCCGAATCCTTTCCGGTTCCTCCTGGCGAAATTGATTTCGACCCGCAGGGCACCTGTTGCCCAGGAAATCTATTCGCACCTGGGCGGAAAATCACCGCTGTTGGATCTGACCCGGAAACAGGCGGATGCCCTGGAAAAGGCATTGGAAGAAGAGGGGACGGAAACCCGGGCCTTTATCGCCATGCGCTATTGGCACCCGATGAGTGATGAGACGGCAAAAGCTGTCAAAGCCTTCGATCCTGATCAGATCGTGCTGCTGCCGCTCTACCCACAGTTTTCCACCACGACCACGGGTTCTTCGGTCAAAGAGTGGCATCGGGCTGCAAAGGCGGCGGGCCTGAATAAGCCAACCGTCACGACCTGTTGTTATCCTGAAGACAACGGCTTTGTGGATGCTGTAACGCGCCTGACCAGGGCAAGTTTGGCAGAGGCAGGTGAAAACCCGCGCCTGCTGTTTTCCGCCCATGGTCTGCCGAAAAAGGTCATTGCCAAGGGTGATCCTTACCAGTGGCAGGTGGAACAATCGGCAGCCCGCGTCGTCGAGAAACTGGCGATAGAAGGTCTCGATTGGCAGGTCTGTTATCAAAGTCGGGTTGGCCCGCTGGAATGGATCGGACCCAGTACGGAAGATGAAATCGAGCGCGCCGGCAGGGACGGTAAGAAAATCGTTCTCGTCCCCATCGCCTTTGTGTCCGAGCATTCGGAAACTCTCGTCGAACTGGATATCGAGTATCGGGAACTGGCCGACAAGGTCGGCGTCAAAGACTATCTTCGCGTGCCCACCGTTTGCAGCGAACCGGAATATATCCAGGGTCTGGCCGCCATTGTGAAAACGGCCACCCAATGGGATGATGCGCCGCGCTGTGCCACGGGAAATCGGGTTTGCCCGGCAACCTGGTCACAGTGTCCCTGCCGCATGAATTAACGGAAATGACAATGGATCTTGGCGACGGATATTTCTGGATTAAGGCGCTGCACATCATCAGCGTGATCGCCTGGATGGCAGGTTTGCTCTATCTGCCGAGACTTTATGTCTACCACTGTGGGGCTGAAACCGGCTCTGAGTTGTCCGAGACGCTGAAGGTGATGGAACGGCGGTTGCTGCGCGCCATCATGAACCCGGCGATGATCTCAACCTATATTTTCGGGGTTTTGTTGTTGGTCAACTACGGTCCCGAGGTCTGGTCCGAAGGGTGGTGGCATGGCAAGGCGCTGATGATTCTGGTGCTGACCGTCAGCCATGGTCTGCAGGCTAAATGGCGAAAGGCTTTCGAGGTTGACCGGAATACCCACGGTCACAAGTTCTATCGTGTGATGAATGAAGTGCCGACCCTGGCAATGATCATTCTGGTCCTGCTGGTTGTCGTAAAACCATTCTAAACTATGCTGTTTAAAGACTTGGTATTAAAAGACTTTTCGCATTGTCATAAAAAGCTGCTTTGAAAAAGTCATCGCTATGCTTAGACTGCGCTGAAATCGGTTCGGACGAATAAGAAAAAACGCGGATCGGACACACCTTCAGGAACCTCAGGGTTCCAACTCCCTTCTACAGACGTCGGCACCGCTCTCGCGGATGCTTGTCGATTCCCCTTCACGACTTCGGCCTTGTGCCGTTCTCCTTCTGAATTGGTTCCCTGTCATGAATCTGAAAGATTTGAAGCTGAAGACCCCCGCCGAGCTGCTGCAAACGGCAGAAGAGCTGGAGATCGAGAACGCTTCGTCCTTGCGCAAGCAGGACATCATGTTCGCGATCCTGAAGCGTCTGGCGGATCGGGATATTCCGATTTTCGGCGATGGGGTGCTGGAAGTCTTGCAGGACGGCTTCGGGTTTCTGCGCTCGCCACAGGCCAACTATCTGCCGGGACCGGATGATATCTACGTCTCGCCGAGCCAGGTACGCCGCTTCGGTCTGCGCACCGGTGACACGGTCGAAGGCCAGATCCGCGCACCGAAGGATGGCGAACGCTATTTCGCACTGCTGAAGGTCAACCAGATCAATTTCGAAGATCCTCAGGCCGTCCGCCATCGGATCAACTTCGATAACCTGACGCCGCTCTATCCGGACGAAAAGCTGACGATGGAGATCGACGACATCAAGGTGAAGGATCGGACTAGCCGGGTTATCGATATCATCTGTCCGATCGGGAAAGGCCAGCGCGCGCTCATCGTGGCTCCGCCGCGCACCGGTAAGACGGTGATGATGCAGAACATCGCCCGCGCCCTCGAGGCCAATCATCCCGAATGCTATCTGATCGTCCTGCTGATCGACGAACGCCCTGAAGAAGTGACAGACATGGATCGGACTGTGAAGGGCGAGGTGGTGAGTTCCACCTTTGATGAGCCCGCGTCCCGTCACGTCCAGGTGGCCGAAATGGTCATCGCCAAGGCCAAGCGTCTGGTCGAGCACAAACGCGATGTGGTGATCTTGCTTGATTCCATCACCCGTCTGGCCCGTGCCTATAACACCGTGGTACCGTCATCCGGCAAGGTCTTGACCGGTGGTGTGGATGCCAACGCGCTGCAACGCCCGAAGCGGTTCTTTGGTGCGGCCCGGAACATCGAAGAGGGTGGCTCGCTGACCATCATCTCGACGGCGCTGATCGATACCGGCTCGCGCATGGACGAGGTGATCTTTGAAGAATTCAAGGGTACCGGTAACTCTGAAATCATCCTGGATCGCAAGATTTCCGACAAGCGCACCTGGCCGGCCATCGATATCACCAAGTCCGGCACGCGGAAGGAAGAACTGCTGGTCGACAAGGGTATGCTGTCGAAAATGTGGGTGCTGCGCCGGATCCTCATGCCCATGGGTGTGGTCGATGCCATTGAGTTCCTCAACGAGAAACTCAAAGACACCAAGACCAACGACGATTTCTTCGATTCGATGAATCAGTAGGTTTTTTGGGGAATCAGAAGGTGTTCCGGGCTTAACCCCGGAAGCCTCAAACCCTGAAAATCGTGGAGCCCGTGGTCTTGCGGGCCTCCAAGTCCCGATGCGCGTTTGCAGCTTCGCTCAGTGGGTATTCCTGATTGATGCTGATCTTCACCGCACCGCTGCCGACAACCTCCATCAGGTCTTCAGCCGTTGCTACCAGATCCTCGCGCTTGGCCGTATAGGTCATCAGCGTCGGCCGGGTCAGGTAGAGCGAACCCTTCTGGGCCAGAATGCCGGGATCGAATGGCGGGACGGGGCCGGAAGCATTGCCATAAGTAACCATCATGCCGAAGGGCTGCAGGCTGTCGAGGGAGGCCTCGAAGGTATCCTTGCCGATGGAATCGTAAACCACCTTGCACTTGGCCCCTTCGGTGATTTCGGCAACCCGTTCAGCGAAACTTTCGGACCGGTAGTTGACCGGATGGGCGCAGCCGTTGGCCTTGGCGAGTTCGGCTTTTTCGTCTGAGCCCACGGTACCGATCACGTTGACACCCAGATGGGCCGCCCATTGGCAGAGGATGAGGCCAACACCGCCGGCAGCCGCGTGGACCAAAATCCAATCGCCTTCCCCCACATGGGCCGTCCGGCGGAGAAGGTACTGCGCGGTCATCCCCTGGAGCATCATTGCTGCACCGGTATCGTCCGAAATCGTCTCCGGCAGCTTGATCAGGCGGTGTGCGGGGATCAGACGTTCGGTGGCATAGGCCCCCACCGGCATTCCGGCATAGGCGACGCGATCACCGACAGCGACTTCCCCAACGCCCTCACCAATGGCATCCACAACACCGGCAGCTTCCATGCCGATCACGGCCGGCATCTCGGGCAGGGGATAGAGACCGGTCCTGTGATAGACATCGATATAGTTCAAGCCGACGGTCGTCTGGCGCAGTCGCACCTCGCCCGGTCCCGGGCTGCCCACGTCGACATCGTCCCATGTCATATTTTCGGGTCCGCCGGGTTCGTGTATGCGGATGGCTTTGGCCATGGTCGTCTCCTCCAGAAACGTTCTTAATTTAAAGCAACAGGCTTGATTCGAGACGCAGCAGAGCCTCCTTGGTCTCTACGCCCTCGCCGCCGGAAAATCCGGTCAGCTTTCCATTCGCCCCAACCACCCGATGGCAGGGAATGATGATCGGGATCGGGTTCCGTCCGCAGGCCCCACCGACGGCGCGCGGGTTTGAACCGATGGCCTTGGCAATGTCGCCGTAGGTCCGGGTCTCGCCGAAGGGAACAGCGATCATGGCCGCGCGGACCCGGGCGGCATGATCGGTTTCGCTTTCGATCAGGGGCAGGTCGAAGGTTTGGAGGTCGCCCGCGAAATAGGCCTCCAACTGTCGGGCGGCTTCGGCCAGCAAAGGAGTTTCCCCGCCGCCGTCCCCGGCCTGGCCCCATTCCAGGGCGACGAGTACGCCGTCGGCCTCGAACAGGCTCAGGCTTCCGACCGGGCTCGGGATCGTAAGATAGCTCATGACGGCCTCAACAGATCTTTCAAGGCTTCCGGTTCCGTGACGGGAAGTGAACAGGCCCCGGACCAGCAGACATAGGCCGTGACCTTGCCGTCGATGGTGGCCTTTCCTTTGGCGGGATGACCATCGGCCAGCCCGTCCGCCTCCGCCAGCAACTGCAGAACGCCATGCTCAAGCGAGGCTTCCAGGCCGGCCCGAACCAGGGGGTCAGCGGGATCGGTTGTACCGACAATCACGGTGATCAATCCGTTGGCCATGGTCTCCGTCGCCATCAGCAGAAGCGTCAGATGGGGATATTGCTGCTCTGGCGTGGCAGAGAAAGCTTTCGTCAGGGCATCAAACCGTAGCCGGTATTCGACCTTGCCGGTCATTGAGAATGCCCGCGCCAGCAGATCTGCCATTACCCCATTGCCACTCGGCACAGCATTGTCCATAGCGGTTTTGGCCCGGTGGCGGACATCGGTGGTATCCGAAGCGGACAGGAAGTATCCGCCGTCAACCTCGTCCCAGAACCGAACATCGGCCTCGGCAATGGCCTGTTCGGCGCGGGCCAACCAGTCGGCTTTCCCGGTGGCGCCATAGAGGGCGAGGGCTGCGCGCCCGATATGCGCCAGGTCATCCAGGATCGCGGGATGGTCCGCTTTTCCCTGGCACCAGGTGTGATGCAGAACGCTTCGGGACCGGTGATGGCTGTCGATAAAGCTCAGAAGGGTTTCGGCGAGTTCGATCCAGTCCGGCCTGTTGAAGGCAAGACCGGCCCGCACGAGGCCGTGAGCGGTCATGGCATTCCAGTCGGCCAATACCTTGTCGTCGCGTTGCGGGGGTATCCGTTTCTCCCGCTCGGCCAAAAGCTTTTTTCGGCATTGGGCCAGGCGAGCTTCTTCTTCGGCGGAACGAAAGGCGTTCTCGCCCAAGGCCGGGTCGCTGCTGCGGTTGAGGATTGAGCTGCCTTCCCAGTTGCCGATGCGATGGACGTCATAAGCCGCCCGGAACAGTGCGGCCTCTTCGCCGAGAAGCCGGTTCACGTCCGCCGCTTTCCAGACGTAGTACTTTCCCTCGACCCCTTCGGAATCCGCATCAAAGGCTGCTGCGAGGCCGAAGCTCTCGGGATCGCTGGGTGACGGGATCTTCAAATCCGTCATCATCCAGTCGATGGTCTCCGCCACCCTTTGGGCCAAGAGGTCTGATTTCGTCTCCAGCCAGACATCGCTCATCAGCTCGATCAGCAGGGCATTGTCATAGAGCATCTTCTCGAAGTGCGGCACCAACCAATCGTCATCGGTGGAATAGCGCGCGAAGCCCCCGGCCAGGTGGTCATAGATTCCGCCCTGTGCCATGAAGTCGAGCGTGATGATCGCTGCCCGGTGGTAGGGGATATCCGTTCCCTGGTGGCGCGCCCGCCAGAGCATGGAGAAAAAGGTCGGCTGCGGAAACTTCGGTGCCCCTTTGGTGCCACCGCCCGCGAAGTCGACATATTGGATCGCTTCCTCGCAGGCCATCTTCAGATGCTGGGGACCGAGGCTCGTGTCGCCGCCCTGGGCCGAGAGCTTGTCCAGCGCCCCTGAAATCTGCTCTACGTTCTTGGCCACTTTTTCCGGGGCTTGGTCATAGGTGCGCCGGACGCTGACCAGGACATCCTTGAATCCGGGTCGCCCGTAACGGGCTTGCGGAGGAAAATAGGTGCCGCCCCAGAAGGGCTCGCCCTCAGGGGTCAGGAACATGGTCAGGGGCCAACCACCCGATTGGCCCATGAGGGCGAGGGCGCTTTGATAGGTGTTGTCCACGTCGGGGCGCTCTTCCCGGTCCACCTTGATGTTGACGAAGAGCTCGTTCATCACAGCAGCCGTCTCTTCGTCCTCGAAGCTTTCATGGGCCATGACATGGCACCAGTGGCAGGCGGAATAGCCCACCGAGAGCAGGATCGGTTTCCCGCAGGCCTTCGCCCAATTAAGGGTCTCTTGATTCCAGACCTGCCAGTGGACCGGGTTTTCCCTGTGCTGCTGCAGATAGGGGCTGCTTGCTTCATTCAAGACGTTGCGATCAGTCTCCAGGGGCCTCATCTCTTCACTCATACGGATTTAACCTTCCCTTGAGACGTCTCTGGTTCTATTGCAGAAGCGACGCGCCTGATTGAACACAGGCACTGCAGTGTCAGGTAAGGTCGGGGCCTTAGCTTTGAAAGCCGAAACCCGCGGCGAGGAACCCGTAACCGGGCAGAAGACAGGAACACCGCTCATGAAGTTTACCATCGATATCGACTGTACGCCGAAGGAGGCCCGCGCCTTCCTCGGTCTGCCTGATGTGGAGCCGATGCAGGCCAGCCTCATGAAGCAGATCGAGGAACGCCTGAGCCAGAACCTCTCCATGACTGATCCGGAATCCATGATGAAGACCTGGTTGCCCATGTCCGTTCAAGGTCTGGAGCAAATCCAGAAGATGTTCTGGCAGCAAATGGCCAGTGCGACGCCGGGCAAGTCCGGCGGGTCAACTGATTCCAAGGGCTGAGACCGAATGACCGATCAAGAGCCGTTCTACCGGGCGCATGTGTTCTTCTGCATGAACGAGCGCCCGGATGACCATCCACGGGGTAGTTGTGCCTGCAAGGGGTCTGTGAAGATCCGCAATTACCTGAAGGCCCGGGCGAAAGAACTGGGGCTTAAGGGCGTGCGGATCAATCAATCCGGCTGTCTTGATCGTTGCGAACTCGGACCGGTCGCCGTGATCTACCCGGAAGGGGTCTGGTACAAGATCGAAACCCTGGAACAGGCCGAGGCCGTTCTGACGGGCCATCTTCGGGATGGAAAACCCGTTGAAGAGCTCATGTTGTCAAATGATGACAGCTGACACTCTATATAGAGTGTTGAGGTTCATCGTTCCTTTATAGAAACAGATTTTCGTCCATGGCCTCATCCCCTGACACCATCGCAGCCTTGGCCAGTGGAACGGGAAGGGCCGGGGTCGCCGTGATCCGGGTGAGCGGACCGGGAGCCGGGGGAGCTGTCGAAGCCATGGCGGGCAGGTCGTTTCGGCCCCGGCAAGCGACACTGTGTAACCTTCACCGTCCCGGAACCGACGAGAAGCTGGACCAGGCCCTTGTGCTCTGGTTTCCGGGGCCCAAAAGCTTCACGGGTGAAGACGTGGCCGAGTTCCAGATCCATGGCGGGCCGGCTGTGATCCAATCGGTGCTGGGTGCCGTCACGAGCCTTCAAGGATGCCGTCTGGCCGAAGCCGGGGAGTTCACCCGGCGGGCTTTTCTGAACGGTCGGCTCGACCTGACAGAGGTCGAGGGGCTGGCTGATCTGATCCAGGCCGAAACGGAGGCGCAGCGAGCTCAGGCACTCCGGCAAATGAGCGGTGCCCTGGCCAAAAGGATCGAGAGCTGGCGGGAGGCGCTGATCCGGCAGATGGCGCATCTTGAAGCCACCATTGATTTCGCGGAAGAAGACATCCCGGAAGACCTGATCGACAACGCTTTTCGGGCCCTGGGCGGGTTGCGGGCTGAGATCGAAGGTGCCCTGGCAGAAAGTGCCACCGGGGTCGCTATCCGGGACGGGTATCGTATCGCCATCCTGGGCGCGCCGAATGTGGGCAAGTCCAGCCTGCTCAACCGGCTGGCGGGCCGGGAAGCGGCGATTGTCACCGATCGGGCCGGGACAACCCGGGACGTGGTCGAGGTTCACCTGACCCTCGGCGGCCAGGCCGTGATCCTGGCCGATACGGCGGGCCTGCGCGAGACCGCCGATGTTGTCGAGGCGGAAGGTATCCGCCGGACGGGCCTGACGGCCGAAGAGGCCGATCTGCGCATTGCGGTGGTCGAGGCGGGCCAGCCGATGGATTCCACAACCTCGGCCCTGGTTCGGGACGGGGACTTGATCGTCGCCAATAAGATCGATCAGTGGCCCCTGGCCGTCGCTGCGGGGCAGCTGCCGCTCTCTGCCCGGTCCGGGGATGGGGTGGAGAGGTTGCTTGTCGCCCTGGAGGAAAAAGTCGGGCTGTCGGTCGGTTTGACGGAGGAAGCAGGCGTGACCCGGGAACGGCACCGTCAGGCCCTGGCGGCCGTGGTCGATCATTTGCATCGAGCCGAGGCGGAAAGGGAAGCCGGTTCGGAGCTCGTTGCGGAGCAGGTCCGCCTCGCTGCGCGGGAGTTGGGGCGGATCACAGGGCGGATTGATGTGGAAGATCTGCTCGACGTGGTCTTTCGGGATTTTTGCATCGGGAAGTGAACTTGTTTCACGTGAAGCAAGTTCATCCGGCTGACCCCGTTTGAATGTTTCACGTGAAACACAGCGGAACGATCTCTTTAATCCCTTGCCCCCCTTTGACTTCCAGAACCACTCTCCCTAGATTGCGCGCATGATAGAAGAAGCACATCCCTATGGTTTGGGCACCGGCGCGGCCCCGAAGGCGGTCGATGTAATCGTCATCGGTGGCGGACATGCGGGCTGCGAGGCCGCGGCTGCAGCTGCGCGCATGGGTGCCGAGACGGTGCTGGTGACCCATAAGGCCGCCACGATCGGGGAAATGTCCTGTAACCCAGCGATCGGCGGCTTGGCCAAGGGACAGTTGGTGCGCGAGGTCGATGCCCTGGACGGACTCATGGGTCGGGTGATTGATCAGGCAGGCATCCAGTTCCGCATGTTGAACAAGTCGAAGGGCCCGGCTGTATGGGGACCTCGGGCGCAGGCGGACCGCAAGCTCTACCGTGAGGCCATGCAGCGGGAGATGGCCGCGCAGGCCAATTTGACGGTGGTCGAAGGTGCCGCCGATGATCTGGCGGTCGAGGATGGAGAGGTTTCCGCGGTGATCCTGGCCGATGGGCGGACCATCAAGACAAAGGCCGTGGTCATCACCACGGGGACCTTCCTGCGAGGCTTGATCCATTGTGGAGAAGAACGGACGCCCGCAGGACGCGTGGGGGAGGCCCCGGCGGTAAAGCTGTCGGAGACGTTTGAACGTCTGGGCTTCAGCCTGGGGCGGCTGAAAACCGGTACTCCGGCGCGTCTGGATGGGAGAACCATCGACTGGGCCGCCTGCACCGAACAGCCGGGGGACAATCCGCCGATTCCCTTCTCGACCCTGACCGATCAGGTTAGGGTGCCGCAGATCTCCTGCTTCATCACGGAGACGACGCCCAAGGTCCACGAACTGATTCGCGCAAACCTGGATCGCTCGCCCATGTACTCCGGCCAGATCGAGAGTACGGGGCCACGTTATTGCCCTTCTATCGAAGACAAGGTCGTGCGCTTCGCAGAGCGGAACCGACATCAGATCTTCCTTGAACCCGAAGGCCTGGACGATCCGACTGTCTATCCCAATGGCATCTCTACTTCTCTGCCGAAGGATGTGCAGCTCGCGATGATTGCCGAGATCCCGGGGCTGGAAAGGGCAGAGATGATCCGACCGGGCTACGCGATCGAGTATGATTTCGTCGATCCCAGAGAGCTGGGCCCCACGCTGGAGACCAACCGACAGCCGGGCCTGTTCCTGGCGGGCCAGATCAACGGCACCACCGGCTACGAAGAGGCGGCGGCGCAAGGTCTGGTGGCCGGGGTTAACGCGGCGCTGAAGGCTGGCGGCGGGGAAGAGCGGTTCACCCTGGATCGGGCCGACGGCTACATCGGTGTGCTGATCGACGACCTGATTACCCTGGGCACCCAGGAGCCCTATCGAATGTTCACCTCGCGGGCGGAGTACAGATTACTGCTGCGGGCTGACAATGCGGACGACCGGTTGACGCCTCTCGGGCGGGAGATCGGCTGTATCGGTGCCGAACGCCTTTCCGCCTTTGGGAGCCATGAGGCCGCAATGATGCAGGGGCGAGCGCTTTTGGATGGGCTGGTGGCGACTCCGGACCAGGCGGAAAGGGCGGGCATCGAGGTCAACAAGGATGGCAAGAGGCGCAGCGCTTTCGACCTGCTGAGCTATCCCGAAGTCACGCTGGATCGCCTGGAGGCCCTGTGGCCGGAAATCGCCCAGTTGACGGGACGCGTCCGGGAGCGATTGGGCATCGACGGGCGATATGCGGCCTATCTCCGCCGGCAGGAGGCGGATATTGAGGCCTTCCGCCGTGATGAGGATCTCGCTTTGGATCCGCAGCTGGACTATGGGGCCATATCCGGCCTGTCCAACGAGGTCCGGCTGAAGCTGGATCAGGCACGTCCGGCGACCCTGGGAGCGGCCGCCCGCATTTCAGGCGTGACCCCGGCGGCTTTGACCCTTCTTCTGGCCCATGTGCGCCGCACCCGCCGCACCCAGCGTCAGTCCGCCTGACACACCGTTTCACGTGAAACAGCAACCGCTCTCCCCGGAACAGCTGCAGGCCGAAGAAGGCCTCTCCGATCCGGTTATGGACAGGCTTCGAGCCTATCTTGCCCTGCTGGAAAAATGGCAGAAGACCATCAACCTTGTCGGTCGGTCGACCCTGGCCGACCCCTGGCGTCGACATGTGCTCGACAGCTTGCAACTGGCGGACTGGGCCCGGTCAGCGCCGGAAGGCCCCTGGTATGACCTGGGTTCGGGTGCCGGGTTTCCTGCCCTGGTGCTCGCCCTGGTGACGGAGCGCGCCGTGATCTGCGTCGAGAGCGACGCCCGAAAGGCCGCTTTTCTGACCCGCGTGATTCAGGAAACCGGTGCTCCGGCATCGGTCAGGATCGCCCGGATCGAGGCCTTGCCGAAGCCGGACCCCGGGGCCGGTCTGATTACGGCGCGTGCGCTGGCCGGTCTGCCGGAGCTCCTGGCCTACGCGACCCCTCTACTTGCCCCGGATGGACATTGTTTGTTTTTGAAGGGGAAAAAAGCAAAAGAAGAATTGACCGAAGCCAAAAAAGATTGGATATTTTCTTCCACCGTAATGAACAGCCGCTCCGACCCGGACGGCGTCATTTTACAGCTGGAGGATATCCAACGTGGCGAGCTTCGATCCGACTTTCACTGATCCGGATGGCATGATGGCGGGCCTGGATGGTGCAGGGGCCAAGCGGCCTCGTATCATCGCCATGGCCAACCAGAAGGGCGGCGTGGGCAAAACCACGACGGCGATCAACCTCGGCACGGCCATGGCGGCGGTCAACAAGAAGGTGCTGATCATCGACCTGGACCCGCAAGGCAATGCCAGCACCGGGATCGGTGTTGATCGCGATGCGCGGGCGGTGAACAGCTATCACCTGACGATCGGCGAGTCCCCGATTGGTGAGGTGGTCCAGGAAACCGAGATTCCGGGCTTGAGCATCGTGCCTTCGGGTATCGATCTGTCGGGTGCCGAGATTGAGCTGATCGACGCCCGTCACCGGGAATACTGCCTGCGCGATGCCCTGGGCGAAAAGGCGCTGAAGCGGGCGGGCCTGGATGTGGATTACATCCTGATCGATTGTCCGCCGGCGCTGAACCTCTTGACCATCAATGCCCTGGTTGCCGCCGATGCGGTAATGGTGCCCTTGCAATGCGAGTTCTTTGCCCTCGAAGGGGTCAGCCAGTTGGTCAAGACCATCGAGCGGGTAAAGCGGGCCTTCAATCCGCGCCTTGAAATACAAGGTATTGTGTTAACGATGTATGATAAGCGCAATAACTTGTCGACGCAGGTTGAATCCGACGTGCGGGATCACTTCGGTGACAAGGTCTATGAGACGGTGATCCCGCGCAACGTGCGGGTCTCGGAAGCGCCGAGTCATGGTCGGCCGGTTCTGGTTTATGATTTTAATTGCGCAGGGGCCCAGGCCTACCTGCATCTGGCGGGCGAAGTTCTGAAGCGCGAAAGGGGAGTGCTGTCATGATGGCTGCTGAAACAACGCAGAAAAACCCGAAAGCCAAGCGAGGGCTGGGGAAGGGATTGTCGGCGCTTCTGGGGGATGAAAGTGTCCAACCGGGTGGTGTCGGTGCAGATGGCAGTGCGGCCGGCCCGCGTCAGGTCCCCATTGAATACCTGAAGCCCAGCCGCTTTCAGCCCCGCCAAACCATGGAACTGGATGCGCTGGAAGAACTGGCGGCCTCGATCCGTGACAAGGGTGTGCTCCAGCCGATCCTGGTCCGAAGCCTCGAGGCGGATGCCGAGACGTTTGAGATCATCGCGGGCGAGCGGCGCTGGCGGGCGGCCCAACAGGCTGGCCTTCATGCCGTGCCCGTGGTGGTCAAAGACATGGACGACCAGGAGGCGATGGAAATCGCCCTGGTGGAAAACCTGCAGCGTCAGGACCTGTCGCCGCTTGAAGAAGCCGAAGGCTTCCGCAGTCTGATGGAAGAATTCAGTCATACCCAGGAAGACCTGGCCCGTGCCGTCGGTAAAAGCCGCAGCCATGTTGCAAATACGCTCAGGCTGTTGGGCTTGCCCGACGGGGTGAAGGTTTATCTCGGCGATGGACGCCTGTCCGCCGGCCATGCCCGTGCCCTGGTCAACGTTGATAACGCAGAACATCTGGCCAAGATGGTGGTGGATCGCGGCTTGAACGTGCGCCAAACCGAAAAACTGGCCAAGGGCAATCCTGGTCCCGGCCGGCCCAAGGGGTCGACGGCCAGACAGAAAGACAATGATACCCTGTCCATTGAACGGGATTTGAGCCTGGCCCTGGGCTTGAAGGTGGAAATCAATGATCGGGGCGGCCAAGGGGGCTCGCTGAACATCCACTATTCAACATTGGATCAGCTTGACGATATTCTGGCCAAATTGACGGGTTAGTGCCCCTTGAGCGCCCCCGTGGAATGTGCCCAGGTCACCGACGTTGTGCGGCGGCCTGCCGCGCGGCCATGCCAATCCGCATCAGGGCTCTTGCGCAGAGTGCCTGATCGGGTAGGCCGGTGGTTTTCGCGTCGATTTCGGCTTCCGTCAGGATCGATAGCGCCCTTTTGAGCCCGGCTTCAGACCAGCGGTTGGCCTGGGCCTGGAAAGCGCTTTTCCATTTGAAAAACACCGGCGGTCTTAAGCCTCCAACGGCCTGTTCGGCATTCTGGCCACGCCCCATGGCCTGGGACACCTGGAAAAGCCGCTGAAAATGACGCTGGGTTGCCCTTAAGATCGCGACTGGTGCCTGACCTTCATTGAAGGCACGTTCAAGTGAATGATCTAATTTTGCCAAATCTCCGAGGCCGATGGCGTGGCAAAGGTCATCAAGGGTCGTCAGGCCGTTATCGCCAATGACCGCCTGGGCATCTGCCAGGCTGATCTCTTTTTCCGGCGCAGCGCCGCCGCCCTTGTAGAGCGCCAACTTGATGAGCTCCCCCCGGCTGACCAGCCTGTCTGAACCCAGGTTTTCGAGCAAATAGCCAAGCGCCTCCCGGCTCACGGTCAGTCCTTCGGCCTGGAGGGTTTCGCGGATCACAGTTTCCAGATCACGGCCGCCATCCACATAACAGGGTAGGGCGGCAGCGCGGTCATTGCCTTCAACCAATTTACGCAGTGCAGAACGGGCCGGAAGATCTCCTGCCTCAATGACCACAAGGGCGTCAAAACCATCGCCGGCCAACAGATTCTTGACCGCTTCGCCCGTTCCGTCTGTGGCTCCCCGGACCCGGATCAGCCGTCGGCCACCGCCAAAGCTCATGGCCCGGGCCTCATCATCCAGGCGGGCCGGGTCTTTCTTAAGGTCTTCCGGCTTGAGGTCCGCGACCCGAAATGGATCCGAAAGATCATCCAGGACCGTCCGCCCGAGATGATCTCCGCGTTCCTTCACCAGCCCCTGGTCCGGACCATAGACGAGGACGACGGCCACATTGGGGTCGGGTTTTTGAAGAAAACCTTTGATTCGCGCCGCCGTTAACTTCAACGGATTGATCCTAAATCGCCGGGTATGGGTTAGGGCCGACCTTTTGTCTTCTGATCCATGAAGATCGCCAGACGCGCGCGTATGTCATCGCTCAAGGCGACGGCCGCAAGGCGCTGCGCTTCCTGCGACGCGATCCGCGTTGCGAACTTGTTCGTCAGGATATCGTAGCTCGAAATGCTTTCTGCGGCCCCGTTCAACACGGTTTCCTGTTCTTCCCGATCAATCAGCCGGTAGGTCGCCTTAACGATCAGATTGGCGCGGGTTCGAAAAGAGTCAGCATCTGCGCCATACTTATTTTCGGATTGCTGAACTTTAACATCCAAATGGTAGGCCGCATTCTTCGGGCTGACGCCGCCATTCAGCTTCGTCACAAGCTCATTGCGCAACATTTGGCCCATGCGATCCTCGATGATCCCAACTTGAATGGTGTTGAGGCTCGCAACACTGCCGCCGCTGCGCTTGCCATAGAGCGGTGAAAAGCCACAGGCCGAAACCAAAAGGATCGAACTCAGGGCCAGACCGGATAGTGTCATCAGGCGCATGATCAGACCACCACGTTGACGATCTTGTTGGGCACAACGATCACCTTTCGAATGTCCTTCCCATCCATCGCCTTTTGGACATTTTCTTCCTTCAAGGCAATGGCCTCCAGCTCTTCCTTGGCCAGGTCCTTGGCCACGTCCAGTTTTGCGCGCAGCTTACCGTTGACCTGAACAACCAGGGTAACGGTTTCTTCGACCAGGAGCGCCGGATCAGCCTCGGGCCAGGGGCGATTGCTGAGTTCCCCCCCAGCGGGGCTGAGTTGTTGCCAGATTTCCTCTGCGATGTGCGGCGTCATCGGTTGAATCAGATGAAGTGCTACCTCAAAAGCTTCCCGTAATAGATTGAAATCAGACAGGTTAACGGGTTTCACTTGTTCGATGGCATTGGTCAACTCCCTAATCCGGGCGACCGCCTTGTTGAAGTGGAACCGGTCGAGGTCATCGGAAACGGCCTGGATCGTCTTATGGGCCTGCTGTTCCACAGCCTTCGCGGCTGCAGAGACGTTTTCTTCTGGTAAATCAGGTATTTGAGACAGACTTTCACCCAGTTTCCAGAGCCGGTTGATGTACCGCCAGGCACCATCGACGCCGGCGTCGGTCCAATCCAGGTCCCGGTCCGGCGGGCTATCGGAGAGCATGAAGAGCCTGGCGGTATCCGCGCCGTAGGCTTCAATGATTGCTTCAGGATCGACCACGTTCTTCTTGGATTTACTCATTTTTTCCGAACGGCCTATCGCCACGGGCCGGCCATCCGAGGTCACGGGATGACCCTTTTCGTCCTGGGAAACGTCAGAGGGGAACAGCCAGCCGCCGTCCGCGTCCTTGTAGGTCTCCATGCAGATCATGCCCTGGGTCATCAGCCCGGAAAAAGGTTCTTTTACATCAAGATAGCCACATTCTTTCATCGCTCTTGTGAAGAAGCGGGAATAGAGCAGGTGTAGGACGGCATGTTCAATGCCGCCGATGTACTGATCCACGGGCAGCCAATAGTCCACGGCGTCGCGATCCACGGTGCCCTCGGCCCGGGGCGAACAGAACCGCGCGAAGTACCAGGACGATTCAAAGAAGGTGTCGAAGGTATCGGTTTCCCGAATCGCCGGTTTGCCGCAGCTGGGACAGGTGGTGTCTTTCCAGGTCGGATGGCGGACCAGCGGATTGCCGGATCCTTCCAGTTCCACATCCTTCGGCAGGGTAACCGGCAGGTCTTCCAATGGAACCGGTACGGGCCCGCAGTCGTCGCAATGGATGATCGGGATCGGGCAGCCCCAATAGCGTTGCCGCGATACACCCCAGTCCCGCAGTCGGTAGTTGATCGTGCGAGTGCCGCGGTTCAGCTCTTCTAGGCGCTCGATCGCGGCCGATTTGGCTTCTTCCACGGCCATCCCATCAAGGAAGCCTGAATTGATCAGGCTGCCATCCCCGGTATAGGCCTCTTCGCCGATGGAAAAGCTGTTCGTGTCCTGATCCGGCGGGCAGACCACGGGGGTGACCGGCAGGCCATACTTGCGGGCGAAATCCAGGTCGCGCTGATCATGGCCGGGACAGGCGAAAATCGCCCCGGTGCCGTAGTCCATCAGCACAAAATTGGCGACATAGATCGGCAGCTCGATCTCGGGATCGAAGGGATGGCGGGCGAACAGCCCCGTATCGACGCCTTTCTTTTCGGCCTTTTCGATCGCGGCCTCGCTGGTGCCGAGTTTGTTGCATTCATCGATGAAGGCGGCGACATCGCCCTTGCTCTTGGCGATCTCGAGGGCCAAGGGGTGGTTGGCGGCAATGGCACAGAAAGAGGCACCAAACAGGGTGTCGGGCCGCGTCGTGTAGATTTCTAACGGCTCATCCCGTCCTTTGATCTCAAAGGTCATGTGGGCACCGTCAGACCGGCCGATCCAGTTTTCCTGCATCAGGCGGACGCGATCCGGCCACCGGTCAAGGGTGCCGAGATCTTCCAGCAATTCGTCAGCGTATTGGGTGATCTTCAAAAACCACTGGGAAAGCTGTCGTTTTTCCACATCCACGCCGGACCGCCAGCCTTTGCCATCGATCACTTGTTCATTAGCGAGCACCGTCTGTTCGACCGGGTCCCAGTTGACCCAGGATTCCTTGCGGTAGACCAGCCCTGCTTTGAGGAAATCCAGGAACATCTTCTGTTCATGGACGTAATAACCCTCGTGACAGGTCGCGAGTTCACGATCCCAATCGTAGGAGAGGCCCATGGACTTCAGCTGGTCGCGCATGGTCGCGATGTTGAGATAGGTCCAGTCCGCGGGATGGCTCTTGTTGGCGATGGCGGCGTTTTCCGCTGGTAGCCCGAACGCGTCCCATCCCATGGGATGCAGCACATTAAAGCCCCTTGCCCGTTTATAGCGGGCGACCACATCCCCAAGCGAATAGTTCCGTACATGGCCCATATGGATGCGCCCGGAGGGATAGGGGAACATCTCCAGCACGTAGTATTTCGGCTTGCTGCGGTCTTCGGTGACCTTGAATCGCTTTGTTTCCGCCCAGTGGGCCTGCCATTTGTTTTCGGTTTCGCGAACGTTGTATCGCGCCATGGATCTATCGCCTTAACTCTGCTGCTCGTCGGGCCGCTGGTTGAAAAAGAAAGCGCCCTTCTTCAGGCGAAGGGCTTCGTCGTCTGAGATGTTACCGGGAGGCGGCTGCGCTTCGGCGCGGCTTATTCCTGTAGTGTGATGTTCCGCAGCTGGCGCGCCTTGGTCAATATCGCGTCTTCTATCTGAATTTCCGTGCCGTTCGGCATGGCCGCATCAACCCAGGCTGATCCCCGGCGCACCTGGCGGAAAGCCGCGACCCGAATCCCGTCGGCCCTGAGGGAGCGGCCCAGGATATAGACATTCAACTTGAAGCGTTCATCCGGTGAATCCGCACTGGAATGCCAATCGGTGATAATGACCCCGCCGAAGGCATCCGCAGAGGTCACCGGCATGAAGGAGATGGTGTCCAGCGAAGCCCGCCAGAGGTAGGTGTTGACCCCGATCCCTCCGCCGCCACCGCCGCCGGTCGATTTATCGTCGGCCCCGAAGATGCTGAAGCCGCCTTCGCCAAAGATCGACTCTTGCTCTCCGCTACCGAGGAGGTCGGCATTCGTCCCGGGGCGCTTCTCGGTGTTGACGTTCTGACCACCCTCACAGCCGCCAAGGACGACCATCAGGCAGAACAGCAGGGTGACCAGGCTTAACAGCCGGAACCAGCGAAGCCCCTGCCTTTCCGAAGCCGCCGCGCGAACCGCTACAGTTGGTTTGTCCGACAAGAGGTTGCCCTGGATTGAGGTCCGACTGGTCGAGCGTGTTTCCAGGTCCGGTCTATGGCTGAGTTGGGTCATCGCCACGGTGCCCCGCATAATTGGTGTTCAAACTCCTGCCTGCTTGGTCCTGGGACCCAGGCTGATGCCAGTACTGGTCAGTGGCCAAACCGCCCCTGCCTTTCACCGGCATACCCTACTTACTTACACCAGCAACTTGCCCCCGAAAACCGCTTCTTAAACCTTACCCAATTTTAACAGTCTCCTCGGAAGAAACCTTGTTTCCTGGCATTGGCGAAAAGTGTAGCTGAAAAGCCACGATCCACATCAATCACTCCGACTTTGCCTTTCTTTCGTTGACCTTGAGCCGGATTGAAGCCCACCTTCCCTGCATCGGACGAACCCGTGTGTCTTGTTTTGTTTCGATCGTGATCGAGCAAGGCAAGGCACGAAGCAGACCAGCGGGGCAGCGTCTCGACCAACACAACCTTCCGACTTCGAGGAATGACTATGAAAAAGGTTCTTTTCGGCACGACCGCCCTGGTTGCCACCGGCCTGATCGCTGGCACCGCTTCTGCGGCCGAGCCCATCAAACTCTCCGTTTCCGGTTACATGGAACAGTGGGTTGGTTTCTCCGAACAGGGTGACCAATACGACACCGCCGGCCCGGGTGGCGTTGACAAGACCTCCGTTGGTACGGGGCAGGACAGCGAAATCCACTTCAAGGGTTCCACCACCCTGGACAACGGCATCAAGGTTTCCGTCAAGTACGAACTTGAAGGCCAAGGCGGCACGAACGGCATCGACGAATCCGTTCTCACCCTGACCAGCCCGACCCTCGGCACCGTGATGATCGGTTCCGAAGACAACGCTCAGTACATCATTCACCACACCGCCCCGGACGTTGGCATCGGCCACGCCGACGGCGACGTGGGCGACTGGGTTGACGATGGCGGCACCGCTATCACCGACCACACCGGTATCGAAGGTGGCGGCGACGCTTCCAAGATCCAGTACCTGACCCCGGTCTTCGGTGGTGTTGGCCTGGGCGCCGGTTACACCCCGGACACCTCCGCTGGTGACGCTTCCGAAGGTGGTTACGCAACCACTTCCATGGAAGAACAGTACTTCGCCGCTATCTACTACGATGGTGACATCGCTGAAGGCATGACCCTGCACCTGGATGCCGGTATCGCCTTCACCAACGTCGCCGGCAACAACGGCGTCGGTGCCAACTCTGACGAGATCCGTGACATCTCGATCGGTGCCAGCCTGGCCACCGGTGGCTTCACCTTCGGTGGTGGCTACATCAACCGGAACCAGAACACCGCCGGCACCACCTCCGTTGACGGCTACACCGCCGCCCTCGGTGCTTCCTACGAAACCGGCCCGTACGGCATCAGCCTGTCCGGTCTCTTCGGCGAAAACGAAGGTGCCACGGCCACCGCAGCTGATGATGAGTTCTACTCCATCATGCTGTCCGGTTCCTACGCCCTCGGCCCGGGGATCGACTTCATGGCTTCCGCTCTGTACGCGAGCTACGACGACGAAACCACGGTTGCTGCCAACGACAACGATGGCTACGCTTTCGTGACCGGCTTTGCTCTGTCCTTCTAATTCCGACAGATCACACGCCTGAAGGAGGGGGGATTGCTTCGGCATCCCCCCTTTTTTTGGTGTTGCGCAAAAGTCACGCGCCTTAACTTTCGATTCTTCGTAGTGAATTAGGGGATTGGCAGCGACGGCATACTATGGCTTTCTCAAGCCGTCGAGTACTCCCGCCTACTCCAACTGCCGAGCTCTTAATCAGGGGAACAGGCGTGCCGGACCAGCGGGTGCAGCGTCGATAACCGAAAAACAAACGACTACGAGGAATGACTATGAAAAAGGTTCTTTTCGGCACGACCGCACTGGTTGCCGCTGGCTTGATCGCCGGCCAAGCTTCTGCGGCTGAGCCCATCAAACTCTCCGTCTCCGGCTACATGCAGCAGTGGGTTGGTTTCTCCGAACAGGGCGACCAGTACGACACCGCCGGCCCGGGTGGCGTGGACAAAGTCTCCGTCGGTACCCTGCAAGACAGCGAACTGGCGTTCAAGGGTTCCACCACCCTGGACAACGGCATCAAGGTTTCCGTCAAGTACGAACTTGAAGGCCAAGGCGGCACGAACGGCATCGACGAATCCGTTCTCACCCTGACCAGCCCGACCCTCGGCACCGTGATGATCGGTTCCGAAGACAACGCTCAGTACATCATTCACCACACCGCCCCGGACGTTGGCATCGGCCACGCCGACGGCGACGTGGGCGACTGGGTTGACGATGGCGGCACCGCTATCACCGACCACACCGGTATCGAAGGTGGCGGCGACGCTTCCAAGATCCAGTACCTGACCCCGGTCTTCGGTGGTGTGGGCCTGGGCGCCGGTTACACCCCGGACACCTCCGCTGGTGACGCTTCCGAAGGTGGTTACGCAACCACTTCCATGGAAGAACAGTACTTCGCCGCTATCTACTACGATGGTGACATCGCTGAAGGCATGACCCTGCACCTGGATGCCGGTATCGCCTTCACCAACGTCGCCGGCAACAACGGCGTCGGTGCCAACTCTGACGAGATCCGTGACATCTCGATCGGTGCCAGCCTGGCCACCGGTGGCTTCACCTTCGGTGGTGGCTACATCAACCGGAACCAGAACACCGCCGGCACCACCTCCGTTGACGGCTACACCGCCGCCCTCGGTGCTTCCTACGAAACCGGCCCGTACGGCATCAGCCTGTCCGGTCTCTTCGGCGAAAACGAAGGTGCCACGGCCACCGCAGCTGATGATGAGTTCTACTCCATCATGCTGTCCGGTTCCTACGCCCTCGGCCCGGGGATCGACTTCAAGGCTTCCGCTCTGTACGCGAGCTACGACGACGAAACCACGGTTGCTGCCAACGACAACGATGGCTACGCTTTCGTGACCGGCTTCGCTCTGTCCTTCTAATCGGACAAGGCAATCGCCACGGGAAGGGGAGTGCTCCGGCACTCCCCTTTTCTTTTGTGTACTCTCCTCTGGTTCCGATCTGGTGCTGTATCAGATGAAGCCGGAGATTCCGGCGTATCCGGCGGGCTTCGGGGTATGTCTGCTAGTCCCGCAGGTCAGGCGCTTGAAGGAATTTGCGGTCATCCCGCCTAGTGCGACCAGCTTGATTGCTTGGCCTTGCTTCAATCCGGCTCTACGGACCAAGGCATAAAAACCCAGTCGCCCGAGTGCTCTTGTGCCGGGATGACTCCGGGTTTCAAAGACGGGTGATATCAGGGCAGCTGTCATGCTGGGAAGCCGCCCCACTCTTGCAAGAGCCTGCGCCGAATGGCAGGCCGTGCTGATCAGAAATCCGGATTTTGGGGTTTTGAGCGGACCAGCCAGACTTCTCGTCCGTTGCTCGGAAAGATGCACGCCGTCGGCTCCTAGTCGTAAGGCTTCCCTCAGTGTCCCGGCGATGATCAGTTTGATTCCGGCCCGGCGACAGATGGGGCGACACAGTTGAAACAGCTCCCGGCGTCTTACTGCAGACCGGCTCCGCAGAATGATCCAATCACCCCGGTTCAGTTGCCGAAGGACCTTTCCGGGATCGGTCAGTCTATCGTCATCGGTCAACAACAGTCGCCACATCGTTTTATCCCGGCCCTATTCCCCCGATCAGGAGGTTATCAAAATGCTTCTCGACGGTCTGGACCTGACAGCCTTCAAAGGCCAAATTCAGGGAGTCCCGCCTTCACTTGGCATTCCCTTACTTGGAGCTCAGAACCCTCGATGTCCATGGTCCAAACGGTAGCGCAGAACCTTGAGGCGATCCAAGGGAGCATCGCGGCAGTTGAAAAAAACGCCGGGCGCAAAGCGGGCTCGACACGGCTTGTCACGGTCAGCAAGACCTTTCCCGCATCGGTCATCGAGGCTGCGCTCCAGGCCGGGGAGCGTTGCTTTGGAGAGAACAGGGTTCAGGAAGCTTTCGACAAATGGCCCGCGTTGAAGCAGGATTGGCCCGACGTGGAACTCCATCTGATCGGCCCGCTCCAGACAAATAAGATCAAGCGAGCGATCGAATTATTTGACGTCATCCAAACCCTGGACCGCGAGAAACTGGCAAAGGGCGTCGCGCGCCATTGGGAGGACCTGGGCCGTCCACCGCGAAAGCTCTTCATCCAGGTTAATACAGGCGAAGAGCCACAAAAGGCCGGTCTTCTTCCCCTGGAAGTCGATGATTTTGTTTCATTTTGCCGGGATGAACTGCAGTTGCCCTTGGCCGGTCTCATGGCGATTCCACCGGTTGAAGAGGAGCCAGCCCTTCACTTCGTCCTGCTGCGCGACATGGCAAAACGCAATGGCCTGGAAGGATTAAGCATGGGCATGAGTGCCGATTTCGAGACGGCTGTGCTGTTTGGCGCGACCCATGTCCGCGTCGGCAGTGCCATCTTCGGGGCACGGACGAAACCGGCTTAGAGCCTGATCGAAGAAATCCGAATCACCGATGGTGATCCGGCTTTCTTCGTGAATCAGTCTCTATCAACGTTTTAGAGCGCGATCGGCTTAAGCCTCGACAACCAGGCGGCTCGTGGGGTCGAGCAGGCCAAGCAGCGCTAAAAGATCCACCCGGCGCAAGGCCACGCAGCCTTCGGTCGGGCTGAAATCGGGCCGGGCAAGATGGATGAAGATGGCACTTCCCGCAGCGGGGACAATTGGATCGTCGTTGAATCCAACGACAACAATAAGGTCATACAAATGATCTTCTCGCCAAAGGTCTTCGTGGGAAGCTGAAAAAGGCTTGGAAATGCGCTTGTTATATGCCGGATGGCCGGGATCGTCGCACCAGCCATCTGCGGCTTGAAGACCTCGGACAGGAAGGCCGGTCGCAGGCTTTTCAAGTCGGTCAGGCCGAAAGAACACTTCTCTTAAGGGATAACAGCCCAACGGCGTAATCCCATCGCCTTCCCTTTCCTTCTGCCCGATCCCGCCCCGACCGAGTGCGCAGGCATAGGATTGACCGTTGGCGGTTACCCGCCCGTCAGGGGAGACGAAAAGATCCATTGGATCAGTATACCCGCCAATGGCCGGGCAGAGCCTGTTCTTCAGGCGCGCCATTCGTATTGTCGCTGTCGTCTGCCCGGATCAGGCCGTCCAGCATGGCCTCGGAAAACCAGCCACCGTCCTCACCAATGGCACCGGGATCTCCCTGGATCGCCGGTCGGGGACCCTCAGGTTGCGTGCGCTCTGTTTGAAGGTAGGCCATTTGCTGATGGGCCCTTTCGTAGGCGGCGACCTGGTCGCGAACCAGATCCCGCCGGGCTTCGAAGGCATAGAATGCAGCCGCCCGGGCTTCGAAGCTGTCCGCACCGGCCATCAAGGCGACCTCGGCAACCCTGCCACCAGCGCTTGCGGTCTCTCTCCCCAGTCCGCCGGATGCGGTATTAAAAGCCGCCAGTTCTTCGACGCTTGCCAGGGCATCGACGGGTGCCCCCGCCTGCCCGGCACCCGTTGGGAAAACGTCCATGAAGGGCTCGCCTGCAGCCATCAGCCGGGCCGCTTCGTCATCTGAAATCTGGCGGTCGTCGCCGGGTCCTTGATTGAGGTGGGCAAAGTTGAGGTCCGGGCGCGACCAGGATTCTTGACCTTCCGCCAGCATGCTGTCTTCGGCCACCGGTTCGTCATCCGCATCGCCGGTAACCATGGCGACCATATGTTCACCAATGTCCCGGCCCGTGGCCTCTTCAATGATCGAATTCACGGCTGCGCTGGCGAGGCCTAGCGCCCCGAAGTAAAGACCGCCGCCAACCAACCGCGGCACATGACCGATTTCGTCGCCGGTCAATTCCCGATAGAGCGTCGAGACCACCGGGACATGCTGCAACGGATTCACCATATCGACGACATCCAGAAAGGAAAATCCGTCGTCCCCGAACGCTTTCAGTCCATCGTCGCTGACCGGTACAGGATTCAGCTGGCTGAGGTAGGCGTTCGGCTTGGCGGTTTCGAGGGCGGAGGCGTCCATGGTTGCATACCTTGGCAAAGAAGCAGTTGCTTTCTTTATTGCAGGCCCCATGCCAAAGCTAACGTCTTGTTAACCGGCTAAAAATCCTCGCCCGTCTGACCGATCGGCAGACTTTGCCGGGCCAAGTCTGCCCAGTTGAAGAGAGCTCACCAGAAAGGCCGTCAGAACAAATGACCGCCCTTGTCTGCCTTTGTTCGCAGGTAGGCCTCGTTGTGCTGATTGGACGGAAATTGGTGGGAGACACGCTCCGCCACAGTGATGCCGCAGGCCTCAAGGCCGCCAACCTTATCCGGATTGTTGGTCAGCAGCTTTACGGCGGAAAAGCCGAGCGCCCGGATCATTTCGGCCGCCGGCAGGTAGACCCTCTCGTCCGCATCGAAGCCCAGCTGCAGGTTGGCGTCCATGGTATCCAGACCGTCGTCTTGTAATTGGTAGGCCCGAAGCTTGTTGACCAATCCGATGCCCCGGCCTTCCTGCGCCAGATAGAGCAGCACGCCCGCACCGGCCAGAGAAATCTCGGCAATGGCACCCCGCAACTGATCGCCGCAATCGCAGCGAAGCGAGCCCAGCAGGTCGCCGGTGAAACATTCGCTGTGCAGACGGATCAAGACCGGCTTTTCCTCGTCCGGTTCCCCAATGACGATGGCCAGGTGTTCCAGCCCGCCATCGAGCGGACGGAAAGCGATGATGCGGGTCGCTTCGGCATCCAGCAAAGGCACGCGCGCTTCCGAAACCGCCCGCAGCGAGAGCGCCTGAGTGGTGTCATACTGAAAAATATCACCTGAATCGATGCGGACCCAATCCCTTCGATGCGCCCAGAGCGCTAAATCGTCGCTGTCCGGGCCATCGATCTCGGCGACCAGGACGGCGGGCAGCAACCGCGCCAGCTTGGCGAGCCGGATGCCGGCCTCGGCACCGCTGAAGCTCTTGGCCGGATTGACCAAAAGGGTCTCTTCGCTCTGGTCCGGTGACAGCGGATTGGTAAGCGCCTGGATGGCCTTCAGGGTGAGGCCGCCAGGGGCCTCGACCAGCTGCACGGGGGCTTCCGGTTCGCCAGGCGAAGCGACCAGGCCGATTACCTGGGCACGCCGGGCGGTCAGGGCCAGACGCACGGGGCCGCTGCCTGAGCCCGAAAGTTGCTCAATACCGGCTTCCGTCACGGCCTCTGCTGCCAGGACCAAGGATCCGCCGCCGCCGCCTTGGAGCACCACCGGGCGGCCACGACGCAGTTCCGCCACCGCCCGATCAACACCAAACAGGGTAACCGGACGGCGGCTGATCGGCGTCGAAGAGGGTTGATAGGCCGACGGTGCTCTGGATTCTGCGGTCGGCTTAGCGGTCAGGGGGCCTTGGCCCTTGGCCATTGTTGTATTCTCCCGGTGGAAAAGCCGCCTACCCTATCGTCTGAGGGCTGGCGGGAAAAGACTTTGCGGTGCTGGCCAAACCTGAAGCCTTAATCTAGTGTTTTTCACATTCACGATATTGGCCGCGCTTTTCCAGGCACTTCCGGGGATTTCGATGACAACGGGTAAACGCATTCTGCTGGTTGACGACGACGAAGCACTGTCGGAAATGCTCGATGAGCAGCTTCGCCTGCACGAAGACTTCCTGGTGCAGGTGGCCGATTCAGCCCAGGCCGCCCTTGATGCGACGAAAGCTGATCATTTCGATATCATTATTCTTGATGTGGGCCTGCCCGATATGGATGGGCGGGATGTTTGCCGTCTGATGCGGAAAGCGGGCGTCAAGGCACCGATTATCATGCTGACCGGGGCTGATACCGATGCCGATACGATCTTGGGCCTGGATGCCGGTGCCAACGACTATATCACCAAACCTTTTAAGCTGGGTGTGCTCTTGGCCCGCATCAGGGCGCACATTCGCCAACACGAACGGTCCGATGATGCGGTCTTCACCATTGGGCCCTATACCTTTCATCCCGCCAACAAAATGCTGCTGGATAACGAAACGAACAAGAAGATCAAGTTGACCGACAAGGAATCCGCAATCCTGAAGTACCTTTACCGGTCCGGGAACAAAGTGGTCGGACGGGACAAGTTGCTGGACGAGGTTTGGGGTTATAACGCAGGTGTTACGACCCACACCTTGGAAACCCACGTCTACCGCCTGCGCCAGAAAATCGAACGGAACCCGTCCAATGCACAGGTCTTGGTCACCGAACCCGGTGGCTACAGACTTGTTCCCTAAAACATAATCGCTTAGCGGCGACCGGCTCTCTTCAATCAGACCCTAGTCCAATTTGAAATCGGCCAGCACGGGGACATGATCGCTGGGTTCCGGCCAGCCCCGGGCGTCCCGGAAGATTTCGATCCCGACCAGGCGTTCCGTCCACGCCCGCCCGCTCCAGATGTGATCCAGCCGCCGCCCCTTATTGGCCCCCTGCCAGTCCGCCGTCCGATAGCTCCACCAGGTGTAGAGTTTCTGTTCGGTCCCATAATGAACTCGCATGGCGTCCTGGAGGCCGGATGTCGCCAACAGTTCCGTCAAGGCGGTCCGTTCCACCTCGGTGTGGGTCACCACGCGCCGGAGCTTTTCATGGGACCAGACATCCTCGATCAGAGGAGCCACATTGAAATCGCCGGTGAGGATGACCCGGTCCCGCTCATTCCCGCCAAGGGCCTGCCACCAGGCCTGCTGTTCGGCCAGGAAAGCCAGCTTGGCCTTGAATTTCGGATTTCGTTCCGGGTTGGGTATGTCTCCGCCCGCCGGCATGTAGAGGCTATGCACCTGAACGGGTCCGGCCTTCGTTTCGATCTCGGCCCGGATATGGCGCCGGTCTTCCGATCCGATCCAGTATAGCGGCTCGGACCATCGGATCGGCAGGCGACTCAGGATGGCGACGCCGTTATAGCCCTTCTGACCGGAAATGGCGCGATGTTCGAAGCCCAGATCGGCGAGGGCCTCGTGGGGAAACAGCGGGTCCGCGACCTTGCATTCCTGCAGGCAGAGGATGTCCGGCTTCCGCTCCTTAACCAGCCGGGCCACGAGATCAATCCGCTTGCGGACTGAATTCACGTTCCAGCTTGCGATGCGCAGGATAGGGTCTGACGCTCTGTCGGTCACGTCGCTTTCTTGGCTATCCGTGCCCGGACCCGGTCCAGGTTCTTGTCGATGACCGAGACCATCCGCGCCTTGCCGTTTTCCAGAAACACCTCCCGTGCCCCTTCGAAACAGGCCTCGGCTTCAGCCAGCAGGCTTTCCGCCCCACCCCGTTTCGAAAGCGCAAAGGCTGCCGCACCCAGGTTGTTGGCGGTCTGGGCCCAGAGCAGTGGCAGGGTTTCGCGACGGCGCACTTCCAATGCTGCGCGGAAGGCTGCCGCCGATTGATCGAGAATTTTCGTACCCTGGACCTGTTGGCCGAGAGCCAACAGGCAGACGCCGTACTGGTTCATGATTTCCGCCCAGGCGGCCGCTGCAGCATCACGGGTCTGGATGGTCATGGCGGCCTCGAAAGCGCCGGCGGCCTCTTTCAGCTGCTTTGTGTCGCCGTTGCGGGCCGCGAGTTTGTAAAGCGTCGAGCCAAGCCGCGTCTGGGCCAGGGCCCAATCGGTTGGGTATTCTTCCGCATTCAGGTGCGTCGCGATCTCCCGGAAGGCCGCCGCCGCCTGTTCCTGCAATCCGTCATCCCGGGCGGCCTCGCCACTTGCCAGCAGGGCCGTCGCGTGATGGGTTTTGGCGATGGCCCATTGCAGCGGGTTCCCGCTCGGGTCCAGCAGGCTGGCGGCCTTGCTATAGGCCTCGGTCGATCGGTTGGCCCAGGCGTCTCCGCCGCGTTTTTCGGTCTTCGCCCGAAGCGCGCAGACATGGCCCAAGGCCACCAGCAGGCTGGAGGTCTGGCGATCGTTCAGCCCGACCGGCGGTTGGGCCACGAGATTTCCGATGCGGTCTGTCGTTTGGACCTGCAGGTCCACATAGCGGCCCCGGTCCCGACCCGGGCTGAGCGCCGCCACGGTTACGGCGCGGAAAATGGCGGCCAGGTCACCGTCCAGACTGAGTGGCAGTTCCAAAACGTCGCCGAGGCCGAAACCGGATCCGTCCGCACTTGGCTTGGCTTGTACGAAGCGAAGCGCCATGCCGTCCTCGCCGCCTTCGCCGAAGACCAGAAGATCCCCGTCCGAATTGGACAGCAGCTTGCGCCCCACGTCGGCGGCGACTGTCAGGCGCTGGGCCAAGGTGCCGCCAGCGGGCAGCTTCACCGGGCGGGTCACCCGGTCAATCACCAGATTGTCCGTCTCTTCCAGAATCTCGGCAAGCCCATCGGCTGCGCCCCGGGCACCTTCCAGCTCGGCCAAAAGCACGACGCCTGCGCCCCCCTGGTCCATGCCGGTGGGGGTGAAAGACTGCTTGCCGCGCTTTTTCTTGGCCTGGCCGCCGCCCTTGTTCAGGCCCAGGATGGTGTAGATCTGGTCCAGAAAACCCATGGGGATAAGCCCTCAAATCAAAAGGGACCCCATCATGCCCGACAGGCCTTGGCAGCTTCAAGGATAACGGTCAGGTGGACGGATCAGCGATGGGAGACATAGGTGCCGCTGCACCAGTCGCCCCGCTTTGATGTGCCGTCATAAACGACCGCATTGCCCGATTCGATCAGCGAGGCCGCGATCGGCTTGCCGTTCGGCCCGTTGATGTCCGCCACCACCCGCCCCGCCCATTTGCCGTAGCGGATGTCGCTCAAGGTGACGTTTTGGCCCTCGATCAATTTTTTGGCAAAGGCCTTCGCCTGTTCGCCAAGAAGACGTTCGGGCGCGCAGGTTCTATTGCTGGTTTCCGGCGCATTGACACCGGCCAGCCTCACGCGGGTCTCGACAACCTGATCCAACCAGGTGTGGACCCGGACATCAAAGGTATCGCCGTCGATTACCCGCAATACCTTGCCGATAAAGGGTCCCGGTAACTTGCGCAGGCGGACGGGTTTCTCCGTTGCAATCGCTGTTTCCTCGGCCGAGGCCGTCAGGCCGACCGGGGCACTCAAGCCGAAGGCCAGGACCGCCAAAATGGCAAGGTTGAAGCGAAAGCGCATAGGGGCGAATCCGGAAATAAGCGTGTAGTACTTTTTCCGGTACCATCTCTTAAGCGAATATACAACCGAACAAAATTATACTCGCCTATAACGAGTAGGCGACGCAGGCCGGAATAAGGCCCCCCTCCGCTTGGGCTTTAGCGTTGCTGGCTCTTTAAAACGGTCTCAGAAGTCGATGCACCGACCCTTCTTCTCCCAGTCACCGTAGCGCGTGGGTTCAGGCCCCGTGGGGCCACCGATTTCTTTCAGGGGCGACTTCTTTTTCGTTTCGTTGCTGGGTGCGGCGTCTGAGTCCCCGGGTGTATCCTCTTCAGGAGCGGCATTTGTGTCGTTTTTCGGTTGGTTTGACATCGACTGTTCTTCCTCAGCAATTCAATGATGCCGGGAAGGGCTCTAGCCCGGCAAACTTGCGAACCGTTTGTCATCCACACATGTCATAATCAGCCGGGAAGCCATTTCCAAGGAATCTCGGACGCAAAACCTTAGAGGCATGAGGCAAGAACACCATGGGCATGATGAAGACCGGCCTGCTGCTGGCCGCAATGACGGCTCTCTTCCTGGGTGCCGGCTATTTGCTGGGCGGCGAGATGGGGATCGTCATCGGGCTTTGCGTCGCCATTGGCATGAATGCTTTCGCCTATTGGAATTCCGACAAGATGGTGCTGCGCATGTATGGCGCAAAACCGGTGGACAGGGCTTCCGCGCCCCAGCTGGTCTCCATGGTCGAACAATTGGCGGCCCGGGCCAACCTGCCCATGCCGGCGGTCTACATCATTGAGAATCCACAGCCGAATGCTTTTGCGACAGGCCGAAATCCCGAAAACGCCGCAGTGGCCGCCACCACCGGCCTTTTGAACCTGCTGGATGCGGAAGAGGTCGCCGGCGTCATGGCGCATGAGCTGGCCCATGTAAAAAATCGCGATACCCTGATCATGACCATCACGGCGACCTTGGCCGGTGCCCTGTCGATGCTGGCCAACTTCGCGATTTTCTTCGGCGGCAGCCACCGGGAGAACAACCCGCTCGGCATGATCGGTACGCTTCTGCTGATGGTTCTGGCCCCGATGGCGGCCATGCTGGTGCAGATGGCGATTTCGCGATCACGCGAGTATGAGGCCGACCGGGTCGGAGCCGAGATTTGCGGCAACCCCCAATGGCTGGCGCGGGCCTTGGCCAAGCTGGAACAGGGGGCCAGCCGGATCGATAACCACACGGCTGAGAACAACCCGGCAACGGCGCATATGTTCATCGTCAATCCGCTGCATGTCCGATCCATGGACAACCTGTTCTCGACCCACCCGAACATGAAGAACCGGATCGAGGCCCTGAACCGGATGGCCAGTGGTGGTGGGGTAGGTGGTGGTGGTATCGGCGGCGTTGGCGGTTCTGAGCGCACCGGTCGCCGGGCCCGCCCTTGGGGTTGACCCCCGTCCATAAAGGCCTCGCTTTTCAGGCAAGGGCTGGTTAGAAGCCGCTCATGCCCCGTTTAACCGCCAGCCGGCTGCTTTATGCCATCCTTGTGAAGAACCAGCCCTTGGATGATGCCTTCGCGACCGAACCGCGGATGCCGCATCTTGAAGCGCGCGACAAGGCCTTCGCCAGGGCGTTGGTGCTTTGCTGTCTCCGGCACCTGGGTCAGATCGATGCCCTGATCGATAGCTGTCTGGAACGGCCCCTGCCGAAATCCGGCCAATCGGCGAGGATGCTTTTGCGGCTCGGAGTGGCCCAGATGGCCTTCTTCGATGTTCCCGATCACGCGGCGATTTCGACCACGGTGGAGATGTCCCGCCATCCAAAAAGCAAAGCAGCCGCTTTTTCCAAGCTGATCAATGCCGTGCTCCGGCGACTTCAGCGTGAAGGTCTGGCGGAGCTTCTGAGCCGCATTCCGGCGGATGCCAACGAACCGGACTGGCTGATCAAAGACTGGCGGGCGTACTTCGGGGACGAAGTCGCCTCGGCAATTGCGGCGGCGAATGCCCTGGAACCCGCGACAGATCTGACGATCAAGCCCGGCCTGGATCCGGCTTCGCAGGCCGTTGAACTGGGCGGTACCCCGACCGCTCTGGGCCAGGTAACCCTACCCACCGGTATCGGGGCGATCGAGAAGCTGCCCGGCTATGCCAAGGGGAATTGGTGGGTCCAGGACCGAGCCGCCGCCCTGCCTGCCCGGCTGTTGGGGGGGCTTGCGGATAAGCGGGTTGCCGATCTTTGCGCGGCACCGGGTGGCAAGACTTTGCAATTGGCCGCTCAGGGGGCTCGGGTGACGGCTTTGGACCGTTCGGCGAAACGGCTCAAGCGCCTGAAAGAGAATCTGAAGCGCTGCCATCTCTCAGGCACCGTACAGGTCGTGACGGCCGATGCCGCCCGCTGGCGGCCCGAAGACCCCCTGGATGCGGTCCTGCTGGATGCCCCCTGCTCGGCCACCGGGACCTTGCGGCGCCATCCGGACATCCGCTTTTCGAAATCAGAAGCCGACGTGGCGAAGCTCGCCAGGGTGCAGGCGGACCTGCTAACGGCCGCATTCGAGATGCTGAAACCCGGCGGTACCCTGGTCTATTGCGTCTGTTCGATGCAGGCCAGCGAAGGGCCGGGGGTGATTGAACCTTTCCGTGATCGCCTGGATCCGATCTCTGCAGCCGACATTCCGGGGCTGGAAGATGCGGCCATCCGAGAAGGCTGCCTTGTAACGCGTCCCGATCTTGGGATGGACGGGTTTTTTGCCGCCCGGTTCCGGAAATAGACCATTCGGCCCTTTACCCTCTTGGCTGGCCCGAGTAAGAACGCTTCAACACCTGAAAAGCGGGTGGCTTTGGGGTAATCGAAGGCTGGAACAGTGGCGCGCAAGTCAGAGAACCTGCACGAAGATCTGGATCGGGATGACGAGGTAAAGGTCGGCTCCGAAAAGAGCTTCGGAATCGTGTTCGCTGTTGTCTTCGTGATCATCGGCCTTCTGCCCCTGATCAGTGGCGGCGCGCCGCGTATCTGGTCTCTGAGCCTTGCCGCAGCCTTTCTGATCTTGGGCTTTTTCATGCCCAAGGCCTTGACGCCTCTGAACATTCTTTGGTTCAAGTTCGGGCTTCTGCTGCACAAGATCATCAACCCGCTGATCATGGGGCTGCTGTTTTTCCTGACGGTCACCCCCATCGGTCTGATCATGCGCCTGTTGGGCAAGCGCCCTTTGAACCTGCCCTTCGAGCCTGAGGCCGAGACCTATTGGATCAAACGCGATCCGCCGGGGCCCGACCCGAAACAGATGAGCAAGCAATTCTGAGCCCCAAGGGCACCGGAAACCGCGAGAGAGAACCGCGAAAGAGACCTGAAGGACGACCCTGCCATGGCATTTCTGGCTGAACTGTGGGACTTCTTGCGAGTCCGGAAAAAATTCTGGCTTCTGCCGATCATCGTCATGATGGTGATTTTCGGTGGCCTGATCGTACTGACCAAGGGTTCCGCTGTGGCCCCCTTCATCTACACCATCTTCTGATCGGGGGACGGCTACGGTGCGGGTTCTCGGCCTTTCAGCATTCTATCACGACAGCGCGGCCGCCCTCCTTGAGGACGGTCGGATCGTCGCTGCCGCCCAGGAAGAGCGCTTCACCCGCAAAAAGCATGATGCCGACTATCCGGCCAAGGCCATCGAATACTGTTTGACCGAGGCCGGGTGTTCGCTGGACGACATCGATCTGGTGGCCTTCTACGATAAGCCGTTTTTGAAGTTCGAAAGGCTGCTGGAAACCTATCTCGCCTTCGCGCCCAAGGGCTTCAAGTCCTTTCGCATGGCCATGCCGGTCTGGCTGCGCGAAAAACTGTTCCAGAAGGACTTGCTGGCGAAAAAGCTAAAGGCGGAAGCGCCGGATTTCGACTGGCAAAACAAGCTTCTGTTTTCCGAACACCATCTCAGCCATGCCGCCAGTGCGTTTTACCCGTCGCCTTTTGAAGAGGCTGCGGTGCTGACCATGGATGGCGTTGGCGAATGGGCCACGACCTCCCTCGCTATCGGCTCGGGCAACAGCCTCGAGATGACCAAGGAAATCCACTTTCCGCATTCCCTTGGCCTGCTCTATTCAGCCTTTACCTATTACACCGGCTTCAAGGTCAATTCCGGCGAATACAAGGTGATGGGCTTGGCTCCTTATGGGGAGCCGACCTTCAAGGACAAGATCCTCGACAACCTGATCGATGTGAAGCCGGACGGCTCCTTCCGCCTCAACCAGGACTATTTCGACTACGCCACCGGCCTGCGCATGACCAACGACGCCTTCGATCGGCTGATGGGCGCTCCGGCCCGGACGCCGGAAGAAGAACTCACCCAGCGCCATATGGATCTGGCGGCCTCGGTACAGGCGGTAACCGAAGAGGTGGTGATCAAACTTGCCCGCGGCATTCGCGAAGAGACCGGCCAGAAAAACCTCTGTCTCGCCGGTGGGGTGGCGCTGAACTGTGTCGCCAATGGCAAGCTGCAGCGCGAAAACATCTTCGAGCGTCTCTGGATTCAGCCTGCCGCCGGGGACGCCGGTGGCGCGCTGGGCGCGGCGCTCAACGCCTGGCACGGCTTTCACGACGGCGCGCGCACCGTAAACGGCTCTGATGCCATGGCCGGTTCCTACCTGGGTCCGGTGTTTGAACAATCCGATATCGAAGCCCGGCTGACGGCGGCCGGGGCCGTGTTCAAGGTTGTCGATGACAACGGCCTGATTGACGGCGTGGCTCAGGCCCTGGCGGATGAAAAAGCCATCGGCTGGTTCCAGGGCCGGATGGAATTCGGGCCGCGTGCGCTCGGTGGTCGTTCGATTCTGGGTGATCCCCGGTCTCCTCATATGCAGAAGACCCTGAATCTCAAGGTGAAATACCGCGAATCCTTTCGGCCTTTCGCGCCCAGTGTGCTCCGCGAGGACGTGGCGGACTGGTTTGAGCTGGATGGCGACAGCCCCTACATGCTCCTGGTCGATGGGGTGAAGGAATCCCGCCGTCGCCAGATGACAGAGGCCGAACAGGCCCTGTTCGGTATCGAAAAGCTGAACATCGCGCGATCGGAAATCCCGGCGATTACCCATGTGGATTATTCTGCGCGTATCCAGACGGTGCACAAAGAGACAAACCCGCGCTACCATGCCTTGATTTCCGCGTTCAAGGAGAAGACCGGTTGCCCGCTGCTTGTGAACACCAGCTTCAATGTTCGGGGCGAACCCATCGTCTGTACGCCGGAAGACGCCTTCCGCTGCTTCATGGGGACCGAACTCGACGTTCTGGCCGTGGGCAACTGCCTGTTGATCAAGGAAGATCAGGACCAGGCCTTGGCCCAGGACTACAAGAACGCCTTCGAGTTGGACTAGGCGGAACATCGATTGGGGCGGTGACGTGACCGGCTCTCCCTTCGCTTCCGAATCGCCCGCCCAGCGGGAATCCAGATTGGCCGGAGCCGCCCAACCCGGCACGACCCGCAGCTTTTATTTTTCCAGCGCGCTCTATCGGCGGAAGCTGAAGGCCCGCGCGGCGGACCGTCTTCGGGGCCGCCCACCGGACCCCTGGACCGGCAACCCGACGGCGGGCCGTTTCATTCTGGACGGCCAGTTCATCATTGACGGTTTGAAGCTGGATCCCGGTGAGACGCCTTTCAAGATCCTGCCGGAATACGAGGCGACGGCGCAGCGCCTGCACGGTTTTTCCTGGCTGCGTGATTTGAAGGCGCTCTCTTCCGGTGCCGCGCGGGACCGGGCGCGGGCCTTGATCCGGTCCTGGCAGAGCGCCCATGGCAGCTGGAGCCCCTTCGTCTGGCGCGCGGATCTGATGGGGGAACGCATTACCCAATGGCTCCAGGTCAGCGATTTCCTGATGACCGAAGACGACCCGGTCTTCGCGCGCGATCTGATCGAAAGCCTGACCGCCCAGACCCGCCACCTGCCAGCCGCTCTGGAAGATCTGCCGGCAGGCACCGGTCAGTTCGCCGCGCTTTCCGGTCTGATCCACGGCGCGGCCTGTCTGCCAACCTGCGAGGGGTTGGCCGGAGCCGCCCTGGACATGCTGGAAAGCGTGATCGATGCCCAGATCATGGCCGATGGCGGTCATGTCGAGCGCTCGCCGTCCAGCCATCTGGCCGTGCTGCGGCACCTGCTGGATATCCGGGGGATCCTGATGGCCGCCCGGGTGGAGGCTCCGCAGACGTTGCAACAGTCCATCGACCGCATGGCACCGGTTCTGCGGCTCTATCGTTTGGGTGACGGCGGTTTGGCGCTGTTCAATGGATCAAGTGCCGAGCGTCCGTCGGATGTGGACGCCGTGCTGGCCCTCGCGGCCTTTCGCGGACGCGCCCTGGCCGCCGCGCCGCATACCGGGTTCCAGCGGCTGAGCGCGGGTAAGCTGGCTTTGGTCGTCGATGCCGGTTCGCCGGCACCGGAGCCCTATGACCGCCGCGCCCATGCCGGAACCCTTTCCTTCGAACTGAGTTCGGGCAAGGAGCGCCTGGTGGTGAACTGCGGGGCACCCCTGGTCGAAGGGCCCCTGTTCGAGGCCATGCGGGCGACGGCTGCCCATTCCGCCCTGACGCTGGATGACCGCAACAGCGCGGAAATCCTGACGTCCGGGCATCTGGGGCGAAAACCGGGGCAGGTAACCGTGATGCGCCGTCATCACGAAGGTGCCACCTGGCTGGAAACCGCCCAGGATGGCTTCAAGGGGCCACCCTTCGGGCTTCACCACAAAAGAATTTTCTTCCTGGCCCCGGGCGGCGAAGAAATTAGGGGCGAAGATTTCCTGCAGCGACTGCCGGGGGCTTCCGACGGGAATGCCCATCGGGCCTGCGTGCGGTTTCATCTTCATCCCATGGCCCAGGCGAACCTGCTGGCGGGCGGGCGCGGCGTCTTGATCAAGCTGGCCTCCGGTCAGGGCTGGCGGTTCCTGGCGCGTGGCGGCGAGGTCAGCCTGGAAGAGAGCCTCTATCTGGGTGAGCCCGGCCACCGGCGCAAATCCCAACAGATCGTGCTCGCCGCCGATACCGACCCCGGAAACGAAGAGGCGCTTCGCCTGAAGTGGGCCTTCCACCGAGAAAAACGTTAAGTGGGAAAACGCCGAATGACCGTGATTTACGAGCCGCACAACCCCCTGCTGGACCACCTGACCGATTACCCCTTCGACAGACTGCGGGCGCTGCTGGGCCCCATCGACCCGCCGTCCGGTAGGGAGGCAACGGTTCTATCGATCGGCGAGCCAAGACATCGTCCGCCTGCCTTCCTGCAGACGGAACTGACCCGGGATCTCTCGCTCTGGGGCAAGTATCCCCCGGTGGATGGGACGCCCGAATTCCGGGCCGCCGTGGGCGGGTGGCTGGCCCGGCGCTACGGCCTTCAGACCCTCGACGCCGACAGCCAGGTTCTGCCGCTCTGCGGTACCCGCGAAGGCCTTTACATGGCAGCCCAGTTGGCCATGCCGCCGAAGATCGGGCACAAGCCGAAGCCCATCGTGCTCTCGCCAAACCCTTTCTATCAGGTCTATTCCGGGGCCGGTGTGATGGCGGGAGCCGAGGTGCGGTTTCTGGATTCGACGGCGGAAAGCGGCTTTTTGCCGGACCTGGACAGCCTGGACGACGCGACCTTGGCGCGTACGGTGGTCTTTTACCTCTGTTCACCCGCCAATCCTCAAGGGGCAATCGCCGACGAGGCCTATCTGGCGCGCGCGCTAACCCTGGCCAGGACCCACAACTTCTTGCTGGTCGTCGATGAATGCTATGCGGAGCTTTATGACAGGGCTCCACCGCCGGGTGCCCTGGCCGAAGCGGAAAAAACCGGGTCTTTCAATAATTTGCTGGTCTTTCACTCGCTCTCAAAGCGATCCAATGCGGCGGGTCTCCGTTCCGGGTTTGTGGCCGGGGATCCGGACCTGATCAAGCGGTTCCGGCGGTTGCGATCCTATGGCGGGGCGACCTTGCCGGTCCCTGTCATGGCGGCCTCCGCTGCGCTCTGGGCGGATGATGATCACGTGGCGGAAAACAGGCGGCTTTACCGCGAAAAATTCGACCTCGCGGAAAGCCTGATGGCGGGCCGCTTCGGATTTTTCCGACCGCAGGGGGGTTTCTTCCTCTGGTTGGATGTGGAAGACGGCGAGGCTGCGGCCGCCGCGCTCTGGCGGGAAGCGGCGATCCGCGTCCTGCCGGGCGCTTATCTGTCCAAGGATTCTGCCGAAGGCGGCAATCCGGGGCAGGCCTATATCCGCGTCGCCCTGGTTGATCCGATCGACCGCCTGGAGCCCGCTTTGGGTGCCCTTGTTAAGGTGTTGTCAACCGCCGGGGGCTAATCTCCGGTCCATGTCTGTCGGTATCGAACATAAGGGGCCTTTCGGTGCATCGCGCCTGCTGCCCGAAGGGGCCGGAGCCTATCTGGCTCGCCGGGGCCTGGAGCTGTTGGGCCTTGGCCTGATTGGTCTGGTTCTGGCCTTGGGGCTTGCGCTGTTCAGCTACAATCCCGCTGACCCCTCGCTCAACCACGCCACAACCGCCCTGCCCAGCAACCTGTTCGGCCAGCCCGGAGCCCTTGTGGCGGATGCGGTCTTGCAGGCGGTGGGGCTTGCCATCGTCCTGCCCATGCTGGTGCTGTTCGCCTGGGGGCTGGGCCTGATCATCCGGAAAAGGCGCCCGAGGCCCTTTGGCTTTGTCCTGTTCATGGCGCTCTCGGCTTTGATCCTGATGGCTGCAGCCCTGGGCGGTATGGAGCGGCCCGAGGCCTGGCCGCTGCACAGCGGGCTTGGCGGGGTCGCGGGTTATCTTCTGTTCACCCGGACGGAAGCCCTGGTCGCCGATCTGGGCCTGCCCGGTCTAGTTGTTTCTTCCAGTTACTTCGTGTTGGCGCTGGCCTGTCTGGTTCTGGCCATGGCCATGCCCTGGCGGGAATGGCGGGGCCTGGGTCTGGGGCTGTTCAAGGGCGGCCTGTTCGCCGGTCGCCAGATTGGCCGCGGGACCCACCTCGCCCGCGAACAGGCCGGTTATCTGAAGGATCGCGTGGCGGCTGGGATCGAGGCCCGGCGCAACAGCAAGGAGCCCGAGGTTCCCTTGACCATCCCCCGCCCGCGGCAGGAAGACCTGAGGGCTGATGACCTTCGCACAGAGGAAGCCTCCCCGGACCTAGAAGACGTGATCGCCCGAACAACCGCCGAAGACCGATTGGATGGCGAGCCAGTAGAGATCGCCCGTACCGGCAAGGTCGCCACCGTGGCACCCAAGGCACCGGCTCTCAAACCCGGCAAGCAGGCTGCCAAGCGGGCCCAGGGTCGGCTCGCCCTCGAGCCCGGTGATCGTTATGAATATCCGCCGCTCAACCTGCTGGCCGCACCGGATCCCAAGGCGGCCAAGGGCATCAACAAGGAAGCCCTGGAACAGAACGCGCGCTTGTTGGAGAGCGTTCTCGGCGATTTTGGCGTTCGCGGTGAAATCGGCCATGTGCGCCCCGGGCCTGTGGTCACCTTGTATGAACTGGAACCGGCCCCCGGTACCAAGACCAGCCGCGTAATCGGGCTGGCGGACGATATCGCCCGCTCGATGTCGGCGGTCAGCGTTCGGGTCGCCGTTGTGCCGGGCCGCAACGTCATCGGGATCGAATTGCCGAACCAATCTCGCGAGATGGTTCACCTGCACGAACTCCTGGCCCATGACAGCTTTGCCAAATCCAGCCATGCGCTCAGTCTCGCCTTGGGCAAGGACATCGGGGGTGCGCCGGTCGCCATTGATCTGGCGCGGACGCCGCACATGCTGATCGCGGGTACCACGGGTTCCGGTAAATCGGTCGGGATCAACGCCATGATCCTGTCGCTGCTCTACCGCCTGAAGCCGGAAGAGTGCCGCTTGATCATGATCGACCCGAAAATGCTGGAGCTTTCGGTCTATGACGGTATTCCGCATCTGCTGAGCCCGGTGGTGACCGACCCGAACAAGGCGGTCGTCGCCCTGAAATGGGCCGTGCGCGAGATGGAAGACCGTTACCGCGCCATGAGCCAACTGGGTGTGCGCAACATCAACGGCTTCAATCAGCGCCTCAAAGAGGCCGTGACCAGGGGTGAGGAACTCACGCGGCGCGTCCAGACCGGGTTCGACGAGGATGGACGCCCCATCTTTGAGGATCAGCCCCTGCCGACCGATCCGCTGCCCTATATCGTCGTGGTGGTGGACGAAATGGCCGACCTGATGTTGGTCGCCGGCAAGGATGTGGAAGCCGCAATCCAACGCCTCGCACAGATGGCGCGTGCCGCCGGTATTCACTTGATCATGGCGACCCAGCGCCCCTCGGTTGATGTGATCACGGGTACCATCAAGGCGAACTTCCCGACCCGGGTCAGTTTCCAGGTCACCTCCAAGATCGACAGCCGCACCATCTTGGGCGAACAGGGTGCGGAACAACTTCTCGGCCAGGGCGATATGCTCTACATGGCGGGCGGCGGGCGGATTACCCGCGTTCACGGGCCTTTCGTCTCCGATCAGGAGGTGGAAAGCATCGTCAATCACTTGAAGGCCCAGGGTGAACCGGCTTATGTCGAGTCGGTCACGGACGAATCGGATGACCTTTCCGATATCCCGGGCTTCGGCCAGGCGGATGGCAAGCCGCCCCAACCTTCGGGTGACGAGCTCTATGATCAGGCCGTCGCCGTGGTTGCCCGGGAAGGAAAAGCCTCCACAAGTTTCGTGCAGCGCCACCTGCAGATTGGCTATAATCGGGCGGCGCGAATCATCGAACGGATGGAGAAAGAAGGCGTTGTCAGCAAAGCAAACCGCACCGGAAAGCGGGAAGTCCTGGTTTCCGACCATTCGGGGGCTGAAAGCGGCCTCTAGCCGTCTTCTTCCCAGGCTTGGCTTTGTTTTGGGCCTGAGCTTGGTCCTGAGCTTGGGCCTGGGCCTTACTTCACCTGCTGCGGCCGAGGTGGCACCGGGGGCCCAGCTGGATGCCGGTGCCAAGGCCGATCTGCAGCGCGTCGAACAGTACTTCAGCGATCTCAGCCGCCTGCAGGCAAGGTTCCTGCAGATCGCCAGCACGGGCGAGGTTGCCGAGGGCCGGGTGGCCATCCATCGACCGGGGCGCATGCGCATCGTCTACGACCCGCCGGTCCCGGTGGAAATCATCGCTGACGGGCTCTGGTTTATTTTCCACGATACCGAGCTTGATCAGACCAGCCACCTGCCGCTCAATCAAACGCCGGCCGGGGTCTTTCTGGACGAAGTGGTGACTTTTGACGACCCGGACATCACCGTGACCGGTTTTCAGCGCGGGCCGGGGTCTTTTCGGGTCAGTCTGGTCAAGGCGGACGATCCGGCTGCCGGGGAACTGACTCTGGTCTTCTCTGATCGGCCCTTGGCTCTGCGCCAGTGGTCGGTCTTGGATGCCCAGGGCATCGAGACGACAATTTCCCTTCAGAACGTGCGGTTTACACCTCCGTTCGATCAGGACTTGTTCCAGTTCAAAAATCCGGCCACGGGACCGCGTTTGAACGACTGAAGCCATTTCCTGCCAAGCCCCTGCTTCGGCATATGGTTAGGCGTGCAATGGTCGCATGCCTGCATTGCACAATTCGCAATGGTTATTACCTGAGTAAATTGCAAAACTATTCAGGTGGATCGGTTAAGCCTGCAATGGGCCTGACCGCCGAGGTGGGATCCCCAACCACCTCCAAGGTTCCCCTGATGGAACGTGAGCGCCCGGCATCCCCCCATAGGCCGGGCGCTCTTTCTTTTTGTAGATTCTGCTCTTTGTAGATCCTGCGTGTGGGCAACGATCTTGCCCTCTGGCAACCCTAGTCAGAAAGTCGGAGATCGGTCAAAAGCCCGGCGTCGAGGAGTCCGCGCAGGATTTCGGCTGCCCGCGGTGCGGCCAGCTCCAGGTCCCGGAAGGCACCGAGGCCTTCGCAAAGTGCGCCGAAGGGCTCACCCCGGAGCAATGCGCCCATCGTCCAGGCCTCATCGTCATCCAGCGCGCGGAACATGACCTGTTCATCAAAGGGGGATCGCCAGACGGCCCAGGTGATCGGCCGTGGGGTGAGGGGGGCAGGTTCCTTCCCTGATTTCCACCAGGCCGGTGCGTCTTTGCCAAGCGCCAGGAGGCGAAGATTCGGCTGGGCCTGGAAGATCACATCGGCCCATGCTTCAGGCGGAATCTCCGCAAAAACCGATTCATCCAATGGGTCGGCTGCGGCCCCATCAAAGGCCAAGCCGAGCGTCCATTCGAAACGGGCGAGGGCCCCGGCGTCGTCGCGGCTCCGGCTTTCCAGGAATTCGCCAAAGGTTTTCCCGACCCAACGGATGGACGGGTGGCGGCTCGGATTGGCGGCCAGATAGGCCCTGGCCTCCCCGTCAAAGGTCTCCTCGCCCAGATAGTCCTTCGTCCGGGGAAAATCGGCAGCTAGGGCTTCTTGAATGCGGGCGACATAGGCTGAATGGTAGACAGCCAGGCCACCCTCCGGGCGGTCAACCAGCCTTTCCTCTATCGCCCGGGATTGGCCCAGCAAATAGGCCTGAAAGTCCGCCTGTAGTTTCGCCAATTGATCCATCAACTGCTCCCCGAGAGAGAAGCCGCCGACCCGCAGACTTTCTGGCCGATGGCGCGGGCTTGATCCAGCTCCTCCAGCAGCTCGCCGAGGGGTGGAATCTTGTCGTCCCGTTCGATCATGGTGGTCATGGGTCCGAGCCTGCGCAGGGCCTCGCCATAGAGCTCCCAGACCGGGTCGATGACAGGCGCGTCATGGGTGTCGATGATCAAGGGCCCCGTATTCTCGTGACCCGCCAGGTGGATCTGGCAGACCCGCTCCGCCGGGATGCCGTCCAGGAAATCAAATGGATCGAACCCGTGGTTGTAGCCTGAGACATAGACGTTGTTGACGTCCAGCAGCAGTCGGCAATCGGCCATCTCCGCCACCTCGCCGATGAAGGTCCATTCGGCAAGCGAGCTTTCTTCGAAGGTGACATAGGAGGAGGCGTTTTCGAGCGCGAAAGGCCGGCCCAGATGGTCCTGGACCCTTTTGGCCCGATCTGCCAGGTGGACGGCAACCTGCGGCGTGAAGGGCAGAGGCAAAAGATCGTGCATGTTCAGCCCTTGGGTTCCGGTCCAGCAGAAATGATCCGATACCCAAGGCGCATCGACGCGATCAGCCAGGGCTTTCAGGCGGTCCAGGTAGGCCCTATCGAGGGGGTCGGTGCGGCCGATGCCCAGCGAAACCCCATGCAAGACCACGGGCCAGCGTTCGGCGATGCGGTCCAGGTGGTACAGCGGTGGTCCGCCATCGACCATGTAGTTTTCTGAAATGGCCTCAAACCAGTCCACCTTCGGTGAGCTGTCGTGGATGTCGGGGTAGTGATCGGGCCGGAGGCCGAGGCCATAGCCGAGATAGGGCAGGGGGTCGAGCATGGTTTTAGTGTGACGGGTAAACCGGGTCTGTAAAGATCGTGGGTCAAAAAAGGCCGGGGCGGATAATCCGGCCCCGGCCTTTTATGGGCTAGAGCCTGATTGAAGAAACCCGAATCACCGATGGTGATCCGCACTTCTTCGTGAATCAGTCTCTAACAACGTTTTAGAGGGCGATTTACGCCTTTCACTGAGCCACAAAGTGGCTCGACGTAAGCCGATTGCGCTCTATTGGAAAGCCTTGCGATCAGCCGGCCTTGCCCCCGGCGGCGCTGCAGGCTTCGGCGGAGTCCATCATGGTGAAACCCTGACCCTTACAGGCGTTCAGCCCCTTGCAGGAGCTGGAAGCGGTCTTGCAGGCGCTGGTGCCCTTGCAGGCGTTACCGCCAACGCACTTGACCGAAGCGGCTTCTGCGGTGCTCGGAACGCTGACGGCGGCACCGGCGATGAACAGAGCGGCAGCGGCGGAAGCGAGCGTTGTGGTCATAACTTTGCGGGATGCGGACATAGGGGAGTCTCCTCATGGGGTTTTTCAATTTCAAAACAGCTGCCGGCTTCGTCCCCCCCATTCAACCGGAGCCTCCTCCGGTCAGCGATGTCGAGGAGCAACTTCATCCGACGGCCTCATCTTTGCGGAAATCGCCGTAAGACGGAAATCACATGGTTCTTGCGCCGATTCACAAACCTGTGAAGCTTTTGTGTGCAGAGGAGGTCATGTCCGCATCGAAAAAACGCCGCGCCGGGCGAGCGCAAGACCTGGATGGCAGGTTGCGGAGGGCGGATCATATTTTTGAGAGAGGTGACGCCCGACCAGCCAGAGCGGGGAAGAGTGTTCCTAGGGGTTGCCTGAGCCAACCGGGCGTCTAAGGCAACAATACCTTTGCGGGGAGGTCGGTGAAACCTGTCCAGACGCATAAGTCCCGGGGGCTGGTATCTTCGTCTCTGCCGGGCCATTCGCCGTCGGGACCATAAAAAAAGGGCGGGTTCCGTGGAACCCGCCCCGAGTTAGGAGGTACTGATCGTCATGTTTACGCCGTGGAAGACGTAAACTCCGGATAGGCTTCGTTGCCGAGTTCCACCCGGTCGAGGCCCAAATACTCGTCTTCTTCCGACACGCGGATGCCAACGGTCACCTTCAGGATCATCCAGATCACGAAGCTGACGACGAAGACAAAGATGCCGATGGCCACAATGCCGATGATCTGGGTGCCGATGGAACCGCCACCAAAGATCCCGACGCAGAGCGTGCCCCAGATACCGGCCACCAGGTGAACCGGAATGGCACCGACGACGTCGTCGATTTTCAGCTTGTCCAGCAGCGGCACGAAGATGACCACCAGCAGACCGCCGACCGCACCGACGATGATCGACATCAGCGGGTTGGACAGGTCCGGGCCGGCCGTGATGGACACGAGGCCAGCCAGGGCACCGTTGAGGGCCATGGTGACGTCCATCTTCTTGTAGACCACCTGGGTGATGACGATCGCAGCGACCACACCACCGGCAGCGGCCAGGTTGGTGTTGACGTAGACGATGGACATCGCGGCGGCATCGAGAGCGGAGCCCAGAGCCAGCTGGGAACCACCGTTGAAGCCGAACCAGCCGAACCACAGGATAAAGGTACCAAGCGTCGCCAGCGGCAGGTTGGCACCCGGGATCGGGGTCACCTTGCCCGAGGAGTCGTACTTGCCTTTACGGGCACCCAGCAGGATGGCACCGGCCAGAGCCGCCCAGCCACCGGTGGAGTGCACCAGGGTGGAACCGGCGAAGTCGGAGAAGCCCATCTCGGCGAGCCAGCCGCCGCCCCAAACCCAGGCAGCCTGGATCGGGTAGATGAAGGCGGTCAGGATGACGACGAAGATCAGGAACGGCCAGACTTTGATCCGCTCGGCCAGCGTACCGGATACGATGGAGGCGGCCGTGGCGACGAAGACCATCTGGAAGAACCAGTCGGACATCACCGAGTAACCGTTGTCGGTCACAGCGGCGACCATGGCTTCGGTCGCTTCTTCGGCACCGATCAGGGCCAGTTCCGCATCACCCGGCTGATACAGCAGAGCGAAGCTACCGATGTAGCCACCGTCAACGCCCACATACATGATGTTGTAGCCGATCAGGTAGTACATGATGCCCGCGATCGAGTAGAGCGCGATGTTCTTCAGGCAGATGGCGGCGGTGTTCTTGGACCGCACCAGGCCGGATTCCAGCATGGCGAAGCCGGCGGCCATCAACATGACCAGCACACCATGGACCAGGAAGGCGAACGTGTTGAACACGAACGCGCTTTCGGCGTCGACAGCGAATGCCGGGGTGGCCGCGGCCGTCAGGGTGACGGCGGCCACAGCGCCCAGGGAGGCGCGTTTAAGTGAAATAAGGCTCATCAATGATCTCCTCAAAGAGCGTCCTTGTCGGTCTCGCCCGTGCGGACACGGACGGCCTTGGTCAGATCCGTGACGAAGATCTTGCCATCGCCGATTTTACCGGTCTGGGCAGCCTTCTGGATCGCTTCAACCACCTGGTCGACCAACTCGGCCGCCACGGCGATCTCCAACTTGACCTTGGGAAGGAAACTCACCGTGTATTCGGCCCCGCGGTAGATTTCCGCCTGACCCTTCTGCCGGCCAAAGCCTTTGACTTCGGTCACGGTCATGCCCTCGACACCGAGCGGCGTCAGCGCTTCGCGGACTTCGTCAAGCTTGAACGGCTTGATGACAGCCATAATCAGCTTCATCGTGCTCTTCCTCTTTTCCCGTTTAAATTTCTGCCCCCCGGCCCCAGCGGTTGCGGTGTCTTTCGTGACATGGCACGCAACCGTTGGGGTCGACCGGCAGACCCTCAAGCACGCCCCTAGACCATCCAGGGGCGTGCTGCGGTGCAAAGAAAAGCCAGATTCATGCCAAACGCCGCCAAGACTCTGAATTAACCAAGAAAAAGCCGTGATTCCTGAGGCTTCTGCGACGCTGTCCAGAATCAATCCAGAAAAAAATCGTCATAATTTTGCCCAATTATGGATCAAGATTCAGGCGCTGCCTAATTTTTGGGCAAGCATTTCTGAGCGTTTTTTGAGCAGAAGGGCTGGACAGCACCCGCCCGGCAGGGCCACATCAGAAGCGAATGGGACTGGGCTCAAGAGAGGAATCTTGATGGCGGAACAAAAGAGGCTGACGACCGATTGCCTGATCGTGGGCGGTGGTGTTGCCGGCAACGTGATGGCAGCGGCGCTCGACGATATCGGGCTGTCGTCGGTTGTTGTTGATCGGGGGGACCCATCGCTCGTCCAAAAAGCCGAGGCCGATGGCCGCGCCTATGCCATCGCCGCCGGTCCGCAACGGGTTTTGGAGGCCTTGGGCTTCTGGGCGGAGCTTGACAAGGTCGCCACCCCCATCCTGGACATTCGCGTGACCGACGGTGCCTCTCCGCTGTTCTTGCACTATGATCATGCGGAAATCGGCGATGGACCCATGGGCTGGTTGCTGGCCAGCACCGATATGGTGCGGCTGACACAGGCGGGCCTGAACGATCGGCCCGGCGTCACCCTGCTGGCCCCCTGTTCCGTGACCAGCGTGATACGGGGTGCCAACTCGGCCCGCGCCGCCTTGAGCGATGGTCGCACGGTGGAGGCCAAGCTGGTCATCGCCGCCGACGGGCGCCCCTCACCAACCCGTGAAGCCGCAGGCATCCGGACGGTCGGCTGGTCCTATCATCAGACGGCTATTGTCATGACCGTTGCCCACGAACGGTCTCACAACAATGTCGCTCACGAACATTTTCTGCCTTCAGGTCCTTTCGCCATCCTGCCCATCGACCAGGCGAACGGCGGCTTCAAATCCTCCATCGTCTGGACCGAAAAAGAAAGCCTCGCCCCGGCCATCCTGGCCCTCGACGACGAGGCCTTCATGGTCGAATTGGGCCTGCGCTTCGGGAATTTTTTGGGCGACATCAAGGTGGAAGGCCCCCGTTTCTCTTACCCGCTTACCCTGCAGGTGGCCGAACGCGCTTTTGATAACCGCCTCTGCCTGATCGCGGATGCCTATCATGGCATGCACCCCATCGCCGGCCAGGGTCTGAACATGGGGCTGCGCGACATCGCCGCCCTGGCAGAAGTTCTGGCCGAGGCGAAGGCGCTCGGCGGTGATATCGGCGCGGTGGACGTGCTCGAGCGCTACCAACGCTGGCGCCACTTCGACAACCTCGCCATGCTGGCCGTCACGGACGGCCTCAACCGCCTGTTCTCCAACCGTGTCCCACCCATCCGCATGGCGCGGGACTTAGGCCTGGCGGCGGTCAACAAGATGCCGAAGCTGAAGCACTTCTTTATGAAGGACGCCATGGGCGTGACGGGGAAACTACCGCGGTTGATGCGGGGGGAAGCGCTTTAGGCCAATTGACAGAAATGCTACTCAGCAGCATTCCTGAGCAGGAGGATTGCTCATATCCGTCAAGGCGTCCGTTTCCATCTCTGAACAGCAGGGCCGTTTTGAGCGGGGCTTGGTTGATGACGGCCACTATTCCAGCGTTAGATCCTGATCGAAGGAATGCCGAAAACAGTTTCGAGCCCGGGAGCCTTTCGCCCGCTCACGGATCGCGGCTCAAACCCTTGGCTTCAATCGCGGCCAGGTAATCCTGCCACATCTCTTCCCGACGTTGCCCCATCTCATAGAGGTATTCCCACGAAAAAATGCCTGAGTCGTGCAGGTCGTCAAATTTCAGGCGGACGGCGTAGTTGCCGACCGGCTCGATCCCCATGATCCCCACATGGCGGCGGCCCGGGACGGTTTTTTTCTCGGACGGGCTGTGGCCCTGGACCTCGGCGCTGGGGCTTTCCACGCGCAGCAATTCCGCCGGCAGTTCGAAGGCCGCGCCGTCATCAAAGGTGACGTTCAGGACCTTGGCTTCCTTGTTGTAGCGCAGCTCGGTCGGCGTCGCGCGGGATCCGAAATCGGCCATACTTACGCTTCCTCTTCTTCGTCCAGTTGGCGGGCTTCGTCGGCCAACATGATCGGAATGCCGTCGCGAATCGGGTAGGCGAGACCGGCCTGGCGGCTGATCAGTTCCTGGGCCTGACCGTCGTAGTCGAGCGGCCCCTTTGTCACCGGGCAGACCAGCAATTCCAGCAGCTTCGGGTCAACGCTGCGATCCGGGGAAGAAGGCTCAGGGGTCTCGGTCATGACGTCAGCTTTCCTGGCTGTTTAATGAAGGGGTGCCTCGCCGTCGGACTCATCATCGCCGCCGGGCTCATGCAGGTCCATCTCGAACAGGGTACACAACAGACCGGCCCGTTCCTGCAAGGAGACGCTCTCCAACAGGGCCTGTTTTTCCGGTGCATCGAAGGGTGAGATCATGGAAAGCGAGGTGATCAGCGATTCGTCATCGGCCTGGCTGACCGATTCCCAATCCACCTCGATCGCTTTGGCCTCGAAATAGGCCTTCATCGCGGCCTCCAGTCGATCACGGTCCTGAATCTCGGATGAATCTTCAGCCATATCAGCTTCGAAGCCCTGATAATCCGCGATGATGCGGCGATAGCCGCGCGTCGTCGGAACCTCTTCGGCGATGCGGAAGCGCTGCATGCCGGCGAGGGTGATCAGAAAGCGTCCGTCGTGGGTTTCCGAAAAGGTAATGATCCGCCCCACACAGCCGACGTCATAAAGCCCCGCCGCGCTGTCCACGGGATCGGGCTGGACCAGGCGCGGCTGGATCATGCCGATCAGGCGGCTCTGGCCGAGGGCGTCCTCCACCATGTTCAGGTAGCGGGGTTCGAAGATGTTGAGCGGCAAACGGCCATGGGGCAACAGCAGGGCCCCCGGCAGCGGAAAGATCGGCAAGGTCGGCGGTAGAGCCGGATAGTCGGACACGGGCAAACCTCAGTAGATCTGGAGATGTTAAGAGAACAGCACCGAAGACAGCTTGCGGCGGTAGTTGATGACGGTTTCATGGGTCGGGCCAAGTGCCTCGAAGACCTTGACCATCTGTTTGCGGGCGGCTTCTTCGTTCCAGTCGCGCTTGATCCGGATGATCTCGAGCAGATGGTCCAGAGCCTCCTCCGTCCGGCCCTGGCCGATCAGGGCACCGGCAAGGTCGAAGCGGGATTGATGGTCCTTCGGATCAAGAGCCACCGCCTCGGCCAGTTCGAAGGCATTGCCGGCACCGGCGTTGCCAAGCTCCGCCAGGTCCATGGCGGCGATGGCGGCGGCCAGGTCCTTGTGGGCCTTGATGTCGGCGGGCAGGCCTTCGGCCAGTTCGCGGCCCTGATCAATCTCGCCGACGGCGGTGAAGCAGCGGATGAGACCGGCCAGGGCACCGGCGTGTTTCGGATCCTGGGCCAGGATTTCATTGAACACCTGGCTGGCGGTCTGTGCGTCGCCTTCTTCCAGGCAGGCCATCCCCTCGTCCAGGGCTTGTTCCAGCGGCGGCTTCGCCTCACCCAGATGTTTCTCGATAAAGGCTTTGACCTGGCTTTCCGGCAGGGCCCCCATGAAGGCATCAACCGGTTGGCCACCTGCGAAGGCATAGACGGTCGGGACCGATTGGATGCGCAACTGCATGGCCAGTTCCTGGTTCTGGTCCACGTCGATCTTCACCAGCCGCACCGTACCGCCCATCTGGCCGACGACTTTTTCCAGCGTCGGGGTCAGCGATTTACAGGGACCGCACCAGGTGGCCCAGAAATCCACCAGCACGAGCCGCGAGAGCGATTCCTCCATCACGTCCCGGGCGAAGCTGTTCTGATCGGAATCAATAATATCCTGACCAAAGGCGGCGGGTGCAGCACCGGCTGGAGCCGCCTGCGGTTGCGCTGCTTGCTGTGGGGCTTGCTTTGGGGCGTTGGGATCGAGCAGGAATTCCATGACGTCGGCTTTCGGTCGAGGGTTGTCTGATCGTTTTACATGGCCCGAATCGGCCCGAGCCGCAAGACCGCGGGCGGGCGAGAGCGCGATCGACTTTCTTCGATCAGGCTCTACAGCGGCAGGATTTGCGGCTTATGGCCACAGGCTTCGATGAAGCGGATCAGATCGGCAGGGCTCAGGGCCGTGGTCTTTTCGTTCGTCAGGGGGTGATAGTTCACCAGATCGAAATCCTCGATCATGGCCTTGTCCAAGATGACGGTGACCCGATGATCCGTATCATTGATCAGCGAAAAGGGAGTCACGGCCCCGGGGGTAATGCCCAGAACCTCGCCCAAAAGCTCCGGCTTGCCGAAACTGAGTTGCGCAGCCCCGATGGCTTTGCGGAGCGCCTTGAGGTCAATGGCCCGGTCTTCCTGCGCCACGACCAGGAACAGGCGACCCTTTTTGTCCTTCAGAAACAGGTTCTTGCAGTGCGCCCCCGGCAGGTCGCCGCGCAAAGCCTTGGAATCGTCCACCGTCATCAAGGGCGGATGATCATGGGTGACGGCCTCGATCCCCAACTTTTCAAGGCGGCTGAGCAGGGCGGCAGGCGAGGTGGGGAGATCGGTGGGGGTGGCGGTCATGAGCGGCGCTTTCCAGATCAGGGGATTAGCGCCAGCCTAGCGAGGAATTCGGGCCGCCAGCAATCTCGAAAAAAAGGGCCTTGCAAAGGCCGCTTGGATGGCTAATATCCGGCCCTCGCAGCCGAGACATACCCTTTGCGGCTGCCGACGCCACCAACGTTTTTTTGGAGCGTCATTGAGCGGGCGTAGCTCAGGGGTAGAGCACAACCTTGCCAAGGTTGGGGTCGTGAGTTCGAATCTCATCGCCCGCTCCATTTTCTTCCGATCCTCCGATAGGATTTTTGCTCCCTGAATAAACTCAGGCGGCAAAACTCGCGCGTCTTGAGCCCATATACTGGTCTGATATACATACTTTAGAATAAATACTTTGAATGCTGACCGGTGCTTGGATTATTCCAACTCCTCTATCTCGGAGAGTTCCCTCATGGCGGACGTGAAAAATCTTTTCTTCCGATACGGTGCCCGCCTGACGGATGGAACGGCTGAGCTGTTCTACGAAAAGGTCTTTGACGAACCGGCCCTCGCGCACTTCTTCGAGAAGGTCGACAGGCAGGCCATGAAGCATCACATGTCCAATTTCTTGAATGATCTGACCGGCGGCCCGGAGATCTATCGAGGCCGTGATCTTGATATCGCGCATGCCAAATATGCCATTACCGAACAAGACTTTTGTTTGATTGTCCGCTTGCTGCGGGAAAGCTTGATTGCGATCGGTGTTTCGGATCCTGATGCCGACGAGATCATCCGTGCAATCCATTCGAAAAAAACCAGCATCGTTAGCGTTGTCGCAAAGTAGCCGTATGGTTTCTTATTGAGATTATTGGAGCTTGTCCCATTTCATCAGATGAAAGCGACTTGCCCCAGGAGCCCCGAGATGCCCAAAGACCAAACCTTCGAGCCCCGCCGTCCGGTCGGTCCCGCCCTGTGGCGCGGCATCAGGGGGAAGTGCCCTTCCTGCGGCCAGACGAAGCTCTTCCGGGCCTATCTTAAACAGGTCGACGCATGTGCCGTTTGCGAAACCCGCTGGGGCGAGGTGCGGGCCGATGACGGTCCGGCCTGGGCAACCATTCTGATCGTCGGCCACCTGATCGCGCCGCTGCTGGCCCTGGCAGCCTTGACCGAAGGCCTGCCGACCTGGGCGGCGGCCGGGGGGCTCTGTGTATTGGCCGTGATCCTTTGCCTGGTCATCCTGCCGAGGGCCAAGGGGGCCTTCATCGCGATCATCTGGGCCAAGCGGGCGGACGGGTCCCAATAGCGACGAAAACCGCCCTGGGCGACACCAGACGGATCATGATGCCGGCGACGCCAAATACGAGCAGCACCCTCGTCGTTGGCGAAACCGTCTCCTAGGTGCCCTGTTTCCTCTGTTACCCTTCTCCATCCATTCTTGGAGGTAGAAACATGAGCACGCCCAATCCATTCGAGACCGGCGGGGAACTCTATGCCCGCGCTCGCCCGACCTATCCGGAAAGCTTGAGCGGGGCCTTGGGAGGCCTCTGTGAAAAGCATGACCTGGCAGTGGACATCGGATGCGGCACCGGTCAGCTGACCCGATTGCTGGCAAGGGTGTTCACCCGTGTGATCGGGGTCGATCCCAGTGAAGACCAGGTCGCCAATGCAGATGGTGCGGGAAACTCGTCTTCAGGCTCTGTCTCATACGTCGTCGGGTCGGCGTCGGAGACGACTTTGCCATCTGCGGGGGCGGACCTGATCACAGCCGCCCAGGCCGCTCATTGGTTTGATTTGCCGGCCTTCTATGCCGAGGCGAAGCGGATCGCTGCGCCTGGAGCGGTCTTGGCCCTGATCACTTATGGTGTGCCCCGCCTGGGCGAACCCCATGCGAAGCTGTTCGATGACTTCTACTGGGGGCCGATCCATGATCATTGGCCTGCCGAGAGGGGCCCCGTCGAACAGGCCTACGGCAACCTGGAATTTCCGTTCGAACGGCTGGCCATCGAAGCGGAACCCATCCGGCGGGACTGGTCGGCTGAAGAGCTTCTGGCCTATGTCCGGACCTGGTCGGCGTCCAAGCGGGCGATCAAGGCAGGGCAAGAGGGCCTGATCGACGGTTTTGCAAAAGAGCTGGAAGCCGCGTCTCAGGGATCGACCGTGGCGGTCTCCTGGCCGGTCACAGTCCTGGCGGCCCGCCTTTAGGGATCAGAATTCCAAGACCGACGAATAGAGCGCGATCAGGATCAACGTGCCAAAGGCCATCAGGGTGAACAGGCCGAAGAAAAAGAAGATGTTGCCGATTGTGAAAAGCGGTCGGTTGTTCCGCTCGTTCCGACGCCTTTCTCTCGGGCGGCGTTCCCGACCGCCCACCAGCGTCAAGTAGCGCCCGCCACCCGGGGTTGGAACGCTTAAGCGGATATCCAGATCGTGGTTCGACCAGTCGGTGGTGCCCGAGGCGGCTTCCAGCGCGGCGGTCTGTTCAGGTGTCAGGCTTTTGCGCACCTCCGGATCAAGTCTGGCCAGCAGCCAGTTGACCTCGGCGGGCTTTGAGCCTCTTTCCGCTGTGGCCTCAACCATGACGCTTTTCCCCAGATTTATTTTTCCCGCGTGTATTGGGCATACAAGACGAGCGCAGGGAAGACCACTTGAAAGTGGTTCCCCTGTGACGGCTGAACACCGCGAAGTCCAACCTTGGCTTCGACCATCCACCTTGGATTTCGGGCGATCCTTTGTTTCCGGTAACCAAGAAGTAATACCGCTGCAGCATTGTCTTTCCCGACCGATCCGTTAGGGTTTTTTTTGAAACAAAACAAAAAAACGGGTGGCTGGTAGGGACGGGGGTAAGGCCCGCCTACCGGAACCATCCGGGAAGGAGATACCATGCCGGAAGCTGCTCAGCGTCAGAAGCGTGCACTTTTGGAGAAGCTGGCCAAAATGGCCGAAGGCGCAAAGCCGAAGAAAAAGCCCGGCGGGGCGGACGGCAGCGTATTCCGGCATTACTTTTCCAACGTCCCAACCCGGGACATTCTCGAACAGGCACCCGAAGATCTCCTCGCCCTCAGCCTGGAACACTTGGCCTTCGCCAACAGCCGTAAGGGCCGTAAGCCGCTCATCCGATTGCGAAATGTGCGGAATGATGAAGGATCGGGCTGGGATGCCGGTCACACGGTGATCGAAATCATCAACGATGACATGCCGTTTCTCGTGGATTCGGTCAGCGCGGAACTGAACCGCCGCGGCATCGCCATCCACATCGCCATTCACCCGGTCTTCAACGTCACCCGCGACAAGGATGGCGCATTGAAAACCGTCTCCCCGCCGGGCGCGGAGGTGCCGGGCAAGGCGCGAAAAGGCCGCACGGAATCCTGGTTGCATCTGGCTGTGACCGAACAGCCCGCGTCGGAATTGAAAGAGCTGGAGAAGTCCCTGATCGGTGTGCTGAAGGATGTGAAGGTCGCCGTTGATGACTGGCTGGCCATGCGCGCCCAGATGCAGGAGGTGATCGAGGGGTTGCGCCAGCCGCCGGTGGGCTGCGCCTCTGAAGAAGCGATGGAGGTCCGCGAATTCCTGCAGTGGGTCCATGACAACAATTTCACTTTCCTGGGCTGCCGGGAGAGTGAACTGGCGGGTTCGGGGGCAAAAATCCACACGACCGGAAAACGATCCGGCGGCCTTGGCATCCTGCGCGACCCGAAGCGGACCATGGTCAGCCAGATGCGGGACCTCGGCAACATGCCGGAGGAGGTCCGCTCTTTCGTTTCCAAGCCGGACATCCTGCTGGTCACAAAAGCCAACGAATTTTCCACGGTGCACCGATCGGTGCCGTTGGATTACATCGTGGTCAAGCAGATCGATTCGAAGGGCAAGGTGGTCGGCCAGCATATCTTCGTGGGGCTGTTCACCTCGGCGGCCTATAACCGCAGCCCGAGTGATATTCCGCTCCTGCGCCGGAAGGTCCAGCGCACCCTGGAACGCGCCGGATTCGACCGTCTGAGCCATGACGGCAAGGCGTTGCTGAATATCCTCGAGACCTATCCACGCGATGAATTGCTCCAGAGCAGCGAAGACAGCCTGTTCCTGACGGCTCTCGGTATTCTGCATCTGCAGGATCGCCAGCGGACGGCGCTGTTCGTCCGGCGCGATGATTTCGAGCGCTTCGTTTCCTGTCTCGTCTACATTCCGCGCGATCAGTTCACCACCGAACTGCGCCACAAGCTGACCCGCATTCTGGAAGAGGGCTTTAACGGCAGCTGCCGGAATTTTTATACGCTCTTGGGCGATCAGGCGCTCGCTCGGCTCCATGTGATTGTGGAGACAGAACCGGGCTCGATCCCCGAAGTGGACGTCAAGGCCCTGGAAGCCCAACTGGCCCAAGCGGCACAAAGCTGGTCCGACCAGTTGCTCTCGGCCCTGATCGGCGAACACGGCGAACAGGCGGGCATCAAGCTGTCCAGGCGGTATGGCGAAGCCTTCCCCGCCGGATACCAGGCAAACTTCGATGCGGACACGGCGCTCGATGATATCGATGTGCTGGAGGAGACCCTGGCGACCGACACGCTGGGCATGCACCTCTATCGGCCGGACGGGGCACCGCTCAATACCGTGAAGTTCAAGGTCTATCACCCGGAACAGGCCATTCCGCTGTCCGACGTTCTGCCGATGCTGGAGCACCTGGGGCTCCGGGTCATCGACGAGACGCCGCACAAGATCCGGCCCGTGAACGGATCCGACACCCTGGTGATGATTCACGATTTCGGCCTGACCACGCGGGATGGATCGGCGGTGGATATCCCGGCGGTGCGCGACCAGTTCCACGAGGTTTTCCGCCGGGTCTGGTTCGGCGAGATGGAAAGCGACGGCTTTAACGCCCTGGTGCTGCTGGCTGGATTGACCTGGCGGGACGTCATCGTGCTTCGGGCCTATTGCAAGTACCTGCGTCAGGCCGGGATTACGTTCTCGGAAGATTACATGCAGCAGACCCTGGCCAACAATCCGGCCCTGGCGACCCTGATCGTCGCCCTGTTCCGCCTGCGTTTCGACCCCAAGAACAAGCGCGCCTATGCCGAAGAAAGCGACGCCATGGAAAAGGGCATCGAACAGGCGCTCGATGCCGTATCCAGTGCGGACGAAGACCGGATCATCCGCCGCTTCGTCAATCTGGTTCAGTCCACGCTCAGAACCAACTTCTTCCAGACAGCCGAGAAAGGGCTGCCGAAGCCTTACGTCTCCTTCAAACTGGCCAGCGCGGAAATCGACGATTTGCCGTTGCCCCGACCGCTGCGCGAGATTTTCGTCTATAGCCCGCGGATCGAAGGTGTGCACTTACGCTTTGGTTTTGTGGCCCGCGGCGGGCTTCGCTGGTCGGACCGGCGCGAGGATTTCCGCACTGAAATCCTTGGTTTGGTGAAGGCCCAGCAGGTTAAAAACGCCGTGATTGTGCCCGTGGGGTCCAAAGGGGGTTTTGTGGTCAAGAAGCCGCCTCTGGAGGGTGGCCGGGAAGCCTTCATGGCGGAAGGCATCGAATGCTACAAAACCTTCATCTCCGGCCTTTTGGATATCACCGACAACCTGGTGGGGCCGAAGTTGGTTCCGCCGAAAAAGGTTGTGCGCCATGATGACGACGACCCCTATCTGGTGGTCGCTGCGGACAAGGGCACGGCAACGTTTTCCGACATCGCCAATGGCGTATCGGAAGCCTACGGCTTCTGGCTGGGCGATGCTTTTGCTTCAGGGGGCTCGGCGGGTTACGACCACAAGAAGATGGGCATCACCGCCCGAGGTGCCTGGGAATCGGTGAAACGGCATTTTCGCGAAATCGGCATCGATACGCAGAGCCAGGATTTCACCTGTGTGGGTGTCGGCGACATGTCGGGGGACGTCTTCGGAAACGGCATGCTGTTGTCCAAGCACATCCGACTGAAGGCCGCCTTCAACCATCTGCACATTTTCGTCGATCCGGAACCGGATGCGGCCAAGACCTGGGATGAACGCAAAAGGTTGTTCGATCTGCCGCGGTCCAGCTGGGCCGATTTCAATCCAAAACTGATCAGCAAGGGGGGGCAGATTTACGACCGCTCGGCCAAATCGTTGAAGATGACCCCCGAGATCAAGAAGGCCTTTGGGATTTCGAAAGACAACCTGACACCGAACGAGCTGATCAAGACGCTGCTGGCGTCCGAGGTCGATCTGCTCTGGTTCGGTGGCATCGGAACCTACATCAAGCACGAGGACGAATCCCATGCCGAAGCCGGAGACCGCTCCAACGATGCGGTCCGAATTAACGGCGGCGAAGTCCGCGCGCGCGTGATCGGCGAAGGTGCCAACCTGGGCGTTACGCAGATGGGCAGGATCGAATTCGCGCTTACCGGCGGGCGCCTGAACACGGACGCCATCGATAACTCCGCCGGTGTGGATTGTTCGGACCACGAGGTCAACATCAAGATCCTGGTTGACGGCCAAGTGAAGGCGGGCGTGATCGAGCCCAAGAAGCGAAATGGGCTTTTGGCCAAGATGACCGACGAGGTGGGCGAACTTTGTCTGGAGGACAATTATCGCCAGACCCAGGCCATTACCATCGCGCAATCCCTGGGCACAGCCGGCATCGACGATCATCAACGCCTGATGCGCTTCCTGGAGCGAGGCGGCCTGCTGAACAGGGATGTGGAGTTTTTGCCCGATGACGAAACCATTGCCGAACGAACGGGCCGGGGCCAGAGCCTGACCCGCCCGGAACTCGCCGTTCTGCTGTCTTACGCCAAGAACTGGCTCTATGCCGAACTGTTGCATAGCGATCTGCCGGACGACAGCTATCTGGAGCAGGCGCTGATCCGCTATTTCCCGACCGACCTTCGGAAAAAGTTTGGCATGGGTATCGCCGAGCATCGGCTACGGCGCGAAATCATTGCCACCGTGGTATCGAACCTGATCGTCAACCGGATGGGGGAGACTTTCGTTACGCGGTTCATGGAAAAGACGGGACTGAGCCCGGTGGCCATCACCAAGGCCTTCGTGATCGCGGCGGAAGTCTTCGATCTGGAGACGCTCTGGGATTCGGTCGATGCGCTCGACAACAAGACTCCGGCTGCCGTCCAGACCGCCATGCTCCGTGATATCCAGCATCTGATGGATTGGGGCACGCTCTGGTTCCTGCGCAACGGCAAATCGGGCCTGGCCCTGGGTGATCATGTGGACCGGTTCCGGAAGGGCGTGGCCGACCTCTCGGCTGGGCTGACAGAGGCCCTACCGGCCCATTACGTCGAGGACATCAAGTCCCGCGCCAAGCCCTATACCGAACAGGGCGTGGATGAGAATTTGGGGCTTCGGATCAGTGGGCTGGTCAACCTCTACTCCGCCTGTGACGTGGTGCGGCTCGCCACTAAGAGGGACCGCCCGGTTGCCGAGGCGGCTGCCTTCTACTTTGCCGCCGGGACCCGTTTCCGCATGGGCCGCCTGCGGGCTGCCGCCGACAGCCTGGATGCCGCCAGCCACTGGCAGCGGCTCGCCGTCGACGCTCTGATCGAGGAAATCTATGGCCATCAACTGGCGCTCAGCGATCAGGTGTTGGCGACGGCACCGAAGAAAGCTTCCGTCGCCGATGCCCTTCAGGCCTGGCTGGATGATCATCACATGGCCGTGGAACAGACGGAGGCCCTGTTGAACGATCTTTGGTCCACGGCGGTGAGTGATCTTTCCATGGTGGCGGTCGCCAGCCGGCAGTTGCGGGCCCTGGCCTCCCAAGGTGCCGATTGACGGCTGCACCCGCCCATCCGGTGACGACCAGGGGGCGGCTTTCCTGGGCCGTCTTCGATGTGGCGAATTCCGCCTACCCGACTGTCATCGCCACCTTTGTTTTTGCCGCCTATTTTACGCAAGGCATCGCAGAGGACCCGGTGCGGGGTACCGAGGTCTGGGGCTACGCCATGAGCATCAGCGGGCTTATGCTCGCGCTCACCGCCCCGGTCCTGGGGGCCATCGCCGACCATTGGGGGCCGAGGAAGCCCTGGATCGGGGCCTTCACGGTGCTCTGCGTTGCGCTGACGGCTTCACTCTGGTTCGCGGAACCGCGCCCCGAATTCGTGATCTATGCGCTCGTGCTGGTCGCGCTATCCAACTACGCCTTCGAGGCGGGGACGGTGTTCTATAACGCCATGCTGCCCGACCTGGTGGCGGAGGATCGATTGGGCCGCTGGTCGGGCTGGTCCTGGGCCATGGGCTATGGTGGCGGGCTCGTCTGCCTTGCCCTGGCGCTGGTCGTGCTGGTCCAGGCCGATCCGCCGCCCTTCGGATTGGACAAGGACCAGGCGGAACACCTGCGGGCGACGACGCTCCTGGTTGCGCTCTGGTTCGGGGTCTTCTGCCTACCGCTGTTTCTGTTCACCCCGGATACCAAGCGGTCGGGCATGGGGCTGGCAGAAGCCTCTTTGAGGGGCCTGGCAACTCTCAAGCACACGTTCAGCCACCTGAGGCACTACCGCGACATCGCCTGGTTTCTGCTGGCGCGGATGATCTATACGGACGGGCTGAACACGCTCTTTGCCTTTGGCGGAATTTTTGCCGCCGGGACCTTCGGGTTCACCTTCGAAGAACTGATCCTCTTCGCCATCGCCATCAACGTCACCGCCGGTCTTGGTGCCTTTGGCTTCGGCTGGTTGGATGACCGTTTGGGTTCGAAGCCGACAATCCTCTTGGCGCTTGGCGGTCTCTGCGTCCTGGGTGGCCTCCTCCTGGTGCTTGAAGGAAAGATGGCCTTCTGGGCTGTTGGCGTGCCTCTGGGTCTCTTTATGGGTCCGGCCCAGGCGGCCAGCCGGTCCCATATGGCGCGCATCGCCCCCGATCACCTGCGCGCCGAGATGTTCGGGCTTTATGCCTTCTCGGGCAAGGCGACGGCGTTCATGGGTCCCGCGCTTGTGGGCGCTGCGACGGCAGCCTTCGACAGCCAGCGTCTCGGCATGGCGACGATCCTGATCTTCCTGGTTGCGGGCGCGCTCTTGCTCCATTTCACCGTGCCCGCTATCAAGGCTGGATCAAAGCAGGAGTCTCCGCCATGACCTTTCCCGATCAACGCTACGGATCCGCCGGTGCCTTCGCCGACGAATACTTCGCCCGCATTGCCGAGGCTGGAAAAAGCGTCAATCGGGATGCCCTGGAGGCGGCGGCCCAGCTGATGGCCGCGGGCTATCAGCGCGGTGCCACGCTCTACGTCTGCGGCAACGGCGGTTCAGCCTGCATTTCGGACAGCTTCGTCTGCGACCACGCCAAGCTGATCCAGACCGATACGACCCTGAAGCCCCGCGTGGTCTCCCTCGCCAGCAACGTCGCCATGCTGACCGCCATCGGCAACGATATCTCCTACGACGACATCTTCGTCTATCCGCTTCAGACGAGTGCCCAAGCGGGCGACATGTTGCTGACGGTCTCCGCCTCCGGCAATTCCGAAAACGTCGTCCGCGCCCTGCAATGGGCCAAGGACAACGGCCTGGAGACCATCAGCTTCACGGGTTTCGAAGGCGGCCGCTCAGCCGAGATCGCGGACGTGAACCTCCACGTCCAGGGCGACAACTACGGCGTCATCGAAGACACCCACCAAAGCCTGATGCACATCCTGGCCCAGCATATTCGGAGCTTGTTCATGGATGAGGGGGTTATTCGGGATCGGAAGTTCTAAGGGTCCGCGAGGATTTTTCATTCCGGCCTTGAAAAAAGTCTTTCGGCGTTCTGGCCGAATCAGTCCATATTCGCGATTTAACGATCACTCTTTCACGCGATATGGATTATTTGCAGCTCCAACAGGTTCGAGAGTTCCTTCAAGATTCCGAACGTCGTTCGCTTTTTGTCGCGCGGCTGCCCAACCGCTACCCATCATTTTTGAAGATAGTTCACCCTGAGGTGATCCTGTATAGAGAGACGTATCCAAAGCTTTTTGCGTACCACAAGCTGGCGGAGGCTACAGAGCTTCTGAAAATTCAATATGTTATTGACGAAGGATTCAGTTATCAGGACCGCCCGCAGAATATTGTGTTTCTCCATCCTATGGCGGATGACAGAATTTACAAGGTGGCACTCAAAGCGACAAAAAAGCGGGATAAGGTGATTCTGACGACAATGCACCGGATCAAACGGCCTCAATATACGAGCCTAATAAAGCGTGCGGAAAGAGACGGGACAAAGATTGGTCCCTAAACAAAGAAAGCGAACCCAAGGGGCTCGCTTTCCTCAAAAACGCGGGGGGGATGCTCCCATTTTTCCCCATATCGCCCCCACCTCTCGGTGGTGCTACGGCCAGGAGGCTCACCGTGTCGCCCGCGTGCGGTAATTATCCCGCATTCTCACGAAATTTGGATTCGTTTTTGTCCACAATCTGATTCTATTTGGAATCCCGTACTTTGACCCTGCGAACAGATCTGTCTCAATGCCGGAAATGCCGCATCCCCGTGAACACCATGGCAAGCCCCGCGTCATCGGCTGCTTGGATCACCTCTTCATCCCGAACGCTGCCGCCCGGTTGGATCACCGCCGTGGCACCCGCATCCGCCGCAGCCAGCAGCCCGTCGGCGAAGGGGAAGAAGGCGTCTGAGGCGACGACGGAACCGACCGCCGGGCTCTCAGACAGGCCTGCGGCCTCGCCGGCTTCCCGGGCTTTCCAGGCGGCAATGCGGCTGGAGTCCACGCGGCTCATCTGGCCAGCGCCCATGCCGACGGTGGCCCCGCCTTTGGCGTAGATGATGGCATTCGATTTCACGTGCTTGCAGACGGTGAAGGCAAACCGCAGGTCGGCCAGTTCGGCTTCCGTCGGTGCGCGCTTGGTGACCACTTTCAGGTCGCCATCGGTGAGCTGCGCGTCCCGGCTCTGAAACAGGTAGCCACCCGCCAGCGTGCGCAGCGTCATGCCGGGGGCGGCGGCCTCGGCCATGGCGCCGGTGGCCAGCACGCGGAGGTTCTTTTTCTTGGCCAGCAGCGCTTGAGCTTCCTCACTGATCGAGGGCGCGATGATGACTTCCGCGAAGAGCTTGCCGATGGCTTCAACGGTCGCCGCGTCCACTTCCCGGTTGAAGGCCAGGATGCCGCCGAAGGCGCTGACGGGATCGCAGGCGAGTGCCTTCAGGTAAGCCTCGTCGAGGGTCCCGCCCATGGCGACACCGCAGGGGTTGGCGTGCTTGATGATGGCGCAGGCCGGGCCGTCGGTGAACTCGCTCACCAGCTCGAAGGCCGCGTCGGTGTCGTTCAGGTTGTTGAAGCTCAGCGCCTTGCCTTGAAGCTGTTCGGCGGTGCTGATGCCGGGGCGGACTTCGGCGTTGCGATAGAAGGCGGCTTCCTGGTGCGGGTTTTCGCCGTAGCGGAGTGTCTCGACCCGCTCGCCCGCCATGACGATCCGATCCGGGAAGGTCTCGCCCAGATGCTGCGCGAACCAGGTGGAGATGGCGGCATCATAGGCACCCGTCCGGGCATAGGCCTTGGCAGCCAGCTTCTTGCGGAAATCGAGGCTCGTGGCCCCGGCGTTTTCGCCCATCTCAGCCACCACAGTCCCGTAGTCGTCCGGATCCACGATGACCGTCACAAAGGCATGGTTCTTGGCGGCAGCCCGGATCATCGCAGGGCCACCGATGTCGATGTTCTCGATCGCCGTGTCGTAGTCGGCACCCTTGGCCACGGTCTCCTCGAACGGATAGAGGTTCACAGCCAGCAGGTCGATGGGGCCGATGTCGTGATCGGACATGGCCTGTTCATGGTCCGCCTTGCCCCGGATGGCGAGCAGCCCGCCGTGAATCTTCGGCTGAAGCGTCTTCACCCGGCCATCCATGATTTCCGGGAAGCCCGTATAGTCGGAGACGTCCGTCACCGCCACGCCGGCATCCCGAAGCGCCTTGGCCGAACCGCCGGTGGACAAAATCTCGACACCCGCCGCCTCAAGCGCCTGGCCGAATTCAATCAGGCCGGATTTGTCGGAGACGGAGAGAAGAGCGCGTTTGATCGGCTGGGTCATGGGTCTTGGCTTTCGTGTTGAGGCGTTCAGTTCAGCGGTTTGTCTTCGGGGTTGGCGGAATATTCGGGCACCAGTTGGTGGAGTATCCCTTTCACGGCGGTGGTATCGCGCAGGCGGCAGGCTTGTTCAAGGTCGGACAGGGCGGATTCCAGGCTGGCGCGGTCGAGTGCGCGGGGGCTGGCGACAAAAACGCCGGCGGCACCCGAATCCGCCAAGGCCTCCCCGCCGTGGAAGATTTCCTCGAACAGTTTTTCGCCGGGGCGGAGCCCGGTGATCTTGATCTCGATATCCTTGTCCGGTGCCAGGCCTGCCAGGCGGACCATCTGATGGGCCAGATCGAGGATCTTGACCGGCTCACCCATATCCAACACATGAATCTTGCCGGCACTGTCTTCGACCTGGGCATGGGCCGAAGCCTGGAGCACCAGTTCAACCGCTTCGCGGATGGTCATGAAATAGCGCTTCATCTCGGCATGGGTCACGGTGATCGGCCCGCCACGGGCAAGCTGGCGCTGGAACAAGGGCACGACTGAGCCGGTGGAGCCCAGAACGTTGCCGAATCGCACGGTGACGAAGCGGGTCTCGGCTTCTCCGCCCGTGCGTTCCAGGTCGTTCGCCTGGCAGACCATCTCGGCGATGCGCTTCGAGGTGCCCATGATGTTGGTCGGGTTGACGGCCTTGTCGGTGGAGATCATGACCATTGCCGATACACCGCAATCTCGGGCGACGCGGGCGACATTGGCTGTACCCAACACATTGGTTTGCAGCCCTTCGAAGGGGTTGGCCTCCACCAGGGGCACGTGTTTGAGGGCGGCGGCGTGGAAAATGATTTCCGGCCTCGTTTCTTCGAACAGGGCTTTCAGCCGCGCGAAATCGCGCACGTCGGCAATCACGGCGCGCCTCGTCGGCGAATGGTCCCATTCGGCCAATTCCAGATCGATGGAATAGAGCGCGAACTCTGAAGAATCGACGAGGGTCAGGTCAGCGGGCCCGAGAGCGGCCACCTGACGCACCAGTTCGGACCCGATGGAGCCGCCGGCACCGGTCACCAGAACACGCCGTCCCTTGATCAGGGTTCGGATGCGGTCCCGGTCAAGCGCGGCCTGCGGTCGGCCCAGCAGGTCTTCCACCGCGATGGGGCGGATTTCCAGCTTGTCGGTCACGCCGGCCTTGAAGTCGGTCAAGCGGGGCAGCCGGGCGAGCGTCAGCCCCAGCTTGTCCGCGCGATCCAGCAGTTCGGCGATCACCGCCCCGTCCAGGTTTTCCTTGGTGATCAGCAGGCGCTGCGGCTTGTCCCCGGCAGCCTCCAGCCTTGCGACGATGGTTTCCATGTCATCCATGCCGCCATCGACCTCGATCCCATGGATGCGCCGACCAATCCGGTTCGGCGTCGTGGCCAGAATCCCGACGACCCGGTAACCCGCATCATTGGTGTGCGAAAGAGAGCGAATGAACAGCTCGGCCCCGTCCCCGGCACCGACCAGAAGCACCGGAATCTGGCTGCCGCTTTCCAGCGTCGGCAGGCCGAGGCGCTTGTCCTTGAAGATGCGGTAGAGAAAGCGAGGCCCCCCCAGCAGGGCGATCAGCACCAGCCAAAGCAAAAACGGCAGGGAACGCGGGAAGAACTGCAGCCGGGTCCAGACGAAGGCCACCATGAGAAAAACCAGGATGGCGATGGTCACGGCCTTGGTGATGGCGACAAGATCGTTCAGCGAGGCATAGCGCCAAACGCCTCGATACAGGCCCATCTGCCAGAACACCAGCCCGCAGATCACCACGAAGAGCCCCGTCGCCTCGAACACCAGGTCGGAGCCGTAGGTCAGCCAGTTGTCGCCAACACGGAGATAGATGGCGACCATGAAGGCAAGGCCCGCCATGAACAGATCGTGCGCAAAGACAACGCGCCCGCGAGCCGGAATTTTCTCGGTCAATTTTGACAAAAACGACACGCGGCTGATCCTTGAGCTCCGCTCGAGCCCTCTAGTCCTTTGGAGAAGCTTCCACCATCCGCGCAAGGGCATCGCTGCGGGTATAGGGTGCCTGCCATCCCCTTCTGCGCAGGTTTTCGTCGGCAAAGGTCAGCCTGTCAAGCAATCGGCGCACCTGTTCGGTCCGACCCGCCAGGCGGCCGAGCAGCCGAAGCAGCCCTGTCGGCACCGGGAGAAGCCGGGCAGGTCTGCCATAGGCCCGGCGCAAATCGCGGATCAGGTCATTGATGCCGGTCTCGGTCGGGTCTTTCACGTGGTAGATGCCTTCTGGTGCGGGCGCTTCGAGGATGAGGTGCAAAAGCGCGTCAGCCAGGTTCTCCACATAGACCAGGCTGCGTGGCTCGCAGGCGAATCCGAGGGGCAGGGGATAGGGGCTGTCCGCCAGCTTCATCAGGGCGCGGAAATTGGCACCTACGCCGGGGCCATAGACCAGCGGCGGGCGGATGACAGCCGCGGAAAAGCTCTCACTTGCCGCCTCCAGCACAAGTTTCTCGGCCTCGAACTTGGACAAGGCATAGGGATCAGATGGGGCCTGGCCCAGGACCTCGGGCAGATTGTCCCCGGTTTCCCGGCCCGTCGCCTTGATCGTGCTGACAAAAAGAAATCGCCGAACACCTGCGGCCTTGGCCTGTCTCAAAAGGGCTTCCGTGCCATCGCGATTGGTTTTGCGATACAGGGCCAACGGGTCGCGTTCCGTCTCTGCCATGACATGAACCCGACCGGCCAGATGGATGATCCGATCAACACCGGCCAGGGCATCTTGCCAGTCAGTCTCTGCGCTCAAGGGCTCCGTGATGACATGGTCTGGGCTGCCGGGCAGGTCGCCTCGCCCCGTCGTCCGATACCGTATTCCCCGGGCGGTCAGTCGGGCTGTCACGCAGCGGCCCACAAAACCGGAGGCCCCGGTCACCAGGACAAGCGGGTCGTTGCTGGTCATCAGGTTACCCGGTCCACGGCATCGGAGGCTTCGGCCCCCTTGCCTTGAGCGGCGCAGGTCAGTGCGGCCAGCATCTTTCGGGCCTGAACGGCCCGACTGTGGGTCGGTGCCATGGCCAGCGAGGTTTCTCTCAACCCCTTTCGGAGATTTGCGTCGCCATGCAGTTTCCGGATCGCCGCCGCCAGGGCATCCGGGTCTTCCGCCGGGACCCAGAGACCGGAGCCGTCGGCTTCGACGATCCGGCTGGCCTCGCCTTCGGGAGAAGCCAGCAGGACGGGCAGGCCCATGCCCATGGCTTCGAAGATCTTGGAAGGGATCACCTCGGCAAAGACCGGCGAATTGGACAGGTGCACCAGGGCCACATCGCAAAGGCTCCAGACACGGGTCATGGCGTCTTTGGGTTGCGGTGGGATCAACACGACATTTTTCAGCCGCCGCTGGCGGGCATCCATGAAGACCTTTTCCCGTTCCGCTCCGGCTCCGACCAGGACGATCCGAAGATCGGGGAGGTCCACCAGCCTTTCGGCGGCATCGATCACATTGGTCAAGCCATGGGCCATGCCGTGGGTGCCCACATAGCCGACCGTGAAGCTGTCCTGCAGGTCCCAGACTTCGGCCAGATCCGGGTCGCGCGGTGTCGGCGCATAACGCGACAGATCCACCCCGTTGATGACCACGGCGATTTTTTCGGCCGGAATGCCCCGCCGGACCAGGTTGTCCTTGAAGGCCTGGGTCAGGGCGACCACCGTGGCCGATTGGCGATAGAGGTGCAGTTCCAGCTTTTCCATGGCGCGCAGCAGGACGTTTTCACGCATGGCACCCACCGCCGAAATCGAGGCGGGCCAGAGGTCGCCCAGTTCAAACACGAAGGGCAGGCGACGGAACCGGCCCAGCAACCAACCGGCAACGGCGGCGAAGAACTGTGGGCTCGTGGCGGCGATCACATCGGGACGCGGTTCTCTCAGGCCAAAGAAAAGCGCCGTGAAGAAAAAGCTGACGAAGTCGAGCGCGCGCAGCAGGACACCCCGGTTCGGCGCGATGAAGGTCTTCACCCGGACCACCCGGATGCCGTCCATTTCTCCCACATGGCGCCAGGCGTTGCGGTAGCCGGGGAACAGCCGACCATGGGGGAAGTTGGGCGCGCAGGTCAGCACCGTGACGTCGTGGCCTTCCCTGGCCCAAAAGACGGCGCGTTCATAGACGCGGGTCGCGGCGGCGTTGGTCTCGGGCGGGAAATTTTCGGTCAGAAACAGGATTTTCATGGGATCAATCGGCCTGTTGTGCAGGTTCATTCAAGGGGCCCCGCAGCGCGAGAAGCCAGCCACCGACCCAGAACAGGGCGGCGGGCAGGGCGACGATTCCGCCACCGTCGACAGACCAGAGCGCGAGGCCGATGAGCCCGGTATTGATGCCGAGGATAAAGCCGCTGACCCGGGCATGGGACCAGCCCTTTTTCACAGCCTGCTGGTAAAAGTGCCAGCGGTGAGCCTGCCAGGGCTTGTGTCCCGCAGCCATCCTCCGCCCGAGCGTGATCGTCGCATCCATCAGATAATAAAGCGGCAGGATCAGTGCCGGGACCAGATGGCCGTCGAGGGCGAGGTCGATCAAGAGAAAGCCGAGCAGGAATCCCAATGGGACCGAGCCGACATCGCCTAAAAACAACTTCGCACGCCCCCAGTTGAACAGAAGAAAGCCCAGAGCCGCACCCAGCAGGACCAGACCGGTCAGGCCCAAGGCCTCCCCCGCCGGGCCGATCCCGACTGCGGCCACTAGGGTCAATCCCAATCCGATGGAGGCGGTTTCGGCACCGGTGATCCCGTTGATACCGTCCATGAAGTTGAACAGGTTGATGAACCAGACCCAACCGAGGCCCAGGATCGCCCGCTCGATCACCAGGGGGAGTTGGGCCTCGAACAGGCGCGCATCCGGGGCCAGGAAGACCAGGGCGATGGCAACGGTCCCGAGCTGGGCCAAAAAGCGGGGTCCGGGGCCCAGGGTTTTTACGTCATCGGTCCAGGAAACAAGGGCCAAGACGGCTCCGGCCAGAAAGACGATGGCGAGGCTGAGGTCGGGTTGGGCGGTGATGTTCTGGGTCAGGGCGAAGCCCAGCAGGACGACCGGCGTCAGTGCCAATCCACCGCCCCTCGGGGTCGGCAGGCTGTGACTTGACCGCTCGTTCGGCTGGTCCAGGATGGCGCGGCGGCGCAGCCAACCCAGCACGACCCAAGTGGCCAGCGCCGAGGCCAGGAACGCTCCGAAAAGACTGTATGCCGCGTGAAGCCCGTCCAACATGGGGTTCTCTATAGCCTCGGGTCGGCTGGAGCGAAAGGGTTCAGCCCCGTGCCCAGCGCTCATAGACGATCAGGGCCCAGACCTTCAGGGCCACATCGCGACGGCCAGAGCTGTGGGTGTCCAGAAGGGCCTTCACGGCGGACCAGTTGAGTCCGAGCGGTTCGAGCCGTTCGGCGGTCAGTCTTTCCGGAATCCAGTCCTTCAGATCCTGGCGCAGCCACAGCCCGAGCGGCGGGTTGAAGCCCCGCTTCGGCGCGTTGATGATCTCGCCGGGTAAGACGTTCGCGGCGACGCCTTTCAACAGGCCTTTCAATCCGCCTTGTAAGCGAATGTCAGGGGCGATGCGGCCAACCGCCTCGGCCAGGCGATGGTCCAGTAGAGGCAGGCGCAACTCCAAGGCATGACGCATCGACATGGCATCGCCATAGGCCAAAAGGTTACCCGGCAGAAAACTCATAAGATCGGTCTGCTGCATGGCGTCCAGCGGATGGGGCGACGGCGCTGCGCGATAGAGCTCCGCAATCGGACGACCGGGCCGGGAATCGAGGCCCAGCAGCGCTTGCCTTTCGGTCGGGCCGAAGTACTCGACCCAATCGGCATACATCTCCGCGTCCTTGAGGCCTGCGCTCTCGATGAAACTGCGGGCGCGGCGCAAGGAATGGCGACCGCTGTGGCTTTCCGGGATCAGCCGGGCCGCAGGCTCGATCAGTCCCTTGCGCATCCATTTCGGGATCATCCGGTAACGGCGGGCCAGTAGGCCCCCGGAATAGCGGGGATAGCCGCCAAAGACCTCGTCCCCGCCGTCGCCGACCAGGGCAACGGTGACATGTTCGCGCGCCTTTCGGGACAGGTCGTGGATCAACAGCGAGGTCGGATTGCCAAAGGGTTCGCCGAAGCCGTCCAGCGAATCATCCAGCAGGTCGGCCAAATTGCTCCGGCCCGGCAATTCCGTGTGAACGGATCCGATGTGGTTCGCCACCAGCCTTGCGGTTTCGCGCTCGTCATAACGGGGCTCGTCGAAAGTCATGGTGAAGGTTCGGGTCGGCCCGGACTTGGCGGCAATGGCCGAAATGACCGAACTGTCGATTCCGCCGGACAGGAAGCAGCCAACCGGCACGTCGGAGACCAAACAGCCTTTTACCGCCTGTTCCACCAGGGGGGTCAGCTCCTCGATGGCTTCCTTCATGCTGGGGATGCGGTCCGGTGCGTAAGCCGGCTGCCAATAGGGTTTGACCTCGATGTTATTATTTTGCCATCGTAACAAGTGGCCGGGCGGCATTTTTCGAATGCCCCGGTGCATGGTGAGCGGCACCGGAACGTACAGGCAGGCGAGATAGGCTGAGAGGGCTTCCCGGTCCGGTTCCAGATTGATCCCCGGGTGGGTCTTCAGGGCCGCGATTTCGGAAGCGAAGGCCAGCCCGCCATCGGGCAGGGGCGCATAGACCAGTGGCTTGATCCCGAACCGGTCGCGGGCGAGCAAAAGGGACCCCGCTTCCCGGTCCCAGAAAGCAAAGGCGAACATGCCGACCAATCGCACCAGCGCTTCCTCGCCCCAGTGAATCAGGGCAGCCAGTAGGACTTCGGTATCGGATTCGCTCCGAAACGCGATGCCAACCGCTTCCAGATCGGCCTTCACATCCTGGTAGTTGTAGATTTCACCATTATAGGTGAGTGCATAGCGACCACAGGGACTGACCATGGGTTGGGCACCACCTTCGGTCAGATCAATGATCTTAAGTCGCGTATGGGCCAGGCCGAGGGTGCCGTCCGGGTCCATCCAGGTGCCCTGGGCGTCCGGTCCTCGATGCTCCATAGCGGTGCAGAAGGCCTTGAGCCGGTCTTGCGTCGGCTGGGTCGTTCCGGCAATTCCGCACATGTCAGCCCCGTCCTTGTTCCAGTTGCTCGATCGCCTCGACCACCTTGCGACCCAGGACGAGGCCCTTCGTATCAGGGGAATTCAGCCGCGAAAGCCGCGCCAATTCCTGCACCGCACCGTCCAGAGGCCAGGCGGTTTCGACCGAAACGGGTGTTTCGACATCATCGCGCAGGAGCGTGAGCTTATCCGCAACATGATCCCGATAGCGCCAGGTGCCGGCGGTTGTCTCAATCTCGAACAGCCTTTCCCGATCCGGCCAGTCTGTCCCGAAGGTGAGGGAAACGGGCCGGTTGGCGACAAGTCCCTCAACCGACAGGGTCTCCCCCCGGGCCGTTCGATCAAGCAGGCGACAACGGGCCTCGGTGATCGGGGCCTCCAACAGGTCAAAGACCATGGCCAGATCGTGGGGTGCCCAATCCCAGAGCAGCGAGGCATCTGGGCGGGTGGCCCGCTCACCCCCGGCCCGTGCCATAATGCGGATCATCGTCTCTGGGCGAATCTCGGCCTTCAAATGCTGCCACTCGGGGGCGAAGAGGTGGATGTGGTCGACACCGATGCGACCCTCGAAGGTTTCCGCCGCCGTCTCAAGCGTCTTGGCCTCTTCGCCTGACAGGCAGAGCGGTTTTTCGACCATGACGGCCAGGCCCCGCTTCATGGCGGCTTCAGCGGCTTCGGCATGGGCCGCGGGGGGCGAGCAGATAAACAGCCCTTCAAACCGGCCCCCTGCCAGGGCCGCATCCAGGTCGGGATAGAGGATTGTTTCCGGCCCAAGGCATGCTGCGGTCTCAGGGTTTCCGGAAATTACCCCGGTCAGCTCTACCCCATCCAGTCGTCTAATCGTTTTGATAACGTTTCGGCCCCAGGGGCCAGCCCCAAGAACGCCCAGGCGTACCGGCGCGGTGTTCTGTCGAATATCCGCCCTTCGGCTCACCCCGAGACCCGCCACCGGATCAGCGCCCAAAGGCTGGTAAAGAAGTGCCACCAGCGAACCTTCTTGCCCTCGTCATAGGACCGGGCGACGTGGGTGATCGGTACCTCGAAGATGCGGATACCCTTGATTTTGCACAGCTTGGCCGTCATTTCGGGTTCGATTTCGAAGCTTTCCGAGATCAGCGGAATGCCCTGGATGACCTCGCGGCGAAAGACCTTGGTGGCCGTCTCGATATCCGTGAAGATCCGGTTGTAGAGCAGGTTGGCCGACCAGGTCAGCGCCTTGTTGGCCAGGAAGTTGGCGACCCCGATGACCCGGAAATAGCGCGCCCCGGCAAGCCGGGAGCCGTAGACCACATCCGCATCGGCCTCAAAAAAAGGCTCCAAGACATCCTCGTAGTCTTTCGGATTGTATTCCAGATCCGCGTCCTGGATCAGCACGATGTCTCCGGTCGCGGCGGCCAGTGCGGTTCGCACATTGGCACCCTTGCCGGAATGGGTGTCGCGCAGGATGACCTTGATCTTCGGGTCGTCCATCTTGGCCAGAATGTCGCGCGTGCCGTCGGTCGAGACGTTATCGGAAATGACGATGTCGAATGCCAACCCTCGTTTCGGTGCCGCGATGACCCGTCGGACGCATTCCTCAATGCACTCGGCCTCGTTATAGGCCGGGATCAGGATGGTCATGGACCGGGGCGTCGGACGCTCGTGCTTCGTCAGGTCGTCGATCATGGTCGGGTCTTTCTCAGGCGCAGAGTCAGCCCTTACTAGCCCCCTGCATCAAGAGGCGCAAGCAATCCTCGATTTCCCGGTCCCAAACCGAGTCATCCGGGCCCCAGGGCTGCCAGCCGGTGGACTTCAGGCGGTCCAGGCTGATCTCGACCTGGCCGGTCGCGCCGCCTCCTTTCCCGATGGAGAGCGGAATATCATTTCCAAGGAGTCCGCTCGCGACCCTTTGGACCCGTTTCGCCATGTCAATGACAGCCGTGCTGAGGCCCGAGGCCAGATTCACGACGCCAAGATCCCGCCAGGTTCCGTGATCCAGGGTTAACAGGTGCCGCAGCCCCGCCAGGGCCTCGCCCAGGGGCAAAAAATCCCGTTCCTGCCGGCCGTCGGATCGGAGGTAAAGCGCCTTCTGTTCCACCGCCTGGGCACAGAGGTCGTTTACAACCAGGGTCCATCGGTCAACACCGGTATCGGCCGGGGCACCGAAAGCGTTGCTCAAGCGAACTGAAAGCGTCGCCATCTCCGACTTTTCGCCCGCTCGGGCCACCAGGCGCTCGCCCAACAGGTGCTGGATGCCGTAGGGGTGGGTCGGTGTACAGGCATCGTCCTCGTCAAAGCGGCCCACCAGGGGGGCACCATAGACATGGGCGCTGGACAGCTTGAGAAACCGTTTCACATTGGCATCAATCGCCAGATCCAGCAGTTTCCGCTGAATCGGCCCGGCCATGTTCAGGGCTGCGTCCGGGTCCTTACCGGCGACCACCTCGTTGACGGCGGCCAGGTGAATGACCGTATCGACCCAGACCATGGGCTCCGCCAGGGCCAAGGGGTCGAACTGATCGAAGCGGATCGGCTGAAGGCCGGGGCTCTCCATCCAGGAGGGAAGGGGATCACGTCGGGTCGGGATCAAAATCTGATAGCCCGCCTCAGCCAGGGCGAGACAGAGCCTTCCTCCGAGATAGCCCGAGCCGCCGGTGACGAGAATGCCCTTGCTGGGGTCTGCCAGGCCGGATTTTGTCACAGGGGAATCGGTTAGGCTCATAAGTCTGACCTTGTAATGGTCGGATCATCCGTGCCGGAGCGACCAGTCATAGGGAATCGACGGATCGAAGGGATCCTTGCGCTCGATCTCGTCCGGATCATGGGGGATGCTCGCACAGTTGGCCACCAGGGCCATGTCCGTTCCGTAGCCCTTGAAGCCGTTCCAGACCAGGGGGGGCACGGTGACCAGCTTGTAGCTGTCGGGGCCGAGAAAGATTTCCTGGATTTCCCCCTTGGTCGGGCTGTCGGCGCGATCGTCAAAGAGCACAAACTTGATGCGCCCGACGGGCACGGCATAGTTCAAGGTCATGCGCTTGTGCACATGCCAACCCTTGATGGCACCGGGGAAGACGGTCGAAAAATAGATCTCTCCGAAACTTTCGAAGTGATCGGCGTCGCTCCGCAGCATGTGCATGACCTTGCCGCGTTCGTCGGCAAATTGATTCAGGGGCGTAATGACGACACCGTCGATCATGATCCATGCTCCTCAAAGGCCTTGATCTGGGCCAGGCTGATGTCACTGGCGGGCGCGCCCTCGCTCACCGCCTTGTACCAGCAGACCACCATGTCCAGACAGGTGTCCACATCCCAGGTGGGTCGCCAGCCGAGGTCGAGGCGGGCCTTGTCGATGTTCAGCGCCAATAACCGCGCTTCGTGCATCAGGCCGGTGTTATCGTCGCCGAATTTTGCTGTTCCGGAACCCCAACGGTCAATCACCCCTTCGACAATGGCCTTGACGCTGCGCGTCTGGCCCTCGGCGGGGCCGAAGTTCCAAGCACCAGCGCTCAAAGGGCCATCCGAAAACTGACGGGCGGCCAACAGCAGATAGCCGCTCAAGGGTTCCAGAACGTGCTGCCAGGGGCGGGTCGCGGACGGGCTGCGGATGTCGATGGTCTCTCCGCTGTCCAGCGCCCGAACGCAATCCGGAATGATCCGGTCCGCCGACCAGTCGCCGCCGCCGATGACATTCCCGGCGCGGGCCGAGGCGGACCTGAAACCTTCGCGGTGGCGGAAATAGCTCTCCTGATAGGCGGTGAGCACGATCTCGGCTGCAGCCTTGGAGGCGGAATAGGGATCTTTGCCGCCGAGCGTATCGGTTTCCCGATAGCCCCAAACCCACTCTTCGTTCCAGTAGCATTTGTCCGAGGTGACGAAGACGAGCGACTTGACCGAAGGCGTTTTGCGCACGGCCTCCAGCAGGTTGGTGGCACCGCCGACGTTGACGTCGAAGGTTTCCTTCGGGTCATTGTAAGAACGGCGTACGAGCGCTTGAGCCGCCAGGTGAAGGACGATTTCGGGCTGCACCTCTTCAAAGAACCGGTTCAGCCGCTCACCATCGCGCACATCACCGATTTCGTGACGGATGCGATTCGAAACGCCTAAGAGGTCGAAATGATTGCGCTCTTCCTCCGGAGCCAAAGCGTAGCCCGCCACTTCCGCACCAAGGCTCAACAGCCAAAGCGTCAACCAGGATCCCTTGAAACCGGTATGGCCGGTGACCAGGACCCGCCGGCCTTTGAAAACATCGCGGACGAGCGGGTCCAGCATGGGCTCAGGCTCCGGCTTCGGGGCGTGCCCGGGACAGCCAGGGGCTCTTGCCCTTGGCCCAGAGGTCATTCAGCAGTTTGTAATCACGATAGGTGTCCATGCACTGCCAATAGCCGTCATGGTCAAACATGCGCAATTCGCCGTCGGCGGCCAGTTTGCGCAAAGGGGTCTCTTCGAAGGTCAGATCCTCGCGGTCTTCCAGATAGTCGAAGACCTTGGCATCGCAGACAAAGAAACCGCCGGAAATCCGACCGCCAGAGGCCTGGGGCTTCTCGTTGAATTCGGTCACCTTGCCGCCGTCGCCGCTTTCCATCTCGCCGAAACGGCCGGGCGGGCGAACCCCTGTGACGGTGACCGCGCTGTCGTGGGATTGGTGGAAGGCCAAAAGCTGACCGATATCGACGTCCGACAGGCCATCTCCATAGGTCAGCATGAACGTTTCACCTTCGACATATTTGGCGATCTTGGCGATCCGCCCGCCGGTCAAGGTGTTCAGGCCGGTATCGGCCAGTGTCACCGACCAGTCCAGTTCGGTTTCGGCCCCATGGTACTGGACGGCTTTATCGGACCCAAAAGTCAGGGTGAAATCGCGGGTCAGGGCTTCGTAGTTCAGGAAGAATTCCTTGATGATCCGGGCCTTGTAGCCGAGACAGAGCACGAAGTCCTTATGGCCATGCTGCGCATAGCCCCGCATGATGTGCCAGAGGATCGGAAACTCACCCACCGGGATCATCGGTTTCGGAAGCGTATCGTTGACGTCCCGGATCCGGGTGCCCTGACCGCCGCAGAGAATGACCGTTTTCACCGGATTAAGCCCCCGCCCGCTTTGCTCATTGCTCTCCGGTATAGACCTGATCGGACCAGTCGAGGAAGCGTTTCAACCCTTCGTCCAGATCCACGCTGGGTTCAAAGTCGAGCTGCAGGCGGGCCTTGCGGATATCCGGGCTCCGTCGGTTCGGCTCGTCCGCCGGGTAAGAATCCGGATACTCGACGATGTTGTAATCGATCTTCTTGCCGCGCACCTTTTCCAGGCGCTGTACCAGCTCGGCCATGGAAATCTCCGGCTTCGGGTTGCCGATGTTGTAGGCCTCGCCCGGCACGCCCCGAAGGCTCACCAGCAGGAAGCCCACCATGGCGTCCGTGATGTAGCAGAAGGTTCGGGTCTGGTTGCCGGTGCCGTAGACTTGCAGCGGCTCGCCCGCCTTGATGCGGCTGGCGAAGTTCGGCAGCACCCGGTAATCGGTTTCCTGCATCCCCGGCCCGAAGACGTTGAAGGGCCGGATGGTGTTGGTCTTGGTGCCGTGCTGGGTGTGGAAGATGTAACAAAGCGTCTCGCCCACGCGCTTCGATTCGTCATAGCAGGCGCGCGGCCCCTGGCAGGAGACATTGCCGCGATAGCTCTCGGCCATGGGCACGTGCTTGGGGTCCGGATCGCCGTAGATCTCGCTCGACGAATAGAAGGTGAAGCGCGCGTCGTGGTCTTCGGCCAGCTGCAGCATGTTCCGCGTGCCGGTGATGGCGACTTCCAGGGTCTCCAGCGGGAACTTGCGATAATAGAACGGGCTGGCGATCCCGGCGGCGTGGATCACGTAGTCCAGCGGGCCTTCCCAGGCGTAGGGCTGAATGACATCGTGCTGGACGAAGGTGACGTTCGGAACCTCTTTCACCTTGGCACCTTCCTTACCGGCGGTAATCAGGTTGTCGAGGGCTACCAACTTGACCGGCTCAGCCAGATACTTGTCGTTCAGCAGCGCGAAGACTTCCATGAAATAGCGGCCCAGGAAGCCCCGGGCACCGGTCAGCAGGACGGTCTTGCCGGCAAAATCGTGACCGGCCCCTTCCGGGGTTCCGGCAAGCCTTTGGCAAATCTCCTCGACATCGCTCGGCAGCAGGAAATCGGTCATGGGGAAAGCACCTCGACAGTGGGAAGGGGAACGATAAAGCGGCCACCATCAGCGGTGAACGCGGTGTGTTTGGCGGCGATGGCCTCGGCAAAATTCCAGGCGAGGATCACCACGTCATCGGGTTTGCGGTCGTAAAGCGCGGAAGAGGGCAGGACCGGGATGTGCATCCCTGGTGAATAGAGCCCCTGCTTAAGCGGGCTGTCATCGACGATGAAATCGATGATCTCCGGCCCGATGCCGAAATGGTACATCAAGGTCGTCGCCTTGGCGGGCGCACCGAAGGCGGCGACGCTGCGGCCCTCGTCCTTGGCTTGTCGCAAGAGGCCGGACAGTTCTTCACGGCGCTGATTGATCTGCCCGGCGAAGGCGCGAAACGTCTCGGCCTTGTCCAGGCCCATCGCGGCCTCAAGGGCGATCAGGGCCTCGACCGAGCCGTCGGCCCGGTGCGGGCCATTTGCCAGCTGGGCATAACCGCGCAACGAACCGCCGTGGCTGTTGACCCGCTCGGCAGCGAACAGTTCCAACCCTTGTTCTGCCAGGAAGCGCTTGAGCGGTTTCACGGCATGGTAGGCCAGATGTTCGTGATAGATGGTATCGAACAGCGTTTTCTCGATCACATCGACCAGATAAGAGACCTCGAACACATAGACACCGTCATCGGCCAGAAGCGTCCGGATGCCCGTGGTCACCGCCTCCATATCATCGATATGAGCGAAGACGTTGTTGGCGGTGATGATCCTGGCCGGGCCCTTGGTCTCCCGGGTCTTGGCCGCCCAATCAGGGGTAAAGAAACCGGCTTCCGTCGGAATACCCTGTTCGGTGGCGGTGGCGGCGATGTCCTTTGCCGGATCGATGCCCAACACCTTCAGGCCGTGGGCCTTGAAGAAGCCCAAAAGCGTGCCGTCGTTGGATCCGATATCGACGGCGAGATCACCGGAGGCGGCACCGGTCTTTGTCACAACCGCATCCGCATAGCCTTCGAAGTGCTTCACGAAGACAGGTGAGGTGCCGGAGACGTAGACGTAGTTTTCGAACAGATGCGCCGGGTCCACCACATCCAGCAACTGCACATGGCCGCACTGGCTGCAAAAATAGACATCCAGCGGAAAGCGGGGCTGGGATTTATCCAGGTCGGCTTCGCCCACAAAGGCATTGGCCGGCGGCGTGGGGGCCAGGCCAAAGACCAGTTCCAGATCTTCCGAGCCGCAGAGACGGCAGGTGGTCCGATGGAAGCAGAGATCGTCGGTCACAGGTCGGCCCCTACCTTATTCGTCTTCACCGCGGGACTGTTCGTCGCCCGGCTTCCAGCTGACCAGGCCCGCATCCGCCGGGTCCACCAGGGGAACACGAACCACGTCGGCCTCGTAGACATCCTGGGCGCGCGGGTTTCGGCCCAGCGTCAGGAAAACGCTTTTTTCCGGGAAGACCATGGCGTGATCGACCATCGGGGGCGTGAAGATCATCTCGCCTTCCTTCGCCGTCAGCAGCTGTGGTTTCTCGCCGCTGTTGGTCGGGCGGTGGTAGTACTGGATGATGCCCTTCATGACATAGCAATAGTGCCAGTCGGTCTTGTGATAGTGATTGGCCCGAAGCGTGCCGCGCGCCGACTCGATCAGAACAGCGCTCTCCATCATCGTATCAACGATGGGCTGGATGCGGCCCCGGGCGTCGACAAAGGGTTTTTCGAGCGTGACCAAGGGCTCTTTCGGCCAGGATTTTTCTTCGTCTTCGGAGACAGGACGAATTCTATCGGACATGGCGGGCCCCCCTAGCCCAAAAAGCGCTTCTTAACGATCATGCCGATGACCGGCAGGATGTGATGGGCGCGAATCTTTTTGCCTTCGTCATAGGAGCGACCGTGATAACTGATCGGGACCTCGTAGGCCACTTTTCCTTTTTGCACGGCTGTGCACAGGATCTCCGCATGCTGGGCCCAGCCCATGGATTTCAACCCGTCGGCCGCCACCAGGTCACGGCGATAGAGCAGATAACAGCTGTAGATATCGCTGAAGGTCATGTTGAACAGCACGTTGAACAGCCCGGTGATCACCGCGTTGCCCACCTTGTGCCAGAAATAGAAAATCCGGGTGTATTGCGGACCGGTCATCCGGCTGCCCATGACGATATCCGCATTGAACGAGACAACCGGCTTCATGAGACGGGCGTAGTCATCCGGGTCGTATTCCAGGTCGGCATCCTGAAACAGCACGAAGTCACCCGTGGCGGCGGCCAGCCCGGCCTTGACGGCTGATCCCTTGCCGCCGTTCGGCTTGTGCAGGGCCTGGGCGTAGAGATCCGGGTTGGCATCCAACAGCTCCTTGGTGCTGTCGGTCGAGCCGTCGTTCACCACAATGATTTCAAGCGTAACGCCGGGGATGTCCTGGGCATTGACGCGCCGGAGGACGTCCAGAAGGGTCTTTTCCTCGTTATAGGCCGGGATAAGGACCGTAACGGTGATGGGCGAAGAATTGTCCACGGAGCAGGGGCCTTGATACTGCGAGGGGCCAGTGGCCGTGATCGCTTCGGCCATAAAGTCAGAGGGGTTTTAGCCTTTCGGCCCCCTGGTAAGCAACACTGGAAGCAATCTGTCTCAAGGGCAGGCTTTGCGGTCGATGACATAGAGGATCACGTCGAAGGATTTGCCCTCGCCCATCCCGGCCATCACGCGCGAGCCGAGCGTCGAGACCTCCGCCCTGTCAACCGGGGCGATGCAGCCTTGTTCGACCAGCGCAGCCGCCATTCTCGGCAGTTGGGTGAGGAAGTCCCTTCCCGCCTGGTCCGGCCGCCCATAGACGATCATATGCGTGATGCCCATCTCAGCCGTTGTTTCCAAGAAGCCCGCCGGATCGAGGGGCCCCCAGGCCGACAGGGGGATCTTTCCCTGAAAATCGTTGTCGGCAAGGTAATGTCGGGGGTGCGCGAAGTAGCGGATGTTCCGCATTTCGTGGACCGCCCGTTCGTTCGCACCCAGACCCTCCAAAAGCGGCAGGGCGGTGTAATACTGCACTTGGCGGGCGAGGAAGGTGTCCCGGCCCTCGTCGGAGGTCAGATGGTCCAGACTGTTCTTGGTGAACACGCCTTGGGCCGCGACCTGAAAGCCCAAGGTCAACGCCAGGGCAGCGATAAAGGCTGAAGGGGCGAGCCGTTGGAAGGCCAGGCGCCGGAAGGCTCTGTCCAGGGCAATTGCGCCCAACAGGACCAGGGCCGGGTAGATCACCAACAGATGACGCAGTTTGTGTTGCCCGCCGAGATAGAACCAAACCCCGTAGTAGACCAGAGCGATGATCAAGACCGGCAGCAGCGGGTGCTTCGCGATGGATTTCCGCGCCACCCAGAGCCCGCCTGCTATCCAAGGCAGGAAGAACGCCAGCGCAGGCCCAAAGCCTGTCCGCCCCGAATCGAAGGCCGGCGTGGAATGGAACATCACCAGGACCGGATAAAACAACAGATTGAGCGGGCTTCGCTCCATGCCTGTCACCAGGGCCATGCGGTCGCGGAACCCTTGGGCGGTGAAGTCAGACCAATGGGCACCTTCGGCATAGGGAAGCAGGCCGTAGAGGTTCGGGAACAGAGGATCGCCGGTGTTGAGGTAAAGCCAGACATACCAGCCCGCCCCGGTCGCCAGCACTCCGACCCCGAAGGCGAAACAGCGGGCGAAAACGGTCTTCAGCCGGACCGGTCGCCAGACCAGGAACAGCAAACCGACGGCGGCCACGAAGAACAGGCCGGTAAACTTCGCCCCGGCAAAACCGCCGACAAAAAGGCCCGACAGCAGTGCCCAGCGCCAGGCCCGGGCCAGGCTTGGTGCCTGGAACGAGCGGGCCGCAGCCAGCAGTGCGGGCAGGCTGAACAGCAGGGTTCGGACCTCCACCTGACCACTTCCGGCGGCATAGACGAGGGCTGGAGTGGTCAAAAGGACCAAGGACGCCAGGAAGGCCGGGCCCGTCCCGATCCAGGTTCTCGCCACGGCCCAGAACAGCCCGACAGCGGCCCAGCCGGTGACCATGGTCCAAAGCGTCAGACCCAATTCTCCGCCCTGGCCAAGGGCCAGCAGATAGGTCATGTGGACCGATTGCGGGATGGCTCCGTTGAGCGCCAAGGGCAGGAAGGTGATTTCGCCGGCCAGCAGATAGCGCTTCGGCAGTTCGAAATGATAACCGGTGGTATCGCCCTCGGTCGGCGGCACCAGGGCTTCCGCCACATCAAGGCCGAGGCTCACCAGCACCGTCAAAACCCCCAAGCCGAGCAACCAGAAGGGCAAGGCCTGGCCGGTCATGGCCCTGGGGCCTTCAAGTTTCCGAAGACAGATCAGCCCCAGGGCAACCACTACTAAGGCACCGGCGGCAAGCGGGCTGTCCGCGCCGACGGTCTCGTGCAGTACCGGTGCCAACAGGCCAAGCCCGGTGAAGCCGAGCGCAAAACTCCAGGCGGCCTGTTCGGGGGCCGTGAGTGCGCCGAGCAGACCGAGGCGGTCCAGGACAAAAGCGCCCAATCCGAGGCAGGAGCCGGAAATCAGGAGAACCGCCGCCAGGCCGTCAATCAGGGGTAAATCCATCAATCTAACCCTGGCCCGAGAGAAGCTTGAGCATGCGCCCCAGAGGCCCGATGTAATCGCGGAATTGTTGGAAATAGCCAAAAGCGACCGCGATCAGCCAGAGCCAGAGGATGATCGTCATCGGCGGGATTTTCCGTCGGCTGGCCGGGGTTTCGGGTTTGCTTTCCATCAGGCTTCTATCAGTTCGTCCAAGGTCGCTTCCGGCCCGCCCTTGCCTTCCACATGCAGCGTCAGGCCCAGTTCCAGCATCAACAGAGCGTAGAGCGGAAAGGCCCCGGCATCACCCCGGCCCTGCAGATGCCGGATGCCGTCAGCGGTCCAGAATCCGCGATCCAGCGCGAGCGGGCGGGTCAGCAGGTTCGCCGCCTTATCTGCCAGGCCGTTTGCCATCCAATGGGGAACCGGCGAGGCGAAACCGCGTTTTGGTGCGTTCAACACCGCTTCCGGCAGGTGGTCTGCCGCGATATCGCGCAGCAGGCCCTTTTGTCGACCGCCGGGTGTGCGCTCTTCCGCGTCAAGAGAAAGGGCAGCCTCGACCAGGCGATGATCCAGGAGCGGCACCCGTCCCTCGACAGCGACCATCATGGTGGTCCGGTCCAGCAAGGGCAGAAGGTTGCCCGCCAGGTAGGTCGGCAGATCAGAGATCAATTGACGGGTTTGCAGATCACCGCTTGCCGCCTCGAACAGGGCCGCCTGCATCGGCTCCGGGATGGGACCGGGAAAGCCGAGGCGGTCCAGCAGCGGTGGCGGGAACAGCGTCGTGTGGTCGTTGATATAACCACCGGGATTGCCGCTTCGCCGGTCCAGGCGTTTCAACCGCCAGGCGGTCTCCGGGTTCAGGCGGCCCGCCAGCGGTTCCACCAGGCCCCGCCGGATCGCACCCGGCAGCTTGGCGTAATGCGTCTCGGTCCCATGGGGGAAGTAGCGGCCATACCCCGCGAACAGTTCGTCCCCGCCGGTGCCGTTGAGCGCCACCGTGACATGGCGCGCCAGCACCTGTTCGATCAGGGCGTTGGGTGCCAGGGCGGCATCGGCCACCGGATCGTCCATGTACCAGGCCAGCCGCACCAGTTCGGCCTGGGCATCGGTTGCCGAGACGCTGATTGTTTGGTGGCGCGTGCCATACCGATCCGCCACCGCTTGCGCCAGGGGGCTTTCGTCATAATCGGCACCGTCGAAACGAACGGTGAAGGTGTTCAGCGGCTGGGATTGTGCCTGGGCCGCCAAAGCCACCACGAGGCCCGAATCGATCCCCCCGGAGAGCAGGGCACCCAGCGGGACATCGCTTCGAAGCTGCAATGAAACGCTGGATCGCAACAGGTCTTCGATCCAGGCCCGCCGATCTCCGGGCGAGGAGGGCTGATCCGAGGCCGGTCCCGGCTGCCAGTAGGCTTCAAGTCGGGTTCGGCCGTCGGCAGAGACGCTTAAGCGATGGCCGGGTGGGACTTTGTGAATGCCCTCGAACAGGGTTTCTGTTCCGGGAAGGCAACTTTGTACCAGATAGGTCCCGATGGCTGACCTGTTGATCCGCGGCTTGATCAGACCGGAGGCCAGAATGGCTTTCGGTTCGGAAGCGAACAGAACAGTGCCGGACGTGGTCTGGGCCCAATAGAGAGGCTTGATGCCCAAACGATCGCGAATAAGCTGAAGCGCGTGATCTTCCGAGTCATAGAGCGCCAGGGCGAACATGCCGTTCAGATCATGGACGAAGGCGTCCCCCTTGGCGTTCTGGGCCGCCAGGACGGTTTCCATGTCGCCCTGCGAGGCATAGGCGTAATCGGCATGAGCATCGCGGATTTCCCGGTAATTGTAGATTTCACCGTTGCCCAACAGAATATGGCGACCATTTGCAGATCGTAACGGCTGATCACCGGTTTCCAGATCAATGATCGCGAGGCGGACGAAACCGGCTTCGAACCGCCCGTCATGGATGGAAACGGTCTCCCTGCCGTCGGGTCCCCGGTGGGCGATTTGATCCAGTTGATCCGACAACCTGGGGTCCCTGACCGTCCGCCCCAGGGGCGTGAAGGCTCCGGCGAATCCACACATCAGACCACCTCCAAGACCAATCGGCCCTGCCAGGGCAGGGTAACGGTCTGGCGAATTTCGAAGGTTGTTGCAGATACAGAACGGCCATAGCCGGTCCATTGCCGGGCGGGCCTTGTGGTGACGGCACCGTCTGCCTGTAGCCGAAGCCGCAGATGGCCATTGATCCAGTCGCCCTGATCGTCAATTTCCATCGGGGTGTGGAGGTAGCGGCAGATCTCGACGCGTCCTTGGCCTTCCAGGCTGTCCTCGATCACCAGATTGTCGCCGTCGCGGCTCCAGGTGCGCAAGTGTCGCCCGACTCCCTTCAGGCGCATAAAGCCATAATGGGTCAGCGTGAGTTGGTCTCCTTCGGCTTCGACCCTGGGCAGACCACCGGCGATTCGGTGGCGGTAGGCATTGGAATAATAGGGTTTATTACCGGGGCTGGGGGCTCTTCCGTTCACGGTAAGGGTGGCATGGGCTTCGGCGCTGCGCCCGAAGGCGGCCTCGCCTTCTTCGCCGTAGCGGCCGCGGCCCAGGTCGCAAATCACGATAAGATCATCTAGATGCGCTTGAAAGCCAGCCATGTCCTGATGGGCGTGTCCCGGCATAATGGGCAGGCCCTGCGGATGGGCCTGTCCGAAGATTTGCCAGTCCGCCAACTTGCGGGAAAACCAACCGACCGGCTGCTCAGAAGGTTCGAAGATTGACCGATAAAGATCGGCGATCTTCCGGCGGTCTTCGGCGGAGCGCTGCCCCAGCCAGCCGCCCGCCTCCCCGCCCAACAGAGGTTCTTCCTGGCACAGGTCCCAGACGAATTCCGGCGGGCTGTCGGGCGAGATGTCGCCGATCAGAACCGATTTGTCTGTTACGCCTAGCCAACGGGCGGCCCTCAACAGGCGCCGGGCGGCGCGCTTGAGATGATTCCGGCCCCAAAACTTTGCCCGCTCCGCCGTCAGCCAGCAGTCCAGATAGTTTCGGATGTAGAGCAAATGATAATGGGTCGAGCCTTCGATCAGGAATCCTTTCGAACAGAAGCGTCGTTCGGCTTCGTAGATCAGGATATCGAAACCGGCCCGGACGGCGGCCTCGTTTCCGAGAGCGAACCCGAGCCGAAAGAGTCCCCGGCCATTGTTGCAAAGATGATTACCGCAATCGTGCTCGCCAAAATATTCCAGTGTCGAAAAGATTTTGGCGATGTGGTTTTCCAGGCAGGCCAGGCTTCGGGCCTTGTCCGGCAATCCATAGGCACCGGCCCAGTCGATCAGATTGCAGGCCCGTTCCGTTGCCGTATAGGCATTCCAGTGCAGGCCGTCGGGCTCGATCTCCGCCTGATCCATCCAAGCACGCCAGATCAGATTGACCCAGGCCGGGTCGAGGTTATCGGTCAGCGGCACCCAGGCAAACCGGTGGGCGGCAAAGAAAGTTTCGAGATCGTCATAGTGTCGGGAAAACAGCGCCTTCGCGTCTTGACTGTCCACCGTAACCGTCTCGCCCGGCAGGTCGAGCGCGAGGCGGCCCTGTGGCGGGGGAAGGTCAAGATCGGCAAGGCCGTCCAGAAACCCGTCCGAGCTCTTGCCCAGCAGGTCGGCCAGGTTCTGGTCCAGATAGGGGGGGCGGTGGGGGGTGAAGGGCGCGGCACCCGGCTCCAGTCCGATGGCCCGGCGCAGCAGCCATTGGCGCAGTTCCGGTTCTGCCGCGACCTTCCCGGCCTTGCGGATGAGCGAGCCCAGCATGTCAGTCGCCCGAAACCGAAATCGAAACCGGAACCGACATCGACCCCGGCTCTGAGAGCGCGGCGATGGCATCATCGATCTGGTCGAAATGGTCAATCACGGCATCACCGGTCAGTGGCTCTTCTTCCACATGGTCATAGCCCCAGGTGACCGCGATAAAGGGTGCGCCGAAATCGATTGCCCCGCCGCGATCGGTCTGACTGTCGCCGATCATGATCGGCAGGCCTTTGGGATCACCCATGCGGTGCAGGGTCTCGGCCAGGTGGCGACCATCGGGCTTCTTGTGAGGGACGTCGTCGCCCCCCGTGAGCCCGCAGAAGAAACCGTCCAGGCCCAACTCGGTCAAGACCAGGCCCACCATCCGCGACGGCTTGTTGGAGCAGATTCCCATGGGATGCCCCGCCTCTGCCAGGCGGGCCAGTCCGTCTTCGACACCGTCATAGACCCGCGTCCGTTCCGCCGGTCGGGCGCTGTAGTGATCCAGGTAGAGGCTGACCTGACGGGCCTTGGCCGCTTCGTCCAAGGGCTGTCCGGCATCGCGAAAAGCCATTTCGAGCATCTTCCCGGCACCCCAGCCGACCATGTGACGGACCTTGGTCAGGCCCAGGGGTTCCAGCCCGGCCCCCACCAGCGTGGCATCCACGGCGACGGCCACATCGGGCAGGCTGTCGATCAGGGTTCCGTCCAGGTCAAACAGAAGCGGTCGGGGCATGGCTCGTCTGCGCCTTGTTCAGTATTTCCCGGCCAGGGGATCATCGGCCAGGGCCGCTTCCACCAGGGCGACATCGCCTGGGCTGTCGACGGAAAAATAGGGTCGATAGGGGACCTCGGCGATTTTCTGGCGAAAACCGTTGTCGCAGATCCGGTTCGAATCGCAGGCTTCCTTGATCTCGAGCGGTGATTCGGGTGTTTCGGTGAACCACTGCAGGAAATGCCAGCGAAAGCCGAAAATTCCGCCAACCCGCTTGGCACCCAGTTCCGCCGAAAACTGCTTGGCATAAGGGATCGGTGCCCGCGAGGTGTAGAGGACATAGTCCGATCGATCATGGACGATCTTGACGATGTCCGGGTTTCGCCAGAGTTCCTCGTCCAGGATCGGCATGGCGAGCATGGTGCCCGGCAGGTCGGGCTCTTCGCGAAATGGCTTCACGACCGCATCCAGGACATCCGGGCCCAGCAGCGGTTCGTCCGCCTGGACGCAGACCACGACGTCATCGGGGGCCAGATCGATGCCGCAGGATCCGGCAGCCTCTGCCACCCGGTCGAGCGCACGGGTATGGTGATCGCTGGTCATCAGGCTGGGCCAGCCTTTTGATTGGCCGAAAGTCAGGATTTCGTCGTCACAGGTGGCCAGAAACAGACCGTCCCAGCCGTCGTAGAGCTTCGCGCGCTCGTAGCAGTGTTCGACCATGGGCCGACCGGCGATCGGGTGCAGGGGTTTTCCCGGAAAACGGCCCGATCCCATGCGGGCCGGAACGACACCAATGACTTTCATAGATCCCCCTTGCCACCTTCCTGTGTGGGCTTAAAACACCTTAGCCTGTGTTGGGCCCGTGTTGGGCCCGTGTTGGGCCTGTGTGCGCTTGAAAACCCTTGGGACTTAACCGAAACTCCGCGCCGGTACAATGCCTGCGCCCTCTCGGGGGCCGTCCGCCAAAGGAAAACGGATCATGCCGCCAAAGGGAAGCCGCCCCGGGGGGGCACCTGTTGCCAGACCGGCGATCGGGTTCTGGCTGGCCTGGGCCTGGGCGCTCGGCGTTCTGGTCGCTTACCTCGCGATCAACAGGGCCTACTTTCTCACCAAGCTTGATCAGTTCAGTGCCGTGATTTTCGGGGGTGGCGGGTGAACCCACTGGTCCAACCGTTGATGACCCTCGGGCCTCAAGGTGCCGCCTTGGTCCTGGCATTGGGATTCGGCCTGATTCTGTTCGGTCTGGGCCTCGCGCTGGTCAACCGCCTGCTGCGCGCTTGGGTGTTGGCACCCCTGGAACAGGTGGCGCTTTCCCTTCCCCTCGGGTGGGCGGTGGTCTATTTCGCGGTTTTCGCCGTTGCCCCCTTCACGCTCCAGCCCGCCGCCATGACCGTCCTCGCCGGCCTTTTGGCGCTGCCGGCGGCATTGGGTTGGGCCCTTTGGCTAAAAGATTTGAAACGGGCCCGCCCGGAGACAAAAAAGGCTGAGAGCCGCTGGGGCGGTGTTTTCTTGTGTCTGGCTTTCGGTCTGGCCAGCGTCGCCTGGCTTCAGGGCCTGGCACCTCCGAACACCTACGACAGCCTGATGTACCACCTGACGGCACCGCTCTATTCGGTCGAGGTCGGGCGTCTTGAGGTGCCTTTGGATCGCCAGGTGGTTCAGGTGCTCTTCCCGCAGGGCACCGGCATGCTCTTCCGTCTGGTGCTGGCCCTTGCCGGGCCGGAGATCGGCGGGCCGGTCTGCCAGCTGCTGCAGGGCCTGTTCGGTCTTGCAGGAGCCCTCGGGCTGTTCGCCCTGCTGCGCCGCCTCGGGGTCTCGTACACCCTGGCCGCCCTCTCCCTGGTATGCCTGTTCTCAGCGCGGGTGATGGTCTGGCAGTTGGCGACCGTGGAAACGGATCTCACCATGGGGGCGCTCGTGGTTCTGGCCTGGCTGCTGCGGTCGATCTGGATCACACGGGACGCTTCGGGGCCCAACCTCAGCACGGCTTTGGACCGCTTCGGCCCGGCCCTGATCATGGGCGGACTGCTGGCCATCGGTGCCTTGATCAAGTTGCACGGCCTGGTGATCGCGGTCCTGGTCGGTGCCTTTCTGGTATGGGATGTGCTGCGGGGCCGGGTCTCGGTCCCGGCCCTGGCGCTGGCCAGTGCGGTCGGGATTTTGTTCCTGGTGCCACACGGTATCTGGGTCGGTCTGATCACCGGGAACCCGATCTACCCCATCGCCCATCAGGTGATCCAGCCGGAAGCCTGGGCGAGTTACGCGGCGGTGGGCGATCTTTATGGCACGGGCCGGTCGGTCTGGGATGTTTTGGCCCTGCCCGTGACGGCCTCGCTGATGCCGATGCACTATTATGACGGGATGGTGCTGGGCGTGCCCTTCCTGCTGGCCTTCGCACCCTTCGCCGTCCTCCATCCAACGGCAAGACACTTAGGCGGCCTGGCTGTTTTTGTTCTGGGCTATGGGGCCATCTGGTTCTTCCTGCTGTCCCAACAGATCCGTTTCCTGCAGCCCGTCCTGCCCTTCCTTTCCGCCTTTGGGTCTTTGGGTCTGGCCGTGGTCTGGCAGATGGCGAGAGGTTCCGGGCTCCGCCGGGCCGCCTTGATCCTGGTTTGCGTCAGTTATGTGATGATTCAGGGCTTGTTCCACGGAGCCTACGCCGGATTGCGGCTGCCCGTGGCCCTGGGGCTTCAGGACCGCAGTGCCTATCTGGCCCAGTCGGGACAGGCGATCAGTTTCGATGCCGCCTGCCGCTTTATCGAAGGCCGCCTGGGTGTAGACGAGCGCTATTACAGCGATCACATCTACCACTCATTTTATTGTTCTCAGACGAAGGCCATCGTCGGCGATTTCCCGGATCAGGCGGGTTGGTGGCTTGCGGACCAGACGCCGCCGCCCCGGGGAGCGACAGACCTTGTCCGGGGATTGGAGACCTGGAACGTCCGCTATGTGCTCTTGCCGACGGGCAAGCAGTTCCGCCGGAACCTGACCGGCGAGACAGAGGTAAGACCGGTCGAGGCCGGGTCTTTCACTTTTGGTCAGGCGATGGTGGACCTGATCGCGAACCTTGATCCGGTCTATCAGGATCGCTGGGCCGCCGTTTACGAGCTCAAGCCCCAGCGGGATTTCCAGTCCGGATCGGCGCAGTAGATCCGATAGACCAGTTCCATGGTCTTATAGGCGTCCTCCGCTGTGCCGTTTTCGACCGCTGATTTGCCGGCGATGGCATCGGCGAACTCGGCGATTTCACGCTGCCAGCTCTCATCGCGGTTATAGCGTGTCGTGGTCTCCTTCGGATCGCCGTTCCCGGCATCGGTCTCGGTCACGACGGTCAGGGTTTCGGCACCGTAGGATTTCGAACCCGTCAGGATGCCGCTCAAGACCAGTGTCCCTTCGGTCAGGGTGATCTCCAACTGGAAGCGGTGGCGCCATTGGGTGGCCGAGGAATGCAGCATGGCCACGACGCCGCTCGTTCCCCGCATCAGGGCATAGGCGTTGTCTTCGACGTCATGATTCCAGAAGGCATTCGAGATAAAGCTGTGGACCTCTTCGAACTCCCCGCCGAACAGGCGCATCAGGTCCAGCATATGGATGCCCTGATCCAGCAAAATGCCGCCGCCCGCCAGCTCCCGCTTGGTGCGCCAGTGTGATGGTGAACGGAAATCAATGATCTTGGATTTGCCGTAGATGCCCCGCAGGTTGATCACGCTGCCCAAACCGCCACTACGAACCAGTTCCAAGGCATCCTGGACCGAATCGTGATAGCGGTGATTGAAGCCGTACTTCAGGACCAGATCTGGGTGCTTCGCCTGCACATCAAGGACCGACTGGATGTCGGCGACGTCCCGGCCCGGTGGCTTTTCGCAGAAGACATGGAGCCCGTGCTCGAGCCCCGCCCGGGTAATCTCGGCAGCCATATCATTGGAAATACAGACGAAGAGCGCATCCAGGTTGTGTTCAAGGACCCGGCTGTAGTGGCTGTAGAAGGGTGTACCGCAGGGCAGTTTGCCTTCCGCCTCGCCTTCATCCCCGAACCGGCGGTCGCAGACGGCGACCACGGTCATATCGCCGCGCGCCTCCATGACATCCCGGCGGAGCTTGCCCACCAGGCCGAATCCCGCGATCCCGACACGCAGCGGAGTCTGGGTCATGGCTCAGCCTTTCCCAGGGGCCGGGGTCCGATAGAGATCGGAAACGGCGTCGTTGGTGCGGCCCAGACGTTCGGAGGCCGTATGCTCGGCCACATCGACCCAACCCCCGGCCTCGTCCGACCGATAGAAGGCATGGAGCAGCCGAAGGGTGCCGAGACAGTCGTCGCGGGTTACGGGATAGGCTTGGTCGTGGTGCAGGGCGGCGACGACATCTTCATAGAGCTGCCGGTGGCCATAGCCGTAGACCGCGCCAAAGCCTTCGATCCCGATGAAGTCCTCGCTGTTGGCTTCGCATTCGCCCGGATCGGGTGTGAAGATCTGCAGTTCGTTCACCGCCACGCCGCCAATCTGGGCCAGGCCCTTGGAGCCGACGATCGAGATCGAGGCCTCGAAATCGTCGGGTCGGGCGGCCGTTGTGGCCTCCAGCGAACCAATGGCTCCGGAACCGTAGTCCAGGGTGGCGACGCAGGCGTCCTCAACCTCGATCTCGGCACCCAGGGTGCGCATCACCGCCGAGACCCGGGCGACCTCTCCCCCGAGGTGCCGCAGCAGGTCAACGTGGTGAATGCTCTGGTTGGTCAGTGCACCGCCGTCGTGGCTGAAGGTCCCGCGCCAGGCGGCCATGTCGTAGTATCGCTGCGGACGGCACCAGCGGACCCGGACGCTTGTCAGGCGAATATCGCCCAATTCACCCGCCTCCAGGGCCTTTCGCACCCGCCGGACGGCCTTGTTGTGCCGGTTCTGGAAGACCGGGAAGACCTGGGCACCGACGGAGGCGGCGGCATCAAAGGCGGCTTCCGCCTGATCGGGGCGCATGAAGGTTGGTTTTTCGACGATCACATGATGGCCGTAGCCGTTGATCACATCGAGCGTGTGTTCGAAGTGCATGCCCGACGGCGTGATGACCGCGACCACATCGATGTTCGGCACGGCGGTCAGCATCTCGTGGTAATTGGTGAAGGCCGGGACGTCGAACTGCCGGGCATAGCCATCGGCGCGGTCGCTTTCGAGGTCGCAGACGGCGGCCAGTTCCGCGCCCGCCACCTGTTCGATCGAGGCGGCATGGTGCCCGGCCACGCGCCCGCAGCCGATGAGTGCTATGCGGATGGGATCTTTCATGGGTTTTCCAATCGCGGCCTAGGGGTCTGAAGCCTGGGGGTCTGAAGCCCGGGGGTCTGGAGAAGGAGCTGTTCGGCGATGACGGCGATCTCGCCTGCCAGCAGCCGTGCTCCCTCGTCGTTGTAATGGGTGTGGTCGATGTAAAGGGTCTCCGCCGGGCCGTCCAAGGCACCCGAAAGATCGTACCAGGATATTCCGTCCGCCCTTTCGCGGAGCGCGGCATAAAAGGCGCGTTCAAAATCCGCCTGTTCCCGCTGCACATCGAGGGGGACGTGGCCTGCTGTGTAGTCATAGCCAGCCAGTGAAAAGGCTGTCGGTTGCAGGATGAAGGCAAACCGGGACCCGGACGCCTCGGAAAGCGCTTCCATCATGGCCAGGTTCTTGATCATCTCTTCCGCGCGCTTCGGAATCACCGAGGGATCGGCATGGCTTTTGGCCGAGGCGGCGGGTGCGTTCAGGTTCATCACCCGGCGCAGTGCCCGGAAGGTCAGGTCGGCCAGTGCCGAATACTGGCGCAGGAAACCATCGATATTGAGGGCAATCGGCTTTTGCAGCTCCGCGTCGCGCACAAGGGGTACGGCGTTGTCATAGACCTGATCTGTCAGCAGGGCGCTCCGGATTCCGGGTTCGGACAGGGCACGGAAAGCGTCGTTTCGCGCCGTGACGGCCAGGATCAGGTCAACCCGGTTGGTCAGCAGGAACTCCCGAAGCCGCATCGCTTCCTGGAAGGTCTGGAACCCCCGGACGCCCAGGTTGATCACATCGACGGTCTTGCCGGTTTTTTCCGCCAGGATCGTCTCCAGCAGGGACGGCACGGTGGTCTCGAAGGTCGAAGAGCCGACCCCGAACATGGTGCTGCCACCCGTGACGACGATGCGATAGTCTGCATCCTGGCCATCGTAAGGCGTCCGGCTGAAGCCATTCTCGTCCACCTCGACGGACCAGTTCGGCCCCCGGACGACCTGATCGGGCGTCGGTTCCCAACCGGCGAAGGGATGGTAGCGGCTTTCCAGCTTTCGCTCGTCAAAACGGCCAGTGCTTGCAAAGGAATCCAGAATGAAGGAGGCCGCCACCTCGGCGAGCAGAAAAAACCCGCCGATGATGATGCAGGAGAACAGAATCGTCTTGCCGCGGCTGAATTGCGGTTCGGGCCTTTCCGTCATTTCAGGCCTCGTGCGATTTCGTATTCCGACTCGGGCACGGGATTGAGAAAGCCTTTCCCCTCGAAAAAGCGGACGGCTTCCTCACAGGCACCTTTTTCCATGCGGGCCCGGCAGTCCTCGGACATGGAACCCATGTGGCAGGTGACGATGGCACCCTTCTGGCCCGCGAGCGGCCCGGCGTAAGGCTCTTCTTCAAAGACATCGATTGCCGCCCCGGCGATGGTGCTCTTGGTCAGAGCCGCACTCAGCGCCGCTTCATCAACGATGCCACCGCGCGCGGTGTTGATCAGGACTGCGTCGGGCTTCATGGCCGACAACTCGGCCTCGCCGATCAGGTGCCTGGTCTTGGCGGTCAGCGGCAGGTGAAGAGTGACCACATCGGCGCGGGCATAGATGTCTTTCTTGGACGTCCAGTCGACGCCCGGGATGTTGGCGAGTTTCAGATCGTTCGCCAGGATCTTGACCCCCGGAAAGCCGCCCTGGAGGTGATTGATCACGCGCCGTCCGATTCGCCCGACCCCGATGACGCCGACGGTCACCTCGGCAATCCGGCGGCCCATGATCCGCTTCCAGGTGCCGGCACCCAGATCCCGGTTGGCGGTGGATACGCCGCGCAACAGATCGATCATCAAGCCGATGGTCAGTTCCGAGACCGCCGCCGTCGGCCCATCGGGGGTGTAGGCGACGGCGATGTCGCGTTCTCTCGCCGCCAAGAGGTCAACCGAATCGAGACCGATCCCGACCCGGCTGATCAGCTTGAGCCGATCGGCCTTGTCCATGATCGAAGCATTGATGGTCTCGGTGCCCGCGATCACGGCATCGAAGCCGCCGACGATCTCGCCCAGTTCTTCACCCACCAACTTCCGGCCCAGGGGGTTGATGACCACTTCGTGCCCGGCGTCTTCCAGCAGACGCAGCGGTGTCACGTCGCGTTCGCCGAAGGGGATGGTGGTGATCAGGATGCGGGCCATGGGTGGGTTTCTCTGAACAACTATAACGGTTTGCGGGCCAGGACCCAGGCATGACTGCTGAGGCCATTGTCAGCCAGGAAGGACTGGAAGGCCTGACGCACCGGCTCTGGCCTTGCCAGCAGGGTTTTGACAAAATCCTGGCCGTCCAGAACGTCCGGCTGATCAGCGGCCTTTCCGGCGACGATATCGACATCCAGTTTGCCGGGCGTGATCAGTTCGATCTGGCCCAGGCCCGCGCGCTCGAACAAAGCGCGAAAGCCCTGAAGGGTCATGAAATTGATGTGATGGGGTGGCGAGATGCTATCCGATGCCCGGCCAAGCACCTGGAGATCAAAGCCGTCCAGGCAGAGGCTGGTGATCAAAACCCAGCCGCCCGGCTTCACAAGGCCTGCGATGGCGCTGAGGTAACCCAGCGTATCGTGGACATGTTCAATCACTTCGAAACTGGTGACCAGATCGGCGGCTTCCCGCCAATGCCCGTCCGCATCCAGGCTGTCGAGGTTTTCAACGAAGCCCTCCAGCACGGCGTAGCCGCGCCCGCGCAAGGTCTCCGCCATCAGGCCGCTTGGTTCGACTGCGCCCAGGTCCGCCTCCGCGCGACGGGCCTTCCATTCATCAAGGAAAAGCCCCAGGCCGGCACCGACATCGACGACGCGAACGGCCTTTGCGTTGCGTTCTTCCAGCAGGTCTAAAACTTTTTCCACGCGGGGCCGGAAGATCTTTTCGCGCCGGGCTTCCATGACGGCGGGGAAAAATACCTCGCTCCAATACCGTGCCGAGGGCGAATCCGCATAGAAGCCGTTGAAGGCCGAAACGGCGGGCCGAGGCGAGACGAAGAGCGTGCCGCAGGCCGTACAGGTGCGGTAGCCAAAGCCGTGCTTTTCGAACGCTTTTCCGCTCTCATCGGCCCCGCAACCCGGACAGGCCGAGGCGGCCCGCTCTCCTTCCGGGAAAAAGGCCTCTGCATCCAGGGCGCTCAGGCGCAGGTATTCCTGGAACAGGTCTTTGGGGCGGATATCGGCTTCTTTCACCTTTACCCCCGGCGATCAGCTGTAGGACGCCCGCAGGTCGTCGTCTTTCATGCAGGCGATCACGCGGTCCAAATCGGCCTGGTTATCGACCGCATAGGTCTCGATATCGCAGGGCACCATGCGCACCTTTCCGCCGGTCTCCAGGATGCGCATCATGTCGACCGATTCGATGATCTCCAAGGGCGTCTGGGGCATGTCATTGTATTCCAACAGGAAATCCCGGCGGAAGGGAATCAGGCAGACCTGCTTCAGCATGGGAACGTCCGTGACACCTTTCTTGCGGCTGGGCACCGGTTCGCGCGAGAAGTAGAGCGCGTAGCCTTGGGTATCGACGACGACTTTGACCTCGTTCGGGTCCTCGAAGTCCTCCACCCGCTCCATCCTGGCCACCAGGTTGGTGACGTTGCAGGCGGGATCGCCCTTAAGGCCCTCGATGGCGAGATCCAGCATCTCCGGGCGCAGCATCGGTTCGTCACCCTGGACCAGGACCACGATGTCGTGGCGTTCGCCCGTATCGGCCTCGATCTTCAGCATGGCTTCCGCGATGCGGTCGGTGGCGCGTTCATGGCTGTCCTTGGTCATGACGCAGGGAATGCCTGCACCTTCGCAATAGTCCATGATCTCCTGATCGCAGGTGGCGACATAGGTGGCGTCCACGGCCTTGCTCATGGCGGTCCGGTGATAGCAATGGGCGACCATGGGGACACCGTGGATATCGGCCAGCGGTTTGCCGGGAAAGCGGCTGGAGGCCATACGGGCCGGAACGATGGCAAGCGTCATTTCAGAAAGTCCTTCCGGATTTTGGCCAAGTGGTCACGGGCGAGGCAATCGATGATCCGAATATCCATGCCGTAGCCGACAAACTGAAAGCCCTCGTCAAGCCGCGCTTTCAACCGCTCCAGATCGGGATCGACCACATGAATGCCGCCGGGCTTGCCCGCGCGATCGCCTGCCTCGCGGACGCACTGAATTGCTTCCATCACATCCGCGTCGTCGAACTTGCCGGGCTTGCCCATGGAGGCGGAAAGATCAAACGGTCCGATGATGTAGCCATCTATGCCGTCCAGGCTGAGGATCTCATCCGCCGCCTCGACCGCCTCGATATGTTCGATCATGGCGATGACGATGCCGCCTTGTTCCAGCCAGGCCTTGTATTCTTCGAAGGCGGCACCGTAGCCCTGGGCGCGGGCCAGACCCACCCCCCGGGTGCCGCGCGGCGGATAGTAGGTGGCGCTGACGGCGGCTGCGGCGTCTGCGGCGCTGCGGATGTTGGGAACCATGATGCCGGTGGCACCCGCGTCCATGACCTGTTTGATCTGGTCGGCGTTGTTGGAGGTGAGCCGCACGATTACCGGCACCTCGGCCCCTTCGATCGCCTGGATCATTTCCTGGACGTGGGAGGTCTCGATCACGCTGTGTTCGGCATCGATCACCAGCCAGTCAAAACCGGCCCGTGCCATCAGTTCGGCGACGGCGGATGATCCCAGAGTCACCCATGAGCCGATGGTCACCTCGCGGGCCTTCAACTGCTTTTTCAGGCTGACATTGCGGTTCACGAGGTCTCTCCGTCCCGTTCGGGCAGCACGATGGTTTCCGGCTCCCGGCCCTGCCGTGCGTCCAGGTCCTGGATACAGTCGAGCAAGCCGAGGCCTAAGTCCACATAGGTTGCGCGCTGCAGCTTTTTGCCCAGCTTCGGCGTGTAGTTGTAGGGCGTTTGTACGTAATGCCCGGCGCGGTGTTCGTCGCGGAAGTTCAATTCCACCCCGCCGCCCAGGATCTCGCGCACCATCTCCAGCATCTCGCGGGTGGTCATGCGCTCCCGGCCCGTCAACAGGATGTTTTCGTTTTCGAAGTCGGGTGCCAGGATATCGGCGGCGGCTTCTGCGGCATCCTTGACGTGGATGTATTCGCGGATTTCCTTGCCCGATCCCGGATGATCGATCCGGCCCTTGGTCAGCGCCTGGCGCAACAGGCCGTAGACCGGGTTGTGATGATCGGCGCGCGGCCCGTAGACAGACCCGAAGCGCAGGATGGTATAGGGCAGGCCGTAGCGTTCTCGGTAGTCCTCGATCATCAGCTCACAGGCGCGTTTCGAGGTGCGGTAGAAGGATCCGCTGTCGGAATAGACATAGACCGTGCTGGCATAGGCGAAGCGTTTCAGCTTTAGCGTGCGGGCCGCTTCCAGCACCCGGACGGTGCCTATGATATTCACTTCCGCCGTGCGCACCGGGTCCTGGACCGCCTCGTCCAGATCGGCCACGGCGGCCAGGTGATAGACCACGTCACAGCCATCCATGGCGGCAAGGATCGCACCCTGGTCGAGGATCGAGCCCTCGACCATCTCACAGCCTGGTTTCAGCCAATCGCTGGCCTTGGTATCGAACACCACGACCTCCAGGCCACGCTTGGCCAGACTGTCGACGATGTGACTGCCGAGGAAGCCGCTGCCCCCTGTTACCAATGCGCGTTTCATGCCCCATGTCCGCCGGATGTGACAGGTCCCGGCCCCATTTGTTGAATTTGTTGCTTCTGAATAGGCCCCGAAGCCTGATCAAACAAGCCGCATCCGGCCTCAGGCGGGCAATTTTGGCTTCAGGCCCAAGTCTTTGCGCAAAAGATCGAAGTTCACGCTGTCCGCTGGGCAGTCCATCAGCGCCAGATAGTCTTCCAGGGGCCAGGGCTCGGTGCCGTCGATCAGGGCGGCCAGGCGCAGGACAGCCCCATCGGCGGTTTTGACGCCGAGGCCCGGGAAGGACCGATAAATGCAGAACTCTTGATCGAGGAAATCGGCGAAGACGGTCCTGGCCCCCATCCGGATGGCTTCAGCCACCAGGGTCGAGGTATCCGAGATGACATAGCCCGCGTCATCGACCAGATCGTAGACGCTGCCATCGACAAGGCTGAGATTGGGATGCTCCTGGAGCAATGATCCCAAGAAATCCTCCCGGGCCCCCTCGCTGACAAATCCCTGTTTGAACTGGAGACGGACCGGCCGGTCGGGAAAGGCTGCCGCGATTTTGGCGACCAGCAGCGGCGCTTCCGCCTGGTTCCAGGCCACCCGGAGCGCGATCAGAACGGCTTCCGGTCGTGGCTTATCCGTCCCCAATTGGGCCTGGCGTGACAGGGCCAGACTGGCGGCTGACCGCACGGTCATTTCTGCGAGCCAGGTCTCTGCATAGGATTCGAAGAAGCGCGCGGAGAAGGCATAATAGAGGTCGAAGGTGTTGTAGCGGATGTTCGAAGCCGCCGAGCAATAGGCCGGGAACATGCCGCCAGAGAGCCCGAGAGAGGGTATGCCGAGCCGCCGACATTCCGCGTAGCGGATGATGTGATCCTCGTTGTATTCATCCCGCCCGATGAACCCGCCCGTCGGCTGAACGGCGTTCAGGAAGGCCCGGATCCGGAGCCGCTTGCGGGGGAGCAGCAGCAGTGTGGCGAACAGGCTGTCGGGGACCGCCGAGTGGTGCCGGAACAGAGCCAGGGTATCGCGCAGCCCGCCCAACAACAGACCGGGTGCTTCACCTGGGGCAAGCCATCCCGCCGTCCAACTGATCTCGCTGTAAGAGCCGCCCTCTGGTCGGCCCGGCCAGGGAAAGCCGGGAAAACGGTCGAGCAGGACGATCTCGCCACCGTCCTTGATCTCGTCCAACAGGTGATACTCCCGGGCGTCTTTCAGGGAATCGAAAACCACAAAAGGCCGCAGGGTCCCACCCTTCCGCCGCACCAGCCGCAGGGCAGTCAGGACCAAAAGCAGCAGGCACCCCGAAAGCCAGGCAGCCCGGAAGACGATCCGCCCGAAGCCGCCGAGTACTCGCCCGATCAGGCTATCCGCCGATGCAGCCGTCATGTTCGGACTGGCTTCCCGACCCAGAGTGGATTTCATCAGGTCCAGAACATCGCCGCGAAGACCGCTGTAGCGGAACGATCCCTCTTCCGGCAGACCGGCAAAGGCGGCCAGGCAGTAGACTTCCACCACATGATCAAAAAAGGCATGGCAGCTGGCCATGTGGCGGAAGGCCCGCCCATAAGGAATATCGGTCAGATCGGCGGGGGAAAAGCCATAGCGCTCAGCCTGCCAGGGCTCTGATTTGAGTGGGAATTCATCAAAAAAGGCCCGGCGATCAAAGACGCGATGCTGTTCCAGTTCCGGTGCCAGATCGGTGGCCCATCGGCATCGACCCTGTGCCACCAGGCGCTTCACCCAGGCCTTCAGGCGTCCGGTCATGCCGGGGATGATACCGTGGACGCCCAGAATATAGGGAACCCGCCCTCGCGCGAGACACCAGAGCAGGCGGGGCAGCGTGGTTTCCCGAAGGCTGATCACGTCGGGCCGGGCGGCGGTCGTCGAGGGCATGATCGTCTGCCTTGGCGGGAGACCGCGTCAGCCGTGAAGATCGCTGAAGGCGTGCGGATCCAACTTCGGTTTCGAATCCTTGCTGTCGACCTTGTCCCATTCGTTCTCGCCGACCACCAAATCGAAGGAACTGACGTCCTTCGGGTTCGACAGCGAACGGCGGTAGTCGCGGTTGAAAACCTCGCGCAGTTCGCCGAAGCGCTTTTCACCGGCTTCGTTCATCTGTTCGGCTTCGCGGATGAACGGCCATTCGGATTCCGGCATTTTCACGTAGAAGCTGAACACCCGGGTTAGCCCTTGAATGTCTTCCACCGGGAACTGCGGCATATCGAGGATACTGCCCTTGGTCACGTTCAACGAGCAGATGGTATCCGGGTCCACGTAACCGGCGGCAACCGCCCTTTCCCGAAGCGGCGTGCCGTGGAACGGCGTGAAGATGAAGGCCCCCGAAGCGTCGATGTCGTCCGGCAGTGACCGGTTCAGCTTGATGGTGTCGAAGGCCAGTTCGCGGGTCTCGTCCGGCAGGCCGACGATCGAGTTGGCCACCGTCACGAAGCTGCGGCCCGAACAGGCCTGGAAGGATTCCAGCATCTTCTTGTTGGTGACGGGACGTTGCAGCACCTTCCGGCGATATTCCTCGTTGCCGTGCTCGATCCCGATGTTCATGCGCAGGCAGTTCATGCGTTCCAGATGATCGGCGCGCCATTCGTTGACCGTCTCGGCGCGGGTGTTCATCCAGAACGGAATCTTGAAGTCCTGATACATGTCCGAGAACTCTTCGAGTTCCTTGTCGCCCATGGCCAGGAAGGTATCGACCACGAAGTAGATGAATTCGGGCCCGTAGGTCTGGCGCATGAAGTCCAGTTCTTCGTGGATGCGCTTGACGGATTTCTTGCGATAGAAGCTGCCAGCGCTTTCTGCGCGGTAAAGCGTGATGTTCGACGGCGAATTGCAGAAGGTGCACTTGTAAGGACAGCCCCGCTGGGTCTCGACTCCCATGGTCTTGTAAACCCGGCCCTGCATCGGACGATACAGGCTCTGTTCGTCGAAGATCGACCAGTCCGGGAACGGCAAATCGTCCATGGCGATGCCCTGGCCGATCGGGTTTTTGTGGATACCCCGGTCATCCTTGGCCCAAATGCCCGCGATGGTCGTGGTATCATTGCCCCCGGCCATGGCCTGGCAAAGCTCCAGCAGCGGAACCTCCCCGTCGCCCCGGCAGGCGTAATCCACCTTCGGGTGGCTGAGCACGATATCCGTGGCATAGGTGGAAAAGACCCCACCGACAATGGTCGGCACATCCACATGCAGCGCGTCCAGCAGGTACTTGGCGATGTACCAGGTGTTCTCCACCACCGAGACGGCGATCAGGTCCGGCTGATAGTCGTCCACCATCTTGCGGAAATCGCCCGCCATGTCGCTGGTCTTCGGTTCGATGCCGCGTTCCTTCCAGCTGAAGGGGCGCACAATGGACAGGTGCACCTTTTCCTCGTTGGTGTCCGACGAAATGTCGGAGGTGTAAAAGGTGCTGTCGAAGAGGTCGCACTGGAACCCTTCCCGCTTCAGCATGGCCGAAAGGTAGCCAATCCCCTGGGGTGCAAGGGCACTCATCTGAATGTTGGGATAAACAAACAGAACGCGGAAATCAGCGGGTGCCTTGTAGACGGGTTTCTGAGTCAAGATCGTGCCCTCTCGGCGTAAACCGGTGGATCTGAAGATACGAGGCAGGTCTTAAACGCCTTCGTGCTTGCAGGCAAGCGGCGGGTCAAGACTTACCCAATCAGAATTCGGGGTTATTCCGAAGAGTGGTAACACGACAGAGCCGGTTCCGCCACCTTTGTCGCCCGTCAGCCTTCAAAGCGACGGTTGCGGATTTCCTGCAGCGCACGGCGGGCGGGAATTTGCAGCTGTTCCGGCAGGGCGTGATAAACCTTCCGGGCGACATTCTTGATCGCCAGCTTGGCCGGCTTGTTGTCGTATTGGCGGTGATAGCTGAGAGACTTCTGCAGCTGCAGCAGATAGGTCTCCGCATCCTCAAAGCCCGCCTCGCGCACCTTCGGCAGGGAGCGTTCGATCTGAGCGGCCATTTCCTCGAACTGGTCGGGCGTGAACATCAAAAAGCGCTTTTGGAAGTCCACCGTCTGGAAGGGGTTGGCGACCAGCATCACCAGCGGCTCTGCTTCAAAGGAAAGCGCCAGATCTACGAAGGTTTCGATTTCCAGGGCATTCACGCTGTTGAGCGTCATCGAGGTGGTGAACAGGAATTCCTTGCGCCGCTTCAACTCCTGAAGGCGTGCCATATTGGCCATGACCTCGTTCCAGTCGCCCTTGCGCCCGCGCAGGCGCAGAGTCTCGAAGCTTTCCGGCGTCGCCGCATCCAGGGAAACCGCCATGCAGTGGATCGGCAGGCGCGCGAGCGTCTCGTAGATCTTGTCGGTCAGGATGGTGGCATTGGTGATGAAGTAGAACCGGCCTTCGCCGTTGTTCGGGTGGTTTTTCAGGAAATCCAGCACGGGCGAGAAGAAAAACGGCTCCCCGCCGAAGGGATAGACCATCTGGGCGACGCGGGCGTATTCCTCCACCTGTTCCATGAATTCGGCCGGCAGCTTCAGGCTCATCTTCGCGTCTTCGCGCTGATAGCAGTGATAGCAATCCAGGTTGCAGGCATAGGAATAGGTGAAGCGGAACCAACGCGGCAGGCTGTCGAGCTTGACCTTCCGCGCCTTGTATTCGTCCTCGTTCAGTTCTGCGTTCTGGCGCACCTCGCCGTCTTCCGACAACTCGGTATACCAGTCGAGGTTTTCGTATTTCTTGCCACCGCGTAGGACCGGACAGGTGTGCGGACAGAAGGCATGGGCACCCTCTTCCAGCATGCGGCTTCGCATCTTCTGGAACTTTTCGCCGTTCCAGATGTCGGCCACGCTGTCTTCGTTGACGTTGCCCAGCACGGTGTCGTTCATGCAGCACATGGTCACGTCCCCATTGGGGTTGTTGACCTCGAAGTGGGCCCAGGGGTGCTTGCAGACGAATTTCTGGCGGCTTTTGTCGCTCATGGAGCCTGAAGTGCGCTTTTCGCGCTGTCTGCGTCAAGCGCTTTCCGCCAGATTTCCATATCCGCAGGCGTATAGACCGTCTCGAACGGCAGCTTCCGGCCGGCATTTTCCGCTTCGTGGGCGTGATCAAGCGCCGCGCGCAGGCCCGTGACCGTCACCGCTGTGGCATCGATGCCGGTCGGCAGGACATTGACCGCCACCTGTTTCGACGACAGCAGCCGGAAGGTCGGCGCGCCGGAAAACAGGCCCTCCAGCCCACTGGTGCCGGTGCCGTAAAAGATGGCTGAAACCCGGTCCTGTTCGGGCAGAGTCTTGCTGGTGCGCCGGACGGATTCCGTTTCCTCGACGTCCATCGGGTAAAGCGGATGGGCCTTGATCAGGAACACCCGGCCCGGTTTCTCGGCGAGCTTGACCGCCTCCATCATCTCACGCGTGATCGCGCGCACGGCACTCAAGGCCACAAAGACCGGACCTTCCTTGTCGTAGAGGTCCTGGTCAAACGGCTGGACGCGGAAGGCACCGGCGACGCCAAGGCGGGTTTCCGGAACGCCCCAGTCTTCCAACTGATCCCGATAGGCCGGGCCGGAACAGAGCACCCGGTCGGGATAGCTGTTGAAGCCGTCCCAATTGGACTGCGGTGCCGGATTGAACTGGTGCGGGCCGATGACGGCGTGCTGATAGCCGATGGTGGCGGCTCCCGCCGCGCGCGAATCGCGCACGAATTGCCGTTCCCAGGGATGATTTTCGAACGGCCAGGCGACCACCCGGGGACGAACGTCCGCCAACCAGCGAGCCTGACAGCGCTGCTGCCAGAGGTTGGATGCAGGGGCGGCCGTCGCGTTTTCGCGGACCACGGCGCGCTTCAAAAGCCAATACCAGGGCCCTTTGAGGGCCTCTTCCGGAGGTGCCCATTTGGCGACGATCAGCGCGATGGCCTCCATCGGACGGCCCCAGGCGTGCAGGCTGGCGGTGCGCTTATCGGCGGCGAGACGATTGGCGAAAACCGGCCCGCAGTCGGTATGCAACAGCCGCCTTACGCCCGGCAGGTCCTTCATCAAGTCGCCGAAATAGGCGTCGAAGCCATTGGCTTTGCTGGCCGGATGGCCATAGACCACCAGAACCGAATCGGTCTCGGACGGCTTGTGATTGGCCTTGGAGGCCTTGGTGTCCATGGCGCTCTTGGCGGCCCTGACGGCATACTTGATGCGGGCCAGAAAGCCGCGTAGCCAACCGCGGAAAAGATAAGGGCGCATCGTGGGGGCCTTGCCCGCCTCGACGCCCGGCAGCGTCGCCAGTTGCCGAAACAGCCAGGGATCATCGCAAAGGACCAGAACGTCCGCATCTTCCGCCGCCAGTTCTTCGACCAGCAGGCTCCAAGCCATCATCAGGCCGAGGTCGCAGTTGTAGGGCGCACAGGTCGGTGTATGGGCGATCTCGGAAGTGGGCAGGGCACCGAGCCTGGCCCCCAATTCCCACCAGATGGCCCTCGTACGGTCGAAGCAGGCTTCCAGGCGTTCGGCCAGCTGCGGCAGGATCTTGTCGTTGTCCTGATAGGGCACGGAGGTGCCGGTCACGGCCAGCCAGTAATCGGACGGCCCGGCCGTGTGCAAGGTGGGGGCGGTGCGCAGGATCACAGGCATGGGCTTTGTCTCATCTTTGGACGTTCAGGCGGGGATCAGAGCCAATCGCCGCCGGTCAGTGCGAACATCTGGCCGGTGATGAAGCGTGACCAGTCCGACAGCAGATAGCACATCAGTGCCGCCGCCTCTTCCGGGTCGCCGCCGCGTTTCAAGGGCACGAGATCGGCCCGCGCGGCCATGTCTTCAGGGGTCTTGCTGTGCCAGCGCTGATGAAAACCGCTGGCGATGTAGCCGAAGCGCAGCCCATTGACCAGGACGCCCAGCGGTGCCCCCTCGCGGGCCAGCCCCTGGACCATACATTCAGTGCCGCGCTTGGCGATGGCATAAGGAAAGGATACCGGACTGCCGCCGTGCAGGGCCGATTCGGTGCCGTTCAACAGGATCCGTCCGCCCGTCCCCTGCGCCCGCATGGCCTCCAGGCCCGCGCGCGCCAGATAGAAGGGCTGGTTCAGGTTGATCTCGATCTCGTTTTGCCAGTCGGTGCCGGCCATGTCCTTCCAGTGGCCGGTGGCATGGATGGCACCGGTCAGGCAGACCAGAGCATCGATCCCGCCGGCACGGGTGGCGAAATCATCGACAAGTTGCTGGCAGTCGTCGGGCCCTTCAAAAGCCTGGACCAGCGGGATCACCTGGCCGTCTTCATAACCGGGTGCCCTGCTGCCGCCATGGGCACCGACAATCACATCCTCGCTGCCCGCCAGTATCATGTTGACCAGGGCCGAGCCCAGACCACCGGAGGCCCCGGCGACCAGCACCCGCATGCCCTTCGGGAGCCGGGGTTGCCAGTCGGGTGCCTGAAACGGACTGGGTCCGGTTCGGCTGTAGGGATTGTCGCCGGTCATGATGCGTAGAGCCCTTCCAGGACAGCCGCGGATCGGGCCGCGTCATCCAGCGGATCGTCCGCGTTCAGCATGCGCTGCTCCGCCGTCACGTATCCCTCGTAGCCGACGCCTTTCAGAAAGCCCGCGAAAGCCTCGTGATCCACAGGTCCGTCCGGGTCCAGCACGCCGAGGTCGGGTTCGTTGGCATGGACATGGCAGATCGCTTCCCCGCAGGCTGCGACCAGATCGTTTGTCAGTTCCCCATTGCCGACAAGCGCCTTGGCGTCCAATTGCAGGCCGAAGGAGGGATGATCCAGCGTCTGCACGAGATCCAAACTTTCAAGGGCCGAATTGACGAAATCCGCCACGTCCGGCTCCAGCGGCTCGAAGCAATAGACCGTGCCGTGATCCTCAATCGCCTGGGAGAGACGCCCAAGGAAATCGAGAGTCTCCGCCTTGGCCTGGTCCCAGGACCGCTCGCCCTTGGTCCGTGCGGTCTTGGAGCCCCAGATCAGCGTGCGTCCGCCAAGATCCCGGCAGACGGCGGAGAGGTGGACCAGAAAATCAAGCGTTCTCTCTTCGATCTCAGGCCCTTTGAACAGGCCGAGGTCGGGCTGATCAAAGAACAGGGAATGCAGGCCGACAATGCGCAAGCCTGCGTTTTCCACCTGGTGGCGGTAAGCCTCTACCTGGGCAGGGGTCAGGCCGTCCCAGCTTGCTTCCCAAACCCGGCTGGGGGCCACCTCGATGCCTTTGTAGCCCATGGCGGGCAGGGCGCGCAGTTCGTCAGCGTGATCAAAGGGCGACAGTGCGATGTTGGAAAGGGCTGGTTTCATCATGCCTCAGGTGGTGCCACGGGCGAGCCGCTGGAACAAGGGAGAGTTTTCGAGCAAGGCGTCATACGAACCCTGATCGACGATGCGGCCCTGGTCCATCACGACCAGCCGATCGCAGTCGCGCACCGTGCTCAGCCGGTGGGCGATGATGACGATGGTGCGTTCACCCCCCAGCCGGTGGATGGCCTGGCTGATTTCCCGCTCGGTCTCGTTGTCGAGGGCCGCCGTGGCCTCGTCGAACAGCAGGATCGGCGGATCGCGGTAGAGGGCGCGGGCAATGGCGATCCTTTGGCGCTGGCCGCCGGACAGGCGCACCCCGCCCTCGCCGAGGACCGTCTCCAGTCCGTCCGGCAGGCTTCGGACCACGTCGTCAAGCTGGGCCAGCTTCAGGGCGGCGGTCAGGGCAGCCTGGTTGATGTCTTCATCCTCGACCCCGAAGGCGACGTTCCGGCGCAGCGTGTCATCGATGATGCTGATGGTCTGCGGCACGAATCCGATGGTATCGAACCAGTTCGCACCGCCCAGCTCGATCACCTCGCCGTCCAGGGTGATGCTGCCTTTTTCAGCCGCCAGCAGCCCTAGCATGAGATCCATCAGGGTCGACTTTCCGGCGCCCGAGGCACCAACGATCCCAATGGTCTCCCCTTGGGACAACGACAGCGATACCCCCTCGATCGAGGCGCGTTCGGCTGCCGGGTAGGTGTAGTGCAGATCCTTAAGGTCGAGTGCCTTCGTAAAATCGATTTTCTGCCCAGCCGACGCAGGGGAGACCCCGGCCAGATCTTGCCCGGATGCGATCTGGGCCAGTTCCGTCTTGATTTCTTCGACGTAGGCCCAGCGGGCCCTGATTTCAGAGGCCGCCAGCAGCATGCGGTTCAAGGAGGGCATGACGCGTAGCCCCGCCATGCCGAAAAGCGCCAGAAGCGGCAGAGAGACCGCCTGACTTTCGCCACTGAGCGCGAAGCCCGCGACGATCCCGGCGGCCCCGACCATCACCAGCGTCTCGACCAGAAGGCGCGGCACGTTGACGGCTGCCGTGCGTTTGGCGTTCACCAGCCACCAGACGCGCGCCGTTGCCGCCATGCGTTTGGAAAAATAGGGGATGGCATTCAGCAGTTTGACATCGCGGATCGATCCCAGGGTGTCGTTGGTCAGCTTGATGACCTCGGCCTCGAGGCCCATGGACTGGCTGCCCCAACGTCTGAGCACTGGCCCGGCAAAGCGGAAGTAGACCAGCACAAACCCCACCAACAGGACGCCCGCACCAATCGACAGCCAGGGCGCTATGGCGACCAGAAGGCCCAGAATGCCGATGATCACCAGGCTTTCCAGCATCACCATGATCTGCAGCCGGATCACCTCGAAACTCAGGCCGACGTTGGTCAGGATGTTGCGGACCAGGTCCGCACTGTTGCGCGACAGGTGATAGACCAGCGGCTTTTCCAGATAGGCCGAGAGCAGCCGCGCCATGTATCGCGCCGCCATCTGTCCCGCCGAGCGATTAATCCAGAATATCAGGCCCAACAGGGCGAGGTTCTTGATCGCAAAAACCACGGCAAAGCTGACCGAGATACTGACCGCCGGGCTGACCGTGGGCAAAAGGCTGCGGACACCATCGACCAGAGGCTGCCAGGGGCCACCTTCCTCGCCCAGGAGAACGACCTGGATCAGCGGCAGGATCAAACCCAGGCTGAGCAACTCCAACAGGGTCAGCGAGGCGATGGCGAAGAACAGCGCGACCACCGTTCGTTTGGCGTCGCCGTCCAGCAGGGCCCAGCTTTGGCCCATGTTCAGGGGAAGTCGGAGCCGCGTGATCATCCGCTTCGGTGCCCTTCTATTGCTCGACAGGAGCCATGCGGCTCTGCCAGGCGAGCGCCGAGCGGATCATCACCTCGAGCGCCGCTCTTGAGCCCTGACCGCCAATCCGGGGCTGCCAGCCGAGGATCTCCCGGGCCCGCCTGGAATCGCAGATCAGGCGCGGTGCATCGCCGTCGCGCGCCGGGGCCTTGCGGGTCGGCATGGGGTGACCGCTCACCCGGCGGACTTCTTCGATTACGTCAAGCACGCTCAGACCTTCGCCATAACCGCAGTTGAAGAAGGAGGGTTTCTCCCCGGCACACCTGCCGGCTTCAAGGTAGTCCACGGCGGCGAGATGGGCATCGGCCAGGTCGGAAACATGGATGTAGTCGCGGATCGTCGTACCGTCCGGGGTTGGAAAGTCGGTGCCAAAGATTTCCAGGATCTCTCGCCGCCCGACAGCGACTTCCAGGGCGAGGCGGATCAAGTGGGTCGGCGGCCCGCCCAGTTGGCCGCTGCGTCCCGCCTCGTCGGCCCCGGCCACGTTGAAATAACGCAGACAGACGGCTTCCAGCTTTCCGGCCTTCTGCGCATCGGTCAGGATTCGTTCGACCATGGCCTTCGAGGCACCGTAGGGTGCAAGGGGTTCGACCGGAGCCGTCTCGGGTACGGGTTGCAGGGCCGCGTCGCCATAGACCGCTGCCGTCGATGAGAACACGATGCGCCGCCTGCCCGTTGCCTCCATGGCCTGCAAAAGGCCCAGCGTCGCGCCGGTGTTGCGGGCGTAGTAGCCGATCGGATCGACGATCGAAGCCATATTGATGATGGCACCGGCAAAATGCAGAACCGTGCCGATGTCGTGGTCTTCGAGGATGTGCCGGACCGCGGCGACATCGCCGACATCGACGTGATGAAAGGCTTCGATCCCCGGAGCCAGCAGACGTTCGTCACCTGTGGACAGGTCATCCAGGACGACGACCCGCCGCCCGGCGGCCAAAAGGGCGAGGACCACATGGCTGCCGATATAGCCGGCACCGCCGGTTACCAAGAGGGTGGGCTCTGTCGTCACTTGCTTCCCTAAACTCGCTTGTCGTTTCCTGCCTTCAGGGGTGCCATGCCTTTCACATTTGAGCAAGTCTGCCGCGCCATGGAACCGCCGATTCATTGACAACCGGGGGCTGAGAAGGCAAACCCGTGCCTGCTCCGGCGGCTTTCGATCAGGCCGGGGAAAATCTGGGACTATAGGGGGCTTGGATGTCGGACAAAACCGTGATCGCCGTTGTCGGCCTGGGCTATGTGGGCCTGCCGCTTGCCGTTCATCTGGCGCGCCACTTCCCGACCATTGGTTTTGATATTTCCCAAGAACGGGTGTCCGAGCTGCAACGCGGCCTGGACCGGACCGGCGAGGTCGATGACGATACCCTGCGCGCAACATCGCTGCAGTTGACCGCCGATGCGAAGGCCATGCAGGGCGCGGACATCTATGTGGTGACCGTGCCGACCCCGGTGACGGAAGACAATCAGCCGGACCTGCGGCCCGTCCTGTCCGCCTGCGAAACCGTGGGCGCGGTCCTGAAGGCCCATCCGGTGCCGGGTGCCATCGTCTGTTTCGAAAGCACGGTCTACCCCGGTGTCACCGAAGACATCTGTGCCCCCGCCCTGGAAAAGGCTTCAGGTTTGAAATGGGGCGTTGATTTTCACCTCGGCTACAGCCCGGAACGGATCAATCCGGGCGACCGCGAACATACCGTAGACCGCATCGCCAAGGTGGTTGCGGGGGAATCCCCTGCGATTACCGAAAGGCTCTGTGCCATCTATGGCAAGGTGACGACGGGCGAGATTTTCCCCGCCCGCGACATCAAGACCGCCGAAGCCTCCAAGGTGATCGAAAACGCCCAACGCGACATCAACATCGCCTTCATCAACGAGATCGCCCGGATTTTCCAGAAGCTGGATGTTTCGGTCTACGACGTTCTGGAGGCCTCCAAGACCAAATGGAATTTCCTGAACTTCCAGCCGGGCCTGGTCGGCGGCCACTGCATCGGGGTTGATCCTTACTACCTGTCCCATTGCGCCCAAGCTTTGGGCCTGGAGCCGGAGGTGATTCTGGCCGGTCGGCGGATCAACGACGGCATGGGCGATTTCCTGGCCGGGGCCATCTCCGGGCAATTGGAAGAGGGGCCGAAACGGCTTCTAGTGCTCGGCCTCACCTTCAAGGAAAACGTCCCCGATCTGCGCAATTCCAAGGTGGTTGATCTGGTGCGCGGGCTCGAAGCCTTGGGCCACAGTGTTGCCGTTCATGATCCGCTCGCCGACCCGGAAGAGGCCAAGCAGATCTATGACATCGATCTCGAAACCTCCCTCAGCGATCAGGCGGACTATGATGCCGTGGTCGGAGCCGTGCCGCACAAGGCCTATGTGGAGCTCTCGGACACCGGTTTCGAGAAGCTGGTGAAGACGGGTGGCCTGATTGCCGACGTCAAGGGCATGTGGCGCCATCGCGCCCTGCCGGCGGCACTGCGGCGCTGGCAGCTCTGATCTCATGGTGGCGGAAGAACAGCGGTTTCCGACCAAAGAAGCCGCCTGCCGGGCCTGCGCCGATTTCATCAGCCATCATCTGCGCGAAGGGATCACCGCCCGGGGGCATGCCTCGGCGGCCCTCTCCGGCGGTCGGACGGCGGCAACGGTCTTCGACAGTTTGGCCCGTGCGGATCTCGACTGGACCCGCGTGACCCTGACCCTGATTGATGATCGCTGGGTGCCGATCGACCATGCGGACAGCAATGAAGGCCTGGTCAAACGCTACCTCCCCGATGTGCCCTTCGTCAGCCTGAAGACGCCGGACGCCGAACCAAAACACGGTCTGGACGCGGTGGCGACACGCCTTGCCGAGGCCTTTCCGGGACCCTTCGACTGCGTTTATCTCGGCATGGGTGCCGACGGCCATATTGCCTCGTTGTTTCCAGACGATCCGACCTGGGAAGGCAAAGTCGGCCCCGATGAACCGTCGGTTCATGCCGTGGCGGCCATCAATGATCGCCAGCCCCGGATCAGCCTGATGCCGGCACGTCTGTTCAAGGCGCGCAGTCTGGTTTTACTGAGCGGCGGTGCCGATAAGCTCGCGGCCTGGGAGCGGGCGAAGGGCGAGGGTCCCATCGCGCAATTGCCGGTGCGGCTCGCCCTGAAAGAGCCAATGACGGCCCTGCTTTACGACTGATCAGAAGCTCGAGCCGGTGACGATGGCGACGTCGATGAAGGTCTCCGCCGGGACCGTCCGGCCGCGCAGCACCTCGACGGCACGCGCTACACCCAGGTAGCCCTGGCGTTCGGCCTGTTGATCGACGGTTACCCGAAGGTTGCCCTCCCGGATGGCTTCGCGGGCTTCTGCCAAGGCGTCGAAACCGCCGACCAGGATGTCGGTGCGGCCCAGCGTCTTTAAATGATGCAGCACGCCCAGCGCCATCATGTCATTGGAGGCGAAGATCACGCCAAGGTCTCCATGGCGCGCCAGAAGATCACGGGCGACATCGACGGCGGCATCAAACCCCCAGTTGGCGGTTTCGCTGGCGACCAAGGTCACGCGATCACTCTCGGCAAAGGCGGCCCGTGCCCCGGCCAGCCTCGCCTGGGCATTGCGGGCGGAGCGGATGCCTTCCAGGATCACCGCCTTTGAGCCTTCCGGGGCCTGTTCGGCCAGATACTGCGCTGCGAGATAGGCACCGAGGCGGTTATCGACCGATACAAAGGGCACCTGGGGCAGTCTTTGACGATTGACCTCGCCGGGGTCCAGGCGGTTGTCCACATTGACCACCGTCACGCCGGCGGCCAGTGCCCATTTGACCGAGGCGACCAGTTCGACCGAATCGGAAGGTGCGATGACGATGGCATCGACGCTTTCTTCTTCGACCAGTTCCCTGACGATGGTTTTTTGCTGATCAACGGCTGTCTCGGTCGTGCTGGCCCGCACAACCAGTTGGACGCCCAGGTCCTGTTCGGCCTTGCGCGCGCCGGTCTCCAGCGATTGGAAAAAAGGATTCTCGAGGGTTTTGATCACAAGGCCGACTTTGAGCGCCGGCTGGTCGGTGCCACCGATGACGGCGGCATCCTTGAGATCATCCGAATTCGGCAGATGCCAAGAAGCGGTCGGCGTGCCCTGGTCCGGATTGCAGGCCCCGAGCCCGACCAGACCGATCAGGCACAGGCAGATGACCAAGAGGTTGCGCAGCACGGCTGGCAAAGATCTCTGCGGTAAGCTGTACACCGGATTATCCCCTGAACCAGAAAACAAGCGGTACTCGGCCTCGTCCCACCCGCGTTCACCGCTCCCCAACGGTGAAATCGAAACGTCATTTTGCCCCGATTGGATGGTGCGCCGTTTACCGGCTTTCTGATGCGGGATTTGTAATAAAAGTTTCCAAAAGCGTCAAGCAGAGTTTGGTTATTCCACGCGGGTCAAAACCGCGTATCCACGCTCGTTTTCGCTCTTTAATGACTGCGCTCGATAGCCCCGGTTGGTGGCAATCTCGGTGACGGCTTGAACAACACCTGGAAAGATACTTTCCGTCACATCGTCGAAGACAATCACGTCGCCCGGTTGCTGGCGCGCGATCACCACCTCGGCTTCGGCCATGACATCCTGATAGGTGTGCTGGGCATCCAGATAGGCGAAGGGAACCCGGCCAAGCCCCAGCTTGCCGATCTGGCGCCGGGTATCGCCCTGCAAAAAGACGATGCGGTCGCTCAGGTCGGCATAGTCTTCAAGCAGGTCCCGACGGCTGCGCGGTCCCTCGGTATCGGCAATGCAGTTCCACAGGAAGGCCGTATCATGGGGTAGCACATCCATGGTGATGATCCGACCGGGACGGCCTGCATCCGCAAAGGCCTTTGCCATGCAAAGGGCGGAAAAGCCCCGCGCGGTCCCGGTTTCCAGGATCAGCGGGTCAAGCGGTTCGGGCGTTTCGTCCAGCCAGCGGCGCAGCACCGCATAGAGCACGCGGCCATGGCAGTAGTTCAGCTTGGAATTCTTCACCACGATCTGCGTGATCAGGGCCAGATTATCCAGCCAGTCCTTGTCGATGGCGAAGCCTTGGTCCTTTTCGAAGGCATCGATTTCCGGGAAGGGCCGGGCCTTGGCTTCTTCCCAGAGCGCCAGATAGCCCTGGCGGTCGGCCTTGAGTTCGCGACCGAACGGCGCGTCGTACCAAATCTCGTCCGCTGACTGGATCAGTCGGGCGGAGAGCGGGCTTACAATGCGGTTCTTGATGCGGTCGATCAGCTTCATGGAACGGGGGTTAGAGCACTTTCAGGCGTCTGTCCAGTCAGCCGACACGCTCCAGCGAGGATTGTCCGGACGCCAGGTCCAGATCCAGCCGGATCATGTCGTCATCCAGGAAGGCCGGGTTGTCCCGGTAGCCAAGCTTCCGGGCGAGGGCCAACATGGATTCGTTGTCTTTCAGGATCAGGCCGAAGACCAGGCCGATGTCGGCGGTTCGGCAATAGCGGATGATTTTTTCCATCAGGACCCGGCCAAGCCCGCGGCCTTTCTGATCGGATCGCACAAGGATGGAATATTCCGCCTCCTGGCGGTCCGGTGTTGCCATGATCTCGACCGATCCCAAGATTTCGGGATTGTTGTCGTAATCATAGGCGACGGCGACGAAACCCATTTCCCGGTCGTAGTCGATGTGGGTCAGGTGGGCCAGCTGTTCGCGTTCGATTCCCGCGCCGTCGGAACAGAACCGCATGTAGAGGTCCTGGGGTTGCAGGCGCTTCAACAGCTTGGCATAGGCCGGTTCGTCCTCGGGCCGGATCGGGCGCAGTTCGATCTCGGTGCCGTCGCGCAACCGAATCTGTTCTTCCAGTTCCGCCGGGTAGGGGCGGATGGCAAGGCCTCGGGCGGCTGTCGCCTCAAAATCGATCCGCATGCGGCCATCCAGGGCGACAACGCCTTTCTGATCGGCCAGCAGCGGGTTGATATCCAGGGCCGAAATCTCCGGATGATCGACGATCAATTGGGACAGATGAACCAGGGCGGCAGCCAGCGCGCGGCCGTTGATGCCCGGCTGCCCGGCGGTTTTGGCCAGCAAGGGGGCAATGCCGGCCCGCTGTATCAATTCATCCGCCAGGGCCATGTTCAGGGGCGGCAGGGCGACCGCCGGCATCCGCTCCGCATAGGCCCCGACACCCCCGATCCCGAGGCGTATGACAGGACCGAACAGCGGATCGGAACCAATGCCGGCCATCAGGACGGAGGCATCCGGGCGGCGGATCATCTTCTGGACAACGAAGCCTGGCAGCGGTTCTCCCCGATGGCGGCTTTTGAACCGCTGGGCGGCCCCTTCGGCGGCCTTGATCAGCGCGTCCGGCCCGGTCAGATCGAAAGACATGTTGCCGACGGCGGCCGGTCTGCGAAGGCCGTTGGAGGCGAGGCGGAGTGAGACCGGCCAGCCGAACCTTTCCGCCATGGCGACGGCTTCTTCCACCGTCTCGGCATTCGCCGCTTCCGGGCTGTCGATGCCATAGGCCTTCAGGATTGATCGTGTCGCGGTCTCATCCATCAGGCTTTGGTCTTTTGCCCAGGCACTGCCCAGGATTTCTCGAACCCTGGCGGCGGCCCCCGGCGTTGCCGGTGCTTCCGAGGCCGGGGTCTGCAGCAGCATTTCCTGGTTCGAGCGATAGTCCACCATGTAGAGGAAGGCCCGTACGGCTTTGTCCGGGCTGGCATAGACCGGAATACCGGCTTCTCCGAAGCGGGTGCGAACAGCCGTACCACCGGCGGTATCACCGAGCCAGCAGGCGAGAACATTGCGGGGGGTCTTCTTCGCGGCCTCGATGGTGACCTGGGCCACATCGACGCCGTTCGCCATGGCGGTCGGCGTGTGCATGACGAGGACCGCATCAACGGCGGCGTCCTTTGTCAGCGCCTGAATGGCGGCGCGGTAACATTCGGCATCGGCTTCCCGGCCGATGTCTATGGGGTTGCAGCCGGCGTGACTGCCACAGATCTCGGCCAGGGCCGCCGATGTCTTTGCGCTCAAGGGGGCCAGCTGGCCGCTGCGTTGGATCAGGGCGTCGGCGGCCATCTCCGCCGGTCCGCGACCGTTACAGAGGATAGCGAGCCGGGGGCCGCGCAAGGGCCGCGCATAGGCCAGCGTCTCGGCGGCATCGAACAGCTCGTCCGCGTCCAGCACGCGGAGCATGCCCGCCCGGCGGATCGCCGCATCAAAGACGGCATCGTTGGGGATGGCTTCCGGGTCCGGTTCGGGGCCGTTACCGATGCCTTGCTCCGAGATACGGCGGTTGCCCTTGATGATGATCACCGGCTTTATCCGGGCCACGGCGCGGGCCGCCGACAGGAAAGCCCGAGCCCCCCGGACGTCGCGCACATAGAGCAGAACGGCTCGGGTCTTGGGATCAATCGCCAGGTAGTCCAGCAGGTCTTCCAGATCGATGTCGGACGGATCTCCCGCCGAGACCACATAGGAAAAGCCGACGCCATGGGCCCGCGCCCATTCGACCGTGGCCGCCGTCACCGCGCCCGATTGGCTGACCAGGGCAAGCCGTCCCGGCGGGGCGGCGGAGACGATCCAGCTTGCGTTCAAGCCGACGGCGGGTACCTGGATGCCGGTCGAGCCGGGTCCGATCACCCGGATCCCGGAAGCCCGGGCGGCCTCGGCGACGGTCTCGCGCAGGTTCTCGTCTTCGCCGGTCTCGACGGTCATGACGATGGCGGCCCGGCATCCCACCTGACCCAGTTCTTTCAGGATTTCCGGAAGGCTGTGGGGCGGCGTGCAGATCACGGCGAGGTCCGGTCGGCGCGGCAGGTCTTGGATTCGCGGATAGCAGAGAACGCCGAGGACGGATTCGTACTTTGGATTGACGGGCAGGATCGGCCCGAAAAAGGCACCGTTCAGCAGATTGCGCATGACGGTCGTGCCCAGGCTTTCAGGCCGCGTGGACGCGCCGATGACACAAACGGATGCCGGTTGGAAAAGGGCGTCGAGCCCTCCATGCGCCATATGACTGCTCCCCCCCGAGAGCTCGTAGGAGCGGCAGTATCTCAGAAAGGGGGCGGGTGGATCAAGCGGGGTTGTCCGGTCCCGGTCAGTTGACGGGTTCCAGCCGGAGCACACGGCCTTCCGGATCGTCGGTTAGAATATACAGATAGCCGTCAGGGCCATTGCGGACATCGCGAATGCGTTCGCCCCAGTCATCCAGCAATCGTTCTTCGCCTACGACTCTGTCGCCGTCCAGGGTCAACCTGTTCAGGTGGGTCAGCGCCAGGGCCCCAACGAACAGGCTGCCCTGCCAACCGGTAAGCTTGTCACCGGTATAGAAGGCCATGCCGCTGGGTGCGATGGAGGGGACCCAATACTTCACCGGCTCGGTGATCCCGGGCTTGGAAGTGCCTTCGCCAATGGAAAAACCGGAATAGGCCCGACCATAGGTGACCACCGGCCAGCCGTAGTTTTCTCCCGCGCGCAGAATGTTCACCTCGTCGCCCCCGCGCGGTCCGTGCTCATGGGACCAGACCGCACCGGTGGTGGGGTGAACGGTCATCCCCTGGACGTTGCGGTTGCCGACCGTGAACAGCTCCGGCAGATGGCCTGTCTGACCGAGAAAGGGATTGTCAGCCGGAATGGAACCGTCATCGTTCAGCCGTAACGTCGAGCCAGCCGGATCATCGGTTTTCTGTGCCCTTGGGCGGTCGCCGCGATCACCCAGGCTGACGTGCAGCTTGCCGTCCGGCGCGAAGGCGAGCCGTGATCCGAAGTGCCGGCCCCCGCGTGTCATGGGCTCCATGACCCAGATGTCTTGCAGATTTTCCAAAGAGCTGCCGGTCCAGCGTGCGCGGGCCACAGCCGTGCCCCAGCCGCCGTCGCCGCGTTTGGTATAGGTGAAATAGACCAGCCGGTTTGCCGCGAAATCCGGGTGCAGCGCCACATCCAGAAGACCGCCCTGGCCGACGGATTCGGCGTCCGGTGCGCCTTCCACCGGATCGGGGAGCAAGGTCCCCTGCGCTGTTACGTGGCGCAGTCCGCCCTCGCGTTCGGTGACCAGCATGCCGCCGTCGGGCAGAAACGCCAATCCCCATGGGTGGGCGAGCCCGCTGGCCACTGTCACCAGTTGAAAGGTCGCCTTTTCGCTTTTGAACGGGCCTTCAGTTTCTGCAATCACGGGCCGGGCAACAGTAAGGCCAAGGCCCAAGGTGAGAGCAGCAAGGGCCAGCGTCAGCTTCGGTAAAGTCGTCATGGAAACCCCATCCGGTCCGCTTTGTCCTGACCGTAGATTTAGATTGGCGCGCGAACCTTGCAACGGCAAGCCCATCCTCCCACCTGTTGGAGCGGGAACATGGGAGCTGACGTCGTTCTGGAATCCTGATTGAGGCTTGATTGAGGAGAGAACGTCGTGAGTGAAGAGATGAAACAAGCGGATACCGGCATCCGAAACGAGAAGCCCGCCGTGGCTCAGCTGGATCACGTGGACATGAAGCAGGTCAAGCCGATGCTGGCCACTCTGGTTGGCTGCATGGGCCTGCTCGCCGTCGCCCTCCTGGTCGCCCATCAAACAGTCGTTGTTTAGATCTGGGTTTAGATCTGACGTCGCTTACGTCAGCTTCCTCCGGCCATACCGGGGAAGCTGACGTTGCTGCGACACTGCGCGCCAAGGTGCTTTTCGAGCCCACTGCCATGGGCTAGTTAGGCACCATGCGCGTGGATGCTTTTGACTTCGATCTCCCGACCGGACGAATAGCCCAGCGGCCCGTGGAGCCGCGTGATCACGCGCGCCTGCTCGGCATTGATCGGGGCCTGGCCGACCTGCACGTCTTCGACCTGCCGCGCCTGCTCAATCCCGCCGACATCCTGGTTTTCAACAACACGAAGGTCATCCCGGCCCGTCTGTTCGGGCAGCGCGGCGAGGTGCCGGTCGAGGCGACGCTCCACAAGCGCCTGGGTGAAGACAGTTGGGAGGCCTTCTGCCGCCCGGGCAAGCGCTTGAAACCCGGCCATCTGATCCGGTTTCGCGATGGCTTCGAGGCGGAGGTTCTGTCCAAGGGTGAAGGAGGTCTGATCGCGCTTCGGTTCAATCGCGAAGGAGCCGAACTCTTCGCCGCTCTCGAAGTCCAGGGCGCCATGCCGCTGCCCCCTTACATCAAGCGCGAACAGGGTGCGGATGATCGGGACAAGCGGGACTATCAGACCATTTTCGCCGACCGCAAAGGTGCTGTCGCCGCACCCACGGCGGGGTTGCACTTCACGGATCGTTTGCTGAGCAACCTCGCAGAGGCAGGTGTGCGGCGGACCACCGTGACGCTGCATGTGGGTGCGGGGACCTTCCTGCCGGTGAAGGTGGACGATACCGCCGATCACAAAATGCACGCCGAATGGGGCGAGATTACCGAGAATGCCGTCGGTGCCATTCAGGCCGCAAAGCGGGATGGGGGCCGGGTGATCGCCGTCGGGACCACCTCTTTGCGCCTTTTGGAGTCTGCGGCGGCCGATGGAGGGGAACTCAGGCCCTTCTCGGCCGAGACGGATATCTTCATCACGCCGGGCTTTCGCTTCAACGTTGCCGATCAGCTGCTGACCAACTTCCACCTGCCGAAATCGACCCTTTTCATGTTGGTCTCGGCTTTTTCCGGCCTGGAACGCATGCGGGCGGCCTATGATTTCGCTATTCGCAAAGAATACCGCTTCTACTCCTACGGTGATGCGAGCCTTCTGACCCGAGAGGACCTGATCCTGTGAGCCTGGATTTCAATCTGATCGGGACCTCCGGCGGCGCTCGCCTGGGTCGTCTTGAAACCGCCCACGGCCCCATCGACACCCCCGCCTTCATGACCGTCGGCACGGCGGCGACGGTCAAGGCCATGCGGGGGGAGGAGGTGCGGGCGACGGGCGCGCAGATCATCCTCGGCAACACCTACCATTTGATGCTGCGCCCCGGCGCGGACCGGATCGAACGCCTCGGCGGCCTGCACAGCTTCATGAACTGGGACCTGCCGATCCTGACCGATTCCGGGGGGTATCAGGTCATGAGCCTCGCCGAGATGCGCAAGATCACCGAGGACGGTGTTCGCTTCCGCTCCCACATCGATGGCAGCTATCACGACCTGACGCCGGAACGATCCATCCGGATCCAGCACCAGTTGGACGCGGATATCACCATGGCCTTCGACGAATGCACGCCGTTCCCGGCAGAGGAAAAAGTGGCCCGCGAAAGCATGGAGCTCTCCATGCGCTGGGCCGGTCGTTCAAAAGACGCCTTTGTCGATCGGGACGGCTATGGCCTGTTCGGTATTGTCCAGGGGGGGGTCTATCCGAACCTGCGTGCAGAATCCGCCGCCAAGCTGATCGACATCGGCTTCGATGGCTATGCCGTTGGCGGTCTGGCGGTGGGCGAAGGTCAGGATCTGATGTTTTCGACCCTGGAGGCCACCACGCCGCACCTTCCGCAAGACCGGCCGCGTTATCTGATGGGGGTCGGCAAGCCCGACGATATCATCGGTGCGGTCGCGCGCGGCATCGACATGTTCGACTGTGTGCTGCCGACCCGGTCGGGCCGAACGGCCCAAGGGTTCACCTGGCGCGGCCCGGTCAATCTGCGCAATGCCCGCCACGGCGAAGACCCGAGACCCCTGGACGAGGCCTGCCCGTGTTCCACCTGCCGGAACCATAGCCGGGCCTATCTGCATCATCTGATCAAGGCGGACGAGATTTTGGGCCTGATGCTGCTGACGACCCACAACGTCAGCTTTTATCAACAGCTGATGCAGGCTATTCGGTCCGCCATCGCGCAAGACCGGTTCGAGGCCTTCCGGGGGGAGGCTGTCGAGCGCCTGCAAAGCGGTGACATCCCCCCCTTGGATTGATCCGCCTGATTCCGCGCCCATATCCAAACGATGGATTCCGTTACTCAATTCGCGCTGGGAAGTGTTGTTGCCACCTCGGTCCTTGGTCGACGTTTCAACCCCCGTTGGTGTGTTCTGGCCGGCGGACTGCTGGGCACCCTGCCGGATCTCGATACCTTCATCCCGTTTGACAATGTGGTCGACAACTTCGTCCTGCACCGGGGTTGGACTCATTCGCTCCTGGTTCATGCCGTGGCGACACCGGTCCTGGTCGAGGCGGCACTGGCCGTAAAGGCTGGCCTGCGCGCGCATCGGGCGCTGATCTATGCCGCTGTTTTTCTCTGTCTCACCACCCATGCGATCCTGGACAGCTTCACCGTCTACGGGACGCAACTGTTCTGGCCCATCTGGCCGGAGCCTCTGGGGACGGGAACGCTGTTCATCATCGATCCGCTTTATACCGTCTGGCTGCTGGTCGCCCTGCTGGGGGCCCTTTTCTTCAAGGCCTGGGCTCCTGCGATGACGCGCTTGATGGTGGTGGGGTTGGGCATTTCGACGGCCTATCTCGGATGGGCCTTCACCGCCCAGGCCATCGTCAGCGACCGCGCGGAAAGGGTCTTTGCCGAACGCGGCTTTCCGACAGATGACCTGCTGGTCATTCCGGCGCCCTTCCAGACCGGCTACTGGCGGGCCATCGGGGTGAACCGGGCGGACTATGCGAACCTCTACCTGCCGGTCTTCGGTGCTTCGTCCGATGCACCGCTCTATCGTTACCCGCGCCTCGCCGAGGGCACGGCCTGTTCCGAGCCGCCCGAGGCCCGGCGGATCAGGGATTTTGCCGATGGCTTCGTGCGAACCTTCTGGCAGGGGGATGATTTGGTGATTGCCGATCTGCGCATGGGACTGACGCCGAGTTACGTTTTTCGCTTCAAGGTTGGCCGGCGGGACGGGGCCGGTTGGATCGAGACAGAGCCTTCAAGGGTCGGCCAGCGGCAGACGCATGAAGGGGATTGGTCCTGGCTCGCTGCCGGTTTTCGCGGTGAATCGAGGGTTCGGCCCGTGGAAGAAGCCCATCGCCTGATGCCGGCTGAAACGGCTGGGGCAACCCGCGAGGCCATGGGCGATCTGCCGCTTTGCTGATCAGCCCCCGAACCGGTAACCGGCACCCCGGACGGTTTGGATGATCCGGGGCTTTTCCGGATCGCGTTCGATCTTCCGGCGCAGCACCGTGATGGCCTGATCCAGGACCCGGCTGTTCGGCAGATGATCAACGCCCCAGCAGAAGTCCAGAAGGTCATCCCGGCTTGTGGCGCGTCCCTTGCGCATAAACAGCAACTGCAGGATTTTCACCTCCCGGCGACTGAGTTCGATCACCGCCCCGTCTCTTCGGGCCCGCAGGTCAACCGGCTCCACCAGGAGATCATCCATCTGGAGAGCGGAAACCGCTTCCGGGCCCCGTTGGCGGCGCAGCACAGCCCTGATGCGGGCGATGAGTTCTTGCGGATCGAAGGGCTTCACCATGTAGTCGTCGGCGCCGAGCTCCAGGCCCATCACCCGATCGGACGGGTCGCGGCGGGCGCTGAGGACGATGATCGGACGGTCCGCACATTCCGCCCGGATCGCGGCGCAGAGCTGAAAACCGTCCATCTGTTCCATCATGATGTCGATCAGACAGAGATCGGGCCGGTGATCCCTGAACAGGTCGAGAGCCTGGCCCCCGTCCTCGGCCTCCAGCGTTGTCGCACCCTGGTCTTTCAACAGACCGACAAGACCGCCCCGCAGGGTTTCGTTATCCTCCGCAATGAGAATCGTGCGGCCCGTCAAAGCGGCAGTGTTCATCGGGCCGACCCCAGGGGAAAGCGGGCTCTGGCGGAAAAGCCCTGATCAGTGGTCTCGCTCCGGAAGTCGCCACCTACCCCCTCCATCAGGCGGGCGCAGATTCCAAGGCCATGCCCGTGGGGCCGTCCGTCTTCGGACAGACCCTCGCCACCCCTGTTCTGCACGGCAAGTTCCAACATGTCGCCCTCAATCCTCGTGGCGATGGTGACCTCCGAGCCCGTCGCATGGCGGCGAACATTGTCCAATAGGTTGACCAGAATCTGTTCGAAAGCGCTGCGTTCGACGGGGATTGCCCGGTGCACTTCGAACAGTCGGATCAGGCCCACCCCATGGGCGGACATCAGCGGCTGGAAACGGTCGCAGAGCTGGCCCGCGATGCCGTCCACATCGATCGCGACCAGGCCCCGGTCGGGCCGGTCGCTCTCGCGGACGGCCCGGAGCGCACCGTCGATCAGACCGTCGAGGCGCTCGATCTCGGCGGCAACCGTATGGCAATGGGCCTCGCGTTTCGCAGCGTCGGGGGCCTTGCGGATCATGTCCAGGTAGAGCCGGATGTTGGTCAAAGGCGTCCGCAGTTCATGGCTGAGGTCGCGGGCGCGCTCCGAGCGCCGGGCGAGAGACGCCATCCGCGTCGTCTGGTCCCGGTAGAGGAACAGCGCGAGGCCGATCAACACCAGCCCGCCGGGTAGGAAGATCGCCAGCGCACCCAGCAGCAGCGGGCTGCCCATTGCCGTATCCTTAGCCTCGAAAGCCTGCAGGTTCAGGCCCTCCAGCGCACCGGTGAGGGGAAGGGAGTTCGTGGCCACTTCTGAAGCATCCAGGCCTTCCGATTGCCAGAGGCGATCGCCCTTGGCCCGGCTAAGTCTGATGGCGAGGGCAGGGGGGTGTTGGTCAAGCTTGGCCGTGATCCAGGTTTCCAGGGCCGTCCGGTCCAGCCCGGCGCAGGTCCGCGCACCCGAGTCGTCCTGGCGGCAGAGACCCGGCCCGTCCGCCGTGATGATCCAGTCGAGATCGGGCTTGGCGGAGCCTTCCAGGCTCAAGAACCGAGCCGAGCGCTGCCAAAGCTGTTGTTCGGTAAAGGTGCGGACGATGTCGATGGTCGGCGGATAGACCCGCGCGCCTTCGGCGTCCAGCATGACGGCAAAGGCCACCAGATCGTCCGGGTCGGTCAGGCAGTTCGAATTGATCTGCAGACAGCGGAGTTCCCAAAGCCCCGTGGCGGCTGCTGCCTCAACCCGGTCCAGTGCTGTGACGCCCGCCTCCAACGCGAAGCCCTCAATACGGCGAACCTCGGTGAGCGCCTGAGCCCGCAACGCCGCCTCGGCGGTGAGCGCCAGCCTGTCCACCTCGGCCCGCAAAGCCAACCAACTGGCCCCCGACAACCCGCCCAGGGCCAGGGTCACCAAAGCCAGGAGCAGGAGGGGGAAGCGGTTCATGAAATTTTGGACCTTGGACTGTGGACTTAGGACCAAAGACCAACCTAGGTGACGTCATCTCATGGAACAATTAGCCCTTGGGCTGAGGGGGGCGCACCGGGGTCGTTTTCCGAAAAAACACGGGATTAAACTCTGAGGTGTTGTGAACGCCTAGCCCGTAATTTATAAGTCAAGCACCTTCTCAGGTCAGAAAGGGTTTGTTAAGATATGTCCGTAGATAATTGATTCAAAAGAGCTTATTTTGGATCAGTCAAGCCGATTTGACGAGTCTTGTCAGCGGGTTAGGAAGCAGAATGCCGAACGAAAAAGCAAAAACGAATCGATTCGGAACGCCACTCTCCATTGCCTCGCCAGACGAGCTTATGGATGGGGACGTCCCGGAATGGGGCAATGATTGGGACATTAGCGCGGAAACGCGCCGTGAAATTGAGATTATTGATGAGAACATTCGCGCTTCGGAGCAGATGAGTGGCCAATTATTGATGGGATAATCTTGCCGCCCTTGTCCGCAATGTTCCAGATCGGTTTTGGAAGATATTTGAAATGGACGAGCCGTATTCGAACATAGAATACCGAGACATTAAAACCGACCAAGACTTTGAAGACCTAAGGCGTTATATATTCCCCCAAGGGTCTGGCGCAGAAAATAATATCATCTCTCAGCTAAAGAGATTTCCGCTCAAAGGCGTGATAATCGAAAAATTTTATTTTGATAAAGACTATTCTTTTACTTATAGTAATTTCTATTCGAAATTATTTCGAATGAGATCCAAAATCTGTCAGAGAATTCATTTTTTTTCAAGTAACGTTACGGACGTCTTTAAGCTCCAAAAGGCTGTCGATCTAAGCCAAGCCCTTCAGGAAATTGGAGATAAAGGCCATTTCATCGGGTTCATCGTCAAGAGACCTGTCCCTCACGCTCCGATTGAAAAGTCCGTGATCAAGCCGGTTCCGGATAAATCAGGCACTCAAACTCACCTCCTCGTGAAGTCGGAATACGAAGCTCATCTGCTAGGTGCCCAATTGAAGGTGGCGGCCATGCCACACACGGAGCAGGACCAGAGAGTCGGTGCCTGTGCTCAAGCTTCCATTTGGATGGCGGGCCGTCACTTTCATGAACGGCACCGAGGCCCCTGGATTTCAACTTTTGATATTACAGAAGCCGCTACCCGAATCATTGACGACGATTTATCCTCGGTCTTACCCGCAGGTTCAGAATTTCTTAGTATCGCCAATATGGTTCAAGCATTGCGAAAGATGGATCGGAACCCTTTGACGTACTCTACCGGGAAACCTGAATGGAATGGTTTGAATCCCGAAGATGTCATTCAGCGATACATCGATTCAGGCATACCAGTTATTTTAGGGTTACAGAATAATTCTGGAATGGGTCATGCCGTGGTCGCCACGGGACACCGGCTAAGAACCATAGATCCTACGGTAGGATTGCCTTACCAAGCCACGCGTTCAGTATTTTGTGATGCTTTCTTGATAAACGACGATCAAAGGGGCGCGAACCTCTTTCTACCGATATCGAAGGGCAATGTTACAAATAAGAATTTGCCATTTTCTGTAGGAGAAAACGTAAAAAGTATAATCATACCGCTTCCGGACAAGGTTTACTTCCCGGCTGAGAAGGCAGAAAAAGTAGCCTGGGGCACCATTAAATCCTACGAGAAAAAGTGGCGGAATATTTCTGGGAAGACAAAGATGTATTCTGCTGATGTCGTTAGATATATTGATGATTTCGTGAAGGAATTTGGCGCAGGAAATGTTATTGCAAGAACTTATTTAACCTGGGGTTGGAAATATAAATCTCGCATAATAAATAATAGAATATCAGATACTTTTAAGAACGCAATTTTAAGGCATGAATTACCGAAATATGTTTGGGTAACCGAGTTTGGGACACTGACTTCTCTGAATGAGATAGACAGTGCCAAGCGGACGATTTTTGCGCATACAGTGATTGATGCGACCGCTTCAGAGCATTGGGAATGCCGTTGCCTTTTTCATGCGCCGGGCTTGGTGAGAAGATGGTTTCACGATGCCAAAGACCCGACTGAACCCTTCAGCACTCGAACGGCACTGATCAAGGATGAACGGCCATACTCTCCGAAAGTCCGTGGGGAGTAATACCAGGGAGCAAGAACGGCGGACCCGAAGGCCCGCCGTTTGGTCTGCTTTAAACTGTCAGGCGAAGCTTAGCCGTTCCCCAGTTACCCGTTCCGTTGGGCCAGCATCCCCTTGATCTCACCGATCGCCTTGCCCGGGTTCAGACCCTTCGGGCAGGTGTTGGTGCAGTTCATGATCGTGTGGCAGCGGTAAAGCTTGTAGGGATCGTCCAGATTGTCCAGACGCTTGCCGGTCGCTTCGTCGCGGCTATCGGCCAGCCAGCGGTAGGCCTGAAGCAGGACAGCCGGGCCGAGATACTTATCGCCATTCCACCAGTAGCTCGGGCAAGAAGTCTGGCAGCAGAAACACAGGATGCACTCCCAGAGGCCGTCCAGCTTGGCGCGTTCTTCCGGGCTTTGCAGACGTTCGCCAGACGGTGCCGGCGTATCCGTTTGCAGCCAGGGCTCGATGGAGCGGAGCTGGGCGTATGGCACGCTCAGGTCCGGCACCAGGTCCTTGACCACCGGCATGTGCGGCAGGGGATAGATCTTCACATCGCCCTGGATGTCGCTGATCGCCTTGGTGCAGGCCAGCGTATTGGTGCCGTCGATGTTGAAGGCGCAGGACCCGCAGACACCCTCGCGGCAGGACCGGCGGAAGGTCAGCGTCGGATCGATCTCGTTTTTGATCTTCAGAAGCGCGTCGAGCACCATCGGCCCGCAGTCGTCCAGATCGATGGTGAAGCGGTCGATCTGCGGGTTTTTGTCGTCGTCCGGGCTCCACCGATAGATCAGGAACGTCTTCGGCTTCGAGGCCCCGGCCGGAGCCGGCCAGGTTTTACCGTCTTGGGGCTTCGAGTTGGCGGGAAGTGTGAATTCAGCCATAACGCCATCCTCTCCTTAGTAGACCCGCGCCTTCGGCACCACATACTCGACCTCATCGGTGAGCGTGTAGGTGTGGACCGGGCGGTAGGTGAGTTTCACGGACATCTTGTCGTCGAACCAGGCAAGCGTGTGCTTCATCCAGGTTTCGTCGTCGCGGTCCGGGTGATCTTCGTGGGCGTGCGCCCCGCGGCTCTCGTGGCGGGCTTCCGCAGAGTTGACGGAGGCCTTGGCACAGATCAGCAGGTTTTCCAGCTCGAGCGTTTCCACCAGGTCCGAGTTCCAGATCAGCGACCGGTCGGAGACCTTCACGTCGCTGTAGCTGTCGGCGATGGTGTTCAACTCGTCCACGCCCTCTTTCAGGGTGGCACCGGTGCGGAACACGGCCGCGTTGAGCTGCATGCAGCGCTGCATCTTGTCGCGGATGGTTGCCGTCGGCGTGCCGCCATCGGCGTTGCGCAGGCGGTCGAAGCGCGCGAGGGCTTCTTCGCCTGCACCGGCCGAAACGCGGGCCTTGGACTTGTCGTCTTTCAGCAGTTCGACGGCGCGGAGGCCTGCTGCGCGACCGAAGACCACCAGGTCCAACAGCGAGTTTGTGCCCAAACGGTTGGCCCCGTGGACGGAAGCGGAAGCACATTCGCCGACCGCCATCAGGCCCGGGCAGACCCGATCCGGATCGTCCTCGGTCGGGTTCAGAACTTCGCCGTGATAGTTGGTCGGAATGCCGCCCATGTTGTAGTGCACGGTCGGCAGCACCGGGATCGGCTCCTTGGTGGCATCGACGCCGGCGAAGATCTTCGCCGTTTCGGTGATGCCCGGCAGCTTGGCCCAGAGCGTATCGGCGCCCAGGTGTTCCAGGTGCAGGAAGATGTGGTCCTTGTCCTTGCCGACACCCCGGCCTTCGCGGATCTCCATGGTCATGGCCCGGCTGACGACGTCGCGAGATGCGAGGTCCTTGGCCGTCGGCGCATAGCGTTCCATGAAGCGCTCGCCCTCGGAGTTGGTGAGGTAGCCCCCTTCACCCCGGGCACCCTCGGTGATCAGGCAGCCTGAGCCGTAGATGCCGGTCGGGTGGAACTGGATGAATTCGTGATCCTGAAGCGGCAGACCGGCGCGTGCCGCCATGCCGTTGCCGTCACCCGTGCAGGTGTGGGCCGAGGTGCACGAGAAGTAGGACCGGCCATACCCACCGGTGGCCAGAATGACCAGCTTGGCGGCGAAACGGTGGATCGTGCCGTCGTCCAGGTTCCAGGCCATGACGCCCTTGCAGGCACCATCTTCCATAATCAGGTCGAGCGCGATGAATTCGATGAAGAACTGGGCATCGTGCTTCAGCGACTGCTGGTAGAGCGTGTGCAGCATGGCGTGACCGGTCCGGTCAGCCGCCGCACAGGCCCGCTCAACCGGGGCTTCGCCCATGTTGCGCATGTGGCCACCGAAGGGGCGCTGGTAGATCTTGCCTTCTTCCGTCCGTGAGAACGGCATGCCGAAGTTTTCCAGCTCGTGCACCGCCGGAATGGCGTTCTTGCACATGTATTCGATGGCGTCCTGGTCACCGAGCCAGTCGGAACCCTTGACGGTGTCATACATGTGCCATTCCCACTTGTCCTCGGCCATGTTGCCGAGGGCGGCACCGATACCGCCCTGGGCGGCAACAGTGTGGGAGCGGGTCGGGAAGACCTTGGTGACACAGGCGGTCTTGAGGCCGGCGGAGGTGCAGCCGAGCGTAGCGCGAAGGCCCGCGCCCCCGGCACCCACAACGACCACGTCGTAGATGTGGTCGACGATTTCGTAGTCAGCAGTCATCCGGATTACCCTCCGAGACCAAGACGCAAGACGGCGATCAGCGAAGAGATGCCGCAGAGCATAAAGACAAATTTGTTGAGGATCAGCGCGACGGTCTTTTTGACCTCGCAGCCGATGTAGTCCTCAAGCACGACCTGAATGCCAAGCATGGCATGATAGGTCATGGCGATGATGAAGGCGGAAAGGAAGACCGCATTGCCATGGTGGGAGACCCAGGCCTTGGCGGTGTCGTAATCCGCCCCGATCAATCCGATGATGTTGATGACGAACCAGATGCCCAGCGGCACGAGCGCGATGGCAGTGATCCGTTGCGCCCACCAGTGGCCTGTGCCGTGCTGGGAAGCGCCAAGGCCGCGAACTCGGCCCAGTTGCGAACGCATTTCCATGAAACTGTTCCTTAAACGATCAGGCCGTGAAGCCGAAGGCGAGGGTCACCAGCGCGCAAACCACTGCCGCAGCGACAACGGCGAGCCCGGTGGACCGAACCTGTTCCAGTTCGAAGCCCTTGCCCGCGTCCCACATCAGGTGGCGAATGCCGTTGAACAGGTGGTACCAGAAGGCCACCGTGAAGCCCATCAGCAACAGGATGCCGAACCAGGACCCCATGAACCCTTGCGCGGCAGTAAAGGCATCTTCGCCATAGCCGAGCGAGGCGAGCCAGAAAGTGAAAAACAACGAGCCGACTGCGAGCGCGACCCCGGTCATCCGGTGCGTAATCGACAGAATCGACGTAATCTGTGGCCGGTACACCTGCAAATGAGGTGACAGCGGCCGTTCACGGCGTGCCATAAGCTAAGCCTCCCCTAGTGCTCCCAACTCCACGCTATGGTGTGGGTCCGTACCCCGATACGTTGGATGCCGGGGCCCGAAGGTAAGACTTCCGGCCCCTCCCCAGCGGACCCATATATGCACGTGGCGGGCGAAAAATTTCGCTTCCGCCATATGGCATGCCGGGGGGCTGAAGTCAACGCAGCCCACCCGGTTGGAGGGGTAATTGTTGCGCGGGGGGCCGGTGCAAGCGGCGGATTATTCTTCGAGGGCCTTTTCGATGCGCGAGGCCAGTTGGCTCGGGTCGGTGAGCACGAGAGCGCCGCGGCGTTTGGTCAAAAGCCCTTCGCGCTCCAGCTCTTTCATCTCCCGGCTGACAGCTTCCCGGTGTGTGGCGACACGGGCTGCGATCTCGTGCTGGTAGGGCGGCGGCGAAATGACCGCTTCGGCCTTGTTCCCGGCTGTTTTGCGGCTTTGTGGCGAGGCCATGCGCAGCAGCTCGGCATAAATCCGATGGCGGACATTCAGATTGGAAAATTCGTTCACCCGGTCCGTCAGGGTGCGGATCTGGTTGACCAAGAAACCCAAGATCACGTCGCAGACGGCCGGGTTTTCGTGCATCAGATTTTTGAACACGAGCGCCGGCATGCGGGCGATCGTGGCGTTCGTCATCGCCAGGATAGATGCAGAGCGCTCGCGCCCGTCGATGGCCGCGAGTTCGCCGAAGAAGGACCCGGCATGAATGTCCCGGAACAGGGTCTCGCGCTTTTTCACGGCGGGGATCACCACCCGGGCCTGGCCCGCGATGACAAAATAGACATCCGTGTCCGGTTCTCCCTGTCCGACGATCTCCTGATCGGCGTCGTATCGCCGCCAGATGCACTGCCGGTCGAGCGCCGTGATTGCCTCGTCGGTGAGGCTGGCAAAGAGCGGAACGGACCTGAGGGTTTCTTTGACCGGCGACATGATTGATTGTTGGCTTGCCGCAAGCTTCAGCGCAAGCCCATAAAAAGTAGGGCTCTTCCCGTCGAAGATCAGCCTGACGTTCGGGGGGCCGACCCGTTGCTCGGGACGGTCAGCCGCTTTCCAATAACTTCCTGCGGATCATCAACAGGTCTTTCCAGGCCATGCGCTTTTGGGCGGGTGTGCGCAAGAGATAGGCCGGGTGATAGAGCGCGGTCAGGGGGACCGGACGCGTGAGACCCTCGCATTGATAATCGAACCAGCGACCGCGCATTTTTGACAGGGCCTCGGCACGCCCCGTCAGCGCATTGGCTGCCGGTTTGCCCAAGGCGACTATCAGGTTCGGATCGACCAGTTCGATCAGGCGTTCGACAAAGGGTTGGCAGAGCGCGACCTCGCCCGTTGTCGGCGTGCGATTGCCGGGCGGACGCCAGAAGACGGTGTTGGAGATCAGGACGCGGCTCCGATCGAGCCCGATGGATTCCAGCATCTGATCCAAAAGCCGCCCGCTCGGGCCGACGAAGGGCAGACCTTGGCGATCCTCTTCGGCACCTGGCCCCTCGCCGATGAACAGAACGGAGGCTTCCGGGTTGCCGTCGGTGAAGACCAGATTGGTCGCCGTTCGTTTCAGACCGCAGCCGTCAAAGGCTTCGAGTGCCTTTTTCAGTTCATCAACCGTCATGGCGGCTTTGGCCACGTGGACCGCCTGGGTCAGGGCCTCGGTCTGGCCCGGCGGGGGCTGCGCCGGCGCGGCGGCGGGCTGACCGGACCCGCTCGGAGGGGGCTTGACCTTTTGGGCCGGATCGACCTTTTGGGAAGGGGGCAGCTTCGCCGCCAGGGCTGCTTTTGCTTCGGCCGCACGGGTATAAAAATCCTGGGGTTCTTCCGCGATACATTCATCCACACCGGCATCCAGATACCAGCGCAGCAGGGCTTCGCCGGACAGGGTCGGCTCATCTCGGAAGGCGTAATCGGTCATAACGGCCAAGCTAACAGGGATCGGGGCTTTGCCCCAGCGCTTTTGATCAAGAGGTTTTGCTCATGCCTTTTCCATATGCTATGAGCACCCCGCCTGAACAAAAATGACATTCGGATGGCGGGAATTGGGGCTCTCCCATCACGGAACCGGGCTTTAACGAAAGATTTGGAAAGGTTGAAGCAATGGAACGGGAATCCATGGAGTTTGACGTTGTCATCGTCGGCGGGGGACCGTCGGGCCTGGCAACGGCGATCCGATGTGCGCAATTGGCGGCGGAGAAAGAGGCGGAACTGACCATCTGTCTGGTGGAAAAGGGTGCCGAGATCGGTGCGCATATTCTGTCCGGTGCCGTGATCGAGCCCCGCGCCCTGGCTGAACTGATCCCGGACTGGAAAGAAAAAGGTGCGCCTTTGAACACACCGGCGACCGATGACCGTTTCCTGTTCCTGACAGAAGGTGGATCGTTCAAGCTGCCGACCCCGCCCCAGATGCACAACGAAGGCAACTATATCGCCAGCCTGGGCAATCTCTGCCGTTGGCTGGCCGAACAGGCCGAGGAACTGGGCATCGAGATTTTTCCGGGATTCGCGGCTTCCGAAGTCCTCTACCACCCGGACGGCTCTGTAAAGGGTATCGCCACGGGGGACATGGGTCGGCTGGCCGATGGCTCGGAAGGTCCCAACTTCGAACCCGGCGTCGAACTTCATGCCACCTATACCGTCTTCGCCGAAGGTTGCCGGGGTTCGCTGACCAAGGATGTGTCGGAGACGTTTAATCTCCGCGATGGCGTCGATCCGCAGACCTACGGCATCGGCATCAAGGAACTTTGGGAAATCGATCCCGCCAAGCACAAGCCCGGTCTGATCATGCACAGCGTCGGCTGGCCTCTGGACACCAAGACCTATGGCGGTTCCTTCCTCTATCATCTGGAAGACAACCAGGTGGCGGTCGGGTTCGTGATAGGCCTCGACTATGCGAACCCTTATCTGTCGCCCTTTGACGAATTCCAGCGCTTCAAGCATCACCCGGCGGTGAAGGATTTCTTCGAAGGCGGGCGGCGGATTGCCTATGGCGCGCGGGCGCTATCCGAGGGCGGCGTGCAGTCACTGCCGAAGCTGACTTTCCCGGGTGGTTGCCTGGTCGGCGATACGGCCGGATTCCTGAACGTGCCGAAGATCAAGGGCACGCATACGGCGATGAAGTCGGGCATGCTCTGTGCCGAAGCGGTGATCGAGGCGCTGACGGGCGATAAACCCCAAGAGATTGCGGGCTACCGCGAAACACTCGAAAAATCCTGGCTTTGGGACGAGTTGCAGTCCGTCCGCAACATCCGCCCCTCATTCCGCTGGGGGCTCTGGGGCGGCATCGCCTATTCGGCGCTGGACACCTATCTGTTTCGGGGAAAGGCACCCTGGACCCTGGGTCATCACGCGGACCATTCGGCGCTCAAGAAAGCCGCAGAATGCCAGCCGATCACCTATCCGAAGCCGGACGGCAAGATCAGCTTCGACAAGTTGTCCAGCGTCTTTATCTCGAACACCAACCACGAGGAAGACCAGCCCTGCCACCTGCAGCTGAAGGATGGCGGTGTGCCGATGTCGATCAATTGGGCGCTCTATGCCGGGCCGGAACAGCGATTCTGCCCTGCGGGCGTATACGAGTACCTGGACGATGAAGAGGCTGAGGGCGGCAAACGTTTCCAGATCAACGCCCAAAACTGCGTCCATTGCAAAACCTGCGACATCAAGGACCCGACCCAAAACATCAATTGGGTCACCCCGCAGGGCGGTGAAGGGCCGGCTTATCCGAATATGTGATGGAAATCTTTGAGGGGGAGCGACAAGCCGGGTTAGACTGGCCGCATCGCTTGTTTGAGCGGAAGTTCAATCCCCCTCGTTCCGCACATCGGAGGCTTCCCCCTGTGCCTTTCCCCCTTCTTGTTATCGAAAAGCTGATTCGTCGCCGGTCCCACGGCCCGTCCTCCGGCCCGTCCTCCGGCCTGTCAGCGGGTCTCGTTGCGGCCCTGTTGATCGCACCCACCGCCTGTGCCGAGACAGCCGAGACACGCCAGTTGGCCTCCAACGATCTCGCCGTGGTCGATCAACCGCTGCAGGGCCAGGCCATTGAGACGGGGACGTCACTTGCCGGGCAGTATCTGGCCGGGCGTCACGCTCAGGCCGAGCGGGATTTGGACAAGGCGGCCGGGTTTCTCCTCCAGGCCCTCGAACAGGATCCGGAAAACCTGGACTTGGTCCGTCGAGCTTTTGTCGTTCTCGTGGTCGAAGGCCGTTCGGACGAGGCTTTGCCCTTGGCCGAAAAGCTTGTGGCCAACCGGGACGACGTGCCCATCGCCCGCTATGCGGTTGCGATCCAACATCTGAAGGAAGGGCGCTTCGGGGAGGCGGTGAGTTCTCTCGAAGGTCTGGAAACATCCGGGATCGGGCGCTACCTGGTGCCCTTGATCAGCGCCTGGTCCCAATTCGGTGAAGGAAATGGACCGGGTGCCTTGAAGGCGCTTGGTGCTTTGAAAGCCAATCGGGGCTCGACCACCCTGCACGACCTTCACGCAGGCTTGATCCATATGGCGCTGGGCAACCTAGAGGCCGCGGGCAAGGCACTGTCCGCTGCCACCAGCGATGGCGAAAACACCGATTCCATCCGCCTGATCCAAATCATGGGGGCCTATTTCGAGCGGGCGGGGGAGCCCAAGAAGGCCTTGGCGCTTTATGAAAACTACCTGGCCGAGCATCCCCTTTCCGAACTGGTGGCCGGGGACATTGAACGGGTGAAGAACGAAGACAAGGCGGAATTGCCGGTTAAATCCGCAACCGAAGGCGTGGCCGAAGCCCTTTTCGGTGTCGCCGGTTCGATCCGCCAGCAGAATGCCCAGGAGACCGCCCTGGTGTTCGGACGCCTCGCCCAGTCACTGCGCCCCGATCTTACGGTGAACGCCCTGCTGGTTGCCGATATCCTGGAACAATCCGGTCGGCTGGAAGCCGCCAACGGGGTCTATGCCACCGTGAAAGAGGGCACGGCCTTTTCCTGGGCGGCCCGGCTTCGGATCGCCAACAATCTGAGCCGGCTCGAGCGCGCGGACGAAGCCATCGAACTGTTCGAGGCCATGGCGGACGAGCGCGATGACAGCCCGGAGCCGCTGATTGATCTCGGCGATACCCTGCGGTCCATCGAACGCTTCGAGGAAGCCGCAGAAGCCTATGAACGTGCCTTTGATCGCATTGAGCGGCCCGGCCCGGAACACTGGTCGCTGTTTTATGCACGCGGTATCACCTACGAACGGACAAAACGCTGGGACGAGGCCGAAGCGGATTTCCTCCAGGCGCTCGAGTATCAGCCCGATCAACCCTATGTCTTGAATTACCTGGGCTATTCCTGGGTGGAGATGGATCGCAACCTGGAACGCGCCGAAGGGATGATCCGCCGCGCCGTCGAACTGCGCCCGAATGACGGCTACATCGTCGATAGCCTGGGCTGGGTTTATTACCAGTTGGGCCGTTTTGAAGAGGCCGTGGTGGAACTGGAAAAGGCCGTCGAGCTGCGCCCGGCTGACCCCGTCATCAACGATCACTTGGGCGATGCCTATTGGCGGGTCGGCAGGCTGGCCGAGGCCCGCTTCCAATGGCGCCGGGCTTTGGGCCTGGAGCCGGAAGACGACGTGGCGACCAAGATTGAAGCGAAACTGAAGCGCGGCCTGGGTCAGGCGGACGTTCGCTGAGGCGATGCCAGGGACGATGCCAGGGACGATGCAAGGGACGATTCCTGAGACCGGAACGCCGATGGTCAGCCACTTTGCGCCAGCCAAGATCAATCTCTATCTCCAGGTTACGGGTCGCCGGGACGATGGCTATCATCTGCTGGACAGTCTGGCTGTTTTCGCAGGCTTCGGGGACCTGGTCTCTGCCGAACCGTCGGAGTCCTTCACGCTCTCCATCGACGGCGAATTTTCAGAAGGACTCGGGACCGGACCCGACAATCTGGTCATGCGTGCGGCCCTCGGCCTTCAGGCCTTGGTGGGCAAAGAGGCCTTGCCCGGTGCCGCACTGAGCCTGGTCAAACGGCTCCCGGTGGCCAGTGGGATCGGTGGCGGCTCGGCGGATGCTGCGGCGGCCTTGAGAGCACTGATCGATCTGTTTGGCCTGGACCCGGATGAGGCCGCGCTTCAGGCACTGTGCCTCGATCTTGGCGCTGATGTGCCCGTCTGCCTGAACAGCCGGTCGACCTTCATGGGCGGAATTGGCGAGGACTTGAGCCCGGTTCCGGCCCTGCCCCAGACGCATCTGGTTCTGGTCAACCCGGGTGTTGGCGTCTCGACCCCGGCGGTGTTCAAGGCGCGGGCCGCCGAAGGTGCCGAATTTTCGGAACCGGGGCGCTTCGATCAACCGCCCGAGGACGCCGCCCGTCTTGCCGCTTTGTTGGCCCAGCGAACCAATGACCTGGAGCCGCCAGCCCGTAGGCTGGAACCTGTCATCGATGACGTGCTGAACGTTCTCGCCGAACAGCCGGCCTGTCTGCTGGCCCGCATGAGCGGCTCGGGGGCCACCTGCTTCGGCCTGTTCGCCGACGAGACGGACGCCCTGGCGGCGGCGTCGCGGATCGGAGAAGATCATGCCGACTGGTGGGTTGTCGCGGCACCCATTCTCTGCTGAAAGATACCATAATAAAAGTAGGGATGATTTTTAATAATCAATATCAACTACAATTCATTTTTCATTCTGAAAATCGTTCGCAAATATTTATTGTCCGAATGCTATAAAAACTGTTGCAGATGTTGTTGAGGATTTATAGTTCTTACTCATCTGTTTTGGCGCGGATGGGTATATCCCACCTGCCACAGCGCCGACGCAGTTCCGAATTGAAAAGCAAGGGAGAGGGAAATGAAGGGCAGCGCCAAGGTCATCGACGCATTGAACGGGCTTTTGACACACGAGATGTCGGCGGCCGACCAGTACTTCATTCATTCCCGGATGTATCAGGACTGGGGCATGAAGGCCCTCTATGAGCGCCTGAAACACGAACAGGAAGAAGAGCTGGAACACGCGACCGCCCTTGTTGAGCGTATCCTGTTCCTGGAGGGCATACCGGATGTGGCCTCCCGCGATGCCTTGAAGATTGGCTCCGACGTGGTGTCCATGATCACCAATGATCTGGCCTACGAGGTCCACGTCCAAGGCGAACTGAAGAAGGTCATCGCCCTGGCGGAGGAAGAACAGGACTACGTGACCCGCGAGATCCTGAACGGCCTGCTGAAGGATACCGAGGAAGATCACCTTTATTTCTGCGAACAGCAGTTGGGCCTGATCGAGAAGATGGGCATTCAAAACTACATTCAGCTTCAAACAGACGGCGGCGACGAAAGCGCCTGAGTCATCCTCTGTTTAGAGCGGTCTTCACCAGCAGGTCCAAGTGACCTGATGTCAAGGATGGGGCCATTTCCCGAGGGGGTTCGGGGAATGGCCCTATTTTTTTTGATGGATTGACTTGTTCTTCTGACAAAGATAATGATAATCATTATCAGAATGAGGAGCCAGCCGGGCTTCCTTCAGGAGATCGTGGATATGTTTTTGTGGCGGGGATTATCTGGAAAAAAGATTGTGCAGGCGCTCCAGGCCCTCAACGCCGGTCGGGCTGATGTGCCTCCTCCTTCGACCGAACAGCCCCCAAAGCAGCCAGTCAAGGAGTCGAGCCGTGGGTGAAAACCCTTCCCTCTGCCTCATCGAAGAGCTCTGTACCGAGAAAAAACTCCGCATGACCGACCAGCGCCGGGTCATCGCCCGCGTGCTATCAGACGCTTCGGAGGCTCGGGAACATCCTGATGTCGAAGAGGTCCATGCCCGATGCCTGAGGACCGATCCCGACCTTTCCATCGCCACGGTCTATCGGACCGTCCGTCTGTTCGAAGAAGCGGGCATTCTGGAAAGGCATGATTTCGGTCAGGGCCGATACCGCTACGAGACCGTCAGCGAGGAGCATCACGACCACCTCGTCAACGTGAAGACCGGAGAGATCATCGAGTTCCGGGACTTGGAGATCGAAGCGCTGCAGAAACAGATCGCCCTCGACCATGGCCTAAATCTCGTCGACCATCGGATGGAACTCTACGTCCGCCCCTTGCGCGAAGGGGAAACGTAGCGACGAAAACCGCCCTAGCTCGCTACGGCTTCAATGTGCCTCAGGGCTTCCCGGATGTCGTGAGCGCGACCTTCCGCCAGGCCAACGATGTCTTTGTCGGCGTGATGAATGTGATGGGTCCACCAGGATTTCAAGTTGCCAAGGAGGGCTTCAATCTCATCCCCATCCCGGCTTGTCAGCCGCCGGTCGCAAAAATCGGCCAAAATACGCAGATGCTCGGCATGGCTTTCGCTGTGTTGTTCGAAATTCGGGTCACCCAGCGCCGCCATGATGGCCTCTTCCCGCACAAAGTGATCGCGGGTCTCGCCTTTCAGCTTGTTCAAAAGGATCTCGACCTGGGCCGAAGACAAATCCGGTCGAGAGATCTTGTTGGTCAGCTCGACCAGAGCCTGATGGTCTTTGTCGAGGGCATCGATCTGGATCCGCAGGTCTTCCGTCCAGATCAGGATGTCCTTCTTGCGGGCCAGGGGCAGTTCGATCCAGAAGGTGCTGCCCCGGCCCTCTTCGGAGTCAAAGCCGATCCGCCCGGCCATCCGTTCGACCAGCAATTGGGAAACCGTCAGGCCAATGCCGGAGCCTTCGCGGGCAATCATCGCGTCCGTCGTGAAGCGGGTAAACATCTGGAATACTTTGGGAAAATCTTCTTTGGCGATGCCAAGGCCGGTGTCCGTGACGGTGATCCGGCCGTAATCCCCGGGTCTTTCTTCGGCTTCCACGCGGACCGAACCGCCATCCCGGTTATACTTCACCCCGTTGGACAACAGGTTCAACAACACCTGGCGCAGCCGCCGGTGATCGGTCTTGAACACGATTTCCGGGGCAATTCCATGGGCTTCGATCGATATACGTCGAGCCTCTCCCAGGGGGGCTGACAGGGTGACGCATTCCTCGATGATCTCTCCCGCCGTGACCTCTTCGAGGACGAGGTCTTGCTGATTGGCTTCAATCCGTGACAGATCCAATACCTCGTTGATCAGCTCCAGTAGATGTTGACCGGCGGACAGTATGGTGCCGACATATTCCTTCTGTTTCTCCGAGAGAGGATTTGTGGGGTCGTACTGGAGCATCTGGGCAAAGCCCAGGACAGCATTCATGGGCGTTCGCAATTCGTGACTCATCGAAGCCAGGAATTGGGATTTCGCCTTGTTGGCCTCTTCGGCTTCCTGTTTCGCTGTCTCCAATTCCGCTTCAAATTCCTGGCGCAATCGCAAGGTCTTCAGGAATTCGTTGTACCATCGGACAAGCTCCGAAACCTCATCGTTTCCCTTGACCTCCAGTGGTTCAGCCACGTCCAGGTCGCGGGATCTGAACCGCTTGAAGCGTTCCACAATTGCTTGCATCGGCTGTACCATGGTCCTGGAAACCCGCCAGGCGGCCAGGGCGACAAAGCTCAGGCTGGTGACAATGAGCAAAATGGTGACGGTTCGAATGGTATCGGCTGTTGATTCGATGGTGTGGCTCTGGACGACACTGGCCATCTTCCAGCCTGTAATCTGCGAATCGATCAGGTTAATAACGTGCTTATCGCCGTCAAATTCGCGCTCGAAGCGGGTTTCGCTCCCTTCCAGTTTGTCGGCGGGCACGATATCCAATCCGCTGCTGCCCAGCCGTGCCCGATCGGGATGGAAAACCAGCCGGTTCTGGTGATCAAGCACCGCGAGGAAGCTGCCCGGCCCTAGGCTCGTCTCTGAAAAAGTCTGATAGAAGGCGTCCACGCTGAGATAGACCACGATCATGCCGATCGGTTCCAGCGCCAACGAGTCCGGGTTCAGGACCCTAAGGATGCGAACGACCGGAAGGACCAGTTCTTCGCTTGAGGCCGTATTGAAGTTCGATTCGATCCCCGGCCAGTAGACGGAATAGGGCTGACTTAACGCCCTGTTCTTCAGGTCGTCTACCCTTTCCGCCTCCAGCGTCGAGACCTGCAGCGTATCCCCCACATGATAGTAGGCACCCTGGTCGCCGAACAGACTGATCGAGAGCAGGCCGCGGACATTCAAAAACCGGTTCAGCAAATAGCCAATGCGGGCGTTGGTCACCAGTGTGTCGTAGGAGGCGTCTTCGCCGGCCTTTTCTTCCATGATGGCCGCGATATCCTCGAGCCCCGCAATCTGGGAGGTGAGGGCCTCAACCTGCTCCAGGTAGGCCGACAGCAGGCGTTCTTCTTTGTTCAAGAGGGTGCGGGCCAGCAGATCGGATTGTTTTCCCAGTTCTTTTGTCGCGTAATAGTATGCAATCCAGCCAACAACCAGGATCGGCAGGACGCTGACGATCAAACAGTATCCGATCAGCTTTTGGACGATGGTCAGTTTCGGCCAGCCCATGCGCCTCTCATGTGTTTCAAAGGGTGCCCCTCGCGGAACGGGCCTGCACCAGGACCATCATCATTGCAAAGCAGCCTGATCGACCACCTGGACGTCGATCATGATTTCGCTCGGTGCTGGTTTGCCGTTGATCAAATCCAGTGCCATTTTCACCCCGGCGTATCCCTGTTCCGCAGGCAGTTGGTCAATGGTTACGGCCAATTTGCCCTGTTGGATCGCCGACTTGGCTTCTTCGATGGCATCGAAGCCGGCGACCAGCACGGTATCCAGGCGGTTCTCCTCCAGATATTTCAGAACGCCCATGGCCATCATGTCGTTTGAACTGAATATGGCACCGATGTCCGGGTTTTCCTCGAAAATTTGGCTTGTTACCGCATAGGCCTCATCGATTTTCCAGTTGGCGGGCGTGGAGGCGACAATCGAGATGTTCGGGCTTTCCTCGAAGGCCCGCTCGGCACCCGCCTTTCGTGCCTTGGCGTTCGCCGCCGTCGGAATGCCTTCCAGGATCGCGGCTTTTGTTGGGCCGGTCATCCGGTCCGCGATGTACTTGGCTGACAGATAGGCTGCGGCGGCATTGTCGACGCTGATGAAGGGGACATCCGTGAGTCCGTAGTTCTTGGACACATTCTGATCCAGTTGATTGTCGATATTGACCACCTTGATACCGGCATCCTGGGCGGCTTTAAGGGCCGGGATGAGCTGCACGGAATCGCCGGGTGCGATGATGATCGCCTTTACCTCGCCGTCTCTCACCAACTGGTTGACGATATCGATCTGCTGATGGATCGAGGTCTCCTCGGCAGCCGTTTTGACCTGCAACTCGATACCGAACTCGGCCTCTGCCCGTCGTGCACCTTTTTCCATGGTGACGAAAAAAGGATTGGTCAGGGTCTTCATGACCAATGCGAGTTTGATGGCGGGCGGAGCGGCTTGATCTGCCTTTTCGGCCTGGGCCGCCTCGTCACCTTCACCGCAGGCTGCGACCAGGAAAACAGAAACGAGCCCGATCATCCGGGCAAAACGCGACCACATCATGCTATGACCCCCTTGGCATGACACTTTCGAATCGGGACTAATTACCCCTTTTGTTGAAATGTGACAACCGAAGGTTGGGCGGGATCGGGCGATCTCCGGTTTTCCAAGGCGAAGGGGCCAATTTCTTGGGACTTCTTATCCTAAAGCCGCGCCCATGCGAGCATCGCCCCTTTCCAGAGTGGATCACTTCACCGTGGGTCGGGCGGAGCGGGGCAAACGCTAACGAGAATGGCTTGCCCACAGCCTTGAGCCGCGCCCATGCGAGCATCGACCCTTTCCAGAGCGGATCACTTCACCGAGGGGCGAGCGGAGCGGGGCAAACGAGAAAATGGTGGAGCCGATCGGGATCGAACCGACGACCTCGTCATTGCGAACGACGCGCTCTCCCAACTGAGCTACGGCCCCACTCTTGAGGCGGCGGAGTGTGCTGTTCGGACCCGGTGCTGTCAAGGGGCGGAGAGGCCTTTTTGGTTGCCCCCCTTGCCGGGGGGCTTTGTGCTTTCTAATCTCTATAGCGATACAAACAAAAGCGCTTGTCCCTGCGCTGGTTTAAGCAATCTGAGGCGAAATCCCCCATGTCCATCGTCGGCGGCCCGTTCCTTTGGCTGATCACCACCGTGATCGATATCTATATGTGGATTGTGATCATCGGCGTGATCCTGAGCTGGCTGGTGGCGTTTCAGGTGATCAACACCTCCAACCGCTTCGTCTATATGATCGGCGACTTCGTGCACCGTGCGACCGAACCGGCCCTGCGTCCCCTGCGCAATATCCTGCCGAATCTGGGCGGGATCGATCTGGCTCCCATGGCCTTGATCCTGATCCTGATTTTTTCCAAGCAGATCATCATCAACGTCTTCCTGGCGGTGAGTGGCTGAGCCCCTGCCACCCTTTGCTGCCCTGGTGGCAGGCACCCTGATCGTCCGCCTGAAGGTTGCCCCCAGGGCTGCGAAGACGGCCTTTGGTGGTCTTTTGGTGGATGGCGATGGTGAATCTTGGCTGAAGCTTTCGGTCACGGCGGCCCCGGAAGCCGGAAAAGCCAACGCTGCCGTCATCAAACACCTCGCCAAGGCCTGGGGTCTGCCAAAGGGTGCCTTGTCCCTCAGGCGCGGGGAGACCGACCGATGGAAAGTCATCGAGATCGCGGTCGGTGCAGACCAGGCCTGGCAAAGTATCCAGACCTGGTGGCAGGCAAACAGCCGCCCCGCTTGAGGGGCTGGCACTTCCGGGCAAATCAGGCTAAAAGCCCGCGCTTGGACTGGCCCTCTTTTCGCTGCTGGAACCCTTGATGAGCTCTGATCTCAAACACATCCGCAACTTCTCCATCATCGCCCACATCGACCACGGGAAATCCACGCTCGCCGACCGGCTGATCCAGCTCTGCGGCGGGCTCACGGACCGGGAGATGAAGGAGCAGGTTCTCGATTCGATGGAGATCGAGCGCGAGCGCGGCATCACCATCAAGGCCCAGACCGTGCGCCTCAACTACAAGGCCTCCGACGGCGAGACCTATCAGCTGAACCTGATGGATACGCCGGGCCACGTGGATTTCGCCTACGAGGTCAGCCGCTCGCTGGCGGCCTGTGAAGGCGCGCTGCTTGTGGTTGATGCGACGCAAGGGGTTGAGGCCCAAACGCTCGCCAATGTTTACCTCAGCCTGGAGAACGACCACGAAATCGTGCCCGTTCTCAACAAGGTCGATCTGCCGGCGGCCGAACCCGCCAAGGTGCGCGATCAGATTGAAGATGTGATCGGCCTGGATGCCTCTGACGCTGTGGAGATTTCGGCAAAGACCGGTGTCGGTGTGCCGGACGTCCTTGAGGCTTTGGTGCAGCGACTGCCGAGCCCATCCGGTGATGCCGACGCACCGTTGAAAGCGCTTCTGGTGGATAGCTGGTACGACCCCTATCTCGGCGTGATGATCCTGGTGCGTGTCTACGACGGCAAACTGAAGCGCGGCCAGAAGATTAAGATGATGTCCAACGGGGCCGTCTATGGCGTCGATCAGGTGGGTATCTTTACGCCGACGGCGACCAAGGTGGACGAACTGGGCCCGGGCGAGATGGGCTATATCACGGCTGCGATCAAGCAGGTGGCGGACACCAACGTGGGCGACACGATTACAGAAGACAAAAAGCCCACGGCCGAGCCGCTGTCGGGCTTCAAGCCCAGTGTGCCGGTTGTCTTCTGCGGCCTGTTCCCCGTTGATGCGGCGGATTTCGAAGACCTGCGCACCAGCTTGGAGAAGCTGCACCTGAACGATGCCAGCTTCCAGTTCGAGACCGAGAGTTCGGCTGCGCTCGGCTTCGGTTTTCGTTGCGGTTTCCTGGGCCTGCTGCACCTGGAGATCATCCAGGAACGGCTGGAACGCGAGTTTGACCTCGATCTGATCACCACCAGCCCCAGCGTGGTCTACAAACTCTACATGACCGACGGCGGCTACAAGGAACTGCACAACCCGGCCGACATGCCGGATGTGGTCAAGATCGACAAGATGGAAGAGCCCTGGATCAAGGCGACGATCATGGTGCCGGACGACTACCTGGGGGCCGTGCTGTCGCTTTGCACGGAACGTCGCGGCGAACAGATCGAACTGACCTATGTCGGCGGGCGGGCCATGGCGGTATATCACCTGCCGCTGAACGAGGTGGTGATCGATTTCTATGATCGGCTGAAGTCTGTCAGTCGGGGCTACGCCAGCTTTGACTACGAACTGGTCGATTACCGCGAGAGTGATCTGGTCAAGGTTTCGATCCTGGTCAATCAGGAGCCCGTGGATGCCCTCAGCTTCATCGTTCACCGCAGCCACGCGGAATCCCGAGGCCGTCAGATCTGTGAACGTCTGAAGGATCTGATCCCGAAACAGCTGTTCAAGATCGCCGTCCAGGCGGCCATCGGCGGCAAGGTGATCGCCCGCGAGACCATCGGTGCCATGCGCAAGGACGTGACCGCCAAGTGTTACGGCGGTGACATCACGCGGAAACGGAAACTGCTGGAAAAGCAGAAAAAGGGGAAAAAGAAGATGCGCCAGTTCGGCAATGTCGAAATCCCCCAGTCCGCCTTCCTGGAGGCCCTCAAGCAGGGTGACGGCTAGAGCGGTTCTAGAAGCCTACCGCATCAAAGGGGGCGAAGGCCGCTTTAGTTTTCCTGAGCCAGGAAATCCCTCGCGACCGGGGCCAGCCTCGGATGATAGCGTTCGATTCCGGCCAGAGCCTCTTCCGCCAGGGGCAAATCCCCGCCCCATTTGCCGGCCTGCAGTGCCAGGCGCAGCACTTGAGGATCATCCGGCATCAATTCTAACAGGCGCTTCAGATGCGGGATCTCGTCGCCGTAGCGTCTGGCCATGTGCAGCGAAATGGCGAGCGAAACCAGGGCGTTCGGGGCATAGGGGTCCTGGGCCAGAGACCGTTCAAACAGGTCGATGGCATCAGAGTTACGCCCGGCGCGGCCCATGATCTGACCGGCGAGATCGATCAACTGCCGGTTTCCGCTTTCCAGGCAGACGGCCTTCAGTCGTTCATACGCGTCGCCATCCGGCATTTCGCTGCCGCGAAACCGGCGGTCGATCCGTTCGGCACATTGGCGCAGGGCAAGGCCTCGGGTCCGGCTTTCCTCGGCAAAGCGGTCGCCGGAGAGGGTTATCAGTCGGGCGATCTCGGATGCCGGCATGGCCTCGTTCCGGCCTTCCCCGCCGGACGTGACGACGCCCACCAGACGGCCCCGGTCGTCCACCAGGGCACCGCCGGAGTTTCCAGGCCCCGACTGGGCGGAATGGTGCAGACGCGACAGGGGCCATTCGTCGAGCGGCAGCTTGATCGGCCGACCCTCGGCATAGACCCGGATGGTCTGCCGTCCGGGGTCGGCCCCGATACCGAAAAGCGCGGTCTCCTCGCCTGCCACGGCCATTTCCAGTCCAGCATCGGGCCCGAAGCCATCGAGACGGAACAGGATCAGATCGCCCAGATAGCCCGTGGGGATAACGGTTCCGGTGAATTCCTTGCCCGCGCGGTCATAGACGGTAACTTCCGCATGGTCGGCGACCACATGGCGGTTGGTCACAAAGAGCCCTTCGCCAAGAGCGACGGCGGATCCGATGGGATCGAATGCCGCGATGACAAAGACATGGCCCATGGCGGCGCAGACCGGCGCAGGTGCTCCGCAATCGGAATCAGGTTTGTCGGGTTGACTTTGTGCAGCGGCGACCGCCGGGAAGAGGACGACCAACAGCAATGCGGCCGCCAGGCGTCCTTCAGGCGGCTTTCGACGGGTTGGCCCTGGGAAGCGTAATGCGGACCTGGGTCCCTTTGCCTTTTTCACTGGCAATATCGAACGTCCCGCCGTGCAACTCGACGATGCGGCGCGTGATCGGCAGGCCGAGGCCGACGCCTTCATACCGGCGGGCCAGCTTTTCATCCACTTGCGAAAACGGTTCCAGGGCATGGGCAATCTCTTCGGGCGACATGCCGATCCCGGTATCCGATACCACCACCTCGACGGCATCATTCAGCGGCTCGGCGCTCATCACAACTTGGCCACCCGGACCGGTGAATTTCAAGCCGTTGGAGCAAAGATTGACCAACACCTGTTTCAGTCGGATCGGGTCGGCCTTCACCGGCGGCAGGTCGTCCCGGGCATCGGGCAGCAGCGCGATGCGGTTCTGTGCCGCATGGGCCGACATCAGATTGAATACGCCGCCCATGGTGGCATGAAGATCCACGGGCTGCAGAACCAGTTCGACCCCGCCACTTTGCAGCCGGACGAGGTCCAGGATGTCGTTGACGATGCCTTTCAGGTGTTGACCGCAGTCCAAGATATGACCCGCGTAGTCGCGCATCTGCTCGGGGCCGACAACCATACCCCCTTCGCCCGCCATGATCTCGGAAAAACCGATGATGGCATTGAGCGGTGTGCGCATTTCGTGGTTGATCATGGTCATGAAAGCGGTCTTGGCCCGGTCACCGGCTTCGATCCGTTCTTTCTGGCGTTCCAGCGACCGCCGCTTCAACACCGATCGGGCCGCCGAGGCAAGGCCCCGGAACAGGCGCGCCTCGCCGTCTTCCAAAGGCTCGATCCGGGGCAGTGCCGATCCGAAACAGAAGAGGAAAACCTCGCCATCCACCTGGAAGCGGCAGCCACCGAACTGACGGAAGGCCGAGCGCCAGGCCGGTAAGACATTTTGATAGACTTGGCGGTTGTCCCGGCTCTCGGCCAGAAACAGCGGATCGAGGTCCGGCCTTTCGGCAAGAGTTCGGGCAAAGGTCTTAGCTATCTTGTGGGTTTGGCCGGGCGAGAGGTCTAGGCCAGCGCGCTCCGCCTCCTCCGCCCCGAAAGACCGGAGAATGGTCAGCGTTTCGCCGTCATCATGGCCAAGGAAGGCCAGCCGGATGCCGAAGAGGTCGCGCAATTGCCGTAGCACCAGATCAAGCGCCTGATCCACATCCAATTCGGGATCGCTGGCAAGATGGGCAACGGCACCCAACCTGGACATCTCGTCCTCGCCCTCGGCCAGGCTGGCACCGGCCCGGTAGCGAACGATGCCGACAAAGCCACCCGGGGCTTCGCCGACGCTCAAATTCATCAGGATCGGGGTCTTGTCCTTGCGGATGCCCGTCACCTCGCGCCCCGTACCCATAACGCGCTGTTGGCCGGTATCCAAGTAACGCCGGATGTAGCCCGTATGCCGGGATCGGTCTGGTTCCGGCATCAGCACAGAGATGTTCTGGCCGACCAATTCACCGAGGTCGTAACCGAAGAACCGCTCGAAAGCCGGATTGCAGCTGACCAGGAAGCCAGCGCGGTCGATAAAGGCAATCCCATCCGGGACGCCTGAAAAAAACACATCCGCAAAGCTGCCCGCCGCCGTGAGATCGGCCAGACTCGGTCGATTTGGCTTGATCTTGGTATCCGAGCTGGGGCGGCGATCATCGGGCATTCAGGACACCTTTTACGAGATAACTTAGAGCTCCATTAAAATAGCGCAGACCATACCGTAAAAAAACCATAGGTTTCGTGGTGCGTTTGCCACTATCAAGCAATTAATCGAGTTTTTTCAGGAGAATGATTAGAAAATCATCCAAGTAAAAATTATTGATCGCTAGTCGCAACTTTTCCCGAATCCAATAGCTCATCATAAAGTCCGCTCAAGCGGGCGATTTCTTTTTCCATTGAATGGCGATCCCGATAGCTCAGAACACCGTCGACCAAGGCCTGGTAGTCCTGTTCCTCCAGGTGAGATTTCAGATTCGGGAGTGTTTCGGAAGCGATGCCGAGGCCGACCCCATTTCCTTCTGCAAAGCCTGCCATGCCAGTGTATTCGGCGTTCACCAGGACCGGCAGCCCGGCCTCCAGATAGGTGAACAGCTTTGTGGCCATGACGCCCCGCTTTTGCAGATCCCGCAGGGCGTCCGTACCGGGTTCCCAATTGAACAGAAGAATGCCGTAATCATAGGGCTTCAAGACCTGGGACAACTGGCCGGGCGGCAGGCCGTTCAGGAGGCGGAAACTGTCAGGAAAGCGGTCAATGAGCCGGTGGAAGTCGATCAGGAGTTCGTGAATCTTTTCGTTTTCGAACTGCGGCGGTGAATAGACATCGATCATCATGCCTTGATCGAGAATCCATTCGAAGGCCTGCACCATGCCCCATTCCGGAAACAAGGTCTTCGGATGGCCCTTCGGCGGGATCAGGGCACCGGCATAAACCAGTCTGATCCGACCGTCTTTGGCGGAGGGCTTGTCCGGTTCATGGTCAAAATATTCCCGGCAGGGGTAGGCCTGGAATTCCAGATGTTCGAGATCGGGAACCCCGTTCTCCGCCAACCATTCGGAGGCCACATCGGGCGGAAAACGGCTGATCACCGCGTCCGAGTTCTCCAAGATGACTTTTTCGCAATCCAGATCCAGGTCGACCACCCGGTCATCCCATTTGGTGACAAGGTCGTCGCGGGGCGCATAGAGCGAGGTGATGTCGTAAAACTCAGAGATGACCTTGGTTCTTTTGCCCGCCATGGTCTCCAGCGCCATGCGCCCGAAGAAATAGCTCATCATCCAGCACTGGACATGGCAGAGATCGGGTTCAAGCGCGGTCATGATCGCCTTCATCAGCCGCTTGCTCAAGTCGGCATGGAGGATCCGTTCGAAGACCGCTTCAAAGGCGCTCGCGGTCCTGTCATCGACCTTTGAAAGGCACAGAAGATAGACCCTGTAGCCCCGTTCCTTCAGATAGAGCGCCTCGCGCAGGATCAGGAAATAGGGGATGGAGGCGACGAAAAGAACCGACTTTTGGCCGTCCTTGCCCTCTTCGTTGATGGCCTTGATGTCTTCGCCATAGAGGCCGTCCAGGATGGATCGGTCCCAGGCCTCGAACAGATGATGATGTCCGGCGTCAAAGGCCGCCGTCCGGGCCTGTTCGAAGAAGCCCTGGACGACCTTCTGGCCTTCCGGCGTCCGCATCAACTGGCCGAACTGGGCGAGCAGTCCTTTGGAGAGCATGTCGGCCTGATCGGCGGGAAGAGTGGCCAGGAAGCCCTGGATGAAGGTTTCCAGCCTGGCGCGGTCGTGATGCGGCAGTTCGTTGTCTTCAAAGAAGAACCGATAGGCGAGGTTGAGTTCTTCTTTTTTATCCATGACTCTGTGCCCCTTGGACCCGGTTCTCCTTGATCGGGTACTTTGGCGGTCGCTTAGGCATTCCAATCCCGGTCGAGTGCCGGAATCGACCAAGTCTCTGCCTTCGCCGCTTCCGCCCAGCGAACGAAAGCCCCATCAGCCTGCATCGCGTTGACGTAAGCGGCAGCGACCGCGCCCAGGTCAACACCATAGGTCACGAAGCGGCTGACCACCGGCGCGTAGAGCGCGTCAGCGATCGTGTAGCCGCCGAACAGGAAGGGCCCACCTTCGCCGAAGCGGTCCCGGCAGTCTTCCCAGACGGCTTCGATCCGCGCGATGTCGGCCAAACAATCCGGAGAGGCCGGGACGGCCTTCAAGGTCATACGCAGGTTCATCGGGCGTTCGGACCGGAGCGCACGGAAGCCGCTGTGCATTTCGGCTGCGACGGATCGGCAGACCGCGCGGGTCAGGGGATTCGCTGGCAGGAGGCCCTTGTCGGGGGCCTGTTCTGCGGCCCATTCGCAGATCGCCAGACTGTCCCAAATCACCTGCTCGGCACCCTCATCGTCGCGAACCAGAAGCGCCGGGACCAGACCGGAGGGCGAAAAGGCCGTGATTCGCGCCGAGCTGTCCTCTTCGCGGAGCGGAATGATCTCTTCTGTCACCTCGATACCGGCGTGATCCAGGATCAAACCGGCCCGCATGGACCAGGAGGAATAGTTCTTGTTGCCGATGACCAGTTTGGGCGCTTGAGACATGGAGAGAGATTCCGCATAGGTTGAAAAAATAATGGTATTCCTGTGTCGTCAGACTGGTCCCCGGCCAAAGAGTTGGTCAAGGGGCCAGATCAGCCTATTTTGCCTCGTAGGCCCATTCTGAGAGAATCTCACCCGAATCCCTCTTTTCCCATCACGACCAGGATTGATCATGTCCCTTACTGCTGCTGACCTCTGCCCGCGTTTTTGTTTGGATGATAAGACAGTCGATGACCGCGCGGTGCCGATCAAGCTCGTTTCGGAAGATCAGCTGGGGGATGTTCTGGCCACCTTGGAGCCCCCGGCGGGAATTCTTGCCGCAGTCCAGGGCTTCAAGGCCAAGGCAAACAGTCAATTGATCGTGCCGGGCGAGGAGGGGGCGTCTCTGGTCCTGGTGGGCCTGGGCAAGGGAGAGGCCGATCTTTGGTCGGTGGCGCATCTGCCCGATGTCCTGCCCGAGGGCCGCTATGTCCTTGATCCCGCTCTGCCATCGCCCATCCGCGCGGACCTCGCACTCGGCTGGGTGTTGGGTGCCTACCGTTTCCCCGCCTACAAGGAGGTCAAGCTGCCCGACGCCCGTCTCTGTCTGAATGCGGACCTGGACCGTGATCGACTGGAGGCGCTGGTCGCCGGCATCTACATCGCGCGGGATCTGGTCAACAGGCCGACCAACCATATGGGGCCGCGCCATCTGGCCGAAGCCGTACAAGAGGTCGGTGCGGATTGCGGCGCGAAAGTCACGGTGCTGACCGGCCAAGAGTTGTTGGACCAGAACTGGCCTGCCGTTCATGCCGTCGGGCGGGCGGCGGAACAGGAACCGCGCGTCATCCAATTGTTTTGGGAAGGGCCAAACGGAAAGGCTGCGGACGCGAAAGCAAACATCACCCTGGTCGGCAAGGGCGTCTGTTTCGATACCGGGGGGCTCAATCTCAAGCCCGGCTCCAACATGAAGATGATGAAGAAGGATATGGGCGGGGCCGCATCCTCCTTGTGCCTGGCGCGGATGATCATGGCGCTCAAGCTGCCGGTCAATCTGCGGCTGATCATTCCGGCGGTGGAGAACAGTGTCTCGGGCAACGCCTTCCGCCCGCAGGATGTGATCGAGACCCGCAAGGGCCTGACGGTCGAGATTTTGAACACCGACGCAGAGGGGCGGGTGATTCTCTCCGATGCCTTGTTCGAGGCCGGCGAGGTGAACGAATCCTTCGGCGTCCAAGCCGCCGATCTGATCTTCGATTTCGCAACGCTGACCGGCGCTGCGCGCGTGGCCTTGGGCACTGAATGTCCGGCGATTTTCTGCAATGACGACGACCTGGCTCAGGGTCTCAAGGCCGCTTCCGATGGTGTAAAGGATCCGCTCTGGCAGTTGCCATTGGTTGAGGGTTACCGCAAGCAGACGGAAAGCAAGGTCGCCGATCTGAACAACTGTCCGGACGGCGGTTTTGGCGGGGCTATCACGGCCGCGCTCTACCTTCAGGCTTTCGTTCCCGACGGTACACCCTGGATGCACATGGACATGATGGGCTGGAACCAGCGCAAGCGGCCGGGTCGACCCGAGGGTGGGGAGACCGGTGCCGTACGGGCCTGCCTCGCCTATCTGGAAGAACGTTTCTGTTGAGCGGTAAACGTTCGACCTCGCAGCGTTAACCCTTTTCGTGGTTGCCTTGTTCCCCCAAGGCCTTGTAGGTTTCGAAGACGGAACGAATCGGACACAAGAATCCCCCTCGCTCATGGGCATTAATCTCTCCGAGCTTCAGGCCTTGGATCTATGGCGTTTGACCATGGTCGATTCCGTGCGTCGTGACGCACCGGATTTGTCCGCGCGCCAGATGGCCCTGCTGCTCACCGTTTATCTTTCGCCGCCGCCGCACACCGTGCGCGGTCTGGCCGACCAGTTGAACGTCTCGAAACCCGCCATCACGCGGGCGTTGGACCGCCTGAGCGAGCTGGAACTGATCCGGCGCAAGGCCGATGAGAATGACCGGCGTTCGGTACTGATCCAGCGGACTGTCAAGGGATCGGTCTTCCTGCGGGAATTCGGCGAACTGATCACCCGGGCAGGCGTTCGTCTGGCCGAAGACTGATGAGCTACTCAGGCCATAGAGCGCGATCGGCTTTCTTCGATCAGGCTCTAGGTTTCCAGTCCCTGGCCATGACCAAGGCGTTCTGGCCATCCGCGTAATAGCCCGTCCTTCGGCCCACTTTGGCGAAGCCGGCGCTTGCGTAGAGGGATCGGGCGGCCTCGTTGCCTTCGGCGACCTCCAGGAAAATCCGCTCGGCCGCAGCTGATCTGATCGCCGCTTCCAGCGCCCGGCGGGCCAGGCCCCGGCGCCGGAAAGAAAGCTTCGTTACGATCAGGATGATCTCCATCTCGTCGGCGGCTTTCCTGTAGAGACAGAAGCAGGCCGGTCTATCGTCAAGTGAAACCACAATTGTGGCCGCCCCCGGCATGCCAAGGGTGGAGGCGAAAGAGGCCTCCGACCAGGGATCGGCCTCGCCGGAATCGGCGTGAATGCCAGCCAGAACGGCGGCACCAACGGGCCCGAAGGTGGATATCTTGGTGTTCAACTGGTCGGGGGTCATCCGGTCCGGTCCGGGCGGCTGGATGCGGGGACCAGGGCCCGGGGCCGAAGCCTGCCGCCATCCTTCGGCACCTTGGCGTCCGGCGGTCGGAGGTAAAGCGGGCTCGGTGGGTGCTCCTCAGCGCTCAGGGGATAGAGGCTGCATGCCAGCTCCCCCAGGGCCAGGGCGTCCGGGTGCGATATCCCGGTCATTGTGCAATTGAAACCGGCGAGGTTGAGGGCCGCCTTTTCCGCCGCATCGCCCGCGAGACGCAGCGGGCCTGCCAGGCCAAGTTTGGTCAACTCCGGGCTCAAGCGATCGGGGGCCAGGCCTTCCGGTTTCATCAGGGCGGTGCCATCGGGATCGAAGGCCTGAACGAACAGATCGCCGCGCTTGGAATCGATGGCGACCAGCAGCGGTTCCCCACCCGGACCGGTCTGGCGGGCAAGAACTTCCAGTGTGGTCAGCCCAAAGCAGGGGATGTCGGCGGCCAGAGCCAGGCCACGGGCCGCGGCGAGCCCGATTCTGAGGCCTGTAAAGGCCCCTGGGCCACGTGTCACCAGCACGGCATCCAACGCAGGGAAATCCATGCTTGCCGCCCCCATGACCTCGTCAACCATGGGTAACAGGCGTTCCGCCTGGCCGCGATCCATGGCTTCAAAGCAGTGGGACAGGGCTTCGCCGTCGCGCATGACGGCAACGGAACAGGCCCTGGTGCTGGTGTCTAAGGCGAGAAGGCTTGCCACGGAGCGTTCTTCCGGATTGATCTTGGGTGAAGGGCATATAGGCTTGGGATTCCCCCGCCGATCAAGGCCGAATCGCCCTAATACCAATCTGCGCTCATTGGTATTTGCCACAAAGGACCGCTCTGAATGGACCTGATTCCGATCACCGAAGACCGCTTCGATGTGGAGCTTGATATCGTCTATGCGACCAACCGCAATTTCACCCGGGCACCGATTTACGCCCGCGGCGACTGCTATCTCCACCGGGAGGCCATACCGTTGTTGGAAGAAGCCATCCGGTTGGCCGGACGCCAGGGCTACCGATTGAAAATATTCGATGCCTTCCGCCCATCGGAAGCCCAATGGAAGATGTGGAACCACACACCGGATCCGGAATTCCTGTCCGATCCCAGACGGGGATCACCTCACAGCCGGGGTGTTGCCATTGACCTGACCCTGGTCGATGCCTCATCGGACGAAGAACTGGACATGGGGACCGGTTTCGATGCCTTTCAGCCCGAATCCCATCACGGCCACCCCGGTATTTCAGAACAGGCCGAGGCCAATCGGTTGACCCTCATGGGTCTGATGACCACGGCGGGTTGGGACTTTTTCCGGAATGAATGGTGGCACTATCAGATGTTCAATGCCCGCGCCCTTTTCCCGGTCTACAGCGACAGTGTTCTAGATCCATCGATGATGACCTAAACCACCGCTTTTGCTTTCAATTCGGCCCGACTAAGATGCCCCGATGATACAGAGATCGCCTAAGCGCCTGGCCAGATTGCTGGTCGCCCTCGCCTTGATCGTGACCTTGGGGCTGGCCGCCGTCTGGCCCCCGACCGGCGGGATCGCCTTCGAGGGCGGGTTCAAATCGGCCGCGATCATGATGTACCACCGCTTTGGCGAAGGGGATCATCCGGCGACCAACATCCGCCTCGATCAATTCGATGCCCATCTGAAAGAGTTGGAGCGGCCGATCTATACGGTGCTCGGTCTCCCTGAGATCGCGGCCAAGCTCGCTGCGGGGGAGAGCCTGGCCGAGCGCACCGTGGGGCTGAGCGCCGATGACGCCTATCGCTCCGTCCTGACCGAGGCTTGGCCCCGGCTCAAGGCGCGCGGCCTGCCGTTTACGCTTTTCGTGGCGACAGATGCGGTGGAACGCGGGCTCGGCGGCTATTTGACCTGGGCGGAGATCAAGCAACTGGCGGACGAAGGGGTTACCATCGGCAGCCAGACCCATCGCCATCCCCATCTGCCCGCCCTGAATGCCGAGGCTATTCGTGCCGAGTTGGAAACCGCGAACACTCTTTTCGAGCGTCACCTGGGGTTTAGGCCGACGCTGCTCGCCTACCCCTACGGCGAGAGCAGCAGATTGGTCCAGGAAATCGCCCGCGAGATGGGCTTTGAGGCCGCCTTCGGACAACATTCCGGGGCTGCCGCCAAGGCCGAGGGTGCCCTCGGCCTGTTTGACCTGCCGCGATTTCCGCTGAACGAGGCCTATGGCGACATGGACCGTTTCCGCCTCGCCGCCAATGCGGTGGCGCTGCCGATTACCGAGGTAACCCCCGCCGATCCCCAAGTGGGGGAACAGAATCCGCCGTCCATCGGTTTCACCCTGACCCATTCATTGGATCTGCTGGAGCATCTGGCCTGTTATTCCAGCCACGCGGGGCGGGCCGCGATAGAGCGCCTGGGGGCCACGCGCTTCGAAATCCGCGTCGAAAAGCCCTTCCCGCCGGGCCGGACCCGCGTCAACTGCACCCTGCCCCGCGTCGATGGCCGCTGGCACTGGTTCGGGCGACAGTATTATCGGGCGCCGGGCTGAGGGTTTTTCTCATCCCCCCCGATGATACGGATGCCCTGCCAGGATGCTCTGGGCGCGATAGAGTTGTTCCGCCAGCATGACGCGGACCAGCATGTGGGGCCAGGTGGCGGGGCCGAAGGCGAGGATTTTATCGGCGCGCTTACGAAGGCTCTGATCCAGACCATCAGCGCCGCCGATCACGAAGACCAGCTCCGCCCGGCCTTGGTCACGGATCTTGGCGATCTCATCCGCGAAGGTCTCGCTGGGGAGCGCTTTGCCGCGCTCGTCCAGGGCAATCAGATAGGCATTATCGGAGAGATGATGGCCGATCAATTCGGCCTCCCGGCGTCGGCGTTCAGCGACGTCGAGTTTGCGTTTGTCTTCGACCTCGATCACGGTCAGTCGCGGCTTCAACCGTTTCGCATAGGCGTCAAGGAGGTCTGCTTCGGGCCCCCGTTTCAGGCGCCCGACGGCAATCAATGTCGTTTTCAAGAGCTCAGGCCTGCGCCTTACCTCAAGGCCGTACCTGCCGAGCCCGCGTCAGCGGTCGCCATCACAGCCGGCGACATGCCACCCACGGAAACCCGGTCCGGTTCCGATTCCCACATTTTCTCCAACTGGTAGAAGGCGCGAACTTCGGGGCGGAACAGATGCACGATGATATCGCCCGCATCCACAAGCACCCAATCGCAGGTGGTCAAACCTTCCACCTGTGCCGAGCCGAAGCCCGCCGATTTAATGCTGTCCCGCAGATGGTCGGCCATGGCACCAACGTGGCGCTGCGATTGGCCGGTCGCAATGATCATGTGGTCGGCAAGGGTCGATTTGCCGGTGAGATCGATCACGACAACATCGCTTGCCTTGTCGTCATCGAGTGAGCCCTGCACCAGGTCCAGCAGGGCTGAACCTTGAGCCTTTGACGGGGTGTCTATCTTTGTCCTCCTGAGTCACCCACCACCCGTTGAGAGATCACTGCGCAGCGCCCCGGGTGGCCTGGAGGCGGTTGCGAAGCCGCGTTGCCGAGGCCGGATGACGCGGGATGGAAAGGAAAACCCAGGCGGGTGCCTTTACGTCGGCCAGCCTGGGGGCCTCTTCCGCGCTTCGACGGGCCCGGGCGAATCGTTTGGCAGCCCGGGATGACAACGCCTTCTGAGCATACCTTGAACGGGCAAAAACCGCAATCGGCACGCGGGCAAAGAGCCTTGTCCAGGCCTGCCAGCGGTGGATCTGGATCAGATTGTCGTCGCCCATCAGCCAGACGAAGCGCAGGCCTTTGAAACGGCGTTGCAGGGCCTCGACCGTATCGGCGGTGAAGCGCGTCCCGAGTTCAAGTTCGAGGGCGCTGACCCTTATGCGGTGCAGCCTGGCTTGGGATCGGGCGCTTTCCAGGCGGTCTTCCAGGGGGGCCATTCCCGCCATGGGTTTCAGCGGGTTCTGAGGCGAGACCAGCCACCAGACCTCGTCCAGGTCGAGTAGTCGGAGCGCTTCGCGACTGATGTAGAAATGCCCGGCATGGGCGGGATTGAAGGACCCCCCCAGCAGCCCGACCCGGGCGCGGCGCTTCAGGGTCGGCAATGCCCGTCGCCCCGCACGCGGTACTTGAAGCTGGTCAACTGCTCGACACCGACAGGTCCGCGCGCATGAAGCTTGCCGGTGGAGATGCCGATCTCGGCACCCATGCCGAATTGACCGCCATCGGCAAACTGGGTCGAGGCATTGACCATGACGATGGCGCTGTCGACCCCGTTCAGGAAGACTTCTGCTGTCTGGGTATCCTCGGTAATGATCGCGTCCGTGTGTTGGGAGCTGTGCTCGGCGATATGCGCCAGGGCACCCTCGACCCCATCCACAACGGCTACCGCGAGGATGGCATCCAGGTATTCGGTGTCCCAGTCTTCGGGGCCTGCTTCGCTCAGTCTGGGATCAAGGGCACGGGCTGCCGCGTCGCCGCGCACCTCGCAACCTTTCTCGATCAAGGGATCGATCAGGCGGGTCAGGATGTCGCTGGCAACGGCGCGGTCAACCAGGAGCGTCTCCGTCGCCCCGCAGATACCGGTCCGGCGCATCTTGGCGTTGGTGACAACCTTGATCGCCTTGTCCGGATCGGCCTTGGCGTCCACGTAGGTATGGCAGAGGCCCTCCAAGTGTTTGAACAGCGGGATGCGGGATTCGTCCGTGATGCGCTGGATCAGCGACTTGCCGCCACGGGGCACGATCACGTCAATATAGTCCGACAGCCGCAACATCTCGCCCACAGCCGCCCGGTCGCGAGTGGGGATCAATTGGATCGCGGTCTCCGGCAATCCGGCGGCTTTTAGGCCCTCTGACAGGGCGGTCATGATGGCCTGCGAAGAATGGAAGCTTTCTGAGCCACCGCGCAGGATCGCAGCGTTCCCCGCCTTCAGGCAGAGCGCACCGGCATCCGCCGTCACGTTGGGGCGGGATTCATAAATCACCCCGATGACCCCCAGCGGCACGGACACCCGGTCGATCTTCAGCCCGTTGGGCCGGTCCAGGTTGGCCAGAATCTTACCCACCGGATCGGGCAGGGCGGCAATGTCCTCCAAGCCTTTAGCCATGGCTTCGATGCGCTCGTCATCCAAGGCAAGGCGGTCCATCAGCGCGCCCGTCAGGCCCTTGGCCTCGCCGTTTGCAAGGTCTAGGGCGTTGGCTTCCTTGATGGCTTGTGCCTGAGCCCGGATGGCCTCGGCAGCGGCGGTGAGCGCCTTGTTCTTGGCGGCGGAGGGAGCAATCGCCAGCTTGGCGGCGGCAGCCTTGGCGGCCTTGCCGACAGCCAGCATGACAGCCGGAATGTCCAGCTCTTGAACGTCTGCCACTTGAACCTCAGCCGGGGTTTCCTGGACATCGGGGGGTGTCATGGGCGTCTCCTTCGTCTCGAACTCTGTTAAGCGCTATAGCAGAACCAGGTCATCACGGTGAATCATTTCCGCAGGCCCGCGCCAGCCGAGCGCGGCCTCTATGGCATCCGACCGTTGTCCTCGAACGGCCTTGGCGTCTTCGGCGTTATAAGCGATCAGCCCCTTGGCGACTTCCCTGTCGTCGGGTCCGAGTACGGTCACCGCCTCACCTTTCTGGAAGGTGCCGCGAACCTCGACTACACCGGCGGCCAGCAGGCTTTTTCCCTTGGCCAGAGCGGCCAGGGCACCGGCATCAACCACCACCTGGCCCTGAGGCTTCAGCGATCCCGCGATCCAGCTTTTGCGCGCCGCCTTCGGTTCTGTCGTGGCATGAAACCAGGTGCAGCGGGCTCCCTCCCGAATGGCCTGCAAGGGGCGGTCCCGACCACCCTGGCAGAGCAGCATTGCGCAGCCGGCATCATTGGCGATGCGCGCGGCGGCCAGTTTGGTCACCATGCCGCCGGAGCCGACGCCACCGGTGCGGGCAGCCCCGGCCATGGCCTCGATCTCTGGGGTGACGCCGCGGACATCGCTGAGGAAGGTCGCATCGGGGTTGTCTCGCGGGTCCGCCTCGTAAAGGCCGTCAATATCCGAGAGCAGAACCAACAGATCGGCGTCGATCATGGCGGCGACCCGGGCCGCCAGCCGGTCATTGTCGCCAAAGCGGATTTCCTCGGTCGCCACCGTGTCGTTTTCATTAATCAAGGGCACGGCATCCAGTTCCAGCAAGGTCGAAAGCGTGCGTCGCGCGTTCAGATAGCGCCGCCTGTTTTCGGTGTCGTCGCTGGTCAGCAGGATCTGGGCGATGGTCAGATCGTGGAGCCCGAGAACCTCCTGATAGGCGTGCGCGAGCCTCACCATCCCGGTCGCCGCAGCGGCCTGGTTCTGTTCGAGTTTCAGTGTGCCGGGCTTGAGCCCCAGGTGCCGCCGTCCCACGGCGATGGCACCGCTGGAGACCAGGACCACGTCCTGGCCCGCCGCTTTGAGAGCCGCAATGTCCTGGCCGAGAGATTCCAGCCAGGGCCGCCGGATGCGACCGGACGACCCCTCGACGAGCAGTGCGGAGCCGATCTTGATCACGACCCGACGGGCCGCTGCCAGCCCGTCTGCCGGGCTCAGTGTCTGGAGAGCCGATATCGTCATTGTTCAGGGACTCTCATTGATCAAGGCCTCGCATTGTTCAGGGACTCCAGGGCTCCGGCTCGAAGACTTCTTCTTCGGCCATGGCCTCGGCCTCGTTCTCGACACCGATGACCTCAAGCAGGGCGCGCAAGACCTCATCGACGCCATCCCCGCTGACGCCCGACAGCGTAAGCACGGGCTTGCCCGCCGCCTCGGCCAGGGCATCCCTGCGCTCGACCAGTTCCTCTTCGGTCAGCGCGTCGCATTTGTTCAGAGCGAGGATCTCGGACTTACCGAGCAGCCCGTGACCATAGGCGCCCAGTTCCTGGCGGACGGTTTCATAGGCACCGGCGACGTCTTCCTGGGTGCCGTCGATCAGATGAAGCAGGACCCGGCAGCGCTCGATGTGGCCCAGGAACCGGGTGCCGATACCGGCCCCTTCGCTGGCCCCTTCGATCAGCCCTGGAATGTCGGCGAGGACGAATTCGGTCTGGTCCACATAGACCACGCCCAGGTTCGGATGCAGGGTGGTGAAGGGATAGTCGGCGATTTTCGGCTTGGCCCTGCTGCAGGCGGCCAGAAAGGTCGACTTGCCGGCATTGGGCAGGCCGACAAGTCCCGCATCGGCGATCAGCTTCAAGCGCAGCCAGATCCAGCGTTCCTCGCCAGGCCTGCCGGGATCCGACCGCCTGGGTGCCTGGTTGGTGGAGCTTTTGTAGTGGGCGTTGCCCAAACCGCCGCCACCGCCTTCGGCCAGCACGACGCGCATGCCGGGTTCGGTGAGGTCCCAGAGCACGAAGCGCTTTTCCTCGTCCAGGATCTGGGTGCCGACGGGGACCTTGATGATCATGTCTTCGCCGGATTTGCCGGTACGGTTCTTGCCCATCCCGTCGCCGCCGCGCTTGCACTTGAAGTGCTGCTGGTAGCGATAGTCGATCAGCGTGTTCAGCCCCTCGACGCATTCGGCGATCACGTCGCCGCCGCGCCCACCGTCGCCACCGTCCGGTCCGCCGAATTCGACATACTTCTCCCGGCGGAAGCTCAGGCAGCCGTTGCCGCCGTCACCGCTTTTGATGAAGATTTTGGCTTCGTCCAAGAATTTCATGGCAGCAACTTCAGGATCTGACCGAAACGTGTCGTTGAAGGGGATCAAAAAGGGCAAAAGAAAAGGGGAACGGCTGGCCGCTCCCCTTGACTTAAACTCGAATTCATTTGGGAACGACCGGGTGTTAACCCTGGGCCGGTTCCACGGCAACGAAGGTCTTGCCACCGCTCTTTTTGGAGAACTTGACCTGACCGTCGGTCAGGGCGAACAGGGTGTGATCCTTGCCCATGCCGACGTTGTCGCCCGGATTCACCTTGGTGCCGCGTTGGCGGACGATGATGTTGCCGGCGATGACGTTTTCGCCACCGAATTTCTTCACGCCAAGGCGCCGACCCTCTGAGTCGCGCCCGTTCCGTGAGCTACCGCCTGCTTTTTTATGGGCCATCGGTCTCTCCTAACTCTTATGCTTCGCTGTCGGCTGCGGGGGCTTCGGCCGCAGGGGCCTCCGCTTCAGCCGGCGCTTCAACCTTGGGCTCAGCCTTTGCTTTCTTGGCGGCTTTCTTTTTGCCGTCGGCGCTGATGCCGGTGATTTTCAGGACCGTCAGATCTTGTTGGTGACCGGCCTTGCGGCGGTACTTCTGACGGCGGTTCTTTTTGAACACGATGACCTTGTCGCCGCGGGCCTGTTCGACCACTTCGGCGAAGACCTTGGCCTTGCCAAGTGCATCGCCGCCGGTGGTGACGCCTGCGCCGCTTTCGCTGATCATCAGCACGTCGGCCAACTCAACAGCCGCGCCGGGCTCACCCACCAGCTTTTCCACGGTAATCGTGTCGTTTTCTGCAACGCGGTACTGTTTGCCGCCGGTCTTGATCACTGCGAACATGATCGCCTCTTGAACACGTCTAAAAGATTTTCGAAACAGATGTCCGGTTACCGGAAGGCACAACACCCCCGGGCCGAAGGAGCGCGCACTATACAGCCGCGCCAACCCTTGTCAACAAAGCAACAGGGCTCAGGTCACAGATTCTGACAGTTTTTTGAAATCCCCCGTTGAATGCCCGGTTTCCACTGAGGCCTTTACAGGTTGGACCGCCTTGTTTATTGAGAGCGCCTTGCCCGAAGCGAGGGCCCTCAACCCTTGCTCAGACCCGATGCGGAGAGGTGCCGGAGTGGTCGAACGGGGCGGTCTCGAAAACCTGTTCTGTATGTCCGCTTTGGTGCGTTACGAGCTTGGAATGTCCCAGATCATAGGGACTTCTGGGGTTCCGTATCATCGCCTGGTTTAGGCTGGGTTGATGAATCCCTATTAGTTTGGTGGCTGCATTGGTGGTCACTTCTCAGGGATAGAGCATCCCAAACTTAGCCCGTACTCCTAAGCCGAACTGATCGGCAACCACCCACTCAATTGAATGCACCATCACGGGTTCCAATGCGACTGAGCATTTCAGTCCAGTCGATGGTAATGACCCTGCTGAATTCAAAATCGGCCTCGACTAATCGGCGACACAATCCATCGTGGCGAGCTGAAATCATCTCCCAAGCACTTTTGAATTTGATCCGAACTGTTTCATCGAGAGATTGGTCATGCGCGTGGCGGTGTATGTTCGCCAAGTACCTGAGAAGGTAGGCTACCCACCATTCCATGCTTGTCGATACGAGGTACTTACCGTCGATGGGATAATCTTTATAGGCCCGGCTTACGTCGTCTAGGTGCTGCATTACGTGGACAAAATGAGATTGGTTGTCGTACTCCGTGAGCTGAAAGATGTCACAATGCTGGGCAAGCTTGGCGTCTAAGAATACGCCAGTACACTTGATCTCTTTCTCTCTCTCATAGCATTCGACTAACGCTTGGCCATAATACGCTTCGATGTGCTCAAGTTGATGATGCTCAAAGTCTCCCTTGGTCACATAGGCGCGGATATGTACGTCCAAGCTAATCAGGTTATAGAAAAGGTCCTGAGCAAACTCGACCAACCACATGATCGCCGAGTTGGGGTGATTAAGCCAAATCTCATCCCCGTAGACGAGTATTGTATCTGAGAATACGATACAGGTGAAATCCCTGTCGCGATGGACATTTAATCGGTCAATCCGCCTATATACTTCATTAATATTAAATCTTGATTCGATTAAATTTTTGAATCCTAGGATATCGATATACAAGAACAGTCGCTCTGACATTGCCCAGCTCCAAACAGGTTCTTCTCTGTCACAAAAGGTCTTCGAGACCACGCAGAAACTAGTTTTGAACGACTGGTGTCCAATTGCGCCAATCAAGACCCACTCCGAAATCCTAGCTGCGTGTTGACCAGACCAAAATACAATCGCTCATGTTTCCAGAAGCCTCTCCCTTCTGATAAGCTCTAACCGGAACCAAGACGCATGGTTCCGGGGCTTTGCAACCCCGACGAAAGTGGTTGGTACGACCAAAACGTACCGCCTTGACCTCTATGGTCGGGGAGCTTGGGCTATGTCCAGGCCTCCCGGCTAAAAACTCAAGGACCGTCTTTCGTCGGTTTGCAAACTCCCCGATCACCAGGGATCAAGATAGCTCCGATTGCGGTGGGCGCGCCGCATCATCGGCGCTCTGTCTGGATCGAGCTATGGTTGGCAAACCTTCGAAAATCAGCCTTGTCCTGCTGTATGTCGTTTCCCTCGCCTTTTCGGGCCTCTTCTCACTCTGGTATCACGGGTTCTATTCGGCCCACGCGACCTTCATCGATGGTCAGCCGATCAGCACTCTCGACGGCATGAGCGTCAGCCAATCGCTGGCGCTGGTTTCCACCGGAGACCTAGCGTTCAGATCGATCTTCAGTTTCTTCGGGCACTACCCGTTTTTCGTCGAGACAGACCAAAACCACTTCCCGGCAGCTATCGCACTCACCATGCTTTTGGCGTTCTGCATCCTTGCTTGGGTTGGAAGGAATCTGTTTGCGGCCATAGCCAGTTTCCGCGCTGGGATTTCGGGCAAAGGGATATCTGCGCTATCGAGAATGCTCCTCGGTCTATCCATCGCGTATGGCATCGGCGTGGGGTTTTGGTTTTCCTACGACCTCTATCAACACCAACCGGAAGGCACGCATTGCCAATTCATCATCGCTGATGACGGCCTGCGGAAGCTCGCTGAGAGTCTTGGTCTCGGTTCCGGAGGGGAAGTGAGTCCGGACCCCTTCATCGCCATCGAGCGGGCTCAGATGCCGCCAGAGGAGGTATCCAGGGGCGAGGCCTTGTTTGCAGAGCGATTAGACGAATTGGGTGGCACGGTTCCGCTGAAGGAGGAATGTCGCAAAATTGGGGAAACCTATACGGTTGCTCCTCTCGATAGCTGGCTATGGGCCATAATGGTAACGGTGACACCAGCCGCCTTGGCGCTCGCCTTCTTCGCCTTCGTGCATGGAGCCGGGAGAAGGGCGGGTCGCCTAAAGTGGCCTTTGTTCACCCCACGCCGGTTCGTCGGGCTAGCGCTTTTGCTTGCTTCCTGGACCCTGGCTTGGTCTGCGTTCTACGTGGTCTTTGAGCCGCTCGGGAGTTCCGGCGACAACCTAGCGGAATTTCTCGCTTTCCTGATGATCGTTCCACTATGCGCTTGGCTGGCGTTCAGAGGATTGCATTCGATGCGGGAGCGAAAGTGACATTCCCCAGCTCCATTGAAACGAACTAAGTTGACTGTTCGCGGGTCTGCACAGCACCCGGCTTCTTCAACCTGTCCCAGAGCGCGGTGTCTGAAGTAGTGGGCTTGATTTGTTTTGCCTCACGGAGTGAAGGGTTACGTCCTTTCCCGACAAAGCCAACCTCACCGCGCAGACCGAAGTCGGCTAGGACCAGAAAGAACAAACAGTTTCCTTCGAACACCCGAGACAACTTTTGCCATCCAATCTTGTCCGTCCCCGATGGCGAAAGACTTCCCCCTGGATGGGTATGCCATTCACCGACGTAAGTGTGCGTTTCCTTCGTGGAAGACCATAACCGACGGGCCTGCTTCTGATGCCCCGGATCGATGCGATCAAACATGTGCGATGATTGCCGATCTAGCGGGAGGGGTTCTGTACAGTCCGTGATCTCTATATGCGGCCCCCGGTAAGCACCCAGCAGGATGCCCCCAGCCTCAACGCGCCTCCCGAATGATCGATCCGCCAGCCTGTTCCGCATGCGCTGGAGGAGAATACGAGGGAGCAGTATCAGTCCGTCGTTAACAGGGTTCCTGAAGCAGATGTCTTCTGACATGCCGGGCAGTCCTTGGCTGGATCAGGGCTCTTATCGGGTCGGTTGGTCGATGCGGAAGCATCGTATGGACGGGTTCTGAGCTTCGGATTGGGGTTTCCGTTCACATAGTCTAGAAGCATATCGAGCCCAAGCCCAGCAGCCTGCATGGATCGGGATACGGGAAACGGAATATGCGTCTCGTCACCACAGGAGAGGGTCTCGACTTTTTCAGTCGTCGCCTTCTTGTGCATGACCGGGAACCTTTCCGGCTTCAGTGAGTCCGGTCGGAGGCATTTGTAACAGGCCCCTTCACCGACCTCGAAAAAGAGGCCTCTGCCAACAGCACCATTCCCTTCAAGCCAGAGATGCAGGATCGGTGGTGCATCAGCCCCCATCCCAATCAGTTCTTCGTTAATGGCGCAGGATAATGCCTCTTCCCCAGTCGCATCGATGACGATGTCGTGCCGATAGAACAGGTGCATCGCTTGGAAAATCTCCGCTGAAACAGCTTTGACATTAGCCTCTGGGTGATGCGCTTGAAGGTGCTCCTTGCAGGCCTCCGCCTTATTGCGGTCAATGTAGGGCATTCCCAAGAGATGCCGCCCAATGTTTGGGGCTTTGAGAATGTCGTGGTCCACCAAGGTCAGCTTCTTCCCGTCAGACGACCCCACACCGGCCTGCACCAACATCTGGCTCAAGAAACTTCCAATCGTGCCACACCCGATAAGAAGGACGGACTTGTCCTTGAGACCTTGCATTTTTCCAAGATTCCTTTGGTACAGAAACCGCTTATCCAGCCTTTTCCCGAAGTACCGCGTGACGGGGATGCTGGCTTTTTGTTTTCTGAGAATTCTGTTGAGGGACTCCGGCCTATGTTCAAGGAACTCTGGCGTCCGATAGTGCTTCGGTACGCTTACACCAATGACAAAAAATCCATTTGGCGCGTGGAAAGCAACAAGGCGTAACTCCGACCTCTTCTTGAACAGGGCTGACAGATATTTCTTCGACAAGCCGCGATGGCTAGACTCTAACCAATCCAGCACATCTGCGAGTGTCTCTGGCGGCCAAGTGCTGGCAAGTGGAACTAGGATTGGCTCCTCAAGAACCAAGACTTCGACCTTCGGGGGGGAGGCCCCTTTGGGATCAGGGACGGAGAGATTTTCACGGTGCCAGGGGGTCAACCTTCTTCGGTCTGTATAGAAGAAATTGGAGGTGTGGCCCTCTTGCAGGCGGAGCAACCGCAGCATCGCCTCTCCGGAAAAGCCCTCCGGCAAATCTACAAGGACAGCTTCGCCGTCCCAGTAAGCCGAGAATTCATCTGGAAAGTCGCTGTCGAGCTTGCCTGAGACAATATCGTTGAGCGCCTCCTCGGCGATCTCCAAACACCTCAGAACCATCTGGCCCGGCAGATACCGGTCCAAAACGATACTTCGACTGTCGGCATAGCAGAGGAAGCCTGTCGTCGGGTCGATATGAGGGTGGTTCCGAGCGGGAAGAGCATCGAGGTCCTGGATCAGCACGGTCGGTAGGGCGACGAGATTGAGGTCCCTGATGATGAGCGACACCGGCAGGCTAGACCCGGCAACTTCGAGGGAGCCATTCCACTCCCATCGACGAAACTGATCTTTATCGAGCTGGAAACCCTTCTGGCTCAGCGCGAAATCGATTTTCCCCAGTATCTCGTCTTTGGTCATGCACTCTTGTTTCGAGGAATGGTTGGGGCAGCGACCACTGCAGGTGCGTGACTTTCAACAACAGTCCTGGGGCTGGACTTAAACGCCACCTGCACAAGATCGGGACGCTGAGGAACACGTGGTCCGAAAAGGCCAGTCATCAGATCGACGACCCGGTGACAATCTTGCGTCGTGTCGATTGCAGAATTGAGCCTCTGTCCCAAAACGTTGGCAGCACTAATGGCGTCTTGCCGATCTTGTTGGGTCAGTCTGTCGGTCAGCATCTGGTCGGGGTCAGCAGGATCGGCGACGCCCAAGCGCAACAGTTGGGGAAGGTGCCTCGCTACAGTTTGCAACGCCTGATCGTCCCGCCCAAAGCCGGAAGTCGAGGAGTACTCTCCATATGCCTTCACTGCGCAAGCCATCAGGAGAATCGACGATACACGGGCCAAGCCCCCGCTTGCGCCGCCATACGGAGATTGAAAATCACGCCAAGCCTTCAGGTAGCGATAGACCCGTCGGAGTTCTTTGCCATGCCGGGATACGGCAGCATCGAACCAGTCATTAATCACACGGGGATCAGAGGCAATCCAACCGTTTTTGCGGTGAGCAAGGTGAACTTGATCCGTTGGGATCATGCTCCAGTCGTCGTCAAAAAGGGCCTCCGAAAAGAACACGCTGCCATCTGCCTTGACGTGGCCGCGAGCCATCGCCTTTTCCTGCAGCTGCTTAAAATCCCTGTCGGGGATCGCATACATTGGAATGTCCACATGTGTTTCTGCGTCCAATTCAAGTCTGGCGCAGGTGTCCTTATTGCCGACGAACGTCCAGTTCCTTCGGCTTGCCAGATCGCGCAGCACGTCATCGACGAAACTGATGAAGAGTTGTGAAGCTTGCCTTGGCTGACCGGCCTCCTCCAAGAACGAAACTGGGAGGTAGATACCGTCATCCAGGTCGATCTGTTGGGGCGGGTTATGGGCAGGCAGGTTGATCGTATGGTAGGCAAAGCTCCCTTGAGTGTAGAACTTCGGTCGCACGGCATCACCACCAAAAAGCCTGGTTTGAGCCCCATGAAAGGCTTGCCGGAGATGACTTCTGATATCCCGCCGGGCCTCAATGAGCTTGCTCTTGTGCGCGGGGGTTAGGTTCAGCTCCTTGGTCAAACAGGAGTCGCTGTTGTTGTGGAGGAGCTTGGATACGTTCGCCATGGTGCCGATGCCTACATCTGACCGCTCGCCTGCGGTCCGTGGAAGAAAGTGGGTTTGGGTGCTTGGGTCTCAAAAAAGCTCATGAGCCGCCGGTCCGGGATCGCGTTCTGAAAGACCGTTTCAGCAAGCCCCTTCTGGGTGTCGATGGACTTCCGATTGGCTATATCCAGCCGCAGGCCCTTTGATTGCTCTGGTGACGGTTCGTAATCCAACCGGACATAGCGGTCGCCATAACTGTGCTCCATCATATGATGGACTGCCTGCTGCTGGCTCGAAATCATGACATTGAAAACCCGAAGACCTGCCAGCCAAGGCAAGATGCCTTTGCGATTATCCCCACTCTCGAAGGAAAACCTGTTGGTCGTAGTGCCAATACTCAGGACACTGATGTTCCCGCGCTCGACCCCCAGGAACTTTTCGGCTTCAAGCGCTCCCAAAAGATCGGGTGAGTTCGCGAACAGGCCACCGTCTGTGTAGGTGCTGTGTCCAACAACTGCTGTCGGAAACATCGTTGGAGCAGCCGAGGTCGCCATTGCGACCTCCACCACCGTCCGTCTCCAGTTCTCACTTAGATCAGGGTGATGCGGGGTCTTGAAGATCGAGGGACCACCCTTGGTCAGGTTTACCGTCGGAACCAAGACACGGCTCTGCAGATCGCCCAGAACCATGGTTTGCCCGACGATCTCAATGATCGCGTCCCGCAGCGGTTCTGGCTTGTACATGGGCCTGAAGAGCGACAGCGAACGTTTGAACGGTGTCGGAAAGATGCGTGGCCCGTGCATCTCTAAAGCCTTGCGTATATCGCTGGCTGATTCCTCTGCTGCCAATCCAAGCGCGATTATACCACCGACAGAAGTTCCGCAAATCAGATCGAAGTGATTGGCAAGGGGGCTTCCAAAGCGATCTTCCAGCTTCTCAAGGAGAAGTGCGGAAAAAAGCCCGAGAAAGCCGCCACCGCTCAGGCTAAGTATCTGAAACGGTCGTTCATTCTTCGACTCTGAAGCAATATCCTGCATGAGGAATAAGCTAGCCTACTATATGTGGGAGTCAATGGACAAAAGTGGAACATTATGAACATTGCAATCACTGAGCGTATTTACACCCCAAGGTAGGATTTTTGCCGTGGATAGAGCCATTATTTCTTCTCGCCAAAGTTATCGACTAGGCGGAAAGGATAGGAGCCTCAACACTGAGCGACCAAGGTTGGCAGGAAGGGACGCCCCCATAACTTCAAGACAGCCCGCTCTGTAGAGATTTTCGCAGCTGCAGGGCCGAACTGGATTTAGGTCCGTAACCGCCGATTTAGGCCGAGGACGCCTGCTTAAACTCGGCATGGCCCTAGGCAGAAGACGTGAGGTTGAGGGAGTTAACCCCTCTTGTTCTGGCCCTTGAGCGGCAGTAAGCCAACTTCATTCAAGGTCGCAAAGAGGAAGTGGAAGGTCTCCGTCTAGGTCAGAGAGGTAACGTTTGTCCGGCCTCCGAGGCGAAGTCTTTTCCAGCATCTCTCGGGTTGGCTTCTTGAGACCGCTGGGCCGCACCCCTCCTGATTTTTGTCTAGCAGTTTCATTCAAGCTCTGCGCCATCCCAATGCGCTTCCCACGAACAACGATCTCTTCGCGCTTGTCCACGCGAAAGAAAGAGCGAGTTTCCTGGTCGGCAGCCTTCAGCAGATAGCGAAGCCAGAACCTCAGGCTGTTCTTTCGCTCCCACAAGCTGTGGAACTTACAGAATTTCACTTGGTACTTGGCCGGTCGGGGAAGACCACTTAGGCGGGCAACCAAACGACGGACACGTCTGTCCAATGACGGCTTTTCTACCGGAGGATAGTGCAAAAGAAGATGTGTATGAGGCCCACTGTTCCCTTCGTTTACCCAGACGAACGCCACGCGACCAATGAGCTTGGCTTGATAGCGTCGGATTTCATCCACGAGAGCTTTGCGATTGCGCCAATCGTTAGATAGCCACCGAACACAAAGATGATAGTTCAGTGGGGTGCCAATAGCCTCGGCATGAAACACTCCCTGAAGGAAGTTTTCGGCCTGCCGGAAGGTAATAGCATTGCGCTCACAAGCACCCAAACGAGCGGGCTCAACATGTATATTGTGACAGTCTGTCGCCTCTGATTGCCCATGGGCTCCCTTAAGTGCCTGTGATTCCATATCAATCCGGTCCTGCTGGAGAATGGGGACAGACCGATCCGGCTCAAGTTCAGGAATGCAGCCCAGTTTGTCTCAACAAGCGTCACTGTGTTTCGATGGTGCAATGCAGGTTTGATCAGCGCGCCCTATACGCTGCTGTCCCGAACAGCAACACGGGATTGGACAAACTGATTGATTTCGCTCTCCAACCAAGCAACCCGAGATGCACTCACGGTGATTCGCTTTGGGAATTCGCCAGCGCTTTCCAGGCGATCAATCGTTGATCGAGAGAGGCTGGTCTTTTGGATGACTTCATTGCGGGAAAGAAGACGTTCGGACATTTCGCACTCCGCTTTACAGTGTTTTTTGCTCAGGGCTACTCGATAGTGGACAACTGGCTTCACTCTTTGACCTGCGTGGGCTCGCTCGCCCCAGAGGCACGTTCGAGCATCCGCTCAAGCGCCACCACCGGAACACGCAACAGTTTGCCAATTCGAATGGTTGGAATGTCACCGCGCTTGGCGGCCTCATAGGCCGCATTGCGACCCAGTCCAAAGTACAGCCGTCCCGCATCTGGAACGCTGATGGTCTTGGCAGCTGCCGTTTCAATGAGCGCTGCCTTCTCTTCCTTTTTCGGCATTTTTCAACCTCCTGGATGCCGGTTGCGATTGATTGGTTTATCGCATAGGATGTCAGTCAACTCATCAACAATTACACTGACATCTGGCTGACATGGACATTGGACAGGGTGTTTTTGATTTCTCTTGGCCGGTCTGTAGAGACGGCTACACGATCATCGACTGTGCGCCAGATGGTCAAAGGCCCATGGTGGCCGTCAAAGCGTTGTCGCCTGAGCCAGGTGACTACGAATGGAAAAGCTCTGATCAACTGCTGGGGGTCCATCGGGCACTGATGGAAATGAAACCGACGGAAGCGGGGGCTTTGGAATTCGTAACGCGGTTTGGCGTCCTGCACGTCCAAAACTCGCTCATCAACTGGGACGAACTCACAAGCTATGACATCTGTTTCGTCGAAGACCTTTTGAAGCTCCAGCGGCAGATTAGGCCGTTCATTCAAGCGGTCGCCGAAGCTGATGAAGACATCACCCATAGGTTCAACGAGGCGTTCAAATCTCCGCTCTTCGGAGTGCAGTACACCGATTTGAGCAGTGGATTATTCAGGCTGGTTCCTGCCGACTTGAAAGCGTTCATCGTCCTAATGGTCGCTAATGAATTGTCGGGAGATATCGAGTGGCGTCGCTGTGCAAACCCAAACTGCGAAGAGACGTTTGCGGTTCAGACAAAGCCAAGACGTTATCGGGCTCGGGGCGTTGGAACGATGCGGAAGATCACCTGCGGTGCGGCTCGATGCCAGCAGGCGCTATCCCGGTTGAAACGGGCTGGGTCTAAGTCAGAGACTGACTAACGGAGGAGGAGACAATGAAAAGGCGTCAAAGAGGTTCCGGCGGCATTCGCGAAAAGCGCAGCGGGGTGTGGGAGTTGAAATTCGACCTTTCGCCCGATCCGTTGACCGGCAAACGACGCACACGCTACGCGACCTTCAAGGGCTCAAAGATAGGCGCTCAGGCAGAACTCCGGCGACGCCTGAGAGAAGTGGATACCGGCGAATACGCGGACAGCGCCAAAGTCACTCTGAAGGACTTTCTCGGTAGGTGGCTGGACCACATCGCCACCAAGGTCGCGCCAAAGACCTTCGAACGATATGAGCAACTCATTACCAACAATATCAATCCTGCCTTGGGGAGCGTAAAGCTCTCCAATCTGAAGGCTGTAAACATCGACCAAGCTTGGTCCAAGCTCATGCAAGATGGCAGGCTCGATGGTAAGGGCGGTCTCTCTGCGCAAACCGTTCAGCATTGCCACAGGCTGCTCAAACAAACGCTGGACCAAGCTGTCAGATGGCAGTTGCTTAATCGAAATCCTGCGGATGCCGTTGAGCCTCCACGAGTTCCCCGGAACGCGCCGACTGTCTTGGACGTGGACCAAACGGTTGTCTTGCTCGAAGCGATCCGAGACACCCAGTTCTATATGCCCACATTAATCGCGTTAACCACGGGGCTCCGCAGAGGCGAGGTCCTCGCACTAACCTGGGGCCAGATCAATCTCGACCAGCGCACCCTCGTCGTTTCCCGTAGTGTCGAGCAAACCAAAAAAGGCGGCATCAGGATTAAGGAGCCGAAAAGCAAAAAGGCTCGACAGGTTATCATTCCCTCCATCCTAGAGGGCGAGTTGCGACAGCATAGGAAGGTACAAGCAGAGCAGTTGCTGAAGCTGGGCGTAAGGCAAGACCAGGGCACGCCCGTTTGCTGCCGGGGCGATGGGTCACTATTGAACCCGGAAGACTTGAGCCGACGGTTTCCCGAAGCCGTGGTTCGTGCAGGCTTGCCGAGAGTGACTTTTCACCAGCTCCGCCATTCGCATGCGACTCAGCTCTTGCTTAGTGGCGTCCATCCTAAGGTCGCTCAAGAGCGCCTCGGGCACTCCAGCATCGGCATAACCATGGACCTCTACTCCCATGTCATCGGAGGCCTTCAGGAGGAAGCCGCAAATAGGGTGGACAGTGCCTTGCAGAACGCTATAAATGGCGCGTCCCGACCGGCTTAGGTGGTCGTGTAGGTGGTCACTCCGTTTTCTGGATGTCCTCATCAGCACAAAAACTAAGCTGAATCAGCGCTGTGGAGAGGTGCCGGAGTGGTCGAACGGGGCGGTCTCGAAAACCGTTGTACCTTTACGGGTACCGAGGGTTCGAATCCCTCTCTCTCCGCCATTCTTTCGATCTCACGCCGTCTCGCTTTGCTCGCACCTCCGATTGGGCGCGCTGACCACGCGACGCCCGCTTGGGCGCTGGGCTCTGAGTTCGAATTAAATCTCGAACTCTCCACCATTTCACACGTTGCGTTTGCCCCGTTCCGTCGGCCCCGTACACTGTGGCTTCCGCCCCAGGGAGGGGGCTCACTCGTGGCGGTATGGTACACGTTGGGAAGGGTTCCGAAAGGATAGGCGCATGGTCTCAAGACGGCGGTTTTGTAAGGCCTCGCTCGCGGGCTTGGGGCTTGCTGTGATGCCCTTCGGGCCTGAGGCGGTGAGCCAACAGGAAAGAGGGGGGCCGGAGGCGGACTTTTTCGTCCCGGCGGAAGAGGAGCCCCATGAGCTCACCTTCATGCAGTGGCCCGTCACCCCGCATGCCTATGATGACGCCCTTCACCTCGCCGAAACCCAGGATAAAATCGCCGAGATCGCCAACATCATTGCCGAGTTCGAGCCCGTCGTGATGCTGGCGGGCCGGGATCATCATGCCTGGGCCCGACGGAAGCTCTCGGCGGACGTCGTGCTCTGGGATGTGCCGACAGATGATCTCTGGTGCCGGGACTCGGGGCCGGTCTTCTGTGTGACCGAGGGCGGTAAGCTCGGCGTGCGGCATCTGAACTTCAACGGCTGGGGCGGTCGGTTCCATCTGCCAAACGACGGGGCAGTCGCGGGCCGGGTCGCCGACCGGCTGGATCTCCCCCTTTTTGACAACGGCCTGATCGGCGAGGGCGGCGGGGTGGAGACCGACGGCCATGGCACCCTGATGGCCCATGAGAGCTCCTGGATCGAGGCCGGTCGCCATCCGGGATCCCGGGCCGAAATCGAGGACCTGATGCTGGAAGCTTTCGGCGCCGACAAAATGATCTGGGCACCGGGGCTGAAGGGCCGGGACGTCACCGACTATCACATCGATTGGCTGGCGCGCTTTACGGGGCCGGGCAAGATCGTCATCCAGATCGGCGAGGAGGAGCGGGCGGACGACATCTGGTCCCGGGCCGATTTTGGCACGCTGCGCAGCCTGCAGGCCGCGACGGATTCCCAAGGACGGCGGTTCGAGATCGTCAGGCTGCCGGAACCCGACCTCGACACCTGGGCCTCTTCTTATGCCAACTACTACGTCTTTAATGGTGCCGTCCTGGCATCGTCCACGGCGGATAGGGCGGCAAACGCTAAGGCCCGGATGGTCTTGGCCGAGCTGTACCCGGAGCGTGAAATCATCCTTCTGGACACCGATATCCTGGGGAAGAACGGCGGCGGGATCCATTGCGCGACCCAACAGATGCCCTTGGTTCAACGTCCTTGACGGGAAGCCCTTGGCTTTGATACGCCTAAAGGACTTGGTGACCACATGCCGAATGGCTGAGGCTTAAATGGGAACCCGGTGAGCCGTACCCATCAGGGAGCTAATCCGGGGCTGTACCCGCAACTGTGTGCGGTAGGGCGTGCTGATCATTGCCACTGGGGCCACACCCTGGGAAGGCAAAGCACAAGAGGCCCAATGACCGCGAGCCAGTAGACCTGCCAGGTAAGTCGAAATCTCTAGTTTGGGCGGGTGTCCCAAAGGAGGCTTTATGCTTATCGCCAAGTCGCGGGTCGAAAACCGACCGGAATTCAATCTGACATCAGCCAGCACGCTGCACCACCTGATCGCGGTGGCGCTCGCCTGCGCCGGCCTTTGGACATTGATCATGGTGACGGTCGGCACTTAAGCGCCGATCCCGAAACCATGACAAATTCCAATCTGCTTGCCGCAGACGGGCTCGCGCTCGGCTATGGAGCGGTGCCCGTCGTCAGCGAACTGTCGTTCCGGCTGGGCCAGGGCGATGTTTTGGCTGTTATCGGCCATAATGGGTCCGGCAAATCGACCCTGATCCGCACCCTGCTGGGCGGCCTGGACCCGCTTGCCGGATCGCTGAACTGGCCCTTGGGCCGGCCCCGGACGATTGCCTATCTGGGCCAGCGAACCGAATTCGACACCCGTTTCCCGATCCGTGTGCGCGATCTGGCGGCCATGGGGGCCTGGCCGGGGCTCGGGTTTTTCGGGCGGGTGAACAAGACCTGCCGAGCGCGAATCCGGGCTGCGCTCGAGCGGACGGGCACGGTCGAGATCGCCGACATGCCGCTGCACCAGCTTTCCGCAGGCCAGCTGCAGCGCGCCTTGTTCGCCCGCACCATGGTCCAGGATGCGCAACTGATCCTGTTGGACGAACCCTTCACCGCGATCGACCAGACAACGGAAGCCGATCTGCTGGAGCTGATCGATAGCTGGTCGGCGGAGGGGCGGACGATCATCATGGTGCTGCACGACCTTACCGCCGTCCTGCAGCATTGCTCCTCGGCGCTCTTGCTGGGCAAGGGGCAGTCGCTTTTCGGGCGGCCCGAGGCGACCCTGACACCCCCCAATCTCGTCCGGCACGGGTATCTGTCGGCGGGTCAAGCCAGTTGGATTGAAAGCATGTATCAAGGCCGGGCTGCGCGGCAGGAGGCCGGTCATGTTTGAATGGTTTGATTATGCCTTCATGGTACGCGCCCTGATCGCGACCACGGTTCTCAGCTTCTCCATCGCGCCGGTCGGGGCCTTCCTGGTCTTGCGCCGTCTGTCCCTTGCGGGGGAGGCCATGGCCCATGCCATCGTGCCTGGCATCGTCATTGCCTTCGTGGTTGCCGGATTGTCGGCAGCCTCGATGATCGTCGGCGGTCTGACAGCGGGGGTTGCCGTGGCGATCCTGACCAGCCTTATCGCGCGAAAAACGATCATCCGCGAAGACGCCAGTCTGGCCTCGCTCTACCTGGTCGCGCTCGCACTCGGCATCTTTATTCTCTCGGCGGCAGGTTCTGCGGTGCCGCTGAAAAGCTTTCTGTTCGGTTCCATCCTCGGCATTGATGACGAAACCCTGATCCTGATCGGCGGAACGGCGACCTTTACCCTGATCAGCTTCGCGCTGATCCTGCGCCCCCTGATCACCCAGACCATCGATCCCGTCTTCCACGAGAGCCAGTCGCGGCACCCCGGATTTGTGACCCAATGGTTCATGCTGCTGGTTGTCTTGAACCTGTTGGGTGCTTTCAAGGCGCTGGGGACGCTGATGGCTGTCGGGTTGATGATCCTACCCGCGACCGCGGCGCGCTACTGGGTTTCGACCATCACCAGCTATCTGGTCCTGACCTTTGTATTTGCCCTTTGCAGCTGCTGGATCGGATTGGTCGTCTCTTTCTATCTGCCCAATGTGCCGTCCGGCCCTGCGATCATCCTGACGTCGGCCGGCTTCTTTGCGGTCAGCCTGATTTTCGGCCCGCAAGGCTTCCAGGCCGGCATGCGGCTCAGCCTTCCCCCAGCCTCACGGAGAACGAAACCATGAAAAAACTCTTTAGCGGCCTGTTGGTCGCCGGTCTGACATTGGCTGCAGCTTTCCCGGCTGCTGCCCACGACGATAGGCTCAAGGTCGTTGCCAGCTTTTCGATCCTGGGTGACATGGTTTCCCAGGTGACCGGCGACCTCGCCGACGTGACCACCATCGTTGGCCCCGACGCCGACGCTCACGTCTACACGCCGAACGCTTCCGATGCCAAGGCGGTCGCCGGGGCCGAAGTGATCTTCGTCAATGGCTTAGGGTTCGAAACCTGGTCTCAAACCCTGATCGAAATTTCCGGAACAAGAGCCAGCGTTTTCGTCGCGACGCGCGGTGTCGAACCCCTGCTGGTCGATGGAAAAATCGACCCACACGCCTGGAATGCGCTGACCAATGGCGTGATCTACGTCGATAATATTGTCGAAGGCTTGGCCAAGGCTGATCCGGATCATGCGAAGGCCTACAAGGCCAATGCCGAGGCCTATAAGGCGAGGCTGATGGGCCTTCACAACAAGGCGCTGGCCGAGCTTGCCAAGCTTCCCGCCGGTCAACGGACCGTGGTCACGGCCCACGACGCCTTCGGCTATCTGGCTAAAGCCTATGGCCTGACGTTCCTGGCACCCGTTGGAATCGATACCGAAGCCGAACCTTCAGCCAGGGATATGGCGGTCCTGATCGATAACCTCAAGCAGGTCGGGGCCGGGGCCTTGTTTGTTGAAAACATCGCGAGTCCTGCGCTGATCGAGCAAATCTCGCGCGAAACCGGCATCAAGATTGGCGGTCGGATTTTTTCGGACGCTCTCTCGGCACGCGGCGGTCCTGCGACGAGCTATGAAGCCATGTTTGAGCACAACCTGAACAGGCTGATTTCCGCACTCTCCGCCCGCTCCTGACATCCCCTACCGATGACAAAGAATGGCCTCAACCCCCCGGAAGATGTCCGGGGGGTGATCTATCGAACACTCCCAATTCATGAGCAAATAGACAGCAATACAAAAATTTTTATCTCCCACGGACCGTCGGGTCTTTATGGGTGCTAGTCGAAGGTATAAGAAGGGTAAACCAACGTTCACAAGCTCTCCGTGAAAGGCCCGACAGACATGCTCCCTTCCAAGCTGGCTGTGCCTTTGCGCCTGACCATCCTTTCCGGTTTTTGTATCGTTACCGCCATCATCGGCCTGATCCTGGTCGGCATGCACTTTCTGGACAGTCGGAACACGGCGGAAGAACATGCGGCGGAATTGATCGCCATCAATGGAGCGGTAGCCGACCAGCGGATCAGTGCGCTGTTCCAGTCGGCCAGCCTGACGCTGACGGGGGCGGTGAACCTGCCGGCGGACACAGCCTCCTGGTCGGATTCGGGGCGGCTCTCGCGGTTTATCGGGCAGGTTATTCGCGAAGAACAGGCGATCTACAGCATCTATTTCGGTTTTCCCGATGGCGGCTTTGTACAGGCCCTGAACTATCTTGATGCGGCAGGGAACCGCAGGGCCTTCAGCAATGTTCCAAGCCTTGCCATCTCTTCGACCCGTGTCCTGTCATCCAAGCCCGACAAAAATGAACGTGCCCAGAGCTATCACTTTTTCGATTCCGGAGGGAATCGAATCCTGGGGAGCAATCTGGACCACGCGCCGGCAGAAACGTCGATCTACGATCCAAGGGTCCGGCCCTGGTACATCCAGACAAGGGAGGCCGATCGGCTGACGATCTCCCAACCTTACATCTTCGAGAGCCTGAGAGAGCCCGGCATCACCCTGTCGGCCCCTTTCCGGTACGACAATGAGATCATCGTCGGTGTCGATATCGCACTTGTGGAGCTCTCGACTTTCGTTGCGACCCTGGTTCCTGGAGAGAATGGCCGTTTTGCCGTCATGAATGAAGCCGACAAACTGGTGGCCCATCCGGATTCGACCAAGGTCGTCGAAGTATCACCCAGCGGCAAGTTGATCCCGGTGACCGGCAGCACCGTCGAAGACCCCCTTCTGCGGGAAGGATACCTGGCGGTGTCACGTGGCGAGGCCCGCTCTGCGGTATTCGAATGGCAGGGCGACCAGTATCTGGCTGTCAGTCTGCCCCTGATGGGCCTGCCGGTAGAGGATTGGCGCGCGATCAGCGTTGCCAAGCTGGATGATTTCACCCAGAAAGCCCGAGCCCAGGCCACCCGTTCCGTAATTCTTGCCGTTTTCGTTTTGCTGGTCTCCCTGGTCTTCGTCGCCTTCCTGGCAAACTGGGTGGCGCGGCCGATCGTCGGCGTGACCGAGCAGGCCGAACGAATCAGTCAGTTGGATCTCAATCGATCGCTTAAGGCCCAATCGATGTTCCGCGAGGTTCGCGCCCTGGAACAGACCATCGAGTCCATGAGATTGGCGCTGCAGATGTTCATGCGCTACGTGCCGCAACAGCTCGTCCGCGAACTGATCGCCAACCAGAAGGGCGCTGAAATCGGGGGCTCCAAACAGGACATCACCTTGATGTTCACCGATATCGCCAACTTCACCACGATTACCGAGAAAATGTCGCCGGAAGACGTCCTGACCCAGACGTCGATCTACTTCGACATCATGACCGAGGCCATTGCCGAACATGGCGGCACCATCGACAAGTTCATCGGGGACGCCATGATGGTGATGTGGAATGCGCCCTCACCGCTGGACGATCACGTCGCCCATGCCTGCCGTGCGGCATTGCACGCCAGCCGGGAATCCTACATGCTCTCCGAGGAACTGGTGGCGAACAACTTTCAGCCCTTCCGGACGCGCTTCGGCCTCCATACGGGGGATGCGCTGGTGGGTAACATGGGTTCTCAGGACCGCATGCAGTACACCGCTCTCGGCAACGTGGTGAACCTGAGCGCCCGGCTCGAGGGGCTGAACAAATACTACGGCACGGCGATCCTGGTGAGCGAGAGCGTCCAGGAGGCGGCGGGAACGGATTTCGTCTTCCGTCTGGTTGACTGGGTGCAACCCGCAGGCACGACGGAGCCCATCGGCATCTACGAGCTTCTCGGCACGAGGGGCGAAGACTCCGCCTTCCCCGTGAAGGAAGGCCGACTGGCGACGACGGAGACCTACGAAATGGCCTTTGCCCATTACGTTCAGCGGTCGTTTGAAGAGGCGGAGAAGCTGTTTAAGGAGGTGCTGGCCGACGATCCCAAAGACGGGGCCGCGAAGTTGCTGCTGGAGCGCTGCCAGCGCTACCAGAAGAACCCGCCGCCGATGGACTGGAACGGCTCCGCGGAGTTTTCGACCAAGTAGGGGTTTCTGCCGTCCCCATAGCCAACTTTGTCCTTTCCTTTTTGCCCTTTCTGGCTAGGTTTCCCTCGAAATTCAGGGGTCCTCTGTCGAAGGGCTGGCGACCTCCCCGGGGATGGGAGGACTTCGCACTGTCTCGCTCGACACTTCAGTGGCCCATAACACCTTGTCATTCAAAGGGGAAACGGGCATGAACGCGGCCAGTGTGGAACACTTCGACAATTGGAAAGCGCAACAGAGCGCAGCGGAACAGATGATCCCGCTGGTGGGTCAGCTATATCGCGACAACGGCGTCGTTATCCGGATTTTCGGTCGTCCGATGCTGCACAACTCCACCATCGGCATCATCAAGGCGCATCGCTATGCCAACCAGATGGTGGGCGAAGAACTGGATCTGGAAAAGAGCCTGGAACTGGTAACCGCCATGACCGCCATGCCGCTGGCCGCATCGCGCGTCGATCTGGGCAAGCTCTGCCACCGCTTCATGCACGCGGGCGGAGACGCCAAGACCTTCCTGGAAGAGCAGCTGGCCTCCATCAATACCGGGGTTGCCAGCGTCCTGGCCGAACCCCAGGACGTGGTGCTCTACGGCTTTGGCCGGATCGGTCGACTGCTCGCCCGGATGCTCATCGACCGCATGGGTGCGGGTAACAAAATGCGACTGCGGGCCATCGTCGTTCGCGGCGGCAAGGCGGGCGATCTGAAAAAGCGCGCATCCCTGCTGCGCCGAGATTCGGTCCACGGTGCCTTCGACGGTTCCATCAAGGTGGACGAGGAAGAGAACGCGATCATCGCAAACGGTGTCTACATCAAGGTGATCTACGCCAGCTCGCCGGCAGAGGTGGACTACACCGAATACGGCATCAACAATGCGCTCGTGATCGACAACACCGGTCTCTGGCGCGATGAAGAGGGCCTGGGCCAACACATCAAGTGCAACGGGGCCTCCAAGGTGATCCTGACCGCCCCCGGCAAGGGATCAATCAAGAACATCGTCTTCGGCGTCAACCACGACGACATCGACGAGAACGACACCATCCTGAGCGCCGCGTCGTGCACCACCAACGCCATCACGCCCGTCCTGAAGGCCTTGAATGACGAGTTCGGGGTCGAGAATGGCCATGTGGAGACCATCCACTCCTACACCAACGACCAGAACCTGATCGACAACTACCACAAGGGCGACCGCCGGGGCCGCAGTGCACCGCTGAACATGGTGCTGACCAGCACCGGTGCCGCCAGTGCCGTTGCCAAGTGCCTGCCGGAAATGAAGGGCAAGCTGACCGGTAACGCTGTGCGCGTGCCGACGCCCAACGTCTCCATGGCGATCCTGAACCTGAACCTGAAGAAAGAAACGACCAAGGACGAGGTGAACGCCCACATGCGCGCCATCTCTCTGGCCTCGCCGATGCAGGATCAGATCGATTACACGGCCTCGACCGAACTGGTCTCCACCGACATGGTGGGCTCGACCCATGCCGGTGTGGTCGATTCGGAAGCCACGATTGTCGACGGCAACCGGCTGGTGCTCTACGTCTGGTACGACAACGAAAGCGGCTATAGCGCGCAGGTCATCCGCATGATGCAGGAAGTCGTCGGCTTCCGCATGGAGACCGTGCCGGCTGACTGATCAAGCCGTCACCTAGAGCCTGATCGAAGAAATCCGAATCACCGGTGGTGATCCGCACTTCTTCGTGAATCAGTCTCTATCAACGTTTTAGAGGGCGATTCACGCCTTCTGCCGAGCCACAAAGTGGCTCAACTTAAGAGCCGATCGCGCTCTAGGGCTATCACGCGGGAACGGTCGCCATCGCCCCTTGGGCGGCGGCGACCCGTTTCGAAGAGCCATCTTCGCTGATCACAAAGATGTCCGCCCGGCAGACGCTCAAGGTCCGGCCCGGTTTGAGCACGCTGCCCACGGCCTTGAGGATGGCCCCCTCGCCGGGCGAGATGAAGTTGATCTTGTATTCGGCACCGAAGACGGTCTGGCTGGGCTCCACCAGGCTGAAGGCGGCGGCCCCCATCACGGCCTCGGAAAGCCCGCCGATGACACCGCCGTGGAAAAAGCCCCTGTGCTGGCCCACTTCCGGCCGGTAGTCGATGAGATAACTCACCTCGCCCGGCGCGATATCACCCAGCCGAACGCCGAGCAGGGTGAGGAAGGCCTGCTCTCGGGCATACTCGGTGACAGCGGCCTGATAATTCGGGTTGCGGGGTGTGAATTCGACCAAGGGGGCTCTCCTGGATGTTGGATCTAGTAGCCGCGTCTCCGCGACACGACCGGCGGCAGCTCGCCCGTCTCCAGATACCGGGTAACGTTGACCGCTGCAATGCGTGCTGCCGAGCTCTTGGTGGTCGGTGCCGCGATATGAGGCAGCACGGTGACGCCGGGATGGGTCCAAAAGGGGCTTGTCGGCGGCAAGGGTTCCTCGCGGAAGACATCCAGCACAGCATGGCCGAGCCTGCCAGCGTCCAGGGCATCGAGCAGGGCGTCATCGTCGATCAGAGCGCCTCGCCCGAAGTTGATAACAGAGGCGTGCTTTGGCAAAAGCGCCAATCGCTCGGCATTCAACAGGTCATGCGTCGCAGGGGTGAGCGGCAGCAGGCAGACCAGGATGTCCGAGCTTTGCAGAACCTGGCGCAAACCCGCCTCTGCCGAATGACAGGCTATGCCATCGATGTGTTTCGGTCTGCGGCTCCACCCTGACAGGGGAAAGCCCTGGGACTTGAGCACTTCTGCGGCAACCGAGCCCAGGTTGCCCAGCCCCAACAGACCGATGGGCCGATCCTCTGCCCGGACCAGCCGATGCTGACGCCAGCGTTTCTCCGCCTGGGCCGTGTGGTAGCGCGGCATATCCCGATGCAGATAGAGCGTCCAGGCCAGCACGGCCTCCGCCATGGTCTGCGCCAGATTCGGGTCGGTCATGCGCACGATGTCAAAACGGGCATCACCCAGATCGGAGAGCAGCCCCTCGACGCCCGCCCAGAGGCTTTGGACCCAGACCAGATTCGGAAAGGCCGCAAGATCAAGCGGATCGGGATCGGCAACGATGGCAATTCGGGCGGCACAGCGTTCCGCCGAGCTGAAGTCAGCCCCTGGCTTGACGACAATCGGTGCCAGGGCAGCCGACAGGGTTTCCAGCCAGTCGCGCTGGTCTGTTTGCGGCTCACGCGAAAAAAAGGGGATGGCCTCGGTCATTGTACGGTTTTTCTCTCCTGTCGTCCGGTTATCCATACACAGGACGGTCAGGAAAGGGAAAACCTTGGTTCGGAAGATTGAGGCCCGCCTCTGCGCAAGCGAAGTGAGACGGCGCGGGATGGAGTCAGAGGCGGCACAGGAGGGTCAAACTGCGGCCGCCACAGCCTTGAGCCGCGCCCATGTGAGTAAGGTCGCCACCTGCGGCGGAAGCCACAAAGCACGCGACCGACGGAGCGGGGCAAACGTATTATGTGAAATGGCGGAGAGAGAGGGATTCGAACCCTCGAAACGGTTTCCCGTTTACACGCTTTCCAAGCGTGCGCCTTCAGCCACTCGGCCACCTCTCCTGTGCCAAACGAAACAGTCGTTTCGTTCGCGAGCGCCGGACCATACATAAAGGCTGACGGTGTCGCAAGTCCGGGTAAACTGTCTTTTATGATTCTGTTCTTTTTTGCCGGTGTCGCCCTTCTGGTGGCCGCCTTTATCGGGGCGGCGGCGGAGGCTGTGGCACCCCTGGCTCCGGGCACGCGGAGCATGATCAATCCGGCGATCGATGTCTGGTCGGCACTCTGGCCGGTCAGCCAGCTGGCCTTTCGGGACAGCGTCGGCGAGGCGGCCTGGGGGGCTCTCGCCCAAAGTCTGTTGCAGTTGCCGTTCTGGATTCTGTTCGGTCTACCGGGGTTTTTTCTGGTCTATCGGTTCCGGCCCCAGGGGTTTGGGCGCAATGTCGACGAAGGCCCGGAGGAGGACGACCTGTTCCTCTTCGACCGGCTTGCCGCCCAGGCCCGGGCCGAGGGCTATCACGACGATGACGACATGCACCCCTCGAAAGAAACCGGTGAAGCCCCGCCGGAAGATTTCGATTTCCACCCCGAAATCCATCAGCTGAACCACGATGACATGGCCCCCGGGGCCTCGCACTCGGACAGGGATGACGAGGATCTGGGCGACGACGGAACCGATGACATGGCCCCCAGCAACACGGACGAATATGTCCCGCCGGACGACATCGACTGGTCCGAGATCGAGCTGGAATATCCGCTTCCGGACCGGGACCGGGATCAGGATCAGAAAAGCTAATCCCTACTCCGTGATTTTCATCGCCTTCAGCCGATACAGGGCGTCCAGCGCTTCACGGGGGCTGAGATCATCCGGGTTGATCTCGCCCAGGGCCTCCACAAGCGGATCAGGCTTTGACGCGCCAGAAGGTGCCGTCCGGGGGCCATCTTTCATCGCGGCAAACAATGGCAGATCTTCGGCCAGCGTCGCGGCGGCGGAGGAATGGTCACCACTTTCCAGCTTCTCCAACACGGTCTCGGCGCGGGCAATCACCGCATCCGGCAGGCCCGCGAGCCGGGCCACATGGACGCCGTAGGACCGGTTGCCCGCACCGGGACCCACCTCGTGCAGGAAGACAATCTTGCCCTGCCATTCCTTCACCTTCAGCGCATGACAGCTGAGCCGGGAAAGCTTGGCGGTCAGGTGGGTGAGTTCGTGATAGTGCGTGGCGAACAGCGCCCGGCAGCCGTTGACGTCATGCAGGTGCTCGACCACGGCCCAGGCGATCGACAGTCCGTCGAAGGTCGCGGTGCCGCGTCCGATCTCGTCCAGGATGACCAGCGACCGGGGTCCGGCCTGGTTCAGGATGGCTGCTGTCTCGACCATCTCCACCATAAACGTGGACCGCCCGCGCGCCAGGTCATCGGCAGCACCCACACGGCTGAAAAGCTTGTCCACGATGCCGATTTCGGCGCGCCGGGCCGGAACGAAAGCCCCCATCTGGGCGAGAACGCTGATCAGCGCGCATTGCCGGAGGAAGGTGCTCTTACCCGCCATGTTGGGGCCGGTGAGCAGCCAGAGCCGGGCGTCGTCTTCGCCGAGCGTGCAATCGTTGGCGATGAAGGGATCGCCGCTGCGGCGCAGCGCGGCCTCGACCACCGGATGACGCCCGCCCTCGACCGAAAAACCCGTGCCCTCGTCCAGAACCGGGCGGCTGTAATCCAGATCAACGGCCAGATCGGCGAGGGCCGCCGAGACGTCCAAACGGGCTAAAGCCCGCGCCGCCCGTGCGATATCAGAGCCTCGGCCCAAGACCTGATCACTCAAATGCCGGAACAGTTCCTCTTCCAGGCCCTGGGCCTGATCGCCCGCGCGGGAAATCTTCTGTTCCAACTCGCTGAGCTCAACGCTCGAAAAACGAACGGCGTTCGCCATGGTCTGGCGGTGGATGAAGGTTTCCGGCATCTCCATCAGCTTGTCGGCCTGCCTGGCCGGGACCTCGATGAAGAAGCCGAGGATATTGTTGTGGCGGACTTTCAGGTTGGTGAGGCCCACCTGGTCCGCGTATTTGGCCTGCAGGGCGGCGATGAGCCGCTTGGATTCGTCCCGCAAAGACCGGGCCTCGTCGAGCGCCGCATGATAGCCCGATGCGATGAAGTCCCCGTCGGCGACCTTCATCGGCACATCGGGTTTCAGGGCGGCGCGCAACTCGTCCACCAGATCGGCGTGATGGCCGAGGTCTGCGTCGTCTGCCTCCAGGCAGGCCGGGCGAACCTCCGACCCCGTCACGCATTGGCGCACCTCGAAGGTGAGGCCCAGCCCGTCGCGAAGTGCCGCCAGATCACGCGGTCCCCCTCGGCCGAGCGAGAGCCGCGACAGGGCGCGTTCCAGGTCGGGCGCACCTTTCAGTAAGCTCCGCAGGTTGACCCGGATAGTCTCCGCCTCGCAAAAGAACTGCACGCCGTCGAGCCGGTCCTCGATGGCCTGGCGGTCGGTCAGCGGTGCGGCCAGCCGGTCGGCCAGCAGGCGCGCGCCCGCACCCGTCAGCGTCCGGTCGATAACACTGAGCAGGCTGCCCTTGCGCTCGCCCGTCAGGGTCTCGGTCAGTTCCAGGTTGCGCCGCGTGGCACCGTCGATGGACATCACCGCACCCGAGGCCAGGCGTGTCGGTGGATCGAGCCTGGGCAACTGGCCTTTCTGGGTCAGCTCCACATAGTCGAACAAGGCACCCGCCGCACCCAGTTCGGCGCGGGTGAAGACCCCAAATCCCTCCAGCGTGCCGACGGCGAAGCCCGCTTCCAGGCGTTTGCGGCCATTTTCGGAATCAAAACGTGCACCGGGTTGCGGGGCCAGGCGGTCCATCCAATCGGCGAAGGGGGATGTGCCGGGACTTTCGCCCAGCAGGCGGTCATTGATCAGAATCTCGCCCGGATTGAGCCGGGCCAGCGCGCTGGGCAGATCGAGCACGGAAAGCGCCTCGGTAAAAAAAGCACCGGTCGAGACGTCGATCCAGGCGAGACCCGCCTCGCCCCGGATCTCGGTGACCGCCGAGAGATAGTTCGACCGGCGGCTTTCCAGGAGCGTGTCTTCAGTGAGTGTCCCGGCGGTAATGATGCGGATCACGTCGCGGGCCACGACGGCCTTGGAGCCGCGCTTCTTGGCCTCCGCCGGGTCCTCCATCTGCTCGCAGACCGCGACCTTCTGACCGGCGCGGATCAGGCGCGCGAGATAGGCCTCATGGCTTTTGACCGGCACGCCGCACATGGGGATGTCTTCGCCCAGATGCTTGCCGCGCTTGGTCAGCTGGATGTCGAGAATCCGCGCCGCCACCTCGGCGTCTTCGAAGAACAACTCGTAGAAATCCCCCATGCGGTAGAACAGCAAACAGTCCGCATGGGCTTCCTTGACAGCCAGGAACTGGGCCATCATCGGGGTGACGTCAGCTTTGGGCGCAGTATCAGGGGGAGCGGTATCGGGCACGGGCGGTTCGGGGTCTGTCCAAGAGAGTCTCAGACGCTAGCACGCTCAGCCCGATTCGGCGGAGTCGTCAGCCTGGGGATAACTCTTAAATAAACAGCAGCTGAGCGTCTTCGGTGGCCTTCAGGAAGGTCAGCGCGCCGCCCTGTTTGACCTGGATCGCCGGGTCGAGGGCGTCCGCCGACAGGTCGATGGCTTTCAGACCCATTTCGCAGACCATGATCTCGGCCCCGAGTTCGCGGGCAGCATCCAGCAAGGTTCGGAAATCGCCAATGCCCTTTTGCTTGTAGCTGTCATCGACAGCACCTGCGGTCGCGCCATGCTCGGACGGCAGGGACCGCCAATCGGGGCTCAAGAAGCCGCAGGCACCCTGGGTAAAAAACAGCGTTACGGGCCGGTTCAAGGCCAGCGCCGTGCTGGCCAGCACCAGGGCGTAGTGCACCTTCTCGAAGGTGCCGGAAAAAACGATCAGGCCCAGGTGAGGCTTATCCGCCACGACAGGCTTCCGGTTGCGGGTTTTCGTGGCCGCTCAAGTCGGTGATGGTGGGTTCCGTGCCGCAAAGCGGGCAGCCCGGATCCGGCTTGATGGCGACGTTGCGGAATTCCTGGTGGAGCGCGTCGTAGATCATCAAGCGCCCCGACATGCCCTCGCCCGCGCCGAGCACTTCCTTGATCACCTCGGTCGCCTGCAGAGAGCCCATGGTACCGCAGAGCGCGCCGAGGACGCCTGCCTCGGCACAGGACGGGATCTGGCCCGGTGGCGGCGGTTCGCGGAACAGGCAGCGGTAGCAGGGATTGTCGCCGCCGAGATGCGCCTTGTAGGTGGACATCTGGCCGTCGAAACGCAGGATCGCGGCACTTACCAATGTCTTCTTGGCCAGGTAGCAGGCGTCATTGATCAGAAATCGCGTCGAAAAGTTATCCGAGCCGTCCGCGATAATGTCGTAGTCCCGGAAGATATCCATGATATTCGAGGCGTTGAGGCGTTCCTGATAGGTCGTCACCTCTATCCCCGGATTGATCGCGGCCAGGGTCTGGGCTGCGGATTCCACCTTCGGGACACCGACGCGATCCGTCGGGTGTAGTACCTGGCGCTGCAGGTTGGAGAGGTCGACCACATCATCGTCGATCACACCCAGATGCCCGATCCCGGCGGCAGCCAGGTAGAGAAGAACGGGCGAGCCGAGCCCGCCCGCACCGACGACGAGCACCCGGGCGTCCAACAACTTGGACTGCCCGGTGCCGCCGACCTCCGGCAACAAGATGTGCCGGGCGTAGCGTTGGATCTGATCTTCGGTGAAGTCTTTCACATGACCTCTCTTCGGCCTTTGCGCTTTATCCAGGCTCTTTATTCCAAGCCGAGTCCTTCGAACAGGGCCGTGGAAAGATAGCGCTCCGCGAAGCTGGGCAAAATCGCGACAATAGTCTTACCCGCCATGTCGGGCCGACCGGCAACTTCCAGGGCGGCGGCGATGGCGGCACCGCTCGAGATGCCCACCGGCAGGCCTTCCAGCTTCGCGGCCTTGCGGGCCGTGGCGAAGGCGGTTTCGTTGCCGATCTTCAAAACTTCGTCGATGACATCGCGGTCCAGGATGTCGGGGATGAAACCGGCACCGATGCCCTGGATTTTGTGCGGACCCGGCACGCCACCGGACAGGATCGGGGAATCTTCAGGTTCCAGCGCGATCATCTTCAGTTCCGGCTTCTTTTCTTTCAGCGTCTTGCCCGTGCCGGTGATCGTACCACCGGTGCCCACACCGGAAATGACAACGTCCACCGCACCACCGGTGTCGCGCCAGATTTCCTCAGCCGTGGTCTTGGCATGGATCGCCGGGTTGGCTTCGTTCTTGAACTGCTGGAGCATCATGGCACCCGGCGTGGCGGCGACGATTTCTTCGGCGCGGGCCACGGCACCGGTCATGCCCTTGGCCGCCGGTGTCAGGTCCAGTTCGGCACCCAGCAGGGCCAGCATCTTGCGCCGCTCAAGGCTCATGGATTCCGGCATGGTCAACACCAGCTTGTAGCCCTTGGCAGCGCAGACGAAGGCCAGCGCGATACCGGTATTGCCGGATGTGGGCTCAACCAGGGTCGCGCCCGGTTTCAATTCGCCGCTCGCTTCGGCAGCTTCCACCATGGCGAGACCGATCCGGTCCTTCACGGAGGCCAGCGGGTTGAAGAATTCGCACTTGCCCAGCACGATGCCGTCGACACCGGCGTCAGCGCTGAGCTTGCCCAGCTTCACCAACGGCGTCGCGCCGATGGTCTCGGTAATGCTGTCATAGATTTTGCCCCGGAACTCAGGTGCTTCGTTGGTCATGGTTGGTCCTTCCCCTATTAAGTCAATATGTTCAGCGGTCGGTGGCAGGCCGAGACATCCCGTCAGATTGAGAAATCAAGAGCCTGGCGACCTTCACTTGCGATCCCGGCGCCCCGCGCCCTGTCGCACAAATCATCAATGCTGAGGCCATCCAGTTTGACCATCAGCTCTTCCTGCATTTCCTGCCAAAGCGGGCGAACGACGCTGATCCCCAGTTCCGAGCCGTCCGAATCGGACAGGGGATCCTCGTTGCTTTCCATTTCGCGGACCACCCGGACAATGTCTCCGACCGAAATCCGTCGTCGTTCGCGCGCCAGTTTGTAACCGCCGCGAGGGCCCCGCACGCCCACAAGCACACCTTCGCGCACAAGGCGCTGCAGGGCCTGCTCCAGATAGCGGCGCGGAATGCCCTGGCGTCGGGTGATCTCTCGGCTTTGCACCGGTTCGGGACCGGCGTGATAGGCGATATCGAGGACGGCCTCGATGGCGAAAAGCATTTTCTTGGATAGTCTCAACAAGGCGGTCTCTCCCTCTCTCGCCTTCACCTGCCGGCCCTCGACGGCAAACCGGTTCAATGGCCGGTAGAGCCAAATCCGCCCGTTCCCCGGGCTGTTTCATCCAGCTCAACACCATCGACCCAGATCGTCTTGGCGACTGGTGCCACCACCATCTGGGCCACTCGCATGCCCCGGTCAATTGTCACCGGGGCTTCTCCGAGATTGATCAAAATCACCCCGATCTCGCCGCGATAGTCCGCGTCGATGGTCCCGGGGGTGTTCAAAACCGTGATGCCCTGTTTCAAAGCCAGGCCGGATCGGGGCCGCACCTGGGCCTCGTACCCGGCGGGCAGGGCGATGGCGATTCCGGTTGGAATCAGGGCCCGCTTTCCGGGGGCCAGTTCGATTGCTTGCTGTACGGCGGCGACCAGGTCCACACCGGCGCTCAAGCTCGTCTGCGGTTTCGGCAGCGGCAGGTCCCGGCCATGGTCCAGCTGTTGAACCTTGATGGTGACGGGCTGGCTCATGCGCCACCCATCTGGTCGGCGATTCGGGCGGCGAGGCGTTTCGCCACCTCCGCCTTACTGGCGTGTTCCCAGGTCTCGGAACCGTCAGCCGTGATCAGATGGACCTGATTGTCGTCGCCACCGAAAGTGCCGGTCGCGGGGGAGACATCGTTGGCGACGATCCAGTCGCAGCCCTTTCGGGCGCGTTTCGCCGTCGCATGTTCAATCACGGTCTCGGTCTCGGCGGCAAAGCCCACAACCAGATGCGGGCGGGCCTCACCCGGTTGACTGAGCCGGGCCAAGATGTCCGGATTTTCGGTTAGCGAAAGCTGCGGCAAAGCGCCATTGCCTTCTTTTTTCAACTTCTGATCGGCTTCGCTCGCCACCCGCCAATCGGCGACGGCCGCCGCACAGACGGCGATGTCGCAGGGCAGCGCCGCTTCGGCTGCGGCCAGCATGTCACGCGCAGATTCGACATGGACCGTGGTCAGTCCCGCCGGATCAGCGAGCCGCGTCGGGCCGCTGATCAGCGTTGTCTCGGCACCCAGGGCTGCGAGGGCTTCTGCAATGGCATGGCCCTGTTTGCCCGACGACCGATTGGCGATATAGCGGACGGGATCAATCGGCTCATGCGTTGGACCGCTGGTGACCAGAGCGCGCTTGCCTCTGAGCGGCCCATCAAGGGCTTGCGGACCCTTCAGGTAGCGGACCATCCAGTCGGCGATGTCGATCACCTCGGTCATGCGACCGGGGCCGTATTCGCCGCAGGCCATGTCGCCCTCTTCGGGACCGATGAAGCGCACACCGCGCTCTGCCAGGGTCTTCACATTGGCCCTGGTTGCTGCGTGTTCCCACATGCGGACATTCATGGCCGGGGCGACAATGACCGGTTTGTCGGTCGCCAACAGGGCCGTGGTCGCCAGATCATCGGCAAGGCCGCCCGCCATCTTGGCCAGGATATTGGCGGTGGCCGGTGCGACCAGCAGCACATCCGCATCCCGGCTGAGCTGAATATGGCCCATCTCGCTCTCATCGGTCAGCGAGAACAGCTCCTGATAGATCTTGTCCTCGGATACCGCCTGCAGGCTGAGTGGCGTCACGAACTGGGCCCCGGCCCGGGTCAACAGGCAGCGCACGTCCATACCGCGTTCGCGCAGCCGGCGGACCAGATCGGGCGTCTTGTAAGCCGCGATCCCGCCGGACACGATCAATAGGATTCTGGGAGCGTCGCTCATCGACTTGAGTCCGGATGGAACTTTCGGCAGGGCTATCCCCCACTGCTGATGAGTGGGTATAGAATGATTTCACCAAAACTTAGTGTTGAAAAGTAGGCACCTAAATCACCCCTGACAAGCCTTTTATTCGAATTCAATCAAGTAACCCGATCAAAAGGGTTGCAACCACGGCACCCGCAAGGGCGCTCAAGATCAAAGGCAGCAGTTGAGCGCGTCGCCGCGGCTTGGTCAGCTCCTCGATCGTGCCGGGTGACAGGCGGACCGTACCATTGGCAAGTCCGGCCGCCGCTTGATCCAGGTTTTGCACCAGACGCGGCAGACTGCGAAGCGCCTTGGCAGAGGTTTCCGCCGCATCGGCCAGGCGGGCTTCGGGGCCCAGATTCTCGACCATCCAGTCCTCGATCAGGGGCCGGGACAGGAACCACATGTTGACCTCGGGTGCCAGATGACGGCCCGACCCTTCGGCCACCAGCATGGTCTTCTGCAACAGAAGGAGTTGCGGTTGAGCCTCCATGTCGAAGGTCTCGGTGATCTGGAACAGCTGGCCTAAAAGGCGAGCCATGGAAATCTCGTTCTGCGGCTTGTCCAGGATCGGCTCGGCGATCGACCGGCAGGCCTGGGTAAAGGCGGAGACCGACTGATGGGGTGGCACCCAACCGGCTTCGAAATGGACCTCGGCGGCGCGGACGTAATCGCGGGTCAGGAAACCCAGCAGCATCTCGCCCAGCGTCCGGCGGGTTTCCCGGTCAATCCGGCCCATGATGCCGAAATCAACCGCGATCAGCTTGCCGGTCGGGGAGACGAACATGTTGCCGGGGTGCAGGTCGCCGTGGAAAAAGCCATCGCGGAAAACTTGGCGGAAGAAGGCCGTGGCGGCGTTTTCGACCACCTTGACCGGATCAAGCCCCGCGGCCAGGATCGCTTCGCGGTCATCCATGCGACAGCCGGCGACCCGCTCTGTGGTCATCACGCGCTTGCCGGTCAGGGCCCAGTCCACGTCGGGTACACCAAAAGTTTCGTCGCCCCGGAAGTTTTCGGCCATTTCGGCGGCGGCGGCGGCTTCGAACCGCAGGTCCATTTCCAATGCCACAGTGGCCGCCAGGGTGCGGACGGATTCGACCGGCTTCAGGCGTTTGAAGTCCGGCCTTGCCACCTCAATCAGCTCCGCGACCCAGAAAAAGAGGTCCAGATCGGCCTGGAACGCGGTTTCGATCCCCGGTCGCAGGACCTTGACCGCCACGTCCTCGCCCTCGGCGGTCACGGCGAAGTGGACCTGCGCGATGGAGGCCGCGGCGACCGGGGTCTCATCGAAGGACTGGTAGATCTCGTCCAGAGGCTTGTCGAACTCGCCTTCGATGGCGGCCTTCACTTCCGCGAAGGTGAAGGCGGGCAGGTGATCTTGCAACTGCGACAGATCGGCGGCCATCTCTTCGCCCAGCAGGTCGGACCGGGTGGCCAGGGTCTGGCCCAACTTGATGAAGCTGGGACCGGCTTCCGACAGGGCCGCCGCGAGCCTTTGGCCGGGCCTGCCCGGCACGTTGCGTTTCGAGACCAGGCGCGCGATCCAGGCCAGGCCCGGTGCGATGTTCAGCGTTTCCAGCAGAAACAAGGCATCGTGGCGGGCGAGCAGGCGGGCGAGGCCGAAAAGGCGCGCCGAATGCCGGAGACCTTGCAGCATCAAAGCCTCAGACCTTCCAGCCGGAATGGATGGCGGCGATCCCACCGGACAAGTTGCGGTACTTCACCAGATCAAAGCCCGCGTCGCGGATCATACCGGCGAACCGTTTTTGCGGCGGGAACTTGCGAATGCTCTCGGCGAGGTACTGATAAGAGTCCCGGTCGCCCGCGACCCACTGGCCGAGCCGTGGCAGCAATTGGAAGGAATACCGGTCATAAAGCTGGTCCAGGAGCGGCAGCACGACCTGACTGAATTCCAGACAGAGGAACCGTCCGCCAGGTTTCAACACGCGCTGCGCGTCGGCGAGGACGGCCTCGATATGCGTCACGTTCCGAATGCAGAAGGCGATGGTGTAACAATCGAAACGGCTATCAGGCAGGGGCAGTCGTTCCGCATCGCCATTCACCCATTCGAGACCATCGAGATAGCCCTTGTCGATGGCCCGGTCCCGACCCACCGCCAGCATCTCGGCATTGATGTCCACCACAGTGACCGGCCCGCCGCCGCGCTTGCGCCAGCCAAAGGCGATGTCGCCCGTACCGCCACCGACGTCAATCAGCGCCTCTTCGGCGCGCGGGCGGACCTGATCCAGAAAATCGGCCTTCCAGAGACGATGGACCCCCATGCTCATCAGGTCGTTCATCAAATCATAGCGCCCGGCGACACTGTCGAAGACATTGCGGACCAGGCCTGCTTTTTCGTCTTCTGGAACGTCGCGGAAACCGAAATGGGTGGTTTTTTCTGAAGTCATGCGTCCGAAGTCACTTTTTTAAAGTGAAGGAGGGTTTTTCTGTTGTCAGTCGGTGGACCATAACCGACCTTAACCGGGCTTGCCAGTTCACTTAACCAAGCAGATTTTTCGCGTCCATGCCTGAATTACCAGAAGTTGAAACCGTCGCACGCGGTCTGCGTCCAATCCTGCAAGGTCACCGACTGGACCGTGTGATCACGCGTCGCCCGGACCTGCGCTTTCCGCTGCCTGACGGCTTCGCACAGGTTTTGACAGGTGCCACGATCAAAGTGCTTGGTCGCCGGGCGAAGTATCTGATTGCCGAAACCGACCGGGATGTGACCCTGATCATGCACCTGGGCATGTCGGGCCGGTTCGTGATGGACGATACCGCAGGCACCCATAAGCATGACCATGTGATTTTCGAAACCGCGGGTTCGACGGTTGCCTACCGTGATCCCCGGCGGTTCGGCTTCATGGATCTGACAGCGGATCCGGACCATCATCCGATGTTGAGCATCCTTGGGCCGGAACCGCTGGACGACGCCTTTGATGCCAAGGTGCTATTGGCTGGTTTCAAGGGTCGCCGAACGCCCCTCAAGGCTGCGCTGCTGGATCAGAAAATCGTCTGCGGCTTGGGCAACATCTATGTCTGTGAAGCACTCTTCCGGGCGGGTCTCAGCCCCGAACGACAGGCGGCGACCCTGGGTCCGAAACGGGCGGAACGGCTGGTGGGCGCGATCAAGTCGGTGCTGACCGAGGCCATCGAAAAGGGGGGATCGACGCTGCGTGACTATGCCCAGGCCGATGGGACATTGGGTTATTTCCAGCACAGCTTCAGCGTCTACGGGCGAGAGGGCGAGGCCTGCCCGGGTTGTGATTGCGATCCGGCCAGGACAGGCGGCATTCGGCGCATCGTCCAGTCCAACCGCTCGACTTTCTATTGCCCCCGAAGACAGAAGTGACGGGGGAAGGCGGGCTGGGCGACAAAAGCGCCATGGCAAAGATTGCGGACAGTTGCTATAGCCGTAGGTCATGAACCGCTTAACGTTGAACTTTGGACTCTGGCTTATCCTGGCGTTCTGGCTTCCGGGGTTGCCGTCGGCGAGTGCCGAGGGCTTCGTCTCGGTGATCGAGGACGTGCCGATCATGGAGGGCCTGGCTGAGGACCCGGCGCGGGCCGTGGTGTTCGATGCGCCAACGGGCCGGATCGCTGAAGCGACCCTGACCGGGCCGTTTGCCGAGGCCGAGGTTCTGAAGTTCTATGGCGAAACCCTGCCTGAGTTGGGCTGGCTGCCGGATGGCGAGGCCGCCTTTCGCAGGGAGGGCGAAGCTTTGACCTTTTCCTTCAGTCAGGAGGGAAGTTCGGAGGGCGACTTGCTGATCATCGGCCTCGCCCTTCGACCGCTGTAACACAAGCGGACGATCCCCGCTTCAGTTCATCAAACATGTCCGACCGGATTTTACGCTCAAGGAGAGAGTGCCATGACCTATGAAACCCTGACCACCGAGACCCGCGGGCCCGTCGGTCTGATCACCTTGAACCGACCGAAGGCGTTGAATGCGCTGAACGGTCAGTTGATCAAGGAACTGGCCCAGGCCCTGGACGGCTTCGAAGCCGATGCAGAGGTTGGTGCCGTCGTGATTACGGGTTCCGAAAAAGCTTTCGCCGCCGGAGCCGACATCAAGGAGATGAAAGACCAATCCTATATGGATGCCTACCTGGCGGACTTCATCACCGATGGCTGGGAACACGTGACCACCTGCCGCAAGCCGATCATCGCGGCGGTGGCGGGCTACGCGCTCGGCGGTGGCTGCGAAATGGCCATGATGTGTGACTTCATCCTGGCCGCCGATACGGCCAAGTTCGGTCAGCCGGAGATCACCATCGGAACCTTGCCCGGTGCCGGCGGGACCCAACGGCTGACCCGTGCTGTCGGCAAGTCGAAGGCCATGGAAATGTGTCTCACCGGTCGCCTCATGGATGCCGAGGAGGCGGAGCGCGCCGGCCTGGTCGCCCGTGTTGTGCCGGCGGACGACCTGGTCGAGGACGCGGTCAAGACCGCGACCAAGATCGCCCAGCTGTCGCTGCCCATGGTCATGATGGTGAAGGAAGCCGTCGACATCGCTTTCGAGACGACGCTCGCCCAAGGGGTGCGTTTCGAGCGCCGCCTGTTCCAGTCGAGTTTCGGCACCGAAGACCAAAAGGAAGGCATGAACGCCTTTGCCGAAAAACGCGAGGCGCAGTTCAAGAACCGCTAAGGCCTCCAGGGCGGCGTGAGGCGCGGAAATCCGGGTTGTTGCGGTTTTTCCGCGCAATTGCCCATGGGCTCTTGACGAGCCTCATGCCCCCCTCTATAACCGCGCCTTCCTGCGGCCCGGAACGCGCGATCGGTCGCGCCATTTCTCCAGGGCTCGCAGCCCAGATTGCCTGCGACCTGTTTGCTTACGAAAGGTTTCCTCAAGATGGCTCACCATCAGTCGGCCAAAAAACGCATTCGCCAGACCGAGCGCCGCACCGCTGTCCGTCGCGCGCGCACCTCTCGGATCCGCACCTTTGTGAAAAAGGTTGAGCAGGCTATCGCTTCCGGCGATCAGACCGCCGCTCAATCGGCCCTTAAAGAGGCTCAGCCGGAACTTGCCCGGGGTGTGAGCAAGGGCGTTCTGCACAAGAACACCGCTTCGCGGAAAATGAGCCGTCTGGCTGCCCGCGTGAAGGCCATGTCTGCCTGACAAAAGAAGACTGGCGGGCTTTTCTGCCCGGCCACTCGCCCTACCGGTTAGCAAACCGGCAGAGCCGAAGACGATACAGAACCGCCCCTGGGAAGGAACAACCGCTCCCATCGGGGCGGTTTTTTTGTGCGCCGCAACAGGCTGAGCGCATTTTTTTCAATCAGGTCGGCTGTCCACCGATGGGGGATAACGCCTGTGGAAAACTTGGGGAAAAAACCGGTCCCGAGGGTTCTGTTACGTCGGGGTTACGGCGATGGAATGAGTCAAGAAGTTTATTTCATCTGTTCCCTTTTCGATCTTGTTGCGAGTCGCCGAACACCTCGGTAACGTTCAGGTCCGGTCGTTGAACAGACCGAGTGACCATCCCCCTGACCGGACGATAATCCGATTTCGGATGCGCTTTCGGTTGCCGTTACGCATAACACGTAAACCGTGAAAAACTTTGCGATGCTGCGGGGCGGGTTGAGTTTTGCCGGACCCTCGCGGGTCGAGTTTTACCGGACCCTCGCGGGTCGAGATTTACAGGACCCTCGCGGGTCGAGCGGGGCGTGCCGGAACCGGCCTTTTGGGCCAGACGTGCAGGATTTAGCCGAAGGGGTCAGGAGCGCGAAAAAAGGTGCCCGACCGGTGAGGCGCAGAGAAGTTTGGTGAGGCATATCGACAATGGCGGGCAGTGGCGAACGTCAACGAAAAACGAGACACGTTCGTGACAACCGAAAGGCATCTCCGGGCCGGAAAGGGTTCGGGGGTTCAGGCCTGCCGTTGAAAGCAAGCAAGCGGACAGTCGGCCTTCGCTGAAGGTCGGATGTGAGGTCCGTCTTCCTCCGGTTTGGGGGAGGAGCGGTGGGCCTGTCTTACGCAAAGGCGCTCGCGTCGGAGCCCTTTGCCCCTTGGTTGTCGAAAAGGCCTAGCCAATGCCCGATGCCGGGCTTTGGATCGTTGTCATGTGGTGGCCATATCTTGTGGTGATCGGCCCTGACACGAACCAATGCCCCGCGGTCGGGCGCAGGAGGTGTTTTCGAGGGTGGCTGTCGGGGTCTGGTAACCTTTTCCGACGGCTTCGAGGCAGGTAACGACGTGGCGCCTTGGAGCGCTCGGCGGGGTATGGGTTGCCCCGATGAGCAGAGCGAGGGCCGCGGTGATAGAGATGTCGGGGCGACGAGTCGATGATGGCGAGTGAAACGGGCAATACAGTCGAAGCCCAATGGCTTCGGGTGGCTGGCAGTCTGAGGACGGAAATCGGCGAAGCCGCCTTCCAAAGTTGGATCAAGCCCCTCAGTCCGAGAAGCCTGGACCAGGGCGTCGTGGAGATGTCGGTGCCGACACGGTTCATGCGCGATTGGGTTGTTGCCCACTACGCGGACCGCATCGCGGAACTCTGGCGCGAGGAAGACCCGCAAGCCGCCTCCGTCGAGGTGGTGGTCCAGCCGGAACAGGGCGCGTCGCGCCCGTCCGCTTCCGCTCAGCAGCCGAATACTTCGTCTCAAACCGGTCTTGGCCCATCCGGTCTTAATCAATCGGGTCTCGGCCAATCGAGTCGGGGCCAGGCAGGTCACGGAAAGCTTCTGTCCAGCGCGGACCTGGCCTCGCGGGAGGCTTCGCTTGAGGCCCGCAGTCAGGCCGAGCGCGCGGTGAGCGACCGGCTGGTGCCGCAAAAGGCCGGAGCCGAAGGCCGCATGAACATTCAGGTCGGCGCGGAGGCCTTGAACGGCGACATGCTGCCGGGCGCGCAGATTTCGGCCCCGCTTGATCCGCGCTATACCTTTGATCAATTCGTCGTCGGCAAATCCAACGAATTTGCCCATGCCGCCGCCCGCCGGGTGGCGGAAGCCACGCAGGTTTCGTTCAATCCGTTGTTCCTCTATGGCGGCGTCGGACTTGGTAAGACCCACCTGATGCACGCCATTGCCTGGCACATCCGCCAGCAGGACCCGGGCCGCAACGTGATTTATCTCTCGGCGGAAAAGTTCATGTATCGCTTTATTCGGGCGCTGCGCGAACAGAACACGGTCGACTTCAAGGAGATGTTCCGCTCCGTCGATGTGCTGATGATCGACGATGTGCAGTTCATTGGCGGCAAGGGTTCCACCCAGGAAGAATTCTTCCACACCTTCAATGCGCTTGTGGATCAGGGCCGCCAGATTGTCCTTTCGGCGGACAAGTCGCCTTCCGACCTCGAAGGCATGGAAGAACGCCTGATCAGCCGCCTCAACTGCGGCCTGGTGGCCGATATCCACGCCACCAGCTTCGAGCTGCGCCTCGGCATTCTGCACGCCAAGGCCGAGCGGCTGGGGGTCGAGGTGCCGAAGAAGGTGGTCGAATTCCTCTGTCACAAGATCACGTCCAACGTCCGCGAACTGGAAGGGGCGCTGAACCGCGTCGTCGCCCATGCCCAACTGGTGGGCCGCGAAATCACCCTCGAGACCACCCAGGAAGTTCTGCACGACCTGCTGCGCGCCAATGATCGGCGGGTCACCATCGAGGAAATCCAGAAACAGGTGGCCTCGCACTTCAACATCCGGCTGACGGATATGCAGTCTGCGCGACGTGCCCGTTCCGTCGCCCGGCCCCGTCAGGTGGCCATGTATCTGTCGAAACAGCTGACCAGCCGGTCCTTGCCCGAAATCGGTCGGAAATTCGGCGGACGCGACCATACGACCGTCATGCACGCCGTGAAAAAGGTCGAGGAACTCTGCGAACTGGATCACGGTTTCAACGAAGACGTGGAACTGCTGCGGCGCATGCTCGAAGGCTGATTTTCAGCCCGGCTTTTGGTCGGGTTTTTGGCCGTTTTCTGCCTCTTTGGGCGTTTTTTGCCTTACCCGCGCGGTGAGCAGCACCTATAATGGCCAACCTCTCTTTGGACCCCGATTCGCATCGGGGATTCAGCAAACGGTTTTGAGGGGCTCCGGGGGTTTCTTCGGGGAGTGGCCGGGGCGGGCAAGCGCCCCGGGGCGGGTATTTTTGGGCTCAAAAACAACAACGGTTCGACCATGAAACTGACCATCGAACGGGCTGCTCTTCTCAAGGCCCTCAACCACGTCCAAAGCGTTGTCGAGCGGCGGAACACCATTCCGATTTTATCGAACGTCAAACTGGACGTGACCGGTGCCGGTCCGGACGGTCGCCTTGCGCTGAATGCCACGGACATGGACCTGGACATTGTCGAGCAGGTGGCCTGTGAAGCGGGCCAGGCCGGTGCGGTGACGGCCCCGGCCCATACGCTCTACGAGATTGTGCGGAAGCTGCCGGAAGGTGCCGAGGTGGAGCTGGATGCCACCGGTGGTGACGGCCAGTTGACCCTGCGGTCCGGTCGGTCCCGCTTTACACTGTCCTGCCTGCCGACCGATGACTTTCCGGTCATGTCGGGTGGCCATCTGGACCATGAATTTTCGCTGTCGGCCGCTGACCTTTGCGTGCTGATTGATCGGACCCGCTTCGCGATCTCCACCGAGGAGACCCGTTATTACCTGAACGGCATCTATCTGCATGGGGCCGAGCGAGATAGCGTCGCCGTGCTGCGCGCGGTCGCCACGGACGGTCACCGGCTGGCCAGCGTCGAAGTGCCCCTGCCCCAGGGGGCCGGTGGCATGCCGGGCATCATCGTGCCGCGTAAGACCGTGGCCGAACTCCGCAAGCTGCTGGATGAGGCCGATGGCGACATCGCCGTTGCTCTCAGCGAAACCAAGATCCGCTTCGCCTTCGGGGAAGCCGTGCTGACGTCCAAGCTGATCGATGGCACCTTCCCGGATTACGAGCGCGTTATACCGACCGAAAGCGACAAGCACTGGGAGGTGGAACGGAAGGACCTGACGGAGGCCGTGGACCGCGTCTCGGCCATCAGTTCCGAAAAATCCCGCGCCGTGAAGCTGACCATTTCCGCCGATACCCTGACGTTGACGGCAAACAGCCCGGAAAACGGCTCAGCCACGGAAGAAATCGGCATTTCTTACGGCGGCGAATCGCTCGAGATCGGCTTCAATTCCCGTTACCTGCTCGACATGGCCCAACAGATCGAAGGTCAGGCGGCGCGGTTCAGCATGTCGGATGCCGCAAGCCCCACGGTGATGAGCGAAGTGGGCGACAGCTCGGCGGTTTTTGTCCTCATGCCCATGCGGGTTTGAGGGGCGGGTTTGAGGGCGCGCGTTTAGGTGGGCGCGTTTGAGTGGGCCTGAAATTTGGCCCCATGGAGGGTGAGATAACCTTCGTCTCGACAGACCAGATGACGGAAAACAAGGACGCTTCGGTGGTTGGCAGGAAGGCCGCCCAGCCGCTTGCGCTTGATCGTCTGGTGCTGACCGATTTCCGGTGTTATCCGACCGCGAAGCTTGCAGGGATAACAGCCGAGGGCGTTCAGCCGGTGGTGCTCTGTGGGCCCAATGGTGCCGGAAAGACCAACCTTTTGGAGGCGCTGAGCCTGTTGGCCCCGGGCCGGGGGTTGCGCCGGGCGGCCTTGGGCGATTTTGCCCGCATCCAGGGGGCTGGCGGCTGGGCCGTGGCGGCTTCTGTCGTCGGGGCCCTGGGTGAGGCGGAGATCGGAACGGGCCTGACCGCGGGTGCGCCGGAAGGTGAACGCCGGGCGGTCCGGATCGACGGCGAGGCTGCTTCCAGCCAGCAGGCGCTGGCCGAACGCTTCAGCGTCCAATGGCTGACACCGCAGATGGACCGCCTGTTCCTGGAAGGCCCGTCTGCGCGCCGGCGGTTCCTGGACCGCATGGTCTTTGGCATCGATCCGGCCCATTCGGGTCGTGTTTCCGCCTATGAGAAAGCCATGCGCGACCGCGCCCGTGTGTTGCGCGAAAACCAAAGGCCCGATGCCCACTGGCTGGATGCCCTGGAAGCGGGAATGGCCGAGCGCGGGGTGGCGATTTCCGCTGCGCGACGGGACATGCTGGATCGCCTGGCGGGGGAGTTGGAACGCGGTTTCGGCCCCTTTCCGGCGGCGCGCGTGGCCTTGGATGGCTTGGTGGATGATTGGGTGGGCTCCATGCCCGCGCTGGAAGCGGAAGACCGCTTGAAGGCCGCCTTGAAAGATTCCCGCCGCCGCGATGCCGAGACGGGCTCGACCGCCATCGGACCGCACAGGACGGACCTGTTGGTCCACCATCTGGCAAAGGATATGGCCGCCGACCAATGTTCGACCGGCGAGCAGAAGGCGCTGTTGATCGCCCTGGTTTTGGGTCATGTGCGGCTCACGGCCGCCGATCGGGGCTGCGTGCCTGTGCTGCTGTTGGACGAGGTGGCGGCCCATCTGGATCAGGCCCGCCGGGAAGCCCTGTTTGAGGCGCTCTTGGCGCTGGGCACCCAGGCCTGGCTGACGGGGACCGATCAGCCCCTGTTCGAACCTTTGCGGGGCAAGGCGCAGTTTTTTGAGATTACGGATGCCGCAGTTTCGCGGGCCTGAGTTTTGAGGAAGGATTAACCGGTTATGTCTACGGAAACCGAAAACGGGCAGGACGTTCCCCAGAATGGCGATGGTGCCGATTATGGTGCCGATTCCATCAAGGTGCTGCGCGGCCTGGAAGCCGTGCGCAAGCGTCCCGGCATGTATATCGGCGATACGGACGACGGCACCGGCCTGCACCACATGGTCTACGAGGTGGTGGACAACGCCATCGACGAAGCCCTGGCCGGTCACTGCGACAAGATCGAGGTGGTCCTGAACGCCGACGGCTCCTGCACCGTCTCCGACAATGGTCGCGGTATTCCGGTCGATATCCACGCCGAAGAGGGTGTCTCTGCCGCCGAGGTGATCATGACCCAGCTGCACGCCGGAGGGAAATTCGACCAGAACTCCTACAAGGTCTCAGGCGGTCTTCATGGTGTCGGTGTTTCGGTCGTGAACGCCCTGTCGGAATGGCTGGAACTGACGATCTGGCGCGACGGCAAAGAACACAAGGTTCGTTTTGAAGGAGGGGAGACGGTGGACTCTCTCGCCGTCGTCGGTGATGCACCGATCATCGACGGGGCACCGCTGTCGGGCAGCCGGATTACCTTCCTGCCCAGCCCCGAGACCTTCACCTTGACCGAATTCGATTTCGGCACGCTGGAACACCGTCTGCGCGAACTCGCCTTCCTGAACAGTGGCGTCTACCTGCAGCTGATCAACGCGCGCGGCCCGGAGGAAGAAAAGGTCGACCTGCACTATGAGGGTGGCCTGGAAGCCTTTGTCGCCTTCCTGGACCGTTCCAAAAACGCGCTCACACCCTGCATCGGTGTATTGGGCGAACGCGATGGCATTACGGTCGAGCTGGCCATGCAGTGGAACGACAGCTATCACGAATCCACGCTCTGCTTCACCAACAACATCCCGCAGCGTGATGGCGGCACGCACCTTGCGGGCTTCCGTGGCGCGCTGACCCGGACAATTAATTCTTACGCGAATTCATCCGGTCTGACCAAAAAGGCCAAGGTCTCGATCACCGGCGATGACGCGCGCGAGGGCTTGACCTGTGTGGTCTCGGTCAAGGTGCCGGATCCGAAATTTTCCAGCCAGACCAAGGACAAGCTGGTCTCAAGCGAGGTGCGGCCCGTGGTCGAGAGTGTGCTCGCCGCCGGGTTCGACCAGTGGTTCGAGGAACACCCCGCTGAGGCCAAAAAGGTCATCGGCAAGATCATCGAGGCCGCCATGGCCCGGGAGGCCGCCCGCAAGGCGCGCGAGACAATCCGCAAGCCCACCGGCCTGGATACCACCTCACTTCCCGGCAAGCTCGCCGACTGTCAGGAACGCGATCCGGCGCTCAGTGAACTGTTCATCGTTGAGGGTGATTCCGCCGGCGGGTCCGCCAAGCAGGGCCGAGACCGTTCCAACCAGGCGATCCTGCCCTTGCGCGGTAAGATCCTGAACGTTGAACGCGCCAAGCTCGACAAGATGCTGTCGTCCCAGGAAATCGGCACGCTGATCACCGCGCTTGGCACCTCCATCGGGCCGGAATATTTCGATCCGGACAAATGCCGCTACCACAAGATCGTCATCATGACCGACGCCGACGTGGACGGCAGTCACATCCGGACCCTGCTGCTGACCTTTTTCTATCGGCAGATGCCGGAACTCATCGAGCGCGGCTATCTCTACATCGCCCAGCCGCCGCTCTATCGGGCCAAGCGGGGCTCCTCCGAGGTGTATCTGAAGGACGACGATGCGCTCGAAAACCATCTGTTCTCAGCCGCCATCGACGAAGGCACCCTGTTCGAAACCTATGACGGAGCCCAGATCACCGGTCGGGACCTGTTCGATACCGCGGAACAGGCGCGCAAGGTAAAGAAACTGGTCGAGCGTCTCTCGGTCCATGTTCCGACCTTTATCGTCGAACAGGCGGCGATCCTGGGCGGGCTGAATGCCGATATCCTGTCGGACAGCGGCATGGCGGAAGCCGTGGCAGATGCCCTCGCCAAGCGCCTCGACGCTTTGGAGACCGAAAACGAACGGGGCTGGCAGGGGACAGCGGCTTCCGACGGTGGTCTCGACCTCACACGGACCATCCGGGGCGTGACCGAACGCCACCATCTGGACGGTGCCCTTTTGAATTCCCGCGATGCCCGTGCCCTGGACGGCCTGGCCGGCCGTCTGCAGGAACTCTTCCAGCGCCACGGCATGCTGCGGGTGAAGGACAAGGAACACGCCATCACAGGCCCCGTCAGCCTGGTGAACGCGGTCAACACCGCCGGGCGCAAGGGCATGTCCATCCAGCGCTATAAGGGGCTGGGAGAAATGAACCCCGAACAGCTTTGGGAAACCACGCTCGATCCGAACGCGCGCACGCTCTTGCAGGTGAAGGTCAGCCACGCGGATGATGCCGAAGAGGTCTTCTCGACCCTGATGGGTGACGTGGTGGAACCGCGCCGTGACTTTATCCAGGAAAACGCGCTGAAGGTGGCGAATTTGGATATCTAGAGCGGTTTTCGTCTCAATTGGGTCACTGAGATTGCTTTTGCTGTCTTT
>JBMYSY010000002.1:0-293792 GCA_049603795.1 Magnetovibrionaceae bacterium
GCCAGGTCGAAGGCGACCGAAAGGCCCTTCTGACCGGCCGCCAGGTTGGCGCGGTAGAACTTGTTCGATTCTTCCGCCGTCGAGAAGCCCGCGTACTGACGGATCGTCCAGGGCCGGCCCGCATACATGGTCGAACGCGGCCCCCGGATGAAGGGCGCGAAGCCCGGCAGGGTGTCGGTCAGTTCCAGCTGCTCCAGATCCGCCGCCGTATAAAGCGGCTTGATCTTGATGCCTTCGGGCGTGTCCCAATCCAGACTATCCAGCGGTTTGCCCCGAAGGTCCTTCTCCGCCAATGCGCGCCAGTCTTCCAAGGTCTTTTTGTCAAAGCCGGTCATGATCCGGACCTCCCTAAATGCTCCCCAAAATGGCCGAAAGGGTAATGCCCTCACGATTCGTCTGATGCGCCTATCATTCCCCTTGAAGCAGAGCAAGCCCTAAGAGTTATCCACCACAATATCTGGTGCACCCCTTGCCCGGGAAAAATAGATATTGTATTGATGGGTCAACCCGGACGAGACGGGAAAACGCAATCACAAGGCGGCCCCGGCGCGTGAAAATGCGCCATTTCAGGGCCTTTGCCGGACGAACCAGGAGAGGGATAAAGCGGATGTCGGTTGATTGGAACGCCACCCGGGTCAACGCCCTGATCGCCCTTTGGAACGAGGGGATTTCCACCAGTGAAATCGGTAACCGACTGGGTGTGACAAAGAACGCGGTGGTTGGCAAGGTTCACCGGCTGGGACTGCCGAAACGCCAGTCGCCGATCCGCACCAGTTCCGGCGGCCCGGCCAAACCGCGCGCCAAGGCAGCCAAGCCCAAGACCCGGGCCAAGGTGGCAAGCCCGTCGGCCAGCCCGTCCGCTCCCCATCACGCACCGACGCCGAAGCGGAGCCCACAGCCCTCCGCTCAGAAACGCACGCTGGCCGAAGCCGATGCCCAAGCCGTCGGCGTTGAACTGACGGACCTGAAAAGCGGCATGTGCTGCTGGCCCATCGGCGAACCGGGTACGGAAGAATTCAAGTTCTGCGGCAATAGCGCTGTCGAGGGTCGCCCCTATTGCGAAGCCCACTGTGAGGTGGCCTACGTGCGCGGTCGCGACCGCCGGGACCGCTCGACCGAAGCGGCCTAACACCATCGGAATTGCCTAAGCCTCATTCCTCGTGCCGAAAGAAAAAGCCCGGGCCAACATGGTCCGGGCTTTTTTGATGCTTTGATCAAAGCGAGAACTGTCAGGCGGCGGGTGCCGGTGCAGCGCCGCTCTCGTCCAACGGCAAATCCGATTGTTCATCCCGTTGCTTGCGCGGGCGGCCACGGCCCCGACGGCGGGGCTTTTCAGCCTCACCCTCAGCGGCGGCCTCTGCCTCCGGCGCGGCCTCGGTGTTGGACGACCGGCGTCGGCGGGGGCGTTCCTGCGGGGCTTCAGAAGCCTCACCATCCGTCTCCGCTGTGGCCTCGACCGAGGAGGTCTCAACCGGCACCTCCACAGCTGCATCCGTTTCACCGGCGGCCTCGGCTGCTTCCGAAGCAGCGGCGGCCTGGTCGGCGGCGACGTTGGGGTCCGGTTCTCCCGGTGTCGGGCGATCCTGGCGCTGACGGGGCTGGGCATTGTTGCCCTGAGAGGCCCGATCAGCTTCCATCATCACGCGATAATAGTGCTCGGCATATTGATAAAAGGCCTCGGCACCGATGCGGTCCCCGGAAGAGGTCGCATCGCGGGCGAGCGATAGGTATTTTTCGACAATCTGCTGGGCCGTACCCCGGACCTTAACGTCGGGGCCGTTACTTTCGAAGGAGGTATTTTTACCCGGGGCGCGATGTTTGCCCTGTCCCCGGGAACGTCCTCGTCTGCCATTGGAAGCGTGCTTCATCGTGCTCACGATCTGTTGGTCAAGGAAGAACCATGGTTCAAAAAGGGCTCAAACCTGAGAACCCACCCCGACGTCTGACCCGGTTTTCACTTCTGGGACACGGTTTGCTTACCTGCCGATCACAGAACCAATCTTTAGCGAATGAGCCTGGTGAAAGGTCTTTGGGTTGCCGTGGCCCTGGGCCTTCTTGAAACGTTGAACGTCGGATTACCATGGAAACAGAGGTTTCGGCAGCCTGTCCTTTCGACCGCTCTTTGTCTCGAGAGATGGAAAAACCAACCTCTGCGATGACCCTCTTTAGAAACAGTAAAGCGCAGGTGCGGTGTTTCCAACCCCTTTTTTACGCAATTCCAGCATTTTATCGCGGCGCAACAGGACCGATACACTGGCGGGCCGCGATCACACGATCCCGGCCAGCCAAATCCCGACCGGCTTCAATCCTTTCCATCCCCACAGCCGCCAGAAGGACGCTGACGGCTTCGGCCTGATCAAAACCGATTTCGAAGACGACCCAACCACCAGGATTCAACAAGGCCGGTGCGACGCTTGCGAGGTGGCGGTAGGCATCCAAGCCATCTTGGCCACCATCCAGGGCAAGAAGCGGATCGTGATCCCGTACCTCCGGAGACAGTGCCGGGATATCGCCTGCGCGGATATAGGGCGGGTTCGAGACAATGAGGTCAAAGGGTCCTTGAACGCCCGACGTCCAGTTGCCCTGGCAGAACATCGCCCTCGCGTCCAGACCCAGGGCCTGCGCATTTCGGCCGGCCGTCCGGCAGGCCCCGGGTGCGAGGTCCACCCCGATGCCGACGGCATTGGGCAATTCGTGCAACAGGCTGAGCAACAGACAGCCCGACCCCGTTCCCAGATCCAGGATCGCCATAGCCTCGTCCTTCGAGGCCTTGGTCAGGGCCAACTCTACCAAGGTTTCCGAATCGGGGCGGGGAACGAGCGTCTCGTCTGACAGCAGGAACGGCAGGGACCAGAATTCCTTCACGCCCGAGAGGCGGGCCACAGGCTCTCCGCCCGCCCTCCGGTCCGCCAGTTCCCTCAAGCGCAGGGCCTGTTCGGGCGTCACCTCTGTTTCCGGGAAGCCGAACAGCCGGGACCGGCTCAAGCCTGTCGCCGCCTCGACCAACAGCCTCGCCTCGGAGCGGGCGTCTTCCAGCCCCGCTTCTTTCAGCCTTTGCGTTGTCTGGTCGAGAGCCTCACCACAGGTCCGGGGAGGAAGCATCGGCGTCAAGCCAGTTCGGCCAGGCGCTGGCTCTCGTCTTCGGCGATCAGTGGATCGATGACATCGTCCAGATCGCCTTCCATGACCCGGTCCAGCTTGTGGAGAGTCAGGTTGATGCGGTGGTCGGTGACGCGCCCCTGGGGGAAGTTGTAGGTGCGGATGCGTTCCGACCGGTCACCGGAACCGACCTGCGCCTTGCGGTCCGCTGATCGCGCGGCATGTTTTTCGGCCCGCTCCCTTTCGTAAAGGCGGGCACGAAGCACGGTCATGGCCTTGGCCTTGTTCTTATGCTGAGATTTCTCGTCTTGCTGACTGACCACGATACCGGTGGGCAGATGGGTGATGCGCACGGCGGAGTCGGTCGTGTTCACCGACTGGCCGCCGGGACCGGAAGCACGGAAAACATCAATCCGCAGATCCTTGTCGTCGACCTGGACGTCCACCTCCTCGGCCTCTGGCAGAACAGCGACGGTCGCCGCCGAGGTATGGATTCGCCCCCCCGACTCGGTCACCGGCACCCGCTGCACCCGGTGCACACCGGACTCATACTTCAACCGCGCAAAGACCCCCTTGCCCGATATGGTCGCCGTTGCCTCCTTCAATCCGCCGATGCCGGTCTCGGACGTGTTCATCACCTCGAACCTCCAGCCCTGAGCCTCGGCGTAGCGCTGATAGAGCCGGAAAAGATCGCCGGCGAACAGGGCGGCCTCATCTCCGCCGGTACCCGCACGCACCTCCAGGATGGCATTCTTGGCGTCGGCCTCGTCCTTGGGCAGCAGGGCGATCTGCACCTCCCGCTCCAGAACCGGCAACCGCTCGGCCAGATCCAGGCGCTCGGCCTCGGCCAGTTCCTTCATCTCGGCATCCTGGTCCGGGTCATCAAGCAGACTGACTAGGTCCTCCATCTCGGACCGGGCGTCGCGAAATCTGTTCACGGCGGCAACCACGGGTTCCAGGTCGGCATATTCCTTGGACAACTGGGCGAAGCTTTCTCCGTCCCCTCCGCCTTCGGCCATCAGGGCGGCCAGTTCCTCGAACCGGCGCAGGACCCGATCCAGATTGTGTTCCAGGCTCATGAGTTCTTCTCCGGATCATCACCCGAAAACAGTCGGCGCAGCGCTGTCTCGAAGCTCTGCCAGTCGGCGTCATCGGTATCCTTGTTGATGGCGGCGTCGCCTGCCGATTTTCGCATGGCCTTGGCCGGATCGTGCAACAGGCGGTTGACCAGCAGCTGGGTCGCGCGGTCGGCATCTCCCCCGGCGTCCTTCAAGGCCTGAACCCGCGCATCTTCGAACCGGTCGCGCAGCCAGGTCAGACTGGGGACCGCCGTGCGTTCCGCCTGTCCACGCAGATAGCCTGCGATCTCTTCTTCCAGAATGGCCCGCGCGCCGATGGCCTCCGACTCCCTGAAGGCCTTCCCCTCCATGGCGACCGATTCCAGGTCGCCCAGGGTGTAGAGAAAGGCGGAGTTCAAATCATCCACCCCGGGTTCCACATCGCCGGGCACACCGACATCGACCACGAACAGCGGTTTCTGCCGCCGGGCCTTCAAGGCCGCCTTGAGGCGTTCGACGGTCAGGGTCCGTTTCCGCGCACCCAGGGCCGTGACAACGATATCGGCCTTCACGAGAGCCTGCTCCAGGTCGTCAAAATCCAGAACCGAGGTCTCCAGCGCGCGGGCCACATGATCCGCTCGCCTGCGGGTCGGATGAGTGACGGAGAGATCGCTTAAGCCCTGGCTCAACAAGTCCCGGGCAATGAAGACACCCATGTCGCCACCACCGATCAGCAAGCCCCGGCTTCGATCCAGATCACCATGCAGGTCGCGGGCAACCTGGGTCGCCGCGGCGGCGATGGAGACGGGGCGTTCCCCTATTTTCGTCTCGGCGCGCACCCGCTTTGCGGCCGCGTAGGCACCCTGCAGCAGGTTTTCCAGGGCGGAGCCGGTCATGGCGTGCTCCAGGCTGACCCTGTGCGCCGCCTTGACCTGGCCAAGCACCTGGGTCTCCCCGATCACCTGGGAACCCAATGATCCGGCAACGGTGAAGATGTGGGCCACGGCGTCCGGGCCTTCGAGTGTATAGACCTGGTCTTCCATCTCGGCCGGGGCCACCTGGCCATGGCGGGCAAGTTCGCCCCGGATCAGGGCATCCGCCGCCAGACCCGACGAGACCGCCGCATGGACCTCCACCCGGTCACAGGTGGAGAGCACGAGTGCCTGGTCGATGCCCTTGGCCTTCAATCGGTCGAGGAACCCGGGTGCGTCGTTTTCGTCCACATAGAGGCGATCACGGAGACCCAACCCGCTCGACAGGTGATTGGCCCCGACCACGACGATGCGTTGACCGCTCCTGGCCTTCTCCTCCTGTCCGCCGCTGGATCCGGTTTCCGCCATCTCTCCTCTCTAGAGACCGGCCTTCAGGATTTCCTCCAGGTCTGCCAGAGGAACCTCTTTCTGCTCGCCGCTGACCATATCCCGGAAGGTCGCACCACCCCGGGCAACTTCATCGGAACCCAGAATGATCGCGGCGCGGGCCCCCGCATTGTTTGCCCGGGTGAGCCGCTTTTTCATGTTACCGGAATACCCCAGATCGGTCGCGATCCCGGCCTTGCGGAGCCGCTGGGTGATTTCGAGGGCGAGAGCCGCCTGATCACCGCCCACCGGGATGACGGCAACCGGCCCCTCCGCTGCCGGGGCTTCGCCCACCAGCAGCGCCAGGCGCTCAACCCCGGCGGCCCAGCCGACACCGGGCGTTTGCGGTCCGCCCATCATCTTGATCAGCCCGTCGTAGCGGCCACCGGCCAGCACCGTCCCTTGGGCACCCAGGCGGGTTGTCGTGAATTCAAAGGTGGTATGGCAATAATAATCCAATCCCCGCACCAGCTTCTCGTTCAGCAGGTAAGGAATGTTCAAGCGGTCCAGCCCTTCGCGGACTTCGGCGAAGAAGGCCGTCGATGCTTCGTTCAGGCTTTCGGAAAGCTTGGGCGCATCCGCCACGATTTCCCGGTCTTTCTCGTCCTTGGAATCGAGAACCCGCAGGGGGTTCTTGTGCAGCCGTTCCCGGCTGTCGGCGGACAGGTCGGAGGTATATTTTTCCAGGTAGGCGATCAGCGTTTCGCGATAGGCGGCCCGGCTGTCCGTATCCCCCAGACTGTTGAGTTCCAGCTGGACCGCATCGCCGAGGGTGCCGAGGCCCAGACCTTCGAGAATCTGGGCGGCACAGGCCACCACTTCGATATCGGCCTGGGCCTGAGGCTGGCCGATCAGCTCAATGCCGATCTGGTGGAATTGCCGCTGGCGGCCTTTTTGCGGACGTTCGCGCCGGAACATCGGACCACGGTAAAAGGCCTTGAAGGGGGCCAACTGTGCAAGGCCGTTGGACATGAAGGCGCGGGCAATCCCCGCCGTGCCCTCGGGCCGGAGCGTGATGCGGTCTCCACCCTTGTCCTCGAAGGAATACATTTCCTTGGTCACAACATCAGACGTGTCGCCCAGCGTGCGGGCGAAAACATCCGTGAACTCGATGATCGGCGTGGTCACCTCGGCGAAGCCATAGAGCCCCGCAATCGCCTTGGCCGTCTCTTCCACCTGGTCGTGCAGGCGACGGTCGTCTTTCAAAAGGTCATGGGTGCCACGGATGGGCTGCAAGCTGGCCATCTGGTCTCGGTCTTTCTTTCGCGGAGGCTATTCGGCGGCGTCGCCTTGGACGGTGTCGGCCTGGACAGTATCGTTCGGGGACCCGTAGCGCTTGGCGACGTAGTCCTCGACGATCCGGGTAAACTCGTCGGCGATGTTGGCACCCTTCAGGGTCATGGCCTTCTCGCCATCGATGAAGACAGGCGCGCTCGGCTGCTCCCCGGTACCGGGCAGGCTGATACCGATATCGGCATGTTTGGATTCACCCGGCCCGTTGACGATGCAGCCCATGACGGCGACCTGCATGTTCTCGACCCCGACATAGGATTCCTTCCAGACCGGCATGCGGCTGCGCAGGTGCGACTGGATGCGGTCGGCCAATTCCTGGAAAAAGGTGCTGGTGGTCCGACCACAGCCCGGACAGGCGGTGACCAGCGGCGTGAAGGAACGCAGACCCATGGTCTGCAGAATCTCTTGGGCGACAATGACTTCCTGGGTGCGGTCGCCGCCCGGTTCCGGGGTCAACGAGACCCGGATCGTGTCACCGATGCCTTGTTGCAGCAAAATCGAAAGGGCTGCGGTCGAAGCGACGATCCCTTTGGATCCCATGCCCGCTTCCGTCAAGCCGAGGTGAAGCGCATAGTCGCAGCGTTCCGCCAGCATGCTGTAGACGGCAACCAGCGCCTGGACATCGCTGACCTTGCAGCTGAGCAGAATGCGATCAGCCGCGAGGCCCAATGCCTGGGCCCGCTCCGCACTTTGCAGGGCGGATTGCACCAGCGCCTCGTGCATCACCGATTCCGCCGAGAGTGGGGAATCCAGCTTGGCGTTCTCGTCCATCAGCTTGGCCGACAGTTCCTGGTCCAGGCTGCCCCAATTGACGCCGATGCGCACCGGCTTGTCGTATTCCATGGCCTTTTCGATCATGGAAGAGAACTGCTTGTCGCGCTTTTCCCGGAAGCCGACGTTGCCGGGGTTGATGCGATACTTCGCCAAGGCTTCGGCACAGGCCGGGTGGTCCACCAGCAGCTTATGACCGATGTAGTGGAAGTCGCCCACCAGGGGCACGTTGATGCCCATCGCGTCCAACTTTTCGCGGATGTGCGGAACGGCGGCGGCGGCCTCATCACGGTCAACCGTGATGCGCACCACTTCGGAGCCCGCACGGGCCAGAGCCGCGACCTGTTGCGCCGTTCCTTCCGCGTCTGCGGTGTCCGTATTGGTCATGGACTGCACCATGATCGGCGCATCACCGCCGACGGGCACGTGGCCGACATAGACTTTACGGGTCTTGCGGCGGGGCTTGGCGATCAGGGTTTGCTGGAGCGAGCCTGCGGTCATTGCTGCCTCGGGGTCGGTCTTGATGTCAGGATAAGGCGCTTGTTGCGGGCCTTATAACCCAAGCCTTGCCGGTTGCCAAAGCATACCGGCCTCGGCGATCAGGGGTTTTTCACCGCAAAGAGCATGTAATTCATTTCCAGATCGTCGCCGCGCATCCAATCGCCACTCAAGGGATTGTAGGACAGACCCTCCAATGCCTTCACCCCAAAGCCAACAGCGCGGAGATCGCGGGCCACCTCGGAAGGTTTCAGGAACTTGCGCCAGTCATGTGTGCCGGGGGGCACCCAGCGCAGCAGATATTCCGCGGCCACCTTGGCGAGCGCCAGAGATTTCAAGGTTCGGTTCAGGGTGGAAAGCAGCATCGCGCCCTCGGGCTTCGAGAGCCTTGCCAGGGCGTTCAGAAAGACTCCTACGTCTGCGACATGCTCCAGCACCTCCATCGAGACGACGACATCAAAGGTCTCGTCCAAGTCCGCCATGGCTTCCGGAGCCACACAGCGGTAATCGATATCGAGCCCCTGCTCGGCTGCGTGGATCTTGGCGATCTCGATCGATTCCGCACCGGCATCGATACCGGTGACCTTTGCGCCCAAGCGTGCCAGGGGTTCGGACAACAACCCGCCACCGCAACCAACGTCAATCACGCTGAGCCCGGCCAGCGGTTTTTCCTTGCTGCCATCAAGGCCAAAGTGCTGCACCAGACAGTCCCGCGAAAATCCCAGGCGCGGAGGGTTCAGGGCGTGCAGCGGTTTGAACTCTCCCTCCGGATCCCACCAGGCCTCAGCTGCATCGGTGAAGCGTTTGACATCCGCCTCGTCCACCGTGGAAGCGGTTGAACGGGAGGAACTTTTTGCAGAAGAGGCAGAAGACATGGGGGGTTCAAACCTTGCTTATTCAGGGTCATCCCGAGTATGAAGACGGCGCCCGTCGGCTTCAAGGTCCGGGCTTACGCACATCGGGGGGCAGATCAGGAAACCATGGCGCGCATTGTAATGAAGTTCGGCGGCACCTCCGTCGCCGATATCGATCGTATTGAAAACGTCGCCGAACGCGTCAAGCGGGCGGTGGAAGCCGGTGACCAGGTCGCCGTCGTCGTCTCGGCCATGTCGGGCGTCACCAATCAGTTGGTGGGCTACTGCGACGCGATCTCCAAACTCTACGACGCCCGGGAATACGACGTTGTCGTCTCCAGCGGCGAACAGGTCACCAGCGGCCTTCTGGCGATGGCTTTGCAGGAACGCGGCATCACCGCCCGGTCCTGGCAGGGCTGGCAAATTCCGGTCAAGACCGACAACGCCCACGGCAAGGCCCGCATCCAGGACATCGAAGGCGACGAGCTGATCCGGCGGATGGAATCCGGCGAGGTTGTCGTCATGCCGGGGTTCCAGGGCATCGGGCCTGATAACCGGGTCACCACTCTGGGCCGGGGCGGATCGGACACCAGTGCGGTCGCGCTAGCCGCCGCGCTCGATGCGGACCGCTGCGACATCTACACCGATGTGACCGGCGTCTTCACAACCGATCCCCGGATTGTTGCGAAGGCCCGCAAGCTCGATAAAATCACCTATGAAGAGATGCTGGAGATGGCCTCGGTCGGCGCGAAAGTGCTGCAGACCCGCGCCGTCGAACTGGCCATGAAGCAGGGCGTTCGCACCCAGGTGCTGTCCAGCTTCACCGATGAACCCGGCACTCTGGTCGTTGATGAGGAAGAAATCGTGGAACAGGAACTGGTCTCCGGCATTGCCTACAGCCGTGACGAAGCGAAAATCACCCTGGCGCGTGTCGCCGATCGACCCGGGGTCGCCGCCAGCATTTTCGGCCCCCTCTCGGCGGCCAATGTGAATGTCGACATGATCGTGCAGAACGTCTCGGCCGCCGATGGTGCCACCGACGTGACCTTCACCGTCCCCAAGACGGAACTGGAGCGCACCCTCAAGACCCTCGAAGCGGAAAAACAAAGCATCGCTTTCGAGGAGCTGAGCTCTGATGCCAACGTGGTGAAAGTCTCGGTCATCGGGGTTGGCATGCGCAGTCACGCCGGCATCGCCCAGACCATGTTCCAGGCGCTTTCCGACAAGAACATCAACATCCAGGTGATCTCCACCTCGGAGATCAAGGTGAGCGTCCTGATCGCCGAGGAATACACGGAACTCGCCATCCGCGCCCTGCACACGGCCTACGGCCTGGACGCGGTCGAGTAACCCTTACACGAAGGTCCGATCCCATGACCCCGTCCGAACACTTAAAGAGCCTCTGGCAGACCGGCTGCGATTTTCTGGGCAGCGAGGTCGCGCTTCTGGGCGGGGCCATGTCCTGGGTCTCGGAACGCAATCTGGTGGCCGCGATTTCCAACGCGGGCGGTTTCGGGGTGATCGCCTGCGGGTCCATGACGCCGGACCTCCTGAAGGCCGAAATCGAGGGCACTCAGGCCCTGACCAAAAAACCCTTCGGCGTCAACCTGATCACCATGCACCCGGACCTGGACGCGCTGATCGATGTCTGTATCGCGGCAAAAATCAGCCATGTGGTGCTGGCCGGCGGCCTGCCCAGCGGGGCTTCGATCAAGCGCATCAAGGATGCGGGGGCCAAGGCGATCTGCTTCGCGCCGGCACTGGTCATCGCCAAGCGTCTGCTGCGCAGCGGGGCCGACGCCCTGGTCATTGAAGGGGCCGAGGCCGGGGGTCACATCGGGCCTGTATCGACCAGTGTGCTTGCCCAGGAAATCCTGCCCGTCGTCACCGACGTGCCGGTCTTCGTGGCGGGTGGCATCGGTCGGGGCGAGGCGATCTTGAGCTATCTCGAGATGGGTGCCGCCGGCTGCCAGCTGGGGACCCGTTTCGTCTGCGCCACCGAATGCGTGGCCCACGACAATTTCAAGAAGGCCTTCATCAAGGCCAATGCGCGCGATGCCGTTCCCACCGTCCAGTTGGACGCCCGACTGCCTGTGATCCCGGTGCGCGCCCTGGTCAACGAAGGTACCAAGGCCTTCATGGAAACCCAGCGCAGTGTGGCCAACAAACTGGATGCGGGCGAAGTCGATGCCAAGGAAGCCCAGTTGGAAATCGAACACTGGTGGGCCGGGGCCCTGCGCCGCGCCGTGATCGATGGGGATATCGAAAACGGCTCTCTCATGGCGGGCCAGAGCGTCGGCATGGTGAAGGCCGAGGAACCCGTCGCCGACATCATCAAGGACCTTGTGGTCCAGGCCGAAGCCGCACTTGCCAAACGCAAGCCGACCCCTGAGGCCGCCGGAGCGGCCTGAACATGCCGCATAACGCCCCCTCAACCCGGCGGCTCCTGAGCCGCGTCCGCGATCTGATGGCGGGCGAGCTGACGGCGGAAGAGCGGCTGCAGCAGATCGTCTCGATCATTGCCGCCGATATGGTCTCCGAGGTCTGTTCGGTCTACGTCCGTCGTCCCGGCGATGTTCTGGAGCTTTTTGCCACGGAAGGCCTGAAGGTCGAGGCGGTCCACCAGACGCGCCTGCGCATCGGCGAAGGCATTGTCGGATTCGTTGCTGCCCATGCTCGCGCCATCGCTCTAGCCGATGCCCAGAGCCATCCGAACTTCGCCTACCGCCCGGAGACGGGTGAAGACATCTATCATTCCATGATGGGTGTGCCGATCCTGCGCGGTGGCCGCGTTATCGGCATTCTATCGATCCAGAACAAATCCCAGCGGAATTATTCCGAAGAAGAGGTCGAGACCCTTCAGACCGTCGCCATGATCGTGGCCGAGTTGATCCTGTCGGGCGAACTGATCGACCGGTCGGACCTGCTGCCGGCTGACGGCATCGCGCTCAGGCCACTCCGGCTCGAGGGGATATCCCTTGCCAAGGGCTTCGGCATCGGCGAGGCGGTCCTGCACGAACCCCATGTCTCGATCGCCAACATGATCGCAGAAGACCCGGATGCCGAGCGCGCCCGGTTGCGCCAGGCTCTATCCGAGATGCGTGGTGCACTCGATGCCATGCTGGATGCCGACGACCTGAGCGCCACGGGCGAGCACCGAGAAATCCTGGAAAGTTATCGCATGTTCGCCGAAGACCGGGGCTGGGTGGCGCGGATCGGCGAAGCCATCGACGGTGGGTTGACAGCGGAAGCCGCCGTCCAGCGTGTCCACAACGATATTCGTGCGCGCCTTGGCCAGGCTTCCGACCCTTATATCCGGGAACGGGTTCACGACCTGGAAGATCTGGCCAACCGGCTTGTCCAACACCTGACGGGCAACGAAATCGACCCCACCCAGGATCTGCCCGAAGATGTTGTCCTGATCGCCCGCAACATGGGGCCTGCCCAATTGCTGGATTATGACCGGACGCGGCTGCGCGCCCTGGTCCTGGAAGAAGGATCGGCGACCAGCCACGTCGCCATCGTCGCCCGCGCTCTCGGCATTCCGATGGTTGGCGGTGTAGCCGATATCCTGGCCCGCGTCGAGCCGGGCGACCCCATGGTCGTCGACGGCGAACATGCGCAGGTCTTCGTCCGGCCGGGCGAGGATGTGCTACGCAATTATTTCCGCTTTGCCCGGGAACGAGAAAAGACGCTAGCCGCCTATGACCGATTGCGCGACAAGCCCACGGTCACCCGTGATGGCACGGCCATTCAGCTTGGTCTCAATGCCGGGTTGCTGATCGACATGACCCATCTTGGCACCACCAACGCGGATGGCGTCGGCCTCTATCGGACCGAAGTGCCTTTCATGGTTCGCCCCTCCTTCCCGGATGTGAACGCGCAGAAGGCCTTTTACGCCAAGGTTCTGGAAGAAGCTGGCGACAAACCGGTGGTCTTCCGGACCCTGGATGTGGGCGGCGACAAGGTCCTGCCCTACTGGAAGCAACAGGACGAGGAAAACCCGGCCATGGGCTGGCGGGCCATCCGCGTCTCCCTCGACCGACCGGCGATCCTGCGACAACAACTGCGTGCCATGCTACGCGCCGCCAACGGGCGGGCCCTGCACATCATGTTCCCGATGGTTGCCGAACTGTCGGAATTCGAGGCCGCAAAGGCCCTACTGGAATGGGAGTGCGCCCGTGAGGCCGAAAATGGTACACCGATGCCGTCTCCCTTGAAGGTCGGTGTGATGATCGAGGTCCCCTCGCTCGTCTTTCAGCTACCCTTGCTGCTGAACCACGTCGACTTCATCGCCATCGGATCGAACGATCTGTTCCAGTTCCTGTTCGCAGCGGACCGGGGCAATACGCGCCTGAACGGTCGCTATGACCTGCTGTCGCCCTTCGTGCTGCAGTTCCTGCGCGACATTGTCCGCACCTGTGACGAGTGCGACGTACCGGTCAGCGTTTGCGGAGAGATGGCCGGTAGCCCGCTGGAGGCCATGGCCCTGATCGGCGTCGGCCTGCGCAGGCTCTCGGTCGCGCCCCAGAACCACGGACCGGTCAAGGCCATGCTGCTCAGCCTGGATGTTCCGGCGATCACGGATTACGTGGCGACACTGAACAACCTCAGCCTGCCCAGCGTGCGCGATCACCTGCGCGCCTTCGCCCAGGATCACAAGGTCCAGATCTAGGGCCTGATCGAAGCAATTCGAACCGCACTAAAGCGCCTTAACTCCCGCAATTTCCTTGATTTACCGGGGAAAGGGAGGAAGATTTAACCCGCTCTTAAGAGGCGGACTGGCATTTAGGAACAATCGTTTCTCCGCTGTTACGGGTAAGGGCAGACCGACGAGACGTGAAAGAGGACGGGCGATTCGTGAAACGCGCTTCTGACAAGAAAACCACAGAACCCGCCGCCAATCAGCAAGGCGTCGGCGCGCTTCTCCGCGCGACGCGCCTGCGCCACGGTCTGGACCTGGAAGACGTCGCATCCATTCTGCGGATCCGGAGTGTCTACATCGAGGCCATCGAGGGCGGTCGCTATGCCGACCTGCCGGGGTCGACCTATGCCGTCGGTTTCATCCGCAGCTATTCTGAACATCTGGGCCTGGATGCCGAGGAAATCATTCGCCGCTTCAAGGCCGAGGCCGAGAGCCTGAAGGACGCAAGCCTCGCCTTTCCGGAACCCATCCCTGAGACCGGCATTCCGAGCGGTGCCATTTTGCTGACCGCCGTGCTTTTTGCCGGCCTCGCCTATGGTGCCTGGATGGTGGCCACCAGCGATGACAACATCCTGAGCGACCTGATCCAACCCGTGCCGGAAGAACTTGCCGCCAACGGTGAAGAAACATCCCAAACGCCCCCGTCCGTTACAACGACAGCCACAGGCGCAACGGCTGGGACCGAAGAGGCGACGGCCACCGAGGCAGTTGAACCAGAGGTGACACCTCCGGGTGACGGCACAGCCGGGGAAGCCCCTGCGGAAGAAACTGTCGAAGAAGCTGCATCCGCCGCAGAAGCCCCAGAGCCGGAGAGTGAGCAGGCGGACACTGAGGCACCTTCGGAAACGGTTGCTTCCGGAGAGACAGCCTCTGATGAGACTGCACCAGATCAGGCCTCCGCCACCCAGGCAGCCTCTGATCAGGATGCCGAACAGCCGTCACCGACTTCGGAACAGACAGAAACCCAAGAGGTCGTGGAGCAACAGGAAGAGCCTGCCGCTGGAGAGGAGCCCTCTTCTGCAGAAGCCGCTTCGGAGCCCACAGTTGAAGAAACAGCCCCCGCGGAGCAACAGGAAGCGGGCCTGGCAGATCCGAGCGAACCGGAACCGGCTGAGGAAGTATCCGCATCCGAGCCATCAGAGCCCGCTTCGGAAGAAACACAGGTTGAGACCGCAGCCTCCCCGACCGAAACAACGGCTGAGGCCGAAGGGGAGGTCGAGGTCGCCGAAGCCGCTCCTCAGGACAGCACGCCTCAGGTGCGCGGCGAGGTAAACGGTCCGTCCCGTATTTCCCTGCTGGCCGATCAGGCGACCTGGATGGAAATCCGCGACGCCGCCAGCAACGACATCCTGTTCAGCGGTATCCTGTCGGAAGGACAGACCTATCGCGTGCCGGACCGGGGTGGCATCGAAATGGTGACCGGCAATGCCGGTGGCCTGACCATTTCCGTGGATGGCGACACCATCCCCCCCATTGGCCCGCCGGGTGCCGTGCGCCGCGGCGTGAAGCTGGAACCGACCGCCCTGCTGCAGCGCTGACAGGCCGATGTAATCCGAGTTATGACCTGACTCAACTTAAGCCGGATGCGCGTTAGAGCGACTTCATTCGTTCCATCAGCTCTTCGACGAGTTCCGTCATATCATTGTAGTCGCCGGAATAGACAAGATCCTTGTGGAGCTTCAGGTAGTTCTTCTTGCCGATCAGGTTGACGATGGCGTTCAGGGCAAAGGTGTCACCCAGGGCGGCATTGTTCACCAGGATCAAGGCATACTTTTCCCTGTTCTTGCCGAGTGTTCCTTTCCATCGCTTCTTCAGGTTTTTGCCAATTTTATAAATTCCGATTCCCAAAGATCCGGCAACCGGAATAATTCGAATGATACGCTTGACCGCCTTATTCTCTTTTTTGTTAATCGTATAATAAAGGGCATCCAGTGTATCGGGGAAAACCTGACCATCATCGAGAAGTGTTTTACCATTGGTTATGTCGACTTGATCCGCGCACTCAGCTTCCCAAAGTAGTTCTTCGAGATACTCAGTGTGCTGGATCGTCTTATAGGCGGCCCTTCCATCAATGACGGCCTGCACCGCCCAAGTGAAGGGCTTGGCAGCCGGCACGAGATAGTTGACCCCTGTTGAGACAATGGGTGCCGCTTTCGCGGCCCGACGCTTCCACTTTCCCATCGATCTCTTCTCCTCTTTTGAGCGGCCTATCCTGGACGGAGATTGATTGAGAAATGTTTTAAGATGCGACAAACAGGCATGGCAAATTAGCGCAAAAAAGCCCTCCCCGATCGCCTCGGGGAGGGCTTCTTCAAACCATGTCATCTGAAAAGGATCAGATGTGGAGCGCACGCCCATCGACGCCGAGAGCGGCTTCCTTCACGGCCTCGGAAAGGCCCGGGTGACCATGGCAGGTCCGCGCCAAGTCTTCCGCAGAGCTGGTGAATTCCATCGCCACGACCACTTCCTGAATCAGATCGCCGGCCTCGGGCCCCACGATGTGGCACCCCAGGATTTCGTCGGTTTCCTTGTCGGCCAGGATCTTCACGAAGCCATCGGTCTCGTCATTACAACGGGCCCGGCTGTTCGCCATGAAGGGGAACTTGCCGGCCTTGTAGGCGACGCCTTCTTCCTTCAACTGTTCCTCGGTCTTACCGACGGAGGCCACTTCGGGATAGGTGTAAACGATGCCCGGGATGGCGTGGTAGTTCACGTGACCCATCTCGCCGCCGAGCATTTCGGCCACCGCGACGCCTTCTTCCTCTGCCTTGTGCGCCAGCATCAGGCCGCCGATGACATCACCGATGGCATAGATGCCTTCCGCTTCGGTCTGGAAGTCTTCGTCCACTTCCAGGAATCCGCGTTCGTTGACTTCAAGGCCAACCGTATCCAGGCCCAGGCTGTCGGTGTAAGGCCGTCGGCCAATGGCGACGAGAACGACATCGGCCTTGATGTTTTCCGCTTCGCCGCCGTCGCGCGGTTCCACATCCAGTGTGACGCCGGACTTGGCGGTCTTCGCGCCCGTGACCTTTGAAGCCATCTTGAACTTCAAACCCTGCTTTTCCAAGATGCGCTTCATCTGCTTGGAGACTTCGCCGTCCATGCCAGGCAGTGCGACGTCCAGGTATTCAACAACGGTCACATCGGCCCCAAGGCGGCGCCAGACGGAGCCCAGTTCCAGGCCGATCACGCCGGCCCCGATGACGACCATGGATTTCGGCACCTTGCCCAGTTCCAGGGCACCGGTGCTGGAGACGATCTGCTTTTCGTCGATTTCGACGCCCGGCAGCGGGGTCACTTCGGACCCTGTGGCCAGCACGATATGCTTGGTCGTGACCGTCGTTGCGTCACCCTTTTCCGGCGTGACCTTGACCTTACCGGCACCGTCAATCGAGCCCCAGCCGATCAGGTAGTCGATCTTGTTCTTCTTGAACAGACCCTCGATACCCTTGGTGAGCTTGTCGACCACGTCAGATTTGCGGGCCATCATGTTCTTCAAGTTCAGTTTCACCGAGGCATCGATGCCATGGTGTTCGAACTCGGTCTGGGCCATTTCGAAGTGGTGCGAAGACTGCAACATGGCCTTCGACGGAATGCAGCCCACGTTCAGGCAGGTGCCCCCCAGGGTGCCGCGCTTTTCCACGCAGGCCACCTTGAGGCCCATCTGGGCCGCCCGGATGGCACAGACATAACCGCCCGGGCCACCACCGATGACGACGACGTCGTATTGAGTGTCACTCATGTTCGGTCACCTCTATCTCAAGCTTCCAGCAGCATGCGGCGCGGGTCTTCGACGCATTCCTTGATGCGCACCAGGAAGGAGACAGCCTCCCGGCCATCAACGATCCGGTGGTCATAGGACAGCGCCAGATACATCATCGGGCGCGCTTCGATCGAACCGTCCGGCATCACCATGGGCCGGGGCTGGATCTTGTGCATGCCGAGGATACCGGACTGCGGCGGGTTGAGGATCGGCGAGCTCATCAGCGAGCCATAGACACCACCGTTGGAGATGGTAAAGGTGCCGCCCTGCATCTCGTCCATGGTCAGCTTGCCGTCGCGGGCGCGACGACCAAAGTCGCCGATGCCTTTTTCCACTTCGGCGAAGGTCTTCTTGTCCGCATCGCGCAGCACCGGGACAACCAGGCCCTGCGGGGAACCCACCGCGATCGAGATGTCGTAGAAGTTCTTGTAGACGATCTCGTCGCCATAGATTTCGGCGTTCACCGCCGGCCAATCCTTCAACGCTTCGACAGCCGCCTTGACGAAGATCGACATGAAGCCGACACGCACGCCATGGCGTTTCTCGAAGATGTCCTTCAGGTCCGCCCGCAACTGCATGGCGTTGGTCATGTCCACCTCGTTATAGGTGGTCAGCATGGCCGCCGTGTTCTGGGCCTGTTTGAGACGACCGGCGATCATCTTGCGAAGCTTGGTCATGCGGACCTTTTCTTCGCGCGGATCTTCCGGGCGCGGCGGCAGTTCACTGGCCGGGACAATACCACCGGCCGGTGCCGCAGGAGCAGCCGCCGGTTTGGCCTTGGCTCCGGATTTCAGGAAAGCCAGGACGTCGCCCTTGGTCAGCCTGCCACCCTTGCCCGTTGCCGGGATCTGACCGGCATCCAGGCTGTTGTCGTTGACCAGCTTCGCCACCGCCGGAGACAGCGGCATGGTGGTCGGCGCAGCAGCACTGGTCGCAGCAGCAGGGGCCGGAGCAGCAGGGGCTGGAGCGGGCTTCGCCTCCTCCTTCGGTGCCGGAGCGGCCTCCGCCTTCGGTTCTTCTTTCGCGGCCGGAGCCGGAGCCGGGGCCCCCTCGCCTTCCGTGATCTTGCCCAGCAAAGCGCCCAATTCGACGTCTGTGCCTTCCTCTGCGACGATCTCCGCCAGCACGCCAGCCGTCGGCGCGTTGACTTCGAGCGTCACTTTATCGGTTTCCAGTTCCAGCAGCGGCTCATCGGCTGCAACTGCTTCACCTACACCCTTCAACCACTTTGCGACGGTTGCTTCCGTAACCGATTCGCCCAGTGTCGGGACCAAAATGTCGGTAGCCATGTTTCCCCTCTTCTTCCCCCTGCCGCCGGCTCTGCACCGGACGGCTGGATCCAATTCTTGCGTTTCGGTTATCTGTTCAATCGTCGTCTTCGGCGCGGATCACCCGGCCGAAGGGTTGCGGAATGTCTTTCTCCGGCGTGTTGAGCGCCCATTCGATGAGCTGCTTCTGCTCCGCGTTGTGCGTCGACAGAAGACCCGTTGCCGGCGAGGCGGCTGCCTTCCGACCCGCGAAGGAGGCCCGGCGGGCCTTGCCACCGACTTCGCGCAGGATGCCCTCGATCCGGGGGGCAACAAAGGTGAAGGCACCCATGTTGGCCGGTTCTTCCTGGCACCAGATGACCTCGGCGTTCGGATAGCGGGCCAGTTGCTGGGTCAGCGTCTGACGCGGCCAGGGATAGAGCTGTTCCACCCGGATGATCGCCACGTCTTCGATGCCCTGTTCGCGCCGCTCGGCCAGCAGGTCGTAGTAGACCTTACCGGTACACAGGACGACGCGGCGGATCTCCTTGTCCATCGCCAGGTTGTCGATTTCCGGAATGATCCGACGGAACTTGGTCTTCGGTCCCATTTCGCCCAGCTCGGAGACCACCAGCTTGTGCCGCAGCAGCGACTTCGGCGTCATAATAATGAGCGGTTTACGGAAGTTCCGGTGCATCTGACGGCGCAGCACGTGGAAGTAGTTCGCCGGCGTGGTGATGTTGCAAACCTGCCAGTTGTCTTCGGCGGCCAGCTGCAGATAGCGTTCAAAGCGGGCGGAAGAGTGTTCCGGACCCTGACCTTCGAAGCCATGCGGCAGCAACATGGTCACACCCGACATACGCAGCCACTTGGACTCACCGGAGCTGATGAACTGGTCGATGATGACCTGCGCGCCGTTGGCGAAGTCACCGAACTGCGCTTCCCAGAGCACCAGCGTTTTCGGGTCGGCCAGGCTGTAGCCGTATTCAAAGCCGAGCACACCGGCTTCGGACAGCGGGCTGTCCATGACCTCGAACTTGGCCTGGTCTTCGCGGATTTCGGAAAGCGGAAAATAGGGGTTCTCGTTTTCCTGATCCACCAGCACGCAATGGCGTTGCGAGAAAGTCCCGCGCCCACAATCCTGACCGGAAAGACGCACACCGTAACCATCGCAGAGCAGCGTGCCGAAGGCCAATGCCTCGGCGGTGGCCCAGTCGATGCCGCGGCCTTCCTCGATCATTTTGCGCTTCGCCTTGAGCTGGCGCGCGATCTTGGAATTCAGCTTGAAGTTCTGAGGCTCGTGGCTGATGGCAAAACCCACCTCTTGAAGCAGTTCCATCGAAGCCGCCGTTGGGTCTTCACGGAATTCTTCTTCGTCCTTCATCTGGATCAGACCGGACCATTTGCCTTCCAACCAGTCCGCCTTGTTCGGCTTGTAGTTGGCCGCGGCCTCGAAATCCTTGTCGAGAGCGGTCTGGAAATCGTCATAGACCTGATCGGATTCTTCTGCGGTCATCACGCCTTCTTCGACCAGCTGGTCGGCGTAGATTTCGCGGGTGGTCTTGTGTCCGCCGATGGCCTTGTACATCAAAGGCTGCGTGAACATCGGCTCATCGCCTTCGTTGTGGCCGTGGCGACGATAGCAGACCATGTCGATCACCACGTCGCGCTTGAATTCCTGACGGAATTCGGTGGCGATGCGGGCCACGTGGACCACGGCTTCCGGATCATCGCCGTTGACGTGGAAGATCGGGCAGCCGAGTCCCTTGGCAATGTCCGACGGATAGGGGCTGGAACGCGACTTGTGCGGCATCGTGGTGAAGCCGATCTGGTTGTTCACGATGATGTGCATCGTGCCGCCGGTGCGGTAACCCTTGAGCTGGCTGAGGTCGATGGCTTCCGGGACCAGGCCCTGGCCACAGAAGGCGGCATCGCCGTGCATCAGCAGACCCATCACGGAGGAACGCTCCTCGTCGCCGCGCTGTTCCTGCTTGGCCCGGACTTTGCCGAGGACGACCGAGTTGACGGCTTCCAGGTGAGACGGGTTGGCGGTCAGGCTGAGGTGGACGGTATTGCCGTCGAACACCCGGTCGGCGGAGGTGCCGAGGTGGTATTTCACATCACCGGAGCCCATGACGTCATCCGGCGTGGATGCCGTACCCATGAATTCGGAGAAGATCGCCACATAGGGCTTGCACATGATGGACGCCAGAACATTCAAGCGGCCACGGTGCGGCATGCCGAAGACCACTTCACGCACGCCAAGCTGGCTGCCGCGCTTCAGGATCTGTTCCAGCGCCGCGATCATCGCTTCGCCGCCATCGAGGCCGAAGCGTTTGGTGCCCTTGTGCTTTTTGTCCAGGAACTGTTCGAAGCCTTCGGCCTCGACCAGACGTTGGTAGATGGTGCGCTTGCCCTTGAGCGAGAAGTCCGTGTGGTTGCGGCCCGATTCAATCCGGCGCTGAATCCAGGCTTTCTCTTCCGGTTCCTGGATGTGCATGAATTCCACACCGACCGTACCGCAGTAGGTCGATTGCAGGGCTTTCAGGATTTCGCGAAGTGTCGCGGTCTCGAGGCCCAGAACATGGTCGATAAAGATCGGACGGTCCATGTCGGCATCGGTGAAACCATAGGTCTTGGGGTCCAGTTCCGGATGGTACTGGTAGCCCTCCAGGCGCAGCGGATCCAGGTTGGCGATCAGGTGGCCGCGCACCCGGTAGGTCCGGATCATCATCAGCGCACGGATCGAATCCAGTGTCGCTTGACGGGTATCTGCCGGATCGGCAGCCGGGGCGGCCTTGGCCGGTGCCCCTTTGGCCGGTGCCGAGGCGGTCAAGGCATTCCCCGGCGCGCCGACGACCTTGTTGCCATCCGGCGCCCAGGAAGCGCCCCGAAGCTCATCCAGGACAACCTGGGCCTCGTCATTCAGGTCATTGAAAAAAGAAACCCAACTCGGGTCCACCGAATTGGGGTTTTGCAGATAACGCGAATAGATTTCGGCGATGTAGACGCCGTTGGCACCACTCAGCATCGAATCCAGTGTCTGGTCCATGACCTTGTCAGACCGGGCCGCTTTATTAAGCGCTTCCCGCCTCCCATTGACGGGGGCCGGGCTCCGGCGTGAACGCCATCCCCATAGTCCCCCACGTTTCCAGCCCCTTTGGGCCCAATAATCTGCGTCTTCTTAACGCTTAAAGCACGTTGATCCCTAAACATGCCTTAAGTCTTTTATACCCTGCACGTCGACCTCAACAACCGTCCGAGCGAAGGGAGCCGTGTTTCCCGCACGGCCCCCTTAACCCGAATGAGGTCAGCCGCCGAGAGCGGAAACCATGGTCGAGCCCAAGGAGCTCGGGCTGTCGGCAACATGGATGCCGGCAGACTTCATGGCTTCGATCTTCGCCGGAGCGGTCCCCTTGCCGCCCGAGATGATCGCGCCCGCGTGGCCCATACGACGGCCCGGAGGCGCCGTGGTACCGGCGATGAAGCCAACGGTCGGCTTCTTCACCTTGGAGGCTTTCAGGAATTCGGCCGCTTCTTCTTCAGCGGAGCCGCCGATTTCGCCGATCATGATTATGGCTTCGGTTTCCGGATCGCCCAGGAACAGGTCCAGGCAATCAATGAAGTTGGTGCCGTTCACCGGGTCACCACCGATCCCGATGCAGGTCGACTGACCCAGGCCGACGGCTGTGGTCTGCGCCACGGCTTCGTAGGTCAGCGTACCGGAACGGGACACGACACCGATCTTGCCCTTCTGGTGAATGTGACCGGGCATAATGCCGATCTTGCATTCGTCCGGCGTGATGATGCCGGGGCAGTTGGGGCCGATCAGGCGGGTGCTGGAGCCGGCAAGGGCGCGCTTCACGCGGACCATGTCGAGCACCGGAATGCCTTCGGTGATGCAGACGGCCAGTTCGACTTCGGCGTCGATGGCTTCCAGGATCGCGTCGGCCGCGAACGGCGGCGGAACGTAGATCACGGAGGCATTGGCACCGGTCTTTTCGACCGCCTCAGCGACGGTGTCGAAGATCGGCAGGTCCAGGTGTTTGGATCCACCCTTGCCCGGCGTCACGCCGCCGACCATCTGGGTGCCGTAGGCAATGGCCTGTTCCGAGTGGAAGGTGCCCTGCGCGCCGGTGAAGCCCTGGCAGATGACCTTGGTGTCTTTGTTGACGAGGACAGACATTATGCGGCCTCCTTCACGGCCTTGACGATCTTGTCGGCAGCGTCCGACAGATCATCTGCGGCAATGATCGGAAGACCGGAGTCCGCCATGATCTGTTTGCCGAGTTCGACGTTGGTGCCTTCCAGGCGCACGACCAGCGGCACGTTCAGGCTGACTTCGCGGGCAGCAGCGACAACGCCTTCGGCGATGACGTCGCAGCGCATGATGCCACCGAAGATGTTGACCAGGATGCCTTCCACGTTCGGGTCGGACAGGATGATCTTGAACGCCTTGGTCACGCGTTCTTTGGTCGCCCCGCCGCCGACGTCCAGGAAGTTGGCCGGATCGCCGCCATAGAGCTTGATGATGTCCATGGTTGCCATGGCCAGGCCAGCGCCGTTCACCATGCAGCCGATGGAACCGTCGAGCTTGATGTAGTTCAGCTCGTGACGGGCGGCTTCCAGTTCCGCCGGGTCTTCTTCGTCGTCATCGCGCAGTTCTTCCACATCCTTGTGGCGGAACAGGGCGTTGTCGTCGAAGTTCATCTTGGCATCAAGCGCCAGCACATCGCCGGCACCGGTAACCACCAGCGGGTTCACTTCCACGATGGAGGCGTCAAGATCGATGAACGCCTTGTACATGGCCATGATGAACTTGACCGCCGACTTCACCTGGCCGCCTTCGAGGCCGAGGCCATAGGCCAGCTTCCGGGCGTGGTAGCCCTGGATGCCGGTGGCCGGGTCGATGGCAACCTTGATGATCTTTTCAGGGGTGGCTTCAGCCACCTCTTCGATTTCCATGCCGCCTTCGGTGGACGCCATGATGGTGATCCGGCTGGTCGCACGGTCCAGCAGCATGCCGAGGTAGAGTTCCTGCGCGATATCGCAGCCTTCCTCGATGTAGACGCGCTTGACCTCTTTGCCGGCGGCACCCGTCTGCTTGGTGACCAGAACGTGGCCCAGCATTTCGGATGCGTTGTCCTTGACGTCATCCATGTCGGTGACGACGCGAACGCCGCCCTTGCCGTCCGGATTGTCCTGGAATTTACCGGCACCACGGCCACCGGCGTGGATCTGGGATTTCACCACCCAGACGCTGCCGCCCAGTTCCTTGGCTGCGGATTCCGCTTCCTGAGGGGTATAGGCCACCTGACCGCGGGGCACGGCGACGCCGTACTTCGCAAGCAGTTGCTTGGCCTGATATTCGTGAATGTTCATGGCTTGTAGGCCTTTCTCACATCATTTTCTTGGTAGCGTCGATCAGGCCGGTCACGGCATCGACCGAGTGATCGAACATGGCGCGCTCTTCGGCGTCCATTTCGATTTCCACGACTTTCTCGACACCATTGGCACCGACGATGCAGGGCACGCCGACGTAAATGCCGTTCAGGCCGTATTCACCGTCGCAGTAGGCGGCAACGGGCAGGACCCGGCGTTTGTCTTTCAGGTAGCTCTCGGCCATTTCAATCGCCGAAGCGGCCGGTGCATAGAAGGCGGAGCCGGTTTTCAGCAGGCCAACGATCTCGGCACCACCATCCCGGGTCCGCTGAACGATCTCGTCGAGCTTTTCCTGGGTGATCCAGCCCATCTTCACCAGATCCGGCAGCGGAATACCGGCAACCGTGGAGTAGCGCACCAGCGGCACCATCGTGTCGCCGTGGCCGCCGAGAACGAAGGCGGTGACGTCTTGGACCGAAACGTTCATGGCTTCAGCCAGGAAGTAACGGAAGCGCGCCGAGTCCAGCACGCCGGCCATGCCGACGACCTTGTTGTGCGGCAGACCGGAAACCTCGCGGAGCGCCCAAACCATGGCGTCCAGCGGGTTGGTGATGCAGATGACGAAGGCGTCGGGTGCGTGGGCGGCAATGCCCTCGCCGACGGACTTCATGACTTTCGCGTTGATCTCGATCAGATCATCGCGGCTCATGCCGGGCTTACGCGCCACACCGGCGGTCACGATGACCACATCGGCGCCGGCGATATCGGCGTAATCCTGAGTCCCTTTGTAGGAGGCGTTAACGCCTTCCACCGGGGTCGATTCTGCGATGTCGAGGCCTTTGCCCTCGGGAATGCCCTCCGCGATGTCGAACAGAACGACATCGCCCATTTCCTTCAGCCCAGCGAGGTGAGCCAGCGTGCCGCCGATGTTGCCAGCGCCAACGAGTGCGATCTTACTGCGTGCCATGATAAATGATGCTCCCGTGATCGGAATTTTTGCGTGGCCGTTCCCTAATGGCCCGGACGAGCATCAGCTAAAGAAGACATAAAGCCGACTTTCCCCCGTGCCGTTGAAGACCCCACCCTTGCGCTCGCGTCCGAGAGGTTGGTCTTAAAGCGCCTACCCTCCCGCCCCGAACAGGTTTGGTCCCCCCCCGAAACAGCCGCTCTTGTGTATTGGAATTGGGGCAAAAGGGCAAGGGGTGGCTGCCTGGAAGGGTGGGACCCGAAACGGCGAGATGTTGGCAAAAACAATTCCTCTAAGTCATTGAATTAAATGAACTAGCACCACAGAGCAACACAAAGCCGCGCCACCCGGCTGATTTTCCATCGTGAAATGCGATGGCACTTGCCCGTTTTACAGGATGGTGACGGACCAAAACATTTCAGCGATGTCGGTAGGGGCTTGCCTTCAGATCTCCCCCTCAGAAAAACTCGTCTTAAGGGTATAAAATGAGTTATTGACACTCTTTACGTAGTCATATTGTCTGTCTTTGAATTCAATCTTTTGGATTAACGGAAGCAGCGCCATGCGATCATCTGTAGCAAAAGAAACGCTTTCCGCCTTTCTGCATTTTTCGGAAAAAGATACCAAGAGCGACGAGGACCGGGGCACCGAGGATGGCAGCCGTGAATACCCCGCATCGGGCGAATTGGATTTTTCGAGCCATGAAAAATTGCGGATCAGCCAGGCCCAATCGGCGTTGAACCGGTATGCCCGTCGGCTTCGGGAAGAGCAGGACGTTATTGACGACGAGGTCAAGTCTCGCACGCTGGAGCGCGATCATCATTCGCGCACGCAGAAAGCGGCCTATGTCTCGAAAAAACAAGCCGAGTTGGACAATCTCAAATCGACGATTGGCTATGCGTCCCCGAAATATAAAGAGCTGAAAACCCGCTATGAAGGGTTCAAGCGGGAGTACCAGCATCGGGAATTTATCGCCGGTCGGGCAGTGGAGGTGGCGCTCGCCAATCCACTTTTTTGGGTCGTCACGCCCTACATCTTGATCTTGAGTGTCCTGACCGTCCTGGAAGTGCCCATCAACCGGTTGGCCATTCAATCGGCCTTTGATTTCGGCGGAATTGAGTCGCTGTTCATCTCCTTTTTTGTCGGCCTCGTCTTCGTTTTGATGGCCCACTTCACCGGCCTGTTGATCCGCAGATCCGTCGGCAAGAAAATCGCCAAAGAAGGCGGAAAGGCTGGGCGATGGGCAACCATTACCGTGATCCTTGTCGCAGCGGCGCTTCTTATGATTGTCCTGTTCAACATGCGCGGGCAGGTCGCTGAAACCCTGGCGGCCAACCAACAGGGCATCACCTTGGAGGCCCTGGGCAACATCGGTGGATCACCCCTGCCGGATGGTGGCCCCATCGACCTCGGAGCCGAGGGCGGAGTAAGCCCTCAGGGCCAAGCCGGTAGCGCCGCCGAGACAGCTTTGACCACCGGTTTCTTCGATGCCCTGGGTTTCCTGTTCACCGGCAGCGCCAACCCGACCGAAGCGGATATCCGCTACGCCCAGTTTGGTATGTTGCTGTTGAACCTGATGGTTTTCGCCCTCGGATCCATCTTGTCGTTCTTTCGCCACGATCCTGACCCCGGCCTCGAGAGGGCCGCAATGGACAAGGAATCGGCTGAGCGAAAGCTGAATAAGTTCGTCAGCAAGTACGAGAACACCTTCGCCGGGGTCGAGAAGGAATTCACCGAACAGATTAACCTGATCGAGAACTCGGCCGCCCGGATCGACGAAGAGATCGAGACCTTGAAGGAAGAACGCCAGCAGTTGGACGACCAATCGCTGAACGATATGCGGCTGGTTGTGACCGCACTGGAAGAACAGATTGCTGCCTACCAGCGCGGCAACCAGAACGCCCGCCGAACCAAGGCTCCGCCTTACTTTGGCGTCAAGCGCCCCCTGGAGGCGGGTATGCCGGAGGATCAACCGCGCTTTGGAGAGATTGGCCGATGATCTTGAAATTTCTTCGTACCGCCACCTTCGCCGCCACCCTCGCAGGCGGTATCTCAGTCTTCGCAGGCCTCGGCTCGGCGCAGGCGCAAGAAGCCTGCACCCTGCAATCCCCAACCACCATTTTGCTGGTCGACTTGACGGAACAGTACGACGAGGTCGACAGACGTCGGCTCAGCGCGGTGCTGAACAGCATGGTGCAAAATTTCAAGCCAAGCCATCGGCTGGAGATTTTCCCGCTCTATGACCGCCCGGAAGACATGGTTCCCTTGTTTTCCACCTGTTATCCGGGCTGTGAGGATACCGGCAATGCTTTCATAGAATTCCTGACACAGGAATGCACCGGTATCCTGGTGCGGGAAGGCCAGCGAAAATTTGTCGGCGACTTCGCCAACCTGATGGCGCGATTGGTTCAGGCCAGCGGAGAAGCGGATGCCACGCGCATTCTACAAACCTTTTCCACCCTCGCACCCGCCGTTCGCGAACGCAACGTGACGAACCTGGTCATTTTTTCCGACATGATCGAGTACAGCCCGGAGACCACGGTTAAGATCAGAGGCTTCGATGAACGGGAGGCCGGAAAGCTGCAGGCCATCGCCGAGGAACGCATGAACCCCGGAAACGCTTATGCGGGCATCGAGGTTGATGTCTTTGGCTTCGGCAGGCGGTTGGGCAGCCGGAAACTGGAGAACGCCTGGCTGGACGCCACGAACGAGGAAAAGCGGACCCAAAAGGTCATCAACCCGCAAATTCCGATTGAATCCCAAAATGCCAGAAAAACATTTTGGGAAAACTACTTCAGGAATTTCCTGAAAGTGGGCTCCCTTCGCATTTCGAACATCAACTAGATCAATTCTGATCAAGGCAGGAAAAACGCCATGAGTTTCCGGAAACTGAAATGCTTCTTCCTCGAATATGCCCACGGGCGCTCGCCGGAAGGTGCGGAAAAGGCACGCCACGATCAAGCCCAGGAAGTCTATTTTGAGTTGGTCAAGCCAGCCTGCATGGTCCACTACGTCCGCCGGTCAAGCGAGCTTGCCCATCCGGCTATGATCACCACCGATCACCTACGTCAGGTGGAAGAGGCGGATCTTGTGATCGCCGACCTCACCCATGGCGATCCGACGGTTTACTTCTGCCTGGCACACCGGTTTGCGCGGGGCCGGGCTCACATCAAAACCACTCTTCTGATCTCGGACGCGTCGAACGGCAATCAGCACAGCCGTTTCCTGGCCCCCCTGGGGCAAACCCTGATGAATTACGACATCAGCGAAAACACCGATACCGAAAACTACGATGAACCGGCGCGCTACAACGACCGCCGCGAGCGGATCATCGCCGCGCGCCAGGATATCTCCAGCCTGTTGGAGAGCATGGCCGGGTTCCAGGAGATGCTCAGCGACGAGAAAGAGCGGCTGCAAAGGGGTGCCCAGGAAGTGGGTGGAAAGCCGACCGTCTCCGATCCGTCGGACATGGACGAGCGGAAGCCAAGTTACACCCCGGAAGAAGTTGAGGCGCTCCGAGACCGCTTCATGCACTCCCAACTCACCTTCTACTCCCGCCAACAACAACCCGCTCCTCAAAACCGTTCCTCCCGCCGGGAGTTCACGCTCTATGAGGATTTGTTGGGCGAGCGGCCTAAGCGTTGACTTTGGAAACCAAGGTTTCAAGGACCTTCAGTTCATGGAATTCTCTGAAGCTCTTGATATTCTCAAGACAGGCGCTCCTGCCGTTCTCAAGTTCATCTTTAATGGACTCTCATACGGATTCCTTTTTACAGTCGGTTTTATTTTTCTGAAGAAGCTTTTCGAGGAATGGCTTAACTTAGTTGTTTTCAAGCCAGGCCTCGCGAGCCTGAAAACATTTGCCCGAAGCTTCTATCACGATACTTGGCTAGGACGTACATTCGGTCGATTGTTTATTGTCAAATCGATCATCAAGGCCGTCAGCAATTTTTCTCCGGATCCTTTTGACGAGTATCGCCACGAACACCCCACTCCAAAAGAAAAAAAACTAGGCCCTGTTGCAAAGGAAGCATGCGATCAGGCCAATAATACTTGCCTCCCCAGCGAAAGATACATGGATTTCATTGATGTTAAGATTAAAGTGTTTTGCGAGAAAATGGGCGAGACAATTAACAGCTATCTTTTTGATGCCCAAGTGGGACGGGAACATCATCTCTCTTACACAGTGATGATGATTGATCGTGAAAGGAATAGTGTATCAAGCTTGGTCAATCCAACAAGGTGCCAACTACGAAATCATGTGATTGAATACAGAGATCATTTACACGCTTTACTCACATTCATTGAATCCATTCCAGGCCTTGACGAAGAAAGGAAAGAGCAAATTGCCTCTTCATCCGTAACCTGTGTAAATAATTGGTCAATCATGCCTGCCTTTTTCTTTTTTATCGTTACAGTAATTATCTATATAAGCACAAAATACAATGACCAGACCGATGATTTTACGATAATTGCCATATCTTTTTCATATTTTTCGTGTTTTTGCATATGTTACTTTACGACACCTTCGCTCCCAACAAATACTAATACGATAATGAACAAATTTTACTTCAAGGTAGTTTTATCTATATTCGTTTTCTTGGCATTTTCGCTATTTGTCATTTTTTCTGGTGCTGGCATCAATTTTACTGATGATTTCACTGAGCAATTTTTAAGAAGACTCGACCCAAAAAACCAGAAAACCATAATTCTGATTGGCTCTTCAGTCATTTCTGCAGCGATTTTTGCGCATTTGATGTCTGGAGAATACCGAAAAATAGAGAACGAAAAGCGAAAACTATCAATTTGTGCAAGAAAGTATTACAAGAAGCTATTCTTTATAAAGAGAGATACGATTGAGGCCGCAGAGCAGTTTGCCTCTTACGCCGAGCATCATATCGGCTGGTGCAAAAGGCAACAATGCGCGTCGATATCAGTCATGGACCATCTTGATGACCAGGTTTTGCAACTTAGACACTCAGCAGAATTAGTGATTAGCGAAGGACATCGATGGGCAAGGGTTTTATCTGACGAGCCTGATGACCTAGCCGAGGCAGTAACGAAGGCCCGCCTCTACTATGACAATTTCGAAAAATTTCAACGATCCTTAATCCGCCGGGCTCGGGCAGCCTACCAGGATGGTCAAGTTGAACAAGAATACGAAGAAGCCGAGGAATCAATAAGACAATTGAGAGATCGCATATTGTTCGCAGAGACTGAAATTACATCACTGTGATAAAATGGATATACATAAATTTGACGCACATATAGAGAAGTTTATGCTCTCTCATTCCGGGAAGAACTCGGGATTTATAGAAGCATTCTTCGGTATAGTTTCATTTTCTGTAGGAGTTTTAATAATATTCTCTCTAATGCCTGCATTTTTTATTTGGATACAGGGAGCGTCGAGCCACCTGTCTCACAGCGCTCAACAGGTTTTTCCACCGATTGAATCAGCGTCAGAACGCTCAAACACGAACAACCTGCCCCAGGACAGTAAGAAAAAAACAGACCCGGGGGTTGAGGCCGCCAAAGGGGAGCCCCCCAAAACCGACTCCGAAAAAGTCGCAGAAAACGAGGGCGATCAGTCTTTGCCAAACCCCACAGAAACTCCTGGTGGAAGCGGTCAACGGGCGGGCAGCCCTCAAGGCTCAGCCCGGTTCCTCTTCGATGCTTCACCTCCGGAAGGCTCCTCCGGGCTAGCCAGTGTCCGCGCTTCAGATAATCTACTCTGTTCCGATCCCGCAGCGCCAGGGGCCAAAACAATTCGGGTTTTCATCGACCAGACGGAACGGGCGTCAGCCTACGGCGAAAGCAACTTCAATCAACTGGCCCGAATCCTATTCACAAGCCTAAACAAAAGCGCGGTCGCCATGCAGCCCGGTGACCGTTTTAAGATACATTCCATACGTAGTGGTGGGGACAAGCTCGCTGGTAGCTTCTGCAAGCCCCTCGGCTCAGAAGATGACAATTTTGAAAGAATACACTTTCAGGCTTTGATTTCCGAAGTTGGCCAGTGGTTGAGCCAGGACAGCGGCCGCTGGGGCGGGCAGTCCTCACCGCTCGTCGAAGAGCTCCGCGACCTTCTGACAGAAGTCAACGCGGACTGGATGGATAAGCCTTCGGAACTCCTCATTTTATCAGATCTGTTGCGGCACCAGGATGAAGGCGTTTCCAACCTTACCGAGACCGATGCCCTGACCAAACCCAGCACGGTCGAAAGAGACATTGAAAGAACAGCTGTTCTGCCCCTGGAGGGCGTCCCCGTCAGGGTGACCTATCTACCGTCACCGACGCGACCCGAACGCCAGACTCTCTATCACCAGAGGTTCTGGAGGCTATTCCTCGAAAAAAGTGGCGCAACAGAAGTGGAATGGACAAATGTTGACTTTCGAGATGAACCGTAGGTTCGACCCCGCTGAGTACACTACCCCCCTAAATGCGCCAAAGCGATGTATTCCGCACCCCGCATCTCAATCAGGCGCGACGCCGTTCGTTCAAACTCGAACGATCCATCGCCCGCCGGATAGAGGTCTTCAACCGGCACTTCCGCCGAGCAGATCAGGTTCGTCCGCGCCTCGTATAGGGCATCAATCAACGTCACGAAGCGCTTCGCCTGGTCGCGCATCTCGGGGCCCATCTTCGGGATACCCGCCAAGATCAACGTGTGATGGAGGGCGGCGATTTCCAGGTAGTCGCCGGGGCCGAGTGCCTTCGCGCAGAGATCCGCAAAACCCGCGAAGCCGACCCCACCGTAGGCCATGGGGAGTACGATCTCGCGGCCCTGGACGGGGATAATCGCAGGCCCGGCATCCGCGTGGTCGGTCAGGCAGCGGAAGTCTTCCAGCAGTTGGTCTGAGGTCTCCTTGTTCACCGGCGTCAGGTAGGTCTTCATCGTCTCCATGGCGCGCAGGCGATAGTCGGTGCCGCTGTCGAGTTGATAGACTTCCAACTCCGCCTTGATCAGCGCGATGAAGGGCAGGAAGTTTTCGCGCTGCAGGCCGTCCTTGTAGAGATCGTCCGGGTGGCGGTTGGACGTCGCGACGACGACGACGCCGTTGTCCAGCAGGGCCTCGAACAGGCGCCCCAAAATCATCGCATCCGCAATGTCCGTGACGTGAAATTCATCGAAGCAGAGCACCTTGACGTCATGGGCGATTTCTTCAGCCAAGGGCGGCACGGGGTCGGAGACCTTGGCATCGCCCCGCAGGTCCTTGAAGCGGCGGTGAACATCGCGCATGAAGGCGTGGAAGTGGACCCGGCGTTTCCGGCGCACCGGGCAGCGCTCGAAAAACAGATCCATCAACATGGATTTTCCGCGCCCGACGCCGCCAAACATATAAAGCCCCATGGGCGGCTTTTCTTTTTTGCGGCGCGCCAGGCCAAAGCGTTCCTTCCAGCCGGTCTTGCCGGTACTGGGCTCGTAGTTCTTCAGCGCGTGATGCAGGCTCTGCAGCTTCTCGACCGCCAGGGCCTGGGCCGGGTCGCGCATGATCTCGCCGTCGGCGATCTTCTGTCGGTAGGCGGTAAGCGGGCCATCAGGCATCGGCACCGATCCTTTCTTCCATCTTCAGGCGGAACTTCAGCGCCTCCGCGTGCAGACCGCTGTCGGGCGTGGTCACATCCGCAAGGCTGATCACCTCGCCCGCCTTGACGGCACGGTTAAGCTTCACCCCACTGGCGAGACCCAGGGGCAGAGCCCCAATTTCCAGCGACCGCCTGGCCGGCATCAGCTTGCCGTAGACGCAATAGCCGCCTTCCCCGTCCAGGACACGCCCCGCACTCAGGTTCTTTTTGGCCGTCGCCACAACGTCGGCGCGGAAGGACCGGGGCGCGCCCGTCGGCTCCCCGCGCAGCCCGATGGAAGCGACCGACAGGCCAAGTTCCAATCCGATGAGGTGATAGGGTCGCCAGAGCGCCGAATAGCTGCCGCCGGCATCGGTAATCAGGCCATAGTCCTTGAAACAGGCCCGGACATAATCGGTCGGTGCCTCAAAGGTGACGTAGGTGCCCCAACGCAGGTCATTCTCGAGATTCTGTCCTCGCCGGGTGCGGCTTGAGACCACCTCGACCATGCCCTTGGCGGCCAGCACACCACCGTCCGCCTTAGGGATCAACTGCTGCGCCAGTTCTTCGACGGGAACGGCGGGAAAGCTCAAACCGTCTTCCGGTGCCGACAAGCCGCAGGCATTGGCGACCGCCGCCATTTCGATGGCGGACTTGGTACCGTCCAAGAAGGAATTGAACATCTTCGCGTTCATTCCGCTGGCGGCGGCGCGCTCCGCATCGATGCCGTAGTGCTTCCAGACTGTCCCGGGCGTCGATTTATGGAACGACGGCATGTAGAGCGTCCCCTTGCCCGCGGCAACGACGCTCAAGCCGATCGCGCGCGCCCAATCAACCTGTTCGGCGATCAGGGCCGGTTGATCGCCGTAGGCCAGCGAATAGACAAGGCCCGCTTTGCGCGCACGTTCCGCCAGCAGCGGTCCCGCCAAGGCATCGGCCTCCACATTGACCATCAGCAGATGCACGCCCTGCTTGATGGCAAGGCGGGCATGGGCGATACCCGCTTCCGGCGAGCCCGTAGCCTCGATCAGGATATCAATGCCGCCCTTGATCAGGCCTTCGGTATCGTCCGTGACCCAGGTCAGGCCGGATTTTCGCGCGCGTTTCGCGTCGGGGGCACAGAACCGCTCCGCCGGCCATCCAGTCTGCAAAAGCGCCGCCCTTGCGCGGTCCGGATCAAGGTCTGAGACGCCAACCACATGAAGACCCGGCGTTCGCAGGGCCTGGGACAGGAACATGGTGCCGAACTTGCCAGCGCCCACCAGGCCGACCCGAATGGCTTTTCCGTTTTCAGCCCGGCGTACAAGCTTGGCATAGAGGTTCATTCAGCGTCCTTTCCCGGTTCCATCCTGAAAATGCACCCTGAAAACAGCCGGGCTCGCGCATATGTCAGAAGACGTCATTTTGCGACCTCAGGCCAAGAGTGCAAGGTAGTGCCGTGCCAAGAGACCTGTTCTTTGACGTTCGCCGTCGATGGTTCAACGGATAGATGCCCATGACAGCCTTTCTGCTTGCCCACGAAACCACCATACGCCTGACCGCTTTCGGCCTGGTCCTGATCGGTATGGCCTGCTGGGAACTGGCGAGCCCGCGCCGAAAGCCGACCCAGTCGAAGGCGGTCCGCTGGGCCAATAACCTGACCCTGGTGGCCGTGAACACCCTGCTGCTCCGGTTTCTGTTCCCGGTCGCTGCCGTGGGCGTGGCGCTGAACATGGACCGGGAAAACGTCGGCCTGTTCAACTGGCTCAAACTGCCTGAACCGCTGGCCATCCTGTTTGCCGTGATAATCCTGGATTTCGTAATCTGGGCGCAGCACGTCATCTTCCACAAGGTACCCATTCTCTGGCGTCTGCATCGGATGCACCATGCCGACCTGGATTATGACGTCACCACCGGTGCCCGCTTTCACCCGATCGAGATCATTCTGTCCATGGGCATCAAGATGGCCGTGGTGGCTCTGATCGGTGCACCGGCTGCCGCCGTGATCCTGTTCGAGGTTCTGCTGAACGCAACGGCCCTGTTCAATCATGCCAACATCAAGTTGCCGCAACCGGTCGATAGGGCCTTGCGATACTTGATCGTCACCCCTGACATGCACCGGGTCCATCATTCCTGGCACTGGGAAGAGACCGACAGCAACTACGGCTTCAACCTGTCGGTCTGGGACCGGCTGTTCGGCACCTACCGGGTCGAGGCGCGGGACGGCCAGGAAGGCATGACCATCGGCCTGGAGAGCTTTCGGGACCCGTCCAACCTCCGGCTCGACAAGCTGATCACACTGCCCTTCCGGTCCTCCTGAGGTCGGTCAGCCTGTAGCCGCCAGGACCAACAAGACGCCGCCAAAGGTATCCCAGGGCGACGTGCCATCCGGCACCGCCAAACCGGCCAGGGCCGCTGTCAGATCCGGTGCACCCGGCAGGGCGAGAACGGTCATCACCTCGTGCAGGTTGTCAAAGCTCTCCCCTTCCAGCGCCGCCGCCATGAGATCGGGGGACAAGGGCCCGCTGCGGTCGGCCGCAAGGGGCAGGGCAAAGGCCGCAAGCCGCTCCGCATCGCTTCGCCGGTCGTGCGCGTTCAGCCCCAACAAGACCCCGGCGATCAAGTCATCGCCCGCCGGGCTCAACCCCTCGCCAGAGCCGATCAAGGCCGATACCGCATCGGGTGGAAACCCCCGTGGCGCTTTGAGCCAGCCTGCCAGCGCCGTCAGGGCGTCGCGTAAGGCACCATCCGCCACGACATCAACCCCGTCCAGCCAGGGGCGCAGAAGCCGGCAGATGCTGTGATCCGGTGCCAGCGCCAAAACGGCTTCGGCCATGGCATCCCAGCCGGGCCGGAGCGGCACCTGCAGCTGGGGTCCCCGCCAGTGCTCGGCATGAGAGAAGCGGATCGCCAATTCCTCGCCCACGCGCAACGCGCCGCCCGCCTCGTAGACCCGCTCGCCCGCCTGAAGGCGAAACCAGTACCAGCTCCGGTGCGGCAGATCCGCACTCAGCCGGGCGGTCAGAGGAGCCTTCGGAAAAGCCGGACCGGCCACCACGGCGATGTGACCGTCCCCGTCCTCGATCAACAGACGGTCCCGGGTAATGCCGACGATCTCTCCGCGCATACCGGGCCTGAAAACCCTCTCCGCCAGTCGGCCCGACTGGGCGATCTCCAAGGTCCAGCGGCTGCCTTTGCCATCGGCGTCTTCCGACGTCACGACAGGAGACCGGGGCGTTGATCCTACCATCGGGTCATTTGCGGCCACGAAAAAAGCCTCTATCCTGCCTTTTCGATTAAGCTTCTGATTCTCTAGCACGAATGGTGAGCGCAATGTCGCAGGTTTTAAAAGATACCAACACCTGGCTACAGGCGGGCACCACGGTCGCAATGGCCACAGTGGTCCTGGGTGGCGAGGGTGCGCAGCTGAAAGCCGGCAAACAGATCGCGCTTGCCGATGACGGCAAGGGATCCGGCAGCCTGGGCCATGACCTGCTGGATGAGATCGTCTCCGAACAATCCCGCCAGACCCTGAATGATGGGGAACCCCGGGTGCTGACCTTCCCCGCCGCCGGAGATGCGCAGGTCTTTGTCGAACGCGTCGATGACCGGGCCGAAATTCCGCGCCTTGTCCGCGCGCTGGAAGGTGGCCGCGCTTGTGCCTGGGTCACCGATCTCGGCACCGGCCTGGCCAGTGTGGTCTCCAAGGACGGCTATGCGCAAGGGAGCCTCGGCCTGGATGACTGTGCCCTATCGACCATCGGGGCCCTGATCGAAGAAGGCGCTTCGGCCTGTCTGGAAACCGGCTTTGAGAGCCTGCTCTTCGTGCGGACCTACCAACCCTGAACGGAACCCGTTTCCATGGCCGAGCAACTCCCCAGCATTGCCGGCCTTGTCCTTGCCGCCGGGCAATCAAGGCGCTTCGGGGGGCAGGACAAACGCTTCGCCGACCTGGGTGGAAAGCCGTTGATCCGCCACGCCCTGGAAGCGGCAGATCAGGCTGGCTTGGCACCGCTTTTTATTGTGGTCGATCCCGAAAGTCTGGGCCCCGTTAGTCTGGCCCATGAGGCGCTATCCGGCCTCCCGGTCAAGGCCATCGCCAACCCTGCCCCGGAACAGGGCCTGGGCTCGTCGCTCGCCATTGGTGCCCGTTCGATCGAAGCCGCTTGCCAGGGTCCGGGCGCGGGTGCCGGTCTGGCGATCCTGCTTGGCGATATGCCGGGCGTCTCGGCAAACCTGATCACCCGCCTGCTGAAGGTCTTCCGCCAACAGGGCGGCCAGAAGATCGTCACCCCTGTGATGGGCGGCAGGCGCGGCCATCCGGTCATCTGGCCTTGGGCCGACCTGGGGGCCTTGAGCAGTTTGAGCGGCGACACCGGGGCCAAAGCCCTGATCCAGGCCGCAGGCGACCGGTTGGCATCGGTCGACGTGGACGATCCCGGCTGCCTTCTGGACGTTGATCGCCCGCAAGATCTGGCTGCCCTTGAGGACGCGGGCCTGAAATCGGGGATGGGCGCGGGCGGATGAAATCTTTCCTTTCCCCGATCGGCCTGACGACCCTTGGCTTCGGCCTCGGCTTCGCAGCTCTCCTGCCCGACGTTCAGGCGCGCGACTGTTCCGCGCTGGAACAGCTCTGGCAGCCTCGCATGGTCACCCTTGGCGGGGCCGAGCACTGGCTGAAACGGGTTTTCACCACCGACCCTGACGGCGACCGCCAACCGGACGGTCTCGTCTTCGTCCTCGCCCCCAGCGGGGATGGCACCGCCGACCGGATTTTGCGTCTCAAGGATGGCGATGCGATCCCCGCCCCCCTCCAGCCCGCGCGGACCGTGGCGATCGGGCAGCTCTGTTTTGGTCAGGTGGAGTTCTCAGGCCCGCCACTCACCGAGGCTGAACCCGCGCCGTTCCGGGAACGACCGGACCTCCAGCGCGAAGCTCAGGTCCGGGCCGGGGTCGTCCCCCCGAACGAAACGGAAGAGGGCTCTCAAGATCAGGAATTGGAAACCGTTGGCACCGCCTTCGTCCTGGGGCTGGTGGGACTCGCTGCCAGCTTTGTCGCCTTGCTGTCGGGTGCCTTGTTCATCGCGAGGCGGGTGCGCAGGGCCAAAATGACCCATCGCCTGGAGCGCCGCTTCGGGCAGCGACGCAAGAAGCACGAACCCCACGAAGGCCCGGAACGACGGGATCATGACCGTCGCGATTCATAGGCTTGAGGAGTCATCAGCGCGCGAGTCGACATCGCCCGAGGACAAATCAAAAGCTAAAATGCCGCTATTCTCTTCTTCAACATTAAATTCGACTCGACTTTGAAGAATAATTTCTTCAATGACCTGCCTGATCTTCTCGTCGGATACAATTTCGTCGAATTTCGACACAAGCATCGGGACATTTATGATTTCCTCAACACATTCAATATATCGATCAACAACCCGATTGATGCCATATTTTTCATTGGCTTGTATGCGCAATTTTTCTTTCAATGTTTCCGGGGATTCCTCGGTTTTTACGACGAAGGTAATAGGATACCTTTGCACCTTGTCGATATCCAAAAAATATTTGCCGGCATCAACAGTTTCGGTCACTTGAAAAAATCGCCCCAGCGGTCGCATAACAAAATCAATACCGCCATCATTCGCATTTGTACGACCTGTCTTAAACAAAGAAAGTTTTTCTTCCTTTAATTCCTCTGGCGACCACCCCCAGAATAAAATCTTTTCGGCATAATGTTGCTTCAGAATGGCATAGCTAACGATTTCAAATACACGCGCATCGACATTGGGTCGAAGCAGCTGCTTGATAAATTCAATCGCTGAAGAGATATCCTTTTCTTCGATTTTCAGAAGTTGGGCGCATTCATCCATAAAAGAATTAAAAGATGCCATCCTGACCGCGACGTAGGATTTCACAATTTCGAGCACTGACGACGCCAGATTCACCGGCTGCCCACCAACGCTGATCTTGATGAGCCGCTCGTTGATCCAGTACCGGTTTAATGAGACATCCCGTATGATCGGAAGGGCGTCTTCTGACGGGAAATATTTTCTGAATTCTTCGTTCAGCCGATGATTAAGGGCATGATTTTGGAGCTTGCTCCCAAAAGGCAGCTCCCTTTGGCGTCTGAACAGGTTTGAAAATTGTGCGCCGTCATAGTCTGCATATTTCAAATTTCTGTCAAAATCATTCGCAAGATAGTCTTCGATGAGAACGTAGAGGGCATAGTGGTTTGCAATACCAGCCCTTGATTTTGAACTTTTGTTCGCGGCCTTTGTCTTGATATTGAGGTATTGCAGCAAAGAGCTTTTTTCCAAAGCCTCCTGGCCATTGCAGCCCGCCTTTTCACTGACGATCTGCACAAGTTTCTCGGTGAACCCGTGCTTAGTCACCGGCATGGAACAAATCCCCTACAACCGCTTCTTCCCGGGCGTTCTTGACCCCGTTCCGGTTCTTCTGCCTGGTCCGTTTCTGAGGTGCTGATAACATTCTGCCATCAATCTCAGCGAACCCGAGAACGCGCCGCAATCCAATATCAACATACCCGCCGTGGGCCTCGATCCCGATAGACTTGCGACCCAATCGCTTTGCCACTGCGCAGGTGCTGAACGAACCTGAAAACGGATCAAGGACCGTATCACCCTCGTTGGAACTGGCTAGGATCAATCTCTCAAGAAGGGCTTCCGGCTTTTGCGAAGGGTGATCCTCGTACTCTGCCATCCGATATCTGACCCTGGGGAAATCCCAGACGTTTCCGGGCACTTTTTTTGAATTGTACGGGGCCGGCACAGGCTTGCGATAGTCGATCAGTTTTCGCTTGGCTCCTGTCTTCGCTTCGACGGCGATGTCATCTGCATTAAACGTATAATTCTTCTTGTCTTTCACACAAAACAGGATCGGCTCGTACATCGATCCGTAGTGTTTTTTAGCCTGCATTCCTGAACTGTCGTAACTCCAGACGATCCGCGAGAGAATGTTGGTTTTCGATCTCAGATACAGATCGAGGTAGGGCATAGCTTGAGTACTCGTCATGACATACATGGATCCGTGAGCGGTCAGCTTCTCCAAACACAGATCAAGCCAAGTCTTGCACCAATCCGCATAGTCTTCATCGGAAGGCCACTTGTCGTCAAAATTTCCAAATTGTTTACCGATATTGTAAGGTGGATCAGCAAAAATCAAATCAACTGAATTATTTTCGATGTCATTTTGCAGTACGGAAACAGCATCTCCTTGGAATATGGCGTGACACTTATCTTCATATTTCTTATTTTCTTGTCCCATTATAATCTTTTCTTTCTCTATCTTAATATCCGCGAACCAATCGTTTATAAAACTCCCGGCTCCTCAGCGCACCGGACAACCCGGATTCTCCGGCTGGTCTGTGGTCATCATTCATGCGAAGGGCTGCTCCATCAATGGGCTTCTCTCTTCAATGATGGAAAAGCCATTGCCGCTAAATATATGAGTCAGGAAATCAAACAGTGTCGCGTGGTCAACACGCGTCTCCGGGAGTGCTCGACGTGACTTTGCCCCTCCGCCTCTTGCCCTTACTGATCGGCTTTTTCTGGCTCGGCCTCGCCCTGCCCGCGACCGCGCAAGAACCAGGCGAGGTGCGCAGAGCCGCCATTCAACAGGCGTTGTTCGAAGCCACCCGGACCGGCGATAAGGATTTGGCCGAACAGGCCCTGCTGAACGGTGCCGAAGTGAATGCGGTGCTGGACGATGGCTGGACACCCCTGATGCAGGCGGCCTATGGCGGGCTCGGCGAGCTGGTGGTTCTGTTGATCGAGGCCGGAGCCGATGTCGGCCCCCGAGAAAACAGGTTCGGGAATACAGCCCTGATCTGGGCGGCTCGGGCTGCGGACCCGGTCAGCATCCGTGCGATCCTGAGCGCCGGCGCCGACCCGGATGAGGCCGATACCAAGGACGGGCTGACGCCCCTGATCCATGCCGCCGGCAACAGCCGGCCCACGCGCCTGTTCGCTGTCGAGGCCCTGATCGAGGCCGGTGCACAGGTGAACAAATCCGCCGATGACGGCTTCACGCCTCTGATGTCGGCGGCCCGGATTGGTGATGGCTCGGTTGTGTCCGCCCTGCTCGGTGCCGGGGCGGATGCCGATGCCCGATCCGAGGATGGTCGCAGCGCCCTTACCTTGGCCACCAGCACGGGAAATGCCTCTCTCGTCCGACTGCTGCTCGACCGGGAGGTGACCGTCCTCGGCAGCGATGTCCTTGCCGCCGTGGATTCAGGTGAGCGCGAGGCGCTCGCGCGGCTCCTGGAAGCCGGGGGGCCGGTGGACGCGCGCGATGGATCAGGCCAGACCGCCCTGATGCGGGCGGCCAAGATCGGACATACCGACATCATCGCCCTATTGCTGCTACACGGGGCGGAGATCAATGCAGGCGACGAGCGGACCGGGGCCACGGCCCTGATGTTCGCCGCCAACCGGGGCCTCGCGGATGTGGTCGACGTGCTGCTTCGCGCGGGGGCCGATCCGGGCTTGGCGGATCGGGACGGCTGGACCGCAGCGGAAGCCGCGCGCATGGTCAGCGCCGATGATGTTCTCCGCCTGTTGGAGAGCGCACGATGATGCTGCGCCTCCTCGCCTTGGTTTCAATCATCCTGATCGCGACCACACCGGTTCGGGCGGAACCCGGTTTTACCGATGACGCCGGTCGATCCGTGCCCGTCGAAGGCATACCGGAACGGGTCTTCGCCGCCGGGCACCCGGCCTCGATCCTGCTCTATGCCCTGGCACCCGACCTGCTGACCGGTTGGAGCCGCCGCTTGCCAGATCAAGCCAGACCCTTTCTTCTGCCCTCTGTCATCGACCTGCCCGTTCTGGGCCGCCTTGCGGGCCGGGGCGGCACGGCAAACGTGGAAGTGGTTCTGAAGGCCGATCCCGATCTGGTGATCGACTATGGTTCGGTTCGCCCGACCTTCATTAGCCTTGCGGACCGCGTCCAGGACCAGACCGGACTGCCCGTCGCCCTGCTCGACGGCAGCCTGGATGAGATCCCTGAAACGTTCCGCAAGCTGGGCGCGTTTCTCCATCGACAGGACCGCGCAAGCCTCCTGGCGGACAAAGCCGAAGAGCTGCTGGCCCGTATCGACCGCATCGTCGCAGCAGAGCCGGCAGAAAATCGCCCCCGGGTCTATTACGGGCGCGGCGGCACCGGGCTGGAGACCGGACGGCGCGGTTCCATCAACGTGGAAATGCTGAACCGCCTCGGTGCCGTCAATGTGGCAGCAGCGACGGGGGACGGGGGCTTGGCGCGGATCAGCCTGGAACAGGTGGTCACCTGGGACCCGGACCTGATCATCACCATCGATCCGAACTTCTACGCGGATATCTTCGAGAACCCGCAATGGGCCGGATTGCGAGCGGTGCGGGAGGGACGGGTCTACCTGGCACCCGATCTGCCCTTTGGCTGGTTCGACCGCCCACCCTCGATCAACCGCCTGATCGGTCTGGAATGGCTGGTTCATCTGCTCTACCCGGACCGGGCGGAGGGTGATCTGGTTGAAATCGCACGGACCTTTATGGCCACGTTCTATCATGTGGACCCGGGCCGGGAGGCTGTGGCCAGGCTGTTGGATCGCCGGGACGGTTCTTGATGGGGCACCGCCTCTCCCCCGGCCTCGGCATCGCGCTTTCGGGTCTGGGCGTGCTGATCCTGGCCCTTTTCGCCCTGTCTTTCGGTCAGTACCCGATCAGCCTGGCGGAAGTCTGGACCGCCCTTGTCTCCGAGGCCAACCCCCGCGTTGAGACCATCGTGACTGAAATCCGCCTTCCCCGCGTGGTCTCTGCGATCCTGGTCGGGGCGGCCCTGGCGGCGGCGGGTGCCACCTATCAGGGCCTGTTCCGAAACCCCTTGGTATCTCCTGACATTCTTGGGGTTTCGAGCGGGGCGGGCCTGGGTGCCGTCCTCGCGATCTATCTGTCGCTGCCGGTTATCGCCATCCAGGGCATGGCCTTCGGCTTCGGGCTTGGCGCGGTGTTTCTGGTCTACGGAATCGCACGGACCTTGCGGGGCACCCACGATCCGATGCTTGTGCTGGTGCTCGCCGGGATCGTCATGGGCACGCTGTTTGGGGCCTGCATCAGCCTGCTGACCTATCTGGCCGACCCCTATGACCAGTTACCTGCGATCGCCTTTTGGATGCTGGGTTCGCTCGCCAGTGTGAAGAACGACGACCTGGTCGGCGTGATCTGGCCGATCCTGCTGGGGCTCATCCCACTGGTGCTGTTGCGCTGGCGGATCAACCTGATGGCCCTGGGCGACGCGGATGCCAAGGCTTTGGGCCTGGAAACGGGCCGGCTGCGCATCCTGATCGTTGCCAGTGCAACCCTGATCACGGCCGCCGCCGTTTCGGTGACCGGCATCGTCGGCTGGGTCGGCCTAGTGGTGCCCCACTTGGCCCGCATGCTGGTCGGGCCGAATTTCATGGTGCTGCTGCCCGCCAGCCTGTTGATGGGCGGCGGCTATCTTTTGGGCGTTGATACGGTTGCCCGAACTCTGGCCGACATCGAGATTCCGCTCGGGGTGCTGAACGCCTTCATCGGCGCGCCCTTCTTTCTGCTGATCCTGGCCCGTGCACGAAAGGTCTGGCAGTGATGCTTCAGGCCCGCGCCCTCGAAATCGGCTATCCCAATAAGAGACTCGCCCGGGACATCAACCTGACGGTGGAACCGGGCAGAACCCTGGTGTTATTGGGCCCCAACGGCTGCGGCAAAACCACCCTGTTCAAAACCCTGATGGGCCTGCTGCCAGAGCTGGGCGGGGAGGTTTTGCTGCGGGGCCGCGCTTTGCGGGAATTGGACCGATCCGAAATCGCCAAGGCCCTGGCCTATGTGCCCCAGGCCACCGGTGGCTTCTTTCCCTTCACCGCCTTCGATACCGTCCTGATGGGCCGGACGGCCCACCTCGGCCTATTTGCCAGTCCCGGACCGGAGGACCGCGCCCTAGCCCTGGACGCCCTCGCCCAACTAGGCCTCGCGGACCTGAAGGACCAAGCCTTCACCACCATGAGCGGCGGGCAGCGGCAACTGGTGCTGATCGCCCGGGCTCTGGCCCAGGGATCAAGCCTGATCATCCTGGATGAGCCCACTGCCAGCCTTGATTTCGGAAACCAGGCCCTGGTGCTGGATCGGATGGAATCCTTGCGGGCCGCGGGCAAGGGGCTGGTTCTGTCCACCCACGACCCCGACCAGGCTTTCCGCCTGGCTGATCGTGTGGCGCTCTTGACCCAAACCGGCCTCAAAGGCTTTGGCACGCCTGAGGCGGTATTGACCGAAGACGCACTTGAGAATGTCTATGGCATACCTGTGAAACGGGAAATTTTGTCGGACGGCACTTTCCATTGCCGAGCCCTTTCGCGTGCTTCTGACGGGTGACGTTCTCCAACCAACTCGCCGGTTGCGACTTCTCTTGAGCGCGGGAGCGGGTTAAAGTGCGGCCATCAATCCATAAACCTGGGCGGATTTTCCGAACCGGATGATGATGACCGCACGAGTTGGTGCGTTGAGGGAAAGATGAACGACATGACCCAGGACCGGCTTGCCGGCGTTGATTTGTTGCGCGACCTCTCGCCTGAAGAGCGCCAGGATATCGAAAAAGCGGCCGTCTTTCGAAGCTTCAGCGCCAAGCAAACCGTGTTCGATAAGGACGATTCCAACCGAGACGTAATGTTTGTTCTGGCAGGTGAGGTTAACATCACCAGCTATTCCATCACCGGCAAAGAAATCTCCTACGACCAGATTTCAGCCGGTGATTTTTTCGGGGAGTTGGCCGCCATCGATGGAGAGCCGCGATCGGCCACGGTGGTCACCACCCAGAAAACCCAAATCGCCTGCCTGTCCCCGGACCTGTTCCGAAGTCTTTTGGAACAGCACACCCAGCTGGGTTGGAAGGTCTTTGCCCGCCTCGCTGGCGTGATCCGCAATTCCAACGAGCGGATCATGGACTTTGCGACGTTAAGCTCTCAACAGCGGGTCACCTCGGAACTGTTGCGACTTGCCAAGCCGGATGCGGCAACGCCGGGGGCCTGGTCGATCTATCCACTCCCGACGCAAAGTGCCATTGCCAGCCGCATCGGCACCAGCCGGGAAACCGTGGCGCGGGTGATCGGCGATCTGATCCGGGGCGATCTGATGGTCAAGAAGGGCCGGGCGGTGTTCATCCCCGACCGGGAAAAGCTGGAAACCCTGGTCCGCCGCCTGCCGCAGGATGACATCTAGACAGCTTCCGCCGCCCGACATCGACTGGCTCGACGACGGCACGCCGCGCGATCAACGCACCGGTGACATCTACTACCAGGCCGGCAAGGGGTTGGCTGAGGCGCGGGCGACCTTCGTCGAGGGCGTCGGTGGTGCCGAACTCTGGCGAGGGAAACCGCGCATTCGGATCGGCGAGACCGGCTTCGGCACGGGCCTGAACTTTCTCGCCACCTGGGCCGCCCTGGATGAGAGCGGATACACCGGGCGGCTGGACTACCTCTCCGTCGAGGCCTTCCCACCGACACCCGACCAATTGGCCAGGGCTCATTCACCCTATGATCTAGGTCGCCGCGCGGATGCCTTGCGCGCCGCCTGGCCAAGCCCCAGGCCCGGTTTCCACTACCTGCGGCTGGCGGAAGGCCGGATCGGACTGACCCTGCTGTTCGGGCTGGCCGAGGAGGCCCTGGCCGAGGCGGAAGGGCGGATGGACGGCTGGTACCTGGATGGCTTTGCACCGCAGGTAAATCCGGATCTCTGGACGCCGGACTTGTTTCGGCACATCGCCCAGCTCTCGGCACCGGGGGCCAGGGTTGCGACCTTCACAGCCGCGGGGGTGGTCAAGCGGGGACTGGCCGAAGCCGGTTTCGCCGTCACCAAGGTTCCGGGCTTCGGGGGCAAGCGGGAATCCATTCGTGCCACCTTCGAAGGCACATTAAGCGCACCGCGCATGAAAGAACCCTGGCTCGCCCCGCCGCCGCCTGCGCCTGACGGGCCTGTCTGTATCATCGGTGCCGGAATCGCCGGAGCCAGCGTCGCCCGGGCTCTGGCAGACCGGGGAGCCGACGTATTGGTTCTGGAAGCAGGCGGGAGCCCCGGTCATAGGGCCAGCGGCAACCCGGTCGGTCTGCTGGAGCCGAGACTGCTGTTGAGCGCGAATGCTGACGCGGCACTACACCTACAAGCTTTCGATGTGGCCTGCCGGACCTATGGCTCTCTGGCCGATTCTCCTCTGCGCGCTCCTAGGGGCATGATCCATTTGGCCCTGAATGAAAACGAGGCCGAACGTCAGGCCAGGCTGGTTGCCGACCTGCCGGGGCTTCAACTTTTGGACGCGAAGGCTGTCCGGGAAAGAGCGGGGATCGCTGTCGATGTCGGCGGACTGCTGATTGAGGGAGCCGGCCCCGTCTCCCCGCCCACTGCCGTGCGCAGCCTGTTGGGCGGTACAGCTCTTCGTCTCCACAGCCCTGTCACGGCGATTACCCCGTCCGGTGGTGGATGGACCTTGACCTTGGCCGATGGAGAGACCATCCGCTCTGGCGCTGTCGTCCTTACCGATGGTGCTGCGGGCGGCAACCTCTGGCCGGGAGCGCCCTTGCCGATCCGACCGAACCGGGGGCAGGTCAGCCTGTTCGACGCACCGGACCCTTCCCCTGAAATCGCCCTCGGATTCGGCGGGTATCTGGCACCGGTCCAATGCACGGCGAGCGGCAGACGCTATCTGCTGACCGGGGCTACCTACGACGACTGGCCCGACGATAGCCTGGCCGCCAGGGACGTTCGGACCGCGGATCATGACCGGAACCGAAGAAACCTTGCCGCCGCCCTTCCCGAGCTTGCGGCCAACCTTGGACAAAAGCCCTTTGCCGGTCGGGCGGATTTGCGCGCGACAACACCGGACCGCCTGCCGATCATGGGCGGTGGTTTCGATGGTGCCTTGTTCGAAAAGCGGTTCGATAAGCGCCTCAGGGGTGCCCGCCCCGGGGCCTCCGAGGTTGAGGGCCTGCCATTTGCCCCGGGCCTCTATCACCTGACCGGGCTCGGCAGCCGGGGGCTTCTGACCGCCCCTCTTTTGGGCGAAGCCCTGGCGGCGCGGATAATGGATACACCGCTACCCGTCTCGAATGCGGTGGAGAGGCGGCTCCATCCAGCCCGTTTCCTCGCCCGGCAGATCAGGCGGTCTTGACGCTATCTGCGCCCTGGCTACTCTTTGCGCATGTTGAACCCAGCCACCAACAACCGTCGCCTGGATGCAGCGCCGCCCGTCATCGCGAATGCTTTGCTGTTTTCAGGTGCGGCGGCCATCATCGTCTATGCGACGCTGATCCTGCCGTTTTGGCTGCTTGAGCCCTATCCCTGGTTGGCCTGGACATTGATCCCCGCAGCACTGGCGACCCCCACAAGCTGGGCCGTTCTGCACGAAGCCATCCATGGTGGGCTTTTTCCGAACAGGTCGGCCAATCTGCGCGCCGGGCGGGTCTTGAGCATTCTGTTCGGATCACCCTTCCGGCTTTTGCGTTTTGGCCATCTGACCCACCACAAGCTCAGCCGCACCGCCTTTGACCGGTCGGAAGCTTACGATCCGGCAAAGACCAGTTGGCTCTCGGCGACGGTCTATCACTTCGGGCGGATTTTCGGCGGGCTCTATTTTGCCGAGGTCGTGGCCTCCCTGCTGGCGCTGTTGCCCCGAGGCCAGGCCGAAAAGATGGCCATCGCCTTTTTCGGCCTGCCGGACGCGGTCCGGGAAGGCGAGAAATTGCCGGACACAGGCGCTTCGGCCGTCAAGGCCCTGGTCAACGGCAGCAACTTGCGGGAGATGCGCATCGACGGCATCGCCGCCCTGGGCCTGATCGCGCTCGGCTTCGCGGCCTATGGCGAACAATGGATGCTGTTTGCCGGATACTTTCTCGCGCGCGGTTTCCTGATCAGCCTGTTGGACAATGCGCCCCACTACGGTACGCCGATTTCGGATCGGACCTGGTCCTATAACCTGGGGCTGCCGGGCTGGGCCGGTGCATTGATTCTCTATTTCAACCTGCACCGGGTACATCACCGGGCGCCCTACCTGCCCTGGAATCACCTGCCGCGCGCCTTCCAGGCCAGTCAGGACCGGTTCGACGGTGGCTACCTGGCTCTGGTCGCCCAACAGTTACGAGGCCCTGTTCCCCTCGCGAGGCTCAGAGGACTTGAAATACCGAAAGGCTGAGGCGCAAAATCAAGGGCATTCTTGATCGCCCAATCCACCGGTACGGGAACCCTTTTCATGCCCAAAAACAGCATCAACCGCCGCAGCTTCATGATAGGCAGCAGTGTCGCAGCCTTCAGTGCCGCCTCGCCCGCTCTCGCCTTTGATTTTCTGAAGGGCTCCGGCGCTCAACAGCTGTTGCAGGGGGCCGGTGCCATCGCGCAAGGGTTCATGCTGGGCGAAGAAAATGAAATCCAGATGGGCAACCAGTACTATCCGAAATACATCGCCCAGTCCGGCGGGGCCTTTGACAATCGGAATGCGCAAGAAGCCCTGAGGGCCTTTTCGGCACCCCTGATCGCCACCAGCCAGAGACCCCAATTGCCCTGGGAAATCACGCTGGTCAACGACAATGCCGTGAACGCCTGGGCCCTGCCAGGGGGCAAGATGGCCATCAACGCAGGCCTCGTCTCGCATGCCAAGGACCCCAACGAACTGGCCAGCGTGATCGCCCACGAAATCGGCCATGCGGAACTCAGCCATGGCATCCAGCAGATGCGCACCCAGGCCTTCATGAGCGGGGTCAGCAAGGCGGGCCAGGTGGCCATCGCCGCCTTCGCCGGTTCCGCAGCCCCGCTGACCAACCAGATCTTTGGTGCCCTGGAAGGCCCGCTGTTCCAACTGGTCAACGCCGGCTATTCCCGGGAACGCGAATTCGAAGCGGACTCCCACATCCTGGAGGTCTTCAAGGTGACAGGCAACGAGCCTGCAAAGGCGGATGATTTCTTCCGAACGCTGATGTCGCTCTACCCGCAAAATGCCTCGGCAACGACTTCGCTGTTTTCCACTCACCCGGGCACACAGGATCGTATCAACGCGATCGAGGCCAAGGCAGCCAAGATGTCGGCGGGTTCGGTCTCAAGCGATAAGAACTTCGCAGCCCTGAAAGAAATCCTGCCGACGCCCGCCGGTTAACGCGACGCTTCGAGTTCTACCGTCACCTCAACCGCACCTGCGAGCGTCGCCTCGTCCTTCACACTGTTGCCAATGTTGAAGGCAAGGCGCTGCAGCCTGGTTGATCCGGTCAGGGTCAAGCGGCCGTCCGCGACGGCGGCCTTGAAGGTGAAGACGGTCTCCGCCGTCTGGCCTTTCAAGGTGACAAGGCTGTCGGCCTCGTAAGTCCCCTCGCCGGTCTGGCGAAAGGCCATTGTCTCGAAGCTCGCCGTGGGAAAGGCCGCCACGTCCAGAAAATCTTTGCCAAGTGCCTGGGCCGTAACTGCGCCGATCTCGAAACTGCCGGCATTGATGGTGACGACCGCCTTGCTGGCACCCAAGTCGTCCGGATCAAAGCGGATATCGCCGGTCCATTCGCCGAAGGTACCCGTCACGGGCGCGCCCATCTGCTGCACCACGACGCCGATGCGGCTTACACCGTGATCGACCACCCAACTGCCGTCGACCTGTTCGACGGCAGCCAGTTGCGGTGTCGCCGGGGCCTGCTTGGAGAAGAAGGGGACAACGACAAAAGCGATGATCGAGCAGTGAACCACTCCCGCTGCCAGGAAGGTCAAGAGATGTGAAGGCGGGGCCCCTTCGCTGACCGGACGGTCGGAATAGGCCCCTGGAATGATTCGCTTGAGTGTCGAATCTTGATCAATCACCGCATGCTTCAGCGCGCCACCGACGTGGGCCGCAATGCTGACCATCATGACGATGGCAAGCGCCCAGTGCATCAGGCCCATCAGCTCTGCCAGCCAGACACTTTTCGGCACGAACGCGACGCTATCCGGAACTCCCCACCAGATCGGTGCGAAGCCGTCCAAGGCCCAGTGATGAATCAGGCCCACGGCTGGTGTCGCCAGGATCGCGCCATAGAGCGCCCAGTGCACGGTCTCGGCGGCGAAGGCTTCCTGTTTATGCTCGAGGTTGAGCAGCACCGGCTTCGGGTTGGAAAGCGCCCAGAGGATGCGGATGATGGCGACCACGAGCGCCGCCACACCCAGCGTCTTATGCAGGCTGAACAGCCAGACCTTGGAGGCGATCTCCGCCTCGGTCGCCTGGGGCTGGTCAACCATGAACAGCCCCAATGGCAAAAGCGTCAGGATCAGCAGCGCCGTCAGCCAGTGCAGGCTTTGGGCGACCAGGCCATAGGTGCCCGGCGTGTTTCTGAGGGTCATCAGGCCTCGTTTTTCGGCTTCGCGACTCGGTTCAGGAGGTAGGCGATCGAATGATAGGGCCTTCCCCCATGATGTGAAGCCCCGATTTCACAGGTCCGGCTGGTCGAAACCCCCTCGGTACAGGCCTCCGGCAAAGAGCCGCTCAAGCGGCGAAGCGCATGGGCGTTGAGCTCCGGCGTGGTGAAGCCCTTGTCGCCGGCAAAGCCGCAACAACCGACGTCCGCAGGCACAATCACCTCTTCCGCACAGGCCTGTGCCAAAGCCACGAGCTTCGGCTCCAGCCCCATCTTGCGGGTCGAACAGGTGTTGTGGACGGCAATCGGTGCGGATTGTTTCTCGATATCGAGATTCTCCAAGGCATGATCGTGCAAGAACTCGGTGATATCCTGCAAAACCAAGCGATCCGCCAGATGCTGCTTGAGGCGATAGGAACAGGGAGACGTATCGCAGAGGATCGGCAGTTTGCCGCCATCGCTGGCGGCCATCAGGGCCGCTTCGGTCTCGCTCGCCTTATCGTCCGCTGTCTGTTTCAGGCCTTTGGAATCGAACGGCTGGCCACAGCAAAGGTTGCTCAGGCCCTTCGGATAGACCACCCGGTAACCCGCTTTGTTGAGCAGGCTCTCAACGCATTCCGGCAGGCTGTCCGTCTCCGGGTCGCCCACCGCCGGTCCCATGGTTCGGCTCGCACAACTCGGCAGATAGACCACGGCGGGCCGACTGTCGGTCGGGTCCGATTGCGTGCCGGGGTGGATCGGCGCGCCCTGGGGCATGGATGAGGTCCAGAGCGGTACGGAACCGCCGGTGAGCTTGCGCAGGGTGCGCCCGAAGGCATCCGTTCCCTTGTCGCCCAAAACCCGCTGCGCGGTGCCCGCGATATCAAGGCCGAGGCGCGTGACGCCCATGGCCTTGCCGTAGTGTTTGGCGGCAAACTTGCCGACAGCCTCGGCCACCGGACCGCGCCTTTCGCCCCGCAGGAACTTGGTCAGGATACCGGTCTCGATCCCCATGGGACAAGCGGTCGCGCAGAGCCCGCAGGCCGCACAGGTATCGACGCCCTTGTAGGCATAATCGCCAAAAAGCCGGTCGGCTGTCGCCTGATCGCCTTGGTTTCGAAGCCGCGTGATTTCGCGGAAGCCTGCGATCCGCTGGCGCGGCGTCAGGGTCATCTGAGCCGACGGGCAGACGGGTTCACAGAAGCCGCACTCGATACAGGTATCGACGCTGCCATGGGCAGGTGCCATCGCCTTCAGGTTTTTGACGTGGATCTTCGGGTCATCGTTCAGGATCACACCCGGGTTCAACAGGCCCCTCGGGTCCATTGCCGTCTTGAGCCGCTTCATCAGCTCATAGGCCTTCGGTCCCCATTCCATCTCGACGTAGGGAGCCATGTTGCGCCCGGTGCCGTGTTCCGCCTTCAGAGAACCGTCGAAGGTATCCACCACCATTTTGCAGACGTCGTCCATGAAGGCGTCATATCGATCGACCTCTGCCTGATCATCGAAGCGCTGCGCCCAGGAAAAGTGGAGGTTCCCTTCGAAGGCGTGACCCAGGATGATGCCGTCCTCATAGCCGTGCTTCTTGAACAGGGCCTGGAGCTGTAGCGTCCCGGCGGCCAGATGTTCGATCGGGAAGGCGATATCTTCGATCAGCACCGTGGTGCCCGCCGCCCGCAAGGACCCCAGCGAAGGGAAAAGGCCTTTCCGCACCTTCCAAAGCGCTGCAATTTCGTGCGCGTCCTTGGTGAACTCGACCGGTTTCACGGTCGGGTGGTCTTTCAGAACCGCGTCAATGGCGGCCAGACGTTCATCGAGTGTGGCGGCGTCCTTGCCCCGGGTCTCGACCAGAAGAGCTGCTGCGTCAGGACCCAATTCGCCCAGGAAAGACGGCATGCCGGGCTTGCCCTCAACGGACTGGAGCGAGCGCCGGTCCATGATCTCGGCGGCGTCCACAGGTGCGGATTTCAGCGCAATGGTGCAGTTGGCCGCTTTCTCCACATCCTCGAAATACAGCATGGCAGCGGCCTTGTCGGCGTATTCCGGGACCGTGCGATAGGTGATCTCGGCCATGAAGGCGAGCGTGCCTTCGGAACCGATCATCAGGTGTTCCAGGATGTCGATGGGGTCTTCGAAATCGACCAGCGCGTTCAGGCTGTAGCCCGTCGTATTCTTGATCTTGAACTTGCGCCGGATGGTCTCGGCGAGTTCGGTATCCAGGCTGACTTCCCGGGCAAGGTCGGAAATTTCCTGCAGCAAGAGCGCATGGCTTTGGCGGAAGTTCGCCCGGCTTTGCTCATTCGCCGTCTCCAGGATCGTTCCGTCGGCGAGGATCAACTTCAGCCCGGCCACAGTCTGATAGGAATTCTGCGCCGTGCCGCAGCACATGCCCGAAGCGTTGTTGGCGGCGATCCCGCCGATCTTGGCGGCACCGATGGAGGCCGGATCGGGACCGATCTTTTTCGCAAAGGGAGCCAGGGCCGCATTGGCCTCGGCACCGATGACGCCGGGGCCGAGCGAGACGGTTCCGGCCTGATGATCGATATCAATCTTCCGCCAACCGGCCCCCAATGGCCCGTCGGCCAGCATGACCAGGACGGAATCGGTGACCGCCTGACCTGAAAGGCTGGTTCCGGCGGCACGGAAGGTCATCGGTGCACCCGCCTCTCGGCAGAGCTCGATAACGCCCTGGACCTCTGCATCGGAAAGCACCTGAACCACGATCTTGGGCGTCAGGCGGTAGAAGCTGGCATCCGTCGAGTAGGTGAACAGCCGGAGCGGATCCCGGATCACCCGGGCATCGCCTAACAGATCGGCGAGTTTCAGGCCGAGCGCGCCATAGTCCACGCCAGTTTCCGAACCCGCTTCCGCGTTCGCATCGTTGTGCGTATCCATCACCGGGTCCTCCCCAGATTTTTTTTGTCTGCAACCGGGCCGCCCTACGTGTCCGGCAGCCCGCTTAAATGGTCACGGCAGCGTCGCTAATTCCCGTAGGCCACAGCAGGCAGCCATGTCACCAAGCTCGGGAACAGCAGCACAATCGCCAGGCCCGTCAGCTGCAGCAGGATGAACGGAACCACCCCACGATAGATGTCACCCAGCTTTACTTCCGGGGGTGAAACACCCTTCAGGTAAAACAGACTGAAGCCCACGGGTGGCGTCAGGAAGCTGGTTTGCAGGGTCACCGCGACCAGCATCACGAACCAGACCAGTTCCGGGTTATCGACCACCCCATAGCCATCGACAAAGATGTCGAGCGCGCTGACCACCGGGGCCATCAAGGGCAGGACGATCAGCGTGATTTCAATCCAGTCCAGGAAGAAGCCCAGCATGAAGACGATGAACAGGATAACGAGCACGATGCCATAGTCATGGAACGGCAGGCTGGTGAGCGCGTGCTCGATCATCTCGTCCCCGCCGAGTTCGCGCAGCACCAGGGCGAAGCAGGTGGCACCGACAAAGATCGCGAAGATATAGGCCGTCGTATTGAAGGTGGATTTCAACACCTCGTAGAAGACCTTCACGCTCAGATTCCGGTAGAAGGCGGCCAAAAGGGTCGCGCCCAGGGCACCGACGCCGGAGGCTTCCGTCGCGGTGGCGATGCCGGCGAAAACCGAACCCAACACAGCCAGGATCAGGCCGAACGGCGGAATGACAGCGATCAGGACTTCCTTGATCACCTTCCAGTCCACAGGGCGCTGGTCCTCGGCCAAGGGGGCATGATCCGGCTTAATCAGCCCATAGATGAAGATATAGGTGATGTAGAGCGCACCGATGACCAGGCCGGGGAACAGGGCCCCCATGAACAGGTCACCCACGGAAAGTCCCAACTGGTCCGCCATGATCACCAGCATGATGCTGGGCGGGATCAGGATCCCCAAGGTGCCCGCCGAGGCGATCGTGCCCAAAGCCAGGCCCTTGTTGTAGCCCTGCTTCAGCATGATCGGCAGGGACAGAAGCCCCAGAAGCACCACCGAGGCCCCGACGATACCGGTAGAGGCCGCAAGGATGATCCCGATGGAGGTCACCGTGATGGCCAGACCGCCGCGGACCTTGCCGAAAAGCTCCTGCATGGATTTCATCAGGCGTTCGGCGACCCCTGATTCATCCAGCATAAGCCCCATAAAGATGAACATCGGCAGGGCGACCAGGATCCAGTTGTCCATGATCTTGAAGATACGGTTCACCACGATCCCGAGCGTCAGATAGTCGAGGCCGGTAATGGTGTCGAAGTACATGTCAGAAACATAGCCAACGCCCGCAAACAGAACACCAATCCCCCCCAGCACGAAGGCGACGGGGAAGCCTGAGAACAGGCAGGCGATGAACGAAACGAACATCAGGATGCAGAGGATTTCTGTAAATTCCATCAGACTTCTCCACGGATCAGCAAGGTCACGTCCCGGATCAGGCGCGAGACAGCGGCGAGAATGACCAGACCGAAGCTGATCGGGATGACAGCCTTGATGATCCACCGGTAGGGCAGACCACTGGCGCTGTCAGAACCTTCCATCGTCCGGAAGGAGTCGACCACGAAGGGGATCGAGTGATCGAAGATCACCCAGGCAAAGGGCAAAAGGAAAAACACAATCCCGACGATTTCGACGATGCGTTTCGTCCGGGGTTTGTATTTATGATAAAGAATGTCCACCCGGATGTGGCTGTCCTGCGTAATCGCATAGGAAATGCCGAACATCACGGCTGCACCGTAAAGGTGCCATTGCAGTTCTTCCATGGCGATCGAGCCGCCGTGCAGAACGTATCGATTGAACACCTGGGCGATGATCACGAAGACCAGAATGCCGTTGGCCCAGCAAACCACATGACCGATCGTCTGAATCAGGTGGTCGATTTTATCCGACAACCAGACATGAGTGGTTTCTTCATGTTCCAGGAGGTTGTCATAAACCTCGGCCGTATGGACGTGTGGAACGTCGTCATCTTGCTGCGACATGACGCTTCTCCAAGAGGTCTCCGTAGGGCGATAGCTTCGCCGAACAGGTGATTTTCGGTATCCAATCGCAGGGTAGGGACGGAACCCAAGCGGGCCCGGGCACCGCCCCGATCTGCGTGATTCAGGTCTGGCTTACTTGCGGGGCAGGAAGCCGTTGACCTTCCAGAGTTGGTAGTTTTCGCGGTAGGTCTTCAGATCTTCGTAGACCCGCGCGAACTGTTCGTCCTTGCTCTGTTCGACGATGACTTCTTCCCAGGCGGCGCGGAAGACATCGAGCATCTCGTCGGACCAGTACATGATCTTGACGCCGTTCTTTTCGACATTCTCGGTCATGGCTTCGAACTGGCTGTACTCACCCTCGGCCAGGCTGTCGGACATGGAAGCCTTGCAGGTGGTCTCGACAATCGCCTGTTGGGCTTCGGACATGCCTCCCCAGACGTCTTTGTTGATCAGCAGTTCGAACACGGTCGCTTGCTGGTGCCAACCCGGGAAGTAGTTGAACTTCACGATCTTGTGGAAGCCAAGCAGCTTATCGATGGCCGGCATGGAGAATTCGGTAGCGTCAATGGCACCTTTTTCGAGGGCCGGGAAAATTTCACCGCCCGGGATCTGAGACGTGGCAACGCCCAGCTTTTCCATGACTTCGCCGCCGAGGCCGAAGAAGCGCATGCGAAGGCCCTTCAGGTCTTCCGCGGAGTTGATTTCCTTGCCGAACCAGCCGGAAGTTTCCGGGGCGATGATGGCGCAAGGAATGACCTTCACGTTGTAACCGGCTTTGTCGTAGGTCTCTTGGTAGAGGTCCAGACCGTTGCCGTAGTACAGCCAGCCCATGTATTCACCGGCTTCCGGGCCGAAGGGAACGGCGGAAAACAGCGAAGCGGCGGGAATTTTGCTCTTCCAGTAACCGGCGGTGGCGTAACCGGCATTGGTCTTACCGGTGGAAACGGCGTCCAGAATTTCCGGCGGCGGGACCAGTTTGCCCGGCTCGTAAACCTTCATGCGGATGGTGCCGCCGGAGACTTTATCAAGTGTCTCGGCAACCCGGACGATCGGCGTGCCCAGGCCCGGAAGGTGGGTCCCGAAAGCGATCGGCGTTTTCAGCAAAACTTTCTTGTCTTTGGCCAGTGCCTGACCGTTAAACGCGGTTACCGCAAGAGCTGCGACGGCAGCGGCGGCAAGAATTTTCTTCATGGTCTTCTCCCTGTCTACGTGCCGAGAACCCAAAGAAAGGCTTCGGCGGCTAACCCGAATAAGCAACGACCAGTTGCTCGCTTCGGCTATCGGTTATCCTTGGGCAGAACGAGCAAAAGCTCCCTCCGCCCGCGGAAGACAAACGGGCAGGCGTACCTGTTGAGACACATTCGGAAGTTTAATCGCCCCCACGACAGACACTGCCCCCTGTATTTCGGTCCTGTTTCCCGGACCATGGGGGGCATTCTGTTGGTTTTAAGACTTAGGCGCAACTTAAAGGTTGCTCTATCGCCTTGTGTCAAAAAACCCTGCAGGGGACTTTGCTCCCCTGGCGTTCCCTTGGGGAAACACCGACGTCTCTTTCCCATCCGTCAAAATGGTTAAAACATCTTACCAATTTAGTCAATGGTCAAATGATCTTACCTTTTAACCTCTTGCGCTACAGGGCTTTTCGACCGAAAATGAACATCCTAGCGAGGGCGATTCACGGCATGGAGACGGATTTTCTGTCACGCCAACGCCCTTCCTTTCGGCCAACAGGTGAAACCGCATGCCCTTCCAACGCATCCGCCACCCCAAGATCTCGGACGCCATTGTCGAGCAATTGGAGGCCTTGATCCTGGAAGGTGTGCTGGAACCAGGGGACCGGCTGCCGCCGGAACGGGAACTGGCTTCCGAATTGGATGTCTCCCGCCCCAGCCTGCGCGAAGCCATCCACCGGCTCGAGATGCGCGGACTATTGGAGGCCAAGCAGGGTGGTGGAACCTTTGTGAAGACCATCCTGGCCTCGTCATTTACCGATCCGCTCGTGCATCTGCTGCAATCCAACTCTGCAGCCGCCATGGATTATGTGGAGTTCCGCAAATCCATTGAATCGACCGCCGCCTACTATGCGGCGCTTCGGGCCACCGATTCCGACCGGGAAATCCTGGAAGGCCGGTTCAAGGCCATGATCGCGGCCCACGAGATCGACGACCCGACCCAGGAGGCCGAATGCGACGCGGACTTTCACCTGGCCGTCGCCGAAGCCGCGCACAACGTGGTGCTGCTGCACATCGCCCGCGCACTCTTCGACCTGTTGCGCAAGGGTGTGTTTTATAACCGCAACAAGCTCTACAAACGCTCCGGCGTGCGCGACATCCTGCTGAAGCAGCACGAGGCGCTCTATCGCGGCGTCATGAACGGCGACCCGGAAGCCGCCTCAAACGCGGCCTCGGCCCACATGGCCTACGTCCAGGAAGCCATGCGCGAAATGGACCGGGAGGATGGCCGCGAGGACTCGGCCCGCCGACGCCTGGAGCGCCTGATCGCGGAAAACCGGATTCCGTCGGATGAAAATCCGGCAATGAATGACGAAGGTAAGCCCAAAAAACCGGCCCGCCGTCGCAAGACCAAACCGGCCGCCGAATAGGGCCTCCGCTCGCTGTCGTCACGCCGCGTTCAGCGCCCCTTCAATATCCACCTCGTCCAACTGCTCCGGCAGCAGGAAGCGTTCGGCGTAGCGGCGGTAGCAGCCGGACGTCAGGAACAGGCGGAAGAGGTCCGGGTCGATGTGCTGGTCCCGGCACATGGCCGTCATAATCTGGATTGCCTCGGAAAGAGGCTTGGCCTTCTTGTAAGGGCGGTCGGCGGCAGTGAGCGCTTCGAAGATATCGGCGATCGCCATGATGCGCGCCTGTAGCGACATGTCACTGGCGCGCAAGCCCTTCGGATACCCGGTTCCATCCATCTTTTCATGGTGGCCGCCGGCCATCTCGGGCACGTTCTCCAGATACTTCGGCCAGGGCAGTGCCGAGAGCATCACGATGGTCTGGATGATGTGATCGTTGATCTTGAACCGTTCTTCTTCGGTCAGCGTGCCGCGCCGAATGGTCAGGTTATGCAGTTCCCCATGGTTATAGAGTGATTTCGGCACCTCCATCCGGAAGCCCAGCGGGTTTTCGCCGAAGGGACGTTCGGCCAGCCCCGGTGCCCGCTCGATCACGTGTTCGGGCTTGTCGTCCAGAAGATTTTCGGCAGCCGGCAGGGGTTGCCAGGGGTTCTTCTGCTTTTGCTTCAATTCATCGACGGACAGGCCCAGCGTATCGTCAAAATACCGGTACCAGGTCCGCGCACCGATTTCGCGCAGGCGCGTGATATCCGCATCATCCATGAATTCGCCGCCGATGTTGGCCTTGGCCACAAAGCGGTATTCCTCGTCCAGATCCTGGAAGGTTCGATCCCGCTCTCTTTCGAGCCTCTCTTTGTCCGCCCCAAAAACGATCCCTTTCCAATAGGCGATCTCGGCGTCCCGGCGCAGCACCTCGAAACGGGTGCGGATTTCGTGCAGGCGGTTGTTGATGGTCTCCAGCTTGGTAGCCTTGTCGACGACATATTCCGGCGTCGTCACCTTGCCGCAGTCATGCAGCCAGGAGGCGATACGGAAGCATTCCCAATCTTCCTCCGACATCTCGAACGTGCCGAAGGCACCGTCTTCCTGGGTGCAGGCTTCCTCGGCCAGCATACGGGCAGCTTCCGGCACACGCGCGCAATGTCCGCCCGTATAGGGGGACTTGCTGTCAATCGCGCTCGCCATCAGTTCGATGATGGCTTCCATCAGTTCTTTCTGGGCGGCAATCAGTTCGGCATTCTCGATGGCGACGGCAGCCTGACTGGCGAGGGCTTCCAAAAACCGGATCTGCCCAGCGTCAAATGATACGGCCTCCCCCGTTTCCCAATCCAGCGCATTGACCATTTGCAGGATGCCCATGGTTCTCTCGCCCCGGATGGCCATGGGTACGGAAAGGATGGATCGCGTCTGATAGCCGGTCTGGGCGTTGAAGTCGGCCACGTCATCAAGGGCGAAACGGGTTTCCAGCATGACGTTTTCGACGTTGACCACCTCTCCCGTGTGGTAGACGCGTGCCGCCAGGCTCCGCATCAAGGGTGTTCCCTCGTCGTCGTAGAGGGCTAAGGGTTGAAAAGCCTTGGCAGTCTGCGTCGCCTCCGACCCGCCGATTCGAATACCGAGCGTGATGTTGCGGGATACCGAGAAAATCAGGTTGTCGCCCTCAACCAGGTAAAGGGTGCAACCATCGGCCCCCGTGATCTCCATGGCCGCATCGACCACCATGCTCAGCAGGTCTTCCTGGTCCTGCTCGGCCGACAGGGTGATCCCAAGGTCGATCAGCTTATCCTGGATGGCCTCTGCCTTGACCTGGGCCTCCAGCATCGCATTGTAAGCGCCGACCACTTCGCCAAGTTCGTCATTACTCTCCCAAGTCACAGGCTCTCGGACGCCTTCGATCCGAACCCGGTCAATGGATTGCATCAGGGCCCTGAGCGGCGCGTCGATCAATCGGCCGGTGGCGACTAACGTCACCAGGATGGTCACCACAATGACGGCGACAAGCACCATCAGATTGACGGCCATGCGCTCGAAAAAGGCGGCACGGACCGGGGCTTCGGTGAAGACCATGGTCAACTGACCGATCACCTGGATGTCGTCCGGCGTGGTATAGAAGATCGCCCGGCTGGCCATCAGCTGTTCCGGCACATTGACAATCACATTGGGCAGTTGATCGATAAACCGGGTTCCCGCGGCATCTTCGATCCGGATCGAATCCAGGTATTCGTCGCGCGACAGGACATCGACAACATTGCCGATCAAGACCTCGTCATATTGCCAAAGCGGCTCCGCCAGCAGGGTCGCGGACTGATTGACCACATCCTGGACATGCTGATGCAGCACAGCCATGTCGCCGCGCAGGTTCCGAATTTCCAGGGCCGAAAACACACCGATGACCGCAAGGGTGAGAACCGGCAGATAGACGGCAAGCAGGCGCAACCGAAGAGACCGGCGGACACGGACCTTCCGGTTGCGTCTGAAACCTTCTGGTGCCGGCTTCAGATCCGTCATTGATCTCTCACCTGTCCAGAACCGATTTCAGGGCCTGATTGAAAGCCTCGATCACCGGGGCGGGCGTCGCCTTTGAACACATCAGGTAGCGCGCGTTGCCCTCTGGCAGCCCATCCAGGCGAACCTCCACCAGGTCCTCGGCGGCGGCTCCGACCGATTCGATCAGCAAAGGCGCTTCTTCATAAGAGGCCAGAAGATAATCGAACCGACGCCCCAGCATCATGCGAACCATACCAACATTGTCCTGGGAGGTGGTAATGGTCAGGGTACCGGCCGCTTTCAGCATGGCGTCCACAACGGGGCCGTAGGAATAGCCCAGCTTGACGCCTAAGCGGACGCTTCGGTCTTCAAACAGGTCTTCCGCCCGGGTATGAGAGAGAACATCCCGATTGTCGCTTCTTGTGACCGCCACGAGCGGCTGGTCCACATAGACCGGCTCGCTAAAAGTCGCGAAAAGCTCCCGGTCGGGCTTCTTGAACCACCCGGCGGCACAGAGCGGTGCCGGAGCGGCCCTGACCAGATTGAGCTGTCTGTTGGCCGGTACTTCCCGCCAGCGATAGGCAATCCCGGAAGCCTCAAGGGCAGCCTGCATCGGCTCTGCCACGAGCCCGCCGAACCCCGAACCCACCCGTTCGTAATAAGGGGAGCGTTGATGAACGAGGATTTCCAAGGGCTGCGGTGCCGATGCGTCCGATGCCTCTTGGGCGACCAGAGAACGCGGCGATAGATCGAGCAGCAAGGCGGCAACACTGAACAGCACCAGGAACGGGCCGGTTCGCCTGAACACCACGGGTCTCCTCTCTGTTTCGACCGCGCTATTTCTGAATGAAAAGGTGGCAAATCAATCCACGTAAAACAAGCGCTTACCTTCAACCGAGGCAGAGAATTTCGCGACTTTGCCCTTGCCAAGTGTTACCTGAAATCGGACCATCGCGGCCATGAAGATAGGGGCTTTCAACGTCTTGGCCGTGGTGGTCTTGTTGTTCGCTGGCACTCCCACTCCGGGCGTTGGAGCCAGGGCGGAGGAGACCAGCGATCCTGAGCGCTACGCCGCTTGTCTGGAAGAGGCGTCTGTAAACCCGAAACAGGCCTTCGAGACGGCAACCGCCTGGGCCGGTCTCGGCGGGCGGGAACCGGCCGAACACTGCGCGGCGATTGCCCTGTTGAACCTGGGCCAATATGCCGTGGCCGCCGACCGGCTGGAATCGCTGGCCGTCTCGGGACCGGGCGGCTTGGAGCTGCAGGTCAGCCTGCTCGGTCAGGCCGCACAGGCCTGGCTGCTCGCCGGGCGGCCCAACCGGTCCGAGGCCACATTGAGTGAAGCCCTGAAGGCCGGTGGCCCCGAACCGGGGTTGCTGATTGATCGCGCTCAGGCACGGGCGGCCATGGATCTCTATGATCTGGCAATCGAGGATCTGGACCTGGCGATTGACTTGGCCCCCCTGCGCGCCGACGCCTTTGTCTTCAGAGCCAGCGCCCATCGGCTTTCCGGTAACAACACCAAGGCTTGGGAAGACGTGGAACGGGCCTTGAAGCTGGATATCGTCCACCCGGAAGGCCTGCTGGAACGAGGCATCCTCAAGCGGTTGGACGGAGACGACGCCGGTGCCCGGGCCGATTGGACAAAGGTTCGCGAAACGGCACCCGACAGCGAGGCCGCCGTGATCGCCGGGCGAAACCTCGAACGGCTCGAGCTCGGCGAACCGTAAGGAAGGGTTGAGGAAAACAGGGCCGGCAGTCGGTGAGGGGCAAATCCGGCGGAGCAAGATATCGACCAAGGTACCTCGGGTTATCGATCCAGGTCCGTTTTTCCGGGAAACGAAACCTGTATCGACGATACCTTCGCCGATCACGATCCTATGGATGACCGACTGGATGGGGGGAGCTGACGTCTGACCACCCATAATTTTTTGGACCGCAAATCCGGATAATCGCCGAACCGCCGACCCTGTTGGGAGAGATATGCGACGGTCATGCGCCGGGGACTAATTTTTTCTCTCTGAGATTTAATAGAAAAAAACGATTAAACCTTTTCAGGTGAATTTTCGGCCGCTGGCCTTGCAGGCGGATCGGGGGCCCAGGCGGTGACATTGGCCTGGTCCGGATGGCGGCCATCCCCCTTGAGGCCAGCAAGTTGGCAGCGGATCAGATTCCCCAAAGCCTTGAAGGTTCCGGATCGGGAAGCCCCGCGTGGCCAGACCAGGCCGATCCGCCGTTCCGGACCACCGGGCTGAAATGGCAAGAGAACGAGTTCGTCATCGCGAGGAACAATAGACCGGACATAGAGGGCGGGCAGAAGGGTCACCCCCGCACCGGCGGCAACCATGTTGCGGAGCGTATCCAGGCTGGTCGTTTCGAAATCGAACCGGGGCCGCGCTCCGAACCGATCACAGAGGTCCAACACCTGATCGTGCAGGCGATGGCCCTTTTCCAGCATCAGGACATCCATCCCGGCGATATCTTCGGGGCACAGGTCCTCCCGCCCCCGGAAGGGATGATCGCCGGGCAGGGCCAGCCAGAGCGGTTCGCGGTAGAGGTCAAAGGTATCAAAGGCATCTGATCCCAAAGGCAGCGGCTTGACGATCAGATCAAGCTCCCCCTCCAGCAATCGATTGCGCAGCACGAAAGGCGGATCTTCCCGGAGGTAGGGCGTGAGTTCGGGATAGGTTTCCTTCAAGGTCGGCAGGACATGGCGCATCAGATAGGGACCGATGGAAGCCAGCGAGCCGATCCGCAAGACACCGCCAAGGCCGCTTTCCGCAGCGGTCAGATCGCCCTTGGCCATTTCCACCAGATCATGGACATCGCGCAGGATCAGCCGCGCCCTCGCCGCCAGAACCTTGCCGGCCGTGGTCATGGCCACATGGCGCTTGTTGCGCTCGACCAGCCGCACCCCGAGCCGGTCCTCCAGCAGGCCGAGTTGAGCGCTCAAGGTCGGTTGACTGACGTTGCAGCTTTCCGCCGCGTGCCGGAAGTGCAGGCAGTCGTTGATCGCAACCAGATAGCTGAGCTGTCGGAGTGTCGGCATAGCCGTTAAGACGTGGGGACGGCCCCCCGCATCGTCGAGGCTTTAAAAATCCAGATCGACGTAATGAACCGGCGGATTCAATCCCGGAATCCGGTCTGCCAGAAGCGGTCGGAACGTCGGCCGGGATTTCACCCGGGCATACCATTCCTTGGCTTCCCCGTGATCGCCCCAGGGCACATCGCCCAGATAGTCCACCGACGACAGATGACAGGCAGCCAGGATATCGGCGATGGAGAAATGGTCGCCAGCCAGCCATTTCCGCCGTTCCACCAGATAGCTGATATATGAAAGATGCGTGTGGATGTTCTGACAGCCGGCGCGGATCGCCTCGGAAGAGGGCATGGCACGGCCCAAAAACCGCTTCAGGATCTTCTCACCCACCAGACAGTCCGTGACCTCCTGCGCGAACTTGGTCTGGAACCAGTCCGCAAGCCGCCGGATTTCCGCCCGCTCCGCCGCCGAACCGGGGATCAGGGCGGGATCGGGGTGGACGTCTTCCAGGTAGCCGATCAGAGCCTGGAACCCGGCGATCACCGTGCCGTCTTCATCCACCAGCACCGGCACTTCACCCGCCGGGTTAAGGGCCAGAAAGGCTTCGCGCCGTTCCCAGACCGGCTCCGCCACAAGGTCAAAGCGCATGGATTTTTCGGCCAGCGCCACGCGGGCTGCCCGGGCTTCCGGCAGGATCACAAGATGGTAGAGCGTTTTCATCAGAAAGGCCGAGAAGAGATGCGAATCGAAACAAACCCACTATAACCCCGGAAAAGCACCCCGCTCACGCCTATTTGAGAAGACGTGGGTTGGCAAAGCCCCGCCTTCCCCCTCAGGTTAAGGCCACAGCCCGGTGCCATCGGGCATCGCAGACAGGAGCTCTTGCATGCTGATCCGTTTCAAACGCCAAAGCGACCCGAAGCCGTCAGAGATCACACCGCACGCCGCCTATCAAAACCGCCGTTCCTTTATCAAAGGCGGACTTGCCGCCGGTGCCGGACTGGCTCTGACAGGCTTAGGCCTTCCCGGCAGTGCGGAGGCGGTCAAGCTTGACTTCTCCAAAAAGGGTTTCGGCTCGATCGACGACGCCCCGACACCGCTGAAATACGTCAAAACCTACAACAACTTCTACGAACTCGGCACGGACAAGGGCGACCCGGCGAACAATGCCTCGCTGTTGAAAACCGACCCCTGGACGGTCGAGGTGGATGGGCTCTGCGCGAAACCCGGCAAGGTCTCGGTTGACGATCTGATCAAGCCACATGCCCTGGAAGAGCGCATCTATCGCCTGCGCTGTGTCGAGGCCTGGTCGATGGTGGTTCCCTGGGTCGGCTTCCCGCTGGCTGACCTGATCAAGCGGTTCGAACCCTTAGGCTCCGCCAAATACGTGGCTTTCGAGACACTTCATGATCCGGAGATGCTGCCCACTCAGCGCCGCCCGATCATCAAGTGGCCCTATAATGAGGGCCTGCGCATGGATGAGGCCCTGCACCCGCTGACCCTCGTGAGCGTCGGTCTCTACGGCGAAACCCTGCCGAACCAGAACGGCGCGCCGATCCGTCTCGTCGTGCCCTGGAAGTACGGGTTCAAGTCCATCAAATCGATTGTGCGGATCAGCTTCATGGAAAAGGAACCGCCGACCGCCTGGAACACGCTGCAGCCTAGCGAATACGGCTTTTATTCGAACGTTAACCCCACCGTTGACCATCCCCGCTGGAGCCAGAAGACCGAACGCGTCATCGACGGTTCCTTCTTCTCGCCGCGCCGGGATACCGAAATGTTCAACGGCTATGCGGAAGAAGTGGCATCGCTCTATGAAGGCATGGATCTCGCCAAGTACTATTGAGGACTGGAGCTTGGCCTGGCCGAACGACCGGACCTTGCGCTTCGTCTTGAAACCGCTGGTTTTCGCCCTGGCCCTGCTGCCGCTCGGCCTGCTGGTTTGGCAAGTGTTTACCGGTCAGCTGGGGGCCAACCCCGTGGAAGCCATGACGCGGTCATTGGGCGACTGGGCGCTGAGATTCCTGCTCCTCACCCTGGCCCTCAGCCCCTTGAAGACCCTGACCGGATGGGCGGGCTGGGTGCGCTTCCGTCGGATGATCGGACTCTTCGCCTTCTTCTATGCAGTGCTCCATGTTTCCAATTATGTGGTGGTGGATCACTACGGCGATCTGGCGGTGATCTGGTCAGATATCCTGAAGCGGCTTTACATCACGGTCGGCATGGCCTCGCTGGTTATCCTGCTGGCCCTCGCCGCCACCTCGCCCAAGGTCGCCATCAAGAAGCTTGGCGGCAGGCGCTGGCAGAAGGTGCACAGGTTTGTCTACCCGGCGGCGATCCTGGCAGTGGTCCACTTTTACATGATGATCCGCGCAGACAAGACGGAAGCCGTGATTTATGGGATCATCCTGGCCGGTCTGCTGGCCTTCCGCTTCAAGCCGAAGCAGGCGAGAAAAAGGCCAGCTTGACAGGCTCAGGCCTCCTCCCCTTCAGCCCAGGTGCTCTTTCAATCGGGGCATCAGTTCGACGAAATTGCAGGGTCTGTGGCGGGCGTCCAGTTGGAACAGCAAGATATCGTCCCAGGCATCCTTGCAAGCCCCCGTTGAGCCAGGCAGGGCGAACAGATAGGTGCCGTTGGCGACCCCGGCCATGGCGCGGCTCTGGATCGTGGACGTCTTGATCTTCTGATAGCTGAGCATCCGGAACAACTCGCCGAAGCCGGGGATCTCCTTCTCGACCACCCGGTTCATGGCTTCCGGCGTGACGTCACGCCCCGTCACCCCGGTACCGCCGGTCGAAATCACGACGTCCACTTCCGGATCATTGATCCAGGCCATGAACTGTTCAGCGATCAGATCCGCCTCGTCCTTGATGATCTTGCGGTCAGCCACCTTGTGGCCCGCCGCCTCAATCCGGTCCACCAGCGTCTGCCCGGAGCGGTCGTCTTCCAAGGTGCGGCTGTCGGATACGGTCAGAACGGCGATCTGGCAGCTCAGGAATTCTCGGGAACCATCAATCTGCGACATGACGGGCAACTTCCGTTGTTGGAGTGTCTTTGGCGATATAGACAGGCCAGGCATTGGCGGCAATGGCATCCAAAGACGGCTGATCCTGGCCCAACCGGTCGCGATAAATCCATAAATTGGTCAGCACGCGCTCGATAAACCGGCGGGTCTCGCGGGCCGGAATGCTTTCGATGAACAGCAGAGGGTCATCGCCGTGTTTCAGGTCGCGATGCCACTTGTTCAAGTTCCCGGGCCCACCGTTCCAGGCCGCCGCCATCTTGAACAGATCTCCCGATATCAGGGCGTCATCGCGCAACATTTCCAGGTAGCTTTGCCCCAGGGTCAGGTTGGTTTTCGGATCAAAGAGCTTTTTGCGCCCGGAGCCGCGACGATAGGTGCGGTCTTTCGCGACGAAGCTGGCCGTGCCCGGCATCAGCTGCATCAGCCCCCTTGCCCCGGCGCGCGAGCGGGCCTTCGGGTTGAAGCGGCTTTCCTGACGGATCAGGGCATAGACCAGCGCACGGTCAACCCGGAACCCCCCAGCCGGTTCCCAGCCCGGCAGCGGATAGCTCGCCCCCAGATAACCGCCGCCGTTGGGATAGAACCAGTTGGCCAGGCGGATCGCCGTCCGGGGCATACCGCCCTCGGCCGCAATCGCCAAAAAGGCCCTGGCGTTTTCCGGCGTGACCTTGCGCCCTAAGCCCCGCAATTCGCGTTCCGCCTGTTCGAATTGACCGACCTGGGCAAGGGCCAGGGCCCTTCGGACCGGTGTTTCGGTCATCAGGCGGTTCATTTCAGCGTAGTCATCCTGGCCGAGCTGCCAGTCAAAGCCCGTCGGCCTGCCCAACAGCCGCACCGCGATCAGGCCGTAAAAGGTCTCCGGATGGGCGGCGGCCTTGGCGAGCCATGTGCTCACCTGCTCCGGCCGGCGGCCGACCAGATGGGACCGGGCCGCCCAAAAAGCACCCGCCGCATGTGTCCAGGCGTCACCGTCCTTGGCCGTGGCCGCCCGCTCGAAATGACCGGCGGCTTCAGCGTGACGACCGAGCCGCCAGGACGCCATCCCCGCGATCCAATGGGCCTCGCTCAGCCATTCGCCGGAATGCTTCGCGGCCTTGGTCGCCCAGTCCAGCGCCCATTGATCCCGCCCGTGACCAAAATAGCCGCTGGCGAGCCGGGCCCTTAAGCGGTCCAGGCGGTATTGGCCCAGCAGGCGCGCAGCCCGCTTGGTGGAAATCTCGCGCTTGGCCGACTTGGTGAAGCCGTTGCGTAACCGGTTGATCACCTTACGCTCCAACCGTCGGCCTTCCCGCGTCACCCGCTTCATCGGAGGACGGGCAGAGCCTTCCGGCTTTTCGATCCGGGGAGCCCCCGTGGCATAGGTGGCGCGGGCCGGATAGCGGTGGTTCGCCGGGCGACGTTTGATGGCCAGGCGATAAAGCCGGTCCGCATCCGGATGGTCGCCGTAGCGCGCCAGCCAATCACGGAGTTCCGTATATTTCGACCGCCAGGCGGTGCGGTGCAGGTAGCGCTGAGCCAGCACGTGCCCCATCAGCAGATCGGAATCCAGGGCTTTGATTTCCCGATCGGCGGCCCGCATGCGCCCGGCTTCCTGAAGGTCGAAAATCTTCGCATAGCGGGCAACATCGGCCTCGTTCAGCACCGTATCCAGCGCGAACGATTCCGCTCTCAGCCCCGTCGCAGTCAGCAGCAGACAGAGCATCAAAACGGCGCACAAGGCGAAGCGGTCATACAAGCGCATGCGAAGACGAATCAAACCTAACCCCCAGAACCAATTAACCGCTTATACTGTAAGGAGATTCACGCTGCAAGGAGGGGCGCAATGCGCGAGCCGCAGTCTCGGCGTCACGGTCCGACCGCCGGAATGAAGTCATCGGTCGGATCGGGAACCCAGCCATGACGCAGCTTACCCGCATCTGGCCCCCTTAACGGTCGCGCACGGGCGAACAGCCTTTCGCGGAGATCCCGGGCGTTCAGTTCCGGATCGGCTTCCAGCCAGCGGGCCAGGAGAGCCGCGACACGCGGTACGGCGAAACTGGAACCGGAGGCCTTCACCTCGACGCCGCGATGATCCACCGTCGAAACCCGTTCACCCGGCACCATGATATCGACGCTGACCGCACCCCAGTTGGACCCTTGGGCCAGACGACCGAAGTCATCGGCGCTGGTCACCACTATAAGGTTGTCGAGCAGAGCGGCTGCAGGCCAGACGGGCTGCGTCTCGATGTCCCTGCCATCGTTCCCGGCGGAGACAACAAAGAGGATATCCGGCACTCGCTTTGCTGCGTCCAGAAAGGTCTGCCAATCGCTTGCCCGGTTGGATCCCATGGGCATGGCAACGATACGGATACCGGCTTCGGCAATGTCATCGACCAGGTCGGCGAACCGCGTCATGTCGGGGCGCGGATAGCGGAACGGGGCCAACAAGCTGCCCGGAGCCTCGGCCACCAGAATGTGTCCGACCAGCGTGCCGTGCCGCACGGGAAACAAGGGGTCGCGCCCGAAATCCGCATCAAAAGGCCGGTCGTCCTGATCCCAATGGTCATAGCCGATCAAGCTGCCGTCGTCTTTTCGGGCAAGGCGGTCGGCCAGGCCTTCAAGCCTGTAATTGATCCCTGAATCGACCAGCGCGACCATGGGTCCGGTCGCCTTAATTACCTTTGGCACCGGTGGATTCAAGTCTTCCGACTGGGGGGGCGATGCTGCGTCCGTCCAAACCAGCAACCGGTCCGGGCGTCCGTCCGGGTCCCGCAGCATTTCCCGGGCCTCGGCGAATCCGCAGGACGCGCCGAGGCGGAAGGAACGCTGCGCCCGGCCTTGATCATCTGCGAGCCAGACCTGAAAGCGCCGAAGCCCCGATTGTGCATCGATGCGCATCATCCTGATTGAACGGCCATCGCCAAGCGGTGCATCCAGGCGCAGCCTCCCAGGCCTTTCCGTTACCTTAGCGTCAGGCCCCGTTGCAGCCCCGGCCAAAAAGGAATTGATCGCCGCTAGATCAGGCCCGGCATCACACAGAGATCTTGCAAGGTCGAGATCGGCAGCAAAGGAGGACGGTTTCGCGCGGGCAGAAGGAGCAATCGTCAGGCCAACGATTGCTGAACAGGCGACGACAAGGGCAGCCAGACGCTGATACAGGTTCCTTCTCCCGGTTTCGAACGAACGGACAACCGCCCGCCGTGCAATTCGACCAGGGCCTTGGATAGCGGCAGGCCCAGGCCCGTCCCTTCAAACCGGCGCGACAGCTTGCTGTCCACCTGCCCGAAGGCTTCCATTGCGGTTTTCAATCCTTCTTCAGACATGCCGATGCCCGTATCCTCGACGGACACCTGCAGGCCATCGCCGCCGTCTTCCAAGGCCAGCCTTTCCGCTGCAACCGTTATCGACCCGCCGGCCTCGGTAAACTTCACTGCATTGGATAAGATGTTGATGAACACCTGCTTCAGTCTCAAGGGGTCGAGCGGAATTTTTGGCAGTTCGGACGGTATTTTCACATCAAGGCTCAGGTGCGCTTCTTGTGCGCGGGTCAGGATCAGCCGCGTACAGGCGTTGATGACAGTCTCGATCTCAACGGTCTCGATCCGGAGCTCGCAGCGACCGGCCTCGACCTTGGCGATGTCCAGGATGTCGTTGATGATTTCCAGAAGATGCGCGCCGGAGGCATGGATGTCTCCGACATATTCCTGATAGGCCGGTGCGCCGAGCGGCCCCATCAATTCGTTCCGCATGGCATCCGAGAACCCCAGAATGGCGTTCAGGGGTGTCCTCAACTCGTGGCTCATGTTGGCCAAAAATTCCGACTTGGCGCGGTTGGCGATTTCCGCCTGTTCCTTGGCGACCACCAGGCGTTCTTCCGTCCGCTGGTGTTTCAGGATCTCCGCCGTCAGCGCTGCTGTCCGCTCGGCCACCCGTTCTTCCAACTCGTCGTTTGTCTGCTTCAAAAGGGCTTCCGCCCATTTCCGCTTGGTGATGTCCTGGGCGGTGAGCACGAGCCCCTGGCTGACGCCGTCATCGGCCTCGATGGGGCTGATGTTCCAAAGCAGGTCCCGTTCCGCCCCTTCTCCGATGATGGATTGTTCAAGACCATGGATGCGCGATCCCGCCAGGGCGGCACTCATCGCCCGACCGAAGGGCTCTTCCGGCCCGCTGGGCAACACAGCCGACCAATGACGCCCGACCACGCTGTCCGCGGATCGTCCAAAGATTTTCTCGGCCAGATCATTGAACGCCTCAATCGTGCCGGTGGACCCCAGCACCAGGATGATCGAACCGGCGGTCCGAATGACCTCGCGGAACCGCTTTTCGCTCTGGCGGATGCGGTCTTCCCGCGCCTTGATGTGGGTGATGTCGCCGATGGATCCGACCATACGGGTCGCAACACCGGTCTCGTCGCGAACGGCCAGCCCACGCGCCAACACCCAGCGATACCGGCCGGTCCGATCAACAACCCGGTATTCATGCTGAAAATGATCCGTCTCGCCCTTCAGGTGTCGGACCACTTCACTCTCGTAGCCGGCACGGTCATCGGGGTAGATCCAGGTCAGCCATTCATGCGACGTGGTCCGGACGGTCTCTTCGGCCAAGCCCAGAATTGAAAGCAGCCTGGCCGACAGATAGAGCTCTTTGGTTTGCGGGTTCCAGTCCCATAGCCCTTCGTTCGGGCCTTTCATGGCCAACTGAAAGCGTTCCTCGCTCTCTTTCAGGCGAGTTTCCTTCGCTTCCAGTTCCTGGATGCGGGCTTCCAGTCTTTGAATAACCGTGGCCGGATCGGTTGTCTGATCGTTTTCCAGCGAACGTTTCGGCAGTTTCGCCGCAGCTTCCGATGACCGGCCTAGGCTGTCATCAGGCAAGTACTTTCCCCCACCGTAGCGGCATCCCTCCCCGAGAGCCGCTTTGAATTATAGGCGAAGGCAGCCGTTTCGCAAAGTCCGTGTCTGGTTTCTCCCCGGGGTTGAGCAAGGCTCGAGCAGGCCGCTGGTCCTGAATTCACTGGATTTTAAGGGCTCTGCCGTCCAATCTGGTCTGCTCATGGGCCGAGGAATCGGACCAGGCGCAGAGCAGGAGAGACGTCTTGGATTTCACAACGCTTGCAGGCCTGATCATCGGGATTGTGGTGGTCACCCTTGCCGTTCTGACCGAGTCCTCCGTCGATATCTTTTTGAACCTGCCGGGATTCTTGATCGTGGTCGGTGGCACCTTTGCCGCGACGCTGGTCAAGTTCCCCATCGCCAACGTGGCCAGTGCCTTTACGGTCGGCGTGCGTGCGGCCTTCCGGAACGAGAAAGAAGGCCCCCGCGATCTGATCCACTTGGCCCTTCAACTGACCAAGCGGGCCCGCAAGGCGGGGCTGTTGGCGCTCGAGAACGTGGTGATCCACAACAATTTCTTCCGCAAGGGCATCCAGTTGCTGGTGGACGGGCGGGACATCGAAACCGTCAAAAAGATGCTGACCCGCGAAATGGAACTGGCCATCCAGCGCCAGGACGTGGCCGCCCGCGTGTTCCGGGCGATTGGCGAGTCCGCACCCGCCTTCGGCATGGTGGGCACACTGGTGGGTCTGGTGCAGATGCTCTCGGCCATGTCGGATCCGACCTCCATCGGCCGCGCCATGGCCGTGGCGCTGCTGACCACCCTCTATGGTGCCTTGATCGCCCACCTGGTCGCCCTGCCCATCGCGGACAAACTGGAAGCCAAAAACGAGGTGGAATCTGCCAATCGCCGGCTGATCATCGAAAGCGTGGTGCAGATCCACGCCAAGCAGAACCCGGCGGTCCTGGTCGAGATCCTGGAAGCCTACCTGCCCGAAAAACAGCGAGAAGGTGCCGCCTCCGATTACAGCCGCCGTTCCGCCGGCCGGGGCGGGCGCCGGGGCGGGGAGGTGGATCTATGAGGTTCGTTGAATGAGCGACGGAGCACAGCGCCGGAGGGAGGAAGGGGCTCCCCGCTGGATGGTCACCTTCGCGGACCTGATGGCCCTGCTGTTGGCCCTTTTTATCCTTCTGTTGTCCTTCGCCGAGATCAATTCCGACAACTTCAAACGAAATGCCGGCCCCATATCGGAGGCCTTCGGTATCCTGCGCGACAAGCCGGACCGCGAACCGAAGCAGGGCCTGACCGCACCCAGCATCGATCTGAGGCCCATCAAGACCGAGGAACCGACGGCACCCGGCCTGACCGTCGTCCAGAAGCTGGAGTTCATCCGCCAGTTCGAAGCCGTCCTGGAAGGCGAATTGAACGCCAACCTGATCGAGATCGTCGAACGGGATGGGCGCATCATTATCCGCTTCCCCGACAATACGGCCTTTGCGGCCGGTTCGGGCGATATCGACCCGGCATTCCTGCCGGTCCTGAACAAGGTCGCCGCCGTCCTTGACCGCACGGCGAGAGGACAGGTGATCGTCTCCGGGCATACGGATGATGTGCCGATTTCCACAGCGCGGTTCCGCAACAACTGGGATCTGTCGGCGGCCCGTGCGGTTTCGGTGGTTCAGTATCTTTTGGACAACACAGCTCTTTCGGCAGATCGCATCACGGCCCAGGCCTTTGCCGATTCACGACCCGTTGCCTTGAACAACAGCCCCGAAAATCGGGCGCTTAATCGCCGGGTAGAGATCGCAGTCGGGCAAGAGTAGCAGCCGGTACACCTTCCAGAAGCCGCATCTCTGCCCAGTCGCGCTTCGCAGGGCTGACGGCTGGTTCCGGCTCCCGGGTCTCGGCAGCGGCGCAAGACGGAAGCGTTCCGAACAGGGTCATGGCGTCCGAGATGCCGATGAAGGCATCCAGGTTCGACTTAATCTTGGACATCTTCCGTTCCGCCTACTCAGCCGCCTGGGGCATCACGGCCGTCGGCCGACGACGCTGCAGCCAGGCCCGACCGGCAAGGCCACCCAGGGTGATCGCAGCAAACGAGAGCGCACTGCCGATGGAGAGCGTCGAGAGGCCGCTGAGGCCCTGTCCGATGGTGCACCCCAGGGCCATCACGCCACCCATCCCCATCAGCGCGCCGCCAAGGGTATACCGCAGCATCTGCCCCGGGTCTTCGAAGCCCTGCAGGACAAACTCGCGTTTCGCCAAGGCCACGAGAACGGCCCCCGCGATTGCACCACCGACCACGGTGATACCGAAATTGAGGCTGGAGCCGGTATAGGTCATCAAAAAGACCAGCCCATCCCCGACCGGGCCGGTGAAGGTCAGCGCCTGAACCGGCTGCGGGTCGAAATCATCAAAACCAAGGTTGCCGGTCACCAGCCAGGCCAAGGGCACCAGAAGCCCGATGCCGAGGCCACCGGCAAGCGTTCCGGCAACGCGCAGGTTGACGCGGGAGCCCAAACCCCGAAGGGCGAGAAAGCCCAAGGGCAGGGCAAGGCCTAGCGCTATCCAAAGGCCAGGGTTTTCGAGACCTGTCAGGCTGCTGACGGCATGGGCAAAGGTCGTGGTCTCCGTCTCGAGGCTGGAGACCGCGTTCAGTTCCATCCTGAAGATGGCGATCAGGCCCCGCATGGTCATATAGGCCGCGATACCAAGAACAATCACCACGTAAAACGCCCGCAAGTTCCCGCCAGAGGCCAGAATCAGGTGGCGACCGGCGCAACCCCGGGTCAGGATCATGCCAAATCCGAAAGCCAGGCCGCCGACAATCATGCCGCCCCAGAGGATCGGCGAGGTGACATACATGGCTTCGCTGAAATCAACGAGTTCGGCAGCCCCGAGAGCCTGCGTGCCGACCAGGGCAACACCAAGAGCCAGAGCCCAGGCCCGAAGCTGCAAGCCACCGCGCGCACCAATCTGGCCATCCGCTGCTTCCAACAGGGCGGACCGGAAGCAAAAACCCGAAGCCCGCGCAATCGCGCCGTAAACGAGACCGATGATCAAAGCTCCGTAAATCAGGATCGATTGGGGTTCGGCATCCGCCAGAAAGTCTTCAAACATAGATTTTTCCGCCGCCTTTTTGGGCTCGTCTCCTGGGCTTCTTTGCGTCGGCAGGACGCGGGTGTAAGCTTTGCGTGATTGTGGATGTAACCTTGTTGGGGTCGGAGCGCAATTAAAATCACTCTTTTTAGCGTGAAATATCTTTTTTTACATAATTTTTTCGTAATTTAAAGCCGCCTCACGCTTCTGCAAACTGCCGACCATGGATAGGAACGCGCACGGAAAAGCAGCCGAGTCTACAGCGACTTGGCTCTATGCCCTCACCGTCACCCTCAGCGCCGCCGGAGGTCTTGTGGTCGAGATCGTCGCCGGGCGGTTGATCGCGCCCTATGTGGGCATGTCCCTGTATACCTGGACGGCGATCATCGCCGTTGTCCTTGCCGGTTTTTCCGTCGGCCATTGGATCGGCGGATTGCTGGCCGGACCTCAAATCAATCAGCGAAGAGGTGAAGAACGGGTCGGCTGGGCGCTCCTGGCCTCCGCCCTGACGACACTTGGCGCAGCCCCGCTGTTACGGGGTCTTGCGGGGCCAATCCTGGGGGCTGCGGACGATGCGGTAACGGTCATTCTTCTGATGACCATGGCGGTATTCTTTCTGCCCAGCCTTTTTGTCGGGATCGTCTCGCCGATCCTGACCAAGCTGGCCGTCGATGTGGCACCCGACCGGGCCGGGTCGGCCATCGGGCGGATGTATGCGCTCGGTGCCTTGGGATCCATCGCGGGAACGCTGCTCGCGGGCTATGTCTTCATCGCACTGGTGGGATCGATCGGCACTCTTTTGTCTGTGGCAGCCCTTTACGGAGCCCTTGCCGCCATTTTTTTCCTGCGCGCCCGCCGACAGGGGATTTTTGGGCTCGGCGTGATCCTGATCGCGGCACTGGGCGCGACGGGGGGCGCGACAGGGGGCTCCCCATCCGGTGCCTTCCAGACCGTCTGCCAGAGCGAGAGTACGACTTTCTGCATCCGTTGGGCCGACGCACAGCAAATCACCGACCGCCCGTCCCGGCTGCTGGCCCTCGATCATTTGGTTCATGGAATCAATGACGAGACGGACCCCGGGTGGATCGACAGCCCCTACGTTCAGTTCGTCGATGCCTATCTGCGCCAGTTGATCCCGGCACCGGAACCGGTCAGTGCCTTCTTCGTCGGCGGCGGTGCCTATACCCTGCCCCGCGCACTGGCCGCCACCCGACCGGGATCAGAGCTGATCGTGGCCGAGATAGATGAAGCCGTGACGCAGGCTGCGGTCGACCATCTCTGGCTCGCAGCCCAGAGGCCCGCCCTCGACATCCGGCACCTGGACGGGCGCTGGGCCCTGCAGCAGGAAAAGGCTTCGCCCCGTTTCGACCTGATCTTCGGCGACGCCTTCCATGATATTGCCGTTCCGGCCCATCTGGTCACGCGGGAATTTCATCAGGCGGTACGGGCACGGCTGAAACCGGGCGGCTTCTACGCGCTGAATGTGGTCGATTCGTCCGAAAGACCAAGTTTCATGCTGAGCCTAGCCCGGACCTTGTTGCAAGATTTCGCCGAAGTTCAGATCTGGCGCAGCAAAACGGAACTGGGAGCCAAGGGCCGCGTCACCTACGTCGTGATCGCGGGCGAAAGCCTGGACAACCGCCTGTTCCTGGAATCCCCACGCCCACCGGAGAGGGTCTGGCTGCGGCTGAAACCGGAAGCCCTGGAGAGACGCATCAAGGAAGCGGGTGCCCTGATCCTCACCGACGATTTCGCCCCCGTTGACCGCCTGCTCCGCCATTTGATCCTGGAGGCCCATATTCCATGAGTTTCACCCTCGATCCGCAGCTTGAAAAAGACACCGATCCGGTCATCGACCTTTCGCTCTGCCGGGTCCTGCTCGCCAAGGACAAACGCTGGCCCTGGCTGATCCTGGTGCCGATGCGCGAAGGGCTTGTGGACGTGGTCGACCTGGAAGGCGGCCCCCGCAAACAGCTATCGGATGAAATCGACCGGGCCTCCCTCACGCTCAAGGCGCTCTATGGCCCATACAAACTCAACGTCGCATCGCTCGGCAACATGGTCCGCCAGCTGCACGTCCACGTCATCGCCCGCAATCAGGGCGACGAGGGCTGGCCGGGGCCGATCTGGGGTGTGGGCGAACCCGCCTTCCGCACGCCGAACGAGACGGCAGTGACCATCGCGAAGATCAAAGACCGGCTTTAACCCGCCAACTCCTTCGAGCGGGCGGTGGCGGCGCGGATGGCTTTTTTGGCCAGATTCGGCCAGGCTTCTTCCATCATCAAAACCTTCAAGGCCTCTGCCGTGGTGCCGCCGGGGCTGGTGACGTTTTCGCGCAGGCGCGATGCCGGTTCGCTCGATTGGCGCATCAACTCGCCCGCGCCGGAGACGGTTACACGGGCCAGGCGTTCGGCAAGGTCGCGCTCAAGGCCCGCTTCGACCCCCGCATCCGCCAGCACTTCCGCCAGCAGGAAGACATAGGCCGGACCTCCGCCGGACAGCGCGGTAACCGGGTCCATCAGGCCCTCGTCATCGACCCAATGCACTTCGCCGACCGCTTCCAGCAGATCGTGGCAGAGACGTTGCTGTTCAGGCCCGACACGTTCGTTGCCGCAACAGACCGTGATGCCGCGGCCCACCGCCGCCGGTGTGTTCGGCATGGCCCGCACGATAGCAGCGTCGTCTCCCAGACGACTTTCGAAATAGCCGAGAGTCTTGCCGGCCGCGATGGAGAGGAACACCGTCTCGTCGCCGGAGAAGACCTGATAGGCCGGCACCACCTGATCCATCATCTGTGGCTTGACCGCCAGCAGGACGACCGAGGGGGTAAGGTAACTGCCGTGGCCTCCCAGGCTTTCCAGCACCTTTACCCCGCGTGCAGCCAGGTCTTCGGCGAGTTCCGCGTTCGGTTCGATCACGGTGATATTTTCCGCAGGCGTACCCTCGGCCAACCAGCCGTCCAGCAGCGCCGTGCCCATCTTGCCGCAGCCGACAAGGATCAAGTTCGTCATGAAAAGCCTCTTCGGTCGATCAGTCGTGGAGGAAGCCTATCAGGCTTCGCCCACCGTATCGACCATGGCGGCGGTCACCGCCTCTTCCGCCGACTTGCCGCCCCAGATCACATATTGAAACGCCGGGTAGAAGCGTTCGCATTCCTCGATCGCGGTTTCCACCAGGTCTTCAATCTGTTCCATGCTGGGCCCAAAGGTGCCGCGCAAGGGGATGGCGTTGCGGAACATCGGCAGGCCTTCTTCGGACCAGAGACCGAAGTGGCCAAGCCACATTTTCTCGTTCACGAGAGCAAGCAGGGCATGGAGCGCGGTGCGGTGTTCGGACGGCACCCGCATGTCGAAGGCGCAGGTGAAGTGGACAGCGCCCACTTCCTCATTCCAGGCGAAGTAGAGCGAATAATCGCACCATCGACCCGGCACCTGGACGGCCATCTCTTTTTCGTTACAACGGTCAAAGGGCCAGTCGTTGTTGATCACCAGGGTCTCAATCACGTCAATCGGATGACTGGACGTCGTCGAGCTATCAATCACCGTGGCGGTCATGGTTTTTTTCTCCCGTCAGGATAACTTTGATCGACACACAACCGATCAGACGGCCAAAACGGGCACGAGCATCGGCGATTCGCTTCGAGCCAACCACCAAATCTCGTTTATTTACCAACATTTTGGGGTATCCGACGATTCCGTTACCAGTACTAGCCTGCCAGGGTTGGGAATCGCGCGCAAGCGGGCCAAGGGCCCGCCTTTGATGAAACTTGTGTGTAAGTCCGGAAAGCGCTCTAACTTTCCAGGCCCATCAGGGCCCGCGCGAAGGCCTCCGCCTCGAAGGGCTGAAGGTCGTCGATGCCTTCGCCGACACCGATGGCGTGGACCGGCAGGCCGAACTCTTCGGCCAGGGCCACGGTCACGCCGCCTTTGGCGGTGCCGTCCAGTTTGGTTAACACCAAACCACTGACATCGGCCATTTCCTGAAAAGTTTTCACCTGGCTGACCGCGTTCTGGCCGGTGGTGGCGTCGAGCACGAGCAGCGTGTCGTGGGGGGCGGTCTCGTCCAATTTGCGGATCACGCGGAGGATCTTGGAAAGCTCCGCCATCAGGTCCTTTTTGTTCTGCAAACGACCGGCGGTATCGATGAACAGAACCTCCGCGCCCTCGGCCTTCGCCTGTTCCATGGCCTCATAGGCCAGAGAGGCCGCGTCCGTTCCGATGGGCCGGGACACCACGGTACAACCGGATCGTTCCCCCCAGACCTGAAGCTGTTCGACGGCAGCCGCCCGGAACGTATCGCCTGCGGCCAGCATGGTCTTGACCCCCTGCGCCTGATAGAGGCTCGCCATCTTGCCGATGGTGGTCGTCTTGCCGGCACCATTGACCCCGCAGACCAGCACCACGTGGGGGGTGCGTTCCACATCGACCAGGAGCGGTTTGGCCACGGGTTCGAGGACCTTGGCGACTTCTTCGGCCAGGGCGGCTTTGATCTCTTCGGGTTCAACCTCTTTGCCGAAGCGGGTCTTGGCCAGCTCGTTGGAAAGCCGGGTAGCCGTCGCAACCCCCAGGTCCGCCGTGATCAGCAACTCTTCGAGGTCTTCCAGGGCCTCGTCATCGAGCTTGCGCTTGGAAAACAGGTCCGAGATGCCCCCGGCGAGCCGGTGGGAAGAACGCCGCAACCCCTCGGTCAGGCGCTTCAGCCAGGAAAGACCCTCTGCCATTACCTCACGTCCCCCAAACCAAATCCCCCGTCAGATGATCGCCGGTCTCACCCGTGATCCGAACCTCGACCAGTTCACCCGCCTTCGCCCGCCCGGACCAGTGCACATTGGCGAAGTGGCTCGTCCGACCGCGCGTCTCTGTCTCGGCCAGAACGACTTCCGTCTCCCCCACCCGGCTGGCAAGCCAGGCTTTCAGCCGCCTTGCCCCGGCTTCCCTCAAGGCCGCAGCGCGCGCTTTCCGGACCGCTTTCTCGACGGCCGGCATCCGGGCAGCCGGGGTGCCTTCGCGTTCCGAATAGGGGAAGACATGGCAATGGATCAGGTCGTATTCGTCGATGAAGCGCAAGGTGTTCTGGAACATCGCATCCGTCTCGGTCGGGAAGCCCGCGATGATATCGGCACCAAACACCACGTCGGCTCGATAAGAGCGCGCACGGTCGATCACGCGGGCGGCATCGTCTCGGCTGTGGCGGCGCTTCATGCGCTTCAACACCATGTCATCAGCGGCTTGCAGTGACAGATGCAGGTGCGGCTGGAAGCGGTCATCGTCCGCCAGCAACTGGAAGAGGTCATCATCCATCGCCGCCGGATCGAGCGACGACAGCCGAAGCCGCTGCAGGCCCGGCACCAGATCCAGCAGGCGGCGCACCGTCGCGCCCAGACGGGGTTGGCCCGGCAGGTCCGCGCCGTAAGAGCAGATATCCACACCGGTCAAGACCACCTCGCGGTAGCCGCCATCGACCAACAACTGCACCTGATCCACCAGGGCACCGAGGCCGACCGAACGGTTCCGCCCTCGGGCAAAGGGAATGATGCAGAAGGTGCAACGATGATCGCAGCCCTGCTGCACCTGGACAAAGGCGCGTGTGCGCTCTTCGAAGCCCGCAACCAGATGCGGCGCCGTCTCGGAAACCGCCATGATGTCGGATACCCGGACCGGGATCTCGTCACGGTCAAGGAAATCGGGTGCCAGTTTCTCTTCGTTGCCGAGGACCTGGGACACCTCGTCCATATCGGCGAACTGGCCGGGATTCAGCTGCGCCGCGCAGCCGGTGACGACGATTCGGGCGTCGGGCTTTTCGCGTTTCAGCTTGCGAATGGTCTGACGGGCCTGGCGTTCCGCCTCGCGCGTGACCGCACAGGTATTGACGATGATGCAATCCCTGTCCCGGTCATGGGCACCGGCACGAATGGCATGGCTGCGCATCACCTCTGATTCAAAGGTGTTCAGCCGACAACCGAGGGTGACCACGTCCACGCTCATGGCGCAGAACCTTGCGTGACCAGGTCCGCCGACAGCTCGCCTTCAAAGCTGAGCCCCGTATCGCCCGCCATGATGACGTGGCCATCCTTCTCCCGCCAGGTCAGGTCGAGCGCACCGCCATCCAGGTGAACCGTCGCGGATCGCCCCGTAAGCCCGCGCCGATGGGCGGCGACCGCCGTCGCGCAGGCCGCCGTGCCGCAGGCCCGCGTAATGCCGACGCCGCGCTCCCAAACCCGTAGGCGGAGACTCCCGTCGGCCTTCAGGCTGGCGACCGAGACGTTGACCTTTTCGGGGAAGAAGGGGTGGATTTCTATGACGGGGCCCAGGTCTTCCAGTTTGATGGCTTCCGCATTGGGCACAAAAAAGACCGCATGGGGGTTGCCCATGCCGACGCCCACCGGGTCCGTCAACTCGTTCCACTGAACCGGCAGATGCAGCGTATCGACTTCATGGGCCACCGGGATCTGGTCCCAGTCGAGGCGGGCCGGCCCCATATCGACACGGACCCGGCTGCCCTGATCGGCCTCGGCAATCAGCAGGCCCGCATTGGTCTCGATGGTGACGCTCTGGGCCTCATGCTCCGCCAGCAGCAGTCGCCCGACGCAGCGGGTCGCATTGCCGCAGGCATCAACCTCGCTGGCGTCCGCATTCAGGATGCGCATGAAGCAGAGCCCGCCGTCACCCCGGGAGGGCTCCAGAACGATCATCTGGTCGAAGCCGACGCCGGTTCGCCGGTCGGCAATGGCAAGGATCGCGTCACGGTCGAGGCGCACGGGTTGCGCGCGCCCGTCGAGCACCACGAAATCGTTCCCCAATCCGTGCATTTTCAGAAAGTGCATCCTGCGACCTTTGTCGAGTAGGCGAGCTTGATAAAAGGAGAAGGGGCCTGCGTCCACTATAAAGCCGAGATTTGGGCCAAAAGGCGAGATGGCGCAAGGTTACCGGCAGAGTTCCGGATGGCGGCGCAGGAAGTCGGTGCCGCAGCGTGCAGGCATGCCGAGATTGAGCGGATCAGCTGCCTTGGCAAAGGCTTTTTGCCGGGCCTCGTCTTCGGCAGAGGCCACGAATGAACCATCGAGCCGGGCCAGCATTTCCTCAGTTGCAGCCAGAATTTCCTCAGACGTATTGTCTTCCACCGTGATGCCCGATGCCTCGAACAAGGGTGGTTCCAAGGCCCCCCAGAGATCGGGCACAAGGCTTTCGGTCATACTGAGCGGTGTTCCGTCTTTCTCCCGGACCAGGCGTTTCGGGATAAACAGATCGCCCGTGCAGTAGGGCCAAGGGCCCAAGTGAAACCAGTTGGTGCCCAAAGTGGGCGTCCCGAAATTCACCGCCACCGAACTGGGACCGGAAGCCATACCGAAATAGAACCGCGCCTCCGCCACCAGGAACAGGTCCATCCAATCGGCGCGTAAGCTGTCGTCACCATGGGCGTAATCGATCAGGCGGGGATGTTCAAAGGAGAGCCGGGGCATCGCCGGATCACCCAGCCGAACCACCCAGCCGCCCTGATCCAGAATCAACCGGACCGCCGCTTCATAGGCTACCGTTTCGGCGTTTCGGAACCGGTTGCCCGACCAGGCATGGCCCTCGTTATAGGTGGCGGCATCGCGCACGTGCCAGGCGACGAACCAGTCACCTTCGGCGAAGCCCAGGGCCTTAAGGCGCTGATAGCCCTGGTCGCGGTGGTCGTCGCGGAGGCTGAGCAACGGTCCCTCGCCCTTGGCCTCCCAGGCCTTTTGCACCATGCGGTGGGCCTGGTCGCGGTGCAGCGTCCGACCATCGGGTACCGGGCAGAAATCCAGAAAGAAACGCGGCTTGACCGGCCCCGGGACGGCACGGTTCAGGGCCTCGCCTCCCTCCACCACGGTGATGTGCTCGCGCCAATAGTCCATCAGCGCCGGGTTGCTGACCTCATGGGGTGTGATGGCCAGGAAGGTTTCGGCTTGCTGGATCAGACCCAGGGCCTGGGCCTTCAGATAGAGGTCCGGCTTCGCCGCCAGTTCGCCGAAATAACGCTGGATCTGCAGCTCGGGTGCCAGGACATGGACCGGCCCCCGGCCATAGGCCTGGCCATAACGGGCCGCCACAGTCGACTGGGCGGCGACGACCTCAGCCGCATTGCGGGAAGCCTCTTTGTATAGGCCCAGGCGGAACTGACACTGGATCCGCATGACCCTGAAATCCAGGGTGGTCGGACGCAACTGATGGCCCAATTCCGCGAAGGCCAAAGCACGCTGAAAGTCTGCCCGAGCGCTGTAGATGTTTCCGAGACAGAAGCAGACCGTGACCCGGGACTCCTCGCTGAGATTTGTATCGCTCAAAGCTTTCAGCAGATAGGGCTCAGCCGTCTGTTGGGATTGGCGCAGGCGGGCCAGGGCGAGCCCGAGGGCGGTATTGGCTTCGCCGTTCTCCGGGAAGTCCATAACTGCCTGGCGTAGCTTCTCCAGCTTTTCTTTGTTCAGGTCTGGCAGCAGATCCGTCATAGACGCAAGACTACGCGGGGCGCTGGCCCGCGAAAAGGGGCCGTCGTTGAACGCTCAGGAAGAATCTAGCTTCCCCGAGCCTCGACCTCGTTTTGGAAGTTCAAGCTTGATCGGATTGGTTCTGGAAATCATTCAGCAGGGCCAAGGCTTCTTCTTCGGTCATTGTCCCCTGTTCCAGGACAAACCCATTGAAAAAATAATCCAGGCCGATGGTGAAGACTTGGGCCAGGGCGAGCAAATCGTCGGCCCGAATCGGTTTGGCACCGGCTTCGATACCGCTGATCCATCCTTTGCTCTTTCCAAGGGCCTGGTCCGTATGGCCCTCCGAAAGGCCCAAAGCCTTGCGGCGCTTAACGATTCTTTTGGCCAAATGGGCACCGATCGCGCCCTGGATGTGCTCATTTGCTTGAAGAGGTTCGGAAGGAGAGGACTTCGTCATGATAATTTTCACTGATTGAACCAGAATGCCCGTTGGACGGGTATTTTTTTTCACTTCACTCTATAAGGTATAATTTTCTCGTCTATTGCGCAAAGATTTTAAAAATACAAATCTATAGTTGTTTTTTTGTGTTTGCATTCCCAAGCAAGCAGGCTCTTGTCGCCCGACAGAAACACCCATCAGGGAACAGCTCCTTCGGTAAACGCTTGACCGTTACGGGCCCCTGCACTACTTTCCGCGCCTCTCATTCGGTGTCCAACGAGTAGCCACGTGTTACCGGACGTCCCGAGGGGCGACGCCAGTCCGCGAGTTTCGCGCACTGGCGCGTTTTGCGTTGTGCGTTTATCGGTGCCGATTTTCGGTGCCTTAAGGATGGATCAGGGCTTGGCATGTTTGACCAGCTGACCGGCAGATTGGGCGATGTCTTCGACCGCTTGAAAAAGCGGGGCGCACTGACCGAGGCAGACGTCTCGGAGGCCATGCGCGAAGTTCGAATCGCGCTGTTGGAAGCCGACGTAGCCCTTCCGGTGGTCAAAGACTTCATCGCCCGCGCCAAGGAACGCGCCGTCGGCCAGGAAGTTCTGCGCTCGGTCACGCCGGGCCAGCAGGTCATCAAGATCGTCAACGACGAACTGGTCGCCATGCTGTCCGGCCCCGGCGACGATCCGACTTTTTCGTCCGAGCTGAACCTCGCCGGTACGCCGCCGGTCGTCATCCTGATGGTCGGTCTGCAAGGCTCCGGTAAGACAACGACCACAGCCAAGATCGGTCACAGGCTGACCAACAAGGACAAAAAGAAAGTCCTGATGGCGAGCCTCGATATCTACCGCCCGGCGGCCCAACAGCAATTGAAGGTGCTGGGTGAGCAGGCGAGTGTTCCCTGTCTGCCGAGCGTCTTTGGCGAACAGCCCGTGGCCATTGCCAAGCGCGCCCTCGATGTCGGCCGCAAGGAAGGCTACGACGTCGTCATCCTGGATACCGCGGGGCGGCTCGCCATCGACGAAAAGTTGATGAAGGAAGTGGCCGACGTCCGCGATGTTTCCAATCCGTTGGAAACCCTGCTGGTCGCGGACGCCATGACCGGCCAGGACGCGGTGACCATCGCATCCGAATTCCACGAAAAAGTCGGCATCACCGGTCTGGTCTTGACCCGTGTGGATGGCGATGCCCGCGGCGGTGCCGCGCTTTCCATGTCGGCTGTCACGGGCCGCCCGGTCAAGCTGCTGGGTGTCGGCGAAAAGTGGGACGCGCTGGAAACCTTCTCGGCGGAACGCATCGCGGGCCGCATCCTTGGCATGGGCGACGTTGTCGGCCTGGTCGAAAAGGCCCAAGAGGTCGTCGATCAGGAAGACGCCGAGCGCATGGCCAAGAAGATGATGAAAGGCCAGTTCACGCTCGACGACATGCGCCAGCAGTTCAGTCAGCTGCGCAAGATGGGCTCGATGGAAGGCCTGCTGGGCATGCTGCCCGGCGTCAAGAAATCCCAGATGGACATGGCGAAAGCCAACATCGACGACAAACTGCTCGCCCATCAGGAGGCGATCATCCTGTCGATGACCCGGAAGGAACGGGAAAACCCGAAGCTGCTGAACGCGTCCCGCCGTCGGCGGATCGCGGAAGGCTCGGGCACCACCGTTCAAGAGGTCAATCGCGTGCTCAAACAGCACAAGCAAATGAGCATGATGATGAAGAAATTGGGCAAGAAGGGCATGAAAGGCCTGCTCGGCGGCGGACTGCCGCCCGGTGGCCTCGGTCCCGGGGGCGCTCCGCCCGCCGGAATGCCACCAGGCATGCCGCCCTTCAGCCGCTGACGAACCGCATTCACCGAAACAGAAGACAATTCACCAACGGAAGGAACCTAAGAGAAGATGGCTCTTAAAATCCGACTTTCCCGGGGTGGTGCCAAGAAGCGCCCCTTTTACCGCATTGTGGTGGCCGATAGCCGGTCCCCGCGCGACGGCCGTTTCATCGAAAAGGTCGGCACCTACAACCCGATGGTCGACCACGACCACCCGGAACGGCTCACAGTCAAGGAAGAGCGCATCAAGCACTGGCTTGGTCACGGTGCCCTGCCGACCGACCGCGTTGCACGCATGCTGAGCAAGCTTGGCATCGTCGGCGAACCGGCCCAGCCGTCCCAGACCAAGAAGGACAAGCCGAAGGCCAAGGCTCTCGAGCGCATCGCCGAGAAGGAGCAAAAGGCCAAGGAAGCTGCCGAAGCCGCCGCTGCCGCTGAAGCCGAAGCCGCCGAAGCGGCTGCTGCACCGGCTGAGGAAGCTCCGGCTGAAGAGGCTCCGGCGGAAGCGTAAGGCAGGTCATGACCGGCCCGAACCATGCAGACGGTCAAACGTCAGATCGGGTCTGCCTCGGTGTCATCACCGGGGTGAAGGGTCTGCGCGGGCGTGTTCGGATCAAGCCGTTCACGGCGGAACCGGAAGGCATCGCGGCCTATGGCCCCGTCAGCGACGAGGCTGGTGAGCGAAGGTTCAAGCTGACCGTTCGCGAAGTGGCCAAGGGTCAGGTGGTCTGTGCCATTGATGGCGTGACCGACAGGACCCAGGCGGAGGCCTTGAAAGGGCTCAACCTCTATGTGGCGGCAGATGCTCTGCCTGCGACGGACGAGGAAGAGTTCTATTACCGGGACCTGATTGGCTTAAGTGCCGTCACTTTGGACGGCCGGCAGTTGGGTCAGATCGTCGCGGTGCACGATTTCGGTGCCGGGACCTTCCTGGAGGTCAAGGGACCGAAAGACAAGGGCGAGGCATTGGGAACCGTTATGGTCCCCTTTACCAAGGCGGTGGTACCCGTGGTCTCCATCGCAGATGGCCGGGTGGAAATCGATCCGCCGGTCGGCCTCTTGGAGCCCGCGCCTGAAGAGGCCAAAGGCGAGAAATCGCTGGAAGAAGAGACCGGCGAAGTATCGCCTGAAACAGAACAAGGGAAGTAGATCCATGACGGATCGCATCGGACAGCAAGGAGACGGCATCGGGAACGCGCAGTCGCGCGTCGCCTGGGATGCGCGCGTGCTGACCATCTTCCCCGAAATGTTCCCGGGCTCTCTGGGCTTGTCTCTGGCGGGTCAGGCGCTCGACAAGGGCATCTGGTCTCTGAGCGCCTTCGACATCCGCGATTACGCCTTTGATCGTCACCGCTCTGTCGATGACTCACCCTTCGGCGGCGGGGCCGGCATGGTCATGCGCGCGGATGTGGTCCAGGGCGCAATTGACGCCGCACGGGCCGACCGGCCGGATCTTCCGCTGGTCTATCTCAGCCCTCGCGGGAAACCGCTGGCCCAGACCCGCGTGCGGGAACTGGCCGATGGGCCGGGGGTGATCGTGCTCTGCGGTCGCTTCGAGGGCGTCGATGAACGGGTACTGGAAGAAAACGCCATCGAGGAAATCAGCCTCGGCGATTTCGTGCTCTCCGGTGGGGAGCCTGCGGCGATTTCGCTGTTGGATGCCTGTGTGCGCCTGTTGCCCGGTGTCATGGGCCATGCGGACTCCGGCACGGAAGAAAGCTTCGAGGACGATCTCCTGGAATACCCGCATTACACCCGCCCCCAGGTCTGGCGGGATCGCAGCGTACCAGAGATCCTTTTGTCCGGTCATCACGGGCGCGTCTACGACTGGCGCAAAGCCCAGGCCCAAGCCATCACCAAGGCCAGACGGCCAGACCTTTGGCGACGCTATGCGACACGCCACGGGTTGAGCTCCGTCGGGCCGGAACCAACCCATTGAACCGATTTTTCAATCAACACCTCTCTGTCATTGGAAGGACGTAAAACCCATGAACACCATCGAACAGATCGAGCGGGAACAGCTTGAAAAGCTGGCCGCCGAAAAAACGATCCCGGAATTTGCACCGGGCGACACCGTGCGCGTCAGCGTGAAGGTGGTCGAAGGCACCCGCGAACGCCTGCAGGCTTTCGAAGGCGTCTGCATCGCCAAGAAAAACCGCGGCCTGAACAGCTCTTTCACCGTGCGCAAGATCAGCTCCGGCGAGGGCGTGGAACGTGTCTTCCCGCTGTACAGCCCGAACGTGGCCACCATCGACGTTGTCCGTCGTGGTGACGTCCGCCGCGCCAAGCTTTACTACCTGCGGGGCCGGACCGGTAAGGCCGCCCGTATCGCCGAAAAGACCGACGGTTACTCGGCCAAGCTCACCGCTCAGGAAAAGGCGGCGGCTGCCGAAGCCAAACAGGCGAAACTCGCCGCCGACCGCGCCAAGGCCGAAGCCAAGGCGGCAGAAGCGGATGCGGGCAAGGCCGAAGGCTAAGCCTGCCCACGGTTTACGTCCAAGATTGGGGGAGGCGCAGGTAGGCTGCGCCTCCTGCCTCATCATGATGAAGTAGTTTAGGGGGTTCTGGCGTTATGGCACCGAAAACGCTGTTCGATAAAATCTGGCAAAGCCACTTGGTGGATCAGCAGGACGATGGCACCTGTCTCGTCTATATCGACCGGCACATGGTCCATGAAGTCACCAGCCCCCAGGCCTTTGAAGGTCTGCGGAATGCGGGCCGCAAGGTGCGGGCCCCGGAACTGACCCTGGCCGTCGCCGACCACAACGTGCCGACCACCGACCGCACCAAAGGCATCGAAGACGAGGAAAGCCGCATCCAGGTGGATGCGCTGAAAACCAACGCCGCCGACTTCGGTGTGACCTACTACGACATGGATGATATCCGCCAGGGCATCGTCCACATTGTGGGCCCCGAACAGGGCTTTACCCTGCCGGGCCTGACCATCGTCTGTGGTGACAGCCATACGGCAACCCACGGTGCTTTCGGCGCGCTGGCTTTCGGCATCGGCACCTCGGAAGTGGAACACGTCCTCGCAACCCAAACGCTGCTGCAGGCCCCGGCCAAAAACATGCGCGTCACGGTCAACGGCACCCCTGCTCCGGGCACGACAGCGAAAGACATCGTGCTGGCCATCATCGGCAAGATCGGCACCGCCGGCGGCACCGGCCACGTGATCGAGTTCGCCGGCGAAGCGATCCGGAACCTCTCGATGGAAGGCCGCATGACGGTCTGCAACATGACCATCGAAGGTGGCGCACGGGCCGGGCTGATCGCACCTGACGAGACAACCTTCGAATACCTGAAGGGCCGCGCGATGGCACCGAAGGGTGCCGCCTGGGAAGCCGCTGTGGCCTACTGGAAGACGCTGACCTCTGATGAGGGCGCTTCCTATGACACAGAGGTGGTGCTCGACGCTGCCGAAATCATCCCACAGGTCACCTGGGGCACCAGCCCGGAAGACGTCCTGCCGATTTCGGGCTCGGTCCCCAACCCGGCGGACATCGCCGATGAAGGCAAGCGAAAGGCCGTCGAACGGTCGCTCGACTACATGGGCCTGACACCGGGAACGCCGTTGAGCGAAATTCCGGTCGACAAGGTATTCATCGGCTCCTGCACCAATGGCCGGATCGAGGACCTGCGCGCCGTAGCCGAAGTGGTCAAGGGCAAGAAGGTCTCCCCGACGGTGGGCGCGATGATCGTACCGGGCTCCGGCTTGGTGAAGGAGCAAGCGGAAGCCGAAGGGCTGGACGAGATCTTCACGCAAGCCGGATTCGAGTGGCGGGAGCCGGGTTGTTCCATGTGCCTGGCCATGAACGCCGACAAGCTGAAGCCGGGCGAGCGCTGTGCATCGACCTCCAACCGGAACTTCGAAGGCCGCCAGGGCAAGGGTGGTCGCACCCACCTGGTGAGCCCCGCCATGGCCGCAGCGGCTGCGCTGACGGGCAAGCTGACCGATATCCGCGAGATTATGTGATCACCTTCGACATGAGGGTCTAACCACCTCAGGTGGCATTTGGATCAAGTTTCAATTGCCGGTCTGTTTCGATGACCGGCAGGCTGACGTAAAGTCAGCCGCGATGCGAAAGGGGTTTCCCTGATATGGATAAGTTCACCACACTGACCGGGGTTGCCGCCCCCTTGCCGATGATCAACGTCGACACCGACATGATCATCCCGAAACAGTTCTTAAAGACCATCAAGCGCACAGGCCTGGGTGTGAACCTGTTTGACGAAATGCGCTACACCGATGACGGGTCGGAAGTGGCAGATTTCGTTCTGAACAAGCCCGCCTACCGCAAGGCCGAGATCCTGGTTACCGGTGACAACTTCGGTTGTGGCTCTTCGCGCGAACACGCCCCCTGGGCCCTGCTCGACTTCGGCATCCGCTGCGTCATCGCCCCAAGCTTCGCCGATATCTTCTACAACAACTGCTTCAAGAACGGCATCCTGCCGATCAAGCTGCCTCAGGAAGAGGTGGACAAGCTGATGGACGATGCCGGACGCGGTGCCAACGCGACGCTGACCATCGACCTGGAAGCCCAGACCATCAAAGGCCCCGACGGCGGCGAAATCGCCTTCGCGGTTGATGCCTTCCGCAAACACTGCCTGCTGAACGGTCTCGACGACATTGGGCTGACGCTGCAAAAAGACGACAAGATTTCGTCTTTCGAAGAAACGCGCGCCCGCACCCAACCCTGGCTCGCCCAATCTCAAACCGCGTGATCGGGCACAAGCTGCCTCACGCCTCTCTGATTTAAGGAAACCGCAATGGCTGCGAAGAAGATTCTGATCCTCGCCGGTGACGGCATCGGCCCCGAAGTGATGGTGCAGGTGCGCCGGATCATCGATTGGCTGGGCAAGAACCGGGGCTTCGAAGCCGAGATTTCCGAAGGCCTCGTCGGCGGTGCCGCCTATGACAAGCACGGCACGCCCTTGCACGACGACACCATGGCCGAAGCGATGGAGGCCGATGCGGTCCTCCTTGGTGCTGTCGGTGGCCCGAAATGGGATGATCTGCCCTTCGCCGATAAGCCGGAACGGGGCCTTTTGCGGCTGCGCAAGGAAATGGAGCTTTTCGCAAACCTGCGCCCGGCGACGGTTTTCGATGCCCTGGCCGAAGCCTCGACGCTGAAGCTCGACGTGGTCAAGGGTCTAGACATCATGATCGTCCGGGAGCTGACGGGCGGTGTCTATTTTGGGGAGCCGCGCGGCATCGAGGACCTGCCGGACGGCACGAAGCGGGGCGTCAACACGCAAGTCTACACCACGCCGGAGATCGAGCGCGTCGCCCGTGTCGCCTTCGACCTCGCGGGCAAGCGCCAAGGCCGCGTCTGTTCGGTCGAAAAAGCCAATGTCATGGAAAGCGGTGTGCTCTGGCGGGAAGTCGTCACCGCCATTGGCGAAGCCGAATTCCCCGATATCGAACTCAGCCACATGTATGCCGACAACTGCTCCATGCAGCTGGTTCGCTACCCCAGCCAGTTCGACGTCATCGTCACCGACAACCTGTTCGGCGACATGCTGTCTGATACAGCGGCCATGCTGACCGGCTCGCTCGGCATGCTGCCCTCGGCCAGCCTGGGGGCGAAGAATGAAAAGACCGGCGTCATCCCGGCGATGTACGAGCCGGTGCACGGTTCCGCACCCGATATCGCGGGCCAGAACATCGCAAACCCGCTGGCGACGCTTCTCAGCTTCTCGATGATGCTGCGCTATTCTTTCGATATGGGCGAAGACGCCGACCTACTGGAACGGGCTGTCCAGAACGTCCTCGACGGGGGCCTGCGCACCGCCGACATCATGCAGCCGGGCCTTGCCAAGGTGTCCACCAATGTGATGGGTGAAGCCATCGAGCGGGAGCTGGACAAACTCAGCAGCTGATCCGGCGAATTACCCAACAACAAACCCCCGTCGGAGCCGCCCGGCGGGGGTTTTTGTTTTGGGCCGTCGAGCAACCTCCCGGTCAGGCGACCTGGTAGTGCCCCTTGCCGTTCTTCTTGACGTCATACATGGATTGATCGGCGCGCTTCAGGAGCTCCTGGATGGTGGTTCCGTGTTCCGGGAAGAAAGCGATCCCGATGGATGCACCAACACGGCCCTTGTCCGGGACACCGACGCTTTGAAGATCAATCGGCCAGATCAGAGCCTCGATGATTTTCTGCGCGACGTCCTCGGCATTCTGAATCTCGTGCACATCGGTCAACAAAATGACGAACTCGTCCCCTCCGATCCGGGCGACCTGATCACTCTCGCGCAGATGGGCCGGTAGGCGGCGGGCCACTTCGCGCAGGACAGCGTCCCCGGCGTCATGCCCCCAGGTGTCGTTGATCTGTTTGAACCCATCCAGGTCAATGAACAACACGGCCACCCGGGTCTTGTTCCGCGCCGCATGGGCCAGAATGGCCGCCGATCGCTCCTGCAGGAGGTTCACGCTGGGCAGCTCGGTCAAACTGTCATAGTGCGCCAGACGCCTCAGTCGCTCCTGCGCCTCGTGCAGGTCGGTGACATCGTACTCGGCGACCATGAACAGGAAATCACCGTTCAGCGGATGGCGGGTCATCCGGATATCGAGCTTGTGGCGCCGGATGCCCAGGCTCGTCTTCATATCGTATTCCCAGCACCCCCCCTCTTCGGCCAATGCCTGCTTGAGGCAGCCTTCGCCTTCTTCAAGATTCGCAAACCGCGCCGTGAAAGCATTGATGCCACCGCCAAGCCCGTCCGGATCGATGGCCTTGTAGGCCTCGGTCGCTGCCGGATTCTCAACAACAGGCTCGCCCTCAAGGGTGAAGGTCGTCACCAGGACGTTGGTGTAACGCATGGCCTCGGCCAACAGCAGGTTCTCCGGCGTCTCGCCCAGATTCACCTCTTCATTGATATAGGCGATGATAGCCCGGTGCCGGTCAGGGCCCACCAGGACCGCGCGGTGCATCATAAACAGCGTCTTCGGCTTACCCTGAGGATAGGTCGTCCAGGGATCGATGGTCAGCCCGGTCTTGGCCGCCAGATCAAAGGTCTGGCGGGTCCGGTCCCGCGCTCCTTGGGTGTCTCCGGACAGGTCCTTGTTCACCAGATCGTCGAGACAATCCAGGTTCCAGAACTTGATCGCCGCCTCGTTCCCCCACCACCAACCGTGCTTATCCAGATCAAAAATCCAGACGACGTTGGGGATCAACCCGTAGAGATCGAGTTCCGAGTGGTCGCGGATATGGGTCAGGTGGCTGTAATCCTCTCCGGTCTGTTTGGATTGCGCCATATTCCCCCCTTTTTCCATTCTAACCCAATTGGGTTGAGGAAAGGCATAGGTTAATCGCGCACCGCCCGCCGCGGAAGGATAAAAATCAAGACGGGCTCTCAGGCAGCGGTATCCGGAAAGGTTATGCGTTGGGTTCGTTACGATCCATCAGGCCGAGAGACTCCAAATCCCCTTCGATATAGAGGTGCAGGGCGCGGTCGTAGTGGTCGATGTGGCCATGGACCCAGTGCCAGATGAAGTGCACGGACTGGTCCCAGTCGGTCACGGTCATGTCCGGGGCGATGTTGCCCCGAAACTCACCCACCTGATTGCGCAACTCCTGATGGGCTCTCGCATGCCCTTCCAGAAGGGGGAAGCCGATGTTCTGCATGTAGCGCTCTTCTTCTTCGAAGTGCTCCAGCGTGGTGTCGATAATCCGGTCGAGGGCCGATATCAGGAAGGGATAGGACGCCGTGGTTTTCTCAGCCGTCACAAAGTCCGTGACCAGGTGCAGCATTTCACGGTGCTGCTTGTCCACGGCGATGAGGCCGGTTGAAGAAACGTTGGGTAACGAGGTCATCCGCAAAGGTCTCCTTGGGTGTTGGGCGAGGAGGGGTGCGTTGGACAAGGAGGGCACCACGACCGAGCCAAAGGCCTGCGTACCCTTTCAGTATAGTCTAAAACCAAAAAGATGAAACAAAACCTGATAGACGGGCTGGGCCGTCACAGATCGCCCTAGCCGTAACAGAGGAACAATACGCCGCCGAGCGACCGATCAAATTTCTGCTCAGGTCGGCCCAACCGCCGGAACCATGTTGCAGAAATAGAGGTTGGGCAAATGAAGTAGCCCTGCTTTGACGCGGCAGCAAAAAACAAGAATGCCCCCGCCGATCCGCATCGACGGGGGCTCTTTTCATCGGTGAAGCGTATCGCCCTTAAGCCGCCTTCTTCAAATACCCCCTGACCAACTCTTCAGCGATCTGCACCGTATTCAGTGCAGCGCCCTTGCGGAGGTTGTCAGAGACACACCAGAAGGACAGGCCATTTTCGACCGTCGCATCCTTGCGGATGCGGCTGATGTAGGTAGCGTCCTCGCCGACGCATTCGACCGGGGTGACGTAACCTTCGTTTTCCCGGTAGTCGATCACTGAAATCCCCGGGGCGCGAGACAGGGCCTCGCGGGCCCGATTCTCGGTCACCTGTTCTTCAAATTCCACGTTGATGTATTCCGCGTGCCCGATGAAGGACGGTACGCGCGCGCAGTTGGCGTGGACCTGGATATCGGGGCTGAGGATCTTCTTGGTCTCAGCCATCATCTTCCATTCTTCCTTCGTGGAGCCGTCGTCCATGAAGATGTCGATGTGCGGGATCACGTTGAAGGCGATCTGCTTGGTGAACTTCTCCTGGTGCTTAGAAGCCGGCTCGTTCTTGTAGATGCCTGCCGTCTGGTTGAAGAGTTCATCCATGGCTTCCTTGCCACCGCCCGAGACGGACTGGTAGGTGGAAACCACGACGCGCTTGATGCGCCCCAAGGCATGCAGGGGTTTCAGCGCCACGACCATCTGGATCGTCGAGCAGTTCGGATTGGCGATGATGCCGCGCTTGGTATGGCCAGCAAGGGCTTCCGGGTTCACTTCGGGCACCACCAGGGGCACGTCCGGTTCCATGCGGAAATAGGACGTGTTGTCGATCACCACGGCACCGGCGGCGGCGGCCTTCGGACTGTACTCCTTGGAAATCGAGGCCCCCGGGCTGGAGAGCACAATGTCGGTCCCCTTGAAGTCATAAGTGGCGAGGTCTTGGACCTTCAAGACTTCGTCATCCCCATAGGAAACCTCGCGGCCGACGGAACGAGACGAGGCAAGCGCCACCACCTCATCCGCCGGGAAATCCCGTTCGGCCATGATCGAAAGAAGTTCACGGCCCACGTTCCCCGTGGCACCGACAACTGCAACTTTGTAACCCATAATCTCTTTTCCTTACCTGACGTCAGGACCCGATTTTCCGATCCCGCGCAGCCCCCAAAATGAACAAAGGCCCGCGGAACTTCCAGCGGGCCTGAACAGCGTCGATTTCTCGACAGATGTGACCAGCCCGCTAGCCGGCGGTTTTGGTTTTGCGTTTGGTCGTCTTCGTAGTGGTGTTCTGGGTGGTCTTGACGAGCGAAAGCGTGCCAACAGCCTGATTGCTGTCAGCGTTACCGGCCAGGGATGGGATCATCATCGGCTGCATGCTTTTCACTCCTGGCCCGGGTCTTAACCGAAAACCGGAACGAAAAGCAAGTCCTCCGACGAAATCTCGGATCACCACATCGTCCGCTGGGCTCGGTCCCACCATTCGGCATCATAGTCTGGGCCGCCAACCGCGCCCTCGGATAACTTGGCAAGGATCGAGCCCGGCGTGGGCAGACCTTTCGGGTCGTGGTGGCGATCCGGGTTCCAGAGATCAGAGCGCACGATGGCCCGGCCACATTGAAAGTAGACGGCCTCCACATGGATCACGATGACGCTCCGAGGTGGTTTGTCATCGACGGCGAAACTCGCCAGAAGCTCAGGGTCCGTGGAGATATGGGCCTTGCCGTTGACGCGCAGCGCATTCAACGAACCCGGCACCAGATAACAAAGCCCGACTCTCGGATCGCGGACGATGTTTTTCAGCGAGTCGACGCGATTATTGCCCAGGCGGTCGGGCATCAGGATCGTCTTGGGATCTTTCATCCGGGTGAAGCCCTGTTGGTCGCCGCGTGGGCTGCAATCGGCCCCTTCCGGCCCAACGGTTGCCAGGCTGCAGAACGGCGAGGCGGCAATAAACTGCGCATACTCCGGCGTCACATAATCGACTTCCTTCGCGGTCGCGGACGCGCGCGGGATGCCGTAGAGCGCCTCGAGGGCTTCGATGTCTGTGATGGTGTGCCTATCCGTCATGGTCCCGACTCCGTCTACCTCAGGGGTTGGACGCGGAGCATCCGTGGTTTCCATGACACTTTCATGTCTGATTCTAGACCTCTACGGCCGTTTGTTTAGGTTCAATACCAAGGAATGCAGATAAAATCCCATCCAGACGGCTTTCAGGGATTTTCGGTCAGGAGAGGAGGCTGCCGTGATGCTGGCGCATCAGAAAGCCTTCTCGACGCAGCCGAAAGTCCCTGAAAGCCGCCCTTCGGGTCCTGTTTCAGAAGGATCGGAGTACGTCGAACCCTCTTGCCGATGCACCGCATCGCCTGCGAGGATTCTCCTACCCGATCCTTCTGAAACAGGATCTGGATGGGTTTTTATCTGCACTCCTTGGTATAAGACTCGTAAACTCGGCAAAAATTGCCTATAAGTATGGCAGTCGTCAGCAACAGGATTGTCCCGTGTCTGATATCGCCCTTGGCCAAGCCGCCCGTCTGGACGCCATTCAGCAGGCCAACCAGCTCCGCGAGCAACGCGCGCGCGAGACGGAAAACGGCATCCAACAGGTCCGGGAAGACATCCAGCGCGACGAGCGCAGCATCCAGGATGCCCGCCAGCGCCGGATTGACGACGAACGGGATGTCCAGGACCGCCGCGACGACATTTCCCGCCAGCTGGAACGCCAGGACCTGCTGTCCCGCCTGCAAGACGACATCTTGAACGATTCCCTTGATGCGTCCCAGATTGACCGGGACCTGCCGCGCGGCTCCCTCGTGGACGTGGTTGCCTGAGGCCAACATCGCCCAAGGCCATCGTCGTTCTTGGGCTTCGTCGTACTTGGGCTTCGTCGTACTTGGGCTTCGTCGTTCAGGGCCGTCAAAGACATCGTTCACCGGGCCCGAGACTTCCTTTCATCTTCAAGCCGGTCGCTTTTCATCCCATATGATGGAAAAGCCCAACCGCGCCCCTGATCCCGATTTGGAGGTGACCTATGCCCACAGCGCATTCGCCTGGACGTGAAGAGATCGCTGCAAAGGCCATCGACGCAGCCTTGAACCTGGCCGCCGACACCGACTGGAAAGCCGTCGCGCTCGCCGATATCGCAGAAAAGGCCAACCTCGCTCTGTCTGAACTCCACCCCGCCTTCGGTCATAAGTTCGCCCTGATAAGCGGCTATATGGACCGGATCGACCGCGCTGTCCTGGACGGCGTTGATCCGGAAGACGCCCAAGAAGCGACCCGGGACCGCTTGTTCGATATAATGATGCGCCGCTTCGATGAACTGCAGAAGGACCGGCGCGCCGTCGCCTCGATCATCAACGGAACGCTCGCCGATCCCCTTTCCGCAGCCTGCCTCTTGGGACGCGCCGGCCAATCCATGTCCTGGATGCTCGAGGCTGCTGGCGTTCCATCCCACGGCATGAAAGGCCGGTTACGCACCAAAGCTCTGGGCCTTCTGCATCTGACCGTCCTGCGGGTCTGGCTCAAGGATGATAGCCAGGATCTTTCCAAGACGATGGCCGCTCTCGACAAGGCGCTCGACAAGGCTGAAAGAGCAGAAGGCTGGTGCAATGATTTCGGATGGCGGAAACCAGGAGGAAACTCGACAGAGACCACCGCTCGCCCATCGGAACAGCAGGCAAAAGGGGGACCCCAAGGCCAACCTGCCTGAGTTTCCTTGATCTGCTTGTCGTTTGTGCACCGCAAACAAACTTTTTTGCAGCGCAACATTTTTGTTGACTCGTAGGAAACGGGCGCGCATATTGCGCTCCAATGTTGCAACGCAACAAGCAAGACCGCTTGGAGCGATGCAGCACATGTATTCCGAACAATGACAGGTCCGGAGCGACTTCCGCCATCGGACCCCGAGGCAACTCAAGGAGTTTGAACAATGGCTAAAGCCGCCAGCAAGTCCCAGCCCACCTTCGACCTGACCGCCATGATGGGCGAATTCGATCCCAGCAAATACCTGGAAGAGTTCACCAAGATGGCCGGCGAATACAAAGTCCCCGGCGTTGACGTCAACATCCTGATGGAAACCCAACGCAAGAACGTTGAAGCCCTGTCCGCCGCGAACAAGGTCGCCATCGAAGGCGTCCAAGCCATCGCCAAGCGTCAGGCTGAAATCCTGCAGGAAACCCTGGACGGCATGAAGGACACCTTCGAAACCCTCGCCGCCGCCGGCACCCCGCAAGACGCCGCCACCAAGCAGGTTGAGCTGACCAAAGCCGCCTTCGAAAAGGCCGTTTCCAACATGAAGGAACTGTCCGAAATGCTCGCCAAGTCCAACGGCGAAGCCACTGCGGCCATCAACGCCCGGATTTCGGAAAGCCTGGACGAAGTCAAGAAGCTGGCCGACAGCCTGCCGAAGTAAGGCAAGCCCACCAGCATTCGGTTCGGCACTAGCCGATCCACTTGAACGGTCGCGCATCGGGGGATGGCGCGGCCGTTCTTTTTTGGGCAACGTTGTCCGGCTCTGAAACAGGATGACGATCCATGACCTCTAGTCCCATTACCTTCGATGATTTCCTGAAAGTCGATATCCGCGCCGGCGAAGTGATCCGCGCGGAGCCCTATCCGGAAGCCAGAAAACCCGCGATCAAGTTCTGGATCGATTTCGGGCCCGAGATCGGTGAGAAAAAGTCCTCCGCCCAGATCACGAAGCACTACTCGCCCGACACCCTGATCGGCCGTCAGGTCATCGCCGTGGTCAATTTCCCACCCCGCCAAATCGGAAAGTTCATGTCGGAGGTGCTGGTGCTGGGTGTGCCGGACGAAGACGGAGAAGTGGTCCTGCTGAGGCCGGACCTCAACGTGCCGCTCGGCGGGCGACTTTTCTAACCCTGACGTCGCCAGCGCGCGACTAGACACCGTCCGATCTAAACAGGCAGACGCAGCCTTACCCGCAAACCACCGATCGGGCTATCGGCCAGTTCGATATCGCCACCATGGGCACGAACGATATCGCGTGCAATGGAGAGCCCGAGTCCCACACCGCCCGTATCTGCGTTGCGCGAGCGGTCCAGGCGCACGAAAGGCTTGAAGACCTCTTCGCGTTGATCTTCCGGAATACCGGGCCCATCGTCATCGACCATGATCTCCATGGAATCACCCCGGCGTCCGGCACGTAGATTGACGTGCCCCGCATGACGAAGCGCATTGTCCACAAGGTTGGTGATACAGCGCTTCAGCCCGTGGGGTTTGGCAGAGATGATCAGGTCACCTTCCACATGCAGATCGACCGTGCCACCCTTGCGGCGGGCTGACGTCACCACATCGCCCAGGAGACCTTTCAGTTCGGTGAGTTCAGCCTTTTCTCCGCCCTCGCCTCGGGCAAAGGCCAGGTAGCCCTCGAGCATGCGCTCCATATCATCCACATCGCTTTTCAGCTCTGCCGTGCCCTCGACGCCTTCCAGCATGGCCAGTTGCAGTTTCATGCGCGTCAAGGGGGTCCGCAGATCGTGTGAAACGCCTGAGAGCATATCGGTGCGCTGGCCGATATGGCGGATGATGCGATCTCGCATGGCGGCGAAAGCAGACCCCGCCTGACGGACCTCGGCAGCGCCTTCGGGCTTGAAGCCCTCTACCCGGCGCCCCTTTCCGAAAGCATCCGCCGCCTGGGCCAACCGCCGGATGGGCCGGACCTGGTTGCGCATAAAGATCATGGCAACGGCAAACAGCAAAACAGAAGTGCCGACCATCCAAGTGACAAAGACATAGGTGGTCGAACTATAGAGACGCTTGCGCGACACGATCACATCCATCACCGCGTCCTTCAACTGGACGCTGACCAGGACATGGCGTTCGAAGGATTGGCTATCGATATGGAAGGGCTTCCCCACATAGGCTTTCAGGGCCTCGGCCAATTGAAAATCCGAAGGAGAGGTCAAGGGTGGGGCCTCGTTCGGCAGGATTTCGCCTTTCTTGATCACAACGGTCATGTGTAGCTTGTGTTCGGACTCGCCCATCACATTGGCGCGCTGGCCCGGGTCCAGGATGCCGCGTTGCACCTCGGCCAGAAAGCCGATATCGCCGGCGACATCACGGGCAAGTCTGCGGGCGACCTTGTCCCAATGGCTTTCAAAGAAGATCGCCGCCGAGACCACCTGCAATAGGATCAGCGGTGATACGATGATCAAAACCGCCCGGCCCAGGAGACTCTTCGGCAGAAAATCCTTGATGCGCATGCCCCGGCCCCCCGTCAGTCCGGTTTCAGGGCATAACCCTTGCCCCGGACCGTGACCAGATAACGCGGCACCTTCGGATCGGGTTCCAGCTTGCGCCGCAGCCTTGTGACCTGAACATCAATCGCCCGCCCGCCTCCGGTCGCACCTGTGCGCTCAATGAGATCCTCTCGGGAGAAAGTGGCCCCCGGGGCCTTGGCAAAAACACCAAGAAGGCTGGCCTCCGATTCCGTCAGGCGCAGTGCCTCGCCGCCCGATTCCATGAAGCCACGGTCCGGATCAAAGACCAGATCGCCGAGCCGGACGGGGCCGGCCTTTTCTTGCGGTGCCTGCGGGCGTCGTTTCAGGATCGATTGGATGCGCAGCAAAAGCTCCCTGGGTTCAAAGGGCTTGGCCAGATAGTCATCGGCCCCCGCCTCCAGGCCTTCGATCCGTTCCGATGGCTCCCCCATGGCGGTCAGCATCAAAATGGGAATGTCCCTCTTGCCCTGCAGACTCTGGGCGAATTCATCTCCGGAACGGCCCGGCATCATGCGGTCCAAGACCATCAGATCGAAATCAATGACGCCCAGCTTCCGTTCCGCCTCGTCAGCATCGGCAGCCGTGGTTACCCGGAAACCGTTGCGGGTTAGATACTGCTGCAGCAGGGATCGGATGCGGTCGTCGTCATCGACACAGAGCAAATGCTGCTGATCGTCGTTCATGAAGACTCCATAAGCGGTTCTGACGCCCCGAGGGTTGGCCGTCAGGTTAGACCATCGCCGTCGCCAAAGGAACGGCTGGCATGATCAAGCCTTGTCGAAACGGAGCCGGTCTTCTTCGTTGATGATATGGCGCAGCACGGAACGGAACCCCAAAAGGGCCTCAGGTCCCGCCGCCAGGATCGCCCGGTTCAGGGCTTCCCCCTGGCGGGCACGCAAGGCCTGATCCAGCTCCTGGCCCTTGTTCGTCAAGGTCAGAAGCCGCCGGCGTCGATCCTTCTCGTCTGCGGTTTGTTGGATAAAGCCTTCTTCGATCAACTGGCCGAGGACCCGGGCCAGGCTCTGCTTGGTGATGTTCAGAATCTTCAGAAGCTCGGAAACACTGAGCCCCGGATCCCGACCGACGAAGTAGACCACCCGGTGATGCGCCCGCCCGAAACCGTAATCCGCCAAAATCTTGTCCGGCCCCGCCGTGAAATCCCGGTAGCCGAAAAACAACAGCTCCATCAATTCACGCAGTTCGGTTTCTCCCAAAGGACCGTAGGGGTCTTGGGGAGGAGAAGGAGGGGCAGAAGAGGGACGGTCAACGCTCATGACAGCAGTTTAGGACAGCTTGAAAAATAAGTCAGCCTTGTTGACATAAAAAATCCAAGATGATAGAACATGCCTTAACGGGAGATGATTGAGCAATAAAATTTCCCAAACAACCCGCGAAACGAAAGAAATTAGAAATGGCTGGCCCTTCCTTTGACGACCGCGACGGCTTTATCTGGATGAACGGTGAGCTTGTGGACTGGCGTGATGCCAAGGTCCATGTGCTGACCCATGCGCTTCACTATGGCTCTTCCGTCTTCGAGGGGGAGCGGGTCTATTCGGGTCAGATTTTCAAGCTGCGCGAACACACTGATCGGCTGATCGAGTCCGCGCGCATTCTGGGCTTCCAGATTCCCTACACCGCTGACGAAATTGATGCCGCCTGTATCGAGACCTGCGAAAAGAACGGCATCATCGACGGCTACGTCCGCCCGGTGGCCTGGCGCGGCAGCGAAATGATGGGCGTCTCCGCGCAACAGAATACGATCCACCTCGCCATCGCGACCTGGGCCTGGCCATCCTATTTCTCGCCCGAGGCCCGGATGCGCGGTATCTCGTTGAAAACCTCGCAGTGGCGCCGCCCGGCCCCGGACACCGCACCGGTTCATGCTAAGGCTGCCGGACTCTACATGATCGCCACCATGTCCAAGCATGCCGCCGAGGCCGAAGGCTTTGAAGATTCGCTGCTGCTTGACTGGCGCGGTCAAGTGGCCGAGGCGACAGGAGCCAACATTTTCCTGAACTTCGGTGACGACAAGCTGCACACGCCGACACCGGATTGCTTCCTGGATGGCATCACGCGCCGCACGGTGATGGACCTGGCCCGCCAGCGCGGGATTGATGTGATCGAGCGCCGAATCATGCCGGACGAATTGAAAGAGGCGACGGAAATCTTCCTGACCGGGACGGCTGCCGAGGTCACGCCTGTGGGCAAGATCGACGATCTGACCTTCAAACCGGCACGGATCACCGAAACCCTGATTGCCGACTATGACGCCTGTGTGGGCAAAAAGCCGGCGACCGCCGCCGCAGAATAACGCCGGTCGCAAAAACGACCTCTTCAGCGGCTCCGGTCATTTGCTTGGCCGGAGCCCTGTTATTTTCGCTGGGTTATTTTGGCGATATCGGTATTGGCCTACCTGTACAGTCCACTCCGAACGTCTGAACGCGGGTTACTGCTGTTGAGCAGTCTCCATCGGGCTCTCTATCGCCATGAACCGGTGCCCAGAGGGTCTTCAGACCGGACCGCCAGGGAAATCCTTCGAGCACGAGACAGGGCGTGGCTGAAAAAGCCGTCTCCAGATTCCCAAGGCCTCCGGCCCTGCGCACGGCATCATCCTCGAACGGATAGTAGTCGTCGAGCCAGAGGGTTTCGGCCCCGACCCTGGCCTCGACCAGGTCGGCGAAGTGGTCACCGGTCAAGCGGCTGGCGAGCAAAAGCGCGTATCGGGGATCGGAGGCACCATAGACGAAGACCGCCCGGCAGGCCTCAAAGCGGCCATCATGATGAGCCAAGGCTTCGCGAGCCGCATTGGCGTCTTCGACCCGTTGCTTGGCTGCCGCCCCTCCCTGGACGCCGACCAGGACCAAAAAGCCCAGGCTGAGCAGACCGCTCATGGTCCGGCGCAGACCGTCACCGCCCCAGCCGAAAGATGCGATCAGCCTTGTCACCGCGACAAGGGTCAGCAGACCAAGCCCGAAGGCGGGGACCATGTAATAGGCCACCGGCTGCTTGGCAACGAAGGCCACCATCACCAACAGCGCCAGTGCACCGGCGAAGGCCACCCTTAACGCGCCGGTATGCACATCGCGCCCTTGGGCAAACCGCCACCAGGCCCAGAGACTGGTCGCGAAACCAAGCAAGATGGGCAGCAGGACCACCGGTCGCCTGATCAATCCGACGAAGGCATTCGGATAGCGATCCCAGTCGATCACGGTCGCGGCCCCGCCGCCATGGGCGCTGGCATGGAGCAGCACCCTGAGGGCATATTCAACGAGTTCGCCCGCCACAGGCCAGACCGGCCAGGCGACCAGAGCTCCCGCGACGAGACTGGCACCCATCAGCAAAAACCGGTTCAAAACGCCTGGGACGATGATCAGAAAGGCCAGCAGCAACGGGGCAGCCGTCAGCTTGGTCGCCACTAAAAGGCCCGACAGCAGACCGAGGCCGAGAGCAAAGCCTTTGCGCCGGAAAAAGCCGGGATCTCTCAGCCCAGGCAGAATAAGCCCTGCGGCCAGCAGCATGACCAGGACCAGAAAGGGTTCCGGCTTCACGTGCCAGATCATCTTCAGGCTGACCATGGAAATGAAGGGGGTCAGGCCGATCAAGATCACCGCCCAGAGCCGACGGACCGACCCCCAGGCGGAGACCAGGGCGATCAGGTAGGCCAACGCCACCAGCAGCAGGATCCCCGAAGACATCAGCCGGAGCGTCGCTTCCGGGTTGCCGAGCACGGCTTCCGGCGATCCGGCCTCGCCCAGCAAGGCCAGCAGAAAGGCCCCATAGAGTTGGGTGGTCAGCCCCGGATGGGCGATATGTCCGGGCGCGAAACCGTTCGCGATATTTAGGGCGTCGAAGAGGTAGTAATAACTGGCATCCAGGGTATGCCAGACATGGAAGGGGCCGGCAGCGGCCCGCATGCTTGCCGCCTGCCAAAAAAAGATCGCCACCAGACCCGCGATCAGCACAAGGGCGAACGGCGAGAAAAACGCCGGTTCAGCCGCGCTCGCCCAATTCTGCCGCCGTCTGCTGTTCAATGCCATCGAAGCTATCGACCACTCTTGTACCGGGCGGGAAGGGATGTTCGCCGCCCAGGCCATGAAAACCGAGGAAAGCCATGTTGCAGGCCCTTGCAGCGTTGTAGTCGGTCATGGCGTCGCCGACAAACACGCATCGCCCCCGATCCAGGTGATAGGCCTCCAGCAGTCGTTCGACGATCTCGGGTTTCTCGTCCGGGGACCCGTGAACAGCTTCGAATCCGTCGGACAGTCCCCGCGCCGCGACGATGCGGCGCAGTTCCGGCTCCGGCGTGCCGGAGACCACAAAAACCGGCTCCCGCGTCCGGGCGAGAAAGGCCCGTGCGCCCGGCCCGTCCGGGCAGGCAACCACCGCCTCTTCCACCAGGGTGCCGAACCGCTGGGCAAGCCCCTGAAGGTCCGGCTCATCGAGTTCGATGCCCAACAGCGTTCGGTGACAGAACCGGATTTTCTCGACCCGCGAGATCCCGCCGCGCGCCTGATGATGCGCCAGCACCTTGGCGACGACGTCAGGCCCGTGTTCGGCATAGAGCGCTTCGAAGGCCTGATCCTTGATCGCCGTGGACTGAGCCAGGACGCCGTCGAAATCCAGGAACCAGGCAGCGGGCTTCGTCATGAACAGGCTCAGGCCTTTTCCCAGCGGTCCGCCGCCGCATCGTCCGACGCCTGCGCCTCGACCCAATCGGCCCCGGTATCTTTTTCTTCCAGTTTCCAGAAGGGTGCCTTGGTTTTCAGCCAGTCGATCAGGAAATGGCAGGACTCGAAGGCCGCTTCCCGGTGAGCCGAGGCCGTCCCCACAAAGACGATCTGATCGCCTGGCTCCAACCGACCATAGCGGTGGATCAGGACCACCTCCTCCAACGGCCAGCGCTCCCGCGCTTCCGCCTCGATCTTCTCCAACTGGCGTTGGGTCATGCCGTCATAGTGTTCGAGGGTCATGGCGCTTACCCCCTCGCCGCCCGCCAGGTCGCGGACAAGCCCGACGAAGGTACAGACGCCGCCGACACCGGTGCGCCCCTGGTGCAGCAGATCGTAGGCCGCCTTCATATCGAAATCTTCGCGTTGCACCCGGATCATCGCGTCAGCCCCCGGTCACGGGCGGGAAGAAGGCAACCTCGTCCCCAGGCTTCACCGCATGGTCCAGGTCCACGTAGTCCTGATTGACGGCGACACGGACAACGCTGCGGTCCGCCAGGGCCTTTGCCGCCCCTTCATGGTCATCGGCAAGCCAGTCCATCAGCCCCCCCACGGTTGCCACCGCTTCGGGCGGGGTGACGTCCAGTGCACCGGTTCCGGCCTTTTCCCGTAGCCAGGCAAAGAAAAGCACACGCATGTCACATCAACTCCGAAAAGGGCAGAAAGGATAAGGGATCGCCCACGGCAATCCGGGTCACGTCTTCGGGCAGTTCGACCAGGCCGTCAGCAAAGCTCATGGACGTCAGGATACCGGCACCCGAAGACCGGAACTTGACCGCCCGCAAGGTCCCGTCCTCGCCAACCTCCAGCCTGGCCCGCAGCCACTCGCGGCGGCCTGATTTCTTCTTGCCGTCAAAGCCCGAAAAAACCGGAAAGGCTTTTGGCGCATCGGGACGCGCACCGGCCAAGGCCATCAGCAGCGGACGGGCGATCATGATGAAGGTCACCATGGCGGCGACCGGGTTGCCGGGCAGGCCGATAAAGGCCGTCGAATGACCTTCTGGCTGATCGATCTGGCCGAGCGCGATGGGCCGACCCGGTTTGATGGCCAGCCGCCAGAAATGCAGGGATCCTTGGGCCTCCACGGCGGCCTTGACGTGGTCTTCCTCGCCGGCGGAAACGCCGCCAGAGGTCAAGAGGACGTCGTGGGTTCTGGCGGCTTCACCAAGCGCCTTTTCGATCGCAGACTGGTCATCGGGGAGGATGCCGAGATCCGTCACCTCAAGCCCCAACCCTTCCAAAAGGCCGCGCACGGAATAGCGGTTGGCGTCATAGACGCAGCCCTCCGGCGGGGTCCGGTCCAGATCGCAGATCTCGTCACCGGTGGAGAAAATGGCTGCCTTCAGCCGCTTGCGCAGGATGAGACTCGCCGCCCCGACCGAAGCCGCAAGGCCCAGATCCTGTGGCCTCAGCACCTGGCCGGCCGGCACCACCACATCGCCGACGTTCACATCTTCGCCGGCGAAGCGCCGATTGGAACCCTGCTTCAGGCCCTTCGGTAGGATCACCTTGTCACCGTCCGGCGTGGCGTCTTCTTCCATGAAGATGGTATCGGGGCCTTGGGGCATCGCGGCACCGGTAAAGATACGGATCGCCTCGCCTCGCTCAGCCGGTCGGCCCAAGGGGTGGCCCGCCGCGACCCTGCCGCCGACGGGTAGCACGGTATCGCCTTCCGGATTCAGATCCTCAAAGAAAACCGCGTAGCCATCCACGGCGGAATTGTCATGGGGTGGCACGGCGCGCTCGGCGATCAGGTCGTCCACCAGAATGCGGCCAAGCGCTTGGGTAACGGGTACAGCCTCGGTCCCGGCGATGATGTCCATGCGCCCGGACAACAGGTCCAGCGCCTCGTCCAGCGGCATCAACCCGCCGCCGAAGGCAAAGCAATCGTCTTTCAATTGGGCCATGGAAAATCAGCTTAAACGCGTCTCAGGGGATGGGTTATGCCGCACCGCTGGTCTGATCGACACTCAGTCCGCAGTACTTCAAGATGAAATCGGCAATGGCCGGCACGTCGTTCAGGTCCAGTTGCGGCTGACGGAGGCCGTCCAACTCGCCATCTGTGGCCACCGCGACGATGCTCTCGTCGCCGGCCGCCAGCAGCTCCTTGCCCGTCACCGGGCGATGGATCTCCATCTTGGGGTGCTTGTGGCGCTTGAAGCCCTCGATCAGCAGCAGGTCCACCGGGGTCATGCGATCGATCAGCGCCTGCATGTCCTCTTCGGGTTCGGCACGCAGTTCGTGCATCAGGGCCCAGCGCGCACTCGAGGCCACCATGACCTCGGTGGCACCGGCGCGGCGGTGTTCGTATGAATCCTTGCCCCGCTTGTCGATGTCGAAGTTGTGGTGGGTATGCTTCATGGTCGAGACCTTGAGGCCACGGCGCACCAGTTCCGGCACCAGTTCAATCATCAGGGTGGTCTTGCCGCTGCCGCTCCAACCGACCAAGCCGAATACTTTCATGCGATGCCTCCGGGCCCCGATCGTTGCCGGGGATTTTTGTTGTTCTCTGCGAGGGCCTCTAGCGGGCCGCGTCTTGTTCCGCCACTGTTTTCAGGCCCGCCCTCAGGTAGTCGTAACCGGTTACCAGAGTCAGCAGGGCCGCAAGCCAGATCCCAACCAGCCCGATTTCGGATGTGCTGACGGGACCGAAATCCGGCCCAACCTTGCCGACGATCAGAAACCCTAGGGCTAACATTTGGATCGTCGTCTTCCATTTCGCAAGGTAGGTCACCGGCACACGAACACTGACTTCGGCCAGAAACTCCCGCAGTCCCGAAACCAGGATTTCGCGGATCAGAATAACAACCGCCGGGACCACGTGCCATCCGACAAGAGAATCATTCGCCACCAAGACCATCAGGACGGTGGCCACCAGCAGCTTGTCGGCAATCGGGTCCAGAAACCGACCGAGCGCCGATTGCACTTTCAGCGCGCGCGCCAGATAGCCGTCAAAAAAATCGGTGATGCAGGCATAGGTATAGAGCGCGAAGGCACCCCAGGCACCGAACGGCGTGCCGAGCGCCATCAGGACCACCACCAGCGGAATGATCAGGATGCGCGACGTGGTCAGGATGTTGGGCAAATGCGCTTGCATGAGACTTTTGTAACCAGCACGGGCCAGGATTGCCAGAGCGCTTTCAGGCTTTTCCCCTGTTGGAACGGGCAATTACCGCGTTGGATGGAACCAGTCGTAAATCTTAACTGCGGTCTGCCGGTTGATGCCTTCGACACTCTCCAGGTCGCTCAAGCCCGCCTGTTCGACGCCTTTGGCGGAACCGAAGTGGTTCAACAATGCCTTTTTGCGTTTCGGCCCGATGCCGGGGATCCCATCCAGCGAGGATTTTTTGATGTCTTTTGACCGCTTGGCCCGGTGCCCGCCGATGGCAAATCGGTGTGCCTCATCGCGCAGCCGCTGAATGAAGTAGAGAACGGGATCGCGGGCTTCCGGCTCCAACACCCGCCCCGATGCGCCAAGGTGGATTTTCTCCCGACCCGCATTCCGGTCCGGCCCCTTGGAGACCGCGACGAGGCCCACATCCTCGATCCCGAGATCGGAAAAAACATCCTGGACGACAGAGAGCTGGCCCTTGCCCCCGTCGATCATCACCAGATCCGGCCACTGGCCACCCTGGCGGTCCGGATCCTCTTTCTGGGCGCGGGTAAAGCGTCGGGTCAGCACCTCGCGCATCATGCCGTAGTCGTCGCCCGCCTGTTCGGTCTGCTTGATGTTGAACCGGCGATAGGCGGGCTTCATGAATCCCTCCGGTCCGGCGACGATCATGGCCCCCACCTGATTGGTGCCCTGGACGTGGCTGTTGTCATAGACCTCGACCCGCTCGGGCGGCTGATCCAGCCCCAGCATCTCACCGAGCCCCTCCAGCAGCCGGGTCTGTGTGGCACTCTCGGCCAGGCGGCGGGTCAGGGCATCGCGGGCATTGGCCTCGGCATGCTGGACAACGCTCCGTTTTTCGCCCCGCTTCGGCGCATTGATCTGGACCCTGCGTCCGGCGTGGACTGTCAGCGCTTCGGCGACCAGATCGGCATGCGGCAGGTCATGGCTGAGCAACAGCGTTCCCGGCACCGGCTTGTTGGCATAGAACTGGCCGACGAAGGCCTCCAGCACATCCGCCAGATCCTGGTCCTTGGTACCGGCCGGAAAGTAGGCGCGATTGCCGTTGTTCCGCCCCGATCGGAAGAAGAAAACCTGGACACAAACCTGGCCGCCCTGGCCATGAGCCGCGATCACGTCGGCATCCGACAGGCCCGCCGGGTTGATGTCCTGGCGGGATTGCACATGGGCCAGGGCGCGGAGCCGATCCCGGTACTGGGCGGCCTCTTCGAAATCGAGCGCATCGCTGGCTTTCTGCATACGCTCAGCCAGGTCATCCTGGATCGCCCGGCTGTCGCCGGTCAGGAAGGCACGGGCCTGCTCAACCAGGGCACCATAGTCCGCCGCACTGATGCGATCCACACAGGGAGCCGAACAGCGCTTGATCTGATAGAGCAGGCAGGGCCTCGTTCGGGTGCCAAAGGTCGCATCCGAACAGGTGCGCAACAGGAAAGCCCGCTGCAAGACAACCAGGGTCTGGTTGACCGACCAGGCTGAAGCAAAGGGCCCAAAGACCGAGCCACTTTTCGGCTTGGCACCCCGGTGCTTGAGCACCTGGGGAAAGTCGTGATCGCCTGTCAGGTGTATAAACGGAAAGGATTTATCGTCACGCAACAGAATGTTGTAGCGCGGCTTGAAACGCTTGATCAGATTGGCTTCCAGCAGCAGCGCCTCTGCCTCGGTATGGGTCGTGACGATCTCCATCGCCGCGGTCTGGGCGATCATGCGTCGGATTCGGATCGATTGCCGATCAGGTTTGGTATAGGCGCGAACCCGTTTCGGCAGGTTCTTAGCCTTGCCCACATAGAGCACATCGCCCTTGGCATCGATCATCCGATAAACGCCCGGACTGGATGGAAGAGTGGCCAGGTAGCCCTCGATAACGCTTGCCCCAAGGGGCGCATCTGGCGCTTTCGGCGCCTCCCCCTTTGGAGTCACCAAAACACTCGGTAGTTGATCCCTAGGCGTGTCATTCATGGTGTGCACCGCAACATGAAAAGAGCCCCAAAGAAAGATTTCCGCGATGTTACAGGCACTTGGACCAAGAGGGAGGAAGCCCTCCAAAAGCTATCCACCAAACTTGTGGAAAACCTTGTTGAAAACAATGCCAACGGAGGCCCTTTCCCAATAAACCCTAGGCTTTCTCTACTTTGCACAAAAAATAGTCAAAAGGCTAATGCACTGAAAATTCAATAAAATTTGCAGAAAATCCCTTATCAAAGAATCTGGGATCGACGTCAAAAAGGGGCTTGTCAGCCTCGGTGCTTCGTGGAAGCTCCTGTGCACAACTTCGTCTGCACCGGACACCAAAAGGTCCAAGGCCCTTGTTTCATTGAGGATTTAGCGGGTGAGGGCAGCGTGACGGGCACGGCTTGCTCAAACGTTCTTGCGGTGCCGTTCGATCTCGACGCCGACACTTTCGGCATTTTCAAAAATATCGAGCTTTTCGACTCTCACGCGAACGGAACCGACCCTCTCATCGCCTAAGCACATCTCGGCCACCTCTTCGGCCAGGGTCTCCACCAGATTGATGTGGCCCCGCCCCAGAATGGCCCGAATGCCATCTACAATGACCTCGTAATCGACAACGTTGCGAAGATCGTCATTCAGCAGACCGGTATCTTCCGCGACGGCCAGATCGACATTGAAGCGAACCCGCTGGTTGCCGTCTTTTTCGTGGGCATGAACCCCGATGGAAGCATCAAGCACAAGATCCCGAACAAAAACGTGGCGTATACGATTGCGTGCACTTGCAATATCGAGCGCCCGAGGTGCCGGCAAAACCTCGTCCGATTTTTGTGCTTCGTCCATTCAACGTCCCCCCAAAATCATGGCCCTGCCTTGTCCCACCTATTCCTCGTCGGCAGGGTTTGCTCCCGCTGCGGCTGATCGCCAGCCCAGGTGTTGGCCTGAATCGAGGGCGATCATCTGACCGGTGAAGCTCGGTGTGTCAAGAATGAAGGCCGCAGCAGCGGCGATTTCCGCCGGATCGACCGGTCGCTCAAGCGGTGTCGCCCGCCATTGGGCCTCGAAGGCCGCCTGGCTTTGGCGCGGGCTCGGCAAGGTCGGGCCGGGGCCAATGGCCGCCACTCGGATCCGGGGCGCGAGCGCCATGGCGAGACTTTGCGTTAACGACCAGAGCCCGGTCTTGGAAACCGTATAGGAGACGAAGTGCGGAGTGAGGTTCCAGACCCGTTGATCGATCAGATTGATGATGACACCCGCCCGGTCCGCCGGTAGGGCCCTGGCCAGGGCCTGGGACAACAGCATCGGCGCGAACAGATTGGCATTCAAATGGTCGTCCCAGCTTTCCCGGGTCACCGTATCCCACTCGTCGCGCTCGAACAGGGAAGCATTGTTGACCAGGACGGTGACCGGCAGCCCCAGGGCCTGCTCGGCCTCGCCGATCATCGGAGTCACCTCGGCATCGATCCCCAGGTCCGCCCGCAACACATGGGCCTTGCCGCCTTGGGCCCTGATTTCGGCGGCGAAAGCCTCCGCATCGTCGTCCGAATTGCGGTGATGCAGGGCCAGGGCATAGCCCCGGGCGACAAGCATGTCGGCAATGGCCCTGCCCAGGCGCTTCGGCGCGCCGGTCACAAGGGCGGCACCAGGCAGCGTGGGCGCGGCCATCAGCCGCCCAGCATGGCCAGGAAAGTATCGACCCCGATTGCCTGGGAATAGATATAGATGCCGTAGATGGCCAGGAAGCAGATCCCGACCAGCTTACCCAGAGCACGCCCCTTGCCCAGGATAAAGGGTGCCAGAATGAGCGAGGCACCGAGCATGACCCAGATATCAAAACCTGCGATCTGGGCCGGAACGGGCAAAGGAACCGCCGTCGCCGCCACACCAATCACCAGGAGAAGGTTGAACAGGTTGCTGCCGACCACGTTCCCCAGGGCCACATCCGCGTGCCCCCGGAAGGCCGCCACGACGCTGGCCGCCAACTCCGGCAAGGAGGTACCGAAAGCGATCAGGGTCAGGCCGATGACTTCTTCCGAAACGCCGAAGGCGCGGGCAATGTCCGTACCGCCGGTAACCAGCATGTCTGAACCGATCAGGATGCCCGCGAGCCCCAGCGCGAAAGCGACCCAGGCCTTCCAGGCCGGACCTTCGATGGCCTCGACCTCGTCCGCCTCGTTTTCGGCCAGATCACCAGCAGAATCCTTGCCCCGCTGTTCCAGCCAGAAGGTGCCCCCGACATAGGCGACGAACAGGACCAAAAGCCCGATACCGAACAGCCGGTCGATCATGCCGGTCAACATCAGACCGGCCACCAGGAAGCTGACCGCCAGCATGATCAGGCCGTCCCGGTGGGTCGCCCCCTCCTCGGCCCGGATGGGCATGATCAGCGCAGCCGCGCCCAGGATCAAAAGAACATTGGCAATGTTGGAGCCAACCACATTACCAACCGCAAGATTGGGAAAGCCGTCCAGGGAAGCCTGAAGACTGACCACGACCTCCGGTGCGGAGGTACCGAGGGCCACCACAGTCAGGCCGATCACCAGCTTCGACACGCCAAGATTTTCAGCAATGGAAACGGCACCACGGACCATATATTCGGCGCCGATAAGCAAAAGGACGAAACCACCGACTAGTAGGGCATACATCATCATGGGCAGGGGTCTTTCTGGGCGTCAAAAAAGCAATTGGCAGGATTTATTCGTTAGCGCGCAGTTGGGCGGGAAGGTCTAAGAATTCTTGAACGATAGCCTCGTACAGCGGTCTCTTAAACGGCACGATGAGTTCCGGAAGCCGTTCTAGCTCCACCCATTCCCAAGCGTCGAACTCGGGATGTCCGGACGCATTTAGGTCAATGTCTTTGTCGCATCCCAGAAACCGAAGCGCAAACCACTTTTGCTCCTGTCCCCGGAAACGGCCCTTCCATACGCGGTCGGCAATTTCCGACGGCAGATCATAGGCCAGCCAACGCTTTGATTTGGCGATAACCTCGACATCAACGATCCCGGTTTCCTCGGCAACCTCGCGCAGCACAGCAGCCTTCGATTTCTCACCGTCGTCGATCCCCCCTTGGGGAAGCTGCCAGGCGTCCGGGGCATCAAGCCTGCGCCCGGCGAAGACAAGGCCATCGGTGTTGAAAATCACCGCGCCCACACCCTTGCGGTAGGGTCGGTCCTGATAGGGAAGACCTGTTTTAGCTTTCTGCTTGGGTTTAGGCATGCCCTCCTACTCCTCGACGTAGACGGAAGTATCGGCAAGGGCGCTGATCGGTGCCAACTGGATGCCCTTTTCCGCCAGCCCGGCAATCCAGCCGTTTAGCCTTTGGAGCGTCACAGGGATCGGATGAACAAGTCCGACAGCCGTCCCGTTTTCCCGGACCAGGTCTTCCAGCCGGTTCAGCTGGGCGTCGATTTCCGCCGGATCCGGGTCTTTATCAATCATCAAATCCACCATGGCCCTTGGGATACCGAGCCGGAAGCCCTCTGTCGGGACCAAAGAACGGCTGCCCGGCCCGCCGTTTTCGTCGACAATCATCAAGCCCCTGTTGTTGAGCGCGGTCAGCACGATTGGCATCTGCTCTTCCGACCGGTTGAAACGGCTACCCATATGGGCCAGGACACCGACATAGCCGACCATCCGGCTGAGGATGTAGTTTAGCTTTCGAAGATTTTCCGCCGGGTCCGATGACGTCACAAGCGCCCTGGGTCCCGGATCAGCGAGCGGAAAATCATCCGACTCCATGGGCAGAACCAGAAGCATCTCATGGCCGTTCTGACGGGCCAGATCGACCCAGGAGGTCAGCGACTTCGAATAGGGATCGAAGGCGAGTGTCACGTCGGACGGCACTTTTTCGATCACCGCCTGGGTGGCCGGGCGGCTCAAGCCAAGGCCGCTCATGATGATGGAGATCGTCGGGCGATCCTCATCGCCATCAAACGGGCGGGCATATTCCTGGAAGGGGGTTTCGCCATCATCCACGGTCGGCAGCGGGCCGTCAGCGCTTTGTTCGACCAGATTATCCAAAGGCACCGGAGGCAGGGCCTCGTCCTTGGCAACGGCCCGAACGGCGTTGAAGGCTTGGCGGCTGACCGCTTCGATCATCAAACCGGCCTGGGTGCCAAGGGCCTGCTGAGCGAACTGGTTCAAGGCCCCCCCGCCTCCGGCAGCCGGTGCCGCCGGCGGTGCGGCCAAACCGGCGGCGAGGCCCGCTCCTCCGGCTGGTGCCCCCATCGAAGCGGGCGAAGCAGCTGGATCGATCGGAGCTCCAGGAGCACCCGGCACGCCGTTGTCCACCGGGGCTGGGGAAGCCGGCGCACCGGACTGAGCGGCCAAAGCGGGCTCTTGCCCCCCACCCTGCGGACGATCATCCCCGGCCATGGCTCCCAGTTCGTTCAGGCTGGGTGCCCTGTCCGACGCAGGGTCCGACGCGGGGTCCCGCGCAGGCGGGTTCAGGCCGCCGGAACGCTGGTTCCCGGCCTCGTCTTCGGGGCGAAAAAGGGAACCTGACGGCGGCAGTGAGAACTGCACGGACGGCCCACGGCTCCGCGATTGTTCAGAAAGTTCCGGCTGGTCCGGGGCTTTGGCGAGTTCTTGTCCATCATCGCCGCCGAGAAACAGAAAGGCCACAACACCGAGTACGACAAGGCCGCCGGTCGCGGCTCCGCCGATGATCAGAGATTTCTTACCGGGCCTGAAGGATTTGCCGCCGCCTTCACTGTCAAAATCATCGTCATCGTCGTCGTCATGGCCGAAATCGAGTTCTTCGAACTCGGGAAAATCATCGTCATCATCGTCTGCGGAAGCCTGTCCGCCATAGCCGTCAAGGCTGTTGCCATCATCCAGGTCATCCAGGTCGCCGAAGTCCGGCATGCCATCATCGTCGCCACCGGATCGGCTGCTTCCCGACCGACCGGGGCCCGGCTCGTCATCGTCCAGGGACGCGAGATCCAGGCCATCGTCATCATCTTCGGAGATGTCGTAGTCGTAGTCGTCGTCGGCTTTTTTCTTGCCACCCTTGCCGAAGAGGCCTTTCAGCGGATTTTTCACCGGTCAGGTCTCCTCGCCTAGGCCTGGGCCCGCTTACTGGGTAGACTCTTCCGCCGGGGCTGCCGGTTGAACAGCGGCTGAACCACTGCCGAACAGGGCCAGCCCGCGAACCAGATCAACCGCGCGGGCGAGTTGATAGTCCTGGATACCCTGATCCTCCGGCGCGGCCTCCGCAGCCTCTTCGGCCTCATCCGCGTTACCGGCGTCCAGCGCGCCGCGCAGATCAGCCTCCCTCGGCCGACCGCCAAGTGTCACGTCCTCGATCCGCCCCTGGGTCACGACGATGTCCGGATCAATACCCTTGGCCTGGATGGACCGACCCGACGGCGTATAGTAGCGCGCCGTCGTCAAGCGCATCGCGCCATGACCGGCCAATGGCATGATGGTCTGAACCGAGCCCTTACCGAAGGATTTCGTGCCAAGCACGATGCCGCGCCGGTGGTCTTGCAACGCCCCGGCGACGATCTCGGACGCCGAAGCGGAGCCCCCGTTGATCAACACCACAACGGGCTTGCCGCCGGTCAGATCACCGGGCCGGGCGTTGAAACGCTGTGCGTCGTCCAAATCCCGGGAGCGGGTCGAGACGATCTCTCCTTTTTCCAGGAAAGCATCCGAGATGGACACCGCCTGATCAAGAAGGCCCCCCGGATTGTTGCGCAGGTCCAGGACGACACCCTGCAACTCGTCGCCCAGTTCGTCGCGGAACTTGGCCAAGGCGCGCTCGAGACCCTTGTCGGCCTGTTCGTTGAAAGACGTGATCCGCACATAGCCGACCTTGCCTTCCATACGCGAGCGGACCGAATCGATCTTGATCACGGCGCGGGTCAGGGTGATCTCGAAATCCTCCCGGCCTTCACGCCGGAGCGTCAGGGTGATATCCGAACCCACCTTGCCGCGCATGCGTTCCACGGCGTCGGCCAGGGTGAGGCCCAGGACGGCTTCACCGTCGAGATGCGTGATGAAATCACCGGGTTCGACCCCGGCGCGGGCGGCGGGCGTGTCGTCGATGGGGGAGATCACCTTCACCAGGCCGCCTTCAAGCGAGACCTGAATGCCGAGGCCCCCGAATTCGCCGCGGGTTTCCACCTGCATGTCCTGGAAGCTTTCCGCGTTCATGTAGCTGGAATGGGGATCCAGCGAGGTCAGCATACCGGTGATCGCCGCCTCGATCAGCGCTTCGTCACTGGGCGGTTCCACGTAGTCGGCCCGGATGCGTTCGAACACATCCCCGAACAAATTCAGCAGGCGATAGGTATCGACGCTCTTTTCACCCGCCTCCTGTGCCAGGGCGGCAGGGGATGCCAGCACCAGACCCAAAAGGCTGACACCGCAAACCATCTGCTTGATCGCCCAGCCTTTGTCGGATTTTTTCGGAGTCATCCGTTTACCTTCCCTGTTGAAGCCGCAAGCCACGGCATCGGGTTAATGGGTTCGCCTTGCTTTCGGAGCTCGACATAGAGCGAGGGTCGCTCCGCCGCCTCTTCGTCGGCCATGACGCCTACCGGCTCGCCGGCAAGCACCGTCTGGCCCAGCTCGCCATCGATCCGGGACATGCCCGCCAATAGCGTATGATATCCGTCGCCGTGTTCGAGGATCAAGAGGAGCCCGTATCCCCTGAACGGACCGGCATAGGCAACGCGTCCTTCATGGGGAGCCACCACCTGCGCCCCCGCGCGGGTTTCGACCGTGATGCCCTTTCGCGTCAGACCGGAGATCAGTTTTTCGCCGAATCGCCCCTCGATCCGACCGACCACTGGCATGGGCAACCTGCCCCTCTGTTCGGCAAAAGGCCGCAGGCTGATCAGATTCGCTTCCGTGACCGGTTCGTTGCCCCGTTCGGCACCCCGTTCAGAGGGGGCCGGAGCAACCACGCCTTCGGCGGATTCGCCCCGTCGCTCCTTTGGCAATTCAGGCGGACGTTGGGCCGACAATGGGCCGAGGGCCAGTTCCTGTTCCTGATCTTCAATGCCACCGCCGGCGATCATCTCGTCGATCTCGCCAACCTGGGATCCTGGCGGCTCCTCCAGGGGTTCCGGCTCGATCACCGTGCGGAAGCCCTCGTCCAGACGGGCCAGCCGGTTCACCAGATCACGCAAAGACTTCGCCTGTCGCGCCAATTCGCGCACCTTGCGTTCCTGAACCACCCGCTGTTGCTCGGTCTCTTCACGCAATTGGCGTTTCAGAACAATCAGCTGGTCCAGCTCGCGGCGTTCCCGGCTCAGTCGGCGGGCCGTGTCTGCCAGCGCCACCTGGCGGTTGTTGATCTCGACGCGCGCACGCTCCAATGCCGCCAGTTCGGCCTGCATCGTGCCCGCCCGACCCTCGATCTCCGGCACGGCGGCGTGCAGCAGAATGGCCGAACGCACCGTCTCAACCGGGCTGGTGGGTTGGGCCAACAGGGCCTCCGGGGGGTGTCGGGCGATTCGCTGGAGGGCAAACAGCACGCCGGCAAAACCTTCGCGGTTCTGTTCCAGCTTGATCACCAATTCGCCTTCGGTTTGCAGCAACTGGGTCAGTCGGCGTTCAAGATCGGATTTTTCCTGCTCAAGCCCCTGAATGGCATCGGCCTTTTCCACCATCTGGCGGCGCATATCGCGCATTTCGCGGCTGAGGGCGCGCAGCTGGGCGTCCAGGCTGCGGGTCCGTGCTTCCGACTGGCTGAGCGAACGTTCCACATCCTGAAGGGCCCGGGTGGGCTCGTCGTTCGAACGCTGGGCGGTTGCCGGTGTGCTAAGCAGGCATAAAAGCGCCGCGCCGACCATGAACCGTCTGGCCATGAACCGTCTAGTTTGCCACCCTTTCGGCCGTCTGGCTGGCGGCCCCATCTGTTTGAACCCGCCGGTCATCCAGACCTCATTCTGCGGCCCGGGTAACGTCAGATGAGGCATTCAAAAGGCTGTGCCCGGTCATCGCGGCGGGCTGATTGAGGCCCATCAGGTCAAGGACTGTCGGCGCAAGATCACAGAGCCTGCCGTTGCCCAGCGAGGTCACGCCATCCGGCGCACCAATCAACAGCAAAGGCACGGGATTGGTGGTATGCGCGGTATGCGCACCGCCGTTGGCGGGGTCCGTCATCTGTTCCAGGTTGCCATGGTCCGCCGTGATCAGCAGGGCACCCCCGGCTTCCAACACAGCCGACTCGAGACGGCCCATGCAGGCATCCACCGTCTCGGCAGCGGTCACGGCGGCACCCAAAATCCCGGTGTGGCCGACCATATCGCCATTGGCGAAGTTGACCACAATCAGATCAAAGGTGCCGTCCTTGATCACCCGCTCCAGATTTTCGACCACCTCATAGGCCGACATTTCCGGCTGCAGGTCATAGGTCTTGACCTTCGGGCTCGGCACCAGGATGCGTTCCTCGCCTTCGAACACCGCCTCCCGGCCACCGTTCAGGAAGAAGGTTACATGGGCATATTTTTCGGTCTCGGCGATGCGGAGCTGCTTGAGGCCCGCGTCAGCGACCACTTCGCCCAAGATGCCGTCCAGGCGGCTGGGCGGGAAAAGTGCACCGAACAGCCTGGCCAGATCGCTGGAGTATTCCGCCATGCCAAGCAGGCTCTCGAATCGGGGCTGCGCCGCACGGTCGAAGCCATCAAAGGCCGGGTCAGCCAGGGCGGCCAGAATTTCGCGCGCCCGGTCGGCCCGGAAGTTGGCCATCAGAAGACCATCGCCGTCGACCATCCCGGCATAGTCGCCGATCACGCTGGGGGTGATGAATTCGTCGGTTTCGTCCGCATCGTAGGCCGCCTCGACAGACGCCGCACCGTCGGTCGCAGCCTTGCCCTCGGCGAGCACGAGTGCTTTCCAGGCGGCCTCGACCCGGTCCCAGCGCTGGTCCCGATCCATGGCGTAAAAGCGGCCTGATACCGTTGCCAGGCGAAAGCCCTCACAGCCGTCAACGGCGCTTAGAACCTCGGCCAAATAGCCCGCGCCGGATTTCGGTGGCGTGTCACGACCATCCATGAAGGCATGCAGCGCCACGGGCACACCGGCGTCACACAAGATGCGCACCAGCGCGACCATGTGGTCCTGATGACTGTGGACTCCGCCCGGTGACAGCAGGCCCATCAAATGGCAGGTCCCGCCGGTCGCCTTCAGCTTCCGGATCAGGTCGATCAGGGCCGCATTTTCGGCCAGCGAGCCATCAGCCACTGCCCGGTCGATCTTTGGCAGATCCTGCATGACGATGCGCCCGGCACCGATGTTCATATGTCCGACTTCGGAGTTGCCCATCTGGCCTTCCGGCAGGCCGACGAACCCGGCGGATGCCTGCAGGTGTGCGGCGGGGACGGTCTCGGCGAAGCGGTCCATAACCGGCGTTTTCGCCTGTGACAACGCATTGTCGGGGGCGTCTTCCCGTGCGCCCCAGCCATCCAGGATGCAGAGAACAACGGGTTTCGGCGGGTTGGATTGATTCGCTTGGTTTGTCATGGCTCAAAGATAACCCGATTTCGGCTTTTCGCGATAGCAGGCATGCGATACGGCGGAACCATGGCGGTTTCAAGGCCGATATCGGCGCTCTCAGGATTTCGGCTCAGCTCCCCGCCCGGCCCCGCCGGAATTGAACGCCATCTATCTTGTCCAAATCGTTTGATCGGATCAGGCTGCTGAGGCTCTTCACATAGGCCTTCCCGCGTTCCGAATACCGCGTCAGGGTCTTGGCAAGCTCCAGACCCGTCACCGCCGCGCCCCTGGCCCGCAAGTCAAAGCGGGCTTTCCTCAAGTTCCGATAGGCCTTGTGGCGGTTCAGGTTGTCGCCATAGGCGCGGACCGATTGATAGAGCGTCTCGAAGGCCCTGACCTTATGGGTTTTGCCTTCTTCCCGGTCTTCGGGCACCAGGCCGGGGCCCGTCGTGGTCCATTGGCCGAACAGGGCGTTGCCTTCCTGGGCGAACCGGGACGTGCCCCAGCCGCTTTCCTCTGCGGCCTGGGCCAGCGCCAGGCTGGGCGGGATGATGTCGACCCGTCGCAGCAGATTGGCCTTGGCCTGATCGTCCAGATCAACGCGATAGCGAACCATCAGATCCGCCAGCCAATCCATGTCGTCATCTTCCAGGCCGCTCAAATCATCCGCCAGGGCTTCAATTCTCGCCCGGTCTGCGGCGATATCAGCATTGGCCCGCAAGACAAGCGGCAACATGATCCGAAAAAAGACGGCCTTGCGCCGATCCACCTCGACCAGATCGCCCAGATCAGCCGGCAGGTCATCGATGAAAAGGGCGGGCACATCGCTCTTGCCAGAAACCACCGCTTCCCAGTCGAAGCCAGCCTGCTGAAACCGGAGCTCCAGGTCTTCGGTCAGCGGAACATCATCGACGGCTTCGCCTCGGATCTCCCCATCCGGCAGGGGGATCGAGACGGTTTCATCGCCCGGTTTCTTGACAAAAAGCGCGAGCAAGGCTGCCGCGACGACACAGAGGCCGAGGCCACCAAGAATGGCTTTTTGACCGTTGGTCACCATGGGCGCGCGGGACGACAGATGGATCGTGGGATGGAACGGGGCCGCAGATCAGATCTGCTGCACTTCCTGGATTTCCGGGATGTAGTACTTCAGCATGTTTTCGACGCCATGTTTCAGCGTTGCCGTCGAACTGGGACAACCGGCGCAGGACCCCTGCATGTGCAGATAGACGATGCCTTCCTCGAACCGATCGAAGACGATGTCACCGCCGTCCTGGGCCACCGCAGGCCGCACACGGGTGTCCAACAGTTCCTGGATCTGGGCCTCGATGGAGCCGGCTTCCGCCGCGCCATGGGCACCGCCCGCCGTCTCGGTGATGACGGGCTGGCCAGCCGTCAGGTGCTCCATGATGGCACCGAGGATCAGGGGCTTCATCACGTCCCAATCCTTGTCGTCACCCTTGGTGCAGGTGATGAAGTCGGAGCCGAGATAGACACCGCCCACACCCTCGATACCGAACAGACGCTGGGCCAGAGGAGAGTTCGCGGCTTCCTCGGCAGAGGTATAGTTGGCCGTTCCCTTCGGCATGACTTCCTGACCCGGCAGGAACTTCAGCGTAGCGGGATTGGGGGTGGACTCGGTTTGGATGAACATATCAGGCCTCTTGTCGCAGGGCTTATTTTAGCGGAATGGTTGGCTTAATAGTTGGTCCGGTCAGACCACAAGGTCAAGCGGACTTCGGATTACACCTGCAGGAATCCGACCACGTCGTAGACCTCTTTCAGGATCGGCTCGGACAGCTCACGCGCCTGCTCGGCCCCGGACTTCAGAATGGCATCCAGGCTTGTCGGATCGTTCAGCAAGCGCTGCATCTCGATCGATATCGGCTCCAGGCGGTCGACCGCCAGATCGGCCAGGGCCTTTTTAAAGTCCGAGAACGGCCTGCCGCCCCATTCGGCCATGATATCGGCAGCCTGTTTATCCTGAAGGGCGGCGAAGATGCCGATCAGATTCATCGCTTCCGGGCGGCCTTCGCCTTCATCGGTCGAGGCGGGTAGCGGTTCGGGGTCGGTCTTCGCCTTGCGGATCTTCTTCGCAATGGCGTCCGCATCGTCGGTCAGCGTGATCCGGCTCATCTCGCTGGGGTCCGACTTCGACATCTTCTTGGAGCCGTCGCGCAAAGACATGACCCGGGTCGCCGCACCAAAGATCAACGGTTCCGGCTGCGGGAAGAGCTCGACACCGTAGTCGTTGTTGAACTTCTGCGCGATGTCGCGGGCCAGTTCCAGGTGCTGTTTCTGGTCTTCACCAACCGGCACATGGGTGGACTTGTACAAAAGAATGTCAGCGGCCATCAGGTTGGGATAGCTGAACAGCCCGACCGAGGCGTTCTCCTTGTGCTTGCCTGCCTTTTCCTTGAACTGGGTCATGCGGTTCAGCCAGCCCATGCGGGCGACGCAGTTCAGCACCCAGGCCAATTGGGCATGGCCCGGACATTGGGACTGGTTGAACAGGATGTTCGATTTCGGATCGATCCCGGCGGCAATCATGGCGGCGGCCAGTTCGCGGGTGCTCGCGCGCAGCTCCGCCGGGTCCTGCCAAACCGTAATGGCATGAAGATCGACCATGCAGAACAGGCAGTGGAAATCGTCCTGCAGGCGCACCCAGTTGCGCATGGCCCCCAGGTAGTTGCCGAGGTGCAGATTGCCGGTGGGCTGGATGCCGGAGAAGATGCGGTTCATCAATCAGAGCTTTCAGGTCAAAAAGAAGGTGCTGGGTTATGACAAGCGCGACCTGAGCCCGTCAAGTTTTGCCACGCACCAGCCCCTTGATATCGCGCAGACCTGCGGCACCTGTCAGCTGCGCGGCCAGGCCATAGAGCGCCAAGCCAAGCACCACCAGGATCGACATCCCGGCGATCCGGTCCGCCTCGCCGCCATCGAACCAGGCCCCGATCACCTGCATCAGGCCGAACAGGCCCGCCCCCATGACCAGGGCCGCCAGGATCATGCGCGGCAGGCGGTTCTTCAGGCGCGCGTCCAGTTGCAACTGCCCCCGCCGGCTCAGCCAGTAGGCCAGAAGTCCGGCGTTCAACCAACTGGAAGCCACAGTCGCCATGGCTATGCCCACGTGCTGGAAGGGCCCCATGAGAATCAGGTTGAGCCCCAGGTTGACGACCATCGCCGCCGCTGCCGCGATCACCGGGCGGCGGGTGTCCTCTCTTGCGTAGAACCCGGGGGCCAGCGCCTTCACCAAAACATAGGCGGGCAATCCCAACGCGTAGATGCCGAGCGCTGCTGCGGTCGCCCTGGCTTCATCGATCCCGAAGGCCCCCCGTTGGAAAAGGGTCAGGATCACCGGCTCGGCAATCAGGAAGAGCGCCACGGCGGCGGGCAGGGTGAACAGGAAACTGACCTCCAGCGCCCGGTTCTGAGACGCGAGCGCACCGGCTTCGTCCCCTGCCCGGATCTGTCGGGACAGCAAAGGCAAAAGAGCCGTCCCCACAGCCACCCCGATCACGCCGAGCGGCAACTGCGTCACCCGGTCGGCAAAAAACAGATAGGAGATCGATCCGCCCGGCAGAAGCGAGGCAATGACCGTGTCGATCACCAGATTGATCTGATAGATGCCCGCACCGATGGCCACTGGCACGCAGCGCTTCAACAGGACTTTCTGGTCCGCATCCAGGCGCGGCCAGGGCAGGCGAAGCGACGCCCCTGCATGCGCCAGATGCCCGATCATCCAAAGAAATTGCACGGCTCCGGCCCCAGCCACGCCCCAGGCCAGCGCATGGGCCGGGGTTGGCAGTTGCGGTGCCAGGATCAGGACCGCACCAATCAGGCAGAGGTTCAGCAGCACCGGCGTCGCAGCCGCCGCCCAGAACCTGCCCAGCGAATTCAACACCCCCGCCATCAGGCTGACCAGCGAGATAAACAACAGGTAAGGCAGGGTGATCCGGGTCAACAGAACCGCCAGGTCAAAGGTCGCCGGATCGTCGGTAAAACCGGGGGCGAAGCCCATCATCGCCCAGGGCATCAGCACCTGGCCAAGGGCCACAAAAATCACCAGAACCAGCGCCAACAGGCTCAGCGCACCATCGGCGAACCGCATTGCAGGCCCCAACCCCCGGGCTTCCAGCTTGCCTGCGAACAGGGGCACGAATGCCAAGTTAAAGGCCCCTTCGGCGAACAGCCGACGGAACAGGTTGGGAAACTTGAAAGCGACGAAGAAGGCATCCGCGATGGGGCCGGCCCCCAGAACCCCCGCCACCAGCACATCGCGCACGAAGCCGAGCAGGCGGCTCAACAGGGTCATCGAGCCGACGGTGGCAAAGGCCCGGATCAGGCTGAAAGACCCCGTTTTCGCATTCGTCCTCATGGCCTATGGCTTTAGACCATCGGCACGGCAGAAGAAAGGCGGTGCTATTCCGCCGCCAGCCGTTCGGCATCAACGCCGGGAGCCACGGTCTCCAGCAAGACCAGGCGGATACGCTTCAGCTTGTCTTCGCCATCGACCTTCAGGCCAAAGACATCCTTGACGTAAAACACATCGGACGCCTTTTCGCCGTAGGTGTTGATCCTCGCGGAACTGATCTGCAGACCCAGAGCCGTCATCGCCCGGCAGATGTCAACCAGCAGTCCGGGGCGGTCGAGGGTTGAGATTTCGATCACCGTATGCGTGGCCGAGGCCTTATTGTCCACGAGGACCCGGGGCGGCACCTTGAACAGACGGGTGCGCTTGGCCCCTGCCGAATTGTGGCGTTCGGCCAGTTCCTCATCGAGGTCCAGTTCGCAGCGCACGGCCGATTCGATCCGCGCCGTGACCCGGTTCAGGCGGGATGCTTCATCCACCGCATGGCCTTCGGGGTCGATCAGCGTGATAATGTCGAGCGCCATACCATTGGCCAAGGTGGCAATTTTGGAATCGACAATGGAGAGGCCCGACAGCGCGATGGCCCCGGTTATCCGCGCGAACAGGCCGGGGTGGTCGGCGGTATAGATGGTCAGTTCCGTCACATCCCGGCTGAGATCAACATAGCTGGACACGTGCAGCACGCCCTGGGTCAGGCCTTCGGCGGCCGCCCGCTCCGCCTCCCGGATCATGTCCGCCTGGCGAACCAGGGTGTCCATGTCGTGGGCCAGCCAGTAATCGCCGTAGCCGCGATCCAGGTGGGCATCGATGTCCGCCTTGTCCCAACCGATTGATTCCAATCGTCCCGCCAGACGCCCACGGGCCCGGTTCACCCGCACGTGGCGTCGGTCCGCAGAAGCCCCACCGGTCAGGGCTTCCTCGGTCTTGTAGTAGATCTCCCGCAGAAGACCCGCTTTCCATTCGTTCCAGACCTGAGGCCCGACCGCGCGGATATCGACGACCGTCAGCACCAAGAGCAGCTTCAACCGTTCGGGTGTTTGCACATTGGCACCGAAGGTCTCGATCGTCTGCGGGTCATCCGGATCGCGTTTAAAGGCCGTACGGCTCATGTCCAGGTGGTGCAAGACCAACCAGGAGACCGTCTCTGTCTCCCATTCGTTCAGGCCGAAACGCGGGCAGAGCTTCAAGGCGATCTTGGCACCGAGTTCGGAATGGTCGCCACCCCGGCCCTTGGCGATATCATGCAGCAGGACGGAGACATAGAGCACGCGCCGGGCCTGAATGGTCGGCATGATCTCGGTCGCCAGGGGATGATCTTCCTGCAATTCTCCGCGTTCGATACGGGCCAGAATGGCGAGCGCGCGGATGGTATGCTCGTCCACCGTATAGACGTGATACATGTCGTACTGCATCTGTGCGACGACTCGTCCGAAATCGGGAACGAACTTGCCGAACACGCCGGCTTCGTTCATGCGCATCAGCATGACCTCGGGCTGGTTCTTATCAACCATGATCTCGAGAAACAGGCGGTTGGCCGCCGGATCGTTCCGGACGCCGGCATTGATCAGCTTCAGGTTCTGGGTGATCCAGCGAAGTGTTTCGGGGTGAATATCCAGGCCATGGACCTGGGCTTCCCGGAACAGACGGATGATCTCGACCGGATTTTCGGTCAGGGTCTCAGGATTGGCCACCAGTCGCCCGCCATCGACGGTAAAGCCGTCAACGTTGGGCTGGAACAGGCCGAAGGTCGGCAGGCGGAAACGGCGTTTCTGATGGCGGTCTTCCATCACCGCGCAAAGGATGCGGGTCAGGTCGCCGACGTCCTTGGCGACGAGAAAATAGTGCTTCATGAACCGCTCGACGCCCAGCAATCCGGCACGATCCCGGTAGCCCATGGCCTCGCCGATTGGCCCCTGCACCCCGAACGTCAGGCGTTCTTCAGGCCGGCCCGCGCGGTAGTGCAAATGACAACGCACGGTCCAAAGGAAGTTCTCTGCCTTGGCAAAACGCTTGGCATCTGCTGCGGACAACACACCCATGTCCACCAATTCACGCACACTTTCAACGCGGTAGAGATACTTGGCGCACCAGAACAGGGTTTGCAGATCCCGCAGGCCACCTTTGCCCTCTTTGACGTTGGGTTCCAGCACGTAGCGGGTGTCGCCCATCTTGTCGTGACGCGTATCCCGCTCGCCAAGTTTTTCCTCGACGAAGGCGGGGCCGGTATCAGCAAGCACATCGCTGTGAAAGGTCTGCTTGAACTGGTCGAACAGCGCTTCGTTTCCCCAGATCCAGCGGGCCTCGAGAAGTGCTGTCCGGATTGTCAGGTCGTCCTTGGCGAGGTGAACGCATTCCTTGATGGAACGGGTCGCGTGGCCAACCTTCAGGCCGAGATCCCAGAGCATGTAGAGCATGAATTCGATGCGTTCGCGGGTCAGCACGCTTTCGCGCGTCGGCAGCAGGAACATCAAATCGACGTCCGAGAACGGTGCCAGCCCGCCCCGGCCATAACCACCCGTAGCCAGTACGGAAATCTTGTCTTCGGCTTTTTCCGGACCCTTGGACGGATGAACGTGCTTGAGCGAGAAATCGTGGATCAGGCGCACCAACTGATCGATCAGGAAGGCTTGGGCCCGGATGCAGTCCATTCCTTTGTCTTCGTTGGCTTCGAACCGACGGCGGACCGCATCCGATCCTTGACCAAGGGCCTGCTTCAGAAGTTCCAAAACCCGGCTGCGGGATTTGACACCGCCGACCTCGGCTGCCGTCGCATCGAGCGCCAAGGTCAGATGACGCCGGTCAATGATCTCTCGCGGCTTGCGGGGCCGAACCTCGGATTTCATTTCCGTCTCCTAAAGCCTGGTCGCGCTCTAAAACCCTGATAGAGACTGACGAACGAAGAAAAGCGCGGCGCAGAGTATAGCCGAAGCGGTTGGGTAAAAAAGCCGTCGTCAGGTGTTTTCACGCAGGACGGCACCGGCAAGGTAAAGTGATCCCGTAATCAGGATACGCGACGGTCGCCTCTCCCGCAGCGCGATGTAGGTAAAGACCTGTTCCAGCCAAGGTGCCGCTATGGCTTCCATGCCGAGGGAACGGGCAGCTGCGGCCAGTTCCATGGGCGGGCGGCTGTTTTCCATCTCCGGCACCCAGACCGGATGGCAACTTTCGATCAGCCCGGCAAAGGGACGCAGGAAGTCCAAGGGTTCCTTCGCCCCCATCATGGCGATTGCGAGGTAGAGCGGCCTATCCGACCAATTCCGTTCCGCATGGGCCGCCAGCGCCGCAGCCGCCGCGCCATTGTGCCCGCCGTCGAGCCAGACCTCCCAGTCTGGCGGGGCCTGGCGCAACAAGGGCCCTTCTCTCAGGCGCTGCAAACGGCCCGGCCAGACGATCGACTTGAGCCCCTTTGCAACCGTCTCCTCATCGGTCAGGAAATCACGGTCGATCTGACCAAGAGCCGCCAATGCCAGGCCGGAATTGCGGATCTGATGGGCACCCTGGAGCGACGGGTCCGGCAGCGTCAGGTGGATATCGCCGGAATGGAACTCGAACCCCGCCCCCGCGCCGATCGGCGTCACCCGCCAGTCCCGGCCTTCGGTGACAACCGGTGCGCCGCAGCCCTCCGCCTTCTCCTGAATGGGCGGGGGCAGACGTCCCTGGTCGGAATAGCAGACCAGGGGTGCATCCGGCTTGATGATCCCGGCCTTTTCGCGCTGGATCGAGGCCAAATCTGACCCCAGGTATTCCTTATGGTCCATGGAGACCGGCGTAATCACGGTCACAGCCGGGTTTTCGATCACGTTGGTGGCATCGAGACGCCCGCCGAGGCCCACTTCCAGCAGCACATAGTCCGCCGGCACCCGGGAAAAAGCCAGGAGGGCAGCCGCCGTGGTGATCTCAAAAAACGTGATCGGATCACCCTGGTTGGCCATGTTGACCTCGCCCAGAAGCGCGGTCAAATCGGGCTCGCTGATCTGTTTGCCCGCTATGCGGATGCGCTCGTGGAAGGTCTTCAGGTGCGGCGAGGTGAAGACGTGAACCGTCTTGCCCCTGGCTTCCAACAGGGCGCGAAGCGTGGCCACGACGGAACCCTTGCCGTTCGTGCCCGCAACGTGAATGACCGGGGGCAGGTCCCGCTCAGGATGCCCGAGGTTATCCAACAATCGCCAGACCCGGTCTAACGTCAAATCGATTTTCTTGGGGTGCAGGCGATGAAACTGTTCGAGAAGCTTGTCGCTACTCAGTTTTCTGACCCTCGTCCTTGGACTTTTCATCGGGCGTCGTGCTGTCGTCCGCCCCCTCGTTCGGCCCCTCGTCCGGCCCGTCCGGAAGGACTGGGCCCTGATCGTCCTCGGCCTGTTCTGTCTCTTCTTCTGCCTCGTCCCGATCCAGCGGTACGAGGTCGCCCGCCGGTCCCGGGTTGCGCAACAGTCCGATCAGGCTGACCAGCCTTTCCTTCAACTGATGGCGGTGGACAACCATGTCGACCATGCCATGCTCCAGCAGGTATTCCGCCCGCTGAAAACCTTCGGGCAGTTTCTCGCGGATGGTCTGTTCGATCACCCGGGCCCCGGCAAAGCCGATCACGGCACCGGGCTCGGAAATCTGGATATCGCCCAACATGGCGAAGGATGCCGAGACCCCGCCGGTGGTCGGATCCGTCAACAGCACGATATAGGGCAGGCCCGCCTCTCGCACTTCCTCGACCGCGATGGTCGTCCTGGCCATCTGCATCAGTGACAGAATGCCTTCCTGCATTCGGGCACCACCGGAAGACGGCACGACGATGAAGGGCGCGTCCTGGACGACGGCCAATCGCGCCGCGCGCACAAAGGCCTCGCCCACGCCCATCCCCATGGAGCCACCCATGAAATCAAAGTTCAGCGCCGCCACAACCGCCGGCATACCGCCGATCTCGCCATGGGCGACAATCAGGGCATCCTGGTCTTCCGTCTTGGCCCGGGCATCTTTCAGGCGTGCGGCATACTTTTTCTGATCGGAGAACTTCAGCGGGTCTTCGACGATGGCGTCGGATTCGGCCCGCTGGAATTCACCATTGTCGAACAGCATCTTGAGCCGTTCCGGACCGTTGAGGCGCATGTGATGGCCACAGTGCTGGCAGACCTTCAAGGCCTTTTCCAGTTCCCGGTGGAAGATCATCTCTCCGCAGTTCGGGCACTTGTGCCAGAGGTTTTCCGGGATATCACGCGAGCCGGAGACCAGTTCGCGCAGTTTCGGCTTAACGAAGTTGGTCAGCCAGCTCATGTCGTCTTCCTCACTTCTTCAGACCTTGGGCCAGCTCAGAAACCAGCCTTAGAACAGCCTCGGCAGTGCCCGCACCGGGATTACCGTCGGCGTCCAGATTTTCCGTGACCTTGGCAACCAAAGCGGACCCGACGACTGCCGCGTCCGCGATCTCGGCGATTTCGGCCACCTGTTCGGGCGTCTTGATACCGAAACCGACGGCGACCGGCAGGTCGACCGCCGACTTGATGCGATCCACATTCGCCTTGACGTCGGCCACGTTCGCCGATGCGGTCCCGGTGATCCCGGTGATCGAGACGTAATAGACGAAACCGCTGGCGTGTTCCACAACGCGCGGCAGACGGGCGTCATCCGTCGTCGGCGCGGTGAGATAAATGAAATTCAGCCCCGCATCCAGGGCGGGAAGGCAAAGCTCTGATTCTTCTTCCGGCGGCAAATCGACAACAATCAAGCCATCCACCCCGGCGGCCTTCGCGTCGGCCAGGAAGGCCTCGACCCCATAGGCGTAGATCGGATTGTAATAGCCCATCAGGATGATCGGCGTATCCGCATCCTTCTCGCGGAACTCGGCCACGAGGGCCAGAGTCTTCTTCTGGGTCTGGCCGGCCTTCAGCGCGCGAAGTGAACTGGCCTGGATCGCCGGGCCATCGGCCATGGGGTCGGAAAAGGGCATGCCCAGTTCGATCAGATCGGCACCGGCCTCCGGCAAGCCCATCAGAATCTCGCGGCTGACCTCGAGCGAGGGGTCGCCGGCGGTCACGAAGGTCACCAGACCCCCGCGGCCTTCCGCCTTCAGGGCCTCGAAGCGTTTTGTGATACGGGTCTCGGGTCTCACAGCGCGACCCCCAGGTGTTCGGCGACGGCAAAGATGTCCTTGTCCCCCCGACCACACATGTTCATGACCATCAAGTGATCCTTCGGCAGATCAGGAGCCACTTTACAGACCTGGGCCAGAGCATGAGCGGGTTCCAATGCCGGGATGATACCTTCCAACCTTGTGCAGAGTTGGAACGCCTCAAGCGCCTCGTCATCCTTGATCGCTACGTATTCAACGCGGCCCTGTTCCTTCAGCCAGGCGTGTTCCGGTCCGATACCGGGGTAATCAAGCCCGGCGGAGATGGAATGGGCATCAATGATCTGACCGTCGTCATCCTGCAGAAGGTAGGTGCGGTTACCATGCAGCACGCCCGGCTTACCCCCGGTGAGCGACGCCGCATGTTCGCCGGTCTCGATTCCGTGGCCCGCCGCCTCGACGCCGATCATCCGGACCCCGGCGTCGTCCAGGAAGGGATGGAACAGGCCCATGGCGTTGGACCCGCCGCCGATGGCGGCAACCAGGCTGTCCGGAAGTCGGCCTTCGGCTTCCATCATCTGTTCGCGGGTCTCCTCGCCGATCACGGACTGGAAATCGCGAACCATGGCAGGATAGGGATGCGGCCCCGCGACCGTCCCGATCAGGTAATAGGTATCGGCGACGTTGGTCACCCAGTCGCGAAGCGCATCATTCATCGCGTCCTTCAGCGTTCCGGTGCCACTGGTGACCGGTATCACCTCGGCACCCAAGAGCTTCATGCGGAAGACGTTAGGCTTTTGCCGTTCCACGTCCGTCGCACCCATGTAGACCACACACTTCAGACCAAACAGGGCACAGACGGTCGCCGTGGCAACACCATGCTGACCGGCTCCGGTCTCGGCAATGATGCGTGTCTTGCCCATGCGCTTGGCGATCAGAATCTGACCGATGCAGTTGTTCACCTTGTGGGCACCGGTGTGGTTCAACTCGTCTCGTTTGAAGTAGATCTTGGCACCGCCCAGATGCTCGGTCAGGCGGCTGGCGAGATAGAGCGGGCTCGGTCTGCCGACGTAGTGCTTCAGGTAGTAATCCATCTCGGACTGGAAGGCAGGGTCGACCTTGGCAGATTCAAAAGCCTTTTCCACATCCAGGATCAAGGGCATCAGGGTTTCGGCGACAAAGCGCCCCCCATGGATACCAAAATGGCCCTGGTCGTCCGGTCCCTCGCGATAGGTGTTCAGATTGTTCATGTGAACAAGAGGTCTCTCTAAGATAAAAAACGAAGGGGCTCAAAAAGCCGGCCCAGATTTAAGGCGCGCCAATAAAGCACGCCCGGAAGGCACAATCAAAGGGCCTTGGCAGCCGCAACGAACCGTCTGATCAGATCGACGTCTTTTTCACCGGTACGGCTCTCCACCGCAGAGCTGACGTCGATCCCTTTGGCACCGCTGATGGCCACCGCATCGGACAGATTATCGAGGGTGATACCACCGGCCAGAAGCCAGGGTAAACTGACCCGCCGGTTCTTTAACAACTGCCAATCGAAAGGTTGGGCGTTTCCGCCGGGCCGGGTGGCGTCTTTCGGCGGCTTGGCATCAAACAGCAGCCAACTGGCGATCCCGGCATAGGCTTCGGACTTGGCGATATCGCCCGGCTCCGAAACGGGCAGAGCCTTCATCACCGGAATGCCATATCGGAGCTTCACGAGCGCCAGTCGCTCCGGCGTCTCGGATCCGTGGAACTGCATCAGGTCCGGGCGCGATCCGCGCACGATGGCTTCCAGGTGATCGTCCGAGGGGTCCACCACCAGGGCGACCTTGGTCACCCGATCCGGCACGCGAGCCATCAGGGTTGCCGCTTCTTCGGGGGTCAGGTTCCGGGGGCTGGGTTCAAAAAAGACAAAACCGGTAAAGTCCGCTCCCGCCTCAACAGAGGCGTCCACGGCTTCGGGTGTTTTCAATCCACAGATTTTGACCAGCAGGCTCATGGCTGGACCTTAGGCCGCCGCGAGTTCTTCGACGATGCGCTTGGCGGCATCCGAAGGGCTATCGGCCCCGGTGATGGGTCGACCGATCACCAGGAAGTCGGCACCCAGGGCCAGGGCTTCCGCCGGAGTTACCACACGTTTCTGGTCGCCACGCTCGGTCCAGGACGGGCGGATGCCCGGGACCACGAGCCTAAAGTCCGGGCCACAAGCGCCCCGGATCGACATACATTCCTTGGCCGAACAGACCACCCCGTCCAGGCCGTTCTTTTTGGCAAGCTTCGCCAGGCGCACCACCTGTTCAATGACCCGACCGGACACACCGACAGCGGCCAGGTCTTCGTCGGAAAGCGAGGTCAGAACGGTGACGGCCAGAACCAAAGGCCGCACCATCTCGGCTTCAGCGGCAGCTGCGACAGCAGCCGCCATCATCGCCTCGCCACCGGTGGCATGAACGTTCAGCATGTAGGGCTTCAACGGCAGGGTTGATCGGACAGCGCCCGCGACCGTGTTGGGGATATCGTGGTATTTCAAGTCAATGAAGATCGGCAACCGGTGTTCGGCCAGACGTTGAACGCCTTCCGGACCGTTTGCCGTAAAGAATTCCTTGCCGAGCTTGATGCCGCCCACGAGACCGGCCAGCTCTTCCGTCAGGCGGAGCGCGCGGTCCAGGTCCGGCGTATCAATGGCAACGAACACCCGGTCCTGGGCGTTCAAGGTCTTGGAGACAGGCTCGGCTGGGCTCATCTACGGATCCTTGGGTGTGATCAGAATTGTCAAACTAAGGTGATATCTCACGTTCTTTCCTGTTTTAGACAATCATTGCCCGCCCGGAAAGGGACGTTATGGCCTCTTTATGACGTGGAACGGCGGGAAAAGACCCGACACCGGCCGATCAGCCTTTGTTCAATCGGCCTCTAGGCGCTGGCCTTCGCCGGTAAGGCCAGAGAGGCATCGAGCGTGATGGGCATAATCACCGAGAAAGTCGTGCCCTCGCCCAGTTGGCTCTCCACTTCGAGCGATCCCCCCATCCGTTCAGCCAGGCCCTTGGTAATGGCGAGGCCCAGGCCGGACCCGGTGTGTTCCAAGGTCGCCGAACTGTCGATCTGAAAGAAGGGCTTGCCGATATTGGCCAACTGATCACTGGCAATACCGCAACCGTCATCCGTAACGCTATAGCGCAGGTAAGGTTTCCCGTCGCGGATGATCCGTTGAGATGACAGGACAACCTTGCCCCCGGCATCGGTGAACTTGATCCCATTGTTCAAAAGGTTGAAGAGCATCTGGCGAACGGCTCGGGAATCACCGATCACACTGGGCAATGACCGCCGGGCCTCTGCCCGCAGCCGAATGCCTTTTTCCCGCGCGGCGGCTTTGGCGAGGCGGTAGGCTGCAAGGACCGGCTCGCGCGCCTCGAAGGGTTCGGTCTTCAGATCGACCTCGCCGTTCTCGATATGCGCGATGTCCAGAAGATCATTGATCAGACCCAATTGGTGTTCGGCACTGAACCGGATGTCTCGGGCATATTCGATGGTCTTGCGCTGCGGATCGATCTTGCCCGTGATGCCGGATTCCAGCATCTGCGCGAAGCCGATGATGGCATTCAGGGGTGATCGCAGTTCGTGGCTCATCTTGGCCAGGAAATCCGACTTGGCCCGGTTCGCGCGTTCCGCCTCCTCCAATTCGTGAACGAGCCTCACCGACATATCCGCCAGTTGTTGGCGCCGGGCCAACTCGTCGGTCACATCCCTGGCGACCGCGATGGCGTAGTTTTCGCCGTCGATGCTGAAACGTGACAGGGTGACGAAGGCAGGAAAGTCCGACCCGTCTCGCCGAACAGCCCGAACCACCCTCAAACCCGCCATGGCTCTCCGGACTTCAACTTTTTGGGTAAGATAATTTCCCACCAGATCGCGATGCTTTTCCTGGTGGGGCTTCGGCAAAAGGACGTGAACCGGTTTCCCGATGATCTCGTCTGCGGGCCAGTCGAAGATCTCTTCCGCCGCCTGATTGAACCGTTCGATCCGTTGATCCGTATTGACCGTAATGATGGCATCGGGGGCCGAGGCCAGAATAGCATCGAGCCGGTAGCGTTCGTGCCCGAGCGCATCCCCCGCCGCCTTCAACGCGTCGCTGCGCGCCAGCACAGTCTCCAGTTCGCGCACAATCATGCCCAGCAGCACGACGCTCGACATATTCCCGATCAGCAGGAGGGGCCAGGCCTCGGCCAGGGTTGCAATCCCCGTTTGCAGATCGGTCGCAACCAGGATCAACGGCAGAACCGCTATCGTCCCGATCACGGCCATCGCCGCAAAGCCCGGAAGTCCGAGAGCCGTATTGCCCCGCTTGCGCAGGAAAGCCCCAGCAAGCCATCCGAAGGCTGCGTAGACAAACAGGCTGAGAGCCCCGGAAAGGGCAAATTCCCCGCCGACAACCAGGCGAGCTGTCGCGCCGATCAGCGCCGCAGGAAGGGCAGCAGGCCAGCCGCCAAAAAACCCTGCCAGGATCGCGGGGCCCGCCCTCGTATCAAAGGTCGCATCGCCCACGTGAACTGGAACAAGGATCACGACGGCGGAAAGGCAGCCGAAAACGATGCCGAGAAAAATCTGCCGGACCAAACTTTTGCGGAAACAAGCCGTTCGGCTGGCGAGAAAGAAAATCACCAGCCCCGCGATGGCGAGTAGCCCGAGATTGGAGAGGATATCCGCGATCATGTCTTCCCGGGGTCTCCCGTCTTAAACCCGGATTCCCGGTCCGAAATGAGGTCTGGATTCGCCCCCGCCTTTCCGGACCATGTCCGTTGCTGAAGGGATCCTCCCATGACCGCGCCCAGCAGTATCGGAGGTATCAGCAGCCAGTATTATAGGGCTATCGATAGGACTGGCAACAAATTAAGTAGAATACTCTAATATGTCCATCAACTTAACGGGCATTTTTTCGTTGAGATCAGAACAGACCTTTCGACCAAAGGTACGATTCTTTCAGCCCCATCCAGCGCTGCCGTGCCTGAAGGAGCCTGAACGGCCAGCCCGATTCGCAAGCGGCGTTCCCGTTTCCAAACCAGGCGTCATTTGCGGTGCAAGAGACCGGTGCGCACCAATAGGCAAAAAAACACGAACCGCCGCTGAATAAGTGGAAACAATTACTTACCCTGGGGAATAAAATATACAATCGGCTTATCCACCAACCGCCCACTTGACAGGGCATCCTGAGGTGCCATATCCACCGCGCTGAGGAGAGCAGTCAAGCCTACGGCAAAAAAATCAAAGTGTTCCTGTAGCTTATTCCACGTTTGCCGAGACGTGGGATTGTGCAGTGCACAAAATTTCTTGCCGCGGCGCAAAATTTCCGTATAGTGGCGTTCCATATTGCGGTGCAGCATGCACAGGCAATACCCACTAGGGTTTCGTTAACCACGATCGTGGTAGGCCTTGGCGGGAGTGAAGAACAGTGATGGCGAAGGGAATGCCTTTCCGGCATTCAGGTCTGCATCGGGCGAAGCTCGGGGGCAGACGATAGGGACAGGCGCCATCGAAACGAGGGTCATTCAGGGGCAGAAGCATCGGTGCTGATTACACCGGTGACATGAGCCCACACGCTGGTGGTCTGCCGGGCTTTGCCGGGCGGGTCCATGGTTCTGAGAGACCCAGGTGTGTGACGTGAAAATGCCGGACGCATGTGATGTGTCCTGTAAACCTGAAGGATGGTTGGTCGTACCAATGAGCTTCAAGAAGCGCCATTTGGCCGCGTTTGCCGGCTTAGCCGCCGCTGTGGTCCTGTTGGACACACTGCCGGGCAGTGTTTTCGGACGCCAGATTGATGGACCGGAACTAACCTTGCAATCCTCTTCCGACGAGCAGGACATGGTTCAACTGCCTGCCGTGGTCATGCCGGACGCCCTGAAGAAAGCCGCCATCGACCCGACGGAGGGGCCCTGGGGCGACTCTGTTCTGGCTTATCCCGCCAACGACTTTGACCGCACGCTTCAGTGCCTTGCGATGAACATTTATTGGGAAGCCCGGTCTGAGCCCGATCTTGGCCAGGTCGCCGTGGCCGCTGTGACCCTGAACCGGGCCAACCACAAGGCCTTTCCGAACGATGTTTGCGGCGTCGTGCAACAGGGCGGTGCCGAGCGCCGACACCTCTGTCAGTTTTCATGGTGGTGCGATGGCAAAAGCGATCTGCCCCGGGAAGACAAGGCCTGGGATGAATCCATGGAGCTGGCCCGGCATGTTCTGGACGGCGAATTGGATGACCCGACCGATGGTGCCATGTGGTACCACGCCGACTACGTGAAGCCCGCCTGGTCCCGCAAGAAAGTGCGCGTCGCCAAGATCGGTCGCCACATCTTTTATCGGGCCTTGAAGCCCGGCGAACGCCTGAAAGACTCTGTTGCCATGAACTGATCACCCCAGGGGAGATCCAGGGGCGTGATCCGGGGTAGGCGGTGAGGACAATCCCGCCCTACTCTTTGGGACAGTGGTCTGACCAATCCATTTGCGGTATAAAAAACTCCTCACCGGCATGAGGCTCGCGGCCTGCGGGCTTTTGCCGGTCCAACCATATGAGGGGGCAATATGCCGATCCGTAAGATTCTCGTCGCAAACCGAAGCGAAATCGCGATCCGTGTCATGCGGGCCGCGACCGAATTGGGGCTCAGGACGGTGGGTGTCTACGCCGCCGAGGACCGAAACGCGCTCCATCGCTTCAAGGCGGACGAGAGTTACCTGATCGGCGAGGGCTTGGGCCCTGTTAAAGCCTATCTTTCCATCGAAGAGATGCTCCGGGTTGCTCGGGAGGCCGAGGTCCAGGCTGTTCACCCGGGCTATGGCTTCCTGTCCGAAAACCCCGATTTCGCCGATGCCTGCCGCGACGCGGGCCTGATCTTCATCGGCCCGCCGTCAGAGGTCATGCGCAGCCTCGGCAACAAGGTTTCGGCCCGCAACCTCGCCGAAGAAGCTGGCGTACCTGTAATGCCGGCGACGCCACCCCTGTCGGATGATCCGGCAGAGATCGCCGAACAGGCTGCACGGATCGGCTATCCTGTGATGTTGAAAGCCAGTTGGGGCGGTGGCGGGCGCGGCATGCGCGTGATCGAGGACGCCAGCCAACTGGCCGAACAGGTCGCCGCCGGACGCCGCGAGGCCGAAGCCGCCTTTGGCAACGGTGAAGTCTACCTGGAAAAGCTGGTCCGGCGGGCCCGCCATGTCGAAGTCCAGCTGCTGGGCGACAAGCACGGCAATATCGTTCACCTCTTTGAGCGCGACTGTTCCGTCCAGCGGCGCAATCAGAAGGTCGTCGAGCGGGCACCCGCGCCCTACCTGGACGACGACACGCGCGAGGCCCTGTGTACCTCAGCCCTGAAGCTTGGCCAGCATGCCGGCTATCAAGGAGCCGGGACGGTCGAATTCCTGATGGATGCCGACACCGACAAGTTCTACTTCATCGAAGTGAACCCGCGCGTCCAGGTCGAACACACCGTCACCGAAGAAGTCACCGGCATCGACATCGTCAAAGCCCAGATCCAGATTGCCCGTGGCAAGCGGATCGGGCGGGAGGACGAGACGGGCGTGCCAGCCCAGGCCGGTATCAAGTTGAACGGCAACGCCTTGCAATGCCGGGTCACGACGGAAGACCCCGAAAACAACTTCGTGCCCGATTACGGTCGTATCAGTGCCTATCGCGGCTCGACCGGGTTTGGCATCCGCCTGGACGGCGGCACGGCTTATTCGGGTGCCGTGATCACGCGCTATTACGACTCCTTGCTGGAAAAGGTCACCGCTTGGGCACCCACACCAAAGGAAGCCACCAAGCGCATGGATCGCGCGCTCAGGGAATTCCGCATCCGGGGCGTGGCGACCAACCTGACCTTCCTGGAAAACCTGATCAACCACCCGAAATTCGTTGCAGCCGACATCACCACACGCTTCATCGACGACACGCCGGAGCTGTTCCATTTCCCGAAACGGCGCGACCGGGCAACCCGGCTGTTGCGTTTCATTGCCGAGGTCTCGGTCAACGGCAACCCGGAGGTTGCAGGGCGTCCGAAACCGCCGGCCCATGCCTTGAAGCCCCAGCTTCCCGCCATCGACATGCCGCCCGCACCACCGGAAGGCACCAAGCAGCTGTTGGACAGAATGGGTCCGGAAGGCTTCTCGCGCTGGATGCTGGCTGAGGACAGGGTCCTGGTCACCGATACCACCATGCGCGACGCCCACCAATCCCTGCTGGCAACCCGCATGCGCTCCTACGACATGGCCAAGGTGGCCGGCCACTATGCCCGCGCTTTGCCCGGTCTTTTCAGCCTGGAATGCTGGGGCGGTGCCACCTTTGACGTCTCCATGCGTTTCCTGAAGGAAGATCCCTGGGACCGCTTGGAAGCCATCCGGGAGGCCGCGCCCAACATCCTGACCCAGATGTTGCTGCGTGCCTCCAATGCCGTCGGCTATGCCAACTACCCCGACAATGCCGTGCAGTTCTTTGTGGATGAGGCCGCCAAGCGGGGCATGGATGTTTTCCGCGTGTTCGACAGCCTGAACTGGGCGGAGAACATGAAAGTCGCCATCGGTGCCGTGCTGGAAACCGGCAAGCTCTGCGAGGCCGCCATCTGCTACACCGGCGATCTGTTCGACCCGAGGCGGTCCAAGTACGATCTGGATTACTACGTCAAACTGGGTGCCGAATTGAAGGCGCAGGGTGCTCACATCATCGGCATCAAGGACATGGCCGGTCTCTGCCGACCGGAAGCGGTCCGGGTGCTCGTAAAGGCCCTGAAGGAAGAGACAGGCCTGCCGATCCACTTCCACACCCATGATACCAGCGGCATTTCGGCAGCGAGCGTCCTGGCGGCCGCCGAAGCCGGTGTCGATGCGGTTGATGCGGCGATGGACAGCTTTTCCGGCCTGACCGCGCAGCCGAATCTGGGTTCCATCGTTCTCGCGCTGTCAGACACCGATCGGTCGACCGAACTGGACCCGGCGACCATCCGCGCCTTCTCGGACTATTGGGAAGCCGTCCGGGTGCAGTACACGGCCTTCGAGAGCGATCTGCGTGCCGGGGCTTCCGAGGTTTACCTGCATGAGATGCCGGGTGGCCAGTTCACCAACCTGAAGGAACAGGCCCGCAGCCTTGGCCTGTCTGAGCGCTGGCACGAGGTGGCCAGGGCCTATGCCGCCGTCAACACGCTGTTCGGTGATATCGTCAAGGTAACGCCGACGTCCAAGGTGGTGGGCGACATGGCGCTGATGATGGTTTCTGCCGGTCTCACGGCGGAAGATGTCCTCGACCCGGACCGCGACATCGCCTTTCCGGAATCGGTGGTGCAATTGCTGCGCGGCGATCTCGGCCAACCGCCGGGCGGCTGGCCTGCGGATGTTCAGGCCAAGGTTCTGAAAGGCCAGAAGGCCTACACGGACCGTCCCGGCAAACATCTGAAACCTGTTGACCTCGCCTCAGAACGAGAGGCGGCGGAAAAGGCCTCCGAGATGACAATCGACGACGCCCGCCTCGCCTCCTGGCTGATGTATCCCAAGGTCTTCATGGACTATGCCGCCGAACGCCGGGCCTACGGCAAGCTTGATGTCCTGCCGACACCGACCTTTTTCTACGGCATGGAAGCGGGAGAAGAGATCACGGTCGAAATCGACAAGGGCAAGAGCCTGGAAATCCGCCTGCTGACCATCGGCGAGGCCCACGAGGACGGCGAGCGCGAGGTCTTTTTCGAGCTCAACGGTCAGCCCCGCATGGTCCGCATTCAGGACAAAACCATTGCCCCTTCGAAACCCGCAAATGAGAAGGCGGACGCCGGAAACCCGGGCCACGTTCCGGCCCCCATGCCGGGCATGGTCTCGACGCTCGCCGTCAAGCCGGGCCAAAAAGTGGCCCAGGGCGACGTGCTTCTGACCATCGAGGCCATGAAGATGGAAACCGCCGTCTCCGCCCCGACAGCCGGCAAGGTCAAACGGCTCGTGGTCGAGGCGGGTCAACAGATCGACGCCAAGGACCTACTTGTCGAGATTGGCTGACCAGATGCCCGCCCTCTAAGGCTCGCACTGAAATTGAAAGTCGCAAATCTACGGATACCAATTATCAGTTGCATCTGACGCGCCGGAAAGCTATCGTCAAAAGAGAACCTGCATTGAATAATTCATGATTTTAGAATGGCCGCTTGCAATCGGGGGCACCGACAGCATGTCGATCGATCAGAGGATAAAATCCATCGGGCTTGCCCTGACGGTTTTGGTCATTGACCCCGTTCAAGCGACTGCACAGCTTGATCCCCCCCAGACCTGTGATCCTTATCCCTATATCGGCAGCATTTGCTGGACTGTGACGGCCGATTGCCCCGAGGGGTATGTGGCCGCCCAGGGGCAAGGCTATTCGCCGCAGGATATGACGTCGCTTTATTCCCTCCTGGGCTCCAATTACGGCTGGAGCGGGCGGAACACGTATTACTTCCCGGACCTCCGTGGAACGGAGATGATCGGATCGGGCCAGGCCCCCGGACTGACGGCCTTTAAGCTCGGCCAGTGGACCGGCCCGAATTCGATCTTGTATTCCGAGCTCGAGGTTCCGGCCCATGATCATGACATCGATTTTTCCCAATTGCAGATCAGCGGAGAGGTTTCGGTCGTATCCGATTACGATGCGGATACGGTATCGCCGACCGAGGGCCTGTGGGCACCGCCGGTAGGCGGGTGGAAAACCTACGACAAGCACAGCAATACCACGATGGCGCCGGGAATGGTGTCAGGCAACTTGGAAGCCGAATTCCTGGATACGGCAAGTTTCCCGGAAAAACAGGAATCCGGGACGGTGATGACCGGCGGACCCAAGTTGGTCCTGACCGCCTGCATTGCATACAAGGGCCAATACCCCTCGCCAAACTAGTCTTCCCAAAAAAGCCCTTCGAGAGGGGAATAAGCGCCATGCGACAGCACCGCCTATCATTCTTCCGCACAAACGGCGGCTCGAAAATCCCGGCATTGGTTGCGTTTTTGTGCGCTGCCCTCTTGCCCGTTTCCGGGGTCCAGGCCGGATGCTCGCCGGATGCGCCGCTCGGCCAGCTTTGCTGGACGGCTGCGACCTATTGCCCCGAAAACTACGCCCAGGCCAAGGGGCAGACCCTGGCAAAAAGTGAGTATCAGGCCCTGGCCACTTTGCTGGGGGACAACTTCGGCAACAGCACTGCGGCGACTTTTCAACTCCCCGACCTGCAAGGTCGGACAATGATCGGATGGGGTGACAGGCCGGGGCTTGAACCCGTCAAGCTCGGCCAGCAAACAGGTGCCAGCACATTAACCTTGAGCCCCAACCAGATGCCGCCCCATGTCCATCGCTTCACGACTGCGGGACAGGCAATCACCGGAACGCTGAAGGCGAACAAGGACGAAGGAGCCCACCCTCAACCCGGCGGTCGCTACCCTGCCGGCTTTCCCGTTTCGCAGTCGCCGCCCTATTACTACGGCTCCCCCATTCCTGATACGTCCATGACGGGGCCCTTTGGCTACGCGGGCATATCGGTTTCAGGTCATGGGGAGACCAGCAGCACCGGTTCCGGCACCGAGATTGAGACGGTCGCGCCGCGCATTGGCTTGACGCCTTGTATCGTCATCACCGCCCAGTCCGACCCGGACGGCCCACCCCCTGGAGGTCTGCAATGAGACAGATTCTGCTCTCACGCGTCGCCTGGATGGCCGCTCCGATTGTCGGGGCCCTGGCTTGCCTTCCCGTTCAAAAAGGATACGCCTCGGGCTGTTCCAGTTCTGATTACCTGGCCTCAATCTGTTGGACGGCAGCCTCTTTCTGCCCCTACGGCTTCTCCGCCGCAAACGGACAGATACTCTCTGTCAGCAATGAATACGAGGGGCTGTTTGCCCTGCTCGGCAATCGCTACGGTGGCGACGGGCAAAGGACCTTTGCCTTGCCCGATCTGCGCGGGCGAACACAGGCCGGAACAGGGACGGCCCCGGATGGCACGCTGATTTCTCTCGGCCAGACGTACGGGACGGAAACCGTCACCCTGACCGCCGACAATGTTCCCGCCCATACCCATGAATTCAGCGTAACTCAATCAATCCAGCCAAACCTCGCCGCTGCGGCTGACAGCGGGGATGCCCTCTCTCCGGAAGGGGCTGTTCCGGGAGGGCGTCCCTCTGGCGGTGCGCCAATGCGCCGGATCCAGATGTACAGTACCGAACGTTCAGACAGCACCCTGGCGTCCGACGCCCTGGTGGCCCAGATCACGCCCGGGACGACCACGTCTCAGCAGAATGACAGCTATACCTACACACATTCTTTGCGCCCGCCGCAACTGGCCCTGACCCCCTGCATCAGAACTGACGGAACCTTCCCACAGCAACCCCGATGATGATCAAGTCTGGGCAGACTTCAGGCATGCCTGAACCAGCACCTCCAGCCGGTTCAGGAATTCCGAACGGTCGGCCTTGGAGAAAGGGCGGGGTCCGCCGGTGATCGCCCCCTCTTCGCGCAGGGACTGCATTAGCTCCCGGTTCGCCAGGGCCATGCCGATGCTGTCGGTGGTGAATTCGTCGCCATTGGGCTTCAGCGCCTTGGCACCTTTCTCGAGACAGCGCGATGCCAAGGGGATGTCATTGGTGACGCAGAGATCGTTCGCCCCGATGTGCTCCGCGATCCAGTCGTCCGCCGCGTCCGGGCCACCGGGGACGATGACGAGTTCCACCATCGGGTCCCGGCTGGGGCGCAAACCTCCATCGCAGACCATGTAGGTCTTCAGCTTGTGGCGACCGGCGACGCGGACGGCCTCGTCTTTGACCGGGCAGGCATCGGCATCGACAAAAAGGCTCGGCATTTGGGTGTCTCCCGCTTTGACGGCTCCCGTGCCAGAGCTTACATAAATCGGATGGACACACCAGCTTCCACCGATCTTTACATCCCCAGCATGCGCCCCGCCGCCACCGAGCGGGCCGAATTCGATCTGGTGACCGACTATCAGCCTGCAGGCGACCAGCCGCGCGCCATCAAGGACCTGATGGCGGGCATCAACGAGGGAGAGCGAAATCAGGTCCTGCTGGGTGTGACCGGCTCCGGCAAGACCTTCACCATGGCCCACTGCATCCAGCAGTTCGGCCGACCAGCCCTGGTGCTGGCCCCCAACAAGACTCTGGCCGCCCAGCTTTATGCGGAAATGAAGGGCTTTTTCCCGAACAACGCGGTGGAATATTTCGTCAGCTACTACGACTACTACCAACCCGAAGCCTACGTGCCGCGCACCGATACCTATATCGAGAAAGACGCCTCGATCAACGAACAGATCGACCGGATGCGCCACGCCGCCACGCGGGCCCTTCTGGAACGCAACGACGTGATCATCGTGGCGTCTGTGTCCTGCATCTACGGCATCGGCGGGGTCGAGACCTATGCGGAGATGGTGCTGAAACTCACCGTCGGCCAGAAGATCGACCGCTCTGAACTGCTGCGCCGTCTGGTGGAGTTGCAATACAAACGCAACGACAAGGCCTTCTTCCGGGGAACCTTCCGGGCCAAGGGCGATGTGGTCGAGGTCTTTCCCAGCCACTATGAAGACCGGGCCTGGCGGATCAGTCTGTTCGGTGACGAGATCGAGGAAATCTCGGAAATGGACAGCCTGACCGGGGAGAAGTTTCACAAGCCGAAATCGGTCACCGTCTACCCCAGCAGCCACTACGTCACACCCCGCCCGACGCTGCTGCAGGCCATTCCGAAGATCAAAGCCGAATTGAAGGAAACCCTTGATCGCTTCACCCAAGCCGGCAAGCTTTTGGAGGCGCAACGGATCGAGGAACGCACGACCCTCGACATCGAGATGATGGAGACCACAGGCTCCTGCTCGGGCATCGAGAACTATTCCCGCTACCTCACGGGTCGCAACCCGGGCGAGCCGCCGCCGACCCTGTTCGAGTACCTCCCGGAAAATGCCCTGCTTGTGGTGGACGAAAGCCACGTCACCGTGCCGCAGGTCGGCGGCATGTACCGGGGGGACTATAACCGCAAATCCACATTGGCCGACTTCGGCTTCCGCCTGCCGAGCTGCATCGACAACCGTCCGCTGAAGTTCGAGGAATGGGATGCCATGCGACCGCAGACAGTCTTCGTCTCCGCGACGCCGTCGGATTGGGAGTTGGAGCGTACCGGCGGTGTTTTTGTCGATCAGGTCGTCCGTCCCACGGGCCTGATCGATCCGGAATGTATCGTCCGGCCTGTGGAATCCCAGGTGGACGATCTGCTGGCCGAGGCCAAGGAGATGGCGGCCAAGGGACTCCGCGTCCTGGTCACCACACTAACCAAGCGGATGGCCGAGGACCTGACCGAATATCTGCATGAGAACGGCGTGCGCGTGCGCTACATGCACTCCGACATCGACACGCTGGAGCGGATCGAAATCATCAGGGATTTGCGGATCGGTGCCTTCGACGTTCTCGTCGGCATCAACCTGCTGCGCGAGGGCCTCGACATTCCGGAATGCGCCCTGGTGGCCATTCTGGATGCGGACAAGGAAGGCTTCCTGCGCTCCAAAACCTCGCTCATTCAGACCATCGGACGCGCAGCACGAAACGTCGATGGCCGGGTCATTTTGTATGCCGACCACATGACCGAGAGCCTGGAGTATGCAATCGGCGAAACAAAGCGACGCCGGGAACGCCAGAAGGCCTACAACGAAGAACACGGCATCACGCCCAAGAGCATCTCCAAGGGCATTTCGGATGTGCTGGAGAGCGTCTACGAGGGCGACTATGTCACGGTTGATACCGGTGTCTCGGGCGATACCCACCGGGTCGGCAACAACCTTCAGGCCCATCTGGATGACCTGAACGCTCGGATGCGGGACGCGGCGGCTAATTTGGAGTTCGAGGAAGCCGCCCGCCTGCGCGATGAAATCCGCAGGCTGGAGGCCTCCGAACTGGGTCTCGACAAGGCTGGCGTCGCACCGGCCATCGCCGCCAAATCCGGGGCCAAGGAAAAGCCCTGGAAAGCCCTGTCCACAGGCAAGGGTGGGGCTCGGAAAAAATCCGGAAAGCCGAAACGCCCCCGGTGAATTCTGCCTTGCGGCTAGTTCTTTGAATGATTCCAATCTCTTGTGCGCCATGTTGCGCAGATTTGCACATTGCGGCAGAATATTGATGCTGGTACATTGTGGCCGGTGCCCATCGGGGGGATGTGCAAATACCTGCAGCTCATATGTGGCTTACGAAAAGACGGGCCGGGCGGGGGAAAGATGCCGATCAAATGGCGCGACGAGTATGCCACAGGCAACTCAGTCATCGATTTCGACCATAAGATGTTGATCAATATGATCAACGATCTGGAATCGCGTATCGCCTGCGGCGCGAAACGCAAAGAAATCGCCCACGTTTTTGATCAGCTGGCCTCTTACGTGGACAAGCATTTTGCCCGCGAAGAAGGCATCTTCATGCCGACGGAATATCCCTACAAGGAAGAGCACCTGTCGAAACACCAGGAAATCACCAAGACCGTCGGCGACATTGTCACGCTGTATAAAAAATCACCGAAGGAAGTGGATTTGCAGAAGGTCCTGGCTTTCCTGATGACCTGGCTGAACCAGCATATCCTGAAGACCGATATGGGCTATGCCGCCTATCTGCCGGATGCAAACGGCAGCTTTGCCGCAGCCTGACGTTTTCCAGAAACCTTTGTTGGCTCAATCTGAATAGGCGATATCGGTTATCCGCCCGACATCGCATCGGAAGCGGTTCGGGGCGATCTGCGTGATCGCACCGGTGCGCTTCATGTCGGATACGGATCGGCTCGCGGTTTCCGTCGTGATGCCCAGGATGGCCCCCAGGTCTTCGCGCTTGAACAGCTCGAAGGTGCCGTTCTCTTCGACCAGTTGCAGGATCAGACGGGCCAGGCGGGCCTGGGCCTTGCCGGTCGACAGCCCCGTCAACCATTCGTCCGCCTGTTCGACAGAGGCATGCCAGCGCTTCATCAACTGGCCATAGAGCCTCGGCGTTTCGGTGTTCAGCTTTACGATCACTTCTCTCGGCAGTCGACAGACGAAGGCTTCGTTCAGGACGATTGCCGAATGCTCGTAGGCATCTGTGACCAGCACCTCCAGTCCGGCTGTCGCCCCCGGCTTCAAAAGACGCACGATACGTTGGCTGCCGTCGGGCAGATATTGCACCAGCTTCACCAGGCCGCGGCGGATGGTATAGAGCGCCCGCCCCTCCTCCGCTGCCTCATACAGCGCCTCTCCGGGCCCTAAGGTCCGTTCTTCAATCGGCAGGTGGATAAGGTGGAAGTCCGGCTCGGTCAGATCGGCAAACAAGACGAGGTCACGGATGCCGCATTGATCGCAGCGTGCTGTGCCATCCCAGGCCTCCGCTATGTCCGTCTTTTTCATGGCAATCCTCTCGGCACCATCCCCGCAGTCAATTTCTGCATCGAATTGACAATTGTCATGGCGGGCTTTCGCGACGGGATTTTATACCGAACGCCTCACTTGGCGACATTCAATCTTGATGGAGGAAAACATGCGCAATCTTTTGGCCTTCGGGCTGCCGGTCCTGATGATCGCCCCCTTCGCGATCTGGGCCATGATCCAAAGTTTCGTTCTGGCCGGAGAATCGAACAGCGCGCACCTGATCCTGGACAACTGGGTGTCGCTCGGACTGCTCGCCCTGGCTGTCGTGGTCGTCGGCACCTTCATCACGACCATGATCCGCAAATCGGGCGGTCGCTAACACGGTTTCCAATCAGTCCTCCAGGAGTTTCACCATGAAGAACTTCCTCGAATCCATCTGGGATGAACACACGCCCTACATTGTCCTCGGGGCAGGCTTGCTCTGCCTTGGCTGGATGTTACTGGGCGACCTGATCTGACCAGATCCAATCCTATCCTCCCCGACTACAAGAGCAGCTTCCCGAATGTCGGGGAACTGCTCTTTTTTTGCGGAGACAAAGAGGGTCAGCCCCTGCGTCCGCCCTGTTCCGGCAGGGCAACAGGGGGCGACATGACGTCTTCTGCACCGGTCTTGCCACCGGACTTCACCGAACCGACCAGATCATCCAGCATCCCCCGGAGGGATTCGGACTGTTCCATCAGGCTGGTGGTAATCTGCAGGGCCTGTTCAGAGGTATCGGAAGCAATCTCGAGGGCGACGGCCTTCACCCGGCCAAGGGTATCGTCGATGCCATGAAGCAGGCGTGTCGCCCGGTTGGTGGTCTCGCGGATGGAATCGAAACGCTCGCCCACGGTCTCGTCCATCTCTCCGCCACCGCCGCCACCATGGCTCGCGCCCTCTCCCGCCCAGGGCGCACTCTGGCGGAATACCAGGAAGTTGGTCTGCTCCGCGATGGCTGCCAGATGCTGCTCCACCTCCCGGATCAGGGCGTCGGCATCGACCAGACCGCGGATCATGATGCCCGTGCGTTCGGCCTCTTCGGCGGCCGAAGAAACGGTGGCCGAAGCGCTTGCGACATCGCGGCCAATGGCGGAAATCGGCCCAGCCTTGCCGCCTTCGCCCTGCGCCTCCGCCGGGGTGGTCGGGCGACCGGAGCGTTCCTGATCGATCTGAGCCTGACGCAGGCCCAAGAGTGCGCGCTCCGCCCGTTCGGTTTCCAACTTGGCATCATCGAGTTCGAACCGCAGCCGCGAGATTTCGGTGCGGGCATTCTCCAACTCACCCTTGGTACGCTCCAGCTGCTGAATATAAAGGCTGGCGCTGTCCTGTTCGGACTGGTTCTTCAGCATCTCTTCGGAGCGGTTTTTCTCGTCATCGAGGGCATTCTGAAGCCGTTTGACTTCGGCCTCCCGGCGCAGAACCTGTGCCCGGACGCCGGCCAGTTCACCTTGCAGCTTGGTGACGATCGCCGGATCGGCACCTCCGACCCCGGCATCAGAAACGCCGTCGCCATCCACCTGATCCAGATCAGCCCGCAGTTGTTCGGCCTGATCGCGGTGCCGGGCCAGGGCTGCCTTGGCCTGATCCAGCTCACGGACCAGGTCGTTGCGCTGTTCCAGGTGATCCCGGGTGACAGCCAGTGCGCGGGCGATGTCCCCTGTCTCGTCCGCGTTGCCCAGGGCCGGTACCGAAACGCCGCCCCGGCCAGCGGCCAAAGCATTGGCGGCCCCTGCCAGCTTGCGCAAGGGTCGGGTGAAGGAAGCCAGCACCAGGATCGCCGCCAGACTCAAAACGATCAGGATCAGTGCCGCGCCACCGGCCAGAAGCAGCTTGACCTGCCCCCGCGCCCGGGCTTCGGCCTTCAGCGCCTGCTCCGCCGCGCGGAGCGAGAAGGCGCTCAATCCCTCTGCGCTGGGCAGCAGGTAGGCAAAAACCTCGTCCAACCGCTCTCCCGCCTGGGCCTGGGCAACCCGGGCCTTGGCCACGGCCTTCAGGTTGGTGTCGTAGGCCTTCATCAGGTTGGTGATGCCCTGTTTGGTCTGGGCGCGGATATTGGCCCGTTCCAGTTCTGCCACGAACCGTTCGAACGCCCGGTTGATGGCGCTCAGATCCTTCAGCCGGTTGAAGACCAGGAAGGTTGCCTCCAGCCGGCGGATATCCACCATGACGGCATCCAGGGCGGCGACATCAACCCGGTCCAATTCCGCCTCGACCCGCTGGGCCGACGTGGACAGCAGGCCGATCAGGCCGTCTTCCGGACGGAGCCCCAGGGCTTCGGAAGCCGAGACGTAGTTCCGGAATTCCGCCACGTGCTGGCTCAGGCCCTCGGTCAGGGTGGAGATATTCTCTTCCATCTGTCCGGTACCGGGAAGGGCGAACAGGGCGGTCAGCCGCTCGGACAGGCGTCGCTGAGCCCTCTCGTAGGCTTCCGCCTGGGCCACTTCGGCGTCAAGACGGTAGGCCTTGTCCGCCGATTGCAGAGCCAGAACGGCGCTCTCCACCCCCCTGGCCTCACCAGCGATGACCTGGGCGGCGGCGGCCTCTGCTCCGGCGGGTTCAAGGCGTGAATCCGCGATTTGCAGAAGGACCGCAAAGGCTGCAATTCCAAGGAGCCCCAGGAGCAACACCAGAACCAGTCGGGCCGAGGCACTGAACGAGCCCAGAAGCGTCTTTTCACTGAAATCACCAGGGGAGCGGTCCTGTTCGGGTCGGCCCAGGCCCTGGGCACGGCCCGAAGCCTCCAGAGCCGCCGCGAGGCCGCCGCCGGGCAATCCATCCGGGCGAACGCCCCCCGGAAGCGCCCGATGGGCTGCGCCTAACTCCTCCGGATCTGGTGTGCGGTCAGGCAAGAAGCGCGGTCCTCTTCCTTTGCCGGGCGACAAGCTGGTCCTGAACTGGCCAAGGGAATCGACCCATTCAAGCGGAATCATAGCCTTAATGGACCGCCCTTGCCCATGCCGGAATGGCCCGAAAGCGGGCTCACCCCCCGGATTTCTTAACCTTTTGTCAGATTCGATGGCAAATTCGGCTTGATTGTCTTATATCATGATGGGTCGAGCGCGAGCTGATCGGCGAGCCCCTTCAGCTTCGGTTAAGCGGATATGCGGACCTGCGATGATTGAACCAACCGCCACCGCCAGTGGACTGGACGTCGCCCGTGAGGCACTGCGGCAAGCCGTGCAGCAGGACCAGAACGCGCTTGCTCTGGCTGCGCAGGCCGCCGCACAGGCGGCTCAGGCGGTGCAACCTGCTGACCGCAATAACGGCTCCTCGACCACGCCCTTTCGGGGCAACCAGGTGAATATTCTCGCCTGACCCTTTGATCAAACAGACGTCAGGTCCTTCCGTGCCGGATACCGCCCTTACCGAAGCCCAGAATACCGAAGAAGCCCCGAGCGAACGAATGGGGGAACCGAAAACGGGACCCTCGGTGCGTCGCGTACCCGAAGGCGACAACCGCACCCGTCTCGTCTGTCCCGACTGCGGCTACATTGAATACGACAACCCGAAAATCGTTGTCGGTGCCATCTGCACTTGGGAAGACCGCATCTTGATGTGCACCCGGGCGATCGAGCCGCGCGTCGGCTTTTGGACCTTCCCCGCGGGCTTTCTGGAAAACAACGAAAGTCTGACGGCCGGTGCCGCTCGGGAAGTCTACGAAGAAGCGGGAGCACGGGTCGAGATCGGATCGATGATCGGGATTTACGAAATCCCGGCCATTCATCAGGTCCAGATGTTCTGGCGCGCGACGCTCACCTCGCCGGATTTTTCCCCCGGTGAAGAAAGCCTTGATGCGCGGCTGATGGATTGGGCTGACATCCCCTGGGACAATTTGGCCTTTCCGGCGGTGCGATGGGCGCTGGAATGCTATGGGCGGGGAGAAGCCGGGCCCCAGCACCATGTGGCAGATAAGGCCGGGCTGGATTGATATGCCTCCCGCCCAAACTTATCCACAGGTGACCCGGCAAATCTTGCCGGGTGGTAAGAAGTTGTTAACCAGTGGCCGATTAACGTTTGGCCATGACGCAAGCAACCACCCTTTCCAACCTGATCGGCAACAGCCTGACCCGTCCGGGAACACCCACCCGGCCCCAGGCCAGCCAGGAAACCTACGCCGGCTCCGAACAGGTCCGCAGTCTGGCCTCGGTGACCCGCAACGATCCCACGCCGGAAAACGCGGTTCGCCTGCGCCGCCTCGACAACATCCTGGAATCCGGTCGCCCCTTGCGCGAGGACGTGCCGCGCGGTTTCTACGTCGATATATCCATCTGATCGCTCTTGCCCTGTCTTATCTGGTAGGGCCGTCTTTTCTGGGTAGTGCGGCTTTCGCCCAGGCCGATACGGTTGACCTGATATTGACGGTCACGGGTGTTCAGGAGGCCAGGGGCCTCGTCCACGTAGCGCTCTACAACAAACCTGCAGACTTCCCGAAGGCCGATGCCAAGTACCGGGGATTGGGAGTCCCGGCAGAGGCACCCGCCACCACAGTCGTCGTTCCCGACATACCGGCCGGGACCTATGCAGCAGCAGCCTTCCACGACGAAAACGGCAACGAAGAATTCGATCAAGGGCTGCTCGGCGTCCCTCTGGAACGCTTCGGATTCAGCAATGGGGCTCAGGCCTTTCTTTCTGCACCGGATTTTTCCGAGGCGGCCATATCGATTACGATCGAAACCAACCGCTTTGTCATAGACTTAAACCAATAGGCATATCCTTCCGGCTAGGCCAATTGCATCTTGTTGGCGGGAAAATCATCCCTAAAATATAGGGATCGGTGTGGGGAACGAATCCCGTCGGCCAAGAAGGCCCGGGCCGATCTATAGCCATCAGCATGAGCTGCAGCATAAGTCTGCCCATCCTCCGTGCGAAAGGGGTCGCAAGGTGAGTGAGTACGATATCAGCGGTCTGAGTTTCATCCTGTTGGAGAAGAGCCCACAGATGCGGCGGATTCTCCGGGATATCCTGAAGACCTTCAACGTCTCGGACATCCGCGAAGCGCGGGATGTGGAGCAAGCCTGGGACATGTTCCGGGAGAGCCCGCCTGACGTTGTCTTAAGCGACTGGGCCCCGGGCCTGGACGGACTGGAATTCGTGGAACGCGTCCGGCGGGGAGACGACACCCCTGATCCCTACGTTCCGGTTATTGTGGTATCCGGCAACACGGAACTGCGCCAGGTGGTCGAGGCGCGGGATGCCGGCATGACGGAATTTCTGGCCAAGCCGGTTTCGGCCAAACTGCTTTACCTGCGCATCAAGGCGGTGATTGAGCGATATCGTGTGTTCATCCGCACGGCCGACTTCTTTGGCCCCGATCGGCGCCGCCGCCGTGTCGACTTCAGCGGCTCGGAGCGTCGGGATCACTCGAATTCCGCCTCAGACCGGCGCATTGAACAGTTGCCCTTCCCGGGTGCGGAACGCCGCCAGGGCTATCCCGGTTTCATTTCGGCGGATACGCGGGCTACCCGTTAAAGCAGGTTGCGATCATCCAGGTCCGACACGGAGAGTGTGAATATCCGCGTCGGGGCCTCCCGGCCTCGCACGGTCACCTCACCGACCTCCTTGAACGGCAGGGTATCGGGGCAGGCTGCAACCGTGGTCTCACTGGCCAGAATATAGCTGCCGTAGGTCTTGTTCAGAGGCTCCAATCGGGCGGCGACATTCACATCATCACCATGGACGGTGTAGATCAACCGATCCCGTGTGCCCACCGCACCGGTCACCACCGGCCCGGAGTTGATGCCGCAGCGGGTTTTCAACTGAAAGCCTCCGTCGAAGACCTTGGTCTCGAGTGCTTTTTGAATACCAACCGCCGTTCTGACGGCATTCAAGGCATGGTCGGGATCTGCGATGGTTGTGTTGTACGTAATCAGCAGAGCATCGCCCTGGAACTGGTTGATCGTGCCGTCGTGCTCGTTGATCACGTCCGCCAGGCAGTCGAAGTAGGCGTTTAACAGTTCGGCGAGCCCTGTGGGCGTCAGCTGTTCCGAGACCGTCGAGAAGCCCTCGATATCCGTGAACAGGACGGTCGCCTCCTTGATCTCGTGGTCGCCTGCCTGGATGGCTTGATCGGATTCCCGGATTTTGGCGGCGATTTCGGGCGATACGAAGCGCGACAGATCGCGGGCCGCCGCACTTTCCAGCACCGCGCGGACCATCACGCGCCTGGCCCGGGTGATCGCGAGTGCCACGACCAGGGTGACCACGATGATCGAAGCGATCTTGTCCACCTCGGCACCGATCAGAATCGCGTTGGAGGTCATGTAGCTGATGTAGTCCCGCGTGATCATCGGGTCCCCGGCTTCGGCCAGCATCACGTAACCCATCAGGACGATCCATCCCGCCACCGCAGCCGCCCCGGTCAAGAGCACATAGCGCGCCTGGAACCGAAGCGCGCGCAACGCGATGAAGATAAAGACGTAGAGCAACGTCGGCGCTTTCAGATAGAACGATGCCGGTTGTTCGTACTGCAGGTGAAAGCTCCAAATCAGGCCCATCAGCAGCGTGATATCAAGCAAGGCTGATACGACAAGGAACCAGCCGGCCAGGTCACCCCGATAGGCAAGAACCAGTCGATACAACGTGAAGGCGAAATAAAGCGCTAGCGCCACCGGCACCGGCTGAAAGGCCAAGCTGCCGCCGGTTTTCGGCGACAGGGCATAAAACACCGCAAAGAAGATCACGATGGCCATCTGCAACCAACCGATCAGGATCTCGCTATCGCGTTGCTGATCGGCGACGGCCTCGCGGGCACGTTCGGGCAGCCGCCCGGGCAGGCGTTCGCCCGCGATGAAATCCCACAAACTCTTCAAGGCCGTACTCCCGATGAAATCCTTCAGCCGCTTATCGAAGGCAAAGCGGATCGAGGAAAAACCTAGCGGGAACGTCTGTTCCGGGAAACACACTTGATCGTGAAAGTCGCGTGAGGCCAGTTCTTAAGCTGCGGCCTCGGCGATGATATCGAACTGCCCGGCCCTGACAAAGGCCTCGAAGTCTCGGGCTGGCAGGGGTCGGCTGAGGCCAAAACCCTGAATGGTATGGCAGCCGAGGCTTTCGAGCCTAATCATCTGGGCCGCCCGTTCCACTCCTTCTGCGCAGACCCTCATGTTCAACGCCTGGGCCATCGCGATGATGGCCTCGACCAGGGCGGCATCCCTGGGGCTGTTCAAGAGGTCGGAAACAAAGCTGCGATCAATCTTGACAATGGCCGCATTCAAATCGCGCAAGTGGGAAACGCTGGAATGCTGGGTACCGAAATCATCTATCGAGAGCCGAAGCCCGATCGCCTCGATTTCGGCCATCCAGTTGCGGGTCTCGTCATCCTTCTGCATTACGACGGTTTCCGTGATCTCAAGGATCAGCGACTCGGCCGCGAGGTCATTGTCCGCCAGAACTTGGGAAATCTGGTCCGGTTCCAGGCCCCTCGGCACCTGGCGAAAGGAAACGTTGACCGACAGGCTTTCCAATAGGCCACTCTTTTGCCAGGCCGAAAGCTGGCGGGCACCTTCCGACAGTACCCAGAGCCCGATGTCTCGAATCAGGCCGGTTTCTTCGGCGATATCGACGAAGTCGCCCGGCGGGATCAGGCCGCGTTCCGGATGTTGCCAACGCAGCAAAGCCTCCGCAGAGCGCACCCGGCGGTCGACAAGGTCGTAGACCGGCTGGTAGTGCAATTCCAGCTGCCCCTCGGCCACCGCCTTGCGCAGGTCCGCTTCGAGAGCGCGGCGCGCCATGACATGTTCGGTCATGCTGGCATCATAGAACTGGAACTGGTTCCGCCCGGCCGCCTTGGCCCGGTACATGGCCATGTCGGCCCCCTTCATCAGTTCCGCGGGATCCAGGGCGTCGTCGGGAAAGGTCGTGATTCCGACGCTGGCTCCCAGGTGAGCCTCCTGGCCTGAGAGACGGAAAGGCTGGGCCAGGGCCTGCAGGATCTTGCCTGAAACCCGGGCAGCATCGTCGGGCGAGTCCATATCTTCCAAAACGATCATGAATTCATCGCCGCCAATCCGAGCGGCGGTGTCCGATTCGCGGATGCAGGTGCGCAGCCGGCTCGCCACCTCGCAGAGCACGGCATCGCCCACATCGTGGCCCAGACTGTCGTTGACGTTCTTGAACAGATCGAGATCGACAAACAGCAGCGCACCCATTTCCTTGTGCCGCCTGGCGCGGTTGAGGGCACGGCGCAGCCGCTCGGTGCCGAGGTCGCGGTTGGGCAGTCGGGTCAGGGGGTCATAGTTGGCCCGATACTTGACTTCCGCCTCTGCCCGCTTGCGCTCGGTAATGTCGGTCAAGACACCGTCGATAGCGACCACCTCGCCCTTCTGATCCCGAATGACCTTCAAGGCCTGAGACACCCAGATGATGCCGCCATCGGCCCGACGAAACTTCAGTTCCGTCTCCAGTTCCGCCCCGGCCAACGCATTGGCGAGCACGACGGATCGCTCCGACGGCGTGACGTAGAGTTGGTTACCAATGTTGGTAACCCGGGTCATCAGATCGTCCGGAGAGGCATAGCCGAGCATGCGTGCCAGGGCCGGGTTCGCCGACAGGAACTGACCCGACAGCGTGGTCCTGAACAGGCCACAGGGAACGTCTTCGAAGATGCGCCGATAGGTTTCCTCACTCAAACTGAGGGCGTCCCTGGCCTCGACAAGAGAACGGGCGGCATCCATCACTTCGGCGATTTCGGCATTGTCGGCGCGGAGCGGGGTTGGCGGGTTCTCGGCCTCCGGCGGTCGGTTTCTCAGCGCGCTCAGATAATCGGAAACCTTGAGCAAGGGGAGCAGGATGCGTTGGCGAACAAGGAAAAGCACAACGCACAGCACGCCCAACCCCAAACCCGATACAAGCAAGGTCACCACCAGAACCGCCCGTCCCGACCCTGCGATATTGTCGGCTGCGACCGAGGCCGACTGCACCATGTCACCAGCGGCCTTGTCGCTGATCGCACTGAGCCGCGTCCTGTGGGACGCCCAAAGCGTGATGGCGGCCCGTCGATCCCCGGCATCGAGCAAATCGGCCAGACGGGCGGCGATACCGAAGGTATCGTTGACCAGCGGTCCATCCGCACCAAGCGAATCAAAAGAAGGATGATAGGCCAGAGCCTGAAGGGCGACCCTTGCCTCTTGGCGCACCGCAGCATCCGGTGCGGACAGCAGTTGGTCGCCCAGGGTCATGGCGCGTTCAATGCTGCCGATGGCTCGGGTTTTGGAGACCAACTCGTAGCCGGCGACCGCCCCGGTGCGGTTCGCCAGATCGATCACATTCAGGGCGGAGTAGACAGCAACAGCGGTCCCCACAGCCATGCCGATACCGGCGATGGCACAAATCACCAGAAAGAGCTTTCGGAGCGAAGTCAGACGATCCGCCATGGCACAACTCCCCGCCCTTCGCTCACAGGATTCCGAAGGGGAAGTAAAGCCGGGTGAGCTTTTCGTGAGTACCGTCTTCGATCAGCGACCGGATTGCCTCATTGACCGCAGAGAGCAGGTCCGGATCATCAGGGCGCACGACCATATGGACATCCCCGCCAAGCCCCCGATCCCGTAGGGGTCTGCCGACATAATCGAAAGGCCGCCCCCCTTCAGACTGCAGGAAGGACAGGATTTGCAGTGTCGGTAACAGGGCCAGGGGACAGCTGCCCGCCTTCAGGTTTGCCAGCAGGTCCTTCATGCTATCGACGACCAGGGGGGTCAGGTCTTCTGCACGGTATGCCTCGACGAATGCTTTCTGGCGGGTTGCTTCGACCACACAAACCGGAAGACGCGAGCCATCTGTCGCCCTTTCCGGCTGCCCTTTCAAGCCGACGAAAGAGGAGGTGGATCGCCAATAAGGAACGGAAAAAGCCACTTTTTCAGCCCTCTCCGGCGTCTTCAGTGTATTGGCCACACCGATATCGGCCTCGCCCGCTGCCACCAAAGGAATCACCTGGGGAAAGCGTTGGGTCTCCAGTTCACAGGACCGACCCATACGGTCGCAGATCGCCCGAATGAAGGCGACGTTGAAGCCCCGACGGTCACCGGCTTCATCCACAAAAGAGAATCGCTGCGTTGTGGCGGTAATAGCGATCTTCAAATCAGCCGCCTGGACCGGCATAGCGGAGAGCCAAAGGCCCCCGCCCACCAGCAGGCAAAAGCCAATTGAACGGATGACGGACATGTAGTTTCCCCCTGGTCCCAATGTCATACCACAGGATGACAACGGACCCAAGTTGAAGCCGGGCTGTCTTCGCGAATTTCGACCCAGAGTTGGGAACCGAAATCCTTCAGCCCACTTCGACTTTCGGGCCCGATTGAGCATTGGCCCCATAGCCTTTGAATTTATCCACCACCAGAGCCATTTCCGCGCGGGTGAGGAGCTTGGGCTTTCCGACACTTCGGGCCGCCAGATACTGCCGCGCCAGGGTTTCGACCTCGACCGCAAGCGCCAGGGCGCGATCCAGATTCTGATCGAGCACCAGCAGGCCATGGTTGGCCAGCAGGCAGGCCTTGCGGTTGGTCAGGGCTTTCAGGGCATGGTCGGATAGCTCCTGAGTGCCATAGGTGGCGTAGGGCGCACAGCGGATGTCATCCCCGCCGGCCATGGCGACCATATAATGGAAGCGCGGAATCCCCTCGCCCAGGCAGGCCAGGGCCGTTGCATGGACGGCATGGGTATGCACCACGGCCCCGGCATCCGGGCGGTTGGCATAGATATCGTGGTGAAATCGCCACTCGCTGGAGGGCTTGCATCCCCCTTGGGCTTCACCCGGCCGATCGAGGTCGAGCCAAACCAGATCGTCAGGCGTGCAGACGTCGTAGTCCATGCCCGAAGGCGTTATTATGAATCCTGTGCCCGCTCTGGCGCTGACGTTGCCAGACATGCCCTGGTTGATGCCGAGCCCGTTCATGGCACGCGCGCAGTCAAGCACAGAACGGCGGACCTGCTTGTAACGTTTGAGTTTCGCCATCGGCCACAGTTCCCTTGAAAATCCTGTCAGCAAGCAAAGCACAGGCACCGGTGCAAGGCAAAGAACCAGCGCGCCATAACCAATTGAATAGAAGCTGATTCAGGTCAAACGCCGGGCCACGCAAGTGACCCGATATACGACCATCAGGCTCTTAGCGGAGAGACGCCTCGGCCCACTGGAGTGCATGCAGAGTTATTCAATCTCAGGCGAGACCTTTCCGCTCACCAAAAGTAGAAAAACGGACAGATCATATAAAAAATTGACCCTTTTAGTCAGATATGCCAGACGAAGATCAGCCAGATGTAAAATTATAAAACCACACTACAAATCTAATTCAACTTTTTATTCAAAATACCGATATCAATAATTATTTATTTTTTAAGTAAATTTATCCGCCACATTCGCCGAAAATTCATCTTTTGCCGTCACATTATTGCAATCAAACATCACCCCAAAGGTGAATAGAAATTAGATCGCAAATTCTAATGGTCGAAAATGACCATCGGCCAGGATTATATTTTTGCGGCGAGCATTTTTCAGCTTCCCAAAATGGCGGCTTGGTGATAGAACTTAAGCACTAAAAAACTGAGCGTTCTGCTCATAAAAAAAATCAGCAGGGAATCAAGTGAAGACCATCGGTGGCGCATCCTTCGGGATGCGTTCGGGGAGAGCTCTGCGTGCCGGATTCGGCACATCGGGCGACTGACGTGCGTAAACGAAACCCTTAGCGACAGGACACCGCCGATGTCCAAGACCTTTTCCAGTCCGAGCCCAAAAGTGCAAACCGCTTCTTCCTCTGATCATACCCATCTCATGAACCGGTTGGCAGAAGACCTGCTGGAGGCTGCCGCGCATTACTGCGAGGGCTGCGAACTCAGCTATCCCTTCTGCGACTTCAAGGTTTGCTCAGCCCACGACGCCCGCTGCCGTGCGCTTTCAATCCGTCATGATCTCGAATGGGCCAAGAGAGCAAACCCGCAAGCCTTCCAAAAACAGGGAGAGGCGTCGGGCGAGGATTTCTCGATGGGCGAAAGAGATCTGCTTCAGCGCTGATAAAGCGCCTTCAATCCCGCCTCGCTGGCCGGAGCAACCCCGCGTTCGGTAATCAAGCCCGTGACCAGGCGGGCGGGCGTCACATCGAAAGCATAGTTTGCTGCGGGCGTGGTTTCCGGGCTGATCAGGAATTCACCCAAGGCCCCATCTTCCCCCCGTCCCCAAAGGTGGGTCACTTCCCGACCGTCGCGCTGTTCGATCGGCACGTCGCGGACACCGTCCAGGATTGTCCAATCAATGGTCGGTCCCGGCAGACCGACGTAGAAGGGTACATCATTGTCCTTGGCTGCCAACGCCTTCAGGTAGGTGCCGATCTTGTTGCAGACATCGCCTGCCGCGGTCGTCCGGTCGGTCCCGGTGATGACCATATCGACCTGTCCGTGCTGCATCAGGTGACCGCCGACGTTATCGACAATCAGGTGATGGGCGACGCCGTGACGCCCCAGTTCCCAGGCGGTCAGGCCGGCCCCCTGGTTGCGAGGCCGGGTCTCATCGACCCAGACATGGACCGGAATACCGGCATCATGGGCCTTGTAGATGGGGGCCAATGCGGTTCCCCAATCCACGGTGGCCAGCCAGCCCGCGTTGCAATGGGTCAGGATGTTAAAGGTCTCAGGCCTGCCCTTTTCTTCCCACATCCGCTTGATGATGGCCTGGCCGTGGTCGCCGATGGAAGAACAGATCTCCACATCCTCGTCGCAGATTTCGGCTGCCCGGCGGTAGGCCGCCTGCGCCCGCCCGTCGGACGAAAGGGGCGTCAACAAGGCCTTCATGTCATCCAGGGCCCAACGAAGATTCACCGCCGTCGGCCGGGTTTCCATCAGGTCGTCATAGGCCTTGGCGAGGTGGGCATCGGACGCATCCGTTTTCATGGCCAGGGCCATGCCATAGGCCGCCGTCGCTCCGATCAACGGCGCACCGCGGACCCACATGTCCCGGATGGCGACACAGGCGTTATCCAGGCTGTTGAGTCCGACCACGACGAAGGCATGTGGCAGCTTGGTCTGATCAATGATCTCGACCGTCTCTCCGTTTTCGGCGAGCCAGATCGTGCGATAGGGAACACCATCGACTTTCATCAGCTGAGCACCCTTCCTGCAACGGCGGAAAGCTTTTCGGTCATGGCCGGATCACGGGCATCGGGGGCGGTGATGATCGCCGTCTCCAGGGCGGTGTGACAGCCCTTGTCGCAAGCCTCGGCGCGGCCCGAAAGCTTCGGCGCAACAGCCTTAACCAGACTTCTCGCCTTGTCCGCATTACCCATCAGAACCTCGATGATGGCATCCACGGTGACGTGGTCGTGATCCGGATGCCAGCAGTCGTAGTCGGTCACCATGGCCACGGTCGCGTAGCACATCTCGGCTTCGCGGGCGAGCTTGGCCTCGGGCATATTGGTCATGCCGATAACGTCACAGCCCCAGGACCGGTAAAGGTTGCTTTCCGCCAGGGTGGAGAACTGCGGCCCTTCCATGGCGAGATAAGTCCCGCCCACCTGGTGTTCGATCCCCAGTTCGCCGAGCGCCGAGCCCAGGGCCGCCATCAGTCGCCCGCAGGTCGGATGACCAAGGCCCACGTGGGCCACAAGTCCGGGACCGAAAAATGACTTTTCCCGCGCGAAGGTCCGGTCGATGAACTGATCAACCAGCACGAAATGCCCCGGCGGCAGTTCCTCTTTCAGCGATCCGCAGGCCGAGACGGAGATGATTTCGGTCACACCGGCCCGTTTCAGGCAGTCGATGTTGGCCCGGTAGTTCAAGGCAGAGGGTGGAATCTTGTGGCCCCGGCCATGGCGCGGCAGAAAGACCAGTTGCTGGCCGTCCAATTCACCGAACAGCAGCTCGTCCGAAGGCTCACCGAAGGGGCTATCGACGGATCGCCATTCTGTCTTGGTCAGGCCATCAATGTCATAGACGCCGCTGCCACCGATGACACCGATGACGGGCGGAGTTCCGGGTTCTGCCATGCGAAGGTCTCCCTGCGGAAAATGAGGCGGAATGACGTGAACCCGACCATTCCAGGTTCGCCCCAACCTTGCAAGCGCCCGCTTGACCTGGATCAAGGCAAAGCCGACCCCAGAGGCGCTATCATGCTGAGCGCACTCAAGGTTGGGACACGCGCAGGAGGGAAGGCACCATGACCCATAGCGAACCAACAGTGGCTTCGGATGATCTTGTCCCGGGCCATAACGCCGCCGGCATCAATCTCAAGATCGAGGTCCGCCTGTTCAACAGCCTGAGCCCCTACCTGAACAAGCCGGGCGGCCGAGAACTGCTGGAGGTCCCCGCCGGCACGACGGTCGAGGATATAATCCGCAGATTTGATATCCCGCGCGACAAGATCTTCCTGATCCTGGTCAATGGCCGGGACATCTCCCCCGGCCTGGTGGGCGCGATCCGGACCAGCTACCCACTGGAAGAAGGCGACGTTCTGGCGCTTTCCGGGCCTGTTCCCTTTTCCTATGGCTACGGCGCGCCGGTGGTTTAAATCCTTTCCAGCCTTACCGGCGGGCAATTGCGGTCAACACACCGGCTCCGATCAGGAACAGGCCGCCGATCCGGTTCACGCGTTTAAGGGATTCAGGCCTGGAAAAGCGATCCCGCATGGCTCCGGCGGCCCAGGCCCAAAGGCCTACGTTGATCGCGGCAAAAAGCACAAAGGTGACCTCCAGAATGGCGGCCTGGGGCAGCCAGGGGTAGCCCGGGTCCATGAACTGCGGCACGAAGGCGACGAAGAAAACGATGGATTTCGGGTTCAAGGCGGTCACCACATAGGCGTTCCAGAACATGCGACCGCCAGCCGCCCTTTTGTCGGCGGGCGGCAGGTCTTCCGCTTTCGCCGTCATCGCAGTCGGGTCGGACCGCCAGAGCTTGATACCAAGATAGACAAGATAGGCCGCCCCCACCAATTTCAGCAGGGTGAAAAGGTCTGCGGAGGCTGCCAGAACCGCACCTGCGCCCGCAAGAGAGACGGTCATGGCCGTCAGGTCGCCCAGGGCCACTCCGGGCACGGTATAGAGGCCACTCCCCCGGCCCTTGCCCATGGCATAGGACACCACCAGCAGGACGGTCGGCCCCGGAATGGCCAAGACGGCCATCGAGGTCAGGGCAAAGGCGATCCAGAGATCGATCGGCATATCAGTCGCTCCCCTTGGTCTGGGGCGGATTGGCCTCAGCCAAACATTTCCCCCGGCTCCAGGGATTTTCCGCGCAAGTAGGCGTCCCAGTCCATGGCTTTCTTGCCCTGGGGCTGGACCGTGACCGGCAAGAGCGCGGCTTGCCCACAGGCAATCGCTCCGCCGGAAAGAGGCTGGCCCGGCTGACCTGAGCCCGAGGTCACCTTGGCGCTGAGCAGCTTGATCCGCTTCCCCCCGCGCTCGAACCAGCACCCGGGCCAGGGGGTCAGGCCGCGGATCCTGCGGTCCAGTTCCGCCGCCGGTCGCGACCAATCAATCCGCCCCTCGTCCTTGGAGAGCTTTTCGGCATAGGTCACACCCTCTTCGGGTTGCGACTGGGGGGTCAGACTTTCAAGCTTGCCCAGGGCCTCCACCATCAACGCGGCCCCCATTGCGGCTAGGTCATCGTGGAGGGATCCGCCGGTGGTCTCTGGTCCAATTTCGGTTTCACCGACCAGAAGCATGTCGCCGGTATCGAGCCCCTCGTCCATCTGCATGATGGTCACGCCGGTCTTTTCGTCGCCAGCCAGGATCGCCCGCTGGATCGGCGCAGCTCCCCGCCAGCGCGGCAGCAGAGAGGCGTGAACATTCAAACAGCCGAATTTAGGAGCCTCGAGGATGGCTTTCGGCAAGATCAACCCATAGGCCGCCACCACTGCCACATCCAGATCCAGCGCGGCAAAGGCTTCCTGATCTTCCCTTGACTTCAGACGTCTCGGCGTCCGCACCGGCCAACCCTGCTGTTCGGCAAAGGCATGGACAGGGCAGGGCCGGTCTTTCTGACCACGGCCCGCCGGTCTGGGCGGCTGCGCATAAACACAGGCGATCTCGTGACCGGCGCGGCCCAAGGCGTCCAGAATACCGACGGAAAAATCCGGGCTGCCCATGAAGGCGATGCGCATCGGATCAGGGCTGTTCAGGTTCGGTGAAGGTCACGTTGATGCTGCGTGCGGTGGGCACCAGATTGCGCATCTCGGCGGTAAAGCTGACCGTACCGCCCGGCGCGACCTCGGTCTGATCTGCCTCGACCACCACAAACTGCACCTCCTCGCCCGCCTGATCGGCTGCGGAGACGCGGACCAGGGGCACAGGCTGCGCCTGATCGGTCAGATTGATGATCGAACCGGTAAGCCGCAGCAGATCAACGCCGTCCACATTGTCGCGCTCCGAGGCATCAACGGCGATTTCCAACCCGGCACCCAATTCCGGTGCCCCCATACCGACCATTTCGTAAATCGATTCGGCCCCCGGCCATATGCCCAGAACGGCATCCTTGGCCAGGAAGAACCCGGCGATGGGCAGGATAAGCAGCACCAGCAGGCAACAGAGCACGATGATGCCCGCAGCGGATTTCTTTTTCTTCGGCTGGACCCGACCAACGCGCCGAACCGGCATCTCGTCGTCGTCGTCATCGTCCATCAGATCGCCGGAAGACAGCATCGCCGGGATCGGCTCAGGGTCTTCCAGATCGTCGAGATCATCCGGCTCAACGCCGCTTTCGACAAAGGACCCCATGGGCTCCGGATCGTCGTCGCCGAACATTTCGTCCAGCTGTTCATCGGACAGAGCCTCGCCCTCGTCGACAGCCGACATCGGCTCGGCCTCGTCCAGGGCGTCCGGCATCGCGCCTGGATCGTCATCCGCGTCGTCATCGCCGAACATGGAATCCAGATCCGCCGGTCCTTCGTCGAGCAGACCGGGTTCCGGTTCGTCATCGATGATTGGATCGGGTTCCGGGTCCGGAAGCGGTTCGGGCTCCGGTTCTTCAAAGAAGGTCGAGGGGTCTAGCTCGGGCTCTGGGTCCGGCAGCGGTTCCGGTTCCGGCGCGGGTGGTTCCGGTCGGGCAGGCGGTTGTGCGGGAGCCTGTGGAGGGTAGCCCGGCGGCCCATAGGCCTGCTGATCATACCCCGGTTGCCCATAGCCCGGCTGACCGTAACCCGGTTGGCCATAGTTGGGCGGCGGCGGTGGTTGTTGCGGCGGATAATGGCCCTGCTGCGGAACGTAACCCACCGGTGCCTGCTGCCCGTATGGAGCCGCATAGGCAGGCGGCGGCCCGAAGCCGGGTGTCGGCGCGGGCCCCAAAGGCATATAGGCCTGCGGCTGCGGCGGAGGCGCAAGCGAAGGGGCCCGTGGCGCCTGGTGCCACTGGTGGTCACAGCTGGAGCAACGGACGACTTTTCCATTAGCTCCGAGCGCGCCCGGATCGATGGAGTAGCGGGTTGCGCAATTGGGGCAGGTTATGATCATTTTCGCCCAACGAATCGAAGCCTGAGACTCTTATACAATGTTGCGGATTCGCAACGCAACCCAGCCAACCGGCTCAAACCGTCGGAGCCAAAGCCCCGGTTGCCCTTTTCCCGCCACATGGCCCGTGCAAATTATGGCCACCCGGCTTCAAAGGCGGCCTGGACCTGATCGGATTCGGGGTGCATTGTCGGCGGGGTTCTCTGATCGGCAGGCATCACAGCCCGCCGATTTTCTTGAAACTGAAGGATCGTTACGAAGTGGCCTTGTCCCCTGATGGACACGTTGTGGAGCTTGAAAACGTCGGCCTTCGCTATGGTCTCGGGCCTGAAGTGCTGTCGGACTTGAGCTTCAGCCTGCCGACGGGTTCCTTCCACTTTCTGGTCGGCCCCAGTGGTGCCGGCAAATCCTCATTGCTGAAATTGATGTATCTGGCTCTGCGCCCGACCAGGGGCCTCGTCCATCTGTTCGGGCGCGACGTGGCAGTGACCCCGCGCGATCAGATGCCAAAGCTGCGCCGCCGCGTCGGCGTCGTGTTCCAGGATTTCCGGCTGCTGCGCCATCTGTCCACCTTCGATAACGTGGCCTTACCGCTGAGGGTCGCCGGAGCCAAGGAGTCCGATGTGCGCCGTCATGTGGTCGAGCTGCTGACCTGGGTTGGGCTGAAGGACCACATGGATGCCCGCATGCCGACGCTGTCCGGCGGCCAGCAGCAGCGGGTGGCCATTGCGCGGGCCGTGATCGCCCGCCCGCACCTTTTGATCGCCGATGAGCCCACCGGCAACGTCGACGACCGCATGGCCTTGCGCCTGATGCACCTGTTCGAAGAACTGAACAAGCTGGGGACCACGGTGGTCATCGCGACCCACAACGAAAGCCTGGTCAAACGGCTCGGCCACGACACCCTTGTCCTCGATCAAGGGCGCATCGAACCCCGCAGGGCCTTTGTCTGAGGGGCGGCGCGGCTGATGGGAATCCTGAACAGACGCTCCGACCTGGCACTCGACAAGGACCCGCTGACGCGATTCCTGCCCTGGCTGATCGCCTTCATGGTCTATCTGGCCTGCCTTGCCCTGGCGGGTATGCTGGCCCTGTCCCAGGTCGCGGACCGCTGGGACAAGGGAATTACCGGCAGCTACACGGTCCAGATTCCGGCAGCGGGCAGCATTGACGAAGACAACCGCCGCGCTGGCCTTGCCATGAAACTGCTCGGCACCAATCCCGCCATTGCCAGCGCCAGGGTCATGCCCCGCAGCGAGGCCTTGGACCTGCTGGAACCCTGGCTCGGCAGCCGACCGGACAATGCGGAAGAGACAAAAGCGGGGGCAGGCAGCACGGGTGATTTTGTCGACAGCCTGCCGCTTCCGGTCTTGATCGATGTGCAATTGAAACCGGACGCCGACCTGGACCTCGACCGACTGCAAAGGGCGCTGAGTGACGTGGTGGCCGATGCCCAGTTGGATGACCACCGGGTCTGGCTGGATCGGCTGCTGGATTTCATCGCCACCAGCGAACTTCTTGCCCTGGCCATCCTTTGCCTGATCGGGCTTGCCATGGCCGCTACGGTGATCTTCACCACCCGGACCGGACTGACCGTGCACGAAGAAGCGATCCAGGTGCTGCACCTGATCGGCGCGCAGGATGTCTATATCGCGTCCCAGTTTGCGCGCCACGCCATGCAGATGGCCCTTCTCGGCAGCATCCTCGGGTTGAGTCTGGCATTGCCGACGCTGCTCGGCCTCCAGTTCCTGGTTGGACGGTTGGAGGTGGGCTTGATGCCGGAAGTCTCCTTCGGCCTGTTGGAATGGATTCTAATTCCCGCGCCTGCGGTCCTGGCAACGCTGCTGGCCCGCCTGACGGCTCGGGTTACGGTGCTGCGTGATCTCGCCCGGATGCCCTAAGGTGGTGCGGTAGATGAGATTCGTCGATCCCGTAAAATGGCCAGACCCTATGATGGCGGGCGACGATCGTGAGCAGTGAAGCGAAGCAAGGGGGGCATGGCCGTGCAACGGCTTTATCGATCCAATCGGACCCGATCAACCAGGGGGATGGGGAAACGGTTTCTTGTCTATGCGGGGGGCCTCGTGGCGATCGCCCTGGTTTGGGCCGGCGGTCTTTTTGTCTTTGCCGAATCCCTGCCCCTCGGGCCGAAGGATGTGGCCAGCCGGACCGACGCCATCGTGGTCCTGACCGGCGGAAGCGGAAGGCTTGAGGCCGGCATCGACCTCTTGATCCGGGACAAGGCCGATCAGCTCTTCGTGTCCGGGGTCTTTCCCGGCGTGGACGTTGCGCGCCTTCTCCGTCTGGCTCGTCAGACACGTGGCGACCTGAGCAACAGAATCGCCATCGGCGACGCGGAAGACACCGTCGCCAACGCCCGGGAAACCGTCGAATGGTTGCGAAAGTCGGGATTTAAGAGCATACGTTTGGTCACGTCAGCCTATCACATGCCCCGGGCCCGGATCGAATTCGCCCGCGTTGGCCCTGAAATCGACCTGATCGAACACCCGGTCCTGGCCGAGAACGTCCGTCAGGAAGACTGGTGGGCCTGGCCCGGCACCACGGCGCTGATCATGGGTGAATACAACAAGTTTCTGGTCGCCTGGGCAAAGATGACCTTGGAACGCGAGGCCCGAAAACTGGCGGGTACCGCCAGTGCAAGCAACGAAGCGGGCCGGTAGGAAAACGGACCAGCAGCGAAGGAAATTTCATGATCAATTGGGTCCGGGCTTGGGTTTTCAATTTTATCTTCATCGGATTCACGGTGATCGCCTTGCTTTTCTATGGGTTGTTATTGCCCTTTCCCAGGCGGGTGATGGTCGGTGCCGTCCGGTTCTGGGCCCAGGGGATCATCCGGCTGTCGAGGCTGATCATGGGCATCGATTATGTGATTGAAGGCCGTGAAAACCTGCCGGACGAGCCCTGCATCATTGCCGCCAAGCACCAATCCGCCTGGGATACGGTGCTGTTCTTCGATATCTTCGACGATCCGACCTACGTCCTGAAGATCGAGTTGATGAAGATTCCGGTCTACGGCCCCTGCGCGCGCAAATGCGAGGCGATCGGGATCGACCGCTCCTCAGGTGCCGCGGGCCTGCGCAAGATGATCGACGATACCCGCCATGCGCTGGATCAGGGTCGATACGTGATCATTTTCCCGGAAGGCACCCGGACAGACCCCGGCGAGAGCACGACCTATCATTCCGGTGTCGCCGCACTCTATCGGCAATTGGACGTGCCGGTCGTGCCTGTGGCCTTGAACTCCGGCAACTTCTGGGGCCGTTACCAGTGGGTCAAGACACCGGGCACCGTTCAGGTTCAGTTTCTGGAGCCGATTCCGCCCGGGGTCAAACCGAGAGAAATGCTCAAACGCCTGGAGACGGGCATCGAGGAGGCCTGCGCCGCACTGCCCAATCCGAAGATCAAAGGGGGCAAGAGTAAGGTTCAGGCCTCGGGCTGAGCCTTGGCCAGCTTGGCACGCTTTTCGGCTTCTTTCTTGCGGACGGATTTTTCCAGCAGCTTCAACAGCGGTGCGCGGCCTAGCTTCATGGGCGGACCCGGTTTTTTGGCCGGCTTTTTCAGCGCGGGCCCATTGACCATGGCAAAATTGTTTTCAATCGCCATGGCGATATCGTCCCGACGGCGTGCGCCCCAGAGCGAAAGCGACTGATTGCCGACAAGGGCGTGGAAGCAGAACAGGTCCTCTGTCATGCGCTCGATCACCTTGGCTGCCGGGTCGAACAGGTGAAGGCTGACGCCACCGAAGCCCGCATGGCAAACCTGCTCCACCCGGGGCTGATCGAGCGGCAGGCGGACCAGGGCATCACGCCCGAGGCCACTTGCGAAGGCTCGCACCTCGGCAACCTGATCCGGTGGCACATCTGCCGGCAGGCCGATGATTTCAACAACCAGGCTGACGAGGCGCAGGGCCTCGTCCTTCGGCGTGATGACGGCAGACAGTTTCGAGCGATTGGACGGCATCAGGCTGCGCCAGTGCACGGGGACCACGACGATACTGCGCTGTTGGGACGACATCGCACGGATCGCCTTGACGGCGCGATCCAGCATTTCCTGGTCGGCAGCCATCAAGGTTTCGGTATCGGGATCAGGCGGCATGATGCGGTCGCCGATGGTGATCTCGCCGGATGCCTTGTCGCGGCGCTGGACCTGCAAGAGATGGGCGTCCAGACTCTCCGACTTGGCGGACCATGTCGGATGGAACATGAAATCGGCCTCAGCCAGGAAGGCCGGCAAGCCCAGCTTCGGCTCACTGATGGGTTGCCAGGCCAGATCGTCGCTTTTGTTACCGCGCGGCCCGTTGCGATCCATCGAAATCATGCGCCCACCGTCCGAGTTTCCGCCGGGGTGGTCGATCTTGACCATGCGAATGTCGTCGTTGCGGGCAACCCGCTCGTCCGACGCGATTTTGGGATCACCGGACTTGGCGGGAGCTGTCGGCGAATGTGCCGGTGCCTCGGGTGCAGGCTTCGACTTCGGGCCGTCCGGCGGTGCTACCGGTTTCGCTTCCGCCACGGCCTGTTCAAGCTTGGCCATGTCCAACTCGCCGTCCTCGCCCATCAGGGCCTCGGCTGCAACCTCCGCCGTGCGGATCGCGACCTGCTCCAGCCCCTGGAACTGGGCACCGACGAGGCGGCGGCCCAGCTCATCGGCAATGCGCTGCGCGCGGGCCTTGCCCTCCATCTCGTTGAGTTTGGAAAAGACCAGGACAAAAGCGTCATCGCCCTGGCGGTTGAAGAAATCCCCCCGGTCGAGGTGACGGCGCACCGTACCGTCGGCGATCATCATCACCTTGTCGCCGAGCGTATGCCAGCGTTCGCCCAGTGCCTCGCGAAACTCGCCAAAGGTGATGATATGGACCTTGCAGAAGCGCCCGGACATGCTCTGCAGCATCTCGTCCAGCGTCAACGGCGCATCCAACTCGGAAGACTCCTCGGTCGTCGTGGAGCGCTTGATCCGGGTTTCTTCCCGGCCCCCGAACCCGAGCATCCGGCCAAACTTTTTCAGCGCACCTTCTTCTTCGGCCATCTGGGGCGGGATCCTTATTTACGAACCAACAGGAGACCTTGCCGGGGCCTGCCCGCCCTCGGTTGAGCGGACAGACCGGATTCGAGGTCCACGTCAGTTTAAGGGCGCGGATGATCCCTGGCCAGCGTCCTGCAGCGGTGCTGTGACCAAGATCACGACAGCGCCCGCAGGTCCCCGGAAACCCTTGGACAAGGGGCCTGAAAACCGTCTGTGGCACCAAGCGGAAGCCAGACTTGCATTCCCTCAAAACCCCCTCTATGAATGCCGCTCGCACGGATCGCGTAAGGCCCTGACCGACGAATGTTTCAGGCCCGAAAGCGATCCAGGCCTGTAAGTGATCCAGGCCCAGGGGCCGCAGTAGCTCAGTTGGTAGAGCGGCGCATTCGTAATGCGTAGGTCGGGGGTTCAAATCCCTCCTGCGGCACCATTTTTTCGTTTGTCCGGCCCCGCACTTTGTTGCTCCTCCGCAGGTGGGGGCCGTACTCGCTTGGGCGTGGCTCAAGGCTGGTGGGTTCGGTTCCACAGGGCCGGCAGAAAAAAAACGCCGGCTCCCGCAAGGGAACCGGCGTTTCAAAGACACCCGTCGAGACGAGTGATCAAATCTTAGAAGGCACCTTCCAGGACGCTCAGGCCCAGGGCATCCCAGTCCAGCATGCCGCCGCGGTAGTAGTAGATGTTTTCCGCCGGGAACCCTTCACGGATCATCGCCTTCATGGCCATCGGGGACTGCGGGCAGACCGGGCCGTTGCAGAAGCCGACAACCTTTTTCGGGCTGGCACATTCAAAAGTGCCGTCACTTTTCTTCGAACAACCCAGTTCATCCAAGCGCATGGCAACTTCGGTGTAGGGAATGTGAACGCTGCCGGGGATGGTTGCTTTGGTCCGCCACTCCACGGTGCGCATATCGACGACGACGAAGCTATCGTCACCCAAGGCATTGAGCACCTCGATTTCGGTGACCGGATGAATCCCGGCGGCCGGAATCAACGGTTGCAGCCAGCCCTTGTTCTTGGCGCAACCGGTCATGTGGCGCGTGATGGTGAAGGGACCATCATCGGTCTCGACCACGACTTCCATGGAGTCGCCAATGATTTTCAGGTTTTCATCAGCAGCAAAGGCGCTACCGGTCATCATCAGGCCGGCCAGCAGGCCAAACAATACTTTACGCATGCGTTATCCTCCCATTCGGCGCAAACGTACCCCTCAGGACGTCTGCGCCTGGATCCAGTTATAGAGGTTCGACGCTCGCGCCGCCCCCTGATCTATCGCGATCCCCCCCTTTAGGAGACCGACTGAAGGGATGCCCGAAAGCCCCGTTCAGACAGGTCCGGACAAGCACGCCCCCGCGCCGCCGAAAACCCGCAAGGAGATTACGTCTTTTTATTCATTCTTGCAAGAAAGATAGCTAAATTAGAATGTTCTTTTGCTCGGACATGCCAGTCCGAAAGGGATTATTTCTGAACCTTTTCAGCAAAAACAGCGGTAATTCAAAGCTGTTACCCGAACTCGCCACAGGCTATTCGGCAGCAACCTTGTCGGGCCCACGAAGGCGGTGTTCCGCGATGACGTTCGCCGCCCGTAAAGGCGTCATGGCATCCCGGTCGGCCTGAGCGAAGATCCGTTCCAGCGTCTTGCCAATGGCTCGGACCGCTTCGACGGCGGCTTCGGCATCGCCCTGGACGCCCTCGTAATGGATCTGGATAACCCCGCCTGCGTTGATGACGTAGTCGGGCGCATAGAGGATACCGCGATCCTTGCACCCGCGGGCGTGGGCTTCGGTCGCCAGTTGGTTATTGGCGGAACCGGCGATCACTTTGGCCTGCAACCGGCCGATGGTGTCGTCATTGATCACGGCACCGAGAGCACAAGGGGCGAAGACATCCACATCCGCGCCGTAGATCGCTTCGGGCTCCACGGCGGTCGCGTCGAACTGTGCGACGGCCCCGGCCACGGCCAGGCTGTCCAGGTCGCTGACCACCAGTTCGGCGCCCGCTAGATGCAGGTGCTCCGCCAAGAGCCAGCCGACGTGCCCCAGCCCCTGGACCGCAACCCGCAGGCCCGCCAGATCGGCCTTTCCCAGCCGATGCCGAACAGCGGCCTTGATCCCTTCAAAGGTGCCTAGCGCCGTGGCGGGAGAGGGATCACCGCCCTGCCCTTCCAGCCCCATCACGTGGACCGTCTCGGTGGCGACCTCGGCCATATCGGCGGGGCTGGTACCCACATCCTCGGCAATGATATAGGCACCGCCCAGGCGCTCCACGGCGCGGCCCATGGCCTTGAACAACGAAGGCGTCTTGGCCCAAGCGGAATCGCCCAGGATCACCGATTTGCCACCGCCGTAGGGAAGACCCGCCAGCGCGTTCTTGTAGCTCATGCCCTTGGAAAGCCGCAGCACATCGGCCAGGGCCTCCGGCTCCGAGGCATAGGACCACATCCGGCAACCGCCCAGCGCAGGGCCCAAGGCCGTCGAGTGAACCGCGATGATTGCCCTCAGGCCGGCCTCCGCGTCCGAGACAAAGACCACCTGTTCGTGGTCATCCATATGGGGCGAATCGAAGATCGAAAGAGGCTCCGGCATGGCGGGCTCCCGCATGTGGGTACGACGTGGTTCTGATTCAGATGTAGGCGGAAAAAGCCGGTGCCAGAACAGAAATCGAAACGCAGTCGCAAATACGCAAGGAGCTTGTCCGCGGCGCGACTTCGCTAATCTAAAATTCTGAAAAGCAGCCCCACGAAGGAGATAAAGTTTCGGGCCCAGAAGCGGGCCACGATGGGCAAGAAAAGCCCAGTTCAGCCAAATCGACCCGGCAAATATTGCCGCCTGGGCGAAAATCATCACGCCATGGGGAGAAAGAACGCCCGGGTTTCAAGGGGTTTCGGCCCGCTTGGTACCTGGCCTGTTTCTTGCGCCAACTGGGGCGATTGTTTTTCACCAGTGTACGGATCGGACCATGTTCGACAGCTACAAGGACCAACTGGCCAGCAGCATTGCGACCGTCATGGGCACGCCCGTTCGCGGCCCCGGTGCACCGGGTGAGGCTGGCAGGCCCGGCACAACGGACCCGAACACGGGTGAGGCCTTCCGACAGGCCCTCGCCGAGGCCACCGGCGGCGCGCAAGGCCAGCCGACGGCCACGGCTGCAGCGCAAACTGGCCAGGCCCCCACGCCGGTCGGAGCCGCATCAAAGGCCGATACCGAGACCGAACAGGACCCGACCCTGCTGGAATTGATCCGCAACAAAGGGCTTCGGAACTACGTCGAAGAGCTGGACGAGCAGAAGCGCCAGCAGATGCGCGAAGAACTGTTGGAGCGCATGGGCCTGAGCGAGGAAGCTCTGTCAGCCCTGCCCGCCGACGCCCAAAAAGCCATCGAGAAGCTGATCGCCGACGAAATTCAGTCCCGGGTGAGCGCGGAGACTGAAGTGGACAAGGGCATCGACGAGGATCAGGCCTTGAGCCCGATCCGACCGGGCCAGGCCAATCTGGGCGACGGCATGATGGTCCTGTTGGCTTTGCAGGACGTCAATCCGAGATCGACCCTGAATGTCCAGACGCCGTTTGGGACGGCTGTACAGCCCTGATCCTCCAAGGAAGCTGCTTTCATTAGGCATAAATCTTACTACAATCTTCTCGGAACAGTTGATTTCGAGGGGAACATGAATGCTTGCTAGAGTCATCGGGCTCGCCCTTAGCCTGGGCCTGCTTACCGCCTGCCAAACGGTCAATCCCAACCTGAACAAAGAGCGCCCGATCACAGAGGCGGAGAGTGTTCTTGCGCTTACCGCCCCTGAGGCCAGCAGGATCAATTTCAAGCGGTTCGCAATCAGCAGAGTTCGATCCGAACAGGAGGTCTGGCGCTGGCCGGGAGGAGAAGCCCTTTACGTCGCGTTGCATCCGGGCCGCTTCCTTCGCGACGATTACACATCGGCCAGCCAGCTGATCGAGATGACGAAGCGCTGGCAGAAATTTTCGGAGGACGGTGTCTCTTTCACACCCGAGAGTGCTCGATCCGGTGCCAATGGGTTTGGCCGTTTCGTCTATGCCATGGCAGACGCGGAGACCCGATTGACGCGTTGCATCGCCTTTTCACAAAACGCCGGCGGCACGACCAGTAGCGATGGAAAAATGTCAGGATCCGGGAACTCAAACGCCTTCATTTTCGGATATGATTGTCGAAAGATAAAAGGCCTGGATGCTCAGACCCAGCAAAAGGAATTCCTGGCTGTCATCACAAGGCTGAAGCCCAAGTCTTAAGTGCTGATCAAACCAATCCATTCCTCCTCGCTGAGGACCATCAACCCCAACTCCCGGGCCTTCTTCTCTTTCGAGCCTGCGCCGGGCCCGGCCACCACATAGTCGGTCTTCTTCGAGACCGATCCCGCCACTTTTGCCCCCAGAGCCTCGGCGCGGGCCTTGGCCTCCTGGCGGGTCATGGTCTCCAAAGTGCCGGTGAAAACCACCGTTTTGCCGGCGACGGGGGAATCGGTCTCGTCCGGAACGGCGAAGGGCTCGATCGTCAGCAGGGCGGTCAGGTCGTCGAGGACCGCCTGGTTGTGTTCTTCGGCGAAGAAACCGATCAGGTCCTCGGCAACCGAAGGGCCGATGCCGTCGATGTCCATCAACTGACCGCGCTCTTCCGATCCTACCAGCTGTGCCGCTTCCAGGGCCTTTCGCAAGGCGTCCAGATCACCATAGGTCTTGGCGAGCAGGCGCGCCGTCGCCTGGCCCACCTGACGAATGCCGAGCGCATAAATGAAGCGGTCCAGGCCGATGGTTCGGCGCTCGATCAACGCGGCCTCCAGATTGTCGAGCGACTTCTCGCCCCAGCCTTCCCGACCGCTCATGGCTTCCCGATGCGCGGGCAGGCGGAAGACGTCGCCCGGCCCCGCCAGCAACCCGTCCTTCCAGAAGGTTTCGATGTGCTTGGCCCCCAGCCCCTCGATGTCAAAGGCATCGCGGGAGACGAAGTGCTTGAGCCGCTCGACCGCCTGCGCCGGGCAGATCAGCCCGCCGGTGCAGCGCCGAGCCGCCTCCCCCTCTTCGCGGATTGCCGCCGAGCCGCACTCCGGACAGGTCTCCGGCATGGTGAAGGGTTGGGAATCATCGGCACGGCGGTCCATCACCACCTCGACCACCTGGGGGATGACGTCACCGGCCCGCTGGATCACCACCCAATCACCCTCGCGGATATCCTTGCGGGCGATTTCATCCTCGTTGTGAAGCGTTGCACGGGAGACAACGACACCACCGACGGTGATCGGTTCCAGGTTGGCAACCGGCGTCAGCGTGCCTGTACGGCCCACCTGAATGGTGATCTTCTCCAGCCGGGTGATGGCTTTCTCCGCCGGGTATTTATGGGCTGTGGCCCAGCGCGGCGCGCGGGCGACAAAGCCCAGGCGCTGCTGCCAATCGATACGGTCCACCTTGTAGACCATGCCGTCGATATCATAGGGCAGGTCGGCGCGGTCGCGGCCCACCGACTGGTAGTGGGCCAGGGCCTCTTCCAGCGAGACAACCCGGACCGCGCGTTCATTGACGGGAAAACCCCAGGCCCGCAATCGCTCCAGGAATTCAGCCTGGGTGGTCCAGGGCAAGTCTCCCGAAACCTCCCCCCAGCTATAGGCGAAGAGCGTCAGAGGTCGCCCTCGGGTGATCTCGACTTTCAACTGGCGCAAGGATCCGGCGGCGGCATTCCGGGGGTTAGCGAAGAGCTTCGCACCCGCCGCTTCCTGGCGCTCGTTCAAGGCAAAGAAATCGGCCCGGGCCATATAGATCTCGCCCCTGACTTCCAGCACATCCGGTGCACCCTCCAGGCTGCGGGGAACATCGCCGATGGTGGCCACGTTCTGGGTGACGTCTTCGCCTTCCTGACCGTCGCCACGCGTGGCGGCGCGGACGAATTTTCCCTTTTCATAGCGCAAGGAAATCGAAAGACCGTCAATCTTCGGCTCTGCGATCAGGGCGACCTCGTCCTCGTCTGCCAGCCCCAAGAACCGGCGGATGCGCTGAATGAAGTCGGCCACATCGTCTTCGGAAAAACAGTTACCCAGCGACAGCATGGGCACCGCATGGCGGACCTTGGCGAAACCCGACGCCACGGCCGCCCCGACGCGCTTGCTCGGGCTGTTCTTGCGCACCAGATGGGGAAAGCGTTCCTCGATCTCGGCATTTCGGCTGCGCAGCGCGTCGTAGTCCGCGTCCGAGATCAAGGGGTCGTCCTTCTGGTGATAGGCCTCGTCATGGGCAGCGATTTCAGCCGCCAGCCTGGTCAGCTCTTCCTCGGCCTCGAAGATGTTCAGCTGATCGACGGAAACCTTGCGCAGGTCCAAGGCTCAGGCCCCCACGTTCATCAGGCTCGCCGCCGCCCGACGGGCCTCGTCTGTGACCGTTTCGCCAGCCAGCATGCGGGCGATTTCGGCCTCTCTTTCATGGGCGGCCAGTTCGCGCGCGCTGGTGAACATGGCTCCCGCCTCCTCGCGCTTGGCAATTTGCAGGTGGTAGGCACCGCGTGCGGCCACCTGAGGACTGTGGGTCACCACGAGGACCTGAACATCCTGGCCCAACTTGGCCAGCCTTTCCCCCACGGCGGCCGCCGTCGCCCCGCCAACGCCCGCGTCCACCTCGTCAAAGATCAGGGTGGGGACGGAATCGGCGCTGGCAAGGACGGCCTTCAGGGCCAGCATGAAGCGCGACAACTCGCCGCCCGACGCGATCTTGCCAATGGGTCCAGGGGCCGCACCAGGATTGGTCGCCACCTGAAAGGCCACACGGTCCCAACCGTCGGCACCCCAATCAGCTTCATTGGCAGAGGGCTCGACAGCGGTCACGAAACGCGCGCGGTCCAGTTTGAGGGGAACCAATTCGGTCATTACGCCCTCGTCCAGACCGGCGGCGGCCTGGGCGCGCGCCTCCGACAAGGCACGGGCCTTGATCTCATATGCCGCTCGGGCCTCGGCCTCCTGGGCTTGCAACTGACCCAGGCGTGCCCCACCGTCATCGACGGCGGTCACCTGATCGCGGAACTGCTGCATCAGGGCGGGCAGCTTGTCGACATCCACCTGGTGCTTGCGGGCCATGGCGCGAAGCGCGAACAGACGCTCTTCGATCCTTTCCAACTCCGCCGGGTTTTGATCGACGCTCGACGCCAGGCGGTTCAATTCGACCAAGGCCTCTGACGTCTCAGCGAGAGCCCGCCCAAAGGCCTCGATCACGGGCTCGAACCGCCCCTCGGCACGGGGCGCGACCCGTTCCAGGGGCCGCATGGCCCCCATCAGGCCGGCCTCGACACCCTTGCCGTTGCTGACCGATTTCTGCGCCTCCCCGATGGCTTCCGTGAGCTTTTCAGAGGCCTGCATCAATGCCCGGGCGTCGGACAGCTCTTTTTCCTCGCCCTCAAGGGGGCCGAGCTTTTCCAACTCGTCGAGGGCATGGCGCAGGAAATCCTCGTCCTGGCGGGCACGCTCGAAATCGGCCTTCGCCTGGGCATAGGCCCGCGCCGCCGCGCGCCAGCGGCCATGAGCCAGGCTCGTGGCCTCCAATTCCCTGGTCAGCCGACCATAGGCATCCAGCAGGTCCCTGTGGCCCTTGGGGTCCATCAGGCGCTGACTTTCGAATTGGCCATGCACCTCGACCAGGGCATCGCCGACCTGGCGCAACAGACCGACCGAGACCGGTTGATCGTTGATGTAGGCCTTGGACCGTCCGTCCGGGGTGAGCGCGCGGCGCAACAGGATCACACCGTCTTCCGCGGCGATCCCGCCCTCCTCCAGCAGGCTCGCCACCGGCCCCGCCGCCGGGCAATCAAAAACCGCCGTCACCTGGGCGCGCTCCGCCCCGTGGCGGACCAATCTCGCCTCGGCACGCATGCCCAGCGCCAGCCCCAGGCTGTCGAGCAGGATGGACTTGCCCGCACCGGTTTCTCCGGTCAGGACGCAAAGACCGTTCTGAAAGCTGAGATCGAGGCGCGAAATCAGCACCACATCACGGATGGAAAGGCTAATGAGCATGGCGGGGCGAATCGGATGGCCTAGAGAAAATCCTCAACGCCCATGTAAGCCTGCCGGCCCCTCAATTACCAGAATTTGTACCAGGCTTCTTGCGGTTGATCCGACTCGGGCTGACGCCCCTCGACCAGAAAATAGGCATCCTGGTACCAATCGGAACCGGGGAAGTTATGGCCAAGGACGGCTGCCGTCTTCCGCGCCTCGACCGTGATACCCAGGGCCATGAAGGCCTCCGTCAGGCGCAGGAGCGCTTCCGGCACGTGGGTTGTGGTCTGATAGCCGTTGACCACCACCTGGAAGCGGTTGATGGCAGCCTGGTAATGACCCTGGCGCAGGTAGTAGCGCCCAATATCCATTTCCTTGCCCGCCAGATGGTCATAGGTCAGATCGACCTTGATCTTGGCGTCGCGGGAATACTGGCTTTCGGGGAAACGCTTCACCAGGTCTTCCAGTGATTCCAGGGCATTCCGGGTAATCAACTGATCGCGGGATACATCCGAAATCTGTTCGTAGTAACTCAGACCCTTCAGATAAAGCGCGTAAGGTACATCCCGGTTGGAAGGATGGAGCTGGATGAAGCGGTCGAGCCCGATGATCGCATCATCGTACTTCTGGCCGCTGTAATGGGCATAGGCGCTCATCAACTGGGCCTTGGTCGCCCAGGACGAATAGGGGTGTTGGCGTTCAACCTCATCGAACTGGACGGCAGCGGTCTGGAAGTTCTTCTGCTGCATCGAATCCATGGCTTCGTTGTAGAGTTCCTCCACGGGCCGTTCGACGTAGGGAGCCTCGTCCGTCGAGCAGGCACCGAGAACCCCGACCAACAGCACAGGTGCCAGAAGTGGGGCCAAAACGCGCAAAGCCGCTTTCTTCAGTCGCATGGATAGACGCCTCCCTTTGGCAGCCGAGTAAAACCGGCACCTTGGGTCGCAATATACGCTTATGGTCTTGTCAGGAAAAGGGGCGGCACCTGTGTGCGACACCTGGGCCCGACATCAGGGCGAGGCCCTGGGGCCGGTCCGGATGGTCAGGACAATCAGGCGGTCAGGCTTTCGGCTGTCGCCCCGATCACGAAGTCACCGGCGCTGAGCGGCACCATCCGCCAGTTGGCCCGATCGGCAAACAGCTTACGAAGCAGCAGGTTATGCACACGGTGGCCGGACCGGCTGCCCTCGAAACGCCCCAGGAAAGGTGCCTGGGCCAGGTAAAGATCACCGACGGCATCCAGCATTTTGTGGCGAACGAACTCGTCGCCATAGCGCAGGCCGTCTTCATTCATCACACGGTCGCCACTGACGACCACGGCGTTGTCCAGGGAACCGCCCCGGGCCAGACCGGCGGCGCGAAGGGCCTCGACCTCATGCAGGAAGCCGAACGTCCGGGCGCGGCAGATTTCCTTTTTGAAGGCACCATCGGCCAGGTTCAGTTCAAAAGCCTGCGTACCGATGACCGGGCTGTCGAAGGTGATGCCCATGGCCAGCACCTGACCGGCACCCGGCATCAGGGCCGCTTTGGCGTCGCCTTCCTGGACGATCACGGGCTTCAGGACCTGGACAGCCTGGCGAGGGGCGCTTTGGACTTCGACGCCGGCGCATTCCACCAGGAAGACAAAGGGGGCGGAACTGCCGTCCATGACGGGAACTTCGCCGCCGCTGATTTCGATATCCAGGTTGTCGATCCCGGCACCCGCCAGGGCAGCCATCAGGTGTTCGATGGTTGCAATGGTCACGCCGTCTTCGTTGCCGATGACCGTGCACATGCGGGTGTCGACCACCCGATCCCAGCGCGCTTCAATCACCGCGCCGCCGCCCTTGATGTCGGTACGCCGGAAGACGATCCCGTGCCCGACCGGAGCCGGAGAGAGTTTCATGGAGACTTTGTCGCCGGAGTGGAGGCCGATGCCGGTGCAGGTGATCGCCTGTTTCAGCGTCTTCTGCCCGATCATACCGTCCTTAGAGACGGCCTTCTGAACATCCAATGTCACAGCGTTCATCTTAAACAAGCCTCACCCATGTCTTCACCGGCCTTTTGCTCCCCCGAACGTCGGGCCGGTCTCCCTGCTTTCTGCACCGCATCAAATTAGCCCCGTAAACCTTTTAAGGTTTCTTAGCCCCGCCCGCTTTTTCGCGGTTTGTCTGCGGAAGCAAGGGACCCAATCCGAGCGTAAAAACAGAAAGCGCCTTGGGTTAAGAGGTACCACCCCGGACCCAAGGCGCTCAAATCAATCATTATTTCCGAATGTTACACGATTTTCGGAAACAATTTCAGAGGTTTATCCGATCAGTTCGCCTGCCTACGCAGGAATGCCGGAATTTCCAAAAGGTCTTCCTGGTCCTGCTGGTCGGGCAACTGCTCTGCGGCGTCCAAGCCCCCCAGGGCGGCTTGAGCCCCCCCTTGAGGTGCGGATTTCGCCGAAGCCGGGGCCTGAACCGGGGCCGGCGCTTTGGCGGGGGCTGCTTCCGGTGCCGGACGACCAAAGGGCACGGGCTCCGCCGAGGCAGCCGGTTCGTCGTCCTTTCCCTTGGAGCCAATGCCGGTGACGCGCTCGAACAGGGAGGGCTTCCGGGCGGCCTTCGGTGCCTCCGGAGCCACCGGGGCCGGGGCCTCGGTCGCGGCGGTCGCATTGGTCAGGTCTGCTGCGGCAAAGGGCTCGGCCGGTGCCGTCGCTTCGACCTTGGACTTGGCGGGCTTGACCGGTTCCGGCGGGATAAAGGCCACGGGCTCGGGCGAAACTGGGGCCGGGGCTGCGACCGGGGCTGGTGCCGGGGCGGCTTCAGGTTCGGCTTTTGCTGCCGGTTGGGCGATTTCGGTCTCAACACCGGTCACGACCAGGGGTTCCGGTTTGGGCTCCGAGGCTTCAACGGTTGAGGCGGCCTCAATGACCGGCTCGGGCTCCGGATCAGTTGCAACCGGTTCCGGTTGCATCTTGACGGTCACGGTCTTGGCCGCTTTCGGGGCCGGGGCCTGTTCGGTCGCGGCCGGTTTGGCGGCAGGTTTCACCGCCGGTTGGACAGCGGGCTTCGGGGCCGGTTTCGGGGCGGATTGAACGGCAGCGGCCCTGACATCCAGCGTCCGTGTCGGGGCGTCTTGCCCGGTCTCGGCCTGGGCTTCGATGCCTGTGGCGACGACGGAAACCCGCATAGACCCCTGCATGTCCTCATCAAAGGTGGAGCCGAAGATGATGTAGGCGTCCTGGTCGACCTCGGCGCGAATGCGGTTCGCCGCTTCGTCGACCTCGAACAGGGTCATGTCGGGGCCGCCGGTGATGTTGATCAGCACACCGCGGGCACCGGCCATGGAACTGTCGTCCAACAGCGGGTTGGAGATGGCGGCTTCGGCGGCATCCAGGGCCCGGCGTTCGCCTTCGGCCTCGCCCGTGCCCATCATCGCCTTGCCCATTTCGGCCATGACCGAACGCACATCGGCGAAGTCCAGGTTGATCAGGCCCGGCATGATCATCAGGTCGGTGATGCCCCGGACCCCCGAATAAAGCACATCGTCGGCCATCTTGAAGGCATCCGAGAAGGTGGTCTTCTCGTTGGCGACGCGGAACAGGTTCTGGTTCGGGATGATGATCAGGGTATCGACGTAGTCGGCCAGTTCCTCGATGCCGGTCTCGGCGATGCGCATGCGATGGGCACCTTCGAAATGGAACGGCTTGGAGACCACACCGACGGTCAGGATGCCTTGTTCGCGGGCGGCCCGCGCAATCACCGGGGCCGCGCCCGTACCGGTACCACCCCCCATACCGGCGGCGATGAACACCATGTTGGCGTCGCCCATCGCCTTGATCAGGTCATCCATGGATTCTTCAGCCGCCGCCCGGCCGACGTCGGCCTTGGCACCGGCACCAAGGCCCTTGGTCACCTCGGCACCCAGTTGGATGCGGCGGTCGGTGCGGGCCAGACGCAGCGCCTGGGCGTCCGTGTTGGCGCAGATGAAATCAACCCCTTCCAGTTCGGAAGCGATCATGTTGTTGACGGCATTGCCCCCGGCCCCGCCGACACCGATCACGGTGATGCGGGGGCGGAGATCGTCTTGAACCGGCTGTTCCGGCACGGTGATGTTAATCGGCATTTCAGGCTCCATCCTCGAGACATTTGTATCGGCTTGTTGGCAGGAAATTTCCCGGTCCAGCCCGACCGGGGACACTTCCTCAGGCTCGCTCCCTCCTGTGTGCACCCCTGTCGGGAGCGTTTCAGTCGGAGGCGGTTCGGGTCCCGGCGGCGGGCCCTGACTGCGTCGGGACGGTGCCTCCGCCCCGAACAGGTCAATCTGTTCAACTCCAGAAGTTGTCACGTAACCATTGACCGAAGCGCGATATGGCCCCGGTCCTCCCTTGAACGTGTGCGCCGTCGGCAAAGGCGGGCGGCAGAAGCTTGCTGTCCTGGCAGGCCAGCAACAGCCCGACACAGGCGGAAAAACTGGGGCTCGAGGCCGCATCCGGCAGCCCGGAGATCGGCCTGGGCCGCGCAATGCGCACCTGGCGACCCAGGCTGTCGGCAGCGAGATCGCGCACGCCGGACAACTGGGCCGCGCCGCCGGTCAACACCACGGCGCGCCCCACCCCGCCGGAAAAGCCCGCGCGGTCCAGGCGGTCTGCCACGCATTCGAAAATTTCTTCCAATCGGGGTCGGATGACGGTGGTCAGCATGGACCGTGGAAAATCCCGATCCGGCTCGCCGCTGGCATCCGCGCCGATCTGAGGCACCGAAAGCACCTGGCGATCATCGCTGCCCGAAGGGATGACCGATCCCCACAGGGTCTTCATGCGTTCCGCGTAATCGATCGGCGTGGAGAATCCGCAGGCGATGTCTTCGGTCACCCTCGCACCGCCCCCCCGGATCACGCTGGCATGAACCAGTTCACCATCCATGAAGACGGCGACCGAGGTCGTCCCGGCACCCAAATCGATCAGGGTCGCCCCCAACTTCAGATCGTCCGGCGTCAAGGCACCAAGGGCCGCCGCATGGGGCTGGGCGACGTGAAGGACCGGGTTCAGGTGGGATCGCGCAAAGGCGGTGTCCAAGGTCCGCAAATTGTTCGCGTCCGCGCTGAGCACGTGCATGTTGACGAAAAGCCTTTCGCCAAACATGCCGCGCGGATCCTTGACCGACCGGCAACCGTCGATGCGATAGGCCACCGCGATCCTGTGCAGCAGCGCGCGATCCTCGGGCACGGCGTCCAGCAGGGCCGGGTGCCCTTCGACCGCCGCCAGATCACGAGGCCCGATTTCGTGACCGGAGATGTCCAGGTTGAAGCTGACGATCTTGGATGCCAGGCCTGCGGATACTCCGACGACCACGTCGCGGACGGTCTCGCCCGCCATCTGTTCGGCCAGGGCCACCGTGGAACGGATGCAGGCTTCGGCCGCGTCCAGATCGACGATCACCCCGTTTGCGATGCCCTTGGCGCTTTGATGACCGAAGCCCAAGACCTTGATCCCGCCCTCGCCATCCAGGCGCGCGATCAGGGCAGCCGCCTTGGACGAGCCGAGATCGACCGCAGCAATCAGGCCGGATTTCGGCAGATCGGCGCGTTTAGCGGAGGATGGCGTCTGATGAGGCATGGTCGGCGTCTGCTTCCTGGTCGGTTATGGTTAACGGGATCGGGCGGCTAAGATGTCTTCGAGGGCGTCTGTCGTCTTTCATCAGCAGGTCAAAAAAAGGTCAGGCGTCGCGGCCCGGATCGTCGAGGTCTGGCGGCGAGGTAAGCGCTTCAGCCGGTTCCGCCTCGCCTTCGTCCAACCCCTCAAGTGCATCGCGGGTCCGGACGATCAAGCGGTCCGGCAGGCGCAGGTCGAGAACACGGATATCGCGAGACAGCACCGAATGGCTGCGGTCGTATTCGGCCAGCCGGGCCCAGGCACCGGCGGCATCCTGTTCGGGCAGGCGCACGTCGATATCGCCGGACAGCCGGACGTTCCAACGCCGCCCACCGACACGGACGGCGGCTTCGACACGGGGGCTCAAATGCGGCTCGGCATTCAAAAGCGTGAAGAGGTCCGGCGCGGCCTCCGGTGCATCGTCGCCGACGATGCGCGGCAGATAGGCATGATCACGAGGATCGATCCCCGCGATAACGACACCCCCGCCATCGATCACCTGAAATTCGCCGTCCCGCTGCCAGAGTGCCAGGGGTTCGCGTTCGGTCAGGCGCACCAGGATCGTATCCGGCAGCAGCCGTTCCACGGTGACGTTCGCCACCCAGGGCAATTGGGCGATCCGCACGGCGGCATCCTGTGGATCAAAGGCCAAGATCGGGTCGGATCGTTCGGTCTCGAGGGCGCGAAGCAAGGCGTCTCCGTTCGTCCGCTTGCGTCCCGTGACCAAGACGTCGCCGACCGAGAGGCCAAGGGTATTGGTGACCGACAAGGCCTCGGCATGCAGAGAGGTTGACCAGGCTTCGATTTTTCCGGTCAGCGCAACCCAGGAGCCGAGCCCGATTGTCCCTAGGACGGCAAAGGCCGTCGCCCCGCCGAGGGCCAGTCGCCGCATCCGACCTTTGCCGATCAGCGGGCGCTTCGCGGCCCGGGGGGCCTTCTTGGCCGTCGCCTTGGTTTTTTTCTTCTCAGCTGCGTCGCTCACCGATCCAACTCCGCGTTTTCAACCATCCAGGACACCAGGTCCGGGAAACTGATGCCGACGTGCGCCGCCTGTTCGGGCACCAGCGAGGTGGGCGTCATGCCGGGCTGTGTGTTCACTTCCAAAATCACCAATCGTTCTCCGTCCAAGCGGAAATCCGCCCTGGAAACGCCACGGCAGCCCAAGGCCTTGTGCGCCTCCACCGCCGCCGCCATCACCCGTTTTTCGATGTCTTCGGGGATGTCGGCGGGCAGCCTGTGGGTGCTGCCGCCCTCGGCATACTTCGCCTCATAGTCATAAAAGCCGCGATTGGTTGATATTTCGGTAACGCAGAGCGCGCGGTCGCCCATGACCGCCACGGTGAGTTCGCGCCCCGGAATGAACTGTTCGACCATCACCCGCTCCCCGAACGGCCAACCGGAATCGGAAAACGGCTCGAAATTATCGCCCTCCTGAACGATGAAGACGCCCACACTGGACCCTTCGTTGTCCGGCTTGATCACATAGGGCCGGGGAATCAGGTCCTTCCCGCTCGCGATCTCCTCTCGCGTTGCCGTCACGTGCTCGGCCACATCCAGACCGGCATCGACAAACAGCCGTTTGGCCATGGGCTTATCCATGGCAATCGAAGACGCCAGCAGGCCGGAATGGGTATAGGGGATCTCCAACATGTTCAGCAGACCCTGGATACAGCCGTCCTCGCCAAACCGCCCGTGCAGCGCATTGAACACCACATCCGGCTTCGGATAGAGGCGGGTCAGAAGGGCACCGACATCCCTCTGCACATCGATTGCGGTGACCCGGAAGCCTGCCTCCTGCAGGGCCTTGGCACAGGCGGCACCCGAAACCAGGCTCACCTCGCGTTCGGCCGACCATCCCCCCATCAAGACTGCGACGTGTTTCGTCATGATGCCTCTCTTTGGCCATCGGCCGCTAAGCTCAGGGGGTCGTCCCGGCGGACACCCAACAGGCGGATTTCCATGTGCAGCGAGATACCGCTGGTCTCGTAAACCCGACGCCGGACGATCTCCGCCAACTGTTCAAGATCATCAGAACGGGCCCCGCCCCGGTTGATCAGAAAATTGCAGTGCTTTTCGGACACCTGCGCTGCGCCGCGTTCCAGGCCCCGACAGCCGGCGCGATCAATCAACTCCCAGGCCTTTTGCCCCGGGGGGTTGGCGAAGGTGGAGCCGCCGGTTCGCGTGTTCACCGGCTGGCTCAGGCCCCGCTCCTTCTGGATTTCCTTCATGCGCGCCGAGATCGCCTGTTTGTCACCCTTGGTCGCCTTGAAGGTGGCCGATGTGTAGATCGACCCGCGCGGGGTTTTTGAATGGCGATAGGCGAAGCCCAGATCGTCGAGGCTGAGTTCCGAAACGCTGCCATCCAGTTCAACCCGGCGGGCTGAGACCAGGACGTCCGCGATTTCGTCACCATAGGCCCCCGCGTTCATCATCAGGGCACCGCCGATACTGCCCGGAATACCGCGCAGAAACTCGAGCCCGGTGAGCGAGGCATCGCGGGCACGGGCCGCCACCTTGACGTCGCGTGCTGCGGCACCCGCCGTAATGGTCTCTCCTGAGACCGAAATTTTTTCGAATGCGGGCCCCAGATGCACAACCACGCCCGGCACGCCGCCATCGCGGACCAGCACATTGGAGCCCAGGCCGAGTATGGTGAGTTTCACGTCGCGAGGGCGGTCCCTCATGAACCCGGCCAGATCATCCTCGTTTGCGGGCTCAAACAACACCTCTGCCGGGCCACCGGTGCGGAACCAGGTCAGCTGTCCCAGCGGTGCGCGCTCGGTCAGCTGGCCTTGAACGGGGGGAAGTCGGTCGATCAGGTTCATCCGCTCCTCCCCGAGGGCCCGCGCAGCAGCTCCAGCTCGCCCGGCAGGGCATGAGCCCATTGACTGATCGAACCGGCACCCAGGCAGACGACCATGTCGCCTGGTTCCACGATTTCTTCGAGGAGGGGAGCCAGGGCCTTCACACCGCTCAAGGCCATGACGGTCCGATGGCCACGGGCCTGCAGGCCTGCGACCAGGCTGTCGCGATCGAAACCTTCAATCGGTTGTTCACCGGCGGCAAAGACGTCGGCGACGATGACCGCATCCGCATCGTTGAAACAGGTGCAAAAGCCTTCAAACAGGGACTGCAGACGGGAATAGCGGTGCGGCTGGACCACAGCCAGAACCTTGCCCCGACAGGCCTGACGCGCCGCCTTCAAGACCGCGCTGATTTCCACCGGGTGGTGGGCGTAATCATCAATCACGGTGATGCCGTCGACCACCCCTGTACGGGTGAACCGGCGCTTGACCCCTTCGAAGTTGGCCAGAGCCTTTCGAAGGCTGGCTTCGGGTATCCCCATCTCGTCGGCGATGGCGACGGCGGCAAGGGCGTTCAACGCGTTGTGTTCACCCCACATGGGCAGGCAAAGACTGTCGATCTGGCGGGGCTCTCCGCCCTTGCGGTCGGTGATGCGCACATCAAAACGCAGACCTTCCGGCCCGGCTTCCAAGTTCAGGCCCCGAACATCCGCCTGGGGGCTGAACCCATAGGCGATGATGCGCCGGTCCGAAACGCGTGGGATCATCGCCTGGACTTCCGGGTGATCGATGCAAAGGGCGGCAAAGCCATAGAAGGGGATCGACTGCACGAAGGTATCGAAGGCCGACCGCAGGGTGTCGAAGTCACCGTAATGGTCCAGGTGTTCCGGATCGATGTTGGTGACCACCGCGATGACGGCGGGCAGCTTCAGGAAGCTGCCATCACTCTCGTCGGCTTCCGCCACCAGCCATTCGCCGGATCCCAGACGGGCGTTGGTCCCGTAGGCATTGATGATGCCGCCGTTGATCACTGTCGGATCCAGTTCCGCCGCATCCAGCAATGCCGAGATCAGTGAGGTCGTTGTGGTTTTGCCATGGGTCCCGCCGACCGCGATCGACCATTTCAATCGCATCAGTTCCGCCAGCATCTCAGCCCGGCGAACCACCGGAATAAGGTGCTTGCGCGCCTCCAGCACTTCCGGGTTGTCGGGCTTCACGGCGGTCGAGGTCACGACCACCTGGGCGGCACCGAGATTTTCCGCCGCATGGCCGACCGAGACTTCCATGCCGAGATCGCGCAGGCGCTTGACGTTGGCATTGTCCGAAATGTCCGAACCCTGGACCTTGTAGCCCAGATTGTGCAGCACTTCGGCGATACCGCTCATGCCGATACCGCCGATACCGACAAAATGCAGGGTGCCGATTTCCAGGGGCATGGCTCTCATCAGTCGGTCTCCGTCTTTTCTTTCGGGGTCTCGCCCCGATCTGCGCCGGTCATACGTTCGACCAGGTCGGCCAGGTTTTCGGCGGCCTCGGGCTTGCCGGCAGCTGCGGCACAGGCGGCGGCCTTTTCCAGCGTGGCCGGTGTTTCCATCAGGCTTTGCAACCGGGCGCAGAGGGTCTCTGGCGAAAAATGATCGGATTCGATCAGCCAGCCGCCGCCGACATCGTCCAAGGCATGGGCATTGGCGCTTTGGTGGTCATCGGCGGCAAAGGGATAGGGGACCAGGATGGCCGGGCGGCCCAGGGTGGTCAGTTCCGCCATGGTCGAGGCACCGGCGCGCGCGATCACCAGATGCGCGCGGTTGAGCCTGGCAGGTACATCATCGAAGAAACTCGCCAGGTCCGCATTGACACCCAGGCCGTCATAGGCTGCACGGGTCCGCTCCAGGTCTTCCGGGCGGCATTGCTGGGTCAATTCCAGCCGCTCCAGGTGCCCGCGCGGCAAGCGCTTCACGGCCTCCGGGATAACATCGGAGAACACCCGCGCACCCTGGCTGCCACCAAGGACAAGCAGGCGGAAGCGACCGCTCTCTTGCGGGCTCGCATAGGCCTCTCCCCGGGCTTGCTGAATGGCGGTTCGCACCGGCATGCCACAGGTCTCGACCAGCTTCACAGCCTCGGGCGGGACACCTTCCACATGGTCGAAAGAGGTGGCGATGGCACCGACACGGGCCGCCAACAGCCGGTTCGCGCGACCGAGGACCGCATTCTGCTCGTGGACGACGGCGGGAATGCCAAGCTGGGTCGCCGCCCACATGCCGGGGACCGAGGCATAGCCGCCGAAACCGACCACGCAGGCCGGTTGTTCGGCCTTCAGGATGCCGCGAGCCTGGAGAGTGCCGATCATCAAATCGATCAGCGCGCGTGCCTTGGCTAGGGTGCCGCGCCCGAGGATACCCCCGGCGCGAACCCGCCAGTTGGTGATATCACCCAGCGTGCCGCCATAGGCCTCGCCGCGCATATCCGTGATCAGCCCGAGCCGATAGCCGCGCGCAAGCAGCGCCGCCGCCAAGGCTTCCGCCGGGAAAACATGCCCGCCGGTGCCCCCGGCTGCCAGGATGACGAGAGGCTTCATGGCACCCCTCCGCCGGACCAAACCGGTTTACGGGCCCAGCCGGTTTCGACCCGCGGGCGCTCCCGCGTGAAAGCCAGCAACATGCCGAGCCCGATACCGAGGGCCAGGGTCGAGGAGCCACCATATGAAATGAACGGCAGGGTCATGCCCTTCGGCGGGATCAGATGAACCGCAGAGGCCATATTGATGAAGGTCTGGGCTGCGATCTGGGTCAGGATGCCGGTCCCGGCCAGCAGGACAAAGAGGTCCTGGTCCCGGTAGAGCCTGGAAAAGCCCCGCAGGACGACAAAGGCGAAAAGACCAACGATGGCGAGGCAGAAGATCAGACCGAATTCTTCCCCGGCCACGGCGAAAATGAAATCGGTATGCGCATCGGGCAGGACCGTTTTTACGCTGCCCTCGCCGGGGCCTGTGCCGAACATGCCGCCATGGCTGAAGGCCTCGGCACTGCGTTTTGCCTGATAGCCCATCTCGCCGGGATCCAGGAAGGTATCGATCCGGCTTCTGACGTGGCCGAGGGTGAAATAAGCCCCCACAACCAAACCAATGCCGGCGAAGGCCAGAAGGCCCATGATCCAGATCGGCAGACCGGCAACAAAAACCTGCATCGCCCAGATCCCGCAAAGGACCAGCGTCTGGCCCAAATCCGGTTGCAGCAAAAGCAAGGACGCCATCAGCACCAATAGCCCCAGTGCCATGGTCCGGCCAGGGAACTGTTCGCGATAATGCGCCTGGGCCAGCATCCAGGCGGAGGTGACGGCAAAGGCGGGCTTCAGAAATTCGGACGGCTGGAGCGAGAGGCCGAAGATCCGGATCCAACGCTGGGCCCCGTTGACCTCGGCCCCGATCAGAAGTGTCAATCCCATGCCGACGACCGAGGCCCCGAGCATCAACAGGGCCACCCGCCGCACCCCGCGCGGACTCATCAGGGAAATCGCCACCATGGCGACCAGTCCCAGGATCAGGAAAACCCCTTGGCGTCGGGCAAAGTGATAGCCATCCAGCCCGGCACGCTCGGCCACTGCCGGGGAAGCGGCCAGGACCAGCACGATGCCGATGCCCGCCAGCACCAGGAGTGCGCCCAGCGCCCAGCGGTCCACGGTCCACCACCAGCGGCCCACAAGGCTTGTATCGGTGCGGGCGAGACCACTCATACGCCAGCCTCCGACTTGAGGTCGTTGAAGGCCTTGTGGAAGGCGGCACCGCGGACTTCGAAATTCGGATATTGGTCGAAGGATGCTGCCGCCGGGGACAACAGCACAATCCCGCCACCAGCTTCGCTCGCCGCTTTGAAGGCCGCTTTCGTCGCCGTGACCAGATCACCGCAGAGGGTCACATCCGTCTTTCCGGCCAGCTGGTTTGCGAAGTCTTCAGCGGACTGGCCAATGCAATAGGCAGCCTTGACCGTATCGACAAAGGGCAGCGCGTCAGCCAGACCACCATCCTTCGAGACGCCACCGATGATCCAGTGGATATCCTGATAGGTCGCCAGGGCCTTTGCGGCAGCCTCGGCATTGGTTGCCTTGGAATCGTTGATGAAGGTGACCGGCCCGATCCGGCCCAGCCGTTCCTGGCGGTGGGCGAGACCGGGAAAACTCCGGAGGGCGGCGAGCAAGACCTTGCGCGGCACGTCGAGCGAGAGCGCCGCCGCCGCAGCAGCAGCGGCGTTCTGGGCATTATGGGTGCCCGCAAGCGCCGGCAGCTTCTCCATTTGAATAATCGGCTCGCGTCGGCCCTCGCGGTCATCGACAAGCCAGCCGCTTTCCACATAGACGCCCTTTGGCACAAAACGGTGTCCCGAGATCGGCACGCAGGGACGGGCGTGGGTGCGGGTCAGACGGTCATAGATCCCGAGGGAAATATCATCGTCCACGCCACAGACCGAAATGTCGTTCGGGCCCTGGGCATGGAAGATACGTTCCTTGGCCTGGACGTAACCTTCCATCCCGCCGTGCCGGTCCAGATGATCCGGGGAGATGTTCAACAGGATTGCGACCGAGAAAACCGCCGTCGGCGTCAGCTCCAGCTGGTAGGAGGACATCTCCATCAGATAGCAGCCGTTGTCGTTCAGCCTTTCCAGATCGAGCGCCGGGGTGCCCAGGTTTCCGCCAACCGCAACCTCGAAACGGGCCTGCTGGAGAATATGGCCCAGAAGTGCGGTGGTGGTGGATTTACCGTTGGTACCCGTCACGCCGATCATCTTGGATTCGCCCCGGTTGGCGGCCAGCAGATCAACGTCGCCGATGATCGGCACCTGGCGGGCCCTGGCTTCCTGAGCTGACGGATGGGGTTCGGGATGGGTATGCGGAATGCCGGGGCTGAGAATCAGCCGTGACGGCGAGGTCGATTCCCAGGTCTCGGGAGAGCCAAGGTCCATCACGTCGGCACCGAGGTCCTTCGCCAGGTCGCGTGCGGTTTCCCGATCATCCCATGCGACCACACGGGCCCCGCCGGACAGAAGCGCGCGCGCCGCCGAAAGGCCCGACTTGCCGAGCCCCATGACGCCGATGGTCTGTCCCTGATATCCGTTCACTTTCATCATGACGACGATTTGCCGCCCCTTACCTGAGCTTGAGGGTGGAAAGGCCGGCGAGGGCCAGAATGGAAGCGATGATCCAGAAACGAATCACGATGGTGGGTTCCGCCCAGCCTTTCTTTTCGAAGTGATGGTGCAAGGGGGCCATACGGAACACGCGCTTGCCCGTGAGCTTGAAAGAAGCCACCTGGACGATCACCGAAATGGTCTCGACCACGAACAGCCCACCGACGATGGCCAGCACCAGTTCGTGCTTGGTCACCACGCTGACGACGCCCAAGGCCCCGCCCAACGACAGCGATCCGGTATCGCCCATGAACACCCTTGCGGGCGGCGCATTGAACCAGAGGAAGCCCAGTCCACCGCCCACCAGCGCACCGCAGAAGACGGCGAGTTCTCCGGAGCCGGGCACGCTGTGAATTTGCAGATAGTTCGCGAAGACCAGGTGCCCCACGAGATAGGCAATCAAGGCAAAGACCCCGGCGGCGATCATGACCGGCACGATGGCGAGACCATCGAGGCCGTCGGTCAGGTTGACGGAATTCGAAGAGCCGACGACGACGAACGTGGCAAAAACAATGAAGAACCAGCCGAAGTCGACCAGCACATTTTTCAAGAAGGGAACGGCCAGATGGGTCGCCAGTTCGTCGGGCTGATTGCCAACGATGGCAACGACGGCCACGCCTGCGATCACCACCTGCAAGAGCAGCTTCAACTTGCCCGGAAGGCCTGCCGTATTCTGCTTCGAGACCTTCAGGTAGTCGTCCAGAAAGCCGATGGTGCCGTAGCCGATGGTGACGCCCAGGACGGCCCAGACATAACCGTTGGAGATATCCGCCCAGAGCAGCGTCGCCACAACGACCGACAGCAGGATCATCAACCCGCCCATGGTGGGCGTACCCTTTTTGGTCAGCAGGTGCGATTCCGGCCCATCGTCTCGGATCGGCTGGCCATGGCCCTGGCGGGACCGCAACAGGTCGATCAGCACAGGCCCGATGACGAAACAGATCACCAGGGCTGTGATGACCGCACCACCGGTCCTGAACGTGAGGTAGCGAAAGACGTTCAGGGCGGGAAACTGGTCTGCAAGGGGAAACAGAATGGTATAGAGCATGGCGGCGGTTACTCTGGATGGGAGGGAGGGGCGCCGGCAGCAGGGACCTTCGACCCTTCTGCGGCAGCCTCTGTGGTAGTGGCGGAAAGTGCCGAAACGATGGCGCCCATCTTGGACCCGGCGGAGCCCTTGACCATCACCCGGTCCCCGGGCTTCAGACCATCCAGGACCTTGGGAACCAAGCTTTGCGAATCGTCGGCCCAGGCAGCCTGCCGATTGGCGGGCAGGGCGTCAAACATCCCCTTCATCATGGGCCCACAGGCATAGACCTGATCAATGCCGAGCGCATCCAGGTCCGCTGCCAGTTCCCTGTGCCGGGTCGCTGACTTGTCGCCGAGTTCCAGCATATCGCCCAGGACCGCGACCCGGCGCACGCTATCGTCAGCGGCCAGCACCTGAAAAGCGGCGCGCATGGCTTCGGGGCTCGCGTTGTAGCTTTCGTCGATCAGGGTGATTTCGCCCTCTCCAAAAGGCTCGACGGATTGTGCCCCGCGCCCCTTGGGAGCCTGGATATCGGCAAAGGCCCCCAAGAGATTGCGCCAGTTGAGCCCAAGCGCGACCAGAACACCCAGAACGCCAAGGCTGTTGAGGGCATAGTGTTCGCCCACCGCCCCCAGGTCATAGGTCGCGGTCTGGCCTTTTACCGAAACCGTTACCCGCTGCCCCGCGGCCGTGTTTTCCAGATCCAACAGACGCACGTCGGCCTCTTCGTGCCGACCGAAGCTGACCTGGTTGACGACCACCTGGGCCTCGGCGGCGGCGGCCAGTCGGCCATAAAACGGATTGTCCCGGTTCAGGACCGCCGTGCCCGTGGGCACGACACCGTTGAAGATCTCCGCCTTGGCATCCGCGATGCCCTCCTGCCCTTCGAAGAACTCGATATGGGCATCGGTGACCGTGGTGATGATCGCCACATGGGGACGGCAAAGTCGGGTCAGGTGATTGATCTCGCCCGCGTGGTTCATGCCCATTTCGAACACCCCGAAGGAGGCCGCCGGGGAAAACCGCGCGAGGCTCAGGGGCAGGCCCCAGTGATTGTTCAGGTTGCCCTGCGTCGCCTGGGTGAGTCCCGCCTGCGCCAGGACGGTCGCAAGGGCTTCTTTCGTGCCGGTCTTGCCGACACTGCCCGTGACACCGATCACCTTGGCCGAGGACCGGTTGCGCCCGGCCTGGCCCAGACGGGTCAGGGCTTCGGTCGTGTCGTTCACGATGATCAGAGGCGCGCCCTCCAGCCCTGGCGGCACGTGATCAACCAGGGCCGCAGCCGCCCCGGCCTCCAGCGCTTGCAGGGCATAGTCGTGCCCGTCGAGCGAATCTCCCCGGATCGCGACAAACAGGTCCCCTTCCTGCAGCGTACGGCTGTCGATGGAAATCCCCATGATCGGCTCGACATTGCCATGCAGAAACCCTTCAACCACAAGGGCGGCATGTTCCGGCATCCAAAGGGCTCTGCTCATGTTGGGGTCTCCGCACCGATCAGGGTTCTTGCCAATGCCCGGTCGTCGAAGGGCAGAATTTCCGTGCCGACCGTCTGGCCGGTTTCGTGTCCCTTGCCCGCGATCAGCAAAATGTCGCCGGGTGTCAGGCTCTCCAGCCCGGCCTGAATGGCCACGGCCCTGTCGGCGATGTTGTGGGCCTTGGGGGCGGCCGCGATGATTTCCGCGCGAATAGCGGCCGGATCTTCGCTGCGGGGGTTGTCGTCGGTCACGATCACGCCGTCGGCAAAGGTGCTGGCCTTTTCGCCCATCAGCGGGCGCTTACCCTTGTCGCGGTCGCCTCCGGCACCGAAAACTACATAGAGCCGTCCGGCACAATGGGGCCGAAGAGCCTTCAGGGCTGTCTCCAGCGCATCCGGGGTATGGGCATAGTCAACAAAAACAGCGCCGCCGCCCGGCACTTCGCCGATGGGCTCCATCCGGCCCGGCGCACCTTCCAGGTCCATCAACGCACCGATGGCCCGTTGCAGGTCGAGCCCCGTGGCCGCCGCCAGCCCTGCGGCACAAAGCGCGTTCCAGGCCTGAAAGGCCCCGATCAGCGGCAGGTCGATGTAGGTCGCTTCGCCCTCGACCTCCAGGCCCAATTCGAGGCCGAAGGACTGGGCGCGCACCTGGGTGATGGCGATCTTCGTGGCTTGTTTACCATAATCGATCACGGCAAGACCGCGCCCGGCACAGATCTCGATCATCCGCTGGCCGTAGGCGTCGTCGGCATTGATCACCGCCGTGCCGTCTTCAGCCAAAAGATCGGTGAACAGGCGCGCCTTGGCCGTGAAATAGCTTTCCATGTCGCCGTGATAGTCCAGGTGATCCCGGCTCAGGTTGGTGAAGCCGCAGGCCCTGGGTTCCAGACCGTCCAGACGAAACTGATCCAACCCGTGGCTGGACGCCTCAATCGCCAGGTGGGTCACGCCGTGTTCAGCCAATGCGGCCAATTGGGCGGAGAGCTTTTCCGGATCCGGCGTCGTCAGCCCACCCGGATTGGGAAACCCATCCGCGACGAGGCCGAGGGTGCCGATGCTGGCCGACGTCTCCCCTGCCGAGCGCCAGATCTGGCGCAGGAAAGAGGCGACCGAGGTCTTGCCATTGGTCCCCGTGACAGCAGCCTGGGTTGCCGGCTGTACCCCATGGAACTGGGCGGCCAGGTGGGCAAAGGCTTGGCGGGGGCTCTCTTCCGGGAGCAAAACCGCGCCCGCAGGCACCGGCGTACCGGGCTTGGCGAGGATCACACTTGCCCCCGCCTCGACCGCGGCCCCGATGTATTCGCGGCCATCCACCTGACTGCCTTCAAAGGCCGCGAACAACCATCCGGGCTTCACGGCCCGCGAATCACAGGTCAGACCTGACACAACCCGGCCAGCGATCACCAGGCCGGGAAGGTCGATCTCGTTCGGGTCGGTCGGGTCGGTCATGATGCAGCCATCCATCCCTAGTCCGAACCGGGTTGCTGGTCGCGAAGATCATCGAGGACGGCGCGAATCATGCCGGGCGAGAAGGCCTCGGCCTCCAGTGGTGTCGTCACGGCTCCGAAGTCGGGGCTGATCCCGGTCTGGCCTTCGGCTCGCACCGGCAGGATGGGGCCGGTCAGGCTTGGCTTCAGCGGCGTGGATTTTTCGTCCGGCAACATGGCGTCAAGGCGCTCATCAATGTGCCACTCCGGAGCGAGGCCGACCATCGGGGCCATGCGATTGATAACCCGGCCGACAACGGGTGCCGCCACCCAGCCGCCAGTGGCATATCCCAGAGTCTCTTTTAAGCCCTTGGGCTCATCGAAGACGGCCAGGACCACGTAGCGCGGATTGTCCATCGGGAAGGCCCCGACAAAAGACGAAATCCGCTTGTTCTTGGCGTAGCGACCGTTTTCCAGCTTGTCCGCCGTGCCGGTCTTGCCGCCGACACGATAGCCCTGGGCTTCCTTGTCCGCATTCCGGCCCGTCCCTTTGAGCGCCACAAGGCGCATCAGATCGCGCACCTTTGCCGATGTTTCAGCGCTGACCACGCGTTCACCCGGCGGCAGACTTCCGGGCGTCTGGCGCAGCAGGGTGGCCTCGCGCTTGAACCCACCGTTGACCAGCGCCGAGACCGCCTTGGCGACATGCACAGGAGAGACCGAAATACCGTGCCCATAGGCAATAGTGATCGCGTTGATCTCCCGCCATTTGGCCGGCAGCAGCGGCACGCCGCGTTCCGGAAGCTCAAGCCTGGCGGCCTGCATCAGGCCCAACCGGTTCAGATAGTCCTGCTGGGTCGGAACGCCGATATCGAGGACCATCTTGGCCGTGCCGATGTTCGACGAATAAACCATGATTTCGGGCAGGGACAGCCAGCGTTGCTTCGGGTGAAAGTCCCGAATGGTGAACCTTGCCACACGGATCGGGTCGGTCGCGTCGTAGCCATCCGCCATGGACATGGTGCCCGCATCGAGGGCCATGGCCGCCGTGAACAGCTTGAAGGTCGAGCCCATTTCGTAGACACCGAGCGTCGCCCGGTTGAACATGAGCTGTTTCACCGTTTCCGGATCGCCGAACCAGTCCCGGCGGTTGGGATCGAAATCCGGCAGGCTGACCATGCTGATGATCTCGCCCGTATGGACATCCATCACCAGACCGGCGGCACCGATGGCCTTGAAGCGGTCCATGTGACGGGACAGTTCGTCATGCAGCACAGCCTGGATGCGGATATCGAGCGAGAGATGCAGATCTTCCCGCCCGCTGGCGAGACGATCATTGAAAGCGAGTTCGAGCCCCGCCGTGCCCTGGCCATCCACATTGGTCAGCCCCAAAAGATGAGACGCCAGACGGCCTTGCGGATAGATGCGGCGTTCAGCCGAGAGGAATTCGATCCCCGGTATGCCGAGCGCATTGATGGCGTGATGTTGGCGTGGTGTCAGCGAACGATGCAGATAGGCGAAGCGGCGCGCAGATGTCAGGCGGGTGAACACCCAGTCTTCGCTCTTGTCCAGGATCGGTGCCAGTTCGGCCGCAGCCTTTGTGGGATCGACACCGGCAGCTTTCAAAACCTTGGGCCTGACCGTGGCCTCGGTCGCTGGCAGACTGGTTGCCAGGATAATGCCATTGCGGTCGAGAATGTCGCCCCGATCCGCCACCAACTGTTGGCTGGGTGCACTTCGGACAAACCGGGGTTCGGCAGCCGGATCGACCACGGTCAGATCAACCAACCGCACGCCAATGGCCGAAAAGGCCACCAGCATCGCCGTGGCCGCCACCAAAAGCCGAAACTTGCCGGTTTCCAGGACTTTTTTGCTCTGCCCGGCCAGATCGATGGTGCGATTTCGTTCAGTACCGGACGGCATGGCGCTCTCCTTTCGGAACCAGGGCGTCATCCCCAAAATCGCTGTCCGGGGCCGGATCCAGGCGCTCAAACGTAATCACCCGGCTGGGATCCACCGGCACCAGATCGAGATACCGCCGGGCCAGATCCTTCAGGCGCTCCGGATCGTTCAGGTGCGTCCACTCGGCACGGAGCACATGGATCGCCTGGCGGTCCGCAGACAGTTGCCTGTTCAATTGGTCCAGTTCCTGTTCCAGGGCGCGGACTTCGTACTTCACCAGGAACAGCGAACAGCCGAGACCGACGGCGAGAAGGCCCGCAATGAAGGTCGTGCGTTTCATCATGATGCGACGCCTCCCGCCCGTTCGCTTTCCCCGGATGCCCTTCCTGTAACCGGCAGGCCCCAGGCCGGTGCGCCTGTCCGTTCCGCCACCCTGAGCCGGGCGGAGCGCGAACGTGGGTTGCGGGCGCATTCCGCAGCTTGGGGTTTGATCGTGCCCTTCTTGACGAGATCAAAACTTGGTGACCGGCGAGGTGCCGTATCCGGCAGGTGGCGCGATGGTCGTGCCGCCCGACCGGACCGGTCGGTCAGGAAGGATTTGACGCGGCGATCCTCCAGGGAATGGAAAGACACAACAGCCAGACGGCCGCCGGGCGACAACAGGGCTTCCGCCGCGATCAGGCCGCGATCAAGCTCGCCCAGTTCGTCGTTCACCTGAATCCGCAAGGCCTGAAAGGTGCGGGTTGCGGGGTCGATTCCATCCTTTGACGGGCGCACCACACGACGCACCAGGGCCGCCAGTTCGCCGGTCCGCAGGAAGGGTGCCTTGGCGCGATCCGCAACGATGGCCCGCGCAATCCGCCGGGATTGGCGCTCTTCTCCCAACTGGTAGATCAGATCAGCCAGTTCGGCCTCGGCCAGGCGGTTGACCAGATCCGCCGCCGTCTCGCCGCCCTCGCTGCTCATCCGCATGTCGAGCGGTCCATCCTGTTTGAAAGAGAAACCGCGATCCGGCTGATCCAGCTGCATGGAGGAAACACCGAGATCAAAGGCGATGCCGTCCACCGCCAGCACATCGGCCTCGGCCAGCAGGCGTGCCATATCGCCGAAACAACCGGTCAGGAGCCTGAACCGCCCCGGGAATTCTTCGCTGAGAGCGCTCGCCGGGCCCATGGCCGCCGGGTCGCGGTCAATGCTGAGCACGCGCGTATCCGCAGCGCCCAGCAGCGCACGGGTATACCCACCGTTGCCGAAGGTGGCATCCACATAGGTCCCGCCGTCTTTCGGCTGCAGGGCACCCACGACCTCATTCAGCAGGACGGGGATGTGCGGAGCTTCAGCCATCATCACGCCCTCCCGACAGCTTGAGCGTGGCACCGCGGGCCTTGGCGCGATCCAACTGGGTTTGTGCCTGGGCGGCGTAAGCCGCCGGGTTCCAAATCCGGAACTGGGCCCCCCGACCGACAAACAAGGCTTCTTCGCCTTTTTTCAGGCCGGCGTGTTCCATCAATTCGGCGGGCAGCGTGATACGCCCTTCCGGATCAGGGGTCAGCGCGGTGGCGGATTCCAGGATCACGGCCGCCAAGTCGTCCTGGTCATCCGAGAACAGATCCATGTCTTCGAGGGAGCCCGCGAGCCGCTCCATAAAGCCTTCTGCGCAACCCTCGACAGCGGCGTACTTGAATGAGGGAAACAGATAGACGGTGCGCGATTTGGCATCATCGGACGCGCCGAACAAGGACGCGCGGAAGGGCTTCGGCACGGAGACCCGAGCCTTCTGATCCACCTTGTTCGCATGCCTGCCGACAAGCAATGCCATGGTCGGAGCGTCCTCTTGACCTTACCCACCCAGGGCCCCACCCAAGGGCCCCACACAGGGCCACACCCAGGGGCTTGGGTGAACCTTCTCTCGCCCAAATGGCATCCGTTGGGGCGTCATGCCTAAGGCAGACCACCCGCCAGGAATATACTTTGGGCACTTTTGGGATATCATGGGTAAATATGGGGGTCAATGGGAATGCTTGGTTAACGATCTTTAAGAAAACCAAGGATTTCCGCGCCTTTCAGGCGAAAAACAGATTACGCCCAAGGGTTTAAGAAAGGCCTTAAGCGACCCGCGGAAAGGCGTCGTCGGACCAAAAAATTCTGTCCGCCGACGGAATTCCTTTTGCGATGCAAAAAGGTTGGCTGCAGGGAAGGCTGTGGGGAGAGACCGCCAGACGGTCTATAAGCCGGGTTTTGTCCCCCGGTGTTCAAGCACCGGATGGATGACCATTCATCTGGGACGCCCGTCGCCGGACGCCTCGCGCGACACACCCGGACAGCGGCGCGGAAACCCGCCTGCGGAACGCATCCGCTTGCCGTCCCTACTCGGTCTTGCTCCCGGTGGGGTTTACCTGGACCGCCCCTGTTGCCAGGAGCGCGGTGGGCTCTTACCCCACCCTTTCACCCTTACCGTGGCCGCAAGCGGGCACGGCGGTTTGCTTTCTGTGGCACTTTCCCTGGGGTCGCCCCCGCCGGGCGTTACCCGGCACCGTGTTTCCATGGAGCCCGGACTTTCCTCCCCGAATGCGGACCACAAGGACCCGATCCGGAGCAGCCATCCGACCGTCTGGCAACGGCAGCTTATCCTGCTGTTGGGAAAGACGCCAGCAAGAGCCCTATGCGGCTTTGGATGGGCGCGCGATTACTCGAAGGACGGGCCGTCCTGCTCTTCGACTTCACCGTTGAGGATCTGGAACTCGCGATGCTGTTCCCAGGCCATTTTTTCAGCCGTATAGGGATCGACAGAGGTCTTGCTGACCGCCTCGATGGACTCCCGGTTGTCGGCATAGGTGATGGCTTTGTCCACGCCTTCGGCAATGGACAAGGGGTTCACAAGGCCGTTGACCACATCAAAGAAGGCGTCTCGCGTGTTCGACGGGCCCAGGATCGGCAGCACAATGTGCGGACCGGCGGCTACACCATTGGCGGCTGCGGCCTGACCAAAATCTTCCTGGCGGCCGACGATGCCTTTTTCGGTAGCCACATCACGAGCCCCACCGATACCCAGTGTCGTGTTCATAAAAAACCGCTGGGTCGCGATCCCGGCGTTTTCCGTGTCCCCCTGGATCAGGCTGGAAGCAATCGTCACGGGTTCCGTCAGGTTGGAAGCCGCATTGCGCACAACTTCCTGCAAGGGCGGCGGCGTCAGTTTGGTCCAGAATTCAGCAAGCGGAGCGATGAACATCGTTCGCAGCGCGCGGTTTACGCCGGAGGTCACCCGGTTCAATCCCTCAAACGGATCGCTGTCGTCCACTTCCTCCGCGACGGCCTCCTGCTCTTCCGCCTGGACGGCATCAGGAGAGAGGGCAAGGCCACCCAAGAAGAGTGCGCCGGCAAGTGCGAGGGAAAGGCCGAAGCGGGACTTTTGCAGATCCTCGATATCGTGACGGTTCAGGTCCATGATCTGATCGGGCTCCGATGGTCAATACGGTAGAACAGGTTGTGCCATACTGTGCCACACTTGATCGACCGGATAAACTACCGGTGGCCTGGTTTTTGGCTTCATCGCGAACCTTGGTGATGGTGGTCACGCTCAGGGCGAAGGGGATCACGCCAAAGGCCGGAGCCGTGAATGCAGGGCTTCGATCAATCCCATGGTCTGGTGATCCAGCACGTCGTCGACCCGGTCTTGGCGATAACGCCGCTGGAAAGCGCCGATACTGGCGGACAGGTTCTCTGTCGCGTAACCGATTTCCGCCAAGAGCTGCTTGGCCCGCGCCTGATCGGGTTCATCGGCGGATTTCCTGACCTGTGCCCGACCGGGGGACCTGTCCTCGGGCAAGAGGCCTATTCCCGCCTCCGCCAACCGCCGCCATGGAAAAAGCTCACCCGGATCCACTTTGCGGTCCGGTGCGACATCGGAATGGCCGAGCACGTGATCCGGCGGAATGGCATAGGTCTTGACGATACCGGAGCAGAGCCCGATCAGGCGCTGGACTTGCGCTTCCGGGAACGGTCGATAGCCGAATTCATGCCCCGGATTGACCAGTTCGATGCCCACCGAGCGGCTGTTGATATCGGTCTCGCCCCGCCAAAAGGAATGGCCCGCATGCCAGGCCCTCATCTCTTCCGCCACCAGGGACCAGAGCGTTCCATCCTCTTCGATCAGCCAGTGAGCACTGACCTGGGCTTCGGTGTCACAGAGTCGCTCAAGCGCCGCCTCGGCGGATTGCATGCCCGTATAATGGATGACCAGCATATCGACCCCTTTGCCATCCTTTCGGGAGCCGAAGTTCGGGGACGGACGCTGCTTGACGTCATCGGGATTCAACATGTTTCTCCCGCGCTTTTGACGTTCGGGTCATTCGGTATTGGATGATCCCGACCCCCGCCAAGGTGATCAGGCCGCCCAGAATCTTATAGATCGTCAAGGCCTCCCCCAACAGCAAGGCACCCGAGGCCATGCCAATGGCCGGCACCAGAAGGCCGAAGGGAACGATGTGACTGACGGGGTGATGCTTCATGAGAAAAAACCAGAGCCCGTAAGCAAGGCCGGTCGAGAACACCACGGCAAAGGAGATACCGGCCCAGAAGCGCCAGTCTGCACCCAGCACGGCATTGACCTGATTGTCTTCGATCAGGAAGGACAGACCGAACAGGACGGGTGCCGCCAGCAGCGCGACCCAACCGCTCATGCCGAGCACGTTCAGGCCCTCGATCCGTTTCAAAAGGATATTCGCTACGGCCCAGCAGAAGGCGGAAACCACCACCGAGAGAACATAGGGCGAAGCCGATGCGGTCTCTGGCTCCCCCATCAGGACGATCACGCCCAGAAAAGCCAGGGCCATCCCGAAAGCCCGCCAAAACCCGAAGCGTTCGCCGAGCCAGATCCGGGCCAGGACCACGCTGAACGGGATACCAAGCTGCATGGCGACGGCCGCGACGGCCACGTCAGCTCCGCTCAATCCCACAAACATCAGTCCGAAATGACAGCACCCCAGAACCAGACCCAGAGCGATCAAGGTTGGAAACTGTTCCCGCCCCGGTCTCGCGAACCAGACGAACAACAGGGCAGCAAACGTAAACCGCAAGGCCGCACTGAAGACGGGTGGCACCTGGTCCACCGCGACCTTCACGGCGGCGAAATTGACCCCCCAAATGAAGATCACCGACAGCACAAAGAACAGATGCAAAGGCCCTAGGCCTTGATCATGCGGGGCCCCTTCGGGTGATTCGGGCTCAGCGGTCGGAAGCGGCTCGCTCAGTTAATCCCCCGTTCGCGCTGAATGGTGTCATAGGCGACGTTGATTGCCGCCAGTTTCTCGTTAGCCATCTCAATGAACTCGGCCGGCACCCCTTCGGCCATCAACTTGTCGGGGTGGTTTTCGCGCACCAGTTTTCGGTAGGCGGCCTTGATGGCATCGTTGTCGTCGGTCCTGGACACGCCGAGCACATCGTAGGGATCGGGACCGTCGGTCGAACTGGTGGAGCGGCCGCCGGTCGCCCGGATGCGCTCGAACACCCTTTCGTCAAAGCCGAATATTTCGTTCACCCGGCGCAGAAAAGCTTCTTCGCTGGGGTGGAATTCGCCATCCGCCATGGCGATGTGATAGAGGCCGTTCAGCAGTTCTTCCAGGACGGCTGGCTCGTGCCGGAACAGCTTGGCAGCCTGTTCGGCATAGGCCTCGAACCCGCCGGCTTCGTCCTTCGCCCGGTTCCATATCTTGGCGACCTGGCCCATGTCCTCGGGCGGCACCTTGAACAGGCGCTTGAAGGTGGAGATTTCCTCTGCCGTAACCACACCATCGGCCTTGGCCATCTTGGCCGAGAGCACGATCACCGTCACCGCGAAGGCGGATTGACGGGCGGCCTCGCCAAAGCCGGGGCGCGCGCCGATGGACTCGCCATCCGGACCAGGGCCAGACGGGCCGCGCAGTTTATCGATCACATGGCCGCCGACAGCACCTACGATCGCCCCGATCGGCCCACCGACCACAAACCCGGCACCGGCACCGATGATCTTGCCCCATACGCCCATACGTCCCGACCCTTTGCTGTATCCGCCTTCACCAAACCAGGACCTTCAAGAACCATGGGATTAAGGCCATGGCAAGGCAGGAACCGGCCCCTGACGAGCATCGGGCCCGCTTTGAGACCGCCTTAGGGACTTAATCGGTTGCAAAAATTCGGCAGCTGAGCCATCATTGTTGCACTGCACAATAATCATCTGCTGGACAGGTTCCGGCAATGATCCGGATGAACGACGCATGGACATGAGGCACCGCCTTGTTTGAGTGATTTTCTTTGTCTGACCCTGATCTAATCCCGGCATTAAATATTCTTTGGATCGTGATCTCGACCGGCTTGGTCCTGATCATGCAGGGCGGATTCATGTGCTTGGAGACCGGCCTGACCCGGTCCAAAAATTCCATCAATGTCGCCTTGAAGAACATGCTCGATCTGGCGCTCGCCATCCTGGTGTTCTGGGCTGTGGGCTACGGCTTGATGTTCGGTGCCTCCTGGGACGGGCTGATCGGCACGGACCGGTTTTTCGCCCTGGAAGAACGGGATTCCTTCCACAGTGCGTTTTTCCTGTTTCAGGCCCTGTTCTGTGGCACGGCGGTAACCATTGTTTCCGGTGCCGTCGCGGAACGGTTGAGTTTCCGCTGGTACCTGATCATCAGCGCCTTCATTGCGGGGGTCATCTATCCCACCTTCGGCCATTGGGCCTGGAACGGTCTGGATGGCGAGGCTCAAGGCTGGCTGGCGCTTTCCGGTTTCGTGGACTGGGCCGGATCGACAGTGGTGCACTCGGTTGGCGGCTGGTTTGCCCTTGCCCTGCTGATCATCATCGGCCCCAGGGAAGGGCGCTTCAACGCTGACGGAGAGGTGGTGAAGGTCACCGGCTCCAACCTGCCCATGGTGGCGCTCGGCGCGTTGCTGTTGTGGTTCGGCTGGTTCGGCTTCAATGCAGGCAGCACTCTGGCGGTCGATCAGCGGATCGGACTGATCGCCATGAATACGTCGATCGCAGCCGCCGCCGGTGGTGTAGCGGCGCTCCTGGCCAGTTGGATGATTTCGGGTCGCCCCCGGTTTCAGCCGCCGATCAACGGCCTGCTGGCCGGACTGGTCGCCATCACGGCCGGTTGCCACGCGGTCGGCTATGGTGGGGCCCTGATCATCGGCGCAATTGGCGGACTGATCTGCATGGCCGCCGACGAAGGCCTGTTGAAAGCCCGCATCGACGATGCGGTCGGTGCCGTTCCGGTGCACCTCGCTGCCGGTATCTGGGGAACGCTGGCCGTCGGCATCTTCGGCCAGCAGGACCTTCTGGGCACGGGACTCCCCTATGTGGATCAGATCCTGATTCAGGCCAAGGGTGTCCTGCTCGCCGGCCTGGTCGGTTTTGTGGTTCCGCTCGTCTGCTTCTCGATCCTGAACCGCATCTGGCGCATCCGGGTCGGTGTCGATGAGGAACGCATCGGTCTCAATGTTTCTGAACACGGTGCCCGGACCGAGTTGTTCGAGTTCGTCTCCACCCTGACCGAACAGGAGCGGACCGGCGACATTCGTCTTAGGGCACCGGAAGAGCCCTTTACTGAAATCGGTCAAATCGGCGGCCATTACAATCGTGTGATGGAAAGCCTACAGCAGGCCCTGACCCGAACAGACGCCATCGTCCGTTCGGCCAATGACGCCATCCTGATCGTGGAGCAGAACACGGGCCAGATTCAGTTCCACAACCCGGTGGCGGAACGTCTGTTCGGCTATACCCCGGTGGTGCTGGAAAATCTGGCTCTGGCCGATTTGGTGATCAATCTCGAACAGACGGATCAGGACAGCCTGACAGGCCGGGAACTGGGCCGTTTGTCGCCGCGCCACGTCGAAGTGCTGTGCCGCCGCCGCGATGCCCGGACCTTTCCCGCAGAGTTGACGGTTTCGCCCGACCGCCGGGGCAACGAGGAATATCTGATCGTCACGATCCGCGACATCACCCAACGAAAAAAGGCCGAAGCCGCCCTGAAGGCCAGCGAAGCCCGCTTCCGCGCGGTCTATCAGCATGCGGCTTTCGGCTTGGGCCTGCTGGACACGGACGGCAGCCTGATCCAGGCCAACCCGGCGCTGGCCGGCATGCTCGCGACCCGGCTGGACGACCTCCCCGGAAAACGCCTGGACGATCTGGTCCATACCGAAGATCTGCCGGCAGTACGCCAAAATTTGGAGCTCTTGATTGATAGGTCCAAGGTCGACAGCACGATGGAGGCCCGGCTGATCTGCAAGGGCGGCGTGATTATGTGGGCACGCATCCTGCTGACCCTCGCCCCCGATGCGGAACACGACCGGCCACTGGTCATCGCACTGGTGGAAGACATTACACGCAACCGCCAGACTTCCGCCCAGTTGCGTCTTGCCGCCAGCGTGTTCGAGGGAACACAGGAAAGCATCGTGATCTTCAACGCAACGGGCGAGGTGGAGCGCGTCAACCGGTCCTATAGCGAAGCATCCGGTTACGAGGAGCGCGAGGTGGCGGGCCTGGACCTTTCTCATCTTTCCTCAGCGCGCTATGCAAAGCCCTTCTTCGACGATATTCGCGATACCGTCCGCGAACAGGGCGTCTGGCAGGGCGAAATCATGATCCGTCGCAAAAGCGGCGAGTTGATCCCGTCCTGGATGTCGCTGTCTGAAGTGAAACGCCGGGACGGTGCTGCCCAAAATCTCGTCGGCATCATCACGGACCTTTCAGAACGCAAAGAACGCGAAGAGGCGATCTGGCGAACGGCGAATTTTGACCAGGTAACCAACCTGCCGAACCGGCGGCTGTTCAATGATCGGTTGTCCCAGGCCCTCGGCCAGGCGGCGCGGCGCGATAGCCGGGTCGCCCTGTTCTTCCTGGATCTCGACCGCTTCAAGGCCGTCAATGACACCCTCGGGCACCAGGCGGGCGATGTGTTGCTGGCCACGGTCGCCAAACGCCTGCAGAAAGCCGTGCGGGCCACCGATACGGTGGCAAGGCTCGGCGGCGATGAATTTACAGTTATCGTCGACAATGTGGAACAGCCCGAAGACCTCTCCCGTCTGGCACAGGGCATCATCGCCGAGGTAAACCAGCCGGTCACCTTGCCGGGCGGAGAGATGACGGTTTCCACTTCCATCGGCATCGCTGTCTTCCCCGATGACGGCGAAAGTGCGGAAGATCTGATTCGCAATGCGGATGCCGCGCTCTATCACGCCAAGGATCGCGGTCGGGACAACTTCCAGTTCTTTACCGACGACCTGAAGGACCGCCTGACGCGCCGCATCGCTTTTGAGCGGAACCTGAACAGGGCAATTGGAGAGGACCGGCTGATTGCGCTCTACCAACCGCAGATCGATATCGTCAGCGGAAAGGTGGTCGGTGCAGAGGCTCTGGCCCGTTGGCAGGCGGACGATGGAAGCCTGATCGCCCCGGACGAGTTTATCTCCCTGGCAGAAGAAACCGGCCAGATCCTCGATGTGGGCCGAACAATCATCCAAAGGGTTGCCCGGGATATGACCATTTGGGGCCAGGCCGGCGTCTGCGTGCCCCGCATCGCCATCAATGTTTCAGCCCGGCAATTCACGGACCGGGTCGCGATTTCCGATCAGGTGGAGGAGATTTTCCATAGCGTCAGTGTTCCGCTCGAACAGCTCGGCATCGAAATCACCGAAAGCAGCCTGATGACCGACCGGGAAACAACCATGGCGCAACTGGTTGATCTCTGGAAACGGGGCGTCAAGGTCTCGCTCGACGATTTCGGCAAGGGATATTCATCGCTGTCACGGCTGAAAAACCTGCCGATCCAGGCCCTGAAAATGGACAAGGACTTTGTGGATGGCCTACCGGACGATGCGGAATCGCTGGCCATGGCTTCCGCCATCATCAGCATGGCCCGTGGCCTGGGGATCGATGTGGTCGCCGAGGGCGTCGAGCGCAATGATCAGGCGGCCTGCCTGAAAGCCATGGGCTGCCATGTCATGCAGGGTTTTCTCTACGCCCGCCCGATGACGGCTGAAGACTTTCTGGGCTTTGTTCAGTTGAAAGCCGGCTGACCTGTCACCCGACCTGTCCGTGGAGACGTCTGGGTACGAACTTATGAATCGCTCCCTTCGAGCGACTCTTTCCGACTGTCATACTTCCCCGCCAGCGCATCGCCTTTTGTTCTGGACCATAGGGGCACCCCGGCAAGGTAGCTCGCCCGGCCGAGAAGATGGGCTCCGATCGGTGCCGTGAAAAGCAGGAAGATGATGCCCAGGAAAGCCCAGACAAACACTTCCAGTTGTTGTGAATGGACAGCGACCGCGCAGAGCAACAGACCGCACCCCAGCGTACCGGCCTTCGTCGCCGCGTGCATGCGAATGTAGACATCGGGCAAACGAAACAGGCCAATACCGGCAACCAGGGAAAAGAAGGCACCGATCAGGATCAGAATACCGACGACCATCTCGATCATGGCATGCCTCCCTGCCCGGTCGGGTCCGCGCGGTGGAGCCCCGCTTGATCGACCCCGGTATCCTCTTTGAGACTTGCCGGATCGACTTCGGTCAGTTGGGCGCGCCGATAGATGTATCGGGCAAAGGCCACCGTCGCGAGAAAGCCCACCAGGGCCATCGCTATCGCCACGTCAATATAGCTGTATTCGCTGGAAACGATGGCTTTAACCGTGATGAAACCGATCCCGATGAGCATCAGAAAATCGAGAGCCACGACCCGGTCGGCGAAACTGGGCCCCCGAACCAGGCGATAGACCGAGCACCCGAAGGCTGCCAACAGGCAGGCAAAGGCGATCCAAGAGGCGAAATCGAGAAATGTCTGGCCAAAGGCGTCCATCGATCTACTCCAATGCGTCCTTGATCAGGTGTTCGAACCCGTCCTTGATTTCGCGGCAAAGCTCTTTCGGGTCTTCCACATTCATGGCGTGGATGTAGAGCGTCGACTTGTCCGTGGACACATCAACACTGAGCGTCCCCGGCGTGAGGCTGATCAGGTTCGCCAGCAGCATGATCTCCACGTCCTGTTTGAGGTCGAGCGGCATGGCAATGACCGCCGGTTGGAAGGTCATCTGTGGCCTGAGGGTATCGCGGGCCACTCGATAGGAAGAAAGCAACAATTCCTTCAGGAAGACCCCCACCAGGCGCAGAACCCGGGCGGGCCGGAAGAAGTTCCGTTGATCGAACCGCTCGCGGACCAGCCACAGGGCGAAAAATCCAAGGATGAACCCGAAAAGCAGATTCCCCGGAGCGAAGCTGGCCGTCACCGCGCCCCAGACCATGGCCAGTACAAGATTGAGCAGAAAGAGGTTCATTGCACCACCTCCGTCTCAAACCCGATGAGCGCTGCGGCAGGTTCCTCGTCCGCAACAGCCGCCTGTGGCGCGCCCAAAACGGTTTCGATATAGGGGCCCGGTTGCAGAAGTTGGGCCGCCGACCGGCTCGACAGATCCACCATCGGTGCCGAAAACAGGCCGATGACGACAGTGATCGCCGCAAAGGCACCCATGCTGCCGTTGACCAGGGGGACCGCTTTGGGGGCCGCTGCCTGATCTTCGCTGTCGCGCCAGAAGATCAGGCAGAACGCCCGCCCAACGGCAACCAACGAAAGGAAGCCTGACAGCAGGATCCCGACCACGAGGAGGGGGGACCCGGCCTCAAGCCCCGCCTGGACCAGGTAAACCTTTGGCCAAAACCCGGCCAGCGGCGGTATGCCGGCCAAAGACAGGCCCACAATCAAGAAGGTCACGGCCAGATAAGGGGCTTTTTTGTAGAGGCCGGCCAGGGCTTCGATCTTCGTGGTTTTTCCGGCGTCCGAGATCATGCCCGCGGCAATGAAAAGGGCTGCCGAGATGATGATCGAGTGGATGAAGTAGAAAATCGTACCGACAAAAGCCAACTCCGAACCGATGGCCAGGCCGCCGACCATAACGCCGACACCGCTCATCACGGTAAAGGAGACGAAACGGCGGATATCCGTTTCCGCCAAAGCGCCAAGCGCCCCGATCACCATGGTTGCGACGGCCAGGTAGATCATGGCTTCGCGGGCCATATCCGCGCTTTCCGGAAAGACCAGCGTGAAAACCCGGATCAACGAATAGACACCCACCTTGGTCAACAGGGCCGCAAAGATCGCAGAGACCGTGGGTAGCGGCGTGTGGTAGGCCGCGGGCAACCAAAAATACAACGGAAAGAGGGCTGCCTTCATCCCGAGAGAGACCAGGAACAACAAGCCAATCGTCTCAAGCGTCGAATCCTGCGCCAAGAGCGCCACCTTGCCGGACAGGTCCGCCATGTTGAGCGTACCGGTCAGGCCGTAGAGCAGGCCGATCGCGATCAGGAGCAGGGTCGTCGCGATCAGGTTGAGGAAGGCGTACTTGACCGCACCGTCAATCTGCTCGCGCCCACCGCCCAGCACGATAAGGCCGAAGGACGAGATCAGGGTGACTTCGAACCAAACATAAAGGTTGAAGATATCGCTGGTCAGAAAGGCACCGGCAACGCCGGCCATCAGGGCCAGAAACAACGGAAAGAATCCGGCACGGCGCTGCTCGGGCGAGGTCGATCCCAGGCTGTGAAGTGCCACGATCAATCCGACAAAGCTGCCCACCATGGTCAAGCCCGCGCCGAGGGCATCGGCTGCCAAGGCGATGCCGAAGGGGGCCTGCCAGCCCCCCATGGACATGGCGACCACGCCGTGGCTCCAGACATGGATAAACAGCACGATGGCTGCAACGAGTTGGGCGCAGAGACCGACAACGCCTATTCTTGACTGCGCCTTTTCGTTCCCCCAGGCGGCTGCGGCGAGGGCGGCAGCAAGGATCGGGATAACGACGGGCCAGACAACGAGCCAACCGGCAGTCTCAGACATCGCTACCTCTCAAGGTCGGGCGGAAGGACGCGGGTTCGGCGTCGCGCATTTCGTCCGTATCGACGGTCTCCAGCGTTTGATAGGCGCGATAGGCGAGCACCAGCAGGAACGAGAACAGGGAGAAGCTGATCACGATGGCGGTCAGGATCAGGGCCTGAGGCAGAGGATTGGCGATGACCTCTTCGGCAACCTTGAGACCATCCGGGATCAACGGCGGCGCGTTCCGCATCAAGCGGCCCGCCACGAAGATCATCAAGTGGGTCGCATTGCCGAGCACGAAGATCCCCAGCAACAGGCGGATCAAGGACCCGGACAGCAACAGGTAGACGCTGACGGCGAACAGGGCTCCGACAACAAGGGAGAAGGCGGCTTCCATCTACTCGCTGTCCTCCAATCCCATGATGATGCCGACAATGGCCCCGACAACGACGAGATAGACCCCGACATCGAACAGAACGACCGTGGAGAGGTATTTCAGATCCGGTGCAAATTCGGGGAACCACCATTGCCCTGTCATGAAGGCCTCGCCGAACAGCAAGGAGGCAACGCCGCTGAGACCGGCCAGGAAAAGCCCCGTACCTGCGATTGCGATGGGGTGGGCGACCATGGCACGACGGGTCGCCGCGACCCCCTCGTTGATGATGTAGATCGCGAAGGCCGATACACCGACGAGACCGCCGATAAAGCCCCCCCCTGGCACGTTATGGCCACGGAGCAAAACGAAGATCGAGAACAGAATGGTCAGACCAACCAGGAACGGCGTGGCCGTCTTGAGAATGAGCGAATTCATGGGACCTCTTTCCGACTCGGGGCCTGTTGATCGGCGTCACCCGGACCCGCAGCGCTCTTCAACCGCCGCCCGCCCATCGCCAACAGGCTGAGCACGGCGATGCCTGCAATGACCACAACTGCGATTTCGCCGAAGGTGTCCAGCGCGCGGAAGTCGACCAGGATCACGTTGACGATGTTGCGGCCAAACGCTTCCGTGTAGCTGCGGGCAGCGAAATACTCGCTCAATCCCATATCCAGCGGCCGCTCGGTGATGGACAGCAACAACAAGACAAATCCGACGCCGACGGCCACCCCGATGACCGAATCGCGCAGGGCGCGGGGCCACCCCCGCCAATCGGATCGGTAAATCGGCAGCCGCGCCAAGACCAGGGCCAGGATAACGACGGAAAGGGTCTCGACCATCAACTGGGTGAAAGCCAGATCGGGTGCGCTGAAAACAACGAAGATCAGGGCCACGGCCATGCCCAGGATCCCCATGGAAAGGATGGCGACCAGCCGTGAACGCTCGAAGGCGATGGCAAAACCGCCGCCCAGGGCCAAAACGGCGACGCCCCAAACATAGATTTCGGTCTCGGGCCAGGAGAGGCTGGCCGTAAGGTCGCCCATGGCCATAACCGGCCAGAGCAGCACCACAGCGACGACCAACAGGGTCACCAGCAAATAGTGCCGCAGGGTCCCGGTCTGAAGACGATTGGTTGCGGTCCGGGCCAGCCCCACCAGGGCATCAAGGAAACGGTCATAGCCCCGGTCGATGTTCCACAGTCTGCCGAAGGCCGCCGCCATGGCCGAACCGATCGGGCGTGCGCGCCATAGCAGGACCACGCCCAGGGCAACGGTCACCAGACTGAGCAAGAGCGGCAACTTGAAGCCCCCCCAGAGATAGAGATCCACCGTCACCTGTTGCCCGGCAACCGCCCAGACGGCAGGTCCAACTAGAAAGGTTTCCGGCACACCGCTGAACACGCCTGCCAGGAGGCTCAGGGCCGCCAGGGTCAAGGGCCCGAGCCAAAGCCCTGGCTTCCCCTCATGCGCTTGTTTTGGCGTATCCGAAGGGGCACCGAGGAAGGGCTTGAAACCGACCAGAAAGGCCACGGCAAACATCAGGGCGTTTCCGATCATCGCAACCCCGGTGATGGCCAATGGCCAGAACTCACCCATCGTGCCCTTGTAGACGAACTCCTTGGCAATGAAGCCGAAAAAGGGAGGTAGTCCCGCCATGGAAAGCGCGGCAAGGGCCGCCGCGGCAAAGGTCAGCGGCATTGCGGATCGTAAGCCCGATAGCTGCCAGAGCTCCCGCGTGCCGGTTCCATGGTCAATACAGCCGGCAACCATGAACAGGGCCCCCTTGAACAGCGCATGCGCCAGGAGGTAAGCCATTGCCGCTTCCAGCGCCTGTTCGTGTCCGAGCCCGATCAGGAAGACCAAAAGGCCAAGGCTGGCGACCGTGGTCTGGGCCAGCATGAACTTCAGATCGGTGTTGCGGAGCGCCAGAACGGCCCCGATCAGAAAGGTCACGGCACCGAAGAGCACCAGGGTCGTCTGCCAGACCTCCGTGCCCCCGAGGCCCGGGTTCACACGGGCCAGAAGATAAACCCCCGCCTTCACCATTGTCGCGGAATGAAGATAGGCACTGACCGGGGTCGGTGCTTCCATGGCATTGGGGAGCCAGAAATGGAAAGGGGCCTGGGCCGACTTGGTGAAAGCCCCGATCAGCACCAGGATCAGGATGGCCATGTAGTGTGGATGATCTCGCAAGAGATCACCGCTTTGCAAAAGGACCGACAGCTCCATCGCACCGCCTGCCTGGGCCATGAAAAGCAGACCCGCCAGCAGGGCCAAGCCCCCGCCGCCCGTGACGACCAGCGCCTGCAAGGCCGCCCTGCGTGATCGTTGGCTTTTGTGATTGAAGCCGATCAGCAGGAATGACGTGATCGAGGTCAACTCCCAGAAGACGAAAAGCGTGACCACATTGTCTGCCAGCACCAGGCCCAACATGGATCCCATGAACATCAGGATGAACATGAGAAAGCGCCCGAGATCGGCATGTTTGGTCAGATAGGTCGCCGCATAGAGAACAATAAAGGTGCCGATGCCGCTGATCAGCAGGGCGAACAAGAGGCTTAGCCCGTCCAGGTAAAAGGACAGATAAATGCCGAGGTCCGGCACCCAGGGGACTGAGAAACGGATAGCTTCTCCGCCTGAAATCGGGGATAGAAAGTTGGCGAAATAGGCGGTCAGCAACAAAGGCAGCGAGGCCAGCATCCAGCCTGTCGCGGGCCCAGCGAAGCGCCGGACCGTTGGCGCGAAAAGGGCTAGGACAAACGGAGCCAACACAGCCCAAAGCAACATTCCGACAAAACTCCATGTGGCCGACCCGGCAGTCCGATGGGATTGCAGGCCGTTCCAAACCCAATATTGTGTCAGCTCAACCCCGGCTCGGCTTGTCTGGCCAGGCTTTCCCCGGGCACCGGATCGTTTCCGCACGCCCTCCCGGGAGAAGGGTTGAGATATTGACCCACAAGACGAAATCCTGAGACCAAGCCTTTTGGTTGAACGTCAAGAACAGATGTAGGGCATTCGTTTCAAACGCCAAGCTCTTTCGGTCGGCGCTTTGGATCAGATTTCCACGATGCAGGATGATGGTCAAAACAGCGCAGATCGATACCTGCCGCTCCGCGCAGAACCATTCGAAAGGATTATGGCCTCGAAGGGCTCTAATCCCTGCCCAGCCTGCCGACCGCCGGCAATTTTACAGCCGGCCCAAAAGGATCGAGACCAAAGGTGAAACCCAATACGTTCACCTCCAGCCCTTCTTCGACGGCAGCCATCACGCCCAGCAGGCCGAACAGGGAGAACTGGTAGCCGGTGCCGCTGGGTGTCCTGGCAACCAGTCCGCCGTCCGGGATGTAGTCCTTGCCGATAGCCGTTGGCGGCAGATCGACCTTTAATTCTGGTACGGCACGGGCGAGGTGAGCAATGAAGGTATTGGAATTCGGGCCCGGCCAGACCCGGTATTCTTTTGCATGGGGATAGGTCAGGACGGCGGCATCCAGGCGGTCGATCATATCATCGACACCCGCTCCGCGCTTGTCGGCGATCAGGTCCGGTTCTTCGCCAAACCAACGCCCGTCCGGCGTGCGGCCACTGACGACCACGGACGATCCGCCGTGGCGGGCACGCCAGCCGATGACCTCGTAGACCTGATAGGAATCAGCACCGCTCCGCTTGGCGGAAATCCAACTGTGAACGCCGAAATAACCCCGCCAGGACCAGGCCCGCGCGGCATAGACCTGAATAACCGCCTCTTTGGTCACGGCCGGGTCGGGGGCCGTTCCGATGGATGCCCGACTGGCGGTACGCCAATCCGCCTTGGCCGCCCTGTCCGCTGCGCCTGCAGCCATCAAGCCAATGCCCCCGATCAAGCCGGCGGCGATGATCCGTTTTATCATGCCTTCAAGGTGGTCAAGGCTGAACGGCCGCGCAAGCCCCTTTGCCTGGGAGCCCCCTTATAGAAAGGATGCGGCAGCAGAAATCGAACCAAACAAAAAAGGCCTGAAAATCCAAATTTGACAAATGATTTCCCGAGCGCGGTCGTTAAACCACACAAGACTATTGACGTCTTTTCTCTTCCTTAACACTTTACCGGCACTGTTACTGCGTCCAGTTGTTAGCAAGCTCGATGAAACGTCTGGTTAGAGCGCCGACGGACGAGCGAACCAGAGGGTGTGTGTGATGCCGAAAGCCGCTTCGATTAAGCCGGGGGACCGCTTCGTCCGAGTGGGGACCTACAAAAGCATCTGGGTCGTGCGGCGTCTGCTCGACCTGGAAGACATGCCGCCCCATCTGCACATCCAACAGGAAGGCGGATACCGGGTTCTGACCTTTTCGGTCTCGGCCCTTTTGGACAAGACCCTGTTCACACCGCTGCCACCGCTTTCGGAAGAAGAAATGGCCGAACGCCTGCCAAAACGCCGCCGCATGCCGGACCCGGCCGTGGACGCTGTGGTACCCGGCCCGCGAACCTCGATCCGAGAGGTCGAATCAGCTGTCGTCCCGCATCTGCACCTCGGCAACCACAATCGCCCCCAAGATCGGCTTCATGACCGGCCGCACAGCCGGCCTCGCGGCCCCATGGCCCTGGCGAGCCGGGCACACTGATTTCCCTCAAGAGAGCGAAAGACGGCATCCCCTGAAGCAGTGAGCTTCCCGCAAGGCCTTGGCGGAAATTATACGAAGGGTTCCCTTACAAAACCTGACAGACCGGATTAATACAGATGTATGGTCTCGGCGTAATGCCGATATTTTTATCATTTATATCAATTCGTTAAAACCAAATCATGGTTAACGCGGCGGAAAGACTTCTGTCAGGTAGAGGTCAGGTTCAGCCCTTAGAAACACCACCATGAAAACGACATCGATTCTCCGTCTGGTTTTGGGAAGCACCTGGGTCTTCGGGCTCCTGGTGGCTTTCATCGCGGCTCCCGGCCTTTCGGGTACCGCACAGGCCCAGGCTGTTTGCCCGCCCTTCCCGTCCATGCCTTGGCTCGGCACCATGACCCATGAAAAAGTCACGGCTTTCGTCGAGCGCCGCCATGCTGGCGAATGGGACAGCTACATCGGGCAATGGCAATCCCGGATCGGTCAGATGGAAGACGTCCACAACGCGGGCAAAGGCATCCGCCTGAAAAGCCGCGATGTCACGCTGAGTGGCGATGGCTTGAAGTATTACATCGCCCAGATGCGCCGCAGCATCTCTGTCATGTCCTGCCTGCGCGATCAGGATCGGATGACCGCCGAATCCCTGTCAAATATGTCGACCGCGGCGGGCCAGGATAATCAGCAGTCTTTCGAAATTCGGCTGCGCAGCGGTTACTGATTGAATCAAAAGAAATAAATGTTTCGCCGAATTCGGAATTGAAACATCCGACCGTTTTTGTTGCCTTTCTTGGTTAAAAAGCGTAGTGTCTGGCATTCGTTTCAACTTTCCGGTTCCATCCTCGTCAAGGGGTGGGGGTGTTTGTGCGTTTTTTTGGTCTTCCGGTTCTGACGCCCTTCACCGTTCGACAGCAACGTCGATCACGGGGTCTTTTGGCCTGTGGGTTGTTCTGTCTCTTGGGACTGGGCCTTTTTTCGACCCCCGCCAAAGCGGACTGCCCGGCTTTTCCAGCCATGCCGGCCTATGGTGCCATGAGCCATGACCGCATGATTGGTATCATCAACAGTTACTATCAGGGCGATTGGGAACGTGCGGTCTGGGATTGGATTCGCCGGGCCGAAACCTTGGACCGGGCACATCGCGCGGGCGACACTGTATCGATCCGGGGGTACGGCCTCGTTGGCGGGGAAGCACTTGCCCGGCACCTGGCCGACATTCGCGCCTCTTTGGACGTCATCCACTGCCTGCGGGACGAAATCCGCATGGCCGAAGAGATGAACAACATGGCGACCGCTGCGGGCGAATAACCCGGCTCCGCCCTTCGCCCACTTGAATCTGATTACAGATCCTCGCCATACTCGAGGCCGGACGAGAGCTCTCTTCCTGACCAAAGGGCAATCGCATGGCCAATGACAGCCCCGGCAAAGCCCGTCCCAGCGATCCGAACGGCGTCGCGGCCCTGCCCGCATTCAGCCGCCGGTCATTTTTGCTGGCCCTCGGCCTTGCCCCGGGGGCCATGGTGGTCGGACCGGGCAGGCCTTGGGCGCTTAACAGTCAGGTCACGATGCGCATCGCGGGTGAGTACCGGCTGATGGAAGCCAACGGGATACCCGACCATGCAACCGGATCATTCCCCAACCGACGCAACCCCCATCGGATCGAAGCACAGCGTTACCGCTTTCGCGTCCCGGTCACACCGGTCCAGGCCGAAAACTTCACAGCCTTCCAACTCGGGCCTTTTGGCCTGGCGTTGAACGGTGTGCCTTTTGATCCTTTTACGGCGGAATTCTGGAACCGAAATCCGAAGTCCGGATGGCGCCTGGAGGCCGTGACCGGGAAATCCGATCTCGGTCTTGATGATCACAATGCCCATGTCCAACCCAACGGGGCCTACCACTACCACGGCATCCCAAAAGGTCTGATCAAGCAGTGGTCGCCGGACAGCCATTCGGCGATGATCGGTTTTGCCGCCGACGGTTTTCCGATCTATGTGGCCTTCGGTTTTGAAACCCCTGACGATCCCGAAAGCCCGGTCCGGCGGCTGAAGTCGGGCTGGCGGTTGCGAGAAGGAAAGCGCGGGCCGAATTCCCCCGGTGGATCCTTTGACGGCACCTATGTCGAGGATTTCATCTACAAACCCGGCCCGGGCGATCTGGATATGGCCAACGGTCGCTATGGCGCGACGCCGGAGTTTCCCGCAGGAACCTATGCCTACTTCCTGACCGACACCTTCCCCTTTATCCCCCGACACTTCCGAGGCAGGCCAGACCGCAGCTTCCCTGTTCGCTTCGAACTGCCGGATCGCCTGCCGGGGCCCAAAGGTGGTGGACCGGGAGGTAGGCCGGGAGGTGGACCGGGTGGCTTCCGTCGTCCAGAGCCCGGTCGGCGGGACCACGGCTTTCGCCCGCCACCCAGGCCCTACTGAAGGGCGGTTATTTTCGCTCTTCGGCAGAAGCGGATGAGCGCTGATAGTGAACCAGCCGACTCTCCTCGGCCCGCTGATTGTCCAGAATCCGGAATCCGAGTTTCTGCAACAATCGGTGGGAACGAGCGTTTGGCTGATCGACCGAGGCGAAGATGGCAACGAGGCCCAAGTTGTCATGGGCATAGTTAAGGACCGCGCGGCAGGCTTCCGCCGCCAGCCCTTGACCCCAGTAAGCGGGAAAGAGGGCGATGATCAACTCAACGCCTCCGATCATTTCGAGCAGGGGTTCCGGCGCGTCCGGCACCGGCTGGAGGCCGACAATCCCGGCAGTGGTTTCCGGGCTTCTGCTCTCGATCACCCAGATTCCCAGGCCCTGGTTATCCAGCCGATCACTTTCCTCCTGGAGGCCGATCACCCTTGCTCGATCAGCGCTTTCGCCGCCAAACAGGGTTTGCGAGACCTGGTCGTCCTGGAAGAGGGATAACACAGCCTCCAGGTCATCTGGTCTGGAGGGGCGGAGGGTGCCTGCCGGAAGGGGCAGGCACCGCTTCACTTAGGCCGCCCGGACGCCCTGAAGGAATTGCTGGACGGTGGCTTTCAGGTTGCCGGCTTCACCGGACAGCTTTTCCGCCGCAGTCAGCACATCCCCGGAGGCCAGATCCGTGCGGTGCACCCCGTCGGAAATGCTCGAAATATGGTCGGTCACTTCCTGGGTGCCGGCCGCGGCCTGCTCCACATTGCGGGCGATCTCCCGGGTGGCGGCTTCTTGTTCCTCGACCGCTGCGGCAATGGCGGCTGCCGTGGTGCTGATTTCCTGAATGATGCTGCCAACGCTGCGCACCTCGTCCACCGTCTCGCCGGTGGCATCCTGGATGGAGTGAACCTGCTGCGCAATTTCATCGGTTGCACGTGCCGTCTGGCCCGCCAGATTCTTCACCTCGTGGGCAACCACGGCAAAGCCCTTGCCCGCCTCCCCGGCGCGCGCGGCCTCGATCGTGGCATTGAGCGCCAGCAGGTTGGTCTGTTCCGCGATATCGGTGATCAGGTTCACCACGTCGCCGATGCGCTGGGCGCTAGCGGCGAGATTCTGTACCTTGGTATCGGTTGCAGCCACCTGCTCGACGCCCCGGCTCGCAACCTCGGTCGACTGTGCCACCTGGCGGGAAATCTCCGAGATTGAGGCGGAGAGCTCTTCCGTTGCGGCTGCGACCGTCTGCACATTTCCGGAAGCCTGTTCTGCCGCACTGGCGACTGCGGTCGATTCGTGGGCTGCCGCGTCGGCGGTCTGGCGCATGCCATTGGCCGTGTCCGTCATTGAGGAACCGGCACTTTCGATGATGCCAAGGCGCCCGGAAACATCGGCGTCGAACCGCTGGGTCAACTGGCTGATCTGCTCCGCACGCTTCAAATCGGCGGCCTGACGGGCATTCGCCTCGGCGGCCAGTCGATCCGCTTCCAAAAGGCCTTCGCGGAAGTGATCGAGGTTTCGGGCCATGTCGCCATATTCGTCGCCCCGCGCGGTCTCAGGGATGTCAAAGGACTTATCCCCGCCGGCGAGGCGGTTCATATGTCCATCGAGCTTCGCCAAGGCACCCTGCACATCGCGAATGACATAGTAGGAGACGGCAATCACGACCGCGAGGATCAGCAAGATTTCCAGTGCCAGCGTGATCGCGGCAGCCCAGAAAGCCTCGTTGAACCGGTCAAGATAGACCCCGGTGCCGACAACCCAGCCCCAGGGCTCGAAACCCTGCACATAGGATGTCTTTTCGACCGGCTTGTCGGAGCCCGGCAGGGGCCATTTATAGCTCAGATTGCCCGCACCATCCTTGTTCACGATGTCGATGAAGTCTGCGAAGATGGTCTTTCCGTCCGGATCCTTGATGCCCAGCACATCCTTGCCGTTCAGCGAAGGCTTGACCCCGTGCATGACCATGAGGCCACTCAGGTCGTTGATCCAGATGTAGTTGTCGCCGTCATAGCGCAAGGACGCCAGGGCTGTCTTCGCGCCCTCCTTCGCCGCTTCCTCCGAAAGCTCGCCATTGGCCGCCCGTTCCTGGAAGCCGGCGATAACGCCCACTGCGGATTCAACAATGTGTTGGGTTTCGCGCTCGTAGCCTTCCAACAGGTTCCCGCGCAAATTCAGCAGAGCGGAAGCGGAGAGAACCAACAAGCCGAGACCGGCCACGACAACGACAAAGCCGAGCTTTCGGCCAACACGGATCGCGCTGAGTTTCATTACAACCCCCGAGTTTAAGAACAAACCGCAGTCCACAGGGCAGTCGCCACCCCCATGACGTCAGCTTGAACCACATAGCAACCCCTAAGGTCGGGACTTCCGACCCGTCTTCAGCAGGCTATCTCTTGAACTGAATAAAGCAAAATTACAAGAAAAATCCGGCATTCTTTATATCAGAAAAGTAACAAGTAAACATGATGATTAAAGCTGCATGATAAATTGGAATATATCTAAAAAAATACGACCCAATCACTTAGGTATTTTGTCGAGGATTTTGCCGGGCATTGGGTCTTTTTTGCTATAGGATGAAAAGACCCTGGAAAAAATTGCGCCCTTTTATGAGACTTTAGACCCAAGACCTTTCGATGGTTTTGGCAAAGCCCAAACTTCTGCACCGAAGGAGTGGTGCCAAGAGAAATTGGTCGGCGCTCCGGAACTCAACGAAAAATAGACGGGGCATGGTGGGAGGGAAACCGCCCAAGGACACCTTAGAAACGATCGGATTCCCAAGGAAACACCAACCATGTGTTCTGTGCAAAATTTCCCACATGCGTATGAACCAAAGGGGCCCCTTGGGGTTTTGCATAGAGAGTGGCGAAATGCGCTTTGGGAAACAGCCGGAGTGCCTCCTCTGCGGTGCCGCCGGTATCGACCAGGTCGTCAACCAATAGCCACCCCTCACCTTCAGCCTCGACCGCCATTTCAGCGGTCTTCAAGACTTCAAGCGCCCCCTGCACCTTGTCGTCATAAGAGCTGATGCAGAGCGTCTCAACCAATCGAATGTTCAGGAATCGCGCGATCAGTGCAGCAGGGACCAAACCGCCCCGGGTAATCGCAATGATCCCCGCCCAGCTTCCTTTTTCGTCCAGAAGGGCGGCGAGACGTTGCAGGTCCCGGTAAATATCGTCCCAGGACAGAATTTGTTCACGGCGCATCGGCGCAGGAACCCCGCTTACAGAGTCTGATCAGACTGGGTTAACGCAGGTAGAGATGGACTTCGCTGGTTCGGGCGCTTTGGCTGGTCTTGCCGGAAACGGCCACTCGGTTCGGCGGCAGCCCCATCTCGACCAGGGAGCGCAGAACACCTTCCGCATGGCGACGGGACTTTGAAGAAGCCAGGGCGACACGCGCGGCACCGCCGGCGTTCGGGGCAACGGCAACCACATCGAAGATCGCGTTCGGGCGCTGTTCCAGCACCTTGCTGACCGCATTGTAAAGGGCCTGCTGATAGGACACCTGGGCCCGGTCAAAGCGGATCACGACAAGCGGTCGACGCCCGGTGGTATCAGCAGCCATCGGAGACGGGCCACCGGTCGGGCCCACCGTCTTGTGCACCAGGCTGTTGCCCAACAGCTCGCCGGCCTTGATCGACGCCGACAGCAAATTCAGGTTCGCCCGTTCCCCACCGATGTAGTTGGTTTGCCGGCGGACGTCATCACCAACTTCCTTGAGCAAGCGGTCGATCAGGACGACGGTCCGATTCACCTCGTCTTCCAGGATAGCCAGTTGGCGGTGGTCTTCCTCGACCGCGCCGGAAATGTTGAAGGCGGCCCGAACGGCCTCGGCCAGATAGGCGGACATGGTCGCATCGCCGGAAACACCGGTTGCCAGCTTGTTCATGTCGCCCACGTCGCCAGCCAGATTATCCAGATCGGACTGGGCGCTGTTGAACTGCTGCACCAGGATCGGGTTGCCAGGCGTGGTGCCGACCTGCAGCCGGGTGTTAATCGCTGCAGTGGCGGCGTGATAGCGCTGCGAATCGGCAACGGTTTTGACGCGAATTTCCTGAAGCCTACCGTTCTGGTTCGTGATCGATTCCTGCAGGCGGCCCAATTCGTCGCGCAGTTCGATGACTTTCTTGCCGACAAAGGTCCCGGTCGGCTGGCCAGGTGTAATTCCGGTCGGTGAAAAATCCGTCATGCCGAGGCCGGGTTGACCGCCCGGCATGCTGCGAAGGCCGTCATTTGCCTGGGACCCCGACATCGGTGCCATGTCGGCTTCAGCGACACGGGCTTCCTGGTCTTCCGCATCAGCGCTCGCCGCGCCGCCTGCGGGATCTTCCCCCGAGAGCGAGGGCCAGAGGTCCTCGTCAGAGTAGGAACATGCGTTCAAAACCAGCGGCACCGCCAGCAGGGTTGACGCGAGGATGACCGGACGAATTTTCGTGAACACCATGCCGATGACCGCTTTCAGGCTCGATTGTTTCCTGTAACCCCGCACTTCCCAGGGCTCACAAGATCGTAAACTGCACGAAAAGGGTAAAAAAGCCCCTAATGACCCTCAACCACCCTTCTTTTTCTCATTGAGAGACATCCTAACCGATGACCCTTTTAGCCGACAAGTTCCTATTTTTCCGAGGAGATTCAGCTTATCCCCAGAAGAGGCCGGGGTTCGGAGGAAGGGACTTGTCAAGCCGGGGGTGCTGGGATAGTGTCCGCGCCTCTTGGGACGAACACCTGTCCCAAGGTTAGCGCCCGTAGCTCAACTGGATAGAGCACCTGACTACGGATCAGGAGGTTGGGAGTTCGAATCTTCCCGGGCGCGCCATTTCACTTAAAACGTTTGCCCCGCTCCGCTCGACCCTTGGCTTTTTGCTGACGCCGCGATTGGGGTCGATGCTCACATGGACGCGGCTCAAGGCTGTTGGGTTTGAAGTTTGTCGGTCTAGGTGCGCCACTTTCCCTATTGCTCCACTCCGCTCGACCCTTGGCTTTTGGCTGACACCGCGATTGGGGTCGATGCTCGCATGGGCACGGCTCAAGGCTGCTGGGTTTGAACTTTGTCGGTCCAGGCGCGCCAGTCCCCTAGGAATGGTGGCCCTAGCGTCGAAAAATGAGTTCGGAACTTGTTCGAACAGGCTGGGTTGTCCCGACGTTGTCGCTGCTTCGACTGCGCGTTACGATCCCGCTTCGGTGACGAATTTTACCTTCCGATTCGATTGAGCTGGGAAGCGACGGCAGCCGATGACCAACAAACAAGAGGACCTGCTGCTGCGGGAAGGCATGACACTGCTTGCCAGGCAGCCGTCCGGTGCCGGAACCTTGCACCAAGCCGGGCAGCGATTTTCGCACGTCCTCCAGACCAGCCCGAACAATGCCGCGGCCCTGGGAGGCTTAGGCCTGGTCCTGCTGCAAACCGGCCAGCCCGCCCGCGCGGCGGAAGCCTTGAAACGTGCCAGTGACCTGGCCCCCCAGAATGCTGATCATCCGGCGAATCTTGGCCTGGCACTGGTCCAAATGAAACGCCTGGGCGAGGCGATCAAGGCCTGGGCCGAGACCGGCGAGAAGCCCGCACCGGCCATTTGCAGGCCCGCATCAATATCGGCCTCGCCTGCCTGGAGACAGGGGCCCTGGAAGAAGCCCAGGCCCACCTTTCCAAGGCCCTGAAGAAGGCTCCGAAAAATCTGGACGTGGTCAATGGATTGGCTGTTGCACAGGCCCGCAGCGGTGCTTTCGCGGACGCCATTCGACTGCTGAACCGGGCGCTTGGTGCCAAGGGGAAGGACCCTCGATTGCTGGGCAATCTGATTTCCGCTTGCCGGAGTACCGGGGATTTGGACGGCGCGCTCAAAGCCTGTGACCGGTTACTGGCCTGCTTTGATCCCAGTCGGCCCGACCGGACATTATTCGAAGCGCAACTCCTTCGCGGGCAGGTCCTGAAGGACTTGGGTCGCCTGGATGAGGCTGCAGAAGCCCTAATGGACCTCTCACAAAACCTCCCCAATGCCGCAATGCCTTGGATACTTTTGGCAGGCACAAGGCGACAACAAGGCCATATGTCCCTGGCCTTTGATGCCATCGACAAGGCTTTGGAGATCGAGCCACAGAACCGGATCGGAGCCCTGGAGAAAGCCGAAACCTTGCGAGAAACCGGCCAAAGCGAAGCGGCGCTGGCGATTTTTGATCAGGTGCTCGCCGCTTATCCTGCCGATGAAATCGCTTTCGAAGGCAAGGTTGTCTCGCTTCAGAACTTGGGCAGATTTGACGATGCCAAAGAGGTCTTGACGACGTTCCGAACCGCCTGCCCTCGGTCTGTATTCCCGTTCAAACTACTCGCCGAAAATCAGAAATTCAAAGCGCCGCCAGAGGAGCTAACAGTCCTTCGGTCCATGCTGACAGACGAAGCGCGATCAGCCTCGGATCGGAGCCTGGCCGGCTTTGCACTGGGAAAAATCCTGGACGACTTGGGCGAGTATGAAGAAGCCATGGCGGCAATCATGACCGCAAACCGCTTTGCCATGTCAGACCGACCGCAGTTTGATCCTGAGAAGGATGATCAGCGGGTCCGAGAAATCATTGAAGCCTTCGAGAACGTCCAGTTCCAGGATGAAAAAGCGGGATCTGGTTGGACACCAGCGGCCCCCCGGCCAGTGTTTATCGTCGGATCTCCTCGTTCCGGCACCACCTTGGTCGAAAGCATTCTGGCAGCACACCCCGAGGCCCAAGGCCTTGGGGAGTTGCGCCTGATCGCTTCAATTGCTGGCAAAAATTATCCTGGCGAGTTCGCAAAATCTGTCCGGGAGGGGAAAATCACCGAGCTCCATACGCGGATGCGCGAGCAGTATTTGGACCGCATTCGGGAAGGCGCGAAAGGTTGTCGGATAGCCATCGACAAGATGCCCGGCAACCATTTCTATCTCGGGCTCATTCGTTTTTTGTTCCCGGAGGCCGTGGTTATCAATTGCCTGCGGGAGCCCCGGGACGTTGCCCTTTCGATGTTGTTTCAGCCCTTTACGGTTAATCACCCGGCAAGTGAAACGCTTTACTTCATGGGCCGACGCTATCGGAGTCTCGAATTGTTGAATCAGTTCTGGCGAAGCTTCCTAGGGGACTGGTTTGGGGAAATCGCCTATTCGGACTTGATCGAGGAACCGGAAGCCCCGGCGAGATCCCTGATCGAACGGTGCGGCCTCGACTGGGACGCCTCGGTGCTCTCGTTCCATAATCGGAAAAGTCCGATCTACAGCGCAAGCAAATGGCAGGCACGCCAGCCGATCTTCAAGACGTCACTTGCGCGCTGGCGGCGCTACGAGGCCCATTTCGATGCCTTCGAGGCTGGCTACAGAGGTGAGCCCGAGCCTAGAGCGCGATCGGCTTAAGGCGAGCCACTTTGTGGCTCGGCATAAGGGGTGAATCGCCCTCTAAAACGTTGATAGAGACTGATTCACGAAGAAAGCCGGATCACCATCGGTGATTCGGATTTCTTCGATCAGGCTCTAACTAAACCCCAAGCGCATCCGGGCGCAGCATCCAGCAGAGTGTCCAGTTGCCCGGCGCATCCAGGGGATCCAGTCGTTCCCCTTCGAGGCAGGCAATGGTGCCCGGTTGGAAGTTGAGCGGCATGGCGTTGCCGGATCCGGTGAGCAACAATCCGGCGAGACGGCCCAGATGCGGCAAATGACCGACGAGCATCACATCCACGGTCTCGGAAGCCAGAACCGCCAGGATGGCTTCCGGGTCGTCCTTGGGATCGAGCCCGAGCGGGGCGGTCTCCGTGACCGGGCCGCCGGAAATCATGCCGGCCAGTTCAATCGCCGTATCCATCGCGCGGAGCTTGCCCGAGTGCATAACGCGCGGCACCTTGATACCGGCACGCTTCAACATAACCCCCAGACGCGAGACCTGCTGCTTGCCCCGCTCGGTCAAGGGCCGGCGGGGGTCTTCCTGTTCGGAAACCGCTTCGCCGTGCTGGGCGAGATAGAGCTTCATGTCGGGGGTATCCGTTCTGGCTTGGCCGTGCTGGCCTGTCCGCGCTGGCAGGGGTTACTGAATTCTCTGCTGTATCATGTCGGACAGGACCGGGGAATCAAGGGTCAAAAAAATGACAGTTCGTACATGAAAGGCGATTCATGATGGGAGACAGGGGCCTGACCTTCTATGGCAAGGGATTGGCGGAAATTCACGGCCAACACCATGAAAGCTGGCTGCGACCCGCCTTTCCCTGGCTGCTGGAAATTTGTGGCCAAGCCATGACCGGGGCATCTGGTCTTCTCGTGGATCTGGGTTGCGGTCAGGGGCAGTGGCTGGCCCATGTAAAGGAGCAGGGCCTGGAGTGCCTCGGTCTGGATCGATCTGAAGCCTTTGCTAGAGCCGCAGCGGGGCGGGGGCTGCCGGTCCTGGTTGGGAATGCCCGTTCGCTCCCGGTGAAATCCGCCAATGTGTTCACCGCCTTTGGCGAAGTCCTGTCCTATTTGGCGGCGGGAGAAGAGGCGTTGCGGCCCCTTGAAAATCTCCTGTCATTAAGTGAAGCGGTCCGGCCCGGGGGACGTATCCTGGCCGACTTGATGGTGCGGGAAGATCTTATGGTGCTGCCTGGGGCGCGCGAGCAGCGGGGATTGGATAGCACAGGAAGGGATTGGCATCTGAAAACAGTGGTCAGGCTTTACGACAATGACCGCCGGTTGGTCCGCGAGATCGAAGCCGTAACGGCAGACGGAACGATCAAGGAGCGCCACGTCCAAGGGCTGATCGACACCGGCGAAGCGCTGGAGATCCTTCGGGAGCACGGCCTTGATGTTCAAACCTCGAACCACTGGGGTCCGGTGAGGCTGATGCCCGGACGCAAGGCCTTTCTGGTCCGTCGGCGGGGATAGAAAGCGCCAGGCCTGAACGCTGGACAAAGAAAAGGCGCTACCCAGTTCAGGCAGCGCCTTTTCAGTCGTTCGGTCGGTCAGGATGGCTTAGCCCTTGGCGGCTGCCGCCACCATGGCCTCGGCCACACGGACCTGCTTCTCGGCTGCGGGCTTGGCCCCGTCTTCGGCGCTGGCCAGGCTGGCCTGGGCATCCGTCAGACGCTGGTCGCAGGCAGCCTTGTCCAGTTCCGCCACCGGGGTGGCTTCTTCAGCCAGGACCGTGCAGCGGGTCTCGGACACTTCGACAAAACCGCCGGCGACGAACAGGCTTTCGGAAACCTTGCCGCCCGCGTGGATGTCGATCGTGCCGGGACGCAGGCTCGCGATCAGCGGAGAGTGACCGGGCAGGACACCGACGTCGCCATCGGCACCCGGAACCACGACCATTTCGACCGGTTCGGATTTCAGAAGCTTGGCCGGAGAGACCAGCTCGAATTCGACCGTTTCGGCCATAATGAATCCTCCTTCAAGGCCGCCCGGCGAAGGACCGCCGGGCGATCAGGATCAGGCAGCTTCCGCAGCCAGCTTCTTGCCCTTCTCGAGGGCTTCTTCGATGGTGCCGACCATGTAGAAGGCGGCTTCCGGAAGGTGATCGTAGTCACCGTCGCAGATGCCCTTGAAGCCCTTGATGGTGTCTTCCAGGCTGACGAGCACGCCCGGCGAACCGGTGAAGACCTCGGCCACGAAGAACGGCTGGCTGAGGAAGCGCTGAATCTTACGGGCACGGGCCACGACCAGTTTGTCTTCTTCGGACAGTTCGTCCATGCCGAGGATGGCGATGATATCTTGCAGGCCTTTGTAGGTTTGCAGGATTTTCTGCACCCGGGTGGCAACCTCGTAGTGTTCTTCACCGATGACCCGCGGGTCCAGGATCCGGCTGGAAGAGTCCAGCGGGTCCACAGCCGGGTAAATGCCGAGCTCGGCAATCTGACGGCTGAGCACCGTGGTGGCATCCAAGTGGGAGAACGACGTGGCAGGTGCCGGGTCAGTCAAGTCATCAGCCGGCACGTAAACGGCCTGCACGGACGTGATCGAGCCCTTGTTGGTGGAGGTGATCCGTTCCTGCAGCGCACCCATGTCGGTGGCCAGGGTCGGTTGGTAACCCACAGCAGAGGGGATACGACCCAACAGGGCGGACACTTCGGAACCGGCCTGGGTGAAGCGGAAGATGTTATCCACGAAGAGCAACACGTCCTGGCCTTCGGCGTCACGGAAGTATTCGGCAACCGTCAGACCGGTCAGCGCGACACGGGCACGGGCACCCGGCGGTTCGTTCATCTGGCCGTAAACCAGGGCCGCTTTGGAACCGGAACCGTCCAGCTTGATAACGCCCGAATCGATCATTTCGTGGTAGAGGTCGTTCCCTTCACGGGTCCGCTCACCCACACCGGCGAACACGGAGTAACCACCGTGGGCTTTCGCGACGTTGTTTATCAATTCCATGATCAACACCGTCTTGCCCACACCGGCACCACCGAACAGGCCGATCTTACCACCCTTGGCGTAGGGGCAGACCAGGTCAACGACCTTAATGCCGGTTTGCAGGATTTCTGTTTCCGTCGCCTGTTCGGCGAAAGAAGGAGCCTCGCGGTGGATCGGCAGGGTTTCCTTGTTGCCGATCTCGCCTCGCTCATCGATCGGCTCGCCGATCACGTTCATGATGCGGCCCAGGGTCTCGGGACCAACCGGCACGTTGATCGGGCTGCCGGTATCCGTGCATTCCAGACCACGTTTCAGGCCCTCGGTGGAGTCCATGGCGATGGTCCGAACCTCGTTTTCACCCAAGTGCTGGGCGACTTCGAGAACGAGGCGCTTGCCATCGTTGGTGGTCTCCAGGGCGTTAAGGATCTCAGGCAGATCACCATCAAAGGCGACGTCCACCACGGCGCCCATCACCTGGGTGACTTTGCCGACGTTGTTTTTGGCCATATCCACTGCTCCTCGCCGATCTGGCGTTACAAAATCCGTACTTGTAAATCCCGAAATCCTAGAGCGCTTCAGCGCCCGAGATGATTTCGATCAGTTCCTTGGTAATCGCGGCCTGACGGGTCCGGTTGTAGGTAATCGTCAGACGGTCGATCATGTCGCCCGCGTTGCGGGTTGCGTTGTCCATGGCGGTCATCCGCGCACCGAACTCGGAGGCTGAATTTTCCAGCAGGCCCTGGAAGATCTGGATTGCCAGATTGCTCGGCAGCAGTTCTTCCAGAATTTCCGTCTCGTCCGGCTCGAAGGTGTAAATCGCCTTGGGCCCGGCATCTTTCTGATCATCGTTGTCGTTCGCGGCGTCTGCGGCCGGTTCGAACGGGATCAGCTTCTGCGGCGTGACAATCTGCGTCATGGCCGACTGGAAGCGGTTGAAGATCATCGTGCAGGTATCGAATTCACCGGCTTCAAACAGATCGGTGATCTTCGTTGCGATTTCGTCCGCTTCGTGGAATTCGACGCCGCGCTTACCGATATCGGTGAAGGTGGCGATCATCACATCCGGTCCAAACACCCGGCGCATACCATCCACAGCACGCTTGCCGACGGCGATGAATTTCACCGTCTTGCCGGCTTCCTTGGCAGCCATCGCCTGGCGGCGGGCTTCCCGAAGAATAGAGCCGTTAAACGCACCGCAAAGGCCCCGGTCAGCAGCCATGACGACCAGCAGGTGGACATCGTCCTTGCCGGTGCCAGAGAGCATCTTCGGCGCACCGTCGGAACCGGCCAGCGAACCCGCCAGACTTCCCAACATGCGTTCCATACGCTCGGCGTAAGGCCGCGCGGCCTGAGCCGATTCTTCCGCCCGGCGCAACTTGGCCGCAGCGACCATCTTCATGGCCGAAGTGATCTTCCGCGTCGATTTGACGCTGTTGATCCGGACTTTGAGATCTTTAAGTGAGGGCATTGTTTGCCTTCCGCTTTAACTCATCTTCCCCCAGGGCTTGAAAATCCGGGGTCCGTTGAAGGGACCCCGGATACATCCCTTAGGAGAACGACTTCACAAAGTCGTCCAGGAACGAGGACAGCTTGCCTTTCAGGTCGTCGGACAGCGCCTTCTCTTCGCGGATACCGGTCAGAATGTCGGCACCCTTGGAGCGAATGGCGTCCAGGAAAGAAGCTTCGAAACGGGTCACATCAGCAAGCGGCAGCTTGTCGAGATAACCGTTCACACCGGCGAAGATCACCACAACCTGTTCTTCCACCGGCAGCGGCGAGTATTGCGGCTGCTTCAGAAGTTCGGTCAGGCGGGCACCGCGGGCCAGCAGCTGCTGGGTCGCGGCGTCCAGATCGGATGCGAACTGGGAGAAGGCTTCCATTTCACGGTACTGAGCCAGTTCCAGCTTGATCGAGCCGGCGACCTGTTTCATCGCCTTGATCTGAGCGGAGGAGCCCACACGGGACACGGACAGACCGACGTTCACAGCCGGGCGGATGCCCTTATAGAACAGTTCCGTTTCCAGGAAGATCTGACCATCGGTGATCGAGATCACGTTGGTCGGAATGTAGGCGGACACGTCACCGGCCTGGGTTTCAATGACCGGCAGAGCAGTCAGGGAACCGGCACCCAGTTCGTCGTTCATCTTCGCGGCGCGTTCCAGCAGGCGCGAGTGCAGATAGAAGACGTCACCCGGGTAGGCTTCACGCCCCGGCGGGCGGCGCAGCAGCAGGGACATCTGGCGATAGGCCACGGCCTGCTTGGAAAGATCATCGTAGAAGATCACGGCGTGCTTGCCGCCGTCGCGGAAGTGCTCGCCCATGGTGCAGCCCGTGTAGGGTGCCAGGAACTGCAGCGGTGCCGGCTCGGAAGCGGTGGCAGCCACCACGATGGAGTACTTCATCGCGTCGTAGTCTTCGAGGGTCTTCACCAGTTGGGCAACGGTGGAGCGCTTCTGACCGACCGCGACATACACGCAGTAGAGCTTTTCGCTCTCGTCCTTGGCGTTCTCGTTGACCGACTTTTGGTTCAGGATGGTGTCGATGATGACAGCGGTCTTGCCCGTCTGACGGTCACCGATCACCAATTCACGCTGACCGCGACCGATGGGGATCAGGCTGTCGATGGCTTTCAGGCCCGTTTGAACCGGCTCGTGCACCGATTTCCGCGGGATGATGCCAGGGGCCTTAACTTCCACACGTTGGCGGGTGACGTTTTCCAACGGGCCTTTGCCGTCGATGGGCTCGCCCAGGCCGTCAACCACGCGACCCAGCAGGCCGTCGCCGACCGGAACGTCCACGATGGAGCCGGTCCGCTTGACCGTGTCACCTTCGCGAATGCCACGGTCATCACCGAAGATCACGATACCGACGTTGTCGGTCTCAAGGTTCAGCGCCATGCCCCGGATACCGCCGGGGAATTCCACCATTTCACCGGCCTGCACGTTGTCGAGGCCGTGAACGCGGGCGATACCGTCACCGACGCTCAGGACTTGGCCGACTTCGGAAACCTCAGCTTCGGTTCCGAAATTGGCAATCTGATCTTTAAGAATTGCGGAGATTTCCGCGGCACGGATTTCCATCACGCGACCCCTTTCATGGCGAGACGCATCTGCGCGAGCTTGGTCTTGAGCGAGCTGTCGATCATCTTGGAGCCGACCTTGACGACGAGGCCGCCGAGAAGGCTCGGATCAACTTTGGATTCAACCGAGACCTTGGTCCCGATGGCTTTTTTCAGCGAGTCGGCAAGAGCTGCCAACTGCGCGTCCGAAAGCGGCTTGGCCGAGACCACCTCGGCAGTTGCCTCACCCCTGTGGGCGGCAAGCTGCCGGCGGAAGGCCACCAGCATACCGGGCAAAGCGAACAGCCGACGATTGGCCGCCACGGTCCCGATAAAATTTTGTGTGAGTTTCGAGAACCCGGCCTTTTCGGCGATCGCCGCCATGGCCTTTTTCTGATCGTCCCGCGAAATCACGGGAGAGCTCAGAAGCCGGTTCAAATCTTCGCTTTCCTGAACCATCTGATGCAGCTGGTCCAGATCGGCCGCCACGGTGTCCAGCGCCTTGTCAGCAACCGCCAAATCAAACAAGGCGGAAGCATAACGGGCAGCCAAACCGGTCGCGCCTGTTACCTCGGATGTCACCTGGGAATTACCTCGAACTTAGGTCGTGAAAAACGAGGCCATCCCTAAAAGACCCCGCAACCCCGAATTTTCGCGCCCTTCCAGTCTTTGACCCCGTTTGAGGTCATCGTCCCCCTGTCGAGCGCAGCGCCTTCTAACACAGCCAAATCCCCCTGGCAAGCATGCCCGCCCCCCTTGATCACGGTCCGGCAGAATGGCCGTAGCTGCGATGCCCCTGCTCTCGCAAAACCGATCCCCGAAGGCCCGGAATTGAACGGTAAGGCGCTTGGAGCGGGCCGGTCGCCGCAGCTTTGGCCTCTCAGCCCTCATGGCCGGACGGCGAGCCGGTGCTCCATCCGCCCGGCGCCAGCGGTCAGGCGGGATTCACCATACAATCAAATGCACAATGAAGAAGAAGAGGGGGGCAGGCGAATACCTACAACATATTGATTTATGGTAGTTTTTTCTGCAACCGACGCGAAATGATCGCTCTTCACGGTTGGTTTTGGGTCAAAAGACTGGTAAAATTTCGACCATCGTCGGCACGGGCATCGCAGCACAAGATGCCAGCCATCGCCGTCGGGGAGTTAAGCCCTGGGTATTTGCCTGGGCATGTGTAAGACGAGCAGAACGCCGCCAATTCGTTCAAACTCCGGTCAAGCAGGGCTGACCCCCATAAAAATGGCCGCGCCGGGTTTGGTTGCCTCCGGGATACGCCCGGGTCGGGCGAGGTGGACCTGCTGCCGGGAAGAGGAAAGAGGCATGGCTGCGCGCCGAAGTCTCGCGCTGCTGGTAACATTGATCTTCGCCTCGATTTTTTCCATCGGGGGCATTGCTGTTTACCTGCTCGCCGATACAGCCACTGACCAGGCACGGGCGGATGTCCGGGCCTCCGCCATTTTGCACGCAGGCCTGATCCGCGCGATTTCCAAATCGATCCGCGAAATCGACCCGAACCTTACCGAACGGTCCGTCGCCAGCCGAACCGTCGATGCCGTGCGCCGCGCCTGGCGCCACGCGCCGACGGTCGGCGAGACGGGAACCGTCCTGTTGGCCCGGTCCATGGGAGACAGCGTTGCGATTTTGGTCAACCAACGCGATATCGATGACATAGAAACCCTGCGCCCGGACCAGGGCCAGGATCTGGCGCTGCTGCGCGCCTTGAACGGCGAAAGCGGCACCATGGCGGGGACGGACCATTGGGGCCGGGAGGCCATCGCCGCCTATGTACCGATCAGTGATCTGGGACTGGGACTGGTTGTCCAGATCGACCGGGCCGAGGTCCTGGGCCCCTTTCAGCACGCCGTCGCGACTCTGATCGGCGTCGCACTGGTGATCATTGCAATCATCTCGCTGGTGCTGATCCAGGGCTCGCGCCCCCTGATCAAGGTTGCCGCCGACAACGAGAGACGCATTCGGCAGCTGGCTGATTCTCTGCCCATCGTCATTGCCGCCGTCGATAACCGCCTGCGCTACATCTTCGCCAATGAACGCTATGAAGAATGGTTCGCGACGGATCGCAGTACGATTGCGGGCCACCAGGTCTCCGATGTGGTCGGTCCGGATCGCTGGACCTTGATTCAGGCCCCGCTGGAGAGCGCGCTCAAGGGCAAGCCGACCAGTTTTGAACAAAAGGAAATCTTTTTCCCGGGCGTTGGCCGTCGTACCGTCCAGTGCACCTATCTGCCGCACCGCGCGGCGGAAACCGGCGAGGTCGATGGCCTGTTCGTGATGATCCAGGACCTGACCGGGGAACGACAGACAGCCCTGGCCCTCACCAGTGCACGCCGCCAGGCCGAGGCCGCCAATGTGGCCAAGACCGAGTTCCTGGCCAGCATGAGCCACGAACTTCGGACACCCTTGAACGCCGTCATCGGCTTTGCCCAGATGATCAAGGGACAGATCTTCGGCCCCCTGGGCCATGATCGTTACGGCGAATATGCGGGCGATATCATCACGTCCGGCGAACACCTGCTGACCCTGATCAACGATATCCTGGACCTTTCGGCCATCGAACTGGGCAAGGTCGAACTGGAGGACGAGACACTCAATCTCAGCGAAATCTTCGCCGTCTGCCAGCGCCTCGTCTCAGGCCGGGCGGACCGGGGCAAGGTCCGGCTGGAGATCGAAGATGCGAGCCAGCTTCCCCTGATCCGGGCCGACTCCCGCCGGATCAAACAGATGCTGCTGAACGTGCTGTCCAACGGCATCAAGTTCACCCCGCCGGAAGGAACCGTGGGCCTGAGCGCCAGCCGGGATGCTGATGGCTCGCTTTCGATCACGGTCCAGGATTCCGGCATCGGCATGAGCCAGCCGGAGATCGCGGTGGCGCTTCAGCCGTTTTCCCAAGTGGACAACATGTTAACGCGGCGATTCGAAGGAACGGGCCTCGGCCTGCCCTTGACCAAATCCATGATCGAAATGCACGGCGGCCAGTTCCGCATCGAGAGCAGCCGGGGGCAAGGCACCAGCGTGATCCTGACCCTCCCAGCAGAACGGATAGTGACCCCCGACAGCGAAGCGGCGTGAGGCATCCGGTTCTGATAAAGCCTTCCGAAACCGAAAACGGCACCCGAGGGAAATTGCCCTGGGTGCCGTTTTCGGAAGGTGGATGGTCAGGTATGTTCAGCTAAAAAGCCCCATCCCCTGGCCGATGCGGTCCAGCATATCATCGGAGCCGATTTCCTTCGCGACCATCCCGAAGGCCGCTTCGGTCTTCGGCCCGACAATGCCGTCCTCTCTTAACGGCTCAACGGTATTTGAAGCGAAGAGCCCATGATCTTCGGCTGCGTCGTTTAGGGCGATCTGTAGTCCAAAGCCTTGCGGGCTGGACTGTTCTGCCCGCCGTCCCAAAGGTGTCGGACCTGAACCCTGCTTGGGTTTTTTGGCCATAGCCGTGGTCGTCTGTTGGGCTTTGGGCTTTGAAAACAGCCCGCCGAATGACTTTCCCGTGGCTTGGTTCAACGCGTGCGCCGTCCCGGATTGAGCCGCCTTTTGGACGGTCGGTTTGAAGCTGGCAAGGGCGACCGAGTCCTGAACATGGGATGGCTTGTGTCTAACGAGCGTATTCTTCAAAGCCGCCCGCGTCTTGGGGCCAGCCTGACCGTCAACAGCCAGCATGGGCTGCGGCGACTCGTTTCCGTTCTTTTGGGATCGGTTGTTCAGGATATTCACGGCCTCCTGAGCCGTCTTCACCTGATCGGTGTGGTTTGCCGTTTCCAAGGCCTTGGAAAGACTTTTTGCAAAATCACCAATGGCCTGGCTTAGAGGATTCCCATCCGCAGCTTTGGCGGGAGTGGCTTCGGTTGGGATTTTTCGCTTTGGGCCAGAATCGATCATCCGTCCCGTAGCGTCCCGTTCCACCGGGTCAGTGCCATAGTTCAGTTCATAGAAGGCAGTCACCTTCTCCTTGGACGCCAGATAGTCCGGATTGTTGGACTCCCAATAGGTATCGGATTTCATGACACCTTCGATTTCCTCTTCGGTGATGTCTTCCGTCCGCTTATAGAGAATATCTGACTGGCCAACATCGGCGGTAAAGGCGTCGATGAGTTGCTGCTGATTGGTATGGATGTCTTCGCCAGCCCCGCCGAGGAGCACATCATCTTCTGATCCACTTTCTCCGAAAAACATGTCATCCGGCACGTCCTCCGATTGCACCGCTGAGTGCTGCCCAGGCTCATATTTATGCCCTTGGTCGGGTTGAAGACTCGGGGTCTGGTTCGGACCAGCTTGCCCGAAGGAACCAAGTGTGCCGCCGTTTGAGAACGCTGGGCCCCATTTCTGTTCATAGGCCTGAATGCGAGCACCATGCTGTTGCATATGGACTCGCCACTGTGCCTTTTCGGCGGCCGTTTTGGGCTCGATGCCCTCCATGAACAGACCACCTTCTTGAACACGGCGATTTGCAATCCCTTGGGCGGGGCTGCTTCCACCGTTCGATTGATAGGTAATCTCGTCATAGGCTGTCGGTGCATCACCCCTGAGAAGAGCATTCGTCGCTTTCGGTGCCCTAACACCGTTGTAGTGCATCGAAGCCAAGGCCATCATTTGAGGAGATGACCTGAACTTTTGTTCATAGGCCGCGATTTCAGTCTGGTTCCAACCCAAGGCTTTCGCTTCAGAACGGAAGACCCTCAGGGCACCGTCGCGATGTTCGTCAATGCTGTCGCGGACGATGGACTCCATACCGGCGTCGGTTAGCCGGAACCCGAACTTGTTGTTCGAGGCCGACTCAAAATTGCTTTTCCAGCCAGGTATCCGGGCCTTTGCGCTTGAGATTTTTCCAGCATTCACATCCGAAACAGTGTCTTGCAAAAGTTTGTACTCTTGGCGGGTAAGTCTGGATCCCGACTGGCCCGTTCCCTGGTCAATAAGCGCCTCAATATTGGCCTTCGAGTCGAGCGTAAGCGCACCTCTCTTATTTTTGTAGGCCAAGGCGCGCCCGATTCCCATGGTCGGAATGCCTTTATGATCGGTATAGATACGTTGCGCATCGGCTTCGAACCGTTTGAGGTCCGTCATCATTCGACTCATAAACTGCTGTTCGGTTTGCGCCGTCGGCATAATTGGCGAATAGCCGCCATGAGCCGCTGATTGAGGTTGATTGGTGTTCGTAGGCATGGTGCTTTTCCTTTCGTTCAGCACAAAAAAAGAGCCCCACGACCGCCGTGGGGCTCTCGAAACCTCTCTGCTAAGGAGAGGAACTAATTTCGAATGTAACTCATGGAGCCAGCGTAGCTCGCCGGGTCAATCTGGCCGTCCGTTGCATTTCGGTATCCTTCAAAACGCAAGACACAGCCCCAATGTCGATGCCGCTCAACCACAACGACTGCGAAAAATGGATAGGGAGCTTCGCCTTCTGGAAATCCATAATACCCAACGTGATCCTTTGACAGATCAGCATACTTTGAAAGTTGCATGCCTTGGAGTGGAACACGGGGTTCGTCATCGTTTTCGATCAAGTGATCTCGAGAAATCCATACTGTTGCGTCATAGTTTGACCGACTTATGCTTTGCCATTTACCGTATATGGAGCATTCTCCGCCGGGATCGGAAACTCTTGCCGATCCCCCAGCTATGGACGATTGGCTACTAATTGCCAAAATCCCGCACACGACCATTAGCATGCTGAGCAGATGACGTGGATTTCGATAGGTCGACACGCAATCGCCTCCTAAGGTTGAGATGGGAAGGAATTAGTTTCGTTTGTAGCTCATAGAGCTTGAAAAGCTCGAGGTATCGATTTGGCCATCAATGACGTTGCGATATGCTTCGTATGTAAGGACGCAACCCCAGTGCCGGTGTTTTTCAACGATGATAACGGCAAAGAAGGGATAGGGTGCTTGGCCTTCAGGGAAACTATAATAGGCGACTTGATCGCTTGGCAGAGCGGCGTACTTGGGATGATGTAAGCCGGGCATTGGGACAAGTGTATCAACCGAGCCGCCATTTTCGATCAGAACTTCGGGCGTTACAGTTACCGCAGCATCGTAATTCGCACGACTGATGCTTCCCCATTCGCCATAGATGGAGCATTCTATTGCGGTTTGGGGGGCTTGCTCAGCGCCACCTGCAATCGTAGGTTGACTGCCGAGAGAAACGAAGACGCCAAAGAACAAAGGCAGAGCAAGCGAACAAGTCGGGACTCTAACAAACGACATAAAAAAACTGCCTTCTCTAAGGAGGCGGTTTGATTTGGACGCACTTGCAGAATCGACACCTAGATTATCCTTCAAAATTGGGAAAATGTCAACAAGAATGCTCTGATTTATTGCATTAATTAGGATGCCGCTGCCCGTTGATGCTCGCCCCGTTAAAGCTAAAAAGTGCACTGTCACCGTAATTCCAGTAGAACGGATAGTGACCCCCGACAGCGAAGCGGCGTGAGGCATCCGGCTCTGATAGAGCCGTCTTCTTTCAGGGGCTCAACCTTTTTAGCCGCGAAGAGCCCAAGTTCTTCGGAATTACAGTGACAGGGAATTACAGTGACGAATTACAGTGACATGGCCGTAATCGCGGCAGGTCACGCTCCAAGCCTATAGTACGGGGTCTGTATGGAGCAGCCCCAAGAGGCCATGAAGGAGCGTGACCATGAAGCAGTATATCGGGGTTACGGTGACAGTGCATTAATTTAGGGTGTTTGGGTTACGATAGTGGACCGAGCAACGCGCGAGGTGCCGACTTGGCGGCTGTCCAATGGCATGGGGCCACGTTTACCCTCTGATCTCTTTGTCAAAAAAACGAGTAGGGATCGACGTCCACCTGGACCCTTGTCTGATGGGCAAGTTTTACCGTCGCCAACCAACGCCTTAGAGGTTCTTGCGGGGCGATGTCCTTGCGGCATTTCATCAACAGCCGGAATCGATAGCGCCCCCGCAGCAGACTGAGCGGAGCCGGGGCCGGTCCCAGGACCTCAATCCCGTCGAAGCGCGGCGCATGGCGTGACAGACGCCGGGCCGTATCCAGGGCACGACCTTCCGACACATCCGAGACGATCAAGCCGACCAATCGCCCGAAGGGCGGCATCAGCGCTGCCTCGCGGGCCTCGCGTTCCACATCGATAAAGCTGTCCCGGTCGATGGCCTGCAAGGCGGCCATGACCGCGCTATCCGGGGCGTAGGTCTGGATCAGGACACGGCCCTTGGCCGCCGACCGCCCGGCCCGGCCCGCCACCTGATAGAGCATCTGGAAGGTTCGCTCGGCCGCGCGCAGGTCCCCGCCCTGGAGACCAAGGTCACCATCAATCACCCCCACCAGGGTCAGATTGGGAAAGTGATAGCCCTTGGCGATGATCTGGGTGCCGATGATCAGGTTGACCTCGCCTTCTTCCACCCGCCGGACCATCTCGCGGGCCTGGCCGGGGCTATGGATCGTATCGCTGGCCGCCATCAGGCGGCGGGCCTCGGGGAAAAGTTCCGCGCAGGCCTCGGCCAGGCGTTCCACCCCGGGCCCGCAGGCGACCATGGACCCCTCGGCCTCGCAGTTCGGGCAGTTCTTCGGCAGGGCGGCTTGAAAGCCGCAGTGGTGGCACTGCAACCGGGCCAATCTGCGGTGTTCCACCAGCCAGGCGGAACAGCTGGGGCATTGCATCCGGTGTCCGCAGGCGCGGCAAAGGGTCAAGGGCGCATAGCCCCGGCGATTGATGAACAAAAGCGCCTGCTCGCCTCGGGAAAGGGTCTCGCGCACGGCCTCGATGACCGAGGGCGCGATCCATTCATCGGCCCTGAGCCCTTCGGCCCTCATATCGACCAATTCAATGCCGGGCAGGGTCGCCTCGCCATGGCGGGACGTCAGGTGAAGGTGGCGATAGCGTCCCTTTTCGGCGTTCACCAGGGTCTCCAGGGACGGTGTCGCCGATGCCAGGATCACGGGAGCCTCCGCCAACCGGGCCCGCACCACGGCCATGTCGCGGGCGTTGTAGATCACGCCGTCTTCCTGTTTGAAGCTGGCATCGTGTTCTTCGTCCACCACGATCAGGCCGAGATCACAGAAGGGCAGAAACAGCGCCGAACGGGCACCGACCACCACCCTGGCTTCGCCGGTCAAGATGGCACGCCAGGCCTGGCGGCGCTGTTTTTGTGTGAGGTCCGAATGCCAGGCGACGGGAGAGGCCCCGAAGCGATCCCGAAACCGCGCCAGCATCTGGGCCCCGAGCGCGATTTCCGGCAGCATCACCAGCACCTGTCGGCCGTCCTTCAAGGCGGCGGCGACCGCTTCCAGGTAGACTTCCGTCTTGCCCGATCCCGTTACCCCATCCAGCAGGAAGGTCTGAAACCCCTCGCCCACAGCGCGCACCAGTTCCGCGGCCACCGGTTGCTGCTGATCGGACAAGGCGAGGCCGGGCCGGGCGGGGTCCGGCACGGGAAGGTCATCTTCCGCCGGGCGCATCCGCCAGGACAGCAGACCCGCCTCGGCCAGGCCCTTGACCACTGAGGTGCCGACCTCTGCCTTCCGGGCCAGTTCGGGGGCCGTGAGCAGGGTTTCTGACGGCGCTTGGGCCAGCCAATCGAGGACGGCCTGGCGGGCCGGTGTCATCCGGAACCCCTTTGGGGCGGTATCCCCGGAAAGGAGAAAGTGCGCAACCTCGCGCGGCGGCTCCAGCGCATCGGGTTGGGAAAGCACCATGCGCAGCACGCGCCCGGGCGACGTCAGGGTGTAGCGCGCGACCCAGTCGACAAAGTCGAGCACGGAAGCAGCCAGGCCGGGGACGGAAAGCCGTTCCGACACCTCGCGCAGTTTTTCCTCGCCCACCTCGCCATCGCCTTCCCCCCAGACCACGCCGGAGACCAGACGCGGGCCGAGCGGCACGCGCACCAGATCGCCGGCCCGCAAGACCTGGCCCGGCCCGACGCGGTAGTCGTACTGCCCCGATCCCATCGGGGCCGGGATTGTCAGGCGGACGCCGATGCGGCTGCCCTCGGCAAAGATCGGGGTCTCTCTGGTATGCGATTCGGCCATGGATTAGACTTTAAGCGAATCACCCGGAAACCAAAATGTAAGCGCCCCATGACCAAGCAACTCCTGGAAGACGAACCCGCGCTTCCGACCGAGGAAGAGGTGAGGGCCTACCTGAAGCGGAACCCCGATTTTCTGGCCCGCAATACGGACCTGATCGGCGATCTGGTGCCGCCCGACCGGTCGTCGGGCAGCCGGGTGATTGATCTGCAAAGATTCCAGGTGGCCGCCCTGCAGGACGAGATGGGGACACTCCGGGCCACGACAGCGGAAGTGATCGGCACCCAGCGTGACAACCTGAACATCCAATCCAGGGTGCATGAGGCCGTCCTGGCCCTGCTCGCCACCACGACGGAAGCCGGTTTTCTTCGGGTAACCTTGAACGAATGGCCGATGATGCTCGACGTGGATGTGGTCTCCATCTGTTTCGAACATCCGAACGGCGGCTCTCCGGTCCCCATGGCCGAAACAGATGGCGAGCTGCGCCCCCTGCCCGCAGGCTATCAGCGGATGATCCTGGACGGAGCCCCGGCGCGCCTGTTTGAGGATTTCAGCGACGACGGCACGCTGTTCGGGGCCGGATCGACCCTCGTCCGTTCTGTCGCTTTCGCAAGAATCGGCGGGGCGGGGATCGGCCAAGAGGGCCATCTGCCGCCGGGTTTGCTTTGCCTCGGATCCCGGTCAGCGGGCACTTTCGATCAGGCGCAGGGAACGGAATTGTTGAGTTTTCTGGCCCGCGTCGTCGAACAGATGCTGATCGCCTGGTCCAGGCGGCGAGGGGACTGACCCCTTGCCGCGGAAAGCCGCCCCTAAGCCGGAGCCGGACAACCTGACCCGCTATCGCGCCGAGCCTGCTGTGGTGACAACGGTGCTCGACTTTCTGGATTGGCTGGCGACGGAACGACGGTCATCCCGGCACACGGTCGATGCCTATAGCCGCGACCTGGCGGCCTTTCTGTCTTTCCTGACCGACTACCAGGGCTTCCCGCCGGGGCTTGCCGATCTTGGTAAACTCCGCCCGATCCAGTTCCGCGCCTGGCTCTCAGATCGGAAAGACCGGGGCCTGAAGGCAACCTCTTCCGCCCGCGCCGTCTCCAGCCTGAAGGCCTTCTATCGTTGGATGGCCGGTCGCGGCATCGTCGAGAATGCGGCGATCACGACGCTGAAAGTCAAAACCCCGAAATCCGTACCGAAAGCCCTGACGGAAGCGGACGCGGCCGACGTGATCGACACGGCACCCGAACTGGCTCGGAAAGGCTGGGTCGGCAAAAGGGACACGGCCCTGGTCCTCTTGCTCTATGGCGCGGGCCTGCGCATCGGGGAAGCCTTGGCCTTGAGCCGGAGCGATCTGGATGGGGGCATGAAGAGTGGCTCGGGAAGTGGTGGGGCCGTTCGCGTGCTGGGCAAGGGCAACAAGGAACGCATCGTTCCCGTGCTGCCCGTGATCGTCGAAGCGGTCGGAGCCTATCTGGAAGCCTGCCCCCATCGCATCGACGGCGATGATGCGCTGTTCGTGGGCGAGCGGGGCGACCGGCTGAACCCCGGTGTCGCCCAGCGCATGGTCCGGAAAATCCGCACCCTGCTCGACCTGCCGGAAACCGCCACGCCCCATGCCCTGCGCCACAGCTTTGCGACCCATCTTTTGGCCGGCGGCGGGGATTTGCGGACGATCCAGGAATTGCTGGGCCATGCCTCTCTGTCCACCACCCAGCGCTATACGGACGTTGATGCCGAACGCATGTTGGACGTCTACGCGAGGGCGCACCCCAGGGCTTAAGAAAGCTTCGCCAAAACCGCTTCCAGAGCATGGGTCAGCCGTTCCAGGTCTTCCGGCTCGCTCAACCGGTGCCCGCCGTTCTTGACCAAGGTCACCTCGATGTCGTCCGAGGTGAGCTGCTTTTGCAGGGTCAGTGCCGTTTCCCAGGGCACGTCCTCGTCCTGGATGCCGTGGATCAGACGCACCGGCCCATCAAAGGGGATCGGTTCGGCGAGCAACAGATTGTTCCGCCCCTCCTCGATCAGCTTCATCGAAATGGCGTAGTCGTCCAGATCTTCATAGCAGTTCGGAATGACCATGCGCCCGGTCTCCGTGAGTTCCTTCTTCTGGGCGTCATCAAAGGCGTTCCACATCAGGTCTTCGGTGAAATCCGGCGCTGCGGCGATACCGACCAGGCCCTTGATGCGCTCCGGTCGGGCCAGAGCCACCAGCAGCATGATCCATCCGCCCATGGAAGAGCCGACAAGGACCTGCGGGCCCTGCGTCAGGTGGTCGAGCGCGTAAATCGCATCGGCTGCCCATTGGCCGATGGTACCCTGTTCGAAATCGCCGGACGATTCGCCGTGCCCGGTATAGTCGAACCGCAGAAACCCCAGGCCCAAGCCGTTGGCGACCTGTTCCAGATGCAAAGCCTTGCCACCCGTCATGTCGGATTTAAACCCGGTCAGGAAGACAATTCCCGGTAAACCGGGCTTTGCGGCTTCGGTCTTGTGATAGGCAATTTCGGCACCATCCTGGTCCCGGATCAAACGCTTAGCGGCTTCGTTCGTGACGGGGCTGTCCTGCATCACCCTGTTCTCCTTTACCCACCCGGATTCCCGTGTATATCTGGCAGCCATGACGACAGAAGACCATACCCCTCTCATCGGAAACGTGGAACGAAGCGCCACCGTGCTTCAGGTCCTGCCCGCCCTGGAAGCCGGCGGCGGCGGGGTGGAGCGCGGCACCTGCGAGGTGGCGGGTGCCATCGTTGCCGCGGGCGGACGCGGTCTCGTGGCCTCCACTGGCGGCACCCTGGAACACGAATTGCGCCGCGTCGGCGGGGAACATTTCGACCTTCCGGTGGACACCAAGACCCCCTGGGGTATCTATAAAAACATCGAACGGCTGTCGGATCTGATCCGCAAACAGAACGTGGATATCGTGCACGCCCGTTCGCGCGCACCGGCCTGGAGCGCCTTTTATGCGGCCAAGCGCTGCAATGTGCCCTTTGTCACCACCTTTCACGGCACCTACAACATCGGCAGCCTGCTGAAGCAGCGCTACAACGCGATCATGACCAAGGGTGAGCGCGTGATCGCGATCTCGCGCTTCATCGCCGGTCATATCCGCCAGTATTACGGCGTGCCCGCGGACAAGATCAGGGTGATCCACCGGGGTGTGGATCTCGCCCGGTTCGACCCCAAGGTGGTCAGCGCGCAACGCGTCGTCCAACTGGCCAATGCCTGGCGCGTGACGGAAGGTCTGCCCATCGTCATGCTGCCCGGACGCCTGACCCGCTGGAAAGGCCAGACCGTCTTTCTGGAGGCCTTGGCCAAGCTGGGGCGACAGGATATCCGCGCGATCATCGTGGGCTCCGACCAGGGGCGGACGGATTACCGGGCCGAGTTGGAAAAGATGATCATCGATCTGAACCTCGCGGCCGTGGTCCGGCTGGTGGATTACTGCCCGGACATGCCGGCGGCCTACATGCTGGCCGATGCCGTCGTCTCCGGCTCGACAGACCCGGAAGCCTTTGGCCGCGTGGTCCCGGAAGCCCAAGCGCTCGGCCGCCCCGTGGTGGCGACCAATCACGGCGGGCCGAAGGAAACCCTGCTGGAAAACGAGACCGGCTGGCTGTGCAAGCCCGGCGATGCCGACAGCATGGCCGAAGCGCTCGCCAAAGCGCTCAGTCTGGGTGAGGAAGCCCGCGGCCAATTGGCGACCAAGGCCATCGCCAACGTGCGCGAGCATTTCTCGAAAGACACCATGTGCGCCAAGACCCTGATGGTCTACGACGAGGTTTTGAACCTTCAGGGTCGGGGCTGAGGCCCTCAATGGTGGCTTCTGGGCCCATCCTGGTGATCAAGCTCAGCGCGCTTGGCGATTTCGTCCAGGCTTTCGGCCCCTTTGAGGCGATCCGCAAAGCCCACCCCGACCGCGACATCCATCTGCTGACCACCGGGGCCTACGCAGGCTTGGGCGAGGCCACCGGTTGGTTCGACCGCGTCGTGATCGACGAGCGCCCCAAGACCTTCGATCTCAAGGGCTGGCTCGCCTTGCGGAGCCGCCTGCGGACACCCGGCTACGCCAGGGTCTACGACCTCCAGACCTCGGGCCGGTCATCGCGCTATTTCAAGCTGTTCTGGCCGGGGGCCGCGCCGGAGTGGTCCGGCATCGCCAAGGGCTGCTCCCACCCCCACGCGAACCCGAAGCGCGACTTCATGCACACGATCGAACGCCAGGCCGAACAACTGGCCATGGCCGGGATCGAAACCACACCCTTCCCGGATTTAAGCGCCCTGCGGTCCGATCTCGAACGCCTTGAGTTGCCCGCGCGCTTCGGCCTGCTGGTCCCGGGCGGAGCCGCACACAGGCGCGCCAAACGCTGGCCCTGGGAAAGCTACGCCGAGCTTTGCCGACGGCTGCTCGCGGGGCCGAACATCACGCCGGTCTTGATCGGCCAGGAAGCGCAACTTTTGGAAAAAATCGCGGCCCAAGCGCCGGGTACGCTCAACCTCGCCGGAAGGACCGGCCTCGCCGACATCGCCGAACTGGCCCGCCGGGCCGAATTCGCCGTCGGCAACGACACCGGCCCGATGCACGTGATCACCCTGGCGGGAGCCCACGCGGTCGTTCTCTACAGCCACGACTCGGACCCGGCGCTCTGCGCCCAACGTGGCCCGGACGTCACCATCATCCGCAAGCCCGATCTATCCGATCTGCCCGTGGATGAGGTGATTACGGCGATTTAGGGTCCTGTTCCGCCGATTCTACTGTATTTTGGCACCGTGATCGCAACTACTGCTACCCATCACAATGTCCCTTAACGGCCATGTCGAGCTTGGAGACGTCTTCTTGTCCTTGGGTAGAATTTACGAGTTCCAAGCCTGCGCCACCAACAAACACGCCGACCTTTATGTACTGCCGAATAAAATAAAGCATGCCCTTCTTCACCGAAACCAGTATATCATTGGGGGAAAATTCAGATTCTGTGGAAATCTTGTAAGTTTTATCGCCGGGGACTTCTTCATAGAAGAAAACATACGGCGCTGTCATTCCAATGCAACGCCCATCAACCCAAACGTCCTTTTTCAAAGCTTGGCCGACAAAACTATTTCGATAGATAAAAAGGCCAGCATTTCCCTCCGAAGGAGCAGAGAATTGTTTGGCTTTTATATTGTTTTCAGGGCTTTCCATCGGCACTGACGAACAGGCTGACAGAAAAACAAGCGACAAGACGGCAATCGCACGTTTACACGCCATACTAATTATCCAGATTCAGCCACAAAACACTACCAATGGTATATATACAAAACCTCAATGCCGCAATGAAGAATATTGTTCTCCTTCAGATTTCCGAGACTAGGTTGCGGTGACGCCCCACCATATTCGCGCAACGCATCGAGCCCCCCTGGGCTGACGTTTTCACCACAGAGAACACAGGGAACACAGAGATCCACAGAGAGGCGGGACCTCGGAGGCTCTGGTTTGGGCGGGCGACCGCTTCGGGAGCCGAGAGGTCTGCGCTGCCTCCGGCGGCGAAGCCGCCCTCTTTTTTCTTCTCTGTGAACCTCTGTGTTCCCACCTACGCGTTTATTGGGTTCTCTGTGGTTCGTCAGAGCCTTAGCAAGTCCTCGGCCTATGCCAGTTCGACCGAGCTACAAATTTCGGCCTTCCGGTACCCTGGCTGCCATGCGCAATGCTATCCGGGCGTCATGGCAGGCTGTTCAGTGACCAGTCGTATTCATAGTCGTAGATCCCTGCTACATCGGCCAGGCGGCGCTTCAGGTCGGGGTTGGCGAAGAGGAGAAGATGGGCGATGACGCCTTCTTCCGAAGACCCGAAGTCTTCTTCGAACCAATCGTAGATTTTCGAGACGACCAGCTTCTCCCCATCGAAGCGCGCACCGCGCGGGCTGTTGATGTAGGCCTTTGCCCCCTTGGTCAGCAAGGTGTCCACGTTTTGGGCCGTGAAGGCCTGGCGCAGCAGGTTTGGGCAGCCGTAGGAGGCGCAGTTGACGCCGTAATGGATGCGCGGGTCCCGCCAGATCGGGCGCAGAATGCGGTGTTCGACATCGTCGAGCGAGACCTCGACCCCTTCCACCGCAATCAGCTTCTTGCCCCAAGGCCCATCGGCGAACAGGCCGGGCGAGATGTCGATGTCGCGGATACTGTCCACCGGATAGTGGTCCAGGATCACCTTCACGGTGAGTGCATTGTAGAGGTTGAACCAGAAGGCCAGTTGCGCCGGACGGTCGAGCCGTGAGACCGGGGTTTCGGAGAGCCGCTTCAGATAGGCCTCCAGCCGGGCGGCATCGTCGGCGTTGATGTGGTCATAGGCGACCCGGTTCACCCCGTCGCCGCGATCAAAGACGTAAGTCTTCAACAACCGATCCCATTCCGAATGATCCACGCTGATCGTCGATCCCGCCTCATGAGCCAGCCAGCGGTCCCAGAGTTCCGCCTTGGGCGCGGCCTGGGTGGCCTGTTGAAAGGTCATGAAAGAGACAACGAGGACGGCCAGAAATCCGGGAAGGCGGCTAAACATGGGTCAAAATCCTGAGGTCGAATAGGGAGCCGATCAGCATCTGGTTTGAGCTACGTCTGTGGGCCTCGTCCCGCCAGCCCCGGCTCTTCACAAGAACGAGAGTGGTGCCCGTCAAGCGGGAAGCAGGAGGCGAAACCGCGTGCCCTCCGCCCCCGTGGAGACAAGTTCCACCTCGCCGCCATGGGCGCGCAGGATATCGCGAACGATCACGAGACCGAGCCCGGTGCCCCCTTTGCGGGCCGATCCGGCAAAGGGCTGAAACAGCTTCGCCTGGGCTTTCTCGGCCATACCGGGGCCATTGTCCGCCAGATCGATGGCCAGCAGGCGCTCGCCCTCCGGTCCGGTCTTTTCGTCACAGGTCACGGTCACCCGGCTGGCACCGCATTGCCCGGCATTGCGGACCAGATTGGCAAAGGCGCGGTGCAACTGGGCGTGATCCACGGTGACGATCAGCCCCCCGTCGATGGCGTTCAGCACCTGAAAACCCTCGGGCAGGGTTTTCTTGGAAGACGATACCGAGGCCTCCTCTCGCAGGAATTCGGCCACGTCGTCGACCAATGGGGCGAGGTGCATTTGCTTTCGGTTCAGCGTCACCTCGGTATCGCTGGCAAAGGTCAACGTCTGGGAACAGAGATCGGTCGCCCGGTCGATGGCATCCATCAGGCGGGGCATCAGCTTCTTCACCTGAGGATCGTCGATCTCGCCCAGGCGGTCCGAGGCCAGGACGGCCGTCGCCAGCGTGTTGCGCAGGTCGTGGTTCACTTTGGCAACAGCCGCGCCCAGGGTGGCGAGGCGGGTCTTCTGGCGCAACGCCGAGCGCAGATCCGTCTGCATGGTGGCGAGTTCCTGTTCGGCCAGCCCGATTTCGTCGGATCGCCTGGTGGGGATGATCGCCGCGGCCTCACTTTCGGGGTCTTCGCGGAAGGCGACCATGCTGTCGGTGAGCCGGTGCACGGGCTTCACCAGCAGCCAACGCAGGCTGAAGAACACCAGCCCCGCCGTCACCGCCGAGATGAAGATCGACAGGGCCAGAATCCGATTGGAGAAATCGATCATGGCTTCGCGCATCGGCTGCTCGTCGAGCACGACCTCGATGGTAACGCCGGGAACTTTCGGGCTTGGCCCCAGCACCCGGATGATCCGGTTGTCGTCGCGCCCCAGCGCCTCGAAGGCGTCCATGATCAGCGTGGTGAACATCGGATTGGTCAGATCGAAACTGACATCCGCCATGGGGATGGACGGGCTGGCCAGCATCAGGCTGTCCCGGTCGGCGCTTCGAAGCGCGATGGAATAGGCGTCCGCGTGGAACAGCAGGGTCTGCTCCAATTCCTTGCTGACCATCAGGTCCGGTGTCGCCTGCAAGGCCAGTGCGGCCAGATGGGCATTGGCCAGATGGTCCTGCAGATAGTTCAGCCGGTAGCGCGAAATTGACGGTGTCCAGATCAAAAGCTCGGCCAGCATGACGAAAAGCACCGTCAACGCCAACAGGCGCACCGAAAGTCCGAAGAAGAACGAGCGGCGTTGGGTCCCGGCCATAAGGAAGATCTTAGCCGAATTTCAGCAGGAAGCGGACAATCGAGCGGGTTCGGTCGGAAAAGAGTTTCGGCGTATAGAAACTGCCCGCCGCCCGCTTGGAGACTTCACCCAGCGTCGGATAGGGCGCGACCATACCGGCGATGGCCCCGATCTTGAGGCCGGACGTCATGGCCAAGACCCAGGTCTGGATCAACTCGCCCGCCGATTTCCCGGCAATCCCGGCCCCCAGGATCTTGCCCTTGGGCGTCACGATGACCTTGATCATGCCGTCCTGAGCCCCTTCCGCCTGGGCCCGGTCGTTCTCGGCAAAGGACCAACGCAACACGTTGAACGCCAGCCCCTTCGCCTTCGCATCCGCCTCCGTCAGGCCGACCTGGGCCAGTTCGGGGTCGGTGTAGGTCACCCAGGGAATCGTCGAATGGTTGGCCTTGGCGGGCATCCGGAAAAGCACGTTTCGGATGATGATCCCCGCGTGATAGCCCGCCACATGGGTGAATTGCAGCCCACCGGCCACGTCACCGATGGCGAAGATCTTCTTGTTTGATGATCGCAGCCGGGCATCGACCTCGATACCCCTGGGCGAATAGCGCACGCCGGCGGCCTCCAGGCCCAGGCCATCCACATTGGCCTGGCGACCGGTGGCGACCAGCAGGTGGGACCCCTCCAGGGTGGCTTCACCTTCCTCGGTCTCGAAGGTAACGGTAACACCGGACGCTGACTTGGCCGACTTGGCGGTCTTGGTGACTTTGGCCCCTTCGCGGATCTCGATGCCGCTGTCGCGCAGACGCTTCAGGGTGACGGCGGCCAGTTCCGGATCATCCTTCGGCAGCGCACGGGCCATCTCGAAGACGGTGACCCGGGCCCCCAATTGCCGATGCGCCTGGGCCATCTCGAGACCGATCGGGCCTGCGCCCAAGACAATCAGGTGTTCGGGCACACGCGTCTGGTCGAACAGCGTTTCATTGGTCAGGTAAGGGGTTTCGTCCAAGCCCGGGATCGGTGGAATGAAAGCCCGCGAGCCCGTGGCGATGATAAAGCGCTTGGCCGTGAAGCGTCTTGTTCCGGCCTCGACGGTTTTCCCATCCAGGAAGGTCGCCGCACCCTGAACGACGGTGACGCCCAAGCCTTCGAATCGTTCGACCGAATCCATCGGCTCGATGGTCTTGATCACGGAAGCGACGTGGCTGAAAGCCTTTGCACCGTCAATCACCGGCTCCTGCGCCGCGACGCCCAGCCCCGGACGCCCCCGGGCGGCCCAGGCCGCATGGCCAGCCGCCAGCAGTGCCTTGGAGGGAACACAGCCATAGTTCAGGCAATCACCGCCCATCTTGTGTTTTTCGATCAACACCACACGGGCACCCATCTGAGACGCCCCGGCGGCGACCGAGAGCCCTCCGGACCCGGCACCGATAACACAAAGATCGAACGCTTCAGGAGATAGGGTCACAACCGTTATCCCTCCGCCAGAGACTCGCCGCCCGAAGGCCCAGACAGAAGATCCGGATATCGATTTGTCATACCTGCCCGGCCTTTTCGCCCTGGTCGTCTTTGGTTTTGGGTTTCTTCATCTTCCGATAGACCACCGGCACCAGTGCCAGCAGGCCGAGACCGACCAGGCCGGCCAGAATTTCAGGCGTCACGATGCCGCTCAAGGTCAGCTCTTCGCCCGAATCGAAGATCGAGCCCAGGCCGGCACCGAAGATCGTATAGACAATAGTGCCCGGAATGATGCCGAGGAGCGTCCCGATGACATAGGTCCGAAGGTTCACGCCGAGGAAGGCGGGAGCAATGTTGACCAGCCAGAAGGGGAATAGCGGAACCAGCCGCAGCACGAGCATGTAAGACAGGGCGTTTTCCTTGAAGCCGGCCTCCATGCGTCTGATGGCACCGCCCGCACGCTTTCGGAAAACATCGCCCAGAGAGTGCCGACAGGCCTCGAAAAGGGCTGTCGCACCCAGTGTCGCGCCGATGACGGCAATCAGTCCGCCCCAGGCCCAGCCGAAGATAAACCCGGCGGCCAGCGTCATGATCGTGCCCGAGGGCGGCAGAAAGACAACAGCCAGCGCATAGGCCAAAATGTAGCCGAGCCCGAAGACGATGCCGTGGTTGTCGACCCAGACCATCAGGGTCTCGCGATGATCGCGGAGCGCCTCGAAGCTGAGGTACTGATGAAGGCCCAGGCCGAAGAACAGTCCGGCACCAAGGGCCAGGACAATCAGCGGCAGGAATTTTCCGATCCCGGCGGCTTTTCGGGCAGGTTCCCCGTTGGGTGCGCTATCCATGGTGCCAGTCTGGGTCGAGGCGGAATCTGTTGTCAACGTCTGCTCCTCCCTATCAAGGGGCGCTTATCGGTGCCGTCTTGGCCTTGCCTGTGACTTATCGCGCCTTCCACTCTCTTTCGAATCACCATCCCGTGAGAGGCGCGTCATCCGCCGCACCCAGATTCAGACGTGATCGCACCCAACATTAGTTGACAGAGCGGACGCCAATCCTTAAAACCAGCGCTCTTCTGGCGACCAAGGCCGCCGGACCCCCTTTCTTTGGGTTCGCCTACGCGATCTTTGGGTTTGCGTACGTGTCGCCCAGCCATGAGTAGGAGTGAAGCCCGTGAAACGCACTTTCCAGCCGAGCCGGCTGATCCGCAAACGCCGTCATGGCTTCCGGTCCCGCATGTCGTCCGTCGGTGGGCGCAATGTGCTGGCGCGTCGGCGCGCCAAGGGCCGCAAGAAGCTGTCGGCTTAAAGACCAAAGAGTTGACCCGGCGGCCCTGACAGGGTGCCGGGAGATCGACCCTGGAGATCGAAGATGTCCAAGGCCTCCGAGCCCTCCTCCCCTGTAGCATTCGGGGATGACATGCCGGAGGCCTTTGTCGTGCCTAAACACCAGGGGCCTGATCGCCAGGGGCCAGAAAACCTGGAAAAACTCAGGCTCACCCGGCTGAAAAAGCGCCGTGACTTTCTGAAAGTGAACGCCACCCGGAAAAAATGGGTGGCCCCGGGGATGATTGTCCAGATGCGTCGCGCGGGCGAAGCGGAATGCGGGGCGGGCGAACTACGGCTCGGCTTTACGGTCAGCAAGAAAGTCGGCAATGCCGTCAGCCGCAACCGCGCCAAACGCCGCCTTCGTGCCTGTGCCGATCTTATTCTGCCCCGGCTTGCCAAAGATCGCACCGATCTGGTCCTGATCGGTCGGAAAGGCACACTCGACCGGCCCTTCGATCAGCTCTGCCGCGATCTGGAGTCGGCCTGCAAGCGCCTGCGGGTCTCGCGATGAGTGCCCTCAAGGCGCTGGTGAAGCTTCCGGTCTATTTTTACCGATACGTCATATCGCCGATCCTGCCCGGCACCTGCCGTTATCACCCCTCCTGTTCCGACTATGCTGTTCAGGCGATTGACCGATTTGGGCCGGTTTCGGGCTCCTGGCTGGCGATCAAGCGATTGGCGCGTTGTCATCCCTGGGGTCGGCATGGTATCGACCCCGTGCCGGAAAGCTTGGATCGGGGATCCGGGTCGAAACCGGCTGGGGATGGCCCCGCGAAGAGTGGATAAGGGACGCGGTCGTTGGATAAGCTCTTCCGGCGATCCAGGCCCACTTGATGTCGTTTTAGGGACTGCCGATGCTTGAAAACAAAAACATGATCCTCGCGATCGTGATTTCCATTGCCATTATGTTTGGCTTCGAGGCCTACCGGCAGTACACGGCACCAGACCCGAGCCCGGAACAGTTGGCGGAACAGCAGGCGGCCCAACAGGGTGACGCCGTCACCCCGCAACCGACACCCGGCGTGCCCGCAGCCCCAGGTACGGGCGGTTCGGAAAGCGCACCACGTCCCGACCTGCCCGGCATTGCCGGTGCCGATGGCGCACGCGATGCTCTGCTGGCCAAAACCGAACGGGTGAAGATCAACACGGACCGTCTGCACGGCTCTTTCAGCCTCAAGGGCATGCGCATCGACGACCTGACCCTGGCCGATTACCAAGAAACCCTTGATCCCTCGAGCCCGGAAATCGTGCTCCTGCAACCGCAAAGCCCGACCAGCGGCTATTTTGCCGAATTCGGCTGGGTTGGCGGTGCGGGCCAGTCAATCTCGCTTCCGGGGGCCGAGACGCAGTGGACCGCGGACCGGTCGGTCTTGACGCCGGACAGCCCGGTGACCCTCACCTGGGACAACGGCGAAGGCTTGACCTTCAACAAGACCATCGCGATCGATGACCGCTACATGTTCACCATCACCCAGTCGGTGACCAATACGGGCAGCGAAACGGTAACCGTCTTCCCCTATGGCCTTGTCTCGCGGACCGGAACGCCGGAAGTCAGCCAGTTCTTCATCCTGCATGAAGGCCCGCTCGGCGTCTTTGACGGCACCTTGACGGAAGTCGACTACAGCGACCTTGTGGATGACGGACCGCAGACCCAGACGTCCGACACCGGTTGGATCGGCATCACCGACAAATACTGGCTGGCCGCCCTGATCCCGACCCAGGGGCAAAGCGTCACCAACCGCTTTACGCACCGCACCGTCGGCAACGTTGATCGCTATCAGACGGATTTCCTCGGCCTCGCCCAGGAACTGGCGCCGGGTGCCACGGTAACCGCCGAAAACCTCTTCTTCGCCGGGGCCAAGGAAATCAACATTCTGGACGCCTACGAAGCCGAAAAAGGCATTGCCAATTTCGATCTGGCCATCGATTTCGGCTGGTTCTATTTCCTGACCAAGCCGATCTTCTACGCGCTGATCTGGATCAACGATATCGTCGGCAACTACGGCATTGCCATTCTGTTGCTAACGGTCGCCATCAAGGCGGTCTTCTTCCCGTTGGCCAACAAATCGTACCGCGCCATGAGCAAGATGCGGGCTCTGCAGCCGAAGATGGAGCAAATGCGCGAACGCTTCGGCGACGACAAGATGCGCCTGAATCAGGAGATGATGAAGCTCTACAAGACCGAGAAGGTGAACCCGGCCTCGGGCTGTTTGCCGATCCTGGTTCAGATTCCGGTGTTCTTCGCGCTCTACAAGGTGCTTTTCGTGACCATCGAAATGCGTCACGCGCCCTTCTTTGGCTGGATTCAGGACCTCTCGGCACCGGACCCGACTTCCATCTTCAACCTGTTCGGTCTGATTGCCTGGACGCCGCCGGACTTCCTGATGATCGGTGTCTGGCCCCTGATCATGGGTCTGTCCATGTTCCTGCAGCAAAAACTGAACCCGCAACCGACCGATCCGATTCAGGCCCGCATCTTCCTGTTCCTGCCGTTCATTTTCACCTTCCTGCTGGCGCAGTTCCCGGCCGGGCTGGTGATCTACTGGGCCTGGAACAACGTCCTTTCGATCACCCAGCAGAAGGTGATCATGATGCGTATGGGCGTGAAATAACGGGGGTGGCCCTTGCAGCCCACCTTCACCGATGACGACATCGAAACGGGCCGTCGGCTGTTCGCCGGGGAGGCCCGTTTCCTGTTGGGTGCCGCTAAACTGGACCAGGTGCCGGAAAGCCCGCTGCCGGAAATCTGTTTCGCGGGCCGGTCGAACGTCGGCAAGTCATCCTTGATCAACGCGCTTTTAAACCGCAAGGATCTGGCGCGCACCTCCAACACCCCGGGACGCACCCAGCAGCTGAACTTCTTCGACCTGGCGGGTCGTTTGATGATCTGTGACCTGCCGGGCTACGGCTATGCCAAGGCCCCCCTGCCCGAGGTGGAACGCTGGCAGCGGGTCCTCAAGGGTTATCTCCGTGGCCGGGCAAGCCTTCGGCGCGCCCTCGTGCTGATCGACGCGCGGCACGGCATCAAGAAGGTCGATACCGAGATCATGGATCTCTTGGACGAGGCCGCCGTGATCTATCAGGTGATCCTGACCAAGACCGACAAGATCAGCGCGCCGAAAATGGAAACATTAAAGGAAGAGACCGCGAAGGCCCTTTCCAAGCGCGTCGCGGCCCACCCGGAATTGCTGTCGACCTCTTCGGCGAAATCGACCGGCCTGGCGGAAGTCAGAGCGGCCCTCGCCCAACTTGCGGCTTAGTCCGGCCGGATAATCGTGCCTGCACCGTGGTCGGTGAACAGCTCCAAAAGGATGGCATGGGGCAGGCGGCCATCAATGATCACGGCCCCCTCCACGCCGGCCTCAATTGCAGACAGGCAGGTTTCCAGCTTCGGAATCATGCCGCCCGTGATCACGCCTTCGGTCATCAAATGGCGCGCCTGAGAGACGGTGAGTTCCGGCATCAGCTTGCCGTCCTGGTCGAGGACGCCGGTGACGTCCGTCATCATGATCAACCGCCGAGCCTTTTTCGACGCCGCGATGGCACCCGCCGCCGTATCGGCGTTGATATTAAGTGTCTCCCCTTGGGGGCCCCGCCCGATGGGTGCGATCACCGGGATGACATCGGTTTTTTCGAAAACATCCAGGATGTGCGGCGTGATTTCAGCAGGCTCGCCCACCAGGCCGAGGTCGAGGATCCGCTCGATATTGCTGTCCGGGTCGCGCTTGGTGCGCTTCAGCTTATCGGCGCGGATCAGGTTGCCGTCTTTGCCCGACAGGCCAACCGCGAAACCACCGGCACCGTTGATCAGGCTGACGATCTGCTTGTTGATCGAACCGGCCAGCACCATCTCGACCACGCTAACGGTCGCCTCATCCGTGACCCGCAGACCATCGACGAACTGGCTCGGAATTTCGAGCCGTTCCAGCATCTTGGCGATCTGCGGCCCCCCACCGTGAACGACAACCGGGTTAATGCCCACCTGGCGGAGCAAAACCACGTCGCGGGCGAAAAGGTGGCTGAGCGAGCCGTCGCCCATGGCGTGGCCGCCGTATTTCACCACGACGGTATCTTCGGCATAACGACGCATGTAAGGCAGCGCCCGGCTCAACACTTCCGCCTGCTTCAGCCAGGCTTCCGGGTCTTCCACAGCACCCCGGCCTCCGGTGTTGGAGGTCTGAGGCGGCAGCGGTGGGGTATCGGTTTCATCGGTCATAGCGCGGCGAATTTAAGTGGTTGAGCGCAAGCTTGCACGTGGAAAGTTGGGCGAAAGTTAGGCGAAAGTTGAGCGCGCAGATTTCCTTTCACGCCAGACTCAAAAGAGATTAAATTTAGACTTCAACAGACAGACAGGAGCCTGCCATGAAGCTCACCGATCAGGTCAAGCCGATCAGCTATCTCAAGGCCCATGCCCCGGAAGTACTCAAGGATCTTGAAGAAACCCGGAATCCTGTCGTCATCACGGTGAACGGTGAAGCCAAAGCCGTTCTGCAGGATTTGTACGACTATGAGCAAACCCAAGAGACTTTGGCCCTTCTGAAAATGCTCGCACAGTCCAGGCAGGCCATCGAAAATGGCGATGTGCAGCCCGCTGAGGAAGCCTTCCGGGAATTGGAGCGGTTAATGGAGACCGAAGACGTTGACGCATAAAGTCTCTTTGTCCGGTCCGGCGAAGCGAGACATTGCGGGCATATACCAGTACGTCGCCGTCAACGAATCCAATGCGGTCGCGCAGAAACTCGCCAGCGGACTCAAGGCTGCGATCTTTAGCCTCGCTGAACTTCCCGAGCGCGGGAACATCCCGAAGGAGTTGGATCGACTGGGCCTGAGAGACGTCCGAGAAATCCACTTCAAACCTTATCGGATTCTCTACGAAACGGCAGACGATGAGGTCTTCATTCTAGGGGTCTTTGACGGACGGCGTGACATGCGAAGTCTCCTCATGAATCGCCTCCTTCGCGGCTAACTCCATTCAAATCCCACCCCGTCTAGGCTAGGCTTTTCCCCACCCCCCCGTTTGGAGATTGCCACCATGATCCGCAACCTGCCCCTCACTGCCGCCGTCCTCGCCTGCCTGATCACACTTCCTGCCGCCGCTGAACAGAAAGGCGATGCCGGCAAACCCTTGAGCGAATACTGCAACACCGTTCCCGATCTCTCCGTCCAGCGTACCGATCAGGTGGATAACTGGACGCGGATTTGCACCATTTGGTTGGCGCACAACTGCCCGGCGGGCAGCCGCGGGCCGGGCGATCAGACTTTCCTGGACCTGCCCGGGCCTGACAGCGTTGACGTGAGCGAGACGAAAGACCATCTTGCCGCTTCAAACAGACCCCTTTGAGAAGCGTTCCAAGGAAGTGACATCATGACCGACCTCGCCGCCCTTCAGGCCACAATCGAAAAAGCCTTCGACGACCGCGACCAGATCACGCCGGATACCACAGGCGATGTGCGCGACGCCGTCGAGACCGCCCTCGGTCTGCTGGACTCGGGCGAGGCCCGAGTGGCGGAGAAAGGATCCGATGGTTGGGTGGTCAATCAGTGGCTGAAGAAGGCCGTGCTGTTGGGATTCCGCCTGAACGACATGTCCACCATCACCGGCGGTCCGAATGGTGCCACCTGGTGGGACAAGGTGCCGAGCAAGTTCGAAGGCTGGGGCGAGGCCGAGTTTAAAGCCGGCGGTTTCCGCGCCGTGCCGAACTGCACCGTGCGCCATTCCGCCTTCATCGCGCCGGGCGTCGTGCTGATGCCGTCGTTCGTCAACCTGGGTGCCTATGTGGACAGCGGCACCATGGTCGATACCTGGGCCACCGTTGGGTCCTGCGCGCAGATCGGCAAGAACGTTCACATCTCGGGCGGCGCCGGGATTGGTGGCGTGCTGGAACCCTTGCAGGCCGGCCCGGTGATCATCGAAGACAACTGCTTCATCGGTGCCCGCGCGGAGGTCGCCGAGGGTGTTGTGGTCGAGGAAGGCTCCGTGCTGTCCATGGGCGTCTACATCGGGGCCTCGACCAAGATTGTCGATCGGGCAACGGGTGAAGTTTTCATGGGCCGCGTACCGGCCTATTCGGTGGTGGTCTCGGGCACCATGCCGGGCAAGCCGCTGCCGGACGGCAACCCGGGGCCCGGTCTCTACTGCGCGGTGATCGTGAAGCGGGTGGACGAAAAGACCCGGTCCAAAACCTCCATCAACGAACTGCTGCGGGACTGACCGGCCTTGGCCAACCTTGATCCCGTCAGCCTGTCCCAGGACCTGATCCGCTGCGCCAGCGTGACGCCGGCGGATGCGGGGGCGCTCGACGTGCTGCAAACGGCCTTGGAAGGGCTTGGCTTCACCGTCCAGCGTCTTCCGTTTGACGATGTAGACAACCTCTATGCCCGCCTCGGCACGGCTTCGCCCAACTTCTGCTTTGCCGGGCATACGGACGTGGTGCCGCCGGGCGATAGCCAAGCCTGGGAGATCGACCCCTTCGCAGGCGAAGTGCGCGATGGGCTGCTCTGGGGCCGGGGTGCCTCGGACATGAAATCGGCGATTGCCTGCTTCGTCACGGCAACCGAACGGTTTCTCGCGACAAAAGCGGACGGTTTCGCAGGCTCTATCAGCCTGCTGATCACCGGCGATGAAGAAGGCGATGCGGTCAACGGTACGACCAAGGTGCTGGACTGGCTGGCCGAGCAGGGGGAGGTCCTGGACCACTGCCTGGTCGGCGAGCCCACCAATCCGGATGCCCTGGGCGACATGATCAAGATCGGTCGCCGGGGCTCCATGAACGGATTTCTGACCGTTACCGGCACGCAGGGCCATGCCGCCTACCCGCATCTCGCCGACAACCCGATCCCGCGTCTGGCGCGCATGCTGGTCAGCCTGACCGAGGAGCCCCTGGACGAAGGCTCCGAGCATTTCCAGGCCAGTACACTTGCCATCACCACCGTGGACGTCGGCAACCCGGTCACCAATGTGATTCCGCGCGAAGCCAGAGCGACCTTCAACGTCCGCTTCAACGACCTGCACACCTCGGCGGATGTGGATGCCTGGGTGCGCAAGAGACTGGATTTGGCTGGCGGCGATTATGATCTGCGTTTCCGCGTATCGGGCGAGAGCTTTCTGACGCCGCCGGGCAGATTGTCCGACGTGGTCCGTGCAGCGGTCGCCGAGGTGACGGGCCGGGAACCGGAACTGTCGACCACTGGCGGCACTTCGGATGCGCGCTTCATCAAGAACTATTGCCCTGTCGTGGAGTTCGGCATCGTCGGCAAGACCATGCACAAGGTGGACGAGCGCGTCGCCGTCGAAGACGTCACACGTCTGACCACCATCTACGAAGGTGTTCTGGAGCGTTACTTCAGCTGATGGCGAATTGGCCGAATACTCCGGAAATCATGGCTGGCCTTTACGGCGCGATGCGCCTTGCCAAGGCGGACGCGAAGGGTCTGCAGTATTTTCGCACCGATCCGATCGGTTTTTATCAAAGCTTCTTCGCCGCGCTGCTGATTCTCCCCCCCTTCGCGCTGCTGCTCTCGTTGGAGTTCCAGCCGATTTACGGCGCTGAAGGCGTCGATGCCCTGTCCTACTGGGTCGTGATGATGAGCGCCTATGTGATGGGCTGGACAGCCTACCCCATCATCATGTTCTCGATCAGCCGGGTGATCCAGCGGACCACGCGCTATATCCGGTTTATCGTTGCCTACAACTGGGCCGCCGTACTGCAGAACGCGGCCTACCTTACGGTCGAATTGCTCCGGGCATCCGGCATCATAACGACCGAGGCCGCCGCTTTCCTGGCGCTGATCGTCCTCAGCCTCGTGGTTCTATTCTCCTGGTTCATTGCCAAGACAGCACTCGACATCAAGAGCGGCCAGGCGGCAGGCCTGGTGGTGATCGACTTCCTGCTCAGCATGATCATCCACGGCACCGCGCGGGCGATTTTATTGGGTTAAACCAGCTTCTTCAGATTGGCCGTCAGACGGTTTTGAAGCGAGGTTGACGGCACGTCCTTGCGGATGAAATCGCGGGCACCCGCCAACAGGCAATCTTCGGCAATCTTCATATCGCTGACGGAGGTCAGCATGATCACGGCCGTGGTCGGGTCTGTCTCCATGATCGCGTTCAAGGTCGCAACACCGTCCTGCTTTGGCATTTCGATGTCGAGCAGAACCACGTCGGGCTTTTCCGATGCGAAGAGTGCAAAACCCTCCTCGCCGTCTTTCGCCTCGCCAACGACCGAGGCACCAAATTTTTCAACGAGCGATCGGGTCAGCGCACGCATCGAAGCCAGGTCATCGATGATCAATACCCGCAGATCGGAATGCTTGCCCATGTTCTCCCCCAAGAGCGCCTGTCTGATCAGGCGGGGCTTAACCTACTCGCCAGCCCCAGGAGCTCAATGGTTTCCATATAGGTCTTGTTCGGATTGCAGATTTCGAACGACCGGCCTGCAGCTTGCGCGCTCTGGTCAGCAGACAACAACAATTGGGCTGTCAGAGTGGAAAGCCGGTCAACCTCAGCCGCAGAAACCCGAAGGTCCGCTCCGGCACCCAGGGCCGCTCTCATCTCATCGCGAAACCTGCCCAGACTTTCCGGGTCCTGCTGCGCTGGCAGGATCAGTTCAACCACCTCGCCGACGGCCTCTTCGGCGCTTGCCATCTCAACCAGGCCCGCCTGCAGGCTCTCCCAGCGGGCCGCATCGATTTCGCTGCCTGCCTCCGCCTGATCCAACATCGCGGACAGGGCATCGTTCGCGGCGAACAACTGATCTACCATCTGCTCCGACAGGGCGATCTCTCCGGCGCGAACCCGTGCCAGAAGTGCTTCGTAATCATGGGCAAAGCCCTTCAGGTCCTCAAACCCCCAGGCACCGGCACCGCCCTTGACCGAATGGACCGCGCGAAAGACCGCGTTGATGTCCTCCGGCTCGGGCGAGGCGGGATTCGCCTGCAGGCGTTCCAGCGCCGTCGCGGCCTCGGCCAGCAGCTCATTGCATTCGGTGAAGAAAACCCGCCGGGCGTTGGCCAAGGCCGGGTCCACGGCCGCCGTTGGCCCTTCTTCCGGCTCGTCTTTGAGCGCTGCCGTCTCAGGTGCTTTCGGCAGACCGGAAAGAATGCGGGCCGTTGTCTCCTCACCCTGGTCCTCAGCCGTCTCGATGACCCGGCGGACTTCGTCGGCAAAGAGCTGCAAGGCTTCCCAGGTGGTGGGGTCACTGCCATCGGCGGCCTTTTCGTATTCCTCCAACTGGTGAACGATGGCGCTCACCAGCGGAAAGCCGAAGGTCGCCCCTCCTCCCTTGATGGTATGGACCTCGCGACGGAACTCCTCGACCGCCTCCGGATCTCCCTCAGGTTCCTGGATGCGCGCATCGACGATCTCGTCGATGCGGTCCAGGCGCTCGGTGGTCGACTCCACGAAACGGGCACGGATGGCGGCGAAACGGGGATCATCGAAGGTGTTCATCAGGATGTCCTCGTGCTGCCCATCTTGGCGGCTTCCAGGATGGCTTTTGGGATCAGTCGAAGCGGAAGCTGCTTCTCGACCGCACCCAGTTCCTCGGCAGCCCGCGGCATGCCGTAGATCAGTGCCGTGGCTTCGTCCTGGCCGATGGTCCGCGCCCCCGCGACCCGCATCGCCAGAAGCCCCGCAGCGCCATCCCGGCCCATGCCGGTGAGAATAACACCGATGGCATCCGAACCCACGACCCTTGCCGCCGAATGGAACAGCTTGTCGACAGACGGTTTGTGCTTGGCCGCCGGGTCGGCGTCCCGCAGGTGACAGACATAGTCTCCCTGGCGCGGCGCGATCTCCAGGTCGTACCCGCCCGGCCCGACATAGAGGGTCCCGTCACGCAGCCTCTCCCCATCCTCGGCCAGCTTTACGGTCAGCGAACTGCACTCGTCCAGGCGCTGGGTGAAATGCGGGATGAATTCCGCCGGCATGTGCTGGGCATAGAGGATTGGCGGGCAGAGTTCGGGCAGATGGGAGACGAGATTTCGCATGGCCTCGACTCCACCGGCGGAGGCCCCGATGAAGGCCACCTTGCCGACCGCCAGAGTGCAGGCCTGATCCGATCCGGAATCGGGCCCGGGCGGCCGAGGACTTGGACTTGGGCTGGGACGAGGACTGGGACGAGGGACCTGAGGCCGAGAAACCGCTACATTGGCCATCGAGGCCGCCTTGACCTTCGAGATGATCTCGGCGGATTTGAATTCCGGCATGTTGTTCAGGTTGATCGAGGTCTTGTCGATGACGTCGAAAGCACCGAGTTCAAAGGCGCTGAAGGCCAGGTCGGAACCGGACCTTGTGTGCTCCGAAATCATCACCACCGGCATGGGCCGGAGCGTCATGATCTTTTCCAGGAAACTGAGGCCGTCCATGCCCGGCATTTCCACGTCAAGGGTCAGCACATCCGGATCCAATTCCTTGATCTTGCGCCTGGCCATGGGCACGTCCTCGGCGCTATCGATGACCTGGATATCGGGGTCACTGTTCAGGATGTCGGTCAGCAACAGCCGCATGAAGGCGGAATCATCCACCACCAAAACCCGAATGGGTGATTTCGGCGGTCGGGTCATGGCTGCCACCGATAGATCGTGCCACCCTCGCGCACCAGGCCGGGTTCGGAAAAGGGCAGGGATTCGGCGGTCCCCAGATAGAACCAGCCGCCGGGGCGAAGAAGGCCGGTAAACCGCCGAACCAATTCGGCCTTGGCCTCGTTGCTGAGATAGATCATCACGTTTCTGCAGAATATCGCGTCGAACTCCCCTTTCATCGGCCATTCTTCCAGCAAGTTCAATCGCTTGATCAATAATAACTCGCGAAGTCCGGGTTTAACGCGAAAACGGTCTTCCGTCTTTCGCCCTACTCGGTCGAAGTAGCGGTTTCGCGTGGTCTTGGGCATGTCGTTCAAGTTGTCGCCGGAAAAAAAGCCATCTTCAGCAGCACCCAGTCGGTCGGTATCGATATCGGTTGCCAAAATTTTCAGGTCCAGGGCTCCCAGCCGGGGGCCGAAGTGTTCGAGCGCCGCGATGGCCATCGAATAGGGCTCTTCACCCCCGGAACAACCCGCCGACCAGAGCCTGATCCGCTGGGCATGTCCATCGCGGATGCGCGCGGAGCAATCCGGAAAGACCCTGTCCTGAAGGTGGTCGAAATGGCCGGGCGAGCGAAAAAATTGGGTCACATTGGTGGTCAGGGCATTGACCATGTGGCCCGTTTCCTCGCCGTCCCGGTCTGCCTTGAGCAATTGGACATAGGCCTTGAAGCTCGTCAGCTTCAAAGCCCGCAAGCGTCGGCTGATTCGCAAGTAGACCAGTTCGGACTTGTGCTCCCCGAAGACAATGCCGGTTTTTTCCCGGGCGAGGCCCGCCAGATACCGGAAGTCCTCGGGGAGGTAGGCAAACTCGCGCTCAAGCCGCACCGGCCCGGTTCCGGGATCAGAATTCGTCCCAGCCTTCATCGCTGTCATAACCTCGCTTGAAGGGAGAACTGGCGTCCGGCAGATACGACCGGCGCGGATCCGTTGGGGTGCTCGGCCCTTGGCCTGAGGACGAGCCGCCTCGGATCTCATCCTGGCCCAGCTGGAAGAAAGCGACCGAGGACATCAGCCCGCGCGCCTGGTCTTCCAGCGCAGCACTGGAAGCGGAATATTCCTCGACCAGGGCGGAGTTTTGTTGGGTCATCCCGTCCATGTTGCCGATGGCGATATTGACCTGCTGGATGCTGTTGGCCTGTTCCCGGCTGGCGATGCTGATCTTTCCGATCAGTTCCGCCACGTCCCCGACGGAAGCGACGATTTCGTCCAGGGCATCGCCCGCCTCGGTGACCAGTTCAACACCTGTCCGGACTTCGGAATCGCTCCCTTCGATCAGGGTTTTGATTTCGTTCGCGGCTTCCGACGACCGGAGCGCCAATTTGCCGACCTCTGCCGCCACCACGGCAAACCCCTTGCCCGCTTCACCCGCACGGGCGGCCTCGACGGCGGCGTTCAAGGCCAGAAGGTTGGTCTGGAAGGCGATTTCGTCGATCACGCGGATAATGTCGGAGATCTTTTTGGAAGAGGTCTCGATGCGGCTCATGGCCTCGACCGCATCCTTGACGATCCGCCCACCCCGGTTTGCCCGCTCGGAGGCCCCGGCTGCGATGCCGTTGGCTTCCTCGGCGGTTCCGGCGTTGTCCTCAACCGTCGCGGATACCTCTTCCATCGAAGCTGCCGTCTCTTCCAGGTTGGACGCCTGTTGTTCGGTTCGCCGCGACAGGTCCAGGCTGCCCGCCGACATTTCCTGGGCGGCATTGTTCACCTCGACCGCAGCCCCCTTGATGGTGCGGATGGTCACCCGCAACCGCTCGAAGGCTTCGTTGGTGCTCATCATGATGTCGGCAAAAACACCCTTGTGATGATCCACCACGCGGGGCGACAGATTCCCCGACGCGAGGCAGGCCGCCGCATCAACCAGATCGCCGGAAACCTTGTGGATGCTATCAGCCAGTTGGTTCAGGGCACCAGAGACGGTTTTGAGGAATTCATCGTCGAAATCTTCATCGATGCGTTGGCTCAGATCCCCTTCGCCCACGGCCTTGACCATGCGGGAAATGGCCTTTTCGACCCTCAAGGTTTCCGTCCGGTCCTGCCATTCGACCACGGTGCCGATGCGTTCACCGTTTTCGTCGATGACCGGGTCGACGCTCTCCGCCACTGTGTATTTTCCAAAAACCAGCAAGCCCTGGCGCGTGCCACGCAGGGTATCGAGCATGCCACGCTGCTTGTGCGGCTCGTCATGGAAGTCGTCGATGGTCCGCCCGATCAGGTTGTTGATATCGAAGTCGGGGTTCATCTCCCGCAGAGCCGGCTCGAACCGGCGGAACAACTGAGCCATCGACCGATTGTAGTAGACCACCCGATAGTCCCGGTCAGCGGCCATCATCGCGGTTTTGGAGCTGTCCAGGGCGGTCTTGATCCGCTTGAATTCGCGTGCCCGTGAAGCGGTCATGGAAGCGCTTTCATTGAACACCTGGAGCGCGCGCGCCATGTCGCCAATCTCGTCGGCCTGATCGGTAAAGTCGACCCGCTCGATCTGCTGGCCATCAGCCAACCGGGTCGCGGTGCGGGTGATCTGGGCCATGCGCTGCAAAAGCTGCTTATAGATGAAGGTGAACAAAATCCCGCAAAACAACAGAACCACGACAAAGCGGAATATCTCAACCCGTTCGATCTGGTTGTTGGTATCCACGATCAATCTGCGGAAGGTCTGCACCAGATTGTTGCTTTCGCGCAGCAGAACCCCCGACGTCTGAACAAGATTGGAAGCCAGATTGTTCGGCAGATTTTCATGGGCCTCCGCCATCAGCGGATTGATGAACCGATCAAAGTCGGCAAGCGCGTTCTCGACAATCCGGATCTGAGCCTGGACGTCCGGGTCTTCCACCCCTTGGATGGTGTGGTAGGCCGTGAAGTCAAGCCTGGTGGGATAGGAGCCACCCATGGTCACCGCAGCCAAGGTGTCACCATAAATCTTCCGGCTTTGGATCAGTTCGGTCCTGAAGGCCTCCAGCTTACCGCCCTCGAAGGTGCGCCCTTCCCGGAGCGCCTGAATGGCGGAAAATTCCGCCAGGGCCGATTTGGCCATCTTCTGCGACAGCATCCGCTGGCGGCCCAGGATATCAAGGATCGCCGAAAAATCCTTGGCCTGTTGCTTGGCGACATATTCGACGACCGCGCCGGCGACCATGACGGTCAGCAAGGCGGAGAACATCAAGATCACCTTTCGAAAGATCGACAAACCTTCCCAAAAGCCCAGCCTCTTTTTCTCCTGATCGGTCATGCCGACATCATCCCTCTTTCAGGTCCGTCAGATTCTCAACGATCCGTCTGGACCGCGCGTTCCAACTCGGACAAATCAAACAATTTCTGCACATCCAGGATGGCCACCATCCGCTCTCCGGACGTGGCGAAGCAGTCCAGGTATTCCTGGTCCACCATCAATCCGTGGTCCGGGGGCGGCTGAAGCTCATCGGTGGTCACCTGGAGAATCTGCGCCACAGCATCCGCCAACATACCCACCAGCTTGTCCGCCACCTTGACGATGACGATGACGTGGAATTCGGAGGCTTCCGTATCGCCCATACCAAACCGCGCCCGCAGATCGAACACCGGCAGGATGGAACCACGCAGGTTCATCACCCCGCGCAGGTGGGGTTGGGTATTAGGCAGTTTGGTGACACCGGTCCAGGCGATGATTTCGTGAACGTCCAGAATATCGGTGCCGTATTCCTCTTCCCCGATTCGGAATGTAATGAACTGATGCAGATCTCCCGGATGGACCGGAGCAACGGGGGCATCGGCAACCACGAGGGCACCATCCGACCCGAAAGAGGCGATAGGGGCTTTTGTCATCCGGGGGCTCCCTCCGTTATCGCGATGCCTTCGACCGGCGGGGCGGATGACATCAGTTGGGCCGAGACCCCGAGTTTGGGCCCGACCATGGCCTCCAGCCCGTCCACATCCAGAATCAAGCCAACCCGGCCGTCGCCCAGAATGGTCGCAGACGAAATCCCGTCGATGCGGACAAGATTCTCTTCCAGGCTTTTCACCACCACCTGACGCTGGCCCAGCAACTCGTCAACCAACAGGCCGATGGTTCGGTTGAAGCCCGTCTCGACCAGGACGACAAGCCCTCTCGCACCCTCGCCGTCTTCATCCGCTTGTTTATCCGAAGCCCCAAGCGACTCGACGCCGAACAGATCCGCCAGTGAGATCAGCGGCACATAGCGCCCCCGGTGGCGGGCGAAACGGCCTTTCTCCATAACGGTCTGCACCTTCGCATCGGCAAGAGGCACGCTCTCGACGATGCAGGCCAGCGGCAGGACATAGGTCTCCGTCCCGACGCGGATGATCATGCCATCCATCACGGCGAGGGTCAGCGGCAGGATCAACAGAAAACGCGCCCCTTCTCCGGGCGATGAAAACACCGTCACCCGCCCGCCGAGGTCCTGAATGCTACGCCGGACCACGTCCATGCCGACACCCCGGCCCGACACGTCCGTGACTTCCGATGCCGTCGAAAAACCCGGTGCAAAAATCAGGTCGTCGATCTCTTCCGGAGACAGATGAGTGCCTTCCGCGACAATGCCTTTCTCGACGGCCTTGGCCAGCACGCGCTCCCGGTTGATGCCGGCACCGTCATCAGAAACCTCGATGACAATTCGCCCGGATCGTTGCCCGGCGGCGAGGATGATTTCGGCCTGTTCGGGCTTTCCGGCGGCTCGGCGCACCTCGGGGGTCTCGATGCCGTGATCGACGCTGTTGCGAATCATGTGGATCAGGGGGTCGGCAAGCAGTTCAACGACGCTCTTGTCCACCTCGGCCTCTTCACCCCGGGTGACCAGACGCACCTTCTTGCCAAGATCCCGGGCCAGTTCGCGCACCAGCCTCGGCATACGGGAAAACACCGTTTTGACCGGCTGCATGCGGATCGCCATGACCCCTTCCTGCAGGTCGCGCAGGTGGGCGCTCATGGTCTCCACATCCCGAATGGCGGCTTCCGTCTGGTCGAGCGTGGCCCCGGAGACCACATGCTGTTCCATCATGACCTGGGTGATCACCAACTCGCCCACCACGTTGACCAGACTGTCGATCCGATCCAGTTCAACCCGGACGGACGCCGCCCTGTTTTGGGCTTTCTGGGCCGCCGGATCACTGGAGAGAACCTCCGCCGGGAGAGGCTGGCCGTCACCTGCCCCCTTGGGCACAGCAACCGGGGCGGTTGCGGCCTCTTCCGACCCGTCGCCATTGGAGCTGTCCGCAGCAGGGCCCAGCGCTTCGATGCGGACCACACAGGCGTCATCAACCATGGAAAAGACGTCGCGGATTTCGTCTTCATCGCTCTCGGTGGTCAGCCATAACGTCCAGATCAGGTAGGATTCCGCCGGACTGATCTTTTCGAGCGGCGGCAGGAAACGCTCCGAAACCTCGACGTCCAGTTCGCCCAGGTTCTTGAGGGAAGAAAACAGAAAAGCCGGATCGCTATTGGCTTCGTAGAGCCGCGCCGTCGGCTTGAACAGGATCTTGTAGCGGCGAGGACCGCCAGGATTAAGTCGCTCGGACAAGGTCGCCAACAGATCGCCGACAGACGCCTCCGCCGTTGCCGGATCGGCCTTGAGCAGGTCTTTCAGGCCTGCGATCGCCTGCCTGATAAGATCTGTATCACCGTCCTCCCGCCTGTCCACCTCCAACAGGCTCTCAACCTGCTGACAGAGGGTCACCAGCGCATCGAATCCGAATGCACCCGCGCCGCCCTTGATTCCTTGCAGAGCAGCCAGGGCCGCGGGGAGGTCAGCCGTTTCCTTGCCACCCCTGCCGTCAAAAGCCGCTTCCAGCCGCGAGAGATGATCCCTTGCATCAGCCAGATAGGTCTTTTTCAGCCTGGCAAACTTGGCATCAGTTTTCGGCATGGCTACGCGCGCGATGGGTGCCCAGCCCGGTCACGCTCCAACTTCCACACCGATACCCGCCTGGCTCCATTCCGGCCCTACCCCTTTGGAGTAAATTCTGAAATCTGCTGCCTGACCGGTTAAACCCAGCACATGTTTATCGCGCATCCGCTTTCTCCGACTCTAGACGATGGGAGCCGGTTTCGCCAAGCGATACAGGTGGTTATGTCCTTGTTTGGAGCCCACAAAGCCTGGAAGGCTTCCGGTTTCGATATCAAATGCGCTTGGAAGAGCGCCGATTGGCCCAGGCCAGTTCGCGCCAGCCATCGCATTCATCATTTTTCCGGGCGAGTTGGCCGCGGAGGGTCTGGTTCGCCTTGCGAAGCCTGGAGACTTCGCCCTGCAGCTCCCGGATGTGGAGTTCGAGCAGGGGATCGGCGGGACCGCCCGCCTGATCCCGATTTTCCGACACCGGGGCCAGCGCTCCGATCAGGACGTCCTCCAGGCTCTGCCCCCGGGCGGCGATAAGGCGTTTCGCAGCCCGGAGGGCTGCCAGGACCTCGCCATCCTGGTCCGAGTCCAGGTAGGCGACGACCTTGGTCAGTTTCTCCGCTTCTTTCCGGTGAGCGGCAGAGGCCACGGAACAGTCTCCCTGATGAAGGGATCAGAAATAACCGCGCCTGCCTTAACAAGTGGTTTCCGGCCCGAAATTCGGAGCGGGTCGGCGAAAGGGGCTTAAACCGCCACTCCCGCCTTCTTTGTCTTGGTCAGCTTCCGCAGGATCATGTTCCGCTTCAGGCTGGACACATGATCGACAAAGATTTTGCCGTCCAGGTGATCGATCTCGTGCTGAACGCAGGTCGCCAGCAGGCCGTCGGCTTCCAACTCGCGGATTTCATTTTGCTCATCCAGGTAGCGCAGCTTGATGGTCGCCGGTCGCTTCACCTCGGCGTAATGGTCCGGCAGGCTGAGACAGCCTTCCTCGTAGGAATTGATCTTCGTCGAGGTCTCGATCACTTCCGGGTTTGCGAGCCTCATGGGGCTGGGAGGTGCGCCTTCTGGTGCCAGGTCCATCACCAGAACGCGGCGCAGATCGCCCACCTGGGTGGCGGCAAGGCCGATCCCTTGTGCCTTGTACATGGTCTCCAGCAGATCATCCATCAATTGCCGGACGGAATCGTCTACAGCATCGACCGGCTTGGCCTTTTGTTTCAGGCGGGGGTCGGGGGCAATGATGATGTCGAGCAGCGCCATGGCGCGGACTCCTTATGACAGACAGAGGATGACCGTAGGATGACGCCCCCGACATAAGGCCCAGGCCCCCGACCGTCAACCAGGGGGAGCCACACTCGTGTCCGGGCCTGGGCCTTGCTAAGCTCTGTTGAAATCCACGATTCGCAGAAGCGGAGGCGCGCCATGGCGCTACAGTTGCAAAGCCTGATCGGCATTCTGGCGCTCGTCCTGATCGCCTGGGCTTTTTCGGAAAACCGGTCCCTCGCCTCGCCGAAGCGGGCATGGCGAATGATCGCCGTGGCCTTGGGCCTGCAACTGGCCCTGGCCTTGATCCTGTTGAAAGTGCCGGTGTTCCGGGCCTTTTTTATCGCCCTGAACGATGTGGTGCTTACGCTGCAAGCTGCCACCCGCGCCGGAAGCTCTTTCGTCTTCGGCTACCTCGGCGGCGGCAACCTGCCGTTCGAAGAAAGCTTTCCCGGTGCCGCCTTTGTCCTCGCCTTCCAGGCGCTGCCGATCATCCTGGTGATCAGCGCGCTCTCGGCCCTGCTGTTTCATTGGCGCGTGTTGCCGATGGTCGTGCGCGGCTTCGCCTTTTTGCTGGAGCGTTCCCTGAAAGTGGGCGGTGCCGTCGGCGTGTCAGCCGCCGCAAATGTCTTTGTCGGCATGGTCGAGGCACCGGTGCTTGTGCGGCCTTACGTGGCGCGGCTCAGCCGGTCCGAACTGTTCATGATGATGACCTGCGGCATGGCGACCATCGCGGGCACCGTGATCGTGCTCTATGCGACCTTTGTCTCGGCGGTCCTACCTGATGCCATGGGGCATATCCTGACCGCCTCGATCCTGTCCGCCCCCGCCGCCATCCTGATTGCGCGGCTGATGGTGCCGGACGAAGCAGCTCCGACGCCCGGCGAACTCGGCCCCGCCCCGGAAATCCGGGGTGCCATGCACGCGATCACGGTGGGCACGGCGGCTGGCATCCAGTTGCTGATCAGCGTCACCGCCATGCTGCTGGTCCTTGTCGCGCTTGTCAGCCTGGTGAATGCCATACTTGGGTTGTTGCCAGACATCGCGGGCGGGGCGCTCACCCTCGAACGCGCCTTCGGCTGGGTCTTCTCTCCCCTGGTCTGGGCCATTGGCCTGCCCTGGGCCGAGGCCACCACCGGGGGCAGCCTGATGGGCGTGAAGACCGTGCTGAACGAATTCCTCGCCTACCTGCAAATGAGCCAATTGCCGGAGGGCACCTTGAGCGATCGCTCCAACCTGATCATGACCTATGCCCTCTGCGGCTTCGCCAATTTCGGCAGTCTCGGCATCATGATCGCCGGCCTGATCGCCATCGCCCCGGAACGGCGCGAGACCATCGTGGAATTGGGGATGAAGTCGATGCTATCCGGCACCCTGGCGACCCTGATGACGGGTGCCATGGTGGGCCTGATCACATCTCCATAAGCTCGCGGCGCGGGCCTTGAGACTCAATCCAGCTTGCCGTCGATCACCAGTTCCTTGATCGAGGCGCAACCACTGGCGGAGGTGAAGGGCAGCTTCGAGATCGAGCCGGTGCCCATCCGTAAAGCCCCCTGGGCCACAAAGACGTCTTTCACGAGGTCCGCGCCCAACGCCTTGTTGATCGGGCCGACAAGGCGCTTGCCCACGCCCTTCAAGGCCAACTTGCCTCCCTTGCCCTGAAACGGTCGAGCGAAGGTCTCCTGCAACAGGGCATCGCGCACCTTCGGTGAATGGCGGCAGATACGACCCAGCCACTTCGGGTCGTGGGGTTTCAGGAACACGGTAACAGCCGTAACGCCGCTGCCCCGGTCTGATTGGTAAGGCAGCTGCATGGGCGCGAGTTGGACACGCTCGGGCAGAGCGAATTTCTTTTGCAGGTCCTCGGCGAGGGCCGGATTGGTAAGGACAAACAATGCCACGAATACCGCTGCCAATGTCTTGCGCATGGGCAATCATAGCAGATCGGCGAAAAAATCGCAGCCCTGGAGCGGTTTTCGGGGGTTCAAATCAGGCGTAGAGGGTCACGCAGTCGCGACCGGCGGTCTTACTGCTGTACAATGCCCGGTCAGCGTTCTGGCAAAAATCAGCCATTGTGTCTTCCGTAGACGGCGAAACGGAGTTCACACCGATGCTGACCGAAACGAGGCCCTTTTTCGACTGACAATGAGGGATAGCCAACTCCTCGACACCTTTGCGAAGACGCTCTGCGATGGTCATCGCGGCGTCGCACCCGTCCCTCAGTACAACACAGAATTCCTCTCCGCCGTAGCGTGCCAGGATATCCGACGGCCGTTTCAGTTGTAGCGCAAACGACTGGGCGACCCGGATAAGGCATTCATCGCCCTTTTGGTGCCCGTAGGCATCGTTAAATGGCTTGAAGTGATCGATATCAATCATGATCAGGGAAATGGGCAGTTTCTTCCGCACCTGTTCTCGCCAACTCCGATCCAGATGTTCATCAAAATATCGGCGGTTGTGAACATTGGTCAGCCCATCCAAGTGCGACAGGCGTTCCAGCTCTACATTGGCTTGCTGCAAATGTCGGGTTCGTTCCTGGACCTCGGCTTCGAGCTTCCGCGTCAAATCCTTCTGAGCCTTCAGGGCTGCCAACTGCGCTTTTTCCCTCTCGTTCTGATTGTAGGCAACGATCTTCACCATTTCATTGAAGCCATCAACCAGTTCCTCAAGCCCGCCACCGACCTCAAGGTCAATGGCTTCTGGGGCCCTCGCCTTGCCCATATGGCGAAAGGCTTCCGTCACCTTGTCTCTGGCGATTTCAAAGATGCTGTCCTTCGGAAGAGTAGCGAACATGATCCAGTTGATCCGAGGGATGACACGATACATCAGGATGGCAGTCACCCCCGAGGAAGCTTCCATATCCAGGACCCCGGTCTGCGCAGAAACCATTTCCTTCAGGTTCAATTTTTCAAAGCCACCGCCGAAGGACTTAAGGTTGACCTGATAAAAAGATCCTTTTTCCTTGTCGATCTCCGCCCGTACGGACGGATGAGTGATGATGTTTCCGTCAAAGTCCGAGATGAAGTTCGTCTGACCAAGCGCATAGGTGTCCAAGACGCATTGGTCGTGAATGGCCTCGAACGGAACATCCACACTCCAGAGCCCAATGCAGTCATCACCCTCGTACACCGGTATCGAGGCGATGGTAATCAAACCTTCACCTGCATAATCGATGTTCGGCGGGGACCATTGGACTATCCGATCCGGGTTGGTTTCCGGACGAATACTCTCGAAGGCATGGTACTTGTCCCACTCGAAATCCGCCGGAATGGCTTTACTCATGTCAAAGTAGGGGTAAGCTACGCACGCGTTTTGCACGATGTCCTGATAGTAAATTATCGTGACATTCCCAAGCCTATACTTCAATTGTTTCAATCGAGGCCCAATATTTCGCAGGGCATAGAATCTATTTCTTAATTTTTCACAATTTGTTTTTGATGATGGCCAATGATAGTTTATTTCGTTATCCGGCAATTTTCCATCATGGAACAATTTTTCATTTTTATTGCTTTTAAAATATCCCAGATCATCCGAATCAAATTCTTCCTGATCAAGCCACGCCTGGATATCGTCAGAATTATAGCTTGTAATTTTGAATAATAAGGTCGTGATATATCTAAGTTCTTCAAGTACAGATGTAATGGTTTCCAGTCGATGCCCCAAAGACAACGCCGACCTCTCTAACTGCATCTGAACAGACTTAACTTCGTTGATCGGCACGTCTCTTACCCCAAATCCCATGCCCTCCGCTTTGCACGGAACGCCATCCCCTTTTCCCGGAACGAATGCCACACCTCCCGCGCGGAATCTACCGGTTTGTCCCCCAACTCTTCCGCACAGCCGTCTGGTAGGCCAAGAGCAACCGCGCCAGTTGCTCCGCGTTCAGGGCATATCTCCCCGCGACCAGCCCCCGGTCCGAAAAGGCCAGCAGTTGCGCTCTCGGGTTGTTGGCGTCCAGGTCCGCCGGTCGGGCCAGGATGTCAAAGATCACCAGGGGGCGTTCGCCGCCCTCGACGCGGATGTTTTCGATCTGCCCCCAGCTCAAACCCCAATCGCCGAACAGTGTCGGCTGCACGATGCCTTGCGCATCGATCTGCAAGGAGCGGGATTTACAGGCAAGCACCACCGCGCCGGTCGCCCCTACCGCAGGGACGAAGGCGACAAAGGCGATCAACCAGGCGGCATTTCCCGGCACGGCCCCAAGGAAAAACGCCGTGGCGGCGAGGCCGGAGAAACCCGCAAGCACCAGGGCCGGCAGGATGAAGGGCCGGGCGGACCGGCGCAGGCGAATGGGCTGCAGGGCCTCGGCCTCGGCCATCAGGTCAGCGACCTCGGCTTCGGTGGCCGGTTTCACCGGCTCATCCAATCCAAGAGCTTGGCCAGGAAGGCCTCGCATTCCCGAAGCTGGCCGCGGGTGATAAATTCGTCCGGGCGGTGGGCCTGGTTGATCGAGCCCGGCCCGCAGACGATGGCCGAAATGCCGTGGTTCTGGAACAGCCCCGCCTCGGTCGCATAGGCCACCGTGCGCGATCGATTGAGGCCCGTGAGGTGCAAAGCCAGTTCTTCCGCCGCCGAGCCGGGTTCAGGGGCCAGCGGAGCCACATCGACCTTGATTGAGGAGCGGATGTCCGCTTCCGGTGCCCGTTCCCTCATGCCGGGCAGAAGCTCTCGTTCGGCATAGGCCTGGAGGCGCTCGGCCACCCGGGAGACGTGATCGCCCGGCACCACCCGGCAATCCCAATCGAGCCGGGCCTCCGCCGGGATGATGTTGACCGCGCGGCCACCCGAAATCTTGCCCGGATTCACGGTGGTATACGGCGGTTCGTACTCGTCCGACTGGCCCTGGCTGGTCTCAAGAGCCGAAATCTTCAGGTCTTCCTGGATGCGTCCCAGTTCCAGGATCAGGTGCCCTGCCGCCGTGATGGCATTGACGCCTTCCTGAGGTTGGGACGAATGGCAGGCCTTGCCGGTGATCCGCGTGATGCCGGAGCCGATGCCCTTATGGGCATTGACGACAGTCATCTCGGTCGGCTCCCCGATGATGGCGATGGCGGGCTTGGGCAACTCCCTCCCTAAGAGATCAATCATCGAGCCGACGCCCTGACAGCCCACCTCCTCGTCATAGGACAGGACAAGGTGCAACGGCATCTTCAGATCCGCATTGGCGAAGGCCGGAACGGCGGCCAGCGCACAGGCGATGAAGCCCTTCATGTCCGCCGTGCCTCGGCCGACCAGCCTGCCATCGCGTTCGACCATCTTGAAAGGATCGCTGGTCCAGTCCTGACCTGCGACGGGCACCACATCGGTATGACCGGAAAGCGCAACGCCGCCGGGCTCCGCCCCACCGATGGAACAGAACAGGTTCGCCTTTGAGCCCTGCTCGTTGTGGTCCAGGCGCACATCGATCCCGTGATCGGCCAGAAAGTCCGCCACGGCCTCGATCAGGGCCAGGTTGCTCAGGTCTGAGGTGGTATCGAAGCCGACCAGTCTTTCCAGCCAGGCCTCGGAAGAGGGGGTATCGCCGTGCAGCATGGCGGGAAGTCTAACCCCGCCAGAAAGACCGCGTAAACAGTACGATGACGGTAAACAGCTCCAACCGGCCCAACAACATGCCACCGCTCAGCAGCCACTTGGCGGCATCGGGTAACGGCTGGAAGGTACCAGCCGGGCCAATGACCGGGCCGAGACCAGGGCCGACGTTGGAAATCGCTGTTGCTGCCGCGGAAACCGCCGTCAGGTAATCCAGGCCCAGCATACCGAGCCCAACGGCCAGCAGCGCGAAACAACAGCCGAAGACGAAGAAGAAAGACAGCACGGAGGTTATGACTTCGTCGGAAATGGGCCTTTTGTTGTAATAGGGAATGAACACGCCGTGCGGCTGCAGAAGGTGGTGCACCTGGGTCCTCGCCGCAGCATAGAGCACCTGGAAGCGGAAAATCTTGATCCCGCATGTGGTCGAGCCCGCACAGCCGCCGACAAACATCAGGTAGAAGAAGATCGGCACCGCATAGGCCCCCCACATGCCGAAATCGGCTGTGGCATAGCCTGTTCCCGTGATGATCGAGGCTACATTGAAGGTGGCGTAGCGAAGGGAGTCGTGAAGGTCAAAACTGTTTCTGAAGTAAAGCCAGATACAGACGGTCGCCATGGCAGAGGCCGCGATCGCGATGAACCACTGGACCTGGCTGTCGCGGAACAGGGCACCGAAATCGCCTTGGACCGTGCGCAGGTAGAGCAGGAAAGGCATGCCGCCCAGAAGCATGCCCAGGGTCGCAATGGCATCAATCGTGGTGGAATTGAAATAGCCCATGGAAGCATCATGGGTGGAGAAGCCGCCTGTGGCGATCGTGGTCATGCCATGGCTGACCGCATCGAATCCGGTCATGCCCGCGAAGTAGTAGGCAAGGGCCAGGACAGCCGTCAGCACCAGGTAGATCACGCCGATGGCCGAAGACACCTGGGCGGCTCTCGGCAGGGCCTTGTCGGACTTGTCCGAACTTTCCATGCGGAACAGCTGCATCCCGCCGACGCGCAGCATGGGCATGATGGCAATCGCCATGACGATGATCCCGATGCCGCCCAGCCACTGCAGCAAGGACCGCCAGAGCAGAATGCCGGGCGGCGCACTGTCCAGACCGGTGATCACCGTGGATCCCGTCGTAGTGATGCCGCTCATGGATTCAAAGAAGGCATCCGTGAAGCTGAGATCCAGATCGGAGAATATGAACGGCAGGGAGGCAAAGAAGGTCAGTACCAGCCAGGCCAGGGTGGTCATCAAAAAGGCCTGACGCAGGTTGAAACCCTGTGTCGGCACCCGATTGGAAAGCGTGAGCCCGACACCGACGAAAAGCGTCACGGCACCGGAAGCCGCAAAAACCTGCCAATCGGAATGACCGCTCAGGGCATCGACGGCAGCCGGTATCGCCATGCCGACAGCAAGCGTCGTCAGCAGCAGGCCGATAGCCAGCAAGATGGGCCGATATTCCATCACGTCGCGATGCGCCTTGTTCCCCGGTTGGCCAACAGGTGCCAAAGTGTTTTGGACCGGGCTCCCTCAAGCCCGCTACCGACCGCTCCTGGACCCGACTTAATGGCCTCGGGCGCTTGGGGTCAAGGGGGGAGGGCGATACGGCCAGAGCACCATCAACCAAAGTAGAGTCTCTCAGTGCCACTGTTTTTGGTGTGAATCACCGTCTAAGCAATTGAATAGAGGCTGATTCAGGCCAAACACCGGGTCACGCGCGTGGCCCGACATTCGACCATCAGGCGCTATGTGTTGAAATCGTCAATCAGGGCACCGATCCGGCGACTGTCGACCTGGTCCATGATCATCCGGGCGCGGCCTTCCGCCTGGGAAAGGTCAAGGCTTCGGATGCGTTCCTTCACCCGGGGGATCGAGGAAGTGGCCATCGAGAGTTCCCGGAACCCAAGGCCCAAGAGAAGCGCGGTAAAGCGGGGATCGCCGGCGATTTCGCCACAGATCGAGACCGGAATACGGGCCCTGAGGGCCGCCTCGCCCGAGAACTGGATCAGGCGCAAAACCGCCGGGTGCAGCGGATCGTAAAGGTTGGCCACGGCCTCGTCCGCCCGGTCGATGGCCAGCGTATACATGGTCAGGTCATTGGAACCGATGGCAAAGAAATCCGCCTCCCGCGAGAGAGCATCAGCCGAAAGCGCCGCCCCGGGCACCTCGATCATGATACCCAGCGGCGGCAGGGGATCGGCGATTTTCACCTTTCGGCGGGCCAAGCGCTTGGCCACGCGTTCCATCACGTCGCGGGCCTGGCGCACTTCGGCAGGGGTGGCAACCATGGGCAGAAGGACCCGCACAGGCCCCAGGGCACCGGCACGCAGGATCGCGGTCATCTGATCTTCGAACAGATCGGCATTGCGCAAAGACAGCCGGATGCCCCGAACGCCAAGGGGCGAATAGCCGCTGGCCCCGATCCGCTCGTCCAGCGCACGGGCCTGTTTATCGCCGCCCATATCCAGGGTGCGGATGGTCACGGGCCGACCTTCTGCCGCTTTGACGATCTCGGCCAGTTGGGCGTATTGCTCGTTGGCATCAGGCAGATCGTCGCGGTTCATGAACTGAAATTCGGTCCGCAGCAGGCCGACGCCTTCGGCACCGGCGGGTTCCAGCCCGGCCATCTGAACCGGTAATTCCACGTTGGCCGCGAGCGAAATTTCGACGCCGTCCCGGGTGACGGCGGGCTTCTTCTTCAACCGTCCGAGCCGACGGCTTTCGCGCAAGGCCTGGGCCCGGCGTTCGCGAGCTTCCGTCAGGCGGTCCTCATGCGGATTGATGATGACGAGGCCCTGATCGCCATCGACAACCACCACCTCGCCCGGGCGCAGACCCTGCAATAGCCCGGGCGCGCCGAGAACGGCGGGAATGCCGAGCGCACGCGCCATGATCGCCGTGTGACCCTCTGCACCGCCGAGTGCGGTTGCAATCCCGGCACAGCGGTTCGGGTCCAGCTGCGCCGTATCCGCGGGCGTCAGGTCTTCGGCAATGATGACCGATCCCTCGGGCAGGCCATCGAGCGCCGGTGGCGTATCACCGACCAGATTGCGCAACAATCGATTGGCAACGCCCCTGATATCGTCCAGGCGGGCGGCGATATAGGCATCTTCCATGGTCTCGAAAGACCGTGCGATCTCGGCCACCTCCGCCTGGACAGCGGCCTCGGCATTGATGCTTTCGTCATTGATGCGTTGACGGACCCCGCGCACCAGGCGTGAATCGGCAAGCATGCGGTCATAGGCCTGCAACAGATAGCCGATTTCTTCGCCCGCAGCCCCGCCGAGCCGCGCCGAGCGCGCTCGCAGTTCGGAAATTTGATCCCGGCTGGTCGTGACGGCCCGGTTCAACCGCTCCCCTTCCAGCGCCAGTTTTTCAGTCGGAATCTTGTATTCGGGGATGGCAATGACGCCGGATTCACGGACATAGGCCAGTCCGATCCCGACACCGGGTGAGACGGCGAGGCCATTATAGAGACGTTCGGGCAGGTCTTTGCGGCGCTCGGACGCGCGCGGACTGGCGCGGCGCGAACGCCGTCCATCTTTCGCCTTGTCGGACCCCATGTCGGGCACTTCGCCGGGCTCCGTGTCGGACTCTGTGCCAGACGTCAGGCCGCCTGCTTCCATTTCCCCATCCATCTATCGCCGTCCTGCCGCATTGATGCTGCGGTCTCAATGCTCGGCTTTTGCCCCGGTCGTCTAAGCCGAGGATCCCAGAAAATCGTTCTTAGAATTTCAATCTTCGTCGAATTTGTCGGCAATCAGCTTTGTGATTGCGCCGAGCGCCGCGTCGGCATCCTCGCCGGTGGCCTCGATATGGATTGTGCAGCCAGGACCGGCAGCCAACATCATCAACCCCAAGATCGACCGACCGGAGACCGTCTGCCCCGCCTTTGTGACCTGGATGTCGGCGGAGAAGGTCTCGGCCAGGCTGACAAACTTGCTGGCGGCGCGGGCATGCAGGCCGCGCTGGTTCGAGATAAGCGCATCTGCCGCCAGGGCATCGCCGGTGCCCGCTTCGTCACGGCTGTCCGTTTCAACTTCGGGCATGGGTTCCTCCCTTTGTGCTGCCCTTATGACGTTTCTTCCCTTTGCTGGTCTTCCCTTTGCTGGTCTTTAGGCCTGGGTCAGCAGCTGGGATGCGATATTGATGTATTTTCGGCCCGCATCCTGGGCACTGACGGCGGCCGTCACCAGGTCTTCGGTCCGGCAGACGCCCGCCAGCTTGATCAGCATGGGCAGGTTGACGCCGGCAATCACTTCCACGTTGGCCTTCTCCATGATCGAGATCGCCAGATTGGACGGCGTTCCGCCAAACATATCGGTCAAGACGACAACGCCCTTCCCGGCATCAACCTGACCGACGCTGGTTAAGATGTCGTTTCGGCGTTGTTCCATATCATCGTCGGGGCCGATGCAGACGGTGGACACATTGTCCTGCGGCCCGACCACATGTTCCAGCGCCGCGACCAGTTCGCGGGCCAAAAGCCCATGGGTCACCAGGACCATGCCGATGCGGGCTTCCGCTTCCGAAACGTCATCCGCCACAACTCGTCTCCTTAATCGTCATGCCTTGACCGCCCTACGTTCCGCGGGCTGCTGGCTCTTACGGTTTGGAAGCCCCGTGCAGGTCCCGATGCCGAAGGTGGACCGAAACACCCTGCTCCTGCAACCACTGAACCAAGCGTTCCGCCGTATAGACGGACCGATGTTTGCCGCCGGTACACCCGATGGCGAGCGTCAGATAGCTTTTTCCTTCCGCCCGATAGCGGGGCAGAAGCGGCCCGATCAACCCCTGTAGCCGCTCCAGAAAGCCAGCGAAATCCGGGTCCCTGTCGATAAAGGCCGCCACTTCCGCATCCCGGCCCGTTTTAGGCCGAAGGTCCGGATCATAATGCGGGTTCTTCAAAAAACGCACATCAAAAACCAGGTCGGCCTCTCTGGGCAGGCCATTCCGAAAACCGAAACTGACGACGAATAGACTGAGCCGCTCTCCCGGCCCGTCACCGAACCGGGCGCTTAAAATCGCCTTCAGATCGCGCCCCGGCAGGTCCGACGTGTCGAGCACCAGATCAGCCTGTTCGCGGATCGGTGCCATCAGCCGGCGTTCAAGGGCGATCCCGTCGCTGATCGGGCGGTCGGTTGCCAGCGGGTGGCGGCGACGGGTTTCCGCGAAACGCCGGCTCAGTTCCGCGTCATCGCATTCCAGGAAAAGCACCCGGCAGTTGATCCGCTCGTCCAGCACCAGGCGTTCCGTGATCCGGCTGAATTCCTCCGAACCGAAATCCCGCGTGCGGATATCAATGCCGATCGCCAAGGGCTTCTGGAAGACAAGATCATCGACCGGCGCCCCGGCCTCCCGCGCGGGCAGGGCCAGCTGTGGGACGAGACCGAGCGGCAGATTGTCCACCGCCTCGTAGCCCAGATCTTCAAGGGCATTGAGGGCCGTTGATTTTCCGGCACCGGAAATGCCGGTGACCAGCAAAACGGTGAGCGCGTCTTTTGTCATGTCCGGGGCCGGATCGGGCGGGGCGGGTGTTTCTGCTGTCATCAGACAGGAAGTATAGACCAGTCGCCCGGCTGCATCGCAAGGATGACCTTATCGGGGGCAGAGGCTTCGAAGGCGTGAAGCCGGACAAGCGGCAGATCCCCTTCGCCAAAGAGGCCTGCTGTAAGCCCCGGCTCCGGCAGTCTTTCGATCCTGTTTGCGGCAACAAGATCGATCACAAGGTGCAGCGCATGGTAGGCAACGAAAGGCCCTTTGAAAATGCCAAGGCCCCGCACCTCCAACAAGCCTTCGAGTGGGGTGGGGGGACTGGCGATAACCTCCCCACCAAGAACCTGCACATCAACCCGGTCATCGGCGATCAAGTGAAAGCCGCGTTGCATCAGCCGGAGCGCCAGATCGGACTTTCCGGAACCGCTCGCCCCCCTCAGCAGGACGCCCCGTCCGTCAAAACACAGCGCCGTACCATGGACCTGATCGCCGCCGCCCATCAGGCTTTCCTGACATCCGGTCCGTCATCGGGCCCGGCAAGCGGCAGACGGACTTGAAACCGCGCACCGCTTCGGTCCACCCGGTTCTCCGCTTCGATCCAGCCCTGATGGGCCTGAATGATCTGTTGGGAGATGTTGAGACCAAGGCCCGAATGAGTGCCGAATTTTTCCCCTTCCGGCCGTTCGGAATAAAAGCGCTCGAAGATTTTTTTCTCCTTGCCGGGCGGGATGCCAGGACCTTCATCGGTGACGGTTACCACCACGTCACCCCGATCCGCAAAAGCCTGTAGGGTCACCGTACCACCCGGTGGCGAGAATGAGATGGCGTTGCCGACAAGATTGCGGAACACCTGGGCGAGACGGCCATCGAGGCCCATAACAGCCAGATTCTGCTCCATATCCAGTGCAAGCGCTGGTCCATCGTCGCGGGTCGATCGTTCGATATCGACCAGGGTCTCCAGCAGGGCGGCGATATCGATCCTCTCGGTTTCGCCGCGGCTGAGTTCGGCATCCAGTCGCGACGCATCCGAAATATCGCTGATCAGGCGGTCGAGACGGGCGACGTCTTCTTGAATGATGCTCATCAACTTGCGCTGCTGGTCCGGATCCTTCAGCCGCGCCGCCGTCTCCACGGCACTGCGAAGCGAGGTCAGGGGGTTCTTGATCTCGTGGGCCACGTCCGCCGCAAAACGTTCCGTCGCGTCCATCCGGGACCAGAGTTCTTCGGTCATATCGCGAAGCGCGCGGGCCAGCTCACCGATCTCGTCATCGCGTTTCGGCAATTCCGGAATGGCAACCGCCCGGTTGCGCCCGCGCCGGATGCGCTCGGCGGCAACGGCAAGCCTGCGGATGGGCCTGGCAATCGTTCCGGCCAAATAGATCGAAATCAGGATGGTCGCGCACATCACGGCGGCGAACAGCCTCAGGATGTTCACCCGCACCTCATAGAGGGCCTCGTCCATGTCCCGGCTGTCCTTCGACAGCATGACCGCGCCCAGCACCTGTTTATACCGCTGGATCGGAACGGCGGAGCTCAGCATCAGGCCGCTTGGGCTCATGGTCCGGACCATCTCGGCCGGTTCGCCGGAAAGCGCCGTGACCGTCTCTTCGTAGTCGCCGGCCCCCTGAATCCATTTTTCCCGGTAAGGCAGAGTGCGCTCATCACCGGCCAAGGCTCCCGCCACCCGATCATAGAGGTCCAGGACCTGCTGGGTGATCTGCGCCATGGCCCCAGGCGGGGGCAGGTCCTGGACCTGCACCAACCCGCCGAGGCCAACCATCAAATGACTGTCGGCCACGAGCGCCCCATTGGGGGCAAACAGGCGAGCGCGGGTACCGGTGGTCTGCACCAGGCGGCGGATCATCTGGACGGCGGTCTCCCGGAGCAGGCGCTGAGAAGGCGTGCCCTCCAACTGCACGGCACTCTCGGCCAGCGCGACGGCGAACATCTCCCCCTGGACGCGGAGTGCCGCCAGTTCCTGATCGATCAGACTTTGGCGGTATTGGCCGAGGTAGAGAATACCGACCACGAGCGACAGCAGGGCCAGGACATTCACCGCCAGGATGCGACGGGTGAGCGGAGAGAAGCGTTGCCGTGTCGCACGGATGGTTCTCTTTCGGTTTCGGCTTTTCGCGCGGTGCTTTGGTTCAGGAAGAGCGGCGGGCGCTTTCACACCCGGGGCCGCAAAGGAAGACGGTATGGGACCGCCGTCGGCAGAACCCAGGCGCATGGACGCGGCCCGCTTTGCGGCGGGGCCGTGTTGCTCGAAATCCCTTTGCCCCTGGCCGGGCGTTCCGCCTTCCATGGCGTCCCGGACTCCTTCTTCCAGCGGTCCGCTTCAGCGTCGATCAGTCTGTTTTATACCGGTAACCGAGCCCGTAAAGAGTTTCGATTTGCGAGAATTCGCCATCACATTTCCGGAATTTCTTGCGCAGGCGCTTGATGTGGCTGTCGATGGTCCGGTCATCCACGTAGATCGATTCACCGTAGGCCGCATCGATCAACTGGTCGCGCGTCTTGACCATGCCCGGGCGTTTGGCGAGAGCCAGCAAAAGCAGGAACTCGGTGACCGTCAGCCCCACTTCCGCGCCCTTCCAGGTGCAGGTATGGCGCTCCTGATTCATCTCCAGCGCGCCGCGCTTGATCACATCCGTATCGGCATCGGATGCTTTTGGCTTGGCCCGGCGGCGCAGGACGGCGCGGATGCGTTCGATCAGCAGGCGCTGCGAGAACGGCTTGGTGATGTAATCGTCGGCCCCCATGCGAAGCCCGAGCAACTCGTCGATCTCGTCGTCCTTTGATGTCAGGAAGATCACCGGCAGGTCGGAAGACTGTCGGAGCTTGTTCAGCAGTTCCATTCCATCCATGCGCGGCATCTTGATGTCGAGCACGGCGAGGTCGGGCTGGGTTTGGGTCAGGCCGCTCAGCCCCTCTTCGCCATCATGGTAGGTGTTGACCTTGAACCCCTCGGCCTCCAGGGCCATCGAGACGGAGGTCAGAATGTTGCGGTCATCGTCGACCAGGGCGATGGTTTTGCTCATGACTTCGCATATTTCTTTTGTAACGTTCCGGGGCTAAACATTTCGTACTTTCGGGTTTGACGCCACTTTGTGGCAGGATTATAGCCGGAAGAGGGCTTTTGGGGGGCATTTGGCCGAAAAGCCCGTTTGGAATGCGCGTTTGGGGACGTGACGGGGTATGGTTCAAGGCGTTCTGGCCTTTGTAAAGATGTTTGCGGGCTCGCTGCGCGATCTCGCTCCGATCATTCTTGTGGTCGGCTTCTTTCAACTGGTCGTCCTTCAGCAACCTTTCCCCAATCTGCCGCAGATCCTGATCGGCCTGGTCTGTGTCGTTATCGGCCTTTCCTTCTTCATCAAGGGCTTGGAGATGGGGCTCTTTCCGCTGGGCGAGAGCATGGCCCAGGCCTTTGCCAAGAAGGGGTCTCTGATCGGCCTGTTGGCCTTTGCCTTCTGTCTCGGCTTCGGCACAACGGTGGCGGAACCCGCCCTGATCGCGGTGGCGGCCGAAGCGGCAGAGGTGGCGGGCCTTGGCGGTGCGATTGAAAATTCGGAAGAAGCCCAGGCGACCTATGCCTTTTCGCTCAGACTAACCGTCGCGCTCTCGGTCGGAGCCGCCCTGGTGCTGGGTGTGTTCCGGATTCTGAAGGGATGGCCGATCCATTATCTGATCATTGCGGGCTACATCCTGGTCATCACGCTGACCGCCTTTGCCCCCGATGAGATCGTCGGTATCGCCTATGACTCGGGCGGGGTGACGACCTCGACCATCACGGTGCCCCTGGTGACCGCCCTCGGCGTCGGTCTGGCGACCGTCATCAAGGGTCGCAACCCGATGATCGATGGCTTCGGACTGATTGCCTTCGCCAGCCTGACGCCGATGATCTTCGTGCTGATTTTCGGGATGGTGGTCTGATGGAACCGAATTCGCTGGGCGGAGAATTGATCGATCTGGTGGTGCTGACCGCTTCCACCTTCTTCCACACCATCCTGGATGTGCTGCCCATCGTCGGCATTTTGTTGGGCTTTCAACTGCTGTTTTTGAAGAAGCGCCCCCCCAATCCGGGAAAAATGGCCATCGGCTTTCTTTATGTCCTGGCCGGGTTGACGCTGTTCCTGGTGGGCCTCGAGAAGGCGCTCTTTCCCTTGGGCGAGACCATGGCAAGCCAGCTAACGGCACCGGAATTCCTCTATGGCGGCCTGTCGGAAGCGGAAGTCATCGCCAAGAAGGCGCTGAAGGAAATCAACTGGCAGGACTACATGTGGGTCTATGTCTTCGCCGCAGCGATCGGTTTTGCGACAACGATCGCAGAGCCTTCGCTGATCGCGGTCTCGATCAAGGCTGAAGAAATCTCCGGCGGTGCCATCAGTGAGATGGGGCTGCGCCTGGCTGTTGCCGTGGGCGTGGCTGCAGGCGTTTCCATCGGCGCCTACCGGATTGTCTCCGGCACGCCGCTGCCCTGGTACATCATGGCCGGTTATGCCGTCGTCATCCTCCAGACTTTGAAATCCAGCAAGATGATCATTCCACTGGCCTACGATTCCGGCGGGGTCACAACCTCCACCGTGACCGTTCCCGTCGTGGCGGCGCTCGGCCTCGGCCTCGCCTCCACCATTCCGGGGCGAAGCCCGCTGATCGATGGCTTCGGCCTGATCGCCTTTGCCTCGGTTTTCCCGATCATGACCGTGTTGGGCTATGCGATGGCTGTTGATGCCCTGCGCGCCCGAAGCAAGAAATCACGAGCCGGGCAGACGCCCGCACAAGACAAAGGAGAGGAAAAGCCATGAACCTCAAGCTCATCATGGCCCTGGTGAACGAAGAGATCACGGATACGGTGCTCCAGGCCGCCCGTGACGCGGGTGCCACGGGTGCCAGCGTGATTACGTCCGTCAGGGGCGAGGGCCTGAAGCCTGAAAAAACTTTTCTGGGCCTCGATATTACGGGCCAGCGCGACATGCTGCTGTTCCTGGTGGCCGAACCGAAGGCCCGCGAGATCCTGGAAACCATCAACGAAGCCGGGAATTTGGACGACGACTCCGGTGCCGGAATCGCCTTCCAGATCGGGATCGAGGACGCTGTCGGTCTGAAGTCCCAAACTGAAACCCTGCTGCATGAGATCGAGGAAGAACTATGAGCGAGCCCCTGATCCGCATCTCGGAAGTGATGCGAACCAATGTCCTGACCGTCAGCCGCATGGCGACCGTTCAGGAAGCCATCAACCTGATGCAGGAAAATCGCCTGTCCAGCCTGGCGGTGGAACGCAAGGACGCCAATGACGAGTATGGCATCTTGCTGATTTCCGATATTGCCAAGAACGTGATCGCATCGGGCAAGTCCGCCGAACGGACGAACGTCTATGAGATCATGACCAAGCCCGTTCTTTCGGTTCAGCCCGAGATGACCATCCGGAACGGCATTCGCATCCTGGTGAATTTCGGGATCAGCCGGGCACTGGTGGTTGATACGGAACGCAAGCCGGTCGGTATCGTGACCCTGCGTGACATGGTGCTGCGCTACGCCGAGAAAAAGGACTGAGCCGCATGACGGGTGAACCGGCTGACCTCAGCCCGCTGATCCGTCTTCTTCGCAGCGCGGCCTCCGGGTCGCTGGCAACGGCCATGCGCCATGCTGGCGACAATCCGGACAAGCGGGGCGCACCTTACGTCTCGCTGGTGACGATTGCCACCGATCAACAGGGCCAACCGGTTTTTCTGTTTTCTCAACTGGCCGACCACACCCAGAACCTGATCCGGGACAACCGGGCATCTCTGTTGATCGAGGGTGCCAGCCGACGCGCCAACCCGCAGACCGGGCCACGCGTGACCCTGATGGGCCGGGTCGAAAATTCAGCGGATCAGGGAGAGGCGCGGGCCGAGGCCGATGGTGCGCGTTTTCTCGCCCGCCATCCGAAGGCGCGGATGTATGCCGGTTTCGGTGATTTCGGCTTTTATCGGATGGTGGTCGAAAGGGCGCATTGGGTCGGCGGTTTTGGTCGCGCCCGATGGTTTTCGGCCGATCAGTTCCTGACCGGGACGGACCTCGCGGAAGATTTCGCCAGGGCCGAACCGGGGGTCCTGGCGCATATGAATGCGGACCATGCGGATGCGCTCGACCTCTATGCCAACCGATTGCTGAAGCGGAAAGGAACAGGCTGGCAGATGGCCGGCATTGATCCGGATGGGCTGGACCTGGTCCGGGGAGGGAGCCGGGCCAGGCTGGATTTTACGAATCGACTGCCATCCAGCGATTCAATCCGTTCGCATCTGGTAGAGCTTGTGAAACAAGCGCGAAGCTAACACCCCGCTTCCCGAAATTATCTTTCAATTCAGGCTTTTGTGGGCCATTGGTTAATTAGGCTTGCTTCGGAAGAGCGTTTGCGTTTTTGTTACGCCCTCTCGCGGGGGCGAGAGCTGGGTTTTTTGAAGGCTTTTGAGCCTTTCCCCAGGAGACAAGAGTTTGAGGCATCAGACCCGGGCGGAAGATGGCATCCAGGCCACGCCGCTCCGGACAGGGAACGACGCTTTCCGGGAACAGGATTTTCCGGTCGGCGAAGATTGGAGGACAATCAATGACGGCAACGGCAACGGCCCCCACGGCGGCCCCCACGGCAAACGCAAAACTGCTGGCCTGGGTCGAAGAGATCGCCCAGCTGACGAAGCCGAAAGACATTTACTGGTGCGACGGCTCCCAGGCCGAATACGACCGCCTGTGCGAAGAAATGGTCGCCGCCGGTACGCTGATCCGCCTGAACCAGGAAAAGCGCCCGAACTCTTTCCTCGCCCGCTCCGATCCGTCCGACGTTGCCCGGGTCGAAGACCGCACCTTCATCTGCTCCGCCAAGGAGGCCGACGCCGGCCCGACCAACAACTGGCGCGAACCAGGCGAGATGAAGGCGGAACTGAAAAAGATTTTCGATGGCTGCATGGCCGGGCGCACAATGTATGTGATCCCCTTCTCCATGGGTCCCTTGGGCAGCCCGATTGCACAGATCGGCGTGCAGATTTCCGACAGCCCCTATGTCGTTACGAACATGAAGATGATGACCCGCATGGGTTCCGCCGTCCTCGACGTGCTGGGTAATGACGGGTTCTTCGTTCCCTGCCTGCACAGCGTCGGCGCACCGCTCGCCGAAGGCCAGGACGACGTGCCCTGGCCCTGCGATTCCGAGACCAAGTACATCGTCCACTTCCCGGAAGAGCGCGCGATCTGGTCTTACGGATCCGGCTATGGCGGCAACGCCCTGCTGGGCAAGAAATGTCTGGCGCTCCGCATCGCCTCCACCATGGCCCGCGACGAAGGCTGGATGGCCGAACACATGCTGATCTTAGGCCTTGAATCCCCGGAAGGCGAAAAGACCTATGTGGCGGCAGCCTTCCCCAGCGCCTGTGGCAAGACCAACCTCGCCATGATCATCCCGCCGGAGGGCTTCGAGGGCTGGAAAGCCTGGACCGTCGGCGACGATATCGCCTGGATCAAGCCGGACGCCGAAGGCCAGCTTCGGGCCATCAACCCGGAAGCCGGCTACTTCGGCGTGGCACCGGGGACTTCCCGCAAGACCAACCCGGCGGCCATGGACACGCTGAACGCCAACTGCATCTTCACCAACGTGGCCCTGACCGATGATGGCGACGTCTGGTGGGAAGGCATGGATGGCGATGCCCCGGCCCATGCCATTGACTGGCGCGGCAACGACTGGACGCCGGACTCCGATACCCCGGCGGCCCACCCGAACGCGCGATTCACGGCTCCGGCCAGCCAGTGTCCGAGCATTGATCCGGCCTGGGAAGACCCGGCGGGCGTGCCGATTTCGGCCTTCATCTTCGGTGGCCGTCTCAGCCGTACCTTCCCGCTGGTCTATGAAGCCACCAGCTGGGAACACGGCGTCTACATGGCCGCCACCATGGGTTCGGAAGCGACAGCCGCCGCCTTCAACCAGGCCGCCATCCGCCGCGACCCGATGGCCATGCTGCCCTTCTGTGGCTACAACATGGGCGACTACTGGACCCACTGGCTCAGCATGGGTGACAAGGCGGCCAACGCGCCGAAGATGTTCCGCGTCAACTGGTTCCGCAAGGATGAGAACGGCAAGTTCATCTGGCCGGGCTTCGGCGAAAACATGCGCGTCCTCAAGTGGATCGTCGAGCGTGTGCGCGGCAAGGCCCAGGCGGTCGAAAGCCCGTTCGGCCTGATGCCGACCTATCAGGACCTGAACTGGTCGGGCATCGAGTTTGGCGAAGAAACCTTCGAAAAACTGATGAACGTCAACCGCGAAGAGGCCCTGGCTGAAGCGCAGGATCAGCGCAGCCATTTCGATACCTTCGGCGAAGCGCTGCCGGATGCTCTGGAATCACAGCGTCAGAAGTTCATCGAACGTCTGGATGCCGCTCCCGATATTTGGGAACTGAAGAAAGCTTCCTGATCAACCATCGGTCGAAGATAAGAGCTTGAAAAGCGGGGCCTTCGGGTCCCGCTTTTTTTGTGTTTTTATCACATTGGAACGATTCTCAGTCGCCAAAGCCCCAGGGGGTATGGAATACTCTGAAACCAGAGGTTCGGACGCCGGCGTTCGGGCGAAACACGGACGAACCGTCTTTTCGGTTCGGCAAAACAAGGGCGGACATGCCGGAAGCTCAATTTATCCAGCGCTCGCAAGCGGCGGATCTGGTGATGAAGTTGCGCGGCTGGAGCGGAAGCGCCACCAGCGGCTTCAACACAATGATCTTGCTGTCGTTCTCGGTGGTCCCGGTGAACGAAGCGGAGGATGGATTCTGGGCGGACTTGAACCGCCTTCTGCTTGCCCAGCGGTCCCGTTTCAATGCCCAGCTGTTCGAATTGAACCATGTGGACAAGGCCCTGCTTCTGCAGATGACCGAGTTCAACCAGGTGCGCATCCTCTCGGACATGCGCGTTGATGTGCTGCGCCTGATCCAGCAGTATTTCCCGAACCACTTCGGCCAGATCGACCAATCCCGCCTGCTGCGCCGGGTCGATCTGAAGACCAAGCTGGAAGCCGCGATCACCCTGCTGGAAAAACTCCAGCGCTTCGAACAGAAAAAGCCCAGCGACGAGCCCGCGGTCAAACTCCGCCCCCTGGCGGACCAGGACATCGAAAAGGTTGATGCGGTCAACAAGCAGATCGGGCCGGAAGCCTTCAACAAGGCCTTCGTCCGCGGTCAGGAAGTGGCCGTGATCCGCCCGCCGCTGCCAATCTATTCGGTCATGACGGAATACTTCGTCTCCATGGAGATGCTGAAAAACCATCTCTTCGCCGACGTTGAACTGCGCGGCATGGGCAACCGCTTCGCGCAATTGACCATTACGTTGGACCGCGCGTTGTTGGGCGGATTCAACAATCTGAATCCCCAGGGCGTGCCCTGTTCCGTCAACGTCAATGTCGAGACGATCTTTACCCGGACCTTCGAGGAATTTCTGAAAACGACGCCGAAGTCGTCGCTGGAGAACATCCTGTTCGAATTCCGCCAAGGCAACATCCTGCAGCATTTCGACGAATTCCGGGTGGCCTCCGAGCTTTTGCGCGCACGTGGCTGCACCATCGCCGTCGATGCCGTCTTCCCGGAATCCGTCGGGCTTTTGAACATGGACCGGCTGGAATGCAAAATGGTGAAGATTTTCTGGCGTCAGGGCGCGGAAACGGTCCTGCCGGAACGGGCCAAAGACATCAAACGAATCCTGGATGCCGGCATTGATGTGGTTCTGGCCCGAATTGATGACTCCCAAGCCGTCACCATGGGTCACCGGCTCGGCATCAACATGTTCCAGGGCTTCCACATTGATGATCGGCTGCAGAAGGAAGGCGGCTAAATCAGCCTTCGGTTTCCGCTCCGCCCTCACACTCTTTTGATCACGACAATCGTGATGTCGTCTTTTTGCTCTGCATCCCCCCGGAAGGCCTTCAGCTCACCCGTCAAGCTTTCCAGGATGATCGCGGCCGGTTGGGTCCGCTGGCGGCTTAAACACCGGCGAAGGCGCTCCTCGCCGAACATTTCACCCGCCCGGTTGCGTGTTTCCGCCACCCCGTCAGTCGCCATCAGAAGCACATCCCCCGGCCCGAGCTGCCCATTGAAACTGGCGATGGAAAGCCCGGCATCAACCGCCAGCGGCGGATCACCCTGATCCCAGGTGGAGATGGAACCGTCCCCGGCTTCTGCGACAATGATCGGATCCGCTCCCGCGTTGGCAAATCGGATATCGCCGCTGCCCGCCGTCAGATGCACAAGACAGAAGGTCATGAACCTGCCTTGGCGGGCATCGGCTGCGAGTAGCCTGTTCAGACGTGTCAGCACCGCCCCCGGCTCAGCGCCATCCGTGCCCAGGGCCCGGAAGAACGAGCGCGCGCTTGTCATGGTCAGCGCCGCTGGAAGACCGTGTCCGGTGACATCGCCCATAACCACGGCCAGCCCGTTTTCGCCTCGGCCGACGAAATCGAAGTAGTCGCCCCCGGTCTCGTCGCAATAGAGACAGGCTCCAGCCAGGTCGAATCCCGGAAAGGCGGGGGCCTCGGCTGGCAGCAGGCTTTGTTGGACGCTCCGGGCAACCTCCAGGCTTTCGCGCACGGCCAACCGGTCACGCAGTTTCGGCACCATATCGTTGAAAGCACCCGCCAGCCGCGCGATCTCGTCGCGCCCCCGCACCAGGGCCCTGGCCGTCAGGTCCCCCTTTGCCAATTTGCCCGCCGCTTCGGCCAGGCTCTGCACCCTCCGGGTGATCAAACGTCCGGCCATCAGGGCAATGATCAGGGCCAGCGCGGCCGCCAGAGCCATCATGGCACCGATCCGTGCCAGCTGTTCCGCCGTGGTCTGGCGCACCGCCTCTTCGGTCTCGGCAAGACGCCGGGTGATGTCCTGGAAGGGGGCAACGACCAGCACGTGGGTATCGATGCCGTCCACCGGTGCGAAGGCCCAGAGACTGTCCCGGCCCTCAAACGGCAGGCGGCGCAGGCCGCTCAAGCCCGCCGCCATGTCATCGGCCATCTGGTCAAAGCGCGGATCGTCGGCAGGCAACCTCAGACGGGCCAGGCCATTTTGACCAGGGGCCTGATCCTCGTAGGCATCGCCCACCAGAATGCGCAAGGCCCGCCCCTTGGCCGGGTCGATCGCGGGCGTATTTTCCCGGGTCTCGATATCGACGATATAGGTCTCGGCGGCACTGGCCAGATCCTTCAAGGCGGCCCCGGCCTGGGCCAGACGCGGAAGAATCCGGACCTTGATCGCCGCCACAGCCAGGACCCGGCCAGCCTCATCGCGAACCGCCCGGCTAAGCGCGATGACAAGGGCACCGGTCACCGGATCGGCATAGGGGGCCGTCCAGACCGACCCTTCGACGGCCTCAGCCGCCTGATACCAGGGGCTTTCCCGGGCCACGACATCCGGCCCGGCGTGGCCGGGGTAGGTGAGCGAGAGCCCCTCGGCGAGAGCGACTTTTTGCCAGAACACCAGCTCCGTCTTGGCCGCTGCAAGCGTGCGGAGCGTCTCGGAAAGCCCGCTCAGTCGCCCCACCATGGGGTGGTCGGGGTGCCCCCCCTCAAAAACCGGATGGTCATGGTTGACCGATATGGGCTCCGGCGTCTTGTCGGGACGCATTCGAAAATGGTGCAGGGACGGCGTCAGGGGAGACGGCGGTTCCTGCCCTTTGAACCAGGGCGAAGGGCCCGGCGCGGTCTCTCCGCTCAGGCGGCGCTGAAGGGCCTCGGTCAGGACCAGCAGGGCCGTCTCGATAAAGATTTTGTCCTGATTGAGTTCGTTGGCCAATCCGCCAACCAGGCGGGCGACCTGGTTGGTCAGCTGTTCTTCCAAGAGCGCCCGGTCGCGGTCACTCAGCCGGTCTCCCAGGGCTTTTGTCCGCTCCGTCGCGATCCAGGCAACGACGGACAGCGGGATCAGGGCCACCAGGAACAAAACAATGGTGAACTTCAGCCGGATCGACATGATCAGCCGGTCTTCAGAAACAGCTTGCCAAGCCCGCTGTTGACCTCGACGAAGCGTGCCATCTGGCGATCAAAATCTTCTCGCGTGAGCTTCCCATCCAGGGCGCGGAGGTCCGCATAGAGGGCATCGACCGTCTTTTCCCCGTCCACCCGGGCAAAAAGCGCCGGCGCCAGACGCGGCAAGGGGAAGCTCATAGGCAAGCCATCGATGGTGACCTTTAGCGGCTGACCGGGGGTCAGGGCCTTGGCCAGGGCCGCTCCGTCCACCTCGCGCAAAACCGGTACCGCGGCCCCGTCAAGTAAGGCCTCGACCGGCCCTTGGCGGTCTGCCGGGACCGCGTAGAAGACATGGGTCCCCATGTTCCCGGCGAGCTTTTCGGCAAGGGCCCACTGTGCCTCGGGCGGCATAGCGTCGGCCCGTTTGCGCAATCCCGGATCAACCAGATAACTCTCCGGCTGATAGCGGAGTGGGGAACACCACCTGGCCAGGCGCATTCCGCCCGCTGCCAGGAAAGCCATCAGGTCGGGAACGCTGAAGGGCTGGTCGGTGGCGTGCAGTAGCAGGTCATAGAGCCCGGCATCCCCCGCTTGGACGTGATCGCCGACATGGGGGTTGCGTTTCAGCCAGTTCGTCACCGGCAAGTCCTTGATCGCCTGCTTGGCAAGGCGGACTTTCTCCTTCGGCTGTTCATCGCCGAACAGGGCGGCAAAGGCCGCCTGGGCGGCATAGACGCCCGTCCGCCCATAGGGGGCATAGACCATCAGCCCCATGCCACCTTCCGGCTTGAGCGCGCGTCTGAGCGCCTTTAGGCCGGCGACCGGATCATCCAGGTGGTGCAGGACGCCGCAGCAGTCGATGTAATCGAAAGGCGCGCCGGATAACCGGTCCGCCTCCAGCAGGCTGCCCGTGTGGAAAGTGATCGAGTTCTCCAACCCACGGGCCTTGGCGCGCGCTTCTGCAATCGCTCGCGATGCGACGGAAAGATCAAGGTAGTGGATATCCGCCGAAAGGCCTTCTTCGGCCAGGCGTTGCGCTAGCAGGATCAGGCCATCACCCGTCCCCCCTCCGGCGACAAGGACGGAGACCGGTTTATCCTTGGCCCATGCGCCCCCGAACAGGCAGTGCTTCACCTCGATCCATTCGCTCGGGCTGCCGGTGACCAGTCGCTTTTTCTCATCCCCGGCCTTGCGGGGTGGATAAGGGTAGGCCTCATACTGGATGATCGAGGTCTCTGTTGCCGTCATATCGCCCACCCTGTCATGGCCCTGTTTTGTCATGGCCCTGTTCCGTCATGGCCCCGCTCCGTCATGACATGGTGATAACCACCTTGCCGGTGGTTTTCCTGGCCTTGATCAGACGGAGTGCTTCCGGAACCTGATCCAGGGGCATGGTTTCGGAAACCGGCGGCTCGATCTGGCCCCGGGCGGCCATGTCGGACAGATGGTCGCAAGAAGCGCGGTACAACGAAGGGTTCACCTCGCTCAAGGCCCCCCAGTTGACACCGAAGACCTGGATATTCTTGACCATCAGGTAGTTGGCCGGAATTTGCGGGATATCGCCAGAGGCAAAACCGATGATCAGCACCCTGGCCCCCTGGGCCGTCGCGCGAAGGCCCGCATCGAAGGATGCCCCGCCGACGGCATCATAGATCACGTCGACACCCTTGTTCCCGGTCAGCTCCTTGACCCGCGCCTTGATGTCCTCTTCGCGGTAGTCGATGCCATGATGAGCCCCGTGTTTCGCACAGATTTCAAGCTTTTCGGGACCGCCTGCCGCCGCGATCACTGTCGCGCCCAGCTTGGCACCGATTTCCACTGCGGTCAGCCCGACGCCACCCGCCGCCCCCAGCACCAACAGGCTCTCGCCCTCTTTCAGGCCCGCGATGCCCCAGAGCGACGCGTGGCTGGTGCCATAGATGATCGGGAAACCGGCGGCTTGCACGTCGCTTAAGGTATCCGGAACCGTCCAGGCGATGCTTTCGGAAACCAGGGCCTTTTCGGCATAGGCCCCCTGGGGTACGGCGGCCATGACGCGCTCGCCCGGCCTGAAGCGCGAACAACCCTCGCCCACCTCCAGGACGGTCCCGCAGAGCTCCAGGCCCGGTGTAAAAGGAGGCTCCGCCTTGATCTGATAGCGCCCCTGGAGTTGCAGGGTATCGGCAAAATTCACACCAGCCGCCGCCACCTTGACCAGAAGTTCGCCCGGCCCCGGCCTGGGATCATCGACCTCGGCCAGGATCAGATCGTCAGGGCCGCCAAGCTGTTCACAAAGGATGGCTTTCAACGGAGATTTGTCCTTACCAATTGGCTTGATCCAGGCCGTCAAATGACCATTCTAGGGCCCATTCGGCAAGGGCGGATTGCCGCCCGCCACCCTTTGACGACGAGGAAAGACCCTTGAGCGCATCCACACGCGGCTATTTCGGTGTCGGCGTGGAGCATGTCTCCAAACCGATGAATGTCGGCAGCATCTTCCGCTCCGCCCATGCCTTCGGTGCCAGCTTCGTCTTCACGGTGGCTGCCAATTATGGCCGGGCTGCGGTGAACAAGTCGGATACCTCGGGCGCTGCACTCCATCTGCCCTTCTATGCCTTCCCGAAGCTGGGCGCGATGATGCTGCCCGAGGACTGCTCTCTGGTCGGGGTGGAGCTCACCGACGATGCGCATGAATTGCCGAGCTTCCGCCACCCGTCGAAGGCCGCCTATATCCTGGGGCCCGAGCGGGGCTCGCTCAGCCCGGAAGCCGTCAGCCTCTGTGATCACATCGTCAAAATCCCGACACGTTTTTGCGTCAATGTCGGCATTGCAGCGGCCATCGTTATGTACGACCGGACGATCCAGGCGGGCCGCTTCGCCCCACGCCCGGTGCGACCGGGCGGGCCGACGGAATCCGTCGCCGAACATACCCACGGCGGCCCGAAGTTCAGGGGTGATGTATCCGCCTACGAGGCACCCCCGCCGGAATTGACCGGTTATGCCGAAGATAATTCGGAAACCAATGGCTCTTGAGAAACTGTTAACCGGGACCTGCTAGACCAAATTCATGATGAAAACAGCCCTGATTTCCCGCTCCACCGCCCTAATCTCCGGCTTCGTCCTCGGCCTGGTCCTCAGCCTCGGCTCCCAGGCCGCGCATGCCCAGGCCACCAAGCCGCTCGGCAAGTCCGGTGCCTGGGAGGCCCTGACCTATACCGAAAACGGATCGCCCGTTTGCTACATGGGTGCCGTACCGGACAAGGCGAAGGGCAACTACACGCGCCGCGGGGACACCTTCGTGCTGATCACCCACCGACCCGGCGATCGCACCTTCGACGTCTTCAGCGTCGAGGCCGGCTATTCCTACAAGGACGGCTCCGAGGTGACGGTTTCCATCGGCGGTCAGACCTTCAAGCTGTTCACCCAGGGCGGCAATGCTTTCGCCTATGACGACAAGGCCGACACGGCCCTGGTGCGGGCCATGAAGCGGGGCAGCACAATGGTGATCAAAGGGCAGTCTTCCCGCGGAACCCTGACGACGGATACCTATTCCCTGAAGGGCTTTACGGCGAGCCATGGCAAGATCGACAAGGCCTGCCGCTAGCGCGACATTGATTGCGCTGAAAGCCCAAAGGCCTTATGTACCGGGCCATGGACAGCACACCCACCCTTGATCAGCCGATCTCCGAGCAGGACCCGCGCACCGAATTGGTGGGCTTGAGCCGCGAGGAACTGGCCGAGGTTTTGGTCTCGATCGGCGAGAAGCCCTTTCGCGCGAAACAGCTCTGGCGCTGGATCTATAACCGCGGCGAGACGGACTTCGGTGCCATGACCGATATCGGCAAGAGCCTGCGCGCGAAGCTGGAACGGGAGTTCAAGGTCGGCCGACCGGGCATCGCAACCGAGCAGGTCTCGAAAGACCGCACCCACAAGTGGCTGCTGCGCTTTTCCGACGCCAAGGAAGCCGAGACGGTCTTCATCCCGGAAGATGACCGGGGGGCGCTTTGTGTCTCCTCCCAGGTCGGCTGTACGCTGACCTGCAAGTTCTGTCATACCGGCACGCAGAAACTGGTGCGCAACCTGACGGCACCGGAGATCGTCGGACAGCTGATGGTCGCCCGTGATGCCTACGAAGAATGGCCCTCGACCCAGGAAGAACGCCTGCTGTCGAACATTGTCATGATGGGCATGGGCGAACCCTTGTTTAACTATGACAACGTCGCCAAGGCGCTGAAGATCGTCATGGACGGCGAGGGCCTGGCGCTCTCCAAACGCCGGATCACGCTGTCCACCTCGGGCGTGGTGCCCCAGATCCGGCGCTGCGGCGCGGAGCTTGGCGTCAATCTGGCGATCTCGCTGCACGCGGTGACCGACGAACTCCGCGATCATTTGATCCCGCTGAACAAGAAATATCCGCTGAAGGAACTGCTGCAGGCCTGCCGGGAATATCCGGGTGCCAACAATGCGCGGCGGATCACCTTCGAATACGTCATGCTGAAGGGCGTGAACGATTCAGAGGCCGATGCGCGCCAGCTTGTCCGCATGATCAAGGGCATCCCGGCGAAGTTCAATCTGATCCCGTTCAACAAGTGGCCGGGTGCGGATTTCGAATGCTCGGATACCAAACATATCCAGAAGTTCAGCGAAATCCTGAACGATGCAGGTTATTCCGCACCGATCCGGGTGCCGCGCGGTCGCGACATCCTGGCCGCCTGCGGGCAATTGAAATCGGCCAGCGAACGCGAACGGCTGGCCCGGCACAAGGCCCGTCAAGAGCGGTTTTCGTCTCAATTGGGTCACTGAGACGGCCTCTGGAGAACGCTGGTTAGGAGAAATCGTCGCAGCGATGCGGTACATCGGCAGACGTTTT
>JBMYSY010000003.1:0-167971 GCA_049603795.1 Magnetovibrionaceae bacterium
GGCCCGAAAGGGCATTTCGGAAGAAGCCCTGAGAAGCCAAATCGAAGCCAACATGGCTTGGCAGAAAGTCGTTGGCCGACGGTTGCGCTCTCAGGTGACGGTTACCGAAGCCGAAGTCAACACGATGATCGATGAGATGGAAGCCCGCCGGGGCGAACCGGAGTACCGGATCGCCGAAATCTTTCTGGCTGTTGAATCGCCCTCCGAGGAAGCCAGGGTCCGGACCGAAATAAACCGGATCTTTGCGGGTTTGCGCGAAGGTGCCCCTTTCAGGCAATTGGCGGAAAACTTCTCGGAAAGCGCATCGGCTGCCGTTGGCGGCGACCTGGGCTGGGTGCAGCGTGGCGAATTGGATCCGGTCATTGATCAGGCTCTGCAAAACCTGACCCCCAACCAGGCCTCTCCGCCGCTTCGGACGACAAACGGCTATGTCATTGTCTTTCTGATCCAGAAACGCCTGTCGCAAGGTCTTGGTGTTCAGGTGGATGACACCTTCGACATCAAACAGATTTTCTTTGACCTTCCCTCCAACGCAGCACCGGCACAGGTGGCCCAGACGAACACGCGGGCGGAGGCGATCCGGCGGTCTGCAACCTCCTGCGAGGCCATGGATCAACTGGCAAAGGCCAACGGCTCCCCACTATCGGGGGATCTGGGGCGCATGAAGAGTTCAGACCTGCCCGAAGCCATTCGCCAGGCTGTCTCTGACCTGCCCGTCGGTCGCGCGAGTGCACCGGTCCGCACGACGGCGGGGTTGGTGGTGCTGATGGTTTGTGGGCGGGAAGAAGGCGATGTGGCCGCCGCACGCGCCACCGCCTTTCGAAACATCGAAAACCGCCTGATGCAGGAACGGCTGGGCGTGGTGGCGCGGCGCTATACCCGCGACCTCAGGCGCTCCGCCTTCATCGAGATCCGACAATGACAAGGCCCAATGCCAAGGACACCAACGGTCGAGGCAACCTGAAACCACCCTTCGCTCTCACCATGGGGGACCCTGCCGGAATCGGCGGCGAGATCGCCGTGCGAGCCTGGAAAGCGCTCCGGGGTTCGGATGCCACCTTCTTCTCCATTGACGACCCCGATCGGTTGGCTGCCCTCGGCGAGGCCGTGAAGGTACCGGTCCAGGTCATTGCCTCTCCGCAGGATGCACCCCTGGTATTCGATGCCGCCCTTCCCGTTCTTGAACAACCCCTGAAGCAGAAGGTGAAACCCGGCAAGCCCAATGTCGCCGCCGGCCGGACCGTGCTGAAGTCCATCAAGCGCGCGGTCGAACTGGCCATGGCGGAGGAGGCCGCAGGGGTTATCACCAACCCGATCAACAAGTCGGTCCTCTATGAAGGCGGTTTCAAGTATCCAGGCCATACGGAACTTCTGGGGCACATGGCCGGCAATGTGCCGACGGCCATGCTGCTTTCCGGGCCATCTCTTCGCGTTGTCCCGGTAACCGTGCACCAATCGTTGAGAGCCGCCCTGGACAGCTTGACCACCGAAGCCATCGTCGAGACAGGCCTGATCGCAGCAGAGGACCTGAGGCGACGGTTCCGTGTGAAGAAGCCCAGGATCGCTGTCGCCGGACTGAACCCCCATGCCGGGGAGGACGGCAGCCTGGGCCGCGAAGAGATCGAAATCGTCGCACCGGCAGTGGAAGCCTTGAAGGACAAGGGCGTTGACGCATTCGGGCCGGTTCCACCGGACGCCCTGTTCACGCCCCAGGCCCGCCAGGGCTATGACCTGGCGCTCTGCCTCTATCACGACCAGGCCCTGATCCCGCTCAAGGCGCTCGATTTCGATCAGGCGGTCAACGTAACCCTGGGCCTGCCCTTCATTCGCACATCGCCGGATCACGGCACGGCCTATGACATCGCGGGCACCGGCAAAGCCCGTCCTGACAGCCTCGTCGCGGCCATCCGTATGGCCCAGGACATGGCCTTTGGGCGGGGAGCTCCCCTGCCGGTCGGTAAGCCCCCCAAAGCCCTTTCGAAACAGCGCCGAAATGCCCGCTGACGATCTGCCGCCGCTGCGCGACGTGATTGCCGAACATGGTCTCGGTGCCAAGAAAAAGCTCGGCCAACATTTCCTGCTGGACCTGAACCTGACACGCCGGATCGCCCGGGAAGCCGGAGATCTGGCTGGCAAGACGGTGCTGGAAGTCGGCCCGGGTCCCGGTGGCTTGACCCGCGCCCTGCTGGAAACCGACGCGGCCCAGGTCATTGCGATTGAACGCGACGAAAGGTGCATCCGCGCGCTGGCCCCCCTCCAGGATCGGTATGGTGACCGCTTTCGCTTGATCGAAGCGGACGCCCTGACCATCGCTATCGAGGACCTGACGGACCTGCCCCTGACCATTGTGGCCAACCTGCCCTACAACGTTGCAACCCCCTTGATGATCGCCTGGCTGAGGCAGCGACAGCTCGTATCTTCCATGACCGTCATGGTGCAGAACGAGGTGGCTGATCGCCTGGTGGCCGGCCCAGGCACCAAGAGCTATGGCCGACTGGCCGTTCTCGCCCATTGGCTGTCGAGCCCCAGGAAGGTCATGCACGTACCGGCCAGCGCTTTCACGCCGCCGCCCCGCGTGGAATCCGCCGTGGTCCGGATGGATCTCAGGGACGAACCCCTGATCGATGTTCCCTTCGAAGCGATCGAGTTCATCACCGCCAAGGCTTTCGGCCAGCGCAGGAAAATGTTGCGCCAGAGCCTGAAGGCCTTGAACCTGGATCTGGCCGCCCTCGACATTGATCCGACGGCAAGGCCGGAAAACCTGGACGTGGAGCAATTCTGCCGACTGGCTGGCGCGGCAAAACCCGGCTGACTCCCGTCAGGGATTCACCCAGCCACCTGCAGGACGAAAGCCGACCCCGCCAGGGCCTTGCCCTGTTCCTTGCGCAAGTCCATTGAACGCTTGGCGAGAACCGAAAATCCGTGATCTTGCGCGGCTTCGGCAAGGGCCCCATCGCTATGGGCGAACCGGCAGCTTCGGCGCAGCTTCATCGCCCCTTCCGCAGGCTCAGCCTTTTCCGTCGTCAGGAGCAAGCGCCCACCGGTCTCCAACCGGGGCTTGACCTGGGCGAAGAACGCCCCCGGATCCCCCAGATAGATCAAGAGATCGACGGCAAGAACCCAGTCATATCGGGGCAGGCCTTTGGCCGGATCGGCCAGAAAATCTGCAATCTCGTCTTCGAACAGCTGATGATAGCATCCCTTTTCGGCGGCGAGGCGGATCATGTTTGGCGCCACATCGACCCCGTGAAGGGTCTCGGCAAGATCGTCAAAGGCCTTACCCGACAGACCCGTTCCGCAGCCAAGATCCAGAATTCTCAGCGATCGTGACCGGTCGGCAGGCTGGGCCAGATCATTGGCCAGAGATCGAAGGAACATCGGGCCACGATAGTCCAGATCAGCCAACATATGCTGGTCAAAGGCCTCGGCAGCCGCATCGAACACCCGACGCGCGTAGGCAGCCGACCCCTGGGCAGGCGTCTCCCCACTCATGGCCTTGGCTTGCAGGATCGAGGCCTCGTCACCGGCGTCCAGATAGGCCTTCCTGGCTCGCTCGTCCTCCCCCTTTTTGCGCAAGAGGTCAGCGAAGCTGCGCCTGGCCTCGGCCGAATGAGGGGCCCGTTCGAGAACCTCCGTCAGAACCCTCTCTGCATCATCCAAATGCCCCGCCGAAACCAGCGCGCGCCCGAGGCAGGCCTGTAGGTCAATATGCCCCGGCAGGGCGGCGAGACCTGCTGCAAAAGCCTCGACCGCCTCTTGATAATGCCCCATGTCCAAGGCTAGAAAACCAAGCGCCCGCCAGGGCCGCGCGTCGGCGGGTTTCAAGCGAACCGCGGCCCGAAGATCAAAGATCGCCGCATCGGTCCGGCCGAGACCGGCCAGGATCGTGCCCCGGTTGATCAAACCGGCCACATAGTCCGGATCAATTGCCAAAGCTCTATCGGCATAGGTCAAGGCTTCTTCGCGCCTGTTCAGGTTGATCAACACCTGAGACAGATTCGAGCAGGCCTGGGCATCGTCCGGCTTCAGGGCAAGCAGGCGCAAGTAGGGTGCTTCCGCCAGACCGAATTGCCCCGAATCGTGATACGCGAAGGCCAGGGCGCGCCAAGCATCCTCATGGTTCGGGCCAAGCTGGCAAGCGGCCTGAAACTGCGCGATGGCCCGGGGCCAATCGCTGCGGTCTCGCGCCAGGTCTCCCGCTTCCAGAAAACACTCGACGCTTGGCCCGGCCACTTGTTGCGCTCTGGCCAAAGCCTGTTCCGCCACCTCGTGGTTTTTTTGCAGCCGTTCGAGGCGAGCCAGCTTGAGCCAGGTGGAGGCATCCCCCGGTGTCACCTGCAGCAGCCGCTGCAGGACTTTCCGCTCCGCTGCAGCATCGCCCCTTTGACGGTAAATGAGGGCGAAGAGCCCGAGCACCGGCGGCAGATCCGGGCGCACCGATTGGATCGCACCCAGTTGGCTCTCGGCCCGCTCCAACTCCCCAGCCTCGACGGCCAGGAAAGCTTGTTTCAGAAGGCTGCCAAGATCATCCGCCATTCGCTGGGCATCATCCGCTTTCAGGGACCGGCTGTTCGCTCAGGCCCCGAACAAATTCCCTCAGCCCCGCCTGCCGGGATCGCTTAAGGCGCTCGGCGGTCAGGATCGCCTGGACATTGGCGACACTTTCCTCGATGTCCTCGTTGACTATGACGTAGTCGTATTCGGCATAGTGGCTCATCTCGGCCGCCGCCTTGGCCATCCGTTTGCGGACCACCTCTTCAGGGTCCTGAGCACGGGCGAAGAGCCTGCGCTCAAGCTCGGCATAGGAAGGGGGCAGGATGAAGATGGTCGCCAGGTCCTCGCGGGCGGCTTCTGCCAACTGTTGGGTGCCCTGCCAGTCCACATCGAACAGAACGTCGCACCCCGCTTTCAGAGCGGCCTCGACCGGTTCTTTCGGCGTGCCGTAGCAATTCTCGAACACCACAGCGTGTTCCAGCATCTCCCCACCGGCAACCATCTCGTCGAACCTTGGGCGGTCGAGGAAATAATAGTGCTGGCCCTCAACCTCGCCTGGCCGAGGGGGGCGGGTGGTGGCGGAGACGGACATGGTCATGTTGCCCTCCCGCTCCAACAACAGTCGTGAAATGGTGGATTTACCGGCCCCGGAAGGCGAGGAAAGCACCATCATCAGGCCACGGCGTTGGATCGGGCCGATTTTCGTCTTGTCGTCACTCAATGTTCTGCACCTGCTCTCGGAATTGTTCGATGGTGGCTTTCAGATCAAGGCCGATCCGGGTCAGTTCCACGTCCTGGGATTTGGAACAGAGCGTATTGGCTTCCCGGTTGAACTCCTGGCACAGAAAATCCAGCCGACGCCCAACAGCGCCCTCGCCTTTCAACAGATCGCGGGCCGCTGCCACGTGGGCGGTCAGGCGATCCAGCTCTTCGCGCACGTCACCCTTGACCAGAAGGATAGCGACTTCCTGCGCCAGGCGGTCCGGGTCCAGCGGCGGGTTTTGATTCAGGATATCATCGATTTGGGTCTTCAGGCGCTCCCGGACCTTCTCGGGCCGAAGCGCGGCCAGCCTGCCCGCTTCTTCACTGAGCGCCTCCAGATGGTTCATCTGCTCGTCCAGAACCTCGCCCATACGGGCCCCTTCCGCTTCGCGGTTGGCGACAAGGTGGTCCAAAGCCTCGGCCAGGGTGGCGAGAATTCCGGCCTCGACATCGGCCCTGTCCTCGTCGGACAGAACATCATCGACCATCTCCAGAATACCCTTGAGGCCCAACAGGCCATGCAGGCTCGGTGCCTCGGTCTCCGGCAGGGCTTCGCGAATGCGGGGGGCCATGGTCAGCACCTGGGCCAAGGCATCGGCGTTGACCGCCAACTTCGGCTGACCGGAACCCACCGTGAGGTTGAGGTTCGCTGTAATGTTGCCGCGCGCCAATCGGTCGGCCAGCAGCCCCCGGACCTTAGCGTCCAACCCCTCGAACCCGCTAGGCAGACGCAGGCGGATATCGCGGGCCTTGCCGTTGACGCTGCGAACCTCCCATTCCCAACTGGCCCCTGCCGCCTGGCCTCCGATCCGGGCGAAACCGGTCATCGACCTCAGGCAGGCTTTGGCCTTTGATTCGGATTTCTTTTTGGCAGCCAACGGTAGAATCCTCGACTGTGTTCGTTGTCCTCCGCTTATAGCCCCGCTATCAAAGCCTGAACAGTCCGCCATCTTGATAGGGACCTCGCCCAGCCCCATGTCGCCCTTCCGATCCATCATCATCACCGGAGCCTCCAGCGGCATCGGAGAGGCCTTGGCATTGGACTATGCCGGGCCGGGGATCAGGCTCGGGCTGACGGGACGTAATCTGGAGCGATTGGAAGGAGTGGCCGAGGCTTGCCGGACCAAAGGGGCCACTGTGGTCACCAAAGCCCTTGCCGTGGATGACCGGGACGCCATGGCTGACTGGCTTCTGGCGTTCGATCAGGATCGCCCGGTTGATCTGGTCATCGCCAATGCCGGCATCTCGGGCGGGACGGGATCGACCCCGGAAGGGGAGACGGACAGCCAGACCCGCGCGATATTCGCGGTCAACCTAGCAGGTGTCATCAACACGGTGATGCCACTGCTCGGTCCGATGCGACAACGCGGCAAGGGACAGATTGCGATCATGGCGAGCCTGGCGGGGTTTGTCGGATTTCCGTCGGCCCCGGCCTATTGCGGTTCCAAAGCAGCCGTTCGGGTCTGGGGCGAAGGTCTGCGTCCCTGGTTGGCGGAAGACGGCATCGGCGTCTCGGTCATCTGCCCGGGCTATGTGAGAAGCCGAATTACCGACCAGAACGACTTTCCCATGCCGTTCTTCATGGAAGCGGAAAAGGCATCGCGCATCATCCGCGCCGGTCTGGCCGCCAACAAGGCACGCATTGCCTTTCCCTGGCCCATGGTTGCCGTCGTCCGGCTGTTGGCCATGCTGCCGCCCGCCTGGCTGGAACCCATCATGCGCCGCTTGCCTAAGAAGAAATAGCCAGCCGGCCCTGAAGCTTGCCACGCACCAGATCGACGTGAACCCGGAGCGCATAGGCCTCGTCCGCATAGGACAAGGGCACCTTCAAAGACCGGATTTCGGCTTCCAGGCCATCCAACCGTCCGAGTGCCGCGCGGATCGTCGCCAGGTCATCCGGTGTCGAGACCAGACAACGTTCGATGTCGAAAAGATCGCGGTAAAGCCGGTAGATACGGGACCGGATCCGCCAGCGCCAGACCGGCGGCAGAACGCGCATGAGCGGCAGCATCAAACCGATCAGAGGCACGATCAGGACCTTCAAGCGATCGACCCAGACGGCCGCCCAAAACGGCAGGTAACGCTGCAGGAAGGGAGCCCCGGACTTATAGTAGCGCTCCGCCTCCTCGCTCATCGGAAACTCCACGGCCTCCCCGTTGGGAAAGGCCCCGGGATTTTCCAGAATGCCGCCTGGCCCATGAATGCGGGTGGCGAACTGGGCAGCCAAGGTCTGGACGGCGGGGTGCAGATCGGCGCGCGCGACCAGGGTGGCGGACGGTGCCAGCAAGCGCACATCCTGTTCCGGCCAGTCCCGTGCGAGGTCCAGTGCCCCCTGCGGCACGGTGATCGGCTCCAGGGGACGCCAGTGCCGGGAAATGGCATCGGCCCTGGCAAAGTCCATCAGACGCGCGCCATCGACCGCGAATAAAGCCCGAAGATTATCGGAACCCGGCCCTGTCACCAGAAAGACCGCGTCCACTTCACCATTCGAAAACGGCTCCAAGGCTCCGGCAGAACTGAGGGGCAGAAGGTCCGCCGTCTCCGCCGTCACGCCGCTTGCCTCCAACAGCGGCAGAACGACGGAGCGCGTACCACTGCCTTCGGCACCAACGGCCAGGCGCAAGCCAGAGAGGTCGGAAAGGCGCGTGACCGCCTCCGGGTCCAGAGTTGGGCCCAAGAACACCCATAGTGGTTCCAGGTACAATCGCCCGAGACTGATCAGGTTCGGGAAAGCTTCCGGCGAACCGACCCCGCTTTGCACAAAGCCGATATCGGCCTCGCCGTCCCGCAGGCGTGCCAGGTTTTCAGCCGTCCCCGCCGAGGGCTGGATCGTCGCCGTGATCCCTTCGGCGGCGAAGGCCGCACCATAGTCCGCACCGTAGCGCGCATAGAGCCCGCCTTCGCCACCGGTTGTGATCGAAATGGTCTTCGGCGGTGCCGGTTCAACGAACTGAAAAGCGAAGGCGAAAGCAACGACCAAAAGGCCGCTGAACAGCAGGGCGATCTTCCAGGCCTCTTGGCGAACGGCGGATGCGGGGGTAGCGGACATGGGTGGTAGCCCCTTCTGACAAGCCTGAGGAGCGGGAGCCTACTTCTGCGCATCCCGGATCTTGCGCCATTTGGCAACATTCCGGTTATGCTCCGCAAGGGTGCGCGCAAAGGCATGTCCGCCTGTACCGTCCGCCACAAAGTAATAGGCGTCCGTTTCAGCCGGGTTGGCCACGGCCTCCATCGAGGCGCGGCCCGGATTGGCAATCGGCCCCGGCGGCAGGCGATCAATTGTGTAGGTGTTGTAGGGCGTCGGTTCTTTCAGATCCTTGCGGGTCAGCGATCGCCCCAATGGGCCGTCGCCCAGGGTGATGCCGTAAACCACCGTCGGGTCGGACTGAAGCCGCATCGGCTTGTTCAGCCGGTTGATGAAGACCCCGGCAACCAGCGGGCGTTCCTGGGCCTGGCCGGTTTCTTTCTCGACGATGGAGGCGAGGATCACCAGTTCCTGCGGGTCGTTGAGCGGCAGCCCCTGCCGCCGCTTTGCCCAAATCTCGGCCAGCGCATCGTCGTGCGCCTGCTTCATGCGGGCCAGAAGAGCGTCGCGGGTATCGCCTTTTTCGAAGTGGTAGGTTTCCGGCAGCAGATCGCCCTCGGCGAACCCGGTCGTGACTAGGCCTTCCAGGCCGGGCGTCGCATTGACCAGATCGATGATTTCCCGCGTCGTCAATCCTTCCGGGATGGTGACCCGGCGGACGACGGGCCGGGCATTACGCAGGATGTCCGCCGCCCCTTTGGCGCTGACGCCGGCGGGGAATCGGTATTCACCGGCCCGCAAGGCACCCGCACCCTCTTCGAACTTTACACCGAAGATAAAAATGTTGGCGTCAACGAGGACACCCTCTTCCACCAGCAGATTGGCGATCCGTTCCAGGCCCGCCCCGCGCGGGATCACCACGTCTTGGTCTGCAGCCAAAGGCCCTGCTTCGGTGTACTTCTGATTGAGCCAGAGATAGCCACCGCTGACGATGGCGGCACTCAGCAGGATCAGCCCGACGATGGTATAGCCGACCCAACCCGCGAGAAGGGATTTCTCCGCTTCGCGCTTCGTCCGGTCGTCGTCGTGTTCTGGACCTTCGGACACGTCAGGCGTCCTTCAGATCAATCGAGCGACCGGAACACCAGGGAGGCATTGGTTCCGCCAAAGCCGAAGGAGTTGGACAGAGCGGCTTTGACTTTCCGCTCTTTGGCCACCAGCGGCACGAGATCCAGGTCACAGCCTTCCGAAGGGTCGTGCAGGTTCAAGGTCGGCGGCACCACCTGGTCACGCATGGCGAGGATCGAGAAAATCGCTTCGACCGCACCAGCGGCCCCCAAAAGGTGACCGATCGAGGACTTCGTCGAGGACATCGAAACACCCTCGGCGGCAGACCCCAGAACGCGCTTCACCGCGCCCAGTTCAATCTCGTCACCCAGCGGCGTTGAGGTGCCGTGGGCATTCACGTAGTCGATCTCGTCCGCGTTCATACCCGCCCGTTTGAGGGCAGCGGACATGCACCGGAACGCCCCGTCGCCGTTCGAAGCCGGCGCGGTGATGTGATAGGCATCCCCCGACATCCCATAGCCGACAACTTCGGCGTAGATCGTGGCACCGCGTTTTTTGGCGTGTTCAAGCTCTTCCAGGACCACGATCCCGGCACCTTCGCCCATGACGAAGCCATCCCGGCCCTTGTCCCAGGGCCGCGAAGCCTCGGTCGGTCGGTCATTGTAACCCGTGGACAGTGCTTTGGCCTGGGCGAAGCCCGCGATGCCAAGGCGGTGGCAGGCCCCTTCGGCACCGCCCGCGATCATGACGTCAGCGTCATCCCACATGATGATCCGAGCCGCGTCACCGATGGCATGTGCTCCGGTGGAGCAGGCCGTCACCACCGCGTGGTTCGGCCCCTTGTAGCCATGGCGGATCGAAACATGGCCGGAAATCAGGTTGATCAGGCTGGCCGGGATGAAGAACGGGCTGATCCGCCGCGCCTTGCCCTGGACCATCAGTTCCGAGCCCTTGTAGATCTCGGGCAGACCGCCGATGCCGGAGCCGATCAGGACACCGGTGCGGCAGGAAGCCTCTTCATCGTCGGGCTTATAGCCGGAATGGGCGATGGCTTCTTCGGCTGCCGCGATGCCGTACAGGATGAAATCATCCATCCGGCGTTGTTCTTTCGGGATCACGGTGTCATCGGGACAGAAAGTGCCGTCGTTGGCACCGGCTTCACCGCGCGGCACCTGGGCCGCGATCTTTGCCGAGAGATCAGAAACATCGAAGCTTTCGATGGCATTCAGTCCGGATTCGGATTTCAGCATCCGGTCCCAAACATAGGATGCACCCACACCAAGAGGCGTGACCACACCGAAACCCGTAACGACAACGCGACGTTCCATGATCGGCACTCCGTCGGAGAAAAAAGGGGCCGGATCGGTTGCTCCGGCCTTGCATTCGTATGAGGCGCGTGAATTCACGCCCTTGCCCCGCTCACCTGAGCCCAGCCCGGCTATCCGGGTAAAACAACTTCGCCGGGCCGGGGCCGAAAGACTCAGCTCAAGGCCCGGCGAGGGTGTTGGGGCTTAAGACCCGAGGCCTTAAGACTTGGATTCGATGAAGGAGACAGCGTCCTTGATGGTCAGGATGCTTTCAGCCGCATCGTCCGGAATTTCAACACCGAACTCTTCTTCGAAAGCCATGACCAGTTCGACCGTGTCCAGGCTGTCGGCACCCAGGTCATCGATAAAGCTGGCATTCTCGACAACCTTGGCTTCGTCCACGCCCAGGTGTTCGACAACGATCTTTTTCACGCGCTCGGCGACATCACTCATTTCAGTACTTCCCTAGTCCTCAGGTTTTGAAATTCGGTTCCCGAAACCCCCAACAAGCGTTTCGTGTGATCAGGTCAATCGGCCCGGAAAATGCCCGAATCGACCCCTGCCCACCCCTGGCCGGGTGCCGGATGGCGGGGTTGGTAACACACTTTCCAACCCTTGGCCAGCACCGGAAAAGTTCCCGGTTCGCATGGCATTTCCGCTAGAAACCCGGGGGCTTCAAAGCATGGCCATGCCACCATTGATATGCAGGGTTTCGCCCGTCACATAGCCGGCCTCGTCGGAGGCCAGGAAAACGACGCCAGCGGCGATCTGTTCCGGCGTGCCCAAAGCACCAACCGGAACGCGCGCCAGTGTAGCCGCCTTTTGGTCCTCGTTCAGGGCATCGGTCATGGCCGTTTCGATAAAACCGGGGGCGAGACAGTTCACGGTAATGCCCCGGCTGGCGACTTCGTAGGCGAGCGATTTGCTCATGCCCACGAGGCCGGCCTTGCTGGCCGCATAGTTGGCCTGACCCGGGTTGCCCGTGGCGCCAACGATGGAGCTGATTTGAATGATCCGCCCCCACCGCGCCTTCATCATGCCGCGAAGAACGCCCCGGCTCAGCTTGAAGGCCGCCGTCAGGTTGACATTGAGCACGGCATCCCAGTCTTCGTCCTTCAGCCGCATGGCCAGAGTATCGCGGGTAAGGCCCGCGTTGTTGACCAGGATATCCACCGGCCCGCCAAGTGCCGCTTCTGCGTCCTTCAAAAGCTGGTCGGGGGCCGCAGGGTCGGACAAGTTTGCCGGAACAACGAAAGCGCCCTCGCCAAGTTCTTCTGCCAGAGCCTGCAGCGGCGCTTCGCGCGTCCCGCTCAAACCGACAGCGGCACCCTGGGCATGCAAGGCCTTGGCTATAGCCCCGCCGATCCCCCCGGACGCACCGGTCACCAGGGCACGGTGCCCGCTCAAATCAAACATGCGTTTTCTCCCCACTTTCATGCTGACAGCATCGCCAACCGATGGCGATCCGCCGATCCCGTATCTAACCTATCCTGTCGAGGTTACTCGGCAAGCAGGGCTTCGATATCGGCGGGCGAACCCACGGATTGGCCCTTGATGGACTTATTGATACGCCGGACAAGGCCGCTCAACACTTTACCGCTGCCAACCTCGATCAGGCGGTCGATACCCTGCTCCCCCATATAGAGAACAGATTCGCGCCAGCGCACGGTGCCGCAGACCTGTTCGACCAGCATGCGCCGAATCACATCGGCCTGATCGACCTTGTGCGCGGCGACATTCGGGACCAGGGGGACGACCGGGTCAGCCATCTCGGATTCGGTCAAGGCGTCTCGCATGGCATCCGCTGCGGGCTGCATCAGGGCGCAGTGAAACGGCGCGCTGACCGGCAGCTTCACCGACTTCCGCGCCCCATGCTCCGCTGCGATTTTCAAGGCACGCTCGATGGCTTCCTCATGGCCGCTGATCACGACCTGGCCGTCGGCATTGTCGTTTGCCGCCTGACAGACCTGATCCTCTGCCGCTTCGGCGGCGACCGTCTTGGCCTGATCGAAGGTCAGGCCCATCAAGGCCGCCATCGCCCCTTGCCCGACGGGAACAGCTTCCTGCATGGCAAGACCCCGAATTTTCAACAGCCGAGCCGTCTCGGCCAACGAAAAGGTTCCGGCTGCCGCCAGGGCCGAATACTCGCCCAGGGAGTGACCGGCGACGAGGTCGGCTTTTTCTGACAGTTTGAAGCCCCCCTCTTCCAACACCCGCATGACGGCGATGGAAACTGCCATCAGGGCAGGCTGGGCGTTCTCGGTCAGGCGCAATTCGTCGTCCGGCCCTTCAAACATCAGGGTCGAGAGCTTCTGATCCAGGACATCGTCCACTTCCTCGAACACGGCGCGGGCCGTTGGAAAGGCCTCGGCCAATTCCTTGCCCATACCCACGGCCTGGCTGCCTTGGCCAGGGAATACCAGTGCGATGCCCATTTTCTGCTCTCCGCCCTTTTTGCGTTTCGGATTGTTCGGAGCCTGATTAAGGCAGAAGCACTGATCAGGCAAGCAGCAGCCGGGATGATTTGTCTTATGCACCCTGCCCCCTTGCCGGAAAGAGCGCTCAGCACTAGAACCACGGTCATGGACACGATCACTCTTATTGGCATCGGCAGCGCCGTGGTCTTCGTCGCCGTGGTTTTCGGCGGTAAGATATTGCTTGGCCGATTGATGGCGAAATCCAGCCCCGATCAGAAGCAAGACAAGTAAGGGAACGGGTGAAGAGCCGCCCTCTCTCTTACCTTTTTCTCTTGCAGAGGGGCCTTCTGGCTGTATAGTGCGCGCCTTCCATATCCCTGCCGTCGGAGGGGTTCCGTCGGCTATGCCCGGTTTTCGGTTGAGTTCTGACCAAGACTTTGCCTGACCGGGATGAGACAAGCCCAAGGGAGTAAATATCGTGGCTTTATATGAATGCGTGTTCATCGCGCGTCAGGACATCTCGTCCGCACAGGTTGAAGGCCTGACAGAAACCTTCTCCAAAGTGATCGCCGATTTGGGCGGCACCGTTGTCTCTCACGAGGAATGGGGCCTGCGCCAACTGGCTTTCCGCATCAACAAGAACCGCAAGGGTCACTACGTGATGCTGCGCCTGGACTGCGAAGGGCCGGTTGTTCACGAGATCGAGCGCCAGATGCGTCTTCATGAAGATGTCCTGCGCTACATGACCATCCGGGTCGACGAACACGAAGAGGGCCCGAGCGCCATTCTTCAAAACAAAGGCCGGGGTGATCGTCCGGGCGGTCGGCGCGGAGAACGCGGTGACCGGGATCGCGGTGATCGTGGCGACAGGGGTGATCGCGGTGATCGCGGCCCCCGTGGTGACAAGCGAGAAGGAGAAGCGGCATGAGCGAAGGTCGTCGCCCGTTCTTCCGGCGCCGGAAAAGCTGCCCGTTCTCTGGCAGCAACGCGCCGAAGATTGACTACAAGGACATCAAACTGCTGCAGCGTTATGTATCGGAACGGGGCAAGATTGTGCCGTCCCGCATCACCGCTGTTTCCGCCAAGAAGCAACGCGAACTGGCCCGTGCCATCAAGCGTGCCCGCTTCCTCGGCCTGCTGCCCTACGTGGTGAAATAAGTCCGTCAGCCGTTCAGGTGCCGGGCCGATGTGCAATTCGCAATCGGCCCGTTACCTTCGGCAGGCGACACTGACCGGTAAGAGCCATGGCCGCGATCCTGCCCAAAGCCCTGATGTTCGGACTGGCCAGTGGGGTCTGTTATCTTGTGCTGGCGCTCGGATCGCCCATTGGCATCCTGACCGCCTACATCGCGCCATTGCCCCTGCTGGTTTTCGGCTTTCAGGCCGGACTGGCCCCGGCGGCGCTGGCTGCTGCAGGCGGGGTGGCCCTGGTGATCATCCTGCAGGGGCTGCAAAGCGGGGGGCTTTACGCGGTCACCATGGCGATGCCGGCGGTTCTGGTGGTCCAACTGGCTTTGACCAAGCGGACCCAGGCTGACGGGTCCAAGGACTGGTTCCCGATCGGGAATGTCCTGGCCATGTTAAGCGGCATGGCCGCCGGTGTGGTAACCGGCGTCGGTCTGTCGCTGATGATGGACCAACCCGGTTTTGCGGGCAGTGTCGAAGCCGTGCTCGGCGTTTGGATGGATCAAACCGCCGGTGCCCTGCCGATGGAGGCACGGGATACGCTGGTTGAACAGATCCGACTGATCCTGCCCGGCATGGCGGCGGTGTCGTTTGTTGTGCTGGTCAGCGTGAATGCGATTATAGCGGTGGGGTTCACGGCCAAGCGTGGCCAGTCGATCCGACCGCGCCCGGTCTACAGCGAGGTCCGGCTGCCGGAATGGGCCGCGATTGCCATGGTGGCCTCTGCCGCTCTGGCCGTGGTGACCTCCGGTGATTTGGGCTACCTGGGCCGCAATCTGGCGATCGCCTTTGCGGCCGCCTGGTGTTTTCAGGGTCTGGCCGTTGCCCATGTGGCGGCCCGCAAGATTCCGGCCAGCGGGCTGGCGCTGGGTGTGATGTATGGACTTTTGTTTTTCGGTGGCATGTCGAGTTTTCTCATCGCCGCCTTCATCGGCCTTCTGGACCACCTTCTGGACCTGAGAGGCCGTATCAAGCAGCGGGTTTGACGGGGCCCGCCGCCGATTCACCAACACCGTCGATGAAAAACAGCTAGCCCCGTCGCAGAGCGGCGGGTTCAGGTTATAAGGAGACCAACAATGGACGTGATTTTGATGGAACGGGTCGAAAACCTCGGCCAGATGGGTGATGTGGTCAGCGTCAAGCCCGGCTTTGCCCGCAATTTCCTGCTGCCGCAAGGCAAGGCCATGCGCGCTTCCGAAGACAACAAGAAGCACTTCGAAGCCCAGCGCGCCCAGTTGGAAGCCGCCAACCTGAAGAAGCGCGACGAAGCCCAGGCCATCGCCGACAAGATGGAAAGCCTGACCTTCTCGCTGATCCGCCAAGCCGGTGACGCCGGCCAGCTTTACGGTTCGGTCAACGCCCGCGACGCCGCCACGGCCATCATTGAAGCCGGCTTCACCATCGACCGTCACCAGGTCAGCCTGGACAAGCCGATCAAAACCATCGGCCTGCACGAAATCCTGGTTCGCCTGCACCCGGAAGTCGCCGTGATCGTGACCGCCAACGTCGCACGCTCTCCGGAAGAAGCCGAGATCCAGTTGGAAACCGGTAAGGCCGTGATCGGCTCGGAAGAGGAAGAAGACGAGATCGAGGAAGAGGTTTTTGAGGCCGAAGCCGAAGACGGCGAAGGCGAAGAAGCTGAAGCCCCGGCAGAAGAGGCTTCCGAAGAAGCCGTCGCCGAGGAAGAGCCTGCCAGCTAAGGCCCCCACCCTCGGGAGAATTCAAAGGGCGCGGACCGGATCAGCCGGCACCGCGCCCTTTTTCTTTTGTGGTGCTTCAAGGCCTTGGAGTTATCCCCGCTTTTCGACCCTGACGGCGCTCGCTTAGGCCCTTACACTCTGACCATGACCCCGCCAGACACCCCGTTCGAGGCCGGAGCCGAGCCCCCTCTTGGCGCGCCGGAAGACGAAGCCGCCGGTTTCCGCAAGCCGCCCCATAACCTGGAGGCCGAAAAGGCTCTGCTGGGTGCCATCCTGCTGAACAACAAGGCCTATGAACGCGTCAACGATTTCCTGCGCGCCGACCACTTCGCGATCCAGCCTCACAGGTCGATTTTCGATGCCATCCGTCGGCTGATCGACCGGGGCCAGATTGCCAGCCACGTGACCCTGCGGTCCCTGTTCGAAGAGGACGAGGCCCTGGCCGACATGGGCCGTCTGGCCTACTTGAAGGAGCTGTTGGATTCGGCGGCAAACATCGTCAACGCTGCCGAATACGGCCAGCTGGTCTATGACCTGCACCTGAAGCGGGAGCTGATCAATCTGGGCGAGGGCATGGTGAACCGGGCCTATGCTGCCAACGTGGACGACCCGGCCAATGCGCAGATCCAGAACGCCGAAAAGGGCCTCTATGACCTGGCGACGGCGGGCGAGACCGAAGGCGGATTCCAGTCGTTCAAGGACTCCGTCCTTCAGGCGGTCCATATGGCCGAAGCCGCCCACAAGCGCGAAGGTGCCCTGGCCGGTGTCACGTCCGGCTTCGCGGACCTGGATAAGATGCTTGGCGGTCTGCACCCGTCTGACCTGATCATCCTGGCCGCCCGCCCCTCCATGGGGAAAACCGCGCTTGCCACCAACCTGGCCTTCAACGCGGCCTATACCCATCATCAGACCAAGGGCGAGGAAGGGGCCGTCGTTGGCTTTTTCAGCCTGGAAATGTCGGCGGAACAGTTGGCCAGCCGGATCATTTCCGAACAGACCGAAATTTCGTCGGACCGCATGCGCAAAGGTGAACTCACCAATGACGAGTTCGCCCGCCTGGTGCCGGCGACACAGATGCTCTACGAGGTGCCCGTTTTTATCGACGACACGCCCGCTCTTACGGTCTCGGCGCTGCGGACCCGGGCGAGGCGGCTGAAGCGCCAGTTCGGGCTCGGCCTGATCATCGTCGACTACCTGCAACTGGTTTCCGGCTCAGAAGGTGCCAAGTCGGATGGCCGTGTCCAGGAGGTCTCGGAGATCACCCGTGGCCTGAAGACACTCGCCAAGGAACTGAACGTACCCGTGATTGCGCTCAGCCAGCTCTCCCGTCAGGTGGAACAACGCGAAGACAAGCGCCCGCAGCTCTCCGACCTTCGGGAATCGGGCTCGATCGAACAGGACGCAGACGTCGTCACCTTCATCTATCGGGAAGAATACTATCATATGCGCGCCGAGCCGACACAACGCGGCGACGAGTCCACCGACAAGTACATGGAACGCCGAACCCGATGGGAAGAACGGGCGGAGCGGGTGCGCAACATCGCCGAGGTCATCATCGCCAAGCAGCGTCACGGCCCGATCGGGAAGGTGGAACTGTACTTCCAGGGCGAGTTCACGCGCTTCAGCAATCTGGACCGCGAACACGGGAGCGGCTACGACTAAGAACGAGGCCACCCTACCGCCTTCGGAGTCGCTGCTGTCCGATGGATACCGCCTATGCTGTCCTGACCATTGATTTGGACGCTGTTCGAGCGAACTGGCGCCAGTGCAATTCCCTGATGAAAAACGGGAAGGCAGCCGCTGTGGTCAAGGCTGACGCCTATGGCCTGGGCATGGAAAAAGTCGCGCCCGCACTGGCGGCTGCAGGGGCGGAAACGTTTTTCGTTGCAACTATCGACGAGGGAATCCGGCTCCGCGGTCTCCTGCCGTCACACGAAATCCAGATCCTCGGCGGTCTCTTACCCGGGACTGAGCCGGTCTTTCTGGAACACCGCCTGACACCGATGCTCAACAGCCTCGGCGACCTGGAACGCTGGCAGACCTTTTGCCACAGCAAGCGCACACCTTTGGCCGCAAGCCTGCACGTGGATACCGGCATGCTGCGCCTCGGTCTGCCCCCTGATGAACTGGGCCGGTTGGTGGCGGAGCCTGAACGGCTCACCGGCGTGACACTATCGGCCCTGATCAGCCATCTCGCCTGCGCGGACGAGGCGGGCCACCCTTTGACCGACCAGCAGCAGAGAGATTTCTGCGAAGCTTATCGTTTGCTCAGACCCGCCCTCGGCTCCTCTGTCCGGCTCAGCCTCGCCAACTCGTCGGGCCTGCACCGGGGGGCGGAATTCCACTTTGACTTGGCGCGCCCGGGTTGCGCTCTCTATGGCGTCAATCCGACGCCTGAAGCAACCAATCCCATGGCACAACCGGTTGTCTTACAAGGAAAAATCCTGCAAATCCGCCACGTTGACACCCCCAGGACCGTAGGTTACGGTGCCTCTCATCAGGCGCAAAAAGGCCAAATCATCGCCACCGTCGGCGTCGGCTACGCGGACGGTTATCTGCGCTATTTGAGCAACCGGGGAACGGTCTTTGTCGGAGGCCAGCCAGCTCCGGTGGTGGGGCGGGTATCCATGGATCTGATCACCATTGACGTTACCGGGGTGGAGGAGATCAACGCCCACCCGGGGGCCTTGGTCGATCTGATCGGTCCTGACAATCCGGTGGATGCGGTGGCCGAGGCGGCCCGGACCATCGGCTATGAGATTTTGACCAGCCTCGGCCCGCGGTACCGGCGGGTCTATACCCAAGAGACAGAAGCGAGCGAGCGCATCCTATGAATATCCTTCGCCCCATCGGGGCCGCGACCCTCAGCTTCATCGGAACCGTCGGTCGGCTCAGCCTGTTTGCGGCGGATGGTGTTTCCCACTGCTTCCGCCCGCCCTTCTACTTCCGTGTCACGCTCAAACAAATGATCGAGATCGGCTACTTCTCTTTGCCGGTCGTCGGCTTGACCGCGATTTTCGCTGGCATGGTCCTGGCTCTTCAAAGCTACACCGGCTTCGCGCGGTTTTCTGCCGAAGGCGCGATTGCCAACGTGGTTGTGCTCTCGATCACCCGGGAACTGGGTCCCGTGTTGGCCGGCCTGATGCTGGCCGGGCGAATAGGTGCCTCGATGGCGGCGGAAATCGGCACCATGCGGGTGACCGAACAGATCGATGCCCTGACCACGCTGTCCACCAATCCGATGAAGTACATGGTCGCCCCCCGCCTGCTGGCAGGCGTGCTCATGATGCCTTTGCTGGTCCTGATCGCCGACATCATCGGCGTCTTTGGCGGCTTTCTGGTCTCCGTTTACAAACTCGGATTCAACCCGGCCAACTACGTCCAACAGACTTGGGAATTCCTGACGTTTGACGACGTCTTCTCGGGCCTGGTGAAGGCCGCCTTCTTTGGCTTTATCGTCACCTTGATGGGCTGCTACCACGGCTACTTCTCGAAGGGCGGCGCGCAAGGGGTGGGCCAGGCAACGACGAATGCCGTCGTCTCCAGTTCCATCCTGCTGCTCTGTGCCAACTATGTACTCACCAGCCTGTTCTTCGGGATCTGACGGACGTCATGCCGGAACAACCAAAAATCCAGCTCAACGGTGTCTGCAAGGCCTTCAACAACGGCACCAAGAAGGTTTTGGATGGCGTCGACCTGTCGGTCGCAAAGGGTGAATCGGTCGCGATCATCGGGGGCTCCGGCACCGGCAAATCGGTCACCTTGAAATGTATCCTCGGTCTCTTGGCTGCAGATTCGGGCGAGATTCTGATCGACGGTGAAGACGTGCTGCGAATGCGCAAGTCCGAGCGGGCGCGCACCAACCGTCAGATCGGCATGCTGTTCCAGGGGGCCGCCCTGTTCGACAGCCTGCCGGTTTGGGAAAATGTCGCCTTCGGCCTGCTGGCGGAAAAACGATGTTCCCGTTCGGAAGCAAAGGATCGCGCAGTTGAGCGGCTGAACAGTGTCGGCCTGAGTGCGGACCTGCTGGATCGCTACCCCGCCGAACTTTCCGGCGGCATGCAGAAGCGCGTCGGCCTGGCACGCGCCATCGCCATTGATCCGGAAATCATCTTTTACGACGAACCCACCACGGGGCTCGACCCCATCATGGCCGATGTCATCAACAACCTGATTGCCAAGACCACGAGGGAGGTGGGGGCCACGGCGCTTTCGATCACCCACGACATGGCAAGCGTGCGCAAGATCGCCGACAAGGTCGCCATGCTCTATCAGGGACGGATCATCTGGTTCGGACCGGTCTCGGAAATCGAATCCTGCGGTCAGCCCCACGTCAATCAGTTCATCAATGGTCTGGCCGACGGTCCGATCACCCAGGGCCTTCCGGCCTGAAGCGGGGTCCATGCCGAAGCGCGCAAGCCAGTTTGTCTGCCAGAGCTGCGGTGCCACCCAGCCGAAGTGGTCGGGTCAGTGCGAGACCTGCGGTGCCTGGAATTCCTTCCAGGAGGAAGCCCTGCCGGAAGCGGTGCCCAAGGCCTTCGGCGGCGGCAAGGGGACGTCGGGCCGCAAGATCGATTTTGTCGGCCTCGAAGGTGGTGCCACGACGCCACCTCGGAAAGTCACCGGCATCGGGGAGTTCGATCGGGTCACAGGCGGCGGCCTGGTACCGGGCTCGGCGCTGCTGGTTGGCGGTGATCCGGGGATCGGCAAATCGACCGTGCTTTTGCAGGTCACGGCACAGCTCTCCAAGTCTGCGCGCTGCGCCTATATCTCGGGCGAGGAAGCGATCGATCAACTCCGGCTTCGGGCGGCCCGGCTGGGTCTCGCCAAGGCACCGGTGATGCTGGCCGCTGCCACATCGACCCGCGACATCGTTGCTACGCTGGATACGGCGGACGCACCGGAACTGGTCATCATCGATTCCATCCAGACGCTCTATTCCGATGGGCTGGAGAGCGCACCCGGCACGGTTTCCCAGGTGCGTGCGGCCAGTCACGAGTTGATCCGTCTCGCCAAGCGGCGCGGATTCTGCGTGATCCTGGTTGGGCACGTGACCAAGGAAGGCCAGATCGCCGGCCCCCGCGTGTTGGAGCACATGGTCGATACGGTGCTCTATTTCGAAGGCGACCGGGGCCACCAGTTCCGTATTTTGCGCGCCGTCAAGAACCGCTTCGGTGCCACCGACGAGATCGGTGTCTTCGAGATGACCGACCGGGGCCTGGCCGAGGTCACCAATCCGTCCGCCCTGTTCCTGTCCGAACGCAGCGAAGACGTGACCGGTGCTTGCGTCTTTGCCGGACTGGAAGGCACAAGGCCCATGCTGGTTGAGATTCAAAGCCTGTTGAATGCCTCCCAGCTGGCGACGCCGAGGCGCGCCGTGGTGGGCTGGGATTCCAACCGGCTGGCCATGGTGATGGCGGTACTGGAAGCCCGGGCAGGTCTTTCCTCCGGTGGCAACGACGTCTACCTGAACGTGGCCGGCGGCTTGCGCATTCAGGAACCGGCGGCCGATCTGGCTGTCGCGGCCAGTCTGGTGTCCGGCCTGACGGACCGGCCTGTCGCGCCGGGCACCGTCGTCTTCGGCGAAATCGGCCTGTCCGGCGAGGTCAGACCCGTCGCCCAGACAGAAGCGCGCCTGAAAGAGGCCGCAAAGCTTGGCTTTAGCCGTGCGATTATGCCAAAACCCCGAGGAGACGGTGCGCGTCAGCCCAAACCACCCAAAGGGCTGGCTGTGGATGCCGTGGAGTCGGTGGCCGATCTTATCCGTTTGATCACCGGCGACAGCTACCGAAGAGAGGCCGAGACTTTTGATGGATAACCTGCCTGTCGTGGACATTGCGATTGCCGTGGTGCTGATCCTGTCAGCCCTGCTCGCCTTCGCACGCGGTTTCGTACACGAAGTCCTTTCCATGGTGGGATGGGTCGGGGCCATCTTCGCGGCCATCTACGGCTTTCCCTATCTGAAGCCCTATGCTCGGGACCTGATCCCGGTGGAGATCATTGCCGACATCGCAGCCGGCATGGTGATTTTCATTGCCGCCCTGATCGCGCTGTCGGTGCTCACCAAGATGGTCTCGTCTCAGGTCCAGGATTCCGCCCTTAACGCCCTGGATCGGGCTCTGGGTTGCCTGTTTGGTCTGGTGCGTGGCGGCGTTGTCGTCTGTTTTCTCTACCTTCTGGTCGAAGTTGTGCTGCCGCGGGATGATCAGCCGGTCTGGCTGCGCGAAGCCAAGGCGATGCCCTTGGTCGAACAGGGGGCCGTCCTGCTGCGCGCCCTCGTCCCGCAGGATGCGGCCAATGCCAGCGAGAAGGCAGCCGAAGACGCCAGGCGGCGCACCGATGAGGCCCTGAAAGCCAAACGCATGATCGAAGGTTTGATCGACCCGGCACCGAAGGCCGAACCGGGTGCCGAACAGGACGGCTACGCCGGGTCGCAACGACGCGGCCTGGACCAACTGATTGACGGCAGTCAGGAGAAACAGCAATGACAGCCAGCCTCCCCCATTCAAGCGCCCCCCGGGCTCCGTCGGGAGTGGTGCGCGCGGAAGCGGACGACCACTTCCACGACGAATGCGGCGTCTTTGGTGTCTTCAACGCCTCCGATGCGGCGAGCCTGGCGGCCCTCGGCCTGCACGCCCTGCAGCACCGGGGCCAGGAAGCCGGCGGCATCGTCAGCTTTGACGGCGAACAGTTCCACGGCCACCGGGCCCTGGGTCAGATCGGCGACAATTTTAACAATCAACGTGTCATGGAACAGCTGACCGGCCACCGCGCCATCGGTCACACACGCTATGCCACCACGGGCGACACGGTGCTGCGGAATGTGCAGCCGCTGTTTGCGGATTTATCCTTCGGCGGCCTGGCCATTGCGCATAACGGCAACCTGACCAACGCCTATCAGACCCGCAAGGCCTTGACCCAAAGGGGCTGCATTTTTCAATCCACCAGCGACACCGAAACCATCATCCACCTGATCGCCATCTCCAGGGAATCGACCGTTGTCGAGCGCATCATCGATGCCCTTCGCAAGGTCGATGGTGCCTATTCGCTTGTGGCCATGACCCGGCGCAAGCTGATCGGTGCGCGCGATCCTCATGGGGTGCGACCGCTCGCTCTCGGCCGGTTGAATGATTCTTATGTCCTAGCCAGCGAAACCTGCGCCTTCGATATCATCGGTGCCGAGTACGTGCGCGAGGTGGAGCCGGGCGAGATCATCGTCATTGATGATCAGGGTCTGCGATCCTTCAAACCCTTCGCGCCGGTCCCTTCCCGGTTCTGCATCTTCGAATACATCTATTTCGCCCGGCCTGATTCGACCCTGAACGGGCACAATGTCTATCAGGTCCGGAAGGCCATCGGCGCCGAGTTGAGCCGCGAAAACCCGGTCGATGCCGACATCGTGGTGCCCGTTCCGGACTCCGGTGTGCCCGCGGCCATCGGCTATGCGGAAGCCTCCGGCATTCCTTTCGAACTCGGCATCATCCGAAACCACTATGTGGGCCGGACCTTCATCGAGCCAACGCAGAACATCCGCCACTTAGGCGTCAAGCTGAAGCACAACGCCAACCCGGGCTACATCCGGGGCAAGAAGGTGATCTTGGTGGATGATTCGATTGTCCGGGGGACCACGTCTCGGAAGATCGTCTCCATGGTGAGGGCGGCGGGGGCCGCCGAGGTGCACATGCGGATTTCCAGCCCGCCCACCAAGAAACCCTGCTTCTACGGGATCGACACGCCGTCAGAAGGCGAGCTGATGGCGGCCAACCTGACGGTCCCTGAGATGGCCGAACAGATCGGCCTGGACAGCCTTTCCTTTATCAGCCTGGACGGGCTCTATCGCGCTGTTGGCGAAACCGGGCGGCTCTCCGCTCTGCCGCAAAATTGCGACGCCTGTTTCACCGGGGATTACCCGATCCGACTGACCGATCATGACTCCGGGCCGGTGCCGCAGCAGCTGTCCCTGTTGGCGGAACGAGGATAAGCATGACCGAACCTTCGAAACGTCTAGACGGTCGACTGGCCCTGATCACCGGAGCCTCCCGCGGCATTGGTCGCGCTGTTGCCCTCGCTTACGCCGCTGAGGGCGCGCATGTTATTGCGCTGGCCCGGACCAAAGGCGCTCTGGAAGAGTTGGACGACGAGATCCAGGAGTTGGGAGGCGAAGCCACCCTTGTCCCCGCCGATCTGATGGATCCGATGAACATCGACCGGATCGGCGGTGCGCTCTATGAACGCTTCGGCAAGCTGGACATTCTGGTGGGCAATGCGGGCGTTCTGGGCACCATGGGCCCGATCACCCATATCGAGCCGAAATCCTGGGACATGACCGTCGGGATCAATCTGACGGCAAACTGGCGCCTGATCCGGTCGATGGATCCGCTGCTTCGCCAATCGGACGCAGGACGGGCAATCTTCGTATCCAGCGGTGCTGCCAATGGGCCGAGGCCGTTCTGGGGAGGTTATGCGGTGAGCAAAGTCGCGCTCGAAATGCTGGCCAAGACCTATGCTCTGGAGAACGCCAAGACCAAGATCCGGGTCAATCTGATCGATCCCGGTGCGACACGCACCGGCATGCGGGCCGACGCCTATCCAGGGGAGGACCCGATGACGTTGAAGACACCGGAAGCTTTGGCGGAATTGTTTATCGAGTTGGCCTCACCCGCCTGCAATGCACAGGGTGAATTGTTCAAGCCCGACGTCTAAAGGCGTTCCCAGAGCTGTTCACATTCGGCTTCCACGTCACGCTCCCGCGAGACCCCGAGGGCCATCCAGGTGATGTGGCGTGAGACGTTGAGCAACTGGACTTTGAGGGAATAATCCGTCAGTTGGGTCATGGTTCGACAGACGTCGAGGGCGAAAACGGTCTCCACCGTACCAGCCTTGGCGCTGACAAGGGCACATTCGCCAATCGCCTTCTGACAAAGCGCGCAGTTCAGAAGAGCCGCCAGCTGATCGGGTTCGGTCGCCAGCTCACCATCACACCGACGGTCGGCTGAGCCAGCTTCCAGTAGATCAAAAGATGCTTGGACGGGAGCCCCTCCCCGGCTCTTAACGGTCGTCTCCAAAGCGCCAACATCAGCGGCATCTTCGGCTTCATTCTCTTGTTGTGTGCGCATCAATTCGTGCAGCAAACGTGCGCGCCAAGCTTGTTCGACGACCGAACCGTCCAGCATGTGATCCTCCCATAATGCGGAGCCTCAGCCCCAAGGGGTTCATAGGTCGCAGGCTTGTTTTTATTGCCACTATTTTTTGTGTTATTTGGCTTATTCGCCCTTCGACTTAAGTATTATCTTCAGGGATGAGCACCCAATCAACGTGAATCGGTTTGCGGATAATGAGACAAAAAGCCGCCAACCTGGAAACAAACCTTCCATCTAGAACCGTTATCCGCTTGCAAGATCCGCATTTGTTGAGGGTGATTTATCATTCGAAGAAACAGTGTTTCCCTCCGATAATGCTGCAGCATTTTCCGGGTCTTCGAGCAGCGGTTCGACTGCGCGCTGGGAAGCTCGACTGCCCGTCACCTCCTTGGCGATCCGCTTGGCGAAATAATAGATCCGCTTCAGCCGTTCGATGATTTCGGTCTCCAGCGCATAGACCGCGAGTCTCCCCTGGCTGCCATCCCCGGTATCTGTCAGGCGGTCTGCGATACGGTCATGGGCAGCCTTGCTGCGGCGCTTGATCTCGGACTTCATCGCGGTGATCTGTCTGGCCAGCGCAGGCTCATCGCGGACGGCAGCCAAGATGGCAATCTGGACCGCTTCGCAAACCAGGCTGTGCAAGTCCTCCAATGCCTTGGCTGTATCCGAGCTGATGACAATCTTCTGGGAAAGGCGTTGTTCGCCCAGATTGACCAAATCGGTCTCCACCAGGTCTCCGATCTGCTCGAACTGATCGGCCATGCGCATCAACCGAACCATATCGGCTGTGGCATCATCGGAAAGCTTGCCGAGCCCGAGCTCGCGCAAATAGCGGATGATCTCCGCGTGGAGGGCATCGGCCTCCGCGTCCCGCTCCCGCACCTTGGCAAGCGTCGCCGTATCCCCGGCGACCAGAGCCGGGAAAGCGGCGAGCGACATGCCGAAGACCCGCTCTCCCAGCCGGCCGATCTCCAACCGGGCCGCATCCAGGGCCAGGACGGGCGCATCGAGCAGGTCTTCGCTCAAGAAACGCGGTTCGATCAGAGCCTTCCGCACCTGAGGCCTGTCCGGCACGATGCGACGGGCAATCTTCGCAAACCAGGGCGCAAAGCCGATGAACAGCAGTGTGTTCGCAACATTGAAAATCGTATGGGCATTGGCGATCTGCCGGGGACTTTCGGCAGCCCGTTTAGCCGCCCCGGACAGTTCTTCGGCCACCGGCGAGATCAACCTGACCATTTCGGCCAGTTGGTCGATCAAGGCGACCCAGACGACCACCCCGGCAATATTGAAAACCACATGAACGACAGCCGCCCGGATGGCCTCTCTCGATTTGCCGAGGGTGGCGATCAAGGCCGTGACACAAGTGCCGATGTTGGCACCGAAGGCCAGCGCAATGCCGGCCTCCAGCGTAATGAAGCCATCGGCGGCCAAGACGATAACAATGCCGGTTGTGGCCGAGGAAGACTGTACCAGGGCGGTGAAAACAGCCGCCAGCAGAATACCCGCGATCGGGTTTTCGACCTGGGCCATCAGATCGATGAAGGGCTCGAACCCGCGCAGCGGCTTCATGGCCTCGCTCATGACGGCCATCCCAAGGAAGATCAATCCCAGGCCCAAGATGATCACGCCGTACTGCTTGATCTTTTCGGCCTTGGCGACGGCCATGATGCCGAACCCGGCGGCAACCAGCAGCAAGGCGTAGTGGGTCACCTTGAATGCGATGATCTGGGCGGTCACGGTGGTGCCCACGTTGGCCCCCATGATCACGCCGACCGATTGGGTCAAGGACATCAACCCGGCGGAGACAAACCCCACGACCAGGACCGTGGTCACGGAAGACGACTGGATCACCGCCGTCACGAAAGCGCCGGTCACCGCCCCCATGAACCGGTTGCCGGTCAGACGCCCCAGAACCCAACGCATGCGGTCCCCGGCAACCTCTTTCAGGGCACTCGACATCTGTTCCATACCGAGCAGAAACAGGGCGAGCCCCCCGAAGAGGCCCATCAACAGGTCAAACAGATTCAAATCCCCCACGCGCGATCCCCTTTCGCCTGTGGCTCACTGATTTCGCTTTTTCTGACGCCCGGATTTCATTGGACATCGAAGATTTGTCATAAAAATGTCATACTTCAGCATAAGCCGCAACGGGAAGGAGATGAGGTGTTACCAGGGAGTCCAGGCGGCCTCAGGTGACCGGCTGCCGTTCCTCCACATCAAAGAATGAGAAGATCACTCACGTTTAGCGGCAGTGGGGAGGCCTTATCCGTTACTCTTCTGCGAAAAGCTCTACGCGACCGGCCTTCCGGCCTGTTACCGTCGAAACACGTTGCTATTTAAGGAGCGAGGCTTTTGTAAAAAAAGAGCCATCCGAACCAGGGAGAGCCAACCTTGAAGACTCGTTCAGACATGCTGCCCAGCCCGACCCTCAACCGCCGATCATGGCTAAAATTGGCCGCCGCCCTGCCCCTTGCGCTTCCGGCCGTCAGTTGGAAAGCCAGCCCGGCTCGAGCCGACGGGACAGAGATCGTCGGCACGGTCTCCAAACTCACCGGCAATGCTGTCGCCATGCAGAACGCCATCCCCCGACCGCTGGCCAAAGGTCAGGTCATTCAGGAAGGCGATGTCCTTTCCACCGGCCCGGGATCGAAGATCGAGGTCGCGATGATCGATGGCGGCGTGCTGCAGCTGGGCGAAGGGGCCATCTTTATCGTCATGGAATACGTCTATGGCGCAACGAAGGAGAACAAGGCGATCATGCGCCTGATGGAAGGAGCCTTCGCGGTCACCAGTGGCAAAATCAAGGAGCTGGCCAGCAATGAGGTCCGGGTCGAAACCGAGTTCGCCACCATCGGCATCCGGGGGACAACGGTCTGGGGCGGTGTTTTGAGCGATACCTTCGAGGTGGCTCTGATTGAGGGCACGGCCGTTGATGTAACAACCCGGGCCGGTACGGTCCTGCTCGACAAGGTGGGCACGGGTACGGCCCTCCCCTCCTTGGATGAAGCCCCGGAATCTCCAGTCGACTGGGGACCAGAAAAAATCGCCCAGGCAACCGCAACCGTACGGCAACCCTGATTGCCTGGCTTGGGCCGATACCCATTCGGGCGATTGCCCCCTTGGCCTCGGCCCGTTTGCCTTAAGGACAGCCTCGTTTGATGACCGATACGCTTTTCACCATCAGCCCGATCGACAGCAGCATTTACGTTGAGCGGAAATTCGCGACCGATGACGAGATTTTCGCGGCTCTTGAAGCGGCCCGTGAGGCTCAGCCCGTCTGGTCGTCTTTGAGCTTTGCCGAGCGCGCTCATTTGGTGGGCCAGGCCATCGACCTTCTGGAGGACCGCCGGGAACGGATCGCCGAGGAGATCACCCGCCAGATCGGCCGCCCGCTTGCCGCCGCTCGTGAAGAGGTGGACGATTCGGTGCGCATGGCCCGGCATCTGATTGAACTGGGCCGCGGGGCACTGGATCCCGTCGTCGTCAACGACAGCGCGGAGGACAAACGCTCCATCCGTCGCGTGCCCCACGGTTTGGTCTTCGTCATCAGCCCTTGGACCTATCCTCTGGAAAGCGCCTTGACCTGGATTGTGCCTGCCTTGCTTGCCGGGAATTCCGTGGCCTTGCGGATTTCAAATCAGGCCCCCCTCACCGCCGAACGCCTGATGGAGGCCTTCGGGGATGTCGGCCTTCCCTATGGCACATTTCGGGTACTTCACCTGGATCAAGAACGGACTTTGGATGTCATGCGGTCCAGCGATGTGGATTTTGTCTGCTATGCGGGCAATTCGGCTGTGGCAGCCCGCGTCGAACGGGCGCTCGCCGGTCGTTTTACCGGGTCCATCCTGCAGTTGGGCGGCAAAGACGCAGCCTATGTCCGCGAAGACGCCGACCTGGAATCTGCGGTTCGCGCAATCGTCAAAGGGGTCTTCATCAATGGTGGACAGGCACGTGGAGCGCTTGAACGGCTCTATATTGCAAAGCCCCTGTTTGACGATTTCGTCGAGGCCTTTCGCGCCGAGGTCCATGAGACCATCATTCTGGGCGATCCCTTTGCGCCCCAGACGACGCTGGGCCCGCTTGGCCGGATGAATGTTGTCGAAGGTGTGCATAACCAAACGGACGAGGCCGTTGCCCGGGGGGCCAGGCCATTGATCGATATCTCAGCCTACGAAGAAGCCATGGCGCTCGGCAGCCGCTATGTCGGCCCGCAGGCCTTCGTACAGGTGGACCACTCCATGCAGCTGATGACCGAGGTTAGCTTTGGGCCGCTCTGCGGCATTATGCCGGTGCAAGACGATGACGAAGCCGTGGCGCTGATGAATGACAGCGTCTATGCCCATGCCGCCGCGATCTTCACGGCCGATGAGGCCAGGGCCTTCGACCTGGCCGGAGGACTGGTCGTCGGTACGGTTTATCAAAACCATTGCTGTGTGACCGACCCTGCCCTGCCCTGGACCGGGGTCAAGAGCTCCGGTCGGGGGACAGGCCTGTCCACCATCGCCTATGAACAGCTTACACGACCAAAGGCCTTGTCGTTCAGGCCCTTCAAGGGTTGATGGTCACGGCCTGCCAATCCGCGCTTCAAGCCTCTTTTTGAAGCGGCGGGCTTCTGCCAGTTGCGCGCGGTTCATGCGCGATTCCAACCCCGTCAGCGAAGCCATGACGTCGAAGCTGGGCTTTGCCGTTTCAACGGCCTCGACATCCCTGGAAGCCAGGCTGTACCAGGCATAGGCCCGAACGTAGTCCCGATCCCGGCCCCAGCCCTCTTCCTCGAAGGCACCCAGAATAAACTGCGACGGCGCATGACCCTGGATTGCGGCCTTTTCGAACCAGTCGGCGGCCACACCATTGTCGTTCGGCACCCCCCGGCCCGCGATGTAAAGGTCCCCAAGCGCGAACATCGCGCCCGGGTGGCCATGGATGCTGGCCGCGATCTCGTACCATTCGGCGGCCTTGAAGTAGTTCTGCCGAACACCGATCCCCTTCTCGTACATCTTAGCCAGGCGGTACTGTGCATCCGCATGGCTGGCCCTCGCGGCGATGGTAAACGACTTGAGTGCAGCCCGTTCGTCCCGGCTGGTCCCGCGCCCCTCGAGGTAATGCAGGCCTAGGCGATAATAGCCTTCGCGATCACCCTGAGCCGCCAGTTCCTCGGCAGCCTCGAAGGCGCGCATGTCTTTGATGATGCCCGGCGTCAGATCGACCTGATCACCCTCTCCGCCAAAGAAGAACCAGCCCGCGCCGCCGGCGACCAACCCCATCATCACGGTCATGAAAATCAGCCCGCGCATCGGCAGGGACCTTTGGGCTTTCGTAAAGCGCTAGCGGCTGCTCGGTGTGGGCAAGCGCCCCCTCGTCGTGTTGTTCTGCGCATTGCTGTCCACTTTCTGATACCGGGAGTCTTCCTCGGAATAGCAGGTCACTGTCCCAAGCGTCTGATAGCAGAACATCTTCGGGTTGGGATCGATCTCATCTTCCTTGCAGTAAGTCAGGTCTTTTTCGACCCGGACAATGGAACAATCCTTCCGACTGGCGAGCGAGACCACGTGATCGACGATGGTTTTATCCGTCGCGACAATGGTCGTACCCGAGGCCAACGGCACACAGGCCGCCAGAGCCACAAGCGCCATGGAGATCACAAGGAGACGCATGTCACCGGTCCTTTCTTGAACAACGGCCCTACAATAACAAAAATAAGGTTAACCAAGCCTTAACGCGACCCCCGTTCCCAAAACGGAGGCCGACTGAGGGAGACCCGACATGCCCGCCCTTCAACCGCCCGTCTGCGACTTCGGTTGGCCCGCACCGGATTTTAATCTGCCGGCAACCGACGGAACCCTGGTCAGCCGGGATCAGGCCATGGGCCCGAACGGCCTGCTGGTCATGTTCATCTGCAACCACTGCCCCTACGTCCAGGCGATCCTGGACAGGCTTTGCGAAGATGTTCGAACTCTGACCGAGGCAGGTATCGGTGTCGTCGGCATCAATGCCAACGACGCCGCAAGTTATCCGGCCGACAGCCCGGAGAAGATGCGGGAACTGGCTGAAGCGCTGAGCCTTCCCTTTCCCTATCTCTTTGATGAAAGCCAGGCCGTCGCCAAGGCCTATGACGCCATCTGCACACCCGACTTCTTCGGCTTTGATGCAGCCGGCGGGCTGCAGTACCGGGGCAGACTTGATGCCTATCGGCTGGATCCGGCCCCGGTCGACAGAAAGCGCGATCTTGTCGAGGCCATGCTGGCCGTGGCCCAGGGCCTGGGCGGGCCAGGCGACCAGATCGCCTCCATGGGCTGTTCGATCAAGTGGAAAGCAGCTTAAAGGACTGGGATAACAGGTGCTTTTTGTGGGTTTGCATGAGCCCGCTTGGCACCTTATCTTAGGCCGCGTTTCACCCCGGCACCTTGCCGCATATCCTCACCCCGGCATTTCCGTCGGGCTCTAATAGCACATGGGGGCTTCCTTGGCCGATCAATCCGATCACCTGTTGCGTGAAATTGATGAAGACCTGCGCAACGAGCGCATGGAAAAGCTCTGGAAGAAATACGGCGGTGCCGTCATCGGCCTGGCCGTGCTGATCGTCGTCGTCGTCGCCGGCTACCAGGGTTGGCAGGCCTACGACCGAAATGCCCGGGCGGAAAGTGCCGAAACCTTCGTGCAGGCGCAAGGACTGGCGCGTGCCGGAGACCGGGAGGCCGCACGCAACCTGCTATCCACCTTGGGCGCCAGCGGCGCTGGCGGGTATCCGCTGCTTGCCAAATTCCGCGAAGCCACCCTGCACCTGGAACAGAACAATCCCAGTGCTGCGCGCTCGACCTACGATGCCATCATTCAGGACGGAAGCGTCGATGGGCTCTATCAGGATCTGGCCCGGGTCTTGTCCGCCATGGTGGAGTTGGACCAAAGCTCCCCCGATCTGGCCTCGGTCGAGAGCATCCTGGCACCTGTCCTGCCGATCGAAAACGCCTGGAGCCCTGCCGCCCGTGAGCTGATGGCGCTTGTTGCGCTTGCACGCGGAGAACGCAATGCCGCTCGTGATGGCTATCAGCAACTGGCCGATGATCCGACCACGCCCCCGGGCCTGCGGTCCCGGGCCAATGAAATGTTAACGGTCCTCGATCAGGATTGAGGCCTGCAAAAGGACTGATGATCGAAGCCGCATGATTGGGTATCCTGCTGGTCCAGGCCCCCACCGGCTCTGTCTCGGGACCCAAAAGACTGTACAAGGATGAACTCCGTCGTGCGCCTTGCTTCCTTCCCCCTTCGCCCCCTTGCCCAGGCCGCCTTTCTGGCTGCTGTGGGCGCGGCACTTGCCGGCTGTGACACCTGGTTTGGCGATGTTGACCCGCCCTTGCCGGGCGACCGTATCTCGATCCTTCAGCACCAGCGCGAGCTCACGCCGGACCCCGGTCTCGCCGGACAGCGCATCATCCTGCCGCGTCCGACGCCGAATGCGGATTGGGCCCAGGCCGGGGGTACGGCCAATCACGCCATGCACCACATTCTCGTCGGCGAAAACCTGAAGCGGGCCTGGCGGGTCGATATCGGCGCTGGCGCTTCATCCGACGAACGCTTTGTCGCAACCCCGGTGATTGCTGGTGGTCGGGTTTTCACAATGGATGTGGAAACCATGGTGACCGCCTTTGACGAGAAAACAGGCGACGTTCTGTGGGAAGCGGAGCTCACACCTGACTACGAAGACGATGGCCACATCGGTGGCGGGCTCGCGGTCGAGGGCAACCGGGTATTTGTTGCCTCCGGTTTTGGCGATGCCATCGCGCTCGATGCTGCCACCGGACAGGAAGTCTGGCGGGTGCAGATGGGCGGACCGATGCGGACCGCGCCCACCGTTCGCGGTGGACGGGCCTTTTTCATCACGGTCGATAACAAGCTTTCTGCCCTCGCCGCGTCGGACGGTCGGGAACTCTGGTCCTTCCAGAGCATCGAAGAAACCGCTGCCATCCTGGGCGGTGCCAGCCCCGCAGTGGACGGCGGTGTTGTGGTCGCACCCTTCTCTTCGGGAGAGCTTGTGGCACTCCGGGTCGAGAATGGCCGCGTCCTCTGGTCCGACAGCCTGGCGTCGATCCGCCGCACCACCGAACTGGCCACACTGGCCCACATCCGGGGTCGCCCGGTCATTGACCGGGGCCGCGTCTTCGCCATCAGCCATGGCGGCGTCTTGGTCGCCATCGACCTGCGCAACGGACGTCGCCTCTGGGAACAGGAGGTGGGCGGCCTGCAGAGCCCCTGGGTCGCGGGTGAGTATCTTTTTGTGCTGTCCGACGATGCCCGTCTGCTTGCCCTCTCGCGTAACGAGGGTCGCATTTTCTGGATCAACGAACTGCCCCGCTATGAAGACCCGGAAGACCGCACCGGCCCCATCGTCTGGACCGGCCCGGTGCTGACCAGCGACCGGCTGATCGTGGCTGGCTCCCACGGGGAGGCCCTGGCGGCTTCGCCCTACTCAGGGAAGCTGCTGGGCATGGTCGAGATGCCGGACAGTGTTTCCGTGCCGCCTATTGTTGCGGGCGGGGCCGTTTTCTTCCTGTCCGATAACGCCGATCTGACAGCCTATCGCTAAAGGCCCTTCCTGGGGTTGGAACCATGACCTTTACCGTCGCCATTGTGGGCCGACCGAACGTCGGCAAATCGACGCTGTTCAATCGGCTGGTGGGCAAGAAGCTCGCCATCGTCGATGACCAGCCGGGCGTGACACGCGACCGCCGCGAGGGCGAAGGCTCCATCGCCGATATGACCTTCCGTCTGATCGATACGGCCGGTCTGGAAGATGCGACAGATGATTCGCTTGAAGCCCGCATGCGCCGCCAGACCGAGGCCGCGATCACCGAGGCGGATGTCGCCCTTTTGCTGATCGATGCCCGCGCAGGGGTCACACCGCTCGATAGCCACTTCGCGGGTCTGATGCGGGCGGGCTCGACGCCAGTGGTTCTCGTCGCCAACAAGTGTGAAGGCAAGGCAGGCGAACCGGGGCTCTACGAATCCTATGGCCTTGGCCTCGGCGATCCGGTTCCCTTGTCCGCCGAACACGGAGAGGGCCTGAGCGAGCTTTACGACGTCCTGCTCCCCTTTGAAGAGGCGGCCAAGGCGCGGGCCGCAGAAGAGGGCTGGGAGACGGCGAACGAGACCGGTCCTGACGACGGCGAAGAAGAAATCGAGTTCGGCACGGCGGAAAGACCGCTGAAGCTCGCCATCGTCGGTCGGCCCAACGTCGGCAAGTCGACCCTGGTCAATAAGCTGCTTGGCGAAGACCGCATGCTGACGGGGCCGGAAGCGGGTATCACGCGCGATTCCATCGCCAGTCCATTTGAATTCGACGGGCGCGTGTTGCAACTGGTTGATACGGCTGGCCTGCGCAAGAAAGCCCGGATCAACGAGAAGGTGGAATCGCTATCCGCAGGCGATACCATCCGCGCCATTCGCTACGCCCAGGTCGTGGCCCTGTTGATCGATGCCGAACAAGGCCTGGAAAAGCAGGATCTGACCATCGCCCGACGTGTGATCGACGAAGGCCGAGCGCTCGTTGTTGTGGTCAACAAGTGGGATCTCGTGCGCGACGGCAAGGACGTGCTGCGGCAACTGAATGACCGCCTGCAGATCAGCCTCGCGCAGTTAAAGGACATCCCCATCGTCACGCTTTCGGCTCAGACGGGGAAAGGCATCAACCGGCTCTTGCCTTCGGTCCTGAAAATCTACGAGGTCTGGAACCGGCGCATCTCGACGTCGAGACTGAACCGCTGGCTGACTGAAATGCTGGAACACCATCCGCCACCGCTTGCCAGCGGACGCCGCATCAAAATCCGCTATATGACCCAGGCGAAAACCCGCCCGCCCCGCTTTGTCCTGTTCTGTTCCAAACCGACGGACCTGCCGGAGAGCTACAATCGCTATCTGGTCAATGCGATCCGGGAGGACTTCGACCTGCCGGGTGTCCCGATCCGAGTCATGGTGCGCAAGGGCGATAATCCTTTTGCGAAGGGCTAAAGCCGCTTCCTCGCCACCAGAAAAATCCCCTTCCGGGCCCCCGGTTGCCATTCCGTCTCAACGTCAAATCCTGCCCGGTCGAACATGGCCAGGAGATCCAGGCGGCTGAACACTTGAAGCTTCGGGATGGCACCCAAGGCTGCCAGCGGTGGGCCGATCCATTTGAAGATGCGCAGACCATCGGCCAGGCAGGCCGTGCTGGAGACGAAACACCCCTTCGGCTTCAGAATGCGATGGACTTTCGCGAGCACGGCTGACGGATCATCCACCAAGTGCAGAATACTATGGCCGAGCACCATGTCGAAACCGCAGTCATCCGCCTGCAGGCCTTCAATCGAGACCTGCTCGAATCGGACATTTTCGAGGCCCTCGGCGACCGCTTTGTCCCTCGCGATCTCGATCATCCTCTCCGAGAAATCGGTGGCGAGGATCGATCTGGCATGGGGGGCCAGTTTGATCGCCGTCGAGCCCGTTCCGCAGCCAAACTCCAAGACACGAGCATCCGGCGTCAACAACGCCCGGGTTGCCGCCAACTTCTTTTCATAGAGCCCGGCATCAGGCACCGGCTTGGCCGCATACTTTGAGGCGATGCGGTCCCAGAATCGGCTTTCGCGGGTCATGGCGGGTTGTCCTAACGACGAATTCCCAGGCGATCAAACTGCCCTATGCCCTTTGAGCAGGGCATGCGGAGACTTATCCACCGCCCCTTTGAAAGGCGCGATCGAATTCTGCCAGGGCCGCTTCGGCTTCTTCTTCCGTATAGCCCTTGAAAGTGATCGTGACAGGGGTGGAGGGAAGCTCGAGTAAGGCAATCTTGCGCTTGCCCTCAGGGCCCAGAGTAATCGTCAGTGAGCGCTGAGCGTCGCCGAGGCGCACGCCATCGGGTAGCTTTTCGAAAACCTCCGTACCGAGCGCGAGGGGTATGAGACGATCGAAGTCACCCCGAGTCATGCCCATTTGCTTGTTGATCACCAAGGGATCATCCGCCCGCGACAGGAGGCCATATGGCGAGAGCATCGCCTTCGGCCAGTTCCTTCTCGTCCCTCTCGCCCGGCGATACATAAACGCCATTGACCAAGACGAGGTGACAAAATTCCAAAGGCAGCCGCAGGCTCTCCATGACACCCATCGGAGTGATCCTGTCGTCGACCTCGATCTCGGCTTCGTTCTTCACCGCATGGTCGGGTAGGTGCTGGGAGAGCAAAGCGTAGAGCTTGATGGTGATCTTCATCGGCGGAACCCCTCGGCGGCTTGTCCCCTGGAGGTAGGTCCCCCTGGGAGCGCGATCAAGTCACGCTCCCAAGGGGAGGCTTTCGACTTTAGTTGCAGTCAGAACGTGAGCGGCTTGGCCCGCAGCACCTGAGGCAGACTGCAGATCATTTCCATCACGCTTTCTTCCGGAACCTGATCGACACCGACCAGCGCGATGGCGTAGCCGCCTTCCGCCGACCGACCGAGATTGAGCGTCGCAATGTTGACACCCGCCTCCGCCAAGGTCGTCCCGAGCGCGCCGATCAGCCCCGGCTCATCCTTGTTGGTGACAAAGAGCATGTGCTCGGACAGTTCGGCCTCCATCGGGATGTCCTTCAGCTCGACGATCCGCGGTTTGGCACCGAAGAGCGTACCGGCGAGGCTGCGCCTTTGGGCTTCCGTCGTAATCGTCAGACGGATCAGGCTTTGATAGTTGCCTTCCCGGTCATGCTTGGTCTCCGACACATCGATGTCGCGTTCCTTGGCGATGACAGGCGCGTTGACCATGTTGACGCTGTCCATCAAAGGACTGAGCAGCCCCATCAGCGCGATGGATGTCAGCGGACGGGTATTGAGGTCGGCCACGTGGCCTTCGTACTCGATCTCGACCGCCTTGATGCCGGTCTCCGTAATCTGCCCGGCAAGGCTGCCCATTTGTTCGGCGAGCTTCATATAGGGTTTCAGCTTCGGCGCATCCTCGGCTGAGACGGAGGGCATGTTGAGCGCGTTTGTGACAGCACCGGTCAGCAGGTAGTCCGACATCTGTTCGGCCACCTGAACAGCAACGTTCACTTGGGCTTCAGAGGTCGAGGCCCCCAGGTGAGGAGTCGCAACCACCTGTTCCATCCCGAACAAAGGGTTTTCCTTGGCCGGTTCTTCCGCGAAGACATCCAGCGCCGCCCCGGCCACATGGCCGCTTTCCAGGGCCAGCTTCAGGGCTGCTTCGTCGATCAGACCGCCACGGGCACAGTTGACGATGCGCACGCCCTTCTTGGTCTTGGCCAGTGCCGCTTCGTCCAGGATGTTCCGCGTCGTATCGGTCAGCGGAACATGCAGGGTGATGACGTCAGCACGGGCCAGCAGATCGTCCAATTCCACCTTCTCCACCCCGATATCCGCGGCGCGTTCCGGCGACAGGTAGGGGTCATAGGCCACAACCTTCATCTTCAGGCCCATGGCCCGGTCACAGACCACCTGGCCGATATTCCCGGCTCCGATGACACCGAGCGTCTTGCCCATCAACTCCATGCCCATGAACCGGGATTTCTCCCACTTCCCGTCGTGGGTCGAGGCATTGGCCGCCGGGATTTGGCGGGCCAGCGCCATCATCATGGAAATCGCATGTTCGGCCGTGGTGATGGAGTTGCCGAAGGGTGTGTTCATGACCACGACGCCATTGGCCGTGGCCGCCGGACCGTCGATGTTGTCGACACCGATTCCGGCGCGCCCGATCACCTTAAGGTTTGTCGCGGCTTCGATGATCTCCGGCGTCGCCTTGGTGGAGGACCGGACGGCGAGACCGTCGTACTTTCCGATAATGGATTTAAGCTCTTCCGGGCTTTGGCCCGTGATGACGTCCACCTCGACGCCGCGGTCCTTGAAGACCTGTTCGGCGAGCGGTGACATCTTATCGCTGATCAGCACTTTGGGCATGATCGAGCCTCCTGTCGTCGTGTTGTTTTTTTAATTGGGGGGATGAAGCTGGGGAAGCGAACGGCGTTAACCGCCCGCTTCCGCCTTGGCCGTTGCATAGGCCCAGTCAAGCCAGGGGAAGAGGGCAACCAGGTCATCATGTTCCACCGTGGCACCGGCCCAGATCCTGAGACCCGGAGGCGCATCGCGGTAGCCGCCGATGTCATAGGCCGCATCTTCCGCATCCAACAGAGCCGGGATGCGCTTCACCAGGGCACCCTTGGCGTCGTCGGCGAGCGTATCGAACCAGGGATCAACCACCTTCAGGCAGACAGATGTGTTGGACCGGCTGGGCTTGTCTTCTGCCAGGAAACCGGCCCAATCGGAGTTGGCGACCCAGGCTTCGATGGCGGCGAGGTTGGCTTCCGACCGGTCAATCAGACCGTCCAATCCACCGAGCCCTTCGGCCCAGTTCAGTCCATCCAGCGCGTCTTCGACAGCCAGCATGGACGGCGTATTGATTGTCTCGCCCTTGAAGATGCCTTCGATCAGCTTGCCGCCCTTGGTCAGGCGGAAGATTTTCGGCAAGGGCCAGGCAGGTGTATAGCTTTCCAGCCGTTCGACAGCGCGGGGGCTGAGAACAAGCATGCCGTGGGCCGCCTCGCCGCCCATGACCTTCTGCCAGGACCAGGTGACCACATCCAGCTTTTCGAAAGGAACATCCATGGCATAGACCGCCGAGGTCGCATCGCAGATCGCCAGACCTTCGCGGTCATCCGCAATCCAGTCGCCGTTCGGGACCTTCACGCCGGAGGTCGTGCCGTTCCAGGTGAAGACCACATCCGTCGACCAATCGACAGCGGAAAGGTCCGGCAATTCGCCATAACCGGCCTTCATCTCGGTCGCTGCCAGCTTCAACTGCTTCACGCAGTCGGTCACCCAGCCGGAGCCAAAGCTTTCCCAAGCCATCATGGTGACAGGCTTGGCCCCCAGGAGGGACCACATCGCCATCTCGACCGCGCCGGTATCGGACGCCGGAACGATGCCGATTTTGTAGTCGTCCGGGATTCCCAGGATATCGCGCGTCTTGTCGATGACGGCTTTCAGCTTCGCCTTGCCCACCTTGGCCCGGTGAGAGCGGCCCAGAGCCGCGTCTTCCAGGGCAGCCAACGACCAGCCGGGTCGCTTTGCGCAAGGACCTGAGGAAAAGCAGGGGTTGGCCGGCTTGGTCGCCGGTTTTGTCAATTCAGTCACGTTTCTCGTCTCCCTTCCCAAATTGGAAGGGCTGAGCCCCGTTGGGAGGGCTCGGCCCGCCGGGATTATGGGGAGGCCAGCCTGTTCAAACAATACGAAAGGTCGCACGAAAGCGCGGCAATCGCCGTTTTTGGGCCGCTCCCTACCCGATTGGGGTCTTGACGGAACAGCGCCCCTCAGGCACCTAAGCCCGCTTCGCACCTGCACCCAAGCAGGGGCGCCCAGCTTGATGAGGACATGCCATGCCCACCCTTTCGCCGACCAAGGACAAGATTAAGGTTCTGCTGCTGGAGGGCATCCACGAAAACGCGGTCAACCTGCTCACGAAGGAAGGGTTCGAGACCATCGTGACCCACGCCAAGGCGCTGGACCATGATGATCTGCTCGAAGCGATCCGGGATACCCACGTTATCGGCATCCGTTCCCGCACCAAGTTGAAAAAAGAGATTCTGGAGGCGGCGGAGAACCTGTTCGCCATCGGTTGCTTCTGCATCGGCACGAACCAGGTGGATCTGGAGACCGCCCGCGTACAGGGTATTCCGGTCTTCAATGCGCCCTATTCCAATACCCGTTCCGTGGCGGAACTGGTCCTCGGCGAGGCGATCTTGCTGATGCGTGGCGTGCCGGAAAAATCCGCCCTGGCCCATTCGGGCAAATGGCTGAAGACGGCGGAACAGTCTCACGAGGTCCGCGGCAAGGTGTTGGGCATTGTCGGCTACGGCCACATCGGCACGCAGCTTTCCATCATGGCCGAGAGCCTGGGCATGCAGGTCCGTTACTACGACATCGAAACCAAGCTGTCCTTGGGCAATGCAACGCCCTGCGACAGCCTGGACGATCTGCTGGGCGCGTCCGACGTTGTCAGCCTGCATGTGCCGGCGACCGAAGAAACCAAGGGCATGATGGGCGAAGCGCAAATCCGCGCCATGAAGCCCGGCAGCCACCTGATCAACGCCGCCCGCGGCAACATCGTTGACCTGGAGGCCCTCGCAGCGGCCCTCGACGACGGCCACATCCGGGGAGCCGCCATCGACGTCTTCCCGACAGAGCCCGCCTCCGGTCAGGAAGAACTGCAGACACCCTTGCGCGGCAAGGCCAACGTCATCCTGACCCCGCACGTCGGCGGCTCAACGCAAGAGGCCCAGGCCAACATCGGCACCGAAGTGGCCGAAAAGCTGGCGAAGTACGTCGAGACCGGCGCGACTGTCGGTGCCGTCAACTTCGTCGAAGCCGCCCTGCCGGTGCGCGGCGGTCGGTCGCGGTTCATGCACATTCACCACAACGTGCCTGGCGTGCTGTCGGCGGTGAACGAGGTGTTCTCCAGCCGGGAAATGAACATCGCCGGTCAGTACCTGCAAACCGACGGCGACCTGGGTTACGTAGTGGTGGACGTGGACGCCCACCTGGAAGCGGGCCTCGGCATCCGCCGCGACCTGCAGAAGATTGACGGCACGATCAAGGTGCGGTTCCTTTACTGAGTAGAGGCCGCCCCGACGAGCCTCAGGGAAACGGAGGCTCGATCATGCTCAGTCACGTCGTCATCGGCACCAACGATACCGTCGAGGCCAAGCGCTTCTTTGATGCCATTTTCGGCGTGCTCGGCCACGACTGTTTTCTGGATGACGGCCAGCATCTCGCCTATGGCAAGCCGGACGCCGATCAGTTCTGGATCATGAAGCCCTTCGATGGCGGGGTGGCGACGCCGGGAAACGGGACCTCGATCACCCTTCTGGCAACAACCCGCGTGCAGGTTCGGGCTTTCTACGAGGCCGCTCTGGCCAACGGTGGTGCCGACGAGGGTGCCCCGGGACCGAGGACGTACCATCCGAACTTCTATGGCTGCTACGTGCGCGATCCGCTCGGCAACAAGCTCTCTTGCGCCTGCCATGCGCCGGTCGAAATTTCGGGCGAATAGCCGCTAGGCGGGCATCACCAGACGCATCATCTTCGGAGCCACCTTGGCGTCGGCCTTCAGCGTCGCCAGGATGTCGCCGTCGCCTTGGACCGGTTCGTCCGCAGGGCCGTCGATGACCACCTCGCTGCCGCGCACGATCTTGATATCGTGGCGCTTGTGCAGCCGGCCCATGGCGAGCCAGGCGGCGTAGAGCATCGTCTGCAACCGGCCCCCCTTCAGGAACAGACAGACGTGAAAGGCCTGCTCTTCCAACCGGGCCTCCGGAGCACAGGTGAAGGTGCCGCCGTAGAACCGACCGTTGGCGATCACGGCGGAGGCGGCCTCGTAGGGAATGCCGTCAATGGTGATGCGGTAGGTTTTGAACGGGAATTTGAACAGGCCCCGGAAGGTCTCCCAGACATAGGCCAGCTTGCCGACGGCCTTCTTGATCGCCGGGTCCACATTGGCAACCACATGGGCATCGAAGCCGACACCGGCCATCAACAGGAAGCGGCGGTCATTGACGATGCCGACATTGACCTGACGGGCTTCTCCGGTCGCGATAACTTCCGCGATGGCCTCCGCCGATTTCGGCAGGGCGATCTCTGCGGCCAGGACGTTGGCCGTCCCCAGCGGAATGATCGCAAGCGGCGGGCCTTCCGAACTCAGACCATTCGCCACCTCGTTGATCGTGCCGTCCCCGCCTGCGGCAACGACCACGTCGTAGTCGGCAGGCGAGAGTTCACGCGCAAAGGCCTCGGCATCGCCGCGCTTACCCGTCGGCTTCAAGGTCACCGACAGGCCGCGCGCGCGCAGCGCCGCGATCACCCGTTCCAACCGCCCACCGGACCGGTTACCGGCAATCGGATTGAAGATGATGAGGATGCGGCGCGAAGTGGTCGAGGTGGACGCAGATTGGGGCATGAAAGGCCTTTCCGATAGCGGAGTCGCGGGGGATACGGATTTCGTCACCAGCATCTTCGTGACAGATTAATTACATAGACTGTGACAGTTAAATGTCAATCCAATAAAGCGATTGTTACAAGACCATAAAGTGTTTGTTACAGCGGTACTTAGGGTTTGGCCACCCTGTCAGAATCGGTATAAGCCGTGATTCAGGAAGGGTGAAGTATCGACAATTTGATTATTTGTCGATGCGATAAGCCTCAAGCGGGCTGAACGGGCCCTCATCCTGAACGATAAAAGGCTGGATGGCTGTCATGAACGCTCAGCCCAAGCAGAAGTACAAGTACCGCAGCATCTGGATTTCAGACATCCACCTCGGCACCCGTGGCTGCAAGGCGGAGATGCTCTTGGACTTTCTGAAAAATACCGAGTCCGAATACCTCTATCTGGTCGGCGACATCATTGATGGCTGGCGGCTGAAACGCTATTGGATGTGGCGTCAGTCCCACAACGACGTGGTCCAGAAGCTGCTGCGGAAAGCGCGCAAGGGCACCCGGGTGACCTACATCCCCGGCAACCACGACGAGATGTTCCGGGATTTCTCCAAGCACCGCTTCGGCCATGTCGCCGTCTTGAACGAGGCGCATCACACCACCGCCGACGGTCGACGCTTCCTGATCCTGCACGGCGATCAGTTTGACGGCGTGGTGAAGTATGCCAAGTGGCTCGCCTTCGTGGGCGATACGGCCTACACCTTCGCCCTGCAGCTGAATACCGGGGTGAATATCGTCAGGCGCAAGATGGGCTTCCGCTACTGGTCGCTCTCGGCCTTTCTGAAGCACAAGGTGAAGAACGCGGTCGAGTTCATCAGCCATTTTGAAAACGCCGTCTGTGGCGAGGCGCGCAGGCGGGGGGTCGACGGCGTCATCTGCGGGCATATCCACACCGCCGAGATCCGCGACATCGACGGCATTCTCTATTGCAACGACGGCGACTGGGTGGAGAGCTGCACGGCCCTGGTGGAACACCAAGACGGCAAGCTGGAGATCATCCACTGGGCCGAACTTCGCGGGCTTTCCATGCTGCCCGAAGACAGCACGCCGGCCCGAAATAAGGTGGCAAAACCCGAACCGGCCATCGTCTCCCAATCGACACCCGAATCCAGCCAGGCCTGAACCGATGAAGATCTTGATCGTAACCGATGCCTGGTTCCCCCAGGTCAACGGCGTGGTTCGCACGCTCAACACGCTTAAAGAGGGATTGGAGGCGCAGGGTCACGAGACGAAGTACATCACGCCGGACCTGTTCAAGACCATCCCCTGCCCGACCTACCCGGAAATCCGCCTGGCGCTGACCAAACCCGGCACCATTGGCAAGATGATCGATGATTTCGAACCCAATGCGATCCACATCGCGACCGAGGGCCCACTCGGCACCATCGCCAACCGCCATTGCCGCAAGCGTGGCTATCCCTTCACCACGGCCTATCACACCCGCTTTCCGGAATACATCAAACCGCGCTTCGGCATTCCGCTGAAGTGGTCTTACGCCATGTTGCGCCGCTTCCACGGGCCCAGCTCGGCGATCATGGTGGCGACCCAGACGATCGAGGACGCCCTGGCGGAAAACGGCTTCAAGAACATCCGCCGCTGGACCCGCGGCGTCGATACCGAGCTGTTTCACCCGCGCCCCAAGGACTTCCTGGACTTTGAGCGCCCGATCCAGGTCTACGTCGGCCGCGTCGCCATCGAGAAAAACATCGAGGCCTTTCTCGCGCTCGACACCCCCGGCACCAAAATGGTCGTGGGCGACGGCCCGCAGCTGGAAAGCCTCAAAAAGAAGTACCCGGCCACTCAATTCGTCGGCATGAAGAAGGGCGAGGAGCTGGCCGCCCACTACGCCGCCAGCGATATCTTTGTCTTCCCCAGCAAGACGGATACCTTCGGCCTCGTTCTCCTGGAAGCCATGGCCAGCGGCCTACCCGTCGCCGCCTATCCCGTGCCGGGACCTCTGGACGTGGTCAACCAGTCGGGGGCGGGTGTCCTCGAAGACGACCTGAAAAAGGCCGTGCACGAGGCCCTCGAAATCGACCCGAGCGTCCCGCGCGCCTACGCCGAGAAGTTCTCCTGGGAAGCGAGTGTTAATCAGTTCCTTGGGAACTTGGATGTGTTTCGGTAGGGCGAACGCTTAGCCTATCCCCACCGACAACTTTCACCGGTCGGGAGCCTAACCGAGCGCGATACAGGCCGGTGCCAACGTCTGCAACCGCAAGACCCCGGCCCGCCGACGCCCGCTCAGCCCCCGGCTGGCCCAATCCCCTGCAGCTCAATTGGCTTCGCCACCCAGAGTTCGGGCGGTGATTGGAAATGGATCAACCGAGGAATAAAGCCGCGTATAGCCGTGGCCCCGCTACCCCTTGTAGCGTGGTTTTGGTTAGGGAGGGTGGGGTGTTGGCGTACCCCACTGCTCCCGCCTTACCCGACTTATCTGGGCAGACGCACTCTATTCTTGCGGATTTTTGGGCGAGGCCCGCCTTTCGGAGCCTGCGGGGCATTCTTCGTCCGGTGCTCGCTGATCGCTTCGCGCAAACTAGACATTCAGCATTCTCCAAAAGAAAAGGCCGCCCGGATGGACGACCTTGCACTAGGTAAAATACCAGTGTACCTGCCTATTTCGTGAAGGCTGGCAGACCCAGAGACTGCTCTATGGGCACCTTATAGGGTACCGGCTTTACGTCCCTATACTGATCAGAGAGCCGTTCGGCACGCTCCAAGGCAGAAGTAGATTTGGGCTCCTGGGCCTCGATCTGCACCAGCAAGTCTTCCACTCTTTCCACAAGCTTCATAGCGCCCTCCCTACGGCGAAAGTCTGTGATTGTGAAAGAAAACAGGAATGTCTGAACGATCAATGAATCCGGTTAGTGGATCGTTATATTCCCGAATTGCCCTTCGCAAATCTTCGTCATCAGAATAGTCATCAATCTCGATTCGTAAATCTCTTAATTTTGCCGTGTCCAAATGCCGCCCATGAGATCGCCATTTCTTGTGGTCCGCTAGGGCTTTAGCAATCTCTTCGGCACGTTGCTGTTTTTCAAGATCAGTAACTTGGTTTCCAGGATTGCGGGTTCGGTGCTCTGTCCAGTTCTGAAACTTGTATTTAACTAGCCAATCTTTCAAGAGGTCGATCGAGAGGTCCTTTGCCTGCTCAAACAGCGCCAGTTTTGCCAGATCCAAACTCTTCAGCAGGACGACATCTGCAGGATCTAGATCACCTTTGCTTGTGATCTCCTGTACTTTGTCCAGGTACCCCATTGCCGGAACAAAATCGCCCGTGTCGGGCGTCGGCACTTGCGGATCAACTGGGCCAAGGCTGGAGGCGTAGTCCATAAAAATCTTGTCGCCAGACATACATAAGATCGTCCCGGCTGACATCGCAATATCAGGAACAACAAAATACACCTTGCTGTAGTGCTTCCTAAGCACGGCAACCATCCGCTCGGCCGTCTCGGCAGAGCCACCACCCGTTCGGAGGAACACAGCAATTGAATCATCTGTGCGATGAGACTGTGTTTTAACCTCCTCAACAAAATCCCGGAAGCTGCGAAACAGCGCCGGGTGAATCCGACCGTGATAGAATATGGCGTCGGCCTTTAGGGTCTCCTCGACCACTTGCGCCCGTTCATTGATCAATTCGAAGATAGACCGATCTAAAAGATCCATGCGCATCTACTCGGTTCTCCACATTTGGATTCCACGAAAAGATGTCATTTAAAGATAAGTATTTCAACTAATTTTCTTATAATACGTTTAATAAACATCTATTCCCCTTATCATTTTTCATCATTTCCACCTCTAATGGTTCCCGGAAATGCGTGGTGCAATTCTCTCTGTTGTGTTGGTGATGCTGTGGGCTCCGGGCTCTGCTGAGGAGTTCGGCCAACGAATTTCGGCACCCGTTCACTCATTGGAATTCTTACACTTCTCAACCTTCGCAGCCCTGTTACAGGTAACGAACTGATTGAGGCGATGGAATGTCGGAGCCTGTTGCAAAAAGAGTGAAAAAGCGCCGGGATGCCTTGAGAGAACAAAGCTTGAGGCCCGTCCAAATCTGGGTTCCCGATACGCGCATCTCCGGCGTTAACGCGGAAATACGGTGCCAATGTCTGCTCGTGGCTAGGGCTGACCGGGCCGACCAGGAACTTCAGGAGTTCATGGATGACGCGCTCAAGGACGCGGCGGAAGGCCGGAGGTCTCGAAGCGCTGAGCTTTGATCCCTCAGGCGTTAGGGGATTTCAGTAAGCCACGCCCTCCGCTCACGCCTCTTTGCCTGCAGCCTGGGCGGACGTTATAACGCTGGACCTAAAGGGCTGCTGGCTTCCGGGCTGCCTCGGGAGGATCCCATGCTGAAGTCTTTTTCCTTCACCCATCTGTCGGCAGGTTTCGTGGCCATTCTGGTGGGCTATACCAGTTCCGCCGCCATCATCTTCCAGGCCGCCCTCGCCGCCGGGGCGGGGCCTGAGGAAGTGGCCTCCTGGATGTGGGCCTTGGGGCTCGGTCTCGGCCTGGGCGGGATCGGGCTTTCGCTTTTCTACAAGGCACCGATCATGCTGGCCTGGTCCACACCCGGGGCCGCCCTGTTGGTCACCAGCCTGTCCGGCATCTCGATGGCGGAGGCGATTGGTGCCTTTTTCTTTAGTTCGGCCCTGATGCTCCTCTGCGGCCTGACCGGACTGTTCGACAGGTTCATGACGTGGGTCCCCGAAAGCCTGGCCAGGGCCATGCTGGCGGGCATCCTGCTGCAGTTCGGCCTTAGCATCTTTCCCGCCTTCGAAAGCAGCGTGATCATGGTCGGCGCGATGGTAACCGCCTTCGTCATCGGGACCTGGCGGCGGTCGGCCTATACCATTCCAATGACCTTTCTGACCGGTGTCGTCATCGCCCTGGTACAGGGGCGCATTGACGTCACGGCCATGACCTTCGAGCTGACAACCCCGGTCTGGACCACGCCCAGCTTCGATCCCGCGGTGCTCATCGGGATCGGCCTGCCGCTTTTTATCGTCACCATGGCATCCCAGAATGTGCCGGGTCTCGCCACCTTGCGCGCCCACGATTACAAGACCCCCGCCTCCCCGATCATCAGCTTGACCGGTGCCCTTGGCCTGATCTTCGGGGGCCTCGGGGGCTTCGCCTACAATCTGGCGGCCATTACCGCTGCGCTCTGCATGGGAGAGCATGTGGACAAGGACCCCAAACGCCGCTACTGGGGCGCGGTCTGGGCCGGTGTGTTTTATCTTCTGGCGGGCCTGTTCGGGGCAACGGTCGCCAGTTTCTTCGCGAGCTTCCCCCAGGCCCTGGTCGCGACCATTGCGGGCCTCGCCCTTCTGGGCACCATCGCCACCAGCCTGCACGTCGCCCTGGCCCGGGCAGAGGGTCGGGAGGCGGCCATCCTGACCTTCGTCATCACGGCGTCCAGCGGCAGTCTTTTGGATATCGCCGCCCCGTTCTGGGGCCTCGTTTGCGGGTTGGGGGTTCACTACCTTTTGACAGCGGGAAAGCGAAACCCGAAGGCCCCGTCCTGAGCGGCAATCCGCCGACCACCCTTGACCCCACCCCTCCCCCCGGATAGGAACCGGGGATGCGCTTAAACCCTGGCGCTTTGGGGAAAATTCATGCCGCCGTCGCCTGCGACCATCCCACAACCCGGAGACGTCATTCGTGGTTGATCCCGCCCTTCTGAACCCGAAGGAGCATGCCTCCACCGTTGAGCTGATGAAGCGGCTCTGGCGGGAATCGATCTCGAACTACACGGGCCGGATCGTCCTCGCGCTGATCTGCATGGGCATCATGGCGGTCACGACCAGCATCAATGCCTATCTGATGGAGCCCATCGTCAACGACATCTTCTTCGCCCGGAACGAGGCCGCGCTCTGGTGGGTGGCCTTCGCCGTGATCGCGAGCTTCCTGGCGAAGGGGGCTGCCAACTATGGCCAGGCCGTGTTGATGAACCACGTCGGCATGCGGATCATCGCCGACAATCAGCAACGCCTGTTCAGCCACCTCGCCCGCCTCGACCTGGGCTTTTTCCATGGTGTTCCGACAGGTGTTCTGATCTCGCGCTTCACCAACGACATCCAGGCGATGAAAGCCGCCGTCTCGAACGCACTGACCGGGGCCGGAAAGGATGCCACCCAATTGATCGGCCTGGTCGGCCTGATGTTTTTCCAAAGTTGGGAGCTGGCGCTGATTTCGTTCTTCGTCTTCCCGGTCGCGATCTACCCCATCGTCCGCATCGGCAAACGGATGCGAAAGGTGACCGCCAATACCCAGGTGGAAACGGGCCAACTGGTGACCATCCTCGACCAGACCTTCCAGGGTATGCGCGTGGTCAAGGCCTATGACATGGTGGCCTATGAGGAAAAGCGGGTTCACACCGTGGTCGATCGCATCTTCGCACTGGTGATGAAGGCAACCCGCGTGCGCGCCATGTCGAGCCCGATCATGGAAACCTTGGGCGGACTCGCCGTCGCCACGGTGATCATTTACGGCGGCTACACCGTGATCCACGGCGGCATGGATGCGGGATCGTTTTTCTCGTTCATTGCAGCGCTCTTGATGGCCTACGAACCGCTGAAGCGCCTTGCCAATCTGAACGCCAACGTCCAGGAAGGGCTCGCCGGTGCCCAGCGCATGTTTGCCGTGATGGATATCGATTCGCAGATTCAGGAGAGCCCGGCCGCCAAGGACCTGACGGACTGCAAGGGTCAGATCGCCTTGAGCGCTGTCGATTTCGCTTATGACGGTGCGGATGGGCCGACGTTGAGCGGTGTGGACCTGACCGTGGACGCGGGAAAAACCGTCGCCCTCGTCGGGCCATCGGGTGCCGGAAAGTCGACCATCCTGAACCTGATACCGCGATTCTATGACGTGGCGGCGGGAACGGTCACCATCGATGGTCAGGACGTGCGGGATTTGAGCTTTGCCTCGCTCTACGGCAACGTCGCCTTGGTCAGCCAGGAAATCACCCTGTTCGACGACACCATCCGCGCCAACATCGCCTACGGCAAGGCCGGTGCGACCCAGGACGAGATCGAAGAAGCCGCGCGCCATGCCGCCGCCCATGACTTTATCACCGAACTGCCCGAAGGCTACGACACGGTGGTCGGCGAACATGGTGTCAAGCTGTCCGGTGGTCAGCGCCAGCGGCTGTCCATCGCACGCGCCATGCTGAAGAATGCACCGATCCTGCTGTTGGACGAAGCGACGTCCTCGCTGGATACCGAGTCCGAGCGCAAGGTCCAGGCGGCGCTCGAAAGCCTGATGGCGGATCGTTCAACCCTGGTGATCGCTCACCGGCTCAGCACCATCCGCCATGCGGACGTGATCTATGTCATGGACCAGGGCCGCATCGTCGAACAGGGCAACCACGACGATCTGCTGGCCAGGGGCGGGCTCTACGCGCATCTGCATTCCATGCAGTTCAAGGACAAGAAGCCGGACGACGCCGAAGCGGACGAAGCATAACGGGGGCCGGTTGGCGTGCGCGCTTTCTTCAAAAAACTGGGGAAGTCCGAGGCGCTAAAGGGCCTGATCCGCTGGGCCGTCGCGCGCTATGTGCTGTTCTGCTATGCCACCAGCCGCTGGCGGGTCGAAGGCGGGGAGCACCCGCAGGCCTTCTGGGACGCCGCCCGGCCCTTCATCCTAACCTTCTGGCACAACCGGCTCGGCATGATGGTCATTACCTGGCCGCGCAAGGGCCCATCCGCACGCCCCATCACCATGATGGTCTCCGCCCACCGGGACGGGCGGTTGATTGCGGAATCCATGGCCCCTTTGGGCATCAAGAACGCTGAAGGATCTTCGACGCGTGGCGGGGCGGCTGCCATGCGCGTGATGCTGAAATTGATCAAGAACGGGGAATGCGTCGGCCTGACACCCGATGGGCCGAAGGGCCCGCGTATGGTCGCCCAGGAGGGTGCGGCGGCCCTGGCCAAGCTGTCCGGCGTCCCGGTCATTCCCTGCGCCTATGGCATCAAGCGTCGCAAACTGTTGCGAAGCTGGGATCGCTTCATCTGGCCCTACCCGTTCAATGCCGGTATCACGGTCTGGGGGCCGCCGATCCATGTCGGGCGGGACGAGAATACTGAAGCCGCCACAGCCAAAATCGAGATCGCCTTGATGGACGTCACAAACCGGGCTGACGCGGCCTTTGGACTTCCGCCGATTCAGATGCAAGATCAATGGTCGAAACAGACGGATAAGAAGGATCAGCCTCAGGCGTCATGATCGGGATCTATCAATTCCTTGTGCGGACTTTCTGGTCGCAGATCGAAAAGCATCTGCAGGACCGCCTCGCGGACGGCAAGGAAGACCCCAAACGCTTCGACGAACGCTTCGGCCATTCCAAACGCCGACGACCTGATACCGGCCTCGTCTGGATTCATGGTGCCAGTGTGGGTGAAGCCGTCTCCGCCCTGCCCCTGATCGACGCCATTCTGAACGCCCGGGATGATGTCCGGGTGCTGGTTACCACGGGCACCGTGACCTCGGCCCAGTTGCTGGCGAAGCGCCTGCCGGACCGGGCGATCCACCAGTACGTGCCGGTCGACCATCCGGATTGCGTCCAGCGTTTCCTGGACCGCTGGCAGCCCAACCTTGCCATCTGGATGGAATCCGAGTTCTGGCCCAATCTGATGCTGCAATCCCTGGCTGAGCGGGTGCCGATGATCCTGATGAACGGGCGGGTGTCCGAACGCTCGTTCCGGCGCTGGAGTTGGGTCCGGGGCACGATTTCCCGTCTGCTCGACTGTTTTGACCTGACGCTCGGCCAGACCCGTATGGATGCGGAACGGCTCCAGGCCCTGGGTGCCCGCAATGTGATCAGCGTCGGCAACCTGAAATTCGCGGCTCCGCCGCTGCCGGTCAGTACCGGAGACCTGAACAGCCTCAAGACCCGGATCACGGACCGGCCTGTCTGGATCGCCGCCAGCACCCATCCGGGAGAAGAAGCCCTCGCCGCAAGGGTCCACCGCCGCCTTGCGCGAGAATTGCCGGACCTGCTGACCATCATCGTGCCGCGCCATCCGAACCGCGGAGACGCCATCGCGGCGGACCTGCGCAAGGCGCGGTTCAACGTCGCACAGCGCAGCCGGGCCCAGGCCTTGGCCAAGGGCACAGAGATCTATCTCGCCGATACCATGGGCGAATTGGGGTTGTTCTACCGGCTCGACGCCCCGGTCTTTATCGGCAAGTCCCTGGCCCCCGAGGGTGCCGGCGGCGGGCAAAACCCGATCGAGCCTGCCCGGCTCGGCGCGCCCATCCTGTTCGGGCCGAAAATGACGAACTTCGCCGAGATTGCCACTCGGATGCTGGAGAGCGAGGCGGGCGTTGCCGTCAAGGATGAGGCTTCCCTCGCCGCTGCCATCGGTGTTCTGACCGTGGAGAGCGACCGCGCAGCCAAGCTTGCTTCGAATGCCAAGGCCTTTGCGGAAAGTGAGGCCGGCGTGCTCGACCGGGTGATGGTCGAACTGGAACCCTTTCTGAACAGGATTCCGCGTCCCCCGGAACCTGAACCAGCGCCGGAAGATCAACCGCAGAAACCGGACGGGGATCCAAAGGCATGAAGGCACCCGACTTCTGGGCCCGCAAGGGACTGGCCGCCTGGGTCTTGGCCCCCTTCGGACTGATCTACGGTCTGGGCACGGCGCTGCGCGTCCGGCGGCAGCCCCGCTACACCCCGCCGGTACCCGTAATCTGCATCGGCAATATCATCGCGGGCGGGGCCGGCAAGACGCCGGTGGTGCGGGATTTGACAGAGCGGCTTCGCGCCCGCGGCCTGAACGCCAAGGTCTTGTCCAAAGGCTACGGCGGGGCCTTTGCCGGCCCGGTGCGGATCGAACCCGAAACCCACCAGACCAATGATGCCGGGGACGAGGCCCTCATGCTGGCGAAGTACGTCCCGGTCTGGGTCGCGAAAGACCGGGTGCAGGGAGCCCGGGCGATGGTCGGCCTTGGCGAAGCGGAGGTCATCATCATGGATGACGGCCATCAGGACCCGGACCTCGCCAAAACGGCCAGTCTTGTGGTTGTGGATGCGGGCTTCGGTTTCGGCAACGGCTTCATGATCCCGGCAGGGCCTCTGCGGGAGACGGCGCGGGCCGGGTTGGGCCGGGCAAAAGCAATCATCCGGCTCGGCGAGGGCCCTTTTCAGCCACCGGATTGGTACGACGGCACGGTGCTGCAGGGGCGCATCCTGGCGGAACCCGCACCGGACCTGGACGAGGCCCAGGTCTTTGCGCTCTCGGGCATCGGGCGTCCACAAAAGTTTCGTGAAACGCTGGCGGGCCTTGGTGCCATCGTCGTCGGCCATCGGGATTTCCCCGATCATCACGCCTACACGGTCGAAGAAATCGAGGGTGTGATCGCTGAGGCCCAGGCGCTGAATGCCCGGCTGGTGACGACCGAAAAAGACGCCATGCGCATCCCTGAACGCTTTCATCCCTTCATCCGGGTCTTGACAATCACCCTCTCTTGGGACGACGAAGCCGCTCTTGACGCCATGCTGGATGCGATTTTGAACCCTGATGACTGAGCCGACCAACCCTCACAAAACCAAGCCGAAACATTATCTCGAAGCCGCCATCGCCTATCCGCTGTTCTGGCTGGTCGGGCTTCTGCCGATCAACTGGGCGAGCGGTCTCGGGGGCTGGCTGGCCCGGACCATTGGTCCCGGGCTGAAGGTGTCCAACGTCGCGCGCCAGAATCTCGCAAGGGCCTTCCCGGAAAAAGATGCGGACTGGATCGAGGCGACGGTCAAGGGAGTCTGGGACAACCTGGGCCGCACGGCCTTCGAATTTCCCGGGATCCACAAACTGTTCAGCCCCGGTGATGAACGGGTCGAAATCGTCGGCCGGGAACATTTCGAGCTGTTGCGCGACGATGGCCGAAACGGCCTGTTTTTTTCCGGTCACCAGGCAAACTGGGAGATCACGCCGCTGTTCTCCATGCTAAACGGGCTGCCCGTCAGCGTCGTCTTCCGCCGCCCGAACAACCCGCTGATCCTGAAGCTGTTTCAATCCCGCCAGTTATCCGGCCAATTGATCCCAAAGGGTGCGGAGGGTGCGCGCCAGGCCATCGGGGTGCTGGCCAAGGGCGGCCACGTAGGCCTTGTGGTCGATCAGAAAATGAACGACGGGATCAAAGTGCCCTTCTTCGGTCGGGACGCCATGACAGCCCCCGCGCTCGCGCGTTTCGCCCTCAAATACGACTGCCCGGTGGTCCCGACACGGATCGAACGGTTGGGCGGCGCACGTTTTCGGGTCACCTTTTCTCCCCCGATGGAGATCAAGCGCTCCGGCGATCTGCAGACCGACATGCTGAACTTGATGACGGAGGTCAACCTGCTGCTCGAAAGCTGGATCCGCGAGCGCCCTTCCGAATGGTTCTGGCTGCACCGGCGCTGGCCGGATTAATAGCCCCCCGGAACAAACGAAGGGCAAATAAAATCGGGATAGGTTATTTCGGCTTTCTCAAGGTGAAGCGAAACACCGATCCCTCACCCGGAGTACTCTCGAAGCCGATCTCCCCGCCGTTCAGTTCGACCATCTGAGCACAAAGCGGCAGGCCAAGGCCGGTTCCGACCTCGCCGTTGGTGCCACGGGAAGTGGTCTTGCTGTCGATGCGAAAAAGGCCCTCGGAAAGCTTTTCCGAGACGCCGACGCCGGTATCGGTAACCGTGACTTCAACGAAACTGTCCCGATCAACGGCCCTGAGAGTCACCTTGCCCCCGTCAGGCGTGAATTTGAGCGCGTTGGCGGTCAGATTCCGGATCACCAGGAGCACCATGTTGGGGTCTGCCTGGACCAGCAAATCTGTCGGTTCAGCTGATAACGTGATGCCCTTGTCTGCCGCCATCGGTCCGAGCACGCCAAGGGTATCCTCGATCGGGCGAGCCAGCGGGAAAATCTCGGTTTGGACATTGTCCTGGTCCATCTGCACCCGGGCCCATTCCAGCAGATTTTCCAGCAATTCAAAGATTTGCGTGGCCGAGGCATGGATGCGAGCGGACTGTTCGATCAACTTCTCCTTGGAAAACTTCTCCGGCATCTTCGAGATCAACCCGGAAAGGCCAAGGATGGAGGTAAAGGGGCCTTTCAGATCATGGGCGATGATCGAGAAAAACCGATCTTTGGAGGCCACTTCGGCGGCCAGTTCGGCACGCACCCGAGCCTCGCTGTCGGCCAGTTGCTTCAATTCCCGGGCCTGTTTCTGAACAGATTCTTTGGCCTCCAACAGCTCGAAGATGTTTTCTTTCAGTTGTGCGTTTTTCCGGGTCAGTTCAGCCCTGGCCTTTCGCAGTTCCAATTCGTCAATCACAAGACTGGCCAAGTCCTGCAAAAGTTGTTTGTGATCGTCGGAAATCTCATGCGCCCTATGATCAATGGCGCAAAGAGTTCCGAGCTTGTGCCCATCCGGCGTGATCAAGGGAGCCCCGGCGTAGAACCGCACACCGGGCGCATCGGTCACCAGCGGGCTGTCGTGAAACCGCTCGTCTTCAAAGGCATCTGCGACGACAAAGACGTCGTTTCCATGAAGGGCATGGGCGCAGAAGGCCTGTTCGCGCGGGGTCTCCGTCGCGTCCAGGCCGTGGTGTGACTTGAACCACTGCCGGTCGGCATCAACCAAGGAGACCAGAGAGATCGGGACGTCGAGGCTTTCGGCAACGATACGCGTTATTCGGTCAAAGCAGGCCTCGGTCTCTGTATCCAGAACCTGATAACCGGCAAGCTTTTCTAGCCTGGCCCGCTCATTCGCCGGTAGGGTCGGCTTCAGCATGTCCGTTAAGTTCCCCGCACTGAACCTCGATACGATAGGCTAGCCCAATCCCGCCAAGAGGCAACCTATCTGTGTGGTGGGTCAGCGAGTTCAGACGGGGTGAGACCGAGGTGTTAAAGCAACCCCATCGCCTTAAAACTGGCATGCCCTTTTTTCGCGATGATCAAATGATCATGCAGCACAATATCCAGCTTGGCCGAGGTCTCCTTCACCTCCTGGGTCATGGCGATATCGGCGCGGCTGGGGGTGGGGTCGCCGCTGGGGTGGTTGTGGACCATGATCAGGGCTGTTGCCTCCAGTTCCAGCGCCCGCTTGACGATCTCGCGGGGGTAGACCGGGGTGTGGTCGACCGTCCCCTTCTGCTGCACCTCATCAGCGATGAGCGCATTCTTGCGATTGAGGTAGAGAACGCGGAAGCGTTCAGTCTTTTCGTGCGCCATGGCGGCATGGCAGTAATCCAGCAACGCCTGCCAGGAGGTCAGCACCGGTTGGTTCATCACCTGATCGCGCGCGAGCCGGAGAGCCGAGGCCTGGGCGACCTTGATCGCCACGACTGCTCCCGGTCCTAAGCCCTTGACCTCGGCCAGATGCTTCTCTTCCGCCGCCAGGACCCCGGCGAAGGAGCCGAAGCGCGCGATCAGGTCCTTTGCCAGCGGCTTGACGTCGCGTCTCGGGATCGACGGGAACAGAAGCAGCTCCAGCAACTCATAATCGGCAAGAGAATCAGAGCCGGCACTCAAGAAACGGTTGCGAAGCCGTTCGCGATGTCCGGCGTAGTGGGGCTTGTCCTCTGCCATCACGAAAGACTTAAACGTTGAAAGGAGGTTTGTGCAGGCCGGCAGGCGAGAGGGTGAAGACCTCATAGCCATCCGCCGTCACGCCAATGGAATGTTCGAACTGCGCCGACAGGGACCGGTCCTTGGTCACCGCCGTCCAGCCGTCTTCCAGGATTTTCACGTCAAAGCGGCCCGCATTGATCATGGGCTCGATCGTGAAGAACATCCCTTCGCGGAAGGTCGCACCCGTGCCCTTGCGCCCGAAGTGCATGATGTTCGGCGCATCGTGGAACACCCGGCCCAGTCCATGGCCACAGAAATCACGCACGACCGAGAAGCGACGCTTTTCCGCATATTGCTGGATGGCCTCGCCGATATCACCGACGCGCGCACCGGGCCGAACCACCTTGATGCCTTCCCACATGGCCTCGAAGGTGCAATCGATCAGGCGCTGCGCCTTCACGCCGATCTTGCCAACCGGGAACATGCGGCTGGTATCACCGAACCATCCGTTCAGCGTCACGGTGACGTCGATGTTGGCGCAATCGCCCTCTTTCAAAACCTTGTCACCCGGAATGCCGTGGCAGACCACATGGTTGACCGAAATACAGCAGGATTTCGGGAAGCCCCGATAGTTCAGCGGGCTGGGATAGGCACCGTGATCAATGATGTAATCATGGATCATCTTGTCCAGGTCACCGGTCCGCGCACCGGGCACCACGTGGGGCGTGATGAAATCCAGTGTTTCGGCGGCCAATTGACCAGCCTTGCGCATGCCATCGAAGCCCGACTGATCGTAAATCTTGATCGAGCGGCCTTCGTTCGGGAGATAGAGTTCTGCGGTATCGTTCATGGGCTTAGATGTAAGGGTTTTAGCCCCCAAATTACCAGTGCTGATTAGAGCCGTTATAATTCGATCTTGATCGGCTCGGAAACTTCGATGGCTTCCGGCGTCACCGAGCAACGATAGCAGACCACCTCGACCCCGGCTTTCATGGCCTCCGCCAGACCTTCGGCATAGGTGGGATCGATGTCTTCAGCCAACTTGAAGACGTCCCCATCGGTCCGCTGGACCAGATAGAACATCACCGCGCGATGGCCTTGCCTGACCATCTCGGCCATCTCGACCAGGTGTTTGGCTCCCCGGCTGGTGACGGCATCGGGGAATTCCAAGGGTCCGTCGCCGCGACGCAGCGTCACGTTCTTCACCTCGACGTAGCACTTGCCCTTTTCAGGATCGTCCAAAAGCACGTCGATGCGCGAATTCTTGCCGTACTTTACTTCCCGTTTCTGCGTGGCGTAGCCAGCCAGTTCCGGCACGCGGCCCTGCTCGATCGCCTCATAGACCACGGCGTTCGGATGGTTGGTGTTGATACCCACCATGGCCTCGCCGATCCTGATCAGCTCCCAAGTGAATTTCAGTTTCCGGTCCGGGTTGGTGGCGGGTGATATCCAGACGTCGGAGCCAGGCTCGTTGACGCTCAACATCGAGCCCGAGTTTGCGCAATGAGCCGTCACGATGCTGCCATCGCCCAGCTCCACATCAGCCATGAAACGCTTGTAGCGCTTCACAAGCCGGCCTTTGATCAGGGGATTCGGAAAGTGCATGGTCGTAGATTAGCCGCAGGTGCCGAAGTCGCAAGACGGATCAATGCGGTGCCTTGTCGCCTGCCGGGATTTCGTGGCCCTCCAGTGCGTCGGCCAGGCGGCTTTGGGCGGTACCCGGCTTCAAGGCCTCCTGCTGGTTCGGACCGGGAGCCCAGCCGGTCAAGGTGATCAGCTGGAAGCTCGCGGGGATGCGGCCGTCTTCGCCGCCGAACATCTCTGCATACTGTCCGGCCGCCGCCATCAATGTGGCGCGCTTCAGCGGAGACTTTCTGCGTTCAATCACGGCGTTGCTCTCCCCCATGGCGCGGAGTTCACTCATCAGCTTCAGGGGATCCGGATAGGAAACGGTCAGGTCGTCCGCATCGACCACCGGCAGCTTGAAGCCCGCGCGCAGCATCAGGCCACCCGCATCGCGCACATCGGCAAAGGGCGAAACCCGGGGGCTGATCCCGCCATCCATGGCGATTTCGGCTGCGGCGAAGGCCTCTCGCAGTTCCGTCAGCGTGTTCCCACCGAAAAGCACGGCCAGAAACAATCCGTCCGGTTTCAGCGCCTGGCGGATCTGCATCAACGCACCGGGAAGGTCGTTCACCCAATGCAGCGACAGACAGGAGGTGATCAGGTCAAAGGCACCCTGTTTGAAGGGAAGCCATTCCTCGTCCGCCGCACAAGCAGGGGCCAAAGCACCCGCCCGAGCCGCCATGGCGGGCGAAAGGTCGGCCTGGATCAGGGTCTCGATGCCGGAGCGATGCTTCAGCAGGCCCGCCATTTGGCCCGTATGACAGCCGAGATCCAGACAGACGGGGAAACTTCGCGCGATATCGTCCAGCCGGTCGTCCAGTCGCTCTGCGGCCTCCTGAAACAGGAAATCCACATCATCCAGGCCTGATGCCGCACGGTCGCGCCGGGCACGCACCAGCTTGCGGTTGAAGACGGTCATGGTCTCGCTCATGCTGCATCTATGACGCAATCCCCCACCCCCGCCAAGCCAGAAAACTCCGGCGCGGACACAATGAGCACAGCCCTTCTGAAGGTCGGTCGGCTGGCGCTGCATCATCTGTTGCCGCCGCGATGCGCCGCCTGTGGCGAGGACGTGATGGAAGGAGACCTTTGCGCCGCCTGCTTTGGCGATCTGCACTTTTTAGGCCCACCCTGCTGTGTTCAGTGCGGACTGCCCTTTCCCTATGACACCGGCCTGGAAGGCGTTTGCGGGGCCTGTGCGCAGTCTCCACCGCGCTATGCCAGGGCCCGGGCTGCCGTCTCGTACGGTGAAGTCAGCCGTTCGATGGTGCTGGGGCTGAAACATGGTGACCGCACGGACCGCGTACCGGTCCTGGCAAAGTTGATGGCGCGGGCCGGGTCGGACTTGCTGGATCAGGCGGACTTTCTGGTGCCGGTCCCCCTGCATTGGACACGATTGGTTCACCGTCGTTTCAACCAGTCGGCAGAACTGGCGCGACGGCTCGGGCATATGACCGAAAAGCCGGTTCTGGTCGATGGCCTGAAGCGCAGACGCAAGACCCCGAGCCAAGGGCGGTTTGGACGGCGCGCCAGACTGCGCAATGTCGCCGGTGCCTTCAGCCTGACAGCGAAGACAAGGGACCGCATCAAGGGCAAGCGACTGCTGCTGATCGACGACGTCTTCACCACGGGTGCCACAGTGGAAGCCTGCACGAAGGTGCTGCTGCGCGGAGGTGCCGCCCAGATCGACGTTTTGACCTTTGCCCGCGTCATTACGGAGGAGTGACAGGGGCAAACCCCTTTCCCAGCCCCTCTCCAGAGCCTATATCTGCGGTCAAATCATATGTTCAGGCCCGTATCGAAGGGCCTTTAGCGAGCGTTCAGGAGGGCCCCATGGCCAACGTTGAAATCTATACCAGCCCGCTCTGCGGTTACTGCCACCGGGCCAAGGAGTTGCTGACGTCCAAGGGTGTGGAGTTTACCGAATACGACATCTTCATGGGTCGGAAAGTGCGTCAGGAAATGGCAGAACGCACCAACGGTGCATCCACCGTTCCGCAGATCTTCATCGACGATAAGCTGATCGGCGGCTGCGACGACCTCTATGAGCTGGAATCCGAAGGCGGCCTTGATCCGCTGTTGCAGGCCTCCTGACCTCGATCCCTCATGGGCCACCTCGCTGCCTGCCTGCAGCTCTCCAGCACCTCCGATCCAGAGGAGAACGTCGCGCGGGTCACCGAACTCGCCCGGCGGGCGGCGCGCGAGGGTGCCAGCCTGATCGCAACGCCGGAGACAACCAACTTCATCCAGCCGGATCGGGCCATGCAAGCCTCTCTCGCCCGACGACAGGCAAAAGACCCCTCGCTGCGGGCTTTCCGGGATTTGGCAGCCGACCTGGGCGTCTGGCTGTTGATCGGCTCTCTTGTTCTGAGGGATCGCGACACCGGACAACTGGTCAACCGCTCCTTCCTGATCGATGGCCTGGGCGAAATCAAAGCCCGCTACGACAAGATTCACCTGTTCGACGTGGATCTTGGGCAGGGTGAAGCCTACAGGGAATCCGATACCTATAGAGGCGGCATGGAGGCCGTCTGGCACGAAAGCCCGCTCGGGCCGGTGGGCTTGACCATCTGCTACGACCTCCGGTTCCCCGCGCTCTACCGCGATCTGGCGAGCCGGGGGGCGCAGGTCATCGCCGTGCCCAGCGCCTTCACCGTGCCGACAGGCAGAGCCCACTGGGAGGTCCTGCTGCGCGCACGCGCCATCGAGACAGGCTCCTACATCCTGGCCCCGGCACAAACCGGCACCCATGCGGGTGGGCGCAAGACCTGGGGGCATTCGATGATCGTCGATCCCTGGGGCAAGGTGATTGCGCAAGCAGGCGATCGGGAGGGCGAGATCATCATGGCGGAGATCGAACCTCCCGCCGTCGCTGAAGCGCGCATGCGCATCCCCGCGTTGACGACGGAACGAACCTGGATCTGATTCCCAGGAAAGCTCAGTCGATGTTCGGTTGGATGGGATGAGGCGTCGGCTCGCCATCCTCCCGCTCGCTGCCCTCCAAATCCTTCACACCGGCGATGTGCTGGATGACGCCTGGCAGTGGCCCCGCTTCGCGGATGCCATGCTCATAGGCGATCACCTGCAGCCGTCCGCCGACGAGTTCCAGAAGCTCCCCCGATTTCAACAGGTGATCCGGGTTGCGTGGGCGGGAATAGACCTCGTTGCCGCGTGCGAAGGTCTCGTACAGAAACAGGCCGCCCGGATTCAAGCTGTCCAACAGCGTCGGAATCAAGGGCCGGTGCAGGTAGTTCACGACGACGATGGCATCAAAGCCCTGCCCCTCCAGTGGCCAGGGGCTGCCGTCTTCCAGGTCCGCCTGAACGACCTCGGCCTGCTGGGCCAGGTCCGCCAGGGGTGCTGTGTTCTTGTCCACCAGGGTTACGGCATGGCCCGCAGCCAATAACGCGCGGCCATGGCGCCCGCCGCCAGCGGCCAGGTCGAGGACGGAACCGCCCGGCTTGATCAGCGGCGCGAAGCGCATGACCCAGCGGCTGGGCTCGGTAATGCGTAGGTGTTTGGCCAGGGTCACATCGGACTGGACAGTGCTGTCTTCCTTAACCATTTCTTTACCGAGCCCCTTAATCCTTTGCTTGCGACCTCCACCAACCGTATAAGGGGCGGAATTCTCGACTGTTTTTGTGGCCAAAGTGCGTTGCGATCCGCAGCCTGTGGCCACCCGTCGTTAACGTCAATGGTTCTATGCCGATGATTCGTTATCAACTCCGCTGCGCCGAGGGCCACGGGTTCGAAGCCTGGTTCAAGGACTCGAAAGCCTACGACAAGCAGGCTTCAAAGGGCATTGTCGAATGCCCGATGTGCGGCTCGACGTCTGTCGAAAAGGCCATCATGGCCCCCGCCGTGCCAAAAAAAGGCAACACCAAGGGCGCGAACCGGGACTACCTGCCGGCCCCCGCCCCCAACCCGGAAGCTGAAGCCCGCGCGACGGAAGTGGCGAAGGAAATCCTCCAAGCCATGGGCAAATTGCGCGACCATGTGGAGCAGCACTGCGAAAACGTCGGCGAAAAATTCCCCGAGGAAGCGCGCAAGATGCACTATGGCGAGGCCGAAGAACGCGGCATATTCGGCGACGCGACACTGGAAGAGGCCAAGGAACTCCATGACGAAGGCATCACGGTGATGCCCCTGCCCGGAAGACCTGACCAGAAAAACTGAGGGCTTCACTTCTTCCGGAGCAACCCAAACATTTGACTCATTCTAATTATTGGTTGAAGCTATCCACTCAGCAACAACGGTTGAGTTGGGTCCGCTATGTCAAAGGTTTGTGTCGTCGATGATGACGGCGTCGTCCTGAAAATCATTTCCGGGTATCTGACCGATGCTGGCCACGACGTAATTGGGGTCAAAGATAGTTCCCGAATTTCCAAAACCCTGAAGGCCGAAACACCGGATTTCGTGGTAACCGACCTGATGATGACACCGCTCGACGGATTGGAAGTTTGCAAGATCACGCGTCGGCTTCCGAAAGGCAGTGACATTGGCGTGGTCGTTGTCTCAGCCAACCAGGAAAAGCGGGCCTATTGGGAGAGGATATCGCGAGAGCACGGCGCGGATGTGTTCTTGTCCAAACCCTTTGAGGCCGATGACCTGATCAAGGCTCTGGAACAGGCCAAGCACTGAACCGCTAAACCGAAGAAGCGGGGCGGACTCGAGCCGGTTGACCCGAGTCCGCTGTTGTCATGGCCAGATTGCCGACGCCTTCGCGCTATTCTTTCATCGCCGCAAAGGCGAGCTTTTCTTTGGGCAACTTGTAGCCCCAGGGAAGACCGGAATTGCGCCAGCCGTTCAAGGCCCGCACCCCTTTACTTACCCCTTCCTTCAGCGGAGCTCCTTCGAAGCCATCAATGATGGTGTAGGTCTGGGTGTAACCCCTGGCGAACATCCGATCCGCCGCCTTGGAACTGCGGCTGCCAGAGCGGCACATGAAGATCAGCGGCGTATCTTTACCCGCCTGCAACTTGGCGAGGCCCGCCTCGACCCTGTCCGCGAAGGCCGGATTGTCCTTCATCGCGAAGGTCTGTTTTTTCGCATTCCAGGCGCTGGTATCCATGCGCTTCAGCGGTACGAACAGATCCGCTTCCGCCGTAGCCCCGGTGAACATCTGCTCGGCCGGATCCCGGACATCTATCAGGATCGCTTCCGGTTTGGCTTGAAGCAATTGATGGGCCTCGACTGCAGTGAGGTAAAGCTCCGCCTTGGTCTGTTTCTTCGCGTTGGACGGCTTATCTGCGGCAAGCGCAGCATTCAGACTGATCGAAGCGAGACCGAGCGCCAAAACAAGAGCCCCCAGGAGCGGCAGTTTTCGGGTCAACATCGTTGAAATCCTTTTCTCAGAAAGTGAAATAGCGGACGGCGGGATCAGCCATAACGGCACCGATCTCAGGCGGGCGGGCCGCCGTCACACCTTCGGCCAGGGCCCCGGCATCCAGACCGGCATTGGGCAGGAACAGGGCGCAGACCTGGACCTTTGCGCCCTGTTTTTGGGCCGCCATCATCAGCTTCGCTGGCGTCATGCCCTTCGGCTTCAACGGTGCCTGTTCGACGCCTTTGACCGCCGTTTGACCGGCCGGGCCACAAAGCAGCACCTGGGCCTCAGCCCCGTTCTTCAAGGCCTGCAGCGTCAGGATGAAGGCCATCGCCTGTGTCTGATGGTCCGGCGAGGTGACCACGGTCAAAATCTTGGACGGCATTTTCCCGTTTTCTTTAGCCCCATGGCCGTCGGCCAGGGCTGGCTGGGCATGGGTCGCCAGCATCACGGCTAGCATCAGGATGGAAAAGAGACAGAAGGCACGAAGGTGCATTGGAGATCCCCCAAAAAGTGTTATTCGATATTCATATATTAGATAATTATAATTTAAAGGCAAGAAAAAAGGCCGGATGCCCTCTCAAAAGAAGGAGCATCCGGCCCGGATATCGATTGAACGTCAGGGACCGATCAAGGCTTTGCGTTAAACCCCGCTTCCGCCTCCAGCGCGCTGGCGACCGTAAACAGGCCCTCTTCGCCGAAAGGCTTTCCGATCAGCTGCAGCCCCAACGGCAGGCCCTGGTCACTCATGCCCGCCGGGACCGAAATCCCCGGAAGACCGGCAAGGCTGGCCGGTACGGTGAAGACGTCATTCAGGTACATGGCGATCGGGTCGTCCATCTTTTCGCCGATGGCGAAAGCGTCCGAAGGTGCGGTGGGGGTGAGGAGCACGTCGCACTGTTCGAAGGCCTTGGCAAAATCCTGGGCGATCAGGCTGCGCACCCGCTGGGCTTTCAGGTAGTAGGCATCGTAGTAGCCCGCACTCAGCACATAGGTGCCGATCAGGATGCGGCGCCGGGTCTCCGCGCCGAACCCTGCCCCCCGGGTCATCTGATAGAGATCATCCAGGCTGCCTTCCTCCTCGACACGCAGGCCGTAGCGGACACCGTCATAGCGCGCCAGATTGGAAGATGCCTCGGCGGGCGCGATGATGTAGTAGGTCGGCAAAGCGTATTTCGTGTGAGGCAGGCTGACCTCCACCGGTTCCATCCCGGCGGCCTTCAGCATTTCGACCCCTTCCTGCCAGAGGCTTTCGATCCGGGGATCCATGCCGTCGACCCGGTATTCCTTCGGCAGGCCGACCTTCTGGCCTTTCACCGAGCCGCGGCAGGCGGCCGCGAAATCCGGCACCGCGAGGTCGGCGGAGGTCGAATCCTGGGTATCGAACCCGGCCATGGCATTCAGCATCAGGGCGGCGTCTTCAACCGTCCGAGTCATCGGCCCGGCCTGATCGAGGCTGGAGGCAAAGGCAATGATGCCCCATCGCGAACAACGCCCATAGGTGGGCTTCATGCCGACAATACCGGTAAAGGCACCCGGCTGGCGGATCGAACCGCCGGTATCCGTCCCCGTCGCCGCCAAGGCCATCCGACCGGCAACCGCAGCAGCCGAACCGCCGCTCGATCCGCCCGGCACCCGGTCTTTGCCGTCGTCCAGTTTCCAGGGGCTGATCACATTGCCGAAGGCCGAGGTGATGTTGGCCGAGCCCATGGCGAACTCGTCCAGGTTGGTCTTGCCCAGCATGACGGCACCGGCTTCGCGGAGCTTACGCGATACGGTGGATTCGTAAGGCGGTACGAACTCGCCCAGGATCTTGGAGGCAGCCGTCGTCTTTACGCCTTCTGTGCAAAACAGATCCTTGATCGCGATCGGCAGACCGTCCAACGGCCCAAGCCGCTCTCCGCGTGCCCGGCGCTCATCGCTTTCCCGAGCCCGTTCCCGGGCGATCTCCGGGGTCTCGGTGATGAAGGCGTTCAGACCGCGCTGGGCCTCCATTGCCGCCAGATGGGCGTCGGTCAGTTCTTCGGCAGAAAAGTCACCGGCATCCAAGCCATCGGAAGCGGTTTTCAGGGTGAGATCGGTAAAATCGGTCATGACGCTCACTCCACCACCTTCGGCACGGCATAAAAGACATCCACCCGGTCCGGCGCATTGGACAGCACTTTTTCGGGATAGTGACCATCGGTCACGGCGTCATCGCGCAGGCGTTGGGTCATGTCCGCGACCGATGTCATTGGCTTGACCCCGTCGGTGTCCACCTCGCCCAGTTGTTCCACCCAATCGAGAATGCCGTTAAGTTCACCGGCCAGCCCATCCAGCTGATCGTCGGCCACGTCCAGGCGGGCCAGAAAGGCGATCTTTTTCACGTCCGACGCATCAAGCGACATGCTTTCCCTCTCGACTCTCAACAAGTGGAACGAATTCCAAAGGCAACAAGTGGAACGAATTCCAAAGGCGACGGGCTAGGAACCCGCGCCGAAATCCAGATATGGTCCCGCTTTTAGCCCGATGGTCCCGCCCTGGCAAGGAAGCCGGGCCTGGGCCGTCAATGATCAGTCCGCGTCTGAGCCGAGCCGCGTCCAGGCGGCCGGTTTCCATGCCTGAAGCGCAATCTCGACCGCCGCCGTCAAGGCTTCCGGGACCGTCTTGGCCGGCTTCGAGGACCGGTCCGGTTTTCCAGCCAATTCCGCCACAGTGGCACCGTCGTAGGCCACCTTGGCATCATTCAGCTTGAAAACGGTGGTGACGGAAGGAACGCTCTCGAAATCCGTTCCCAGTGCGTGGATGTCCATGCTGATCTGGAACTCCGGCGTCGAATCCATCTTGTAGGGCACCTCGGTCATGAACATCAGCCCGTCGAAGCGATAGCGCTTGGACGCCCGCCGGCAATCAAAGCTGATATCGTAGTCGGCGGCTGTGGCACCCTTGTCATTCATGGGGCTGCGGCCCGCAAAGGCCAGGGCCCACTTGCATTCGCCCTTGCCCGGAAGAGCCGTCTTGCCCGCAAGGGATTCTTTCAAGGTGCCATCCAGGAGCGGCATCAAGCCCGGCGCATAGACAAAACCCAGGGGGTCGCCATTGTCGTTTTCAACGCCGTACCAGGCATTGGTCGCGACACCTGCGACCATCACCCGCGAGCCCCGCTTCAGACCGCTAAGCCGACGCGAATTGGTCCGCGGCAAAGACCGCACGTTGACATCGGTCAACACCAGATAGGGGCCACGTTGCGGCTTGATCTTGCCGTCCAGAAAATCAACGAGCTCGGGCGCAGCAGCCTTTTCCTCCGCCTGGGCCGCCCCACCCAATTCCGCAAACAGAAAAAGCGCCCCCAAAAGCACGCCTGCCCAAAGCACGCCCCCCCTTGGCACCGGTCGTACCAGGGTCCCTTTCATAAAACAGGCCAAGGACTTTAAGTGCTTCATGCGCTCAATGCTCGTCTCTTTGCCTTCAACGACCAGCTTCCGGAAGCCGTGACGAGAGGGTCGGCTGCTGTTAAGGTCTCGCCCTCATTGGGATCCGTCAGGCGATTTTAACACCTTGCGGACACCACCCGGCAAGTCACCCTGTCGTGATTGCTGCTCTTCTCGCGCAGAATCGGGATCGGACGTCACCTCTAAGGGCCTAGCGTAACGAGAACATGACAAAGAGCCCTACTCCTACAGCTATCGTCAGCCTGGAAGATCTGAAGGCCGGACTTGGCCGGGATCAACGCCTGATGGGTCTGGACCCGGGCACGAAAACCATCGGGATCGCGCTCGCCGATGTGCTAGGCATGGTGGCCGGCCCGCTCGAGACCATCAAACGGCGGAAATTTTCAGCCGATGTGGAACGTCTGAAGACCCTGATCAAGGAACACGATGTGGGCGGCCTTGTCGTCGGCCTTCCGGTCTCGCTCGACGGGACAGAGGGACCCCGCGCACAGTCTGTCCGGGACTTCACCCGCAATTGTTGCCAGGCGACGGGTCTGAAAGCCGCTTTCTGGGATGAACGGCTGAGCACGGCGGCGGTAGAGCGAATCCTGATTGGCGAGGCCGACCTGACCCGCAAGCGCCGAAGCGACGTGGTTGACCGGGCGGCAGCGGCCTACATCCTCCAGGGTGCCCTGGATTATCTTGCCGGGCGGGCCTGATCGCACCCGGCAAAGCTTGCCGCCGGCTGGCCTCCAGATACCGCTCTTTTCCGAATCGTTGATGTTATTTCAGAGGGTTAACAGAACCCTGCTTTCTGGCACCGAACCTGCAATCCGGTCAGGCAGAGCCTCCGAAACAATCGGGGCCTTGGTCAAAGAACCAACAGGAACGGGATTTTCAGGATGTTGACCCAACAGACTCTTTCGCGCCTCGGTGCCCGCACGATCGCCTTGTGCCTGATCGGCGGAGCGCTTGCCGCCTGCGGACATGTGGATGAATACGAGGCCAGCGTTTACGACCGCGAACCGACCTATTGCTATCAATCGCTCGCCGGTGTGACCTGCTACCGGGAACCGAACGCCCGCGACGAGGCCCGGCTGGTGAGTTATTTCGGCCCTCACCCGAGCCGCTATGACAAGCCGGAAGTTGAGCCCCGCGACATCGCCGCCGTCACCCCGCCGCCGATGATTGAAACCTGGGTCAAAGAGCCGGAACCTGTCCCCGGCCTTCCCATCCGCGCCGGCCACCGCGCCCCCGACTACGAGCCTCTTGGCGTGCCACTCGGCGTCGTTCAGGCTCGCGCACTGCCAGAAAGCGATCCCCTGCCGCCACCGGAAGGCCTGCTGGAACGGCCCTGATGCTCTTGCTTCCCGCACGGGTCCGGATTTTCCCTTGTCGCCCCGTGCGAGAGGCTTGACCACACCACCCGCAACCCTTAAGAACACGGCTCCCGCCAATTCGCGGGGCCTCTTCCTTGGGGCGGAGTAGCTCAGCTGGTTAGAGCAGCGGAATCATAATCCGCGTGTCGGGGGTTCAAGTCCCTCCTCCGCTACCATTTCTTTTAGATTTTTTTTTCGATTTATTAAATCTCTACATGGCTTATAGGGCATTTTTTTCGCGCTACCCAATAACCAAAAAATATTAGCGCTCATTTTATTAAATCCGAAAGGCGATCAACGACACATCATCTCGACGCTCTTCTTCGCCCTTGTAAGTTTCGAATTCCTTCATCAACTGAGCTTTCTGCTCATCCAGTCGAAGTGGCCGCAATTCGTCTAGGGTACGAATAAACCGCTTCTTGCCGAACATCCGGCGACGCTCTCCTCCGACTTGGTCAATAAAGCCGTCGGTGGTCATGAAGTAGGTGTGCTCGGCCTCTATTTGCAGTTTTGAGGCCTTATACCGCTGGTCATACGGAATGCTTCGGTAGCCGATGCCCTTCTTGGTGCCTTTTACCTCTTCGGTCCCATTCGGTTGGACCACGAACAAGGAGAAGCGGGCACCGCTGTATGAGATTTCGGTCATCTCCGCGTTTAGATAACAAGCTCCCAACTCCAATCCATCATCGGAAGGGCCGCTGGTCGTGTGCTGGTCCAGAGAAAGTTGAACGAACTGGTGCATCCGCTGGATCAAAGAGCCGACGTCGCCGGGCTCGACTTCTTCGATCGCCCTGTCCAAGGCACCGGTGGCGATCAGGGTCATGAAAGCACCCGGTACGCCGTGCCCTGTGCAGTCGCCCAGTATGACAAGGACGCCATCGCCCCAAATCCTGTTCCAGTAGATGTCTCCACTGACCCGGTCCCTCGGCTCCCAGATTACGAAGTGATCCGCAAAAACCGTCGAGAATGTGTCGGGGTGGGGCAGAATTGAGCGCTGAATATGGCTCGCATAGTCGATGCTTCCGGAGATGACCTCATAGGCATCCTTAAGCCTCAGCTCCGCTTCCTTGCGTTCGGAGATGTCTCGAATAATCCCGGTGAAATACAGTTCATCGCTGATGTTCATTTCACTGATGGCAAGATCGATAGGGAACTCTTCCCCGTTCTTTCGCAGGCCAACCGCCTCTCGCGTCGCCCCTACGATCCGGCTCGGCTCCGATTCGGAGTACTGCCCCAGATAACTGTCATGTTCTTGTCCAATAACATCTGGCATTAGAACCGAGACGTTCTGGCCCAGGATTTCGTCTGACGCATAACCGAAGATCTTCTCGGCGGCGGGACTGAATGTCAGGACGCTTCCCTGTTTGTCGATAACGACAATGCCGTCCGCGGCATTCTCAATAACGCTGCGAACACGAGTCTCGCTCTCCTGAAGTTCCTGGGTTCTCTCCTCCACCCGGTCTTCGAGCACGTCACGCGCACGCATAAGATCGCGGTGCGAACGTTGGCCCAAAAGCAAGGTGAAGAGCGTTGTGCTGACCGCCAGAATTGTCGCAATGACGGAGATGAGAACAATGTTTTGCCGGAACTCGAAGTAATCGGCATAGGCCTCTTCATGATCCAGTTCGCTGGTCAAACCGAACCCAAGATCCGGCAGCCACGTCCAGGCACCAACGACCTGCACGCCCCGATAGTCGGAATATCCTTCCACGTTGCTTGGATGAACTGTGTTTTCCGGGGACCGCGCATCGCTGAACCGGTATCCCTGATCATTCCCTCTCAGCCGAAGCACACCTGCCATCATGGTCGTAAACGGTTGCTCGGAAATCGGTCGCGTCGGAACAAACCCCGTCGTCATGTTACCGCCCGGTTCGCGGACATCGATATCCGCCAACCCTGTGTCGGAATGAATTTTGAAGCCGAGACCAATCAAGTCACTCTTGAACCGGCTTTCTGTGATCATCTTGCCATCGACGTTAACCGCGTATGTTTCTCCGGAGGCACCAACCCGGCTGAGCCTAAGGTTCGCCGATAGAGTACCCTCCGCCCTGACCCGCTCCCCATAGACGGCAACCACGGCACCGTCATCGGCGACGATTGGCACCAAGAAAAACATGGAACCTGGGCGGAGTTGATTTCCCAGATGGGCAACGGAGGCCAATCGCTCTAAGGGGATTGGTGGCACAAAAGTCGCTGCCCCTGAGAAGGCATTGTCGAAGGATTCCGGGTTCAAACGGGCGATCAGGTTCTTTGAGCCAACCTCCCCATCGTTTCGAGAGAGCAGCGTCACGCCATCCGGTGATACGACGAAAAAGTCTTCGGAGTTGACACTCAAGGTCGAAGCAAAAAACCCCCTCGCCCTGTTCAAAACACCCGCTCGTTCAACTGGGTTTCCGTCGGCGGTGACCTGAATGATCTTCTTGGTCACATCAACAAGGCCGGGATCACGGCCCCACTGTCTCAGGAAAGATTTTCGATCATTTGCCCAGGCACCAATTCTGTCGATCGAGATATTCAGGATGATCTGCAGTTCACGCTCTATGGTTTCCGCGGCCCTCTGTTTGGTCTGCTGTATCGCGATCCAATTCATGACAGCAACGGTCGCCACAAGAACACTTAGGCCAATCAATACCCCGGTACGAAAAGCCTTTGAACCGAAGAGCTCCGAGAGGTTGTTCTTACGCCCGACGCGCCCCAGCAGATAGATGGAGCCAAACAGGATCGCCAACAGAACAAGGCTGGCAACAGACATTTTGATCAGGATCGGAACCTGTTCATCTTCTTCCGTCGGGGCTTTTTGCGTTGACCCCTGGCTGACAACCGAACTGGACGAAAGCCACCGGGCCAGGATCTGCTTTTTTTCCTCTCGATCGATGCTGGCCAGCGCTTTCGAAAGGATCGTATTCAGGATCGGCTTGTTGATATCAGAAAAGAAAAAGAGTTCCGAAGCCTCAAAGGCAGATTGTGGGATGGCCTTCATGCCGGAGATGAGTTCCCGAACCAGAAGGGTCTCCATAACAATCTGTTGCTCAAAGGTGGCATCAGCATCACCGTTCAACACGGTATAGAGGGAGTCGAGTATGCTATCCGTCAAGACAAGCTCAATCTCTGGAAAGGCGGCCCGGATCTTCGGAATGGTGCCGAAACCCCGGGTTATGGCCAACCGGCGACCCGCAAGGTCCGCCATCGATGTTACATCGCGATTGTCTTCCCTTACGTAGATGAACTCCCTGCCCGAGAAATAAGGCTGGCTGTACAATCCGAACGTCGCCCGCTCATCGGTGAAATAGGTCGCAGGCAGAAGGTCGATTTCACCCCGCTCAAAGTCTTCGAGCAGGTTCGCCCAGATGTCCGGAATAACCCGAGCCCGGAGCCCCGTTCTCTGCAGCACCAGATCAAGGAAGTCGCCCGCGATGCCATCGACGGTCCCATCTTCTCCCCGGCGGACGAAGGGGTACCACTCCTCAACGCCGACTGTTATTTCAGGATTCTCGGCAAGCCAGTTCAACTCCTCCTGGGTCAAATCCAAAGGCAGTTGATCGATAATGTACAAGTCGACCTTACCGATCGCGCCGGATTGGTAAGAAACATCTGCAGAAAAGACAGGTGCGGACGATATCCTGTCGGGAAGGGGCTCACCTATGACGAGGTTCCCAACTTCATCCCGGTAGATAGAAAGGAAGGTTTCGTTCTCCAGGTCTTCCGTTACACGGACACCTGAAATCGCAACGTCTAACGCCACGTAGTTTTCGACGACCGATCTGATCTGTTCTCGATCAAGGTCATATAACGGTTTGGCGACAAGTGCGGCTATTGCATCGGCATGGGATTGGCCTGGAGATTTTGCTTGCTGTGCGTGTACGCCCAGGTTGCTCCCGAAGAACAGCAAGCAGAAACAGACTGCAAAAAACCAACGGTCCAATGGCTTTTTCCAATTCAAGAGAGGGGGTGCCACTATTTTTCCATCAATTGATAATAAGAATCGAAGATCCGGTCTCTCGTACCATCCTTGATGAGCTGGGAAATTGCCTCGTCGAGCGTTAGCAACAAGTCTTCCCCCCGAGGCGAGGCTTTTGAGACCATGATATGATAATCATTCGGCTCTTTCTGCGCATATTCTTGATACCGGATACCTTCGGGCACAATAGAATCGCCGTATAATTTCGCCCCCATGATCGGTTCTACAGAACTGAAAAGAATTTGGCAGCGCCCCCTTCTCATATGCTGCAAGGCTATTTCAACATTCTTGGATTCTACGGCAGGATTACTATCGGAAAGCATCACCTCTGAGTAATTAAATCCACGAATACGGCATACAGTAAACTTCTCTGTATCAGCAGGGCTATCCCAATCTATTCCATCCGGAAAATACTTATCAAAATAGAATATGGCTTGCGTAGACTTGTGTGTTGGCTTGGTAAAATAAGCAAATTTATCGCGTTTTTCATTGAAAGCGGCCCCGATCATCACTTCTGTCCGGCCAACCTTCAGTTCTTTGATACACCTTTCCCAGGGATCCAGTTTCACCGAATACTGAAGCCCCGCGCGCTTCATGATGGCATCAAGGAAATCGACCATCGCGCCGGTCCGAGCATCTGGATCTGCCCCGTCGGCCTTCGCCGCCGGATAGGTGTAGGGGGGCCAGGGCGCAGCATCGTCGCAGATTTTGACGAGATCGGCACCAATCGCAGGCATGGCACACAAAGGGATAAGGACCAAGCTTCAGGCAATCAGGATCATGCGCAATGAAGTTCTCCGCCAAAAAAGGGATTCATAGCACAGTTTTCGCACGAGTTTCCTAGCCACACAAATCAGATGGCTTTCGAAATATTCAATGTACTGGCAATGCACTGGACAACCTGGGGCCCGAGACCGCCCCAAAGCAAAGGAGGTATCCCCGGCCCCTGATAGGAGCTCGGCACGACGCGTTTCGAGGTTGTCGATTGCCTATGGCTTTAGATCGGTTTTTCGGGAGGGTGAGACCGGACCGGGAACCGATCTACATATTCGGATAGTTCGGCCCCCCGCCACCTTCGGGCACCACCCAGGTAATATTTTGAGTTGGGTCTTTTATGTCACAAGTCTTACAGTGCACACAGTTTTGTGCATTTATTTGGAATTTTATTTCACCTTCACTGTCTTCAATAAATTCGTATACACCAGCGGGACAGAACCTTGCCTCGGGACCGGAATATATTGGCAGATTGACCTGCAGGGCCACGGACTGATCCGCCAACCGAAGGTGGCAGGGCTCGTCTTCGCGGTGATTGGTGTTGGACAGAAAGACGGATGAAAGCTTGTCGAAGCTCACTTCACCATCCGGTTTGGGATAGGCTATCGGTTGGCAGTCCTCAGCCGACTTCAGACAGTCATGGTCTTTGTGATGGGACAGTGTCCAGGGTGCCTTGCCCCTGAACAGGTATGTTTCCAGAGCAGAATAGGCCATACCGCCCCAAAGGCCCCACTTGAATGAGGGCCGGATATTCCGGACCTTCTTTAGTTCGGCCCAGAGCCAGCTCTTCTCCAAGGCTTCGGGATAGGCCGTAACCTCGGCCAGGGGCGACGCCTCAGCCAAGGCTGCAAAGATCGCCTCGGCGGCGACCATCCCGGATTTCATGGCCGTATGGCTTCCCTTGATCTTCGGCACGTTCAGGAAACCCGCCGTATCGCCGATCAACAGACCACCAGGAAACGTTAATTTCGGAATTGACTGAAATCCGCCTTCCGATAGGGCCCGGGCACCATAGGCGATCCGTCTGCCACCTTCGAAGGTCGGTCGGATCTTCGGGTGATTCTTGAACCGCTGAAACTCATCGAAAGGAGACAGATGCGGGTTCTCGTAGTCCAGGCCGACGACGAAACCGACGGCAACCTGGTTGTCTTCCAGGTGGTAGAGGAAAGAGCCGCCATAGGTTTTCGTATCCAAAGGCCAGCCGACCGTATGGACGACCTTGCCCTCCGCATGCTTGCCCGGGTCGATCTCCCATAGCTCCTTGATGCCGATGCCATAGGTTTGCGGCTCAATACCTTTGCGAAGGTTGAAGACCTCGCTGACCTGCTTGGTCAAATGCCCCCGGCAGCCCTCGGCAAAGATCGTATAAGTGGCATGGAGTTCGACCCCCGGTTCATGGTTGGGGCCGGGGGAGCCGTCTTTCAGCAGCCCCATGTCGCTGGTGGCAATGCCTTTAACCGAGCCGTCAGCATGGAACAGAACCTCGGATGCGGCAAAACCCGGATAGACCTCGGCCCCCAGTTCCTCGGCCTGCTCCCCCAGCCAACGGCACAGGTTCCCGAGGCTGATGATGTAGTTTCCCCGGTTGTGCATCTGAGGCGGGTTCAACAGCTTCACAGAACCCTTTTCGGTCAGAAACAAGAGCGAATCATCCGTCGCCGGCGTATTGAGCGGCGCGCCCTTGTCCTTCCAGTCCGGAATCAATTCGTCGAGGGATCGCGGCTCGAAGACCGCGCCCGACAGAATATGGGCCCCGATTTCAGAGCCCTTTTCGACGACGCAGACACTGATTTCGCGATCCTGTTCCACGGCCAGTTGCCTTAACCGGATCGCGGCGGAAAGCCCCGCCGGTCCGCCGCCAACGATGACGACGTCAAACGCCATAGATTCGCGTTCCATGTGTCCTCCTGAAGCCCGATCAAAACTTGAATAGAGACTGTTTCAGGCCAACCGCCGGGCCATGTTGGTGACCAAAGATTCGCCGATCAGGCTCCTGTCGGTGGGATCAGAACTGGGCCTCTTCCATGGCCATCACCGTCTCGGCCCCCTTTACGATCTCTGCCATGGCCTGAACCAAAGGGAATTCCTGAGCGGTGTAGTAAAGTGCCAGATCGATACGGCTTTGATGAGAGGCACCATCGCCTTCGGCATCCGCAATCCGCCGCTTCGCAGCCATCGCACCTTCGGCCAGGGCTTTTCCGCCCAAGAGCGCGCCCCACATCATCAGCACGTTAAAGGAAGCGGCACCGAGAAGGGCGACGTCGCTTTTGCTCTTTTCGATCAACCAGTCAACGACCCCTGACACCTGATCGGCAGCCCCTTGCAGGCCGTCGGCCAGACTGTCGAAATCGGCCCCGCCCATCTGGCGCAGGCGGGAGACCGTCTCTGCGACTTCGGCCAGAACCAGCCTTGCGGTCTTGCCGTCTTCCCGAGCGATTTTCCGGCCAACGAGATCATTTGCCTGAATGCCCGTCGTCCCCTCGTAGATCGTCGTGATCCGGACATCCCGGAAATGCTGGCAGGCACCCGTTTCTTCCACATAGCCCATGCCGCCGAAGACCTGCATGCCGAGAGAGGCCACTTCGTTCCCCCACTCGGAACACCAGCCCTTGGCAATCGGCGTCAGGAAATCGAGCCGTGCCTGATGAGCCGCCTGTGCGACCGGGTCTTCCGTGCGATGGACCATATCGATGGCCAGGGCAGCCTGGTAGGCGACGCCCCGCATGGCTTCGATGCGGGATTTCATGGTCATCAGTTTGCGCCGAATGTTTGGGTGACGAATGATCGGGCCCTTTTCCGACTGGCCAAGGGCCACACCCTGCACCCGTTCACGGGAATAGGCCACGGCCTGCTGATAGGCGTGCTCGGCAACGCCCACTCCCTGCAGCCCGACAGACAACCGCGCCCGGTTCATCATGGCGAACATATACTTCAGGCCCTGATTTTCCTCCCCGACCAGATATCCGATGGCACCGCCCTTATCGCCAAAGGAAAGCACAGCGGTCGGACTGCCGTGGATGCCGAGTTTGTGTTCCAACGACACGCAGTGCACATCGTTGCGCGAGCCGTCTTCCAGGAATTTCGGCACGATGAAGAGCGAAATCCCCTTCACCCCCGCAGGCGCATCCGGCGTCCGGGCCAGGACCAGGTGAATGATGTTTTCGGTCAATTCGTGATCGCCATAGGTGATGAAGATTTTTTGCCCGATTACCTTGTAGTGGTCCCCGTCCGGGATCGCCTTGGTGCGAATGGACGCCAGATCCGAACCGGCACCGGCTTCCGTCAGGTTCATGGTGCCTGACCAGGCCCCCGAGACCATGTTGGGCAGGTAGGCCTGTTTCTGTTCGTCCGACCCGTAGGCATCCAGGGCTTCCACGGCCCCCATGGAGACAAGCGTGCCGACACCGAAGGCCATGTTGGCACCTTGGATCATCTCCTGGACAGCCGCGTTGACCAGCCAGGGAAGCCCCATGCCTCCCCACTCTTCCCCAAACGGCAGGCCGAACCAGCCGCCCTCGGCCAGTGTGTCATAGGCTTCCTGCCAACCGGTCGGACAGGTGACGCGCCCGTCGACCAGGTTGGAGCCTTCCTGATCGCCACTCTTATTGACCGGAGCAAGGAGTTCTTCGGCTACCTTGCCGGCCTCCTCAAGAACCGCACGAACCAGATCAGCCGAAACTTCTTCATTGCCCGGCAACGAAGCAACTTCACCCAGTCCGGCGACTTCCTCGAGGGTGAACATCATGCTGTCGATGGGTGCCACGTAGGTAGACATCGGTTTTCCTCCGTTAGACCTTCTTTGTTAGTTTTTGCCCAGTTCGGCACTCAATTCCGGCAAGACCTCAAAGAGGTCGGCGACCAAACCATAGTCCGCCACCTGGAAGATCGGTGCCTCTTCGTCCTTGTTGATCGCGACGATAACCTTTGAATCCTTCATCCCCGCCAGATGCTGAATCGCCCCCGAGATTCCGACCGCCACATAGAGATCGGGTGCAACGACCTTGCCTGTCTGGCCGACCTGGTAGTCGTTCGGCACGAAGCCCGCGTCCACCGCAGCACGGGAGGCCCCGACAGCAGCACCAAGCTTATCCGCAATGTCCTCGATCAGCTTGAAATTTTCTCCCGATCCCATTCCGCGTCCCCCGGACAGGATGATCTTGGCACTGGTCAGTTCGGGGCGATCACTTACCGTCAATTCCTGGCCGACAAAGCGCGAGAGACCCTGAGCATCCCCAGGCTCGACGGCTTCAATAACGGCAGCCCCGCCTTCGCTAGGTGCCGCATCAAAGGCCGTCCCCCGGACCGTGATGACCTTGGTCCCGTCCGTGGTCTGAACCATTGCCATGACGTTGCCGGCGTAGATCGGGCGCACGAAGGTGTCATCGGATACCACGTCGGACACATCCGAAAGCATGGCCACGTCCAACAGGGCGGCGACACGCGGCATGACGTTCTTGCCGAAAGTCGTCGCCGGGGCCAACAGGTGGCTAAATCCGTCGGCGAGCCCCACCAGCAGGGGCGTCAGGCATTCAGCGAGAGGGTGTTCATAGACCTCCGCGTCCGCCAGCAAGACTTTCTCGACGCCTTCGATCTTTGCCGCCTGATCGGCAACATGGCTGCAGCCACGACCCGCAACGAGAACGGTCACCGCACCCAGTTTTTTAGCGGCCGTAACGGTGTTCAGCGTCGCGGCCTTCACCTCGGCGTTGTCATGTTCGGCAAGTACAAGAATAGCCATGATCAGATTACCTTCGCCTCGTTCCGCAATTTGTCGATCAATTCCGAGACCGACCCGACGACCACGCCCGCTTCCCGTTTCGCGGGTTCTTCAACCCGCAGGACCTTCAGGCGGGGTGACACGTCAACGCCCAGATCATCCGGTGAAAGTTTGTCGATCTGTTTCTTTTTGGCCTTCATGATGTTCGGCAACGACGCATAACGGGGCTCGTTCAGGCGCAGGTCCGTGGTGACAATAGCGGGAAGGTCCAGGCCGACCGTTTCCAGTCCGCCGTCAACTTCCCTGGTCACCTCGACCGCGCCCTCGCCGAGTTCCACCTTCGAGGCGAAAGTCCCCTGGGGCCAGCCCAGGAGTGCACCCAGCATCTGTCCGGTCTGGTTGGAATCATCGTCGATCGCCTGCTTGCCGAGAAAAACCATGTCCGGCTTTTCTTTCTCCACGATGGCTTTCAGCAACTTGGCGACGGCGAGCGGCTGCAGATCGGCGTCAGACTCAACCAGAATGCCCCGGTCCCCGCCCATGGCCAGACCTGTCCGGATGGTTTCCTGGCACTGGGAAACCCCCATCGAAACAATGACCACCTCGGATGCCCGACCGGCCTCTTTCAGGCGCACGGCTTCCTCGACCGCGATTTCGTCGAAGGGGTTCATGGACATTTTGACGTTCGCGAGTTCAACGCCCGAGTTGTCGGATTTGACCCGGATCTTGACGTTGTAGTCGACGACCCGTTTCACGGCGACGAGCAATTTCATCGGGCTTCTCCCTTAGAAAGATTCTTTGATGAGGCGGCGCAGTTCGCCGACGATGCCGCGACGGAACGCCAGGACGCAGACCACAAAGATCAATCCCATGACGACGGGCACCCAGGCCGAAAGCGGGCCGGAGGCAAGCAGGTTCTGCAAGGTCACGACCGTGGCGGCCCCAATGGCAGGACCGAAGATCGTGCCAAGCCCCCCTAAGAGGGTCATCAGCACAACCTCTCCCGACATGTGCCAATGGGCGTCGGTCAGGGAGGCCAGTTGGAACACGACGGCCTTGGTACCCCCGGCCAAACCGGCGAGAGAAGCGGAAAGAACGAAGGCCAGAAGCTTGTAGCGGTTGACCTGGTAGCCGAGAGAGACCGCGCGTGGTTCGTTTTCCCGAATGGCCTTCAAAATCTGGCCAAAGGGGGAATGGATGGTGCGCTGGACCAGCCAGAACCCGGCGACGAAGATCGCCAGAACGAGGTAGTACATGCTGGTGTTATCGTCGAGATCAACCATCCCCAGCAGGGTCCCCCTCGGGATCGCCTGCAGGCCGTCTTCGCCATGGGTGAACGGTGCCTGCACGAAGAAGAAGTAGGTCATCTGCGCCAGGGCCAGGGTGATCATAGCGAAGTAGATCCCCTGTCGGCGGATGGCGAGCATCCCGAACAATAAGCCCAGGACGCCTCCGCCCAGTGCCCCGATCAGAATGCCGAGTTCCGTCGGCAGTCCCCAGACCTTGAGCGCATGGCCGGTAAAGTAGGCGGCACCGCCAAAGAAGGCTGCGTGCCCGAAGGAAAGCAGGCCGGTAAAGCCAAGCAGCAGGTTGAAGGCCGAGGCGAAAAGCGCGAAGCAGAGAAGCTTCATCAGCAGCACAGGATAGACCACCGCCGGGGCAACGATCAGGACAGCGAGCGCGACGGCATAGATCAGAATATTTTTCATGGTTAGGGTCCCCCGATTACGCCGTCTTGCCGAAGAGGCCTGCCGGTCGGAACATCAGCACGATGGCCATGACGACGAAGATCACCGTCCCCGAGGCCTCCGGATAGTAGAGTCGCGTCAGCCCCTCGATCAGGCCCATGGCGATCCCGGTCACGATGGAGCCCATGATCGAGCCCATGCCGCCGATCACGACAACAGCAAACACGACGATGATCAGGTTGGAGCCCATCAGGGGGCTGACCTGGAAGATCGGTGCGGCCAGGACGCCGGCGAAGCCGGCCAGCGCGACACCCAGCCCATAGGTCAAGGTCACCAGCAAGGGAACATTGATGCCGAAGGCCTGTAGAAGTTCGGGATTTTCAGTACCGGCGCGAAGGTAGGACCCGAGCTTGGTTTTCTCGATCGCCCACCAGACCGCAAAGCAGACCGAAAGCGAGGCGACAACCACCCACCCCCGGTACCAGGGCAGGAACATGAAACCGAGGTTCATCCCGCCCTGAAGCGCTGAAGGTGTTGGATAGGGTTCACCGGAGACGCCGAACAGGTGGACGAAAAGCCCCTCGATAACCAGAGCCAGGCCGAAGGTCAGCAGCAATCCGTAGAGATGGTCCACCCCGGCCAGCCGTCGGAGAAGAAATCGTTCGAGCACGAAGCCGATCAGGCCCACGACGATCGGCGAAAGCAGGAGGGCGACCCAATAATCCATTCCAAGCCATTGGAAGCCGATCAGGGCGAAGAAAGCCCCCAGCATATATTGGGCCCCGTGGGCAAAGTTGATCACATTCAGCAGTCCAAAGATGACCGCGAGGCCTAGGCTAAGGATCGCATAGAAGGAACCGTTGATCAGGCCGATCAACAGCTGGCCCATGAGCACCTGAGGCGGAAATCCGAGCAGTTCGGTCATTGACGTCATCCCTGGCTGCGGCTCTCCGGACGCCCCGACCTCGGCTTGGACCTACAAAGGGGGTCTGTGGTCCAAATTGATCGCGAGGTCGGGGGCCGGGAGGCACCTTGTCTTCGTTCGTTTAGGCTTGTCTTGGTGTTACTGGACGGCCGGGCACTTGCTTTCGGCCAAAGTGCCGTAGGCTTCGTCGCCCGGGATCACCCGCAGGATCTTGTAGTAGTCCCACTTGCCTTTGGACTCGCCCGGCTTCTTGACTTCGGCCAGGTACATGTCGTGGACCATGCGGCCATCAGCGCGGATCTTGCCGTTGCGGGCGAAGAAGTCGTTGATCGGCAGTTCCTGAAGCTTCTTCAGAACAGCATCGGTGTCATCGGTACCGGCGGCTTCGACAGCCTTGAAGTAGGCGGTCAGCGAAGAATAGACACCGGCCTGCACCATGGTCGGCATGGCACCGTGGCGTTCCTGGAAGCGCTTCGACCAGGCGCGGGTTTCGTCGTCGTAGTCCCAGTAGAAGCCGGTCGTCAGCTGCAGGCCCTGAGCAACATCGAGGCCAAGGCTATCGACATCGGTGATGAACACGAGCAGACCGGCGATCTTCTGACCGGCGGCGACCAGACCGAACTCATTCGCGGCCTTGATGGCGTTGGTCGTATCCGCACCTGCGTTGGCAAGACCGACGATCTTGGCACCGGAACCCTGGGCCTGAAGCACGAAGGACGAGAAATCGCTGGCCGGGAACGGGTGACGGACGCCGCCCAGGACCTTGCCGCCATTGGCTTCGACAACGGCCGTCACGTCCCGCTCGAGGGCATGGCCGAAGGCATAGTCAGCGGTCAGGAAGTACCAGCTATCACCACCCTCTTTCACCACGGCACCACCGGTTCCGGCGGCCAGCGCGCGGGTCGAGTAGGTGTAGTGGATGCCGGTCGGAACGCAGTTCTTGCCGGTCAGGCTCGAAGAGGCCGCACCGGAAATCAGCGTGATCTTGTTTTTCTGCTTAGCGACTTCGTTCACCGCCAGGGCGACGGAGCTGGTCACCAGTTCGGCAAAGACGTCGACGCCTTCGGTATCGGCCCAGTCACGGGCCTTGTTGGCCGCGATGTCCGCCTTGTTCTGGTGGTCAGCGGTCACCATTTCGATGGGCATGTCAAGAACCTTGCCGCCAAAGTCTTCGATGGCCATTTCAGCCGCGACGACGGTACCCGCACCGGAAAGATCGGAGTAGGTTGCCGACATGTCGGTCAACAGGCCGATCTTGACCTTTCCGTCTGAAAAATCGGCGGCATGAGCCTGGCCGAAGCCCACTGCTGCGCCCAAGGCCACACCCGCCATCAGGCGAGTGATTTTTGATACTCTGGACATGAAAATCCTCCTGTCATTCGGTATTTTTGATCGTGTGGTTGGTCGGTTTATTTTCTGGCGGCTCTTAAACCGACAGAAGTGAATCGATAAGCTCCGCCTTAGTTTCGACTTCATGCTTTTCGATCATTTCCACAACATGCCCATGCTCCATCAAGTAATGACGGTCTGCGATTGAACTTGCGAAGTGGAAATTCTGTTCAACGAGAATAACGGTGTACCCCCGTTCTTTGAGCATCGAGAGGACATCGGACAGTCGATTGACGATGACCGGTGCCAACCCCTCGGTGATTTCATCCAACAACAAAAAATCGGCCCCGGTCCGAAGGATGCGGGCCATGGCCAGCATCTGCTGTTCGCCGCCGGACAGGCGCGTTCCCTGACTGCGCCGACGCTCGGCCAGGTTGGGGAACATCTCGTAGATTTCGTCGACCGTCATGCCGCCGCCGGAAAGTGTCGGCGGCAACATCAGGTTCTCTTCGACGCTAAGGCTGGAGAAGATCCCCCGCTCTTCCGGGCAATATCCGACGCCCAGGTGCGCGATCTTGTGCGTGGGCATATCAACGGTCTCGGCACCCTTCAGGACAATCGATCCCGTCCGCTTGCCGACCAGACCGATAATCGATTTCAGGGTCGTGGACCGGCCCGACCCGTTGCGCCCGAGCAGGGTGACGAGTTCCCCCCGGTTCACGGTGATGTCGACGCCATGCAGAATGTGGGACTCGCCGTAAAAGGCATGCAGGTCATTGACCCGCAGCTCCTCGATGTCGTGCTCTTGCTCAAGCGGTTTCATCGGCGCGCACCCCCATGTAGGCTTCCTTGACGTCCGGATTTTCTGAAACAACGTCGTAGGTCCCTTCCGTCAGGACCGCACCGCGCTGCAAAACCGTGATCCGGTCGCAGAGGGTGGAAACGACGCCGAGATTGTGTTCGACCATCAGGATCGTCCGTCCCTCGGAAACAGAGCGGATCAGTTCCACCACGCGGGCGACGTCTTCGTGCCCCATCCCCTGCGTCGGTTCATCCAGCAGCATGAGTTCGGGCTCCAGGGCGAGCGTCGTGGCGATTTCAAGCGCGCGCCGCTGGCCGTAGGGCAGTTCCACGGCCATGGAATTGCGATGGTGGATCAAGCCGACCGCATCCAGCAGTTCATCGGCCCGGTCGTTCAAGACGTCGAGGGTCCGTTCTGTCCTCCAGAAGTGGAAAGACGTCGGAACATTCCTCTGCAACGCAACGCGGACATTTTCGCGAGCTGTCATGTGGGGGAAGGTGGCCGAGATCTGGAAGGATCGAACAATCCCCATGCGGGACAACTCTGCGGAAGCCGTCGCCGTGATGTCGGTGCCGTTGAAGGTGATCTTGCCCCGGGTGGGCTTGAGGAATTTGGTCAACAGGTTGAAGACCGTCGTTTTCCCGGCTCCGTTGGGCCCGATCAGGGCATGGATATGTCCCCTCTGGATGTCGAGATTGACGTTGTCGACCGCCGTGAAGCCATTGAATTCCTTCGTCAGGCCTTCGGTGCGCAGAATGGTATCGGGAGCATGAGTGTTCACGCGCTCGTCCTCTTCATCAAATCGGAAGGTGGGCAGCCGCTAAATCTCGCGAGCCTGGGACCGGAGTACGAATTTTTGGATCTTTCCGGTGGACGTCTTCGGCAGGGGGCCGAAGGCAATCGTCCTTGGCGCCTTGAAATGCGCCATCCGATCACGGCAGTAGGCGATGATGTCGGCCTCGGATAGGTCCGCCCCATCCTTTATGCTGACAAACGCACAGGGCGTCTCGCCCCACTTGTCGTCGGGCTTGGCAACGACAGCGGCCTCTATGATCTCGGGATGGGTATAGAGCACATCCTCGATCTCAATGCTGGAGATGTTCTCTCCGCCGGAAATGATGATGTCCTTGGATCGGTCCTTGATCTCGATATATCCGTCTTCATGGCAGACGGCCAAATCGCCGGTATGGAACCAACCGCCCCCAAAGGCATCGCCGGAAGCATCCGGGTTCTTCAGGTACCCCTTCATGACGTTGTTGCCGCGCATGAAGATCTCTCCAATGGTCTCGCCGTCCTGCGGACAGGGCTGCAAAGTGTTCGGATCGGCAACCATCAGACCTTCCAGGACGGGCCCCCGGACGCCCTGGCGCGCCTTCAGCGCCGCCTTCTCGGTCATATCAACCCCGTCCCACTTGGACTGCCAGACGCTGACCACGCTCGGGCCATAGCATTCCGTCAGGCCGTAGACGTGGGTGACATCGATGCCAAGGGCTTCCATACCCTCAATCACGGCTGCCGGCGGAGCGGCACCGGCAGTCATCACCTTAACCGCGTGATCAATGCCCGCTTTCATCTCGTCTTCAGCATGGTTGAGCATGTTGAGAACGATGGGAGCGCCACAGAAATGGGTCACCTTCTCGGCCCGGATGGCATCATAGATGGCATCCACGCGGACATGGCGCAGGCAAACGCTGGTACCGGCGGCGGCGGCCATGGACCAGGGAAAACACCATCCGTTGCAATGGAACATCGGCAGAGTCCAGAGGTAGACCGGCGCATCCCCCATACCCCAGGACAGAATGTTTGAAACCGCATTCAGATAGGCACCCCGATGGTGATAGACGACACCCTTGGGGTTGCCGGTCGTGCCAGAGGTGTAGTTGAGCGAAATGGCTTCCCATTCGTCTGACGGCAGCTGCCAATCGAACTCATCGTCACCGGCAGCGATAACATCCTCGTAGGTTTTCTGGCCCAACAGGTGCCCGCCTTCAAAGCCCGGGTCATCGATATCGATCACGGTGATCTCGCGATCGAGCTGCTCGAGCACCTGGCTGACGGTTGGCGAGAATTCCCGGTCCGTGAAGAGCACCTTGGCCTCGCCATGATCAAGAATGAAGGCGATAGCCGAGGCATCCAAGCGGGTGTTCATGGCATTCAGGACCGCGCCGGCCATGGGAACACCGAAGTGGGCTTCAAAAAGTTCCGGCGTATTGGCCGCCATGAAAGCGACGGTGTCGCCTTCCTCCACGCCCATCCCCTTCAGCGCCGAGGCCAGGGCCCGGCACCGCGCGTAGGTCTCGGACCAGGTCCGGCGAACATCGCCGTGGACGACCGCCGTCCGGTCCGGATAGACATCCGCAGCCCGCGCGATGAAGGACAGCGGCGACAACGCGACAAAGTTCGCGTCGTTCCGATCAAGATCGGTCGAATAGGAAAGTTTGGTCACAGGTCCCCTCCCTGACGTTATCCCCAACGGCGCTTTTTGTTTGATGTTCGGGCCGTTGGGCAAAGAGGTAACAAGTGATTGTTGCGTCAATTTCTTCGAAATGTACGCAATTGTTACGCGGCAGGGATCCTTCGATACGTCGTGATCCTTCCCCGCGATGGATCGGATATCACGTCTAAATTCCCATAATTTTCATGCGGATATGTAAAATCAGGCCCATTCGACCGACGCCGCAAACAGATAGCCCGCGCCGTAGATTGTCTTGATGATCATGGGCTCCTTCGGATTGTCCTCGAGCTTCTTACGAAGTCTCGAAATCCGGACATCAATGCTGCGATCAAAAGGGCTATGTTCTTCCGCACCGTTCAGATCGAGAAGCCTCTCGCGGGAAAGCACACGATTGGGCGAGCGAAGAAAGGCCATCAGCAACTGCGCTTCCGCCGCACTCACCGATTCAGTAGCCCCGTCATCCGAGACCAGAGTGAGGCTGCTGGAATCGAATGTGAAACCGGAAAAACGCGCCGTGCTCGATTCGAGTGGTCGGACAAGATCCCGGACGCGACCGAGACGACGGACCAGACTGTTGACCCTGGCCACCAACTCTCGGGGCTCAAACGGCTTCACCAGATAGTCGTCTGCTCCGATCTCGAGACCCAGCACCCTGTCAGCAACATCGCCTCGCCCGGTCATGACCATCACACCGACGTCAGGCATGTTGTCGAATCCCTTGACCAACTCCAATCCGTCGATATCCGGCAGGGCCAGGTCGACAATACAGATGTCGGGCGTCTTGACCCGAAGGCGGGTTTTCAGGGCCTCTCCGGTCCGAAAGGTCTCTACCCTGTATCCGAAGTTGGCCAGCGTCAGGGTGACGAGGTCCGCCACGTCCCTTTCGTCCTCGACAACGAACACGGTCTGATTTGTGGACATGTCAGCAGGCCTCCAATTCGCTATCCGGGGCACGGGCCTTCTGAACCGCTTCAATCAAGTCGTGCTTGTCGAAGGGCTTTCGCAAAAGAACGAAAGCCGCAGTTCCGTCAACGGGAGCGGCCTCTTCGAAATCAAAGCCCGAGATCAGGACAATCGGCAGGCCGGGGCGCAGATTGCCGGCTTCCAAGGCGAGTTCGTGACCGTTCCAGTTTCCGGGCATAATGATGTCGCTGACCAGAAGTTCGACGTCTTCCACGGCCTGCAGCAGGTTCACCGCCTCGTCGGCAGAGGCCGCCTCCAGGACCGTGAAACCGATGCCGGAGAGTTGGGTTTGGACCACCTTGCGAACATCCGGTTCATCCTCAACAAGCAGGGCCAACGCCCCCTTGCCGATGTTCAGGTGCGGATCCCTCGCCACCACACCGGGGCGTTCGATAGCCGAAGGCTCCCGGCCGGGTGGCAGGAGCAGTCCGACGCGTGCCCCTGATTTGTGCTTCCGGTTCTCGGCAATGAAATAGCCCGAAGATTGCTTGATAAAGCCATAGACCATGCTGAGCCCCAAACCTGATCCAGTCCCTGGGCCCTTGGTCGAAAAGAAGGGCTCGACCCCCCGATCGAGAGCTTCATCGGAGAAACCGGCCCCCTCGTCTAGAACCTCGATACAGACGTAAGAGGCGGGTTTGATCGGCTCGTCGTAGCTTTCCTCCGGGCCGACTTCCCTGCGCGAGATGACAAAGGTCAACTGGCCGCCTTCGGGCATGGCGTCTCTCGCGTTGAGCCCGAGATTGATCAGCGCATTTTCAAGCTGAGCCGGATCCGCGAAGGCTCGGCAGTCCGGATCCGGGCATTCGATCGATACGCTGACGTTGCTCGGCAAGGTCCCCTTCAGCAGCAAAGCGGCATCTTCGACCGCCTCCAACAAAAGCAAAGAAGTCGGCTTCAGGGATTGGCGGCGGGAAAATGCCAGGAGGCGGCTCGTAATATCTGCCCCCCGACGCGTCGCCCGGACGGCGGGTTCGAGAACATCATCCTTCACGGTCTGGTCTGCCACGCGCTCCTGCGCCGTTAACAGGTTCCCCAGAATAATGGAAAGCAGGTTATTGAAATCATGAGCCAATCCCCCCGATAACTGGCCGACCGCGCGCATGCGCTGGGCTTCCAGCAAGCTCCTGGCGGCCTGGCGCTCCTCGGTCACATCCAGTGCGACGAGGAAGACACCGGCCACTTCCGCCCCTTGACGATGCGGGATGAAGGTATGCTTCAGGATTGTCCGATTGCCGTCAGCCTTGTGCCATTCGCGTTCGAAATCCTGGGCCGAACCCTCGAAAGCATCCTCCAGACGAATGCGGATCTGCGCGAAGACTGCGTCGCCAAACACCTCGGCGAGCCTCACGCGGCTCACCTTCCCGCACTCAAGCCCGTTGAATTCGAGAAAGGCCCTGTTGCCAAACAAGAGATACTGGCTCTCCCGATCCACATAAGCGATCTGGGCCGGTTGGGCATCCAGGATCAGCCGCTGTCGGGCTTCGCTGTCCTCTAGGGCATCCCGGGCCAATCTCTGTTCGGCAACCGCTTCCTGCAAACGGATGTTTGACTCTTCAAGGTCTTTGGTTCGCTCCCGCACCTTCTGATCCAGATCATCGATGCTGCCGCGCAACTTCTCCACCATATGGTCGAAGGCATCCGAAAGCAGGCCGATTTCGTCGTCGCGCACGATGCCCGTTGTTGCGGTCAAATCGCCCTTCTGTACCTTCGCCGCCGTCTCGGCCAGCTTGCGGATCGGACCGGTCAAATGGCGAATGAAGAACCACCCCATGAGGGCCGTCACGACCATCAGGATGGCCGAAATCCAGAAGACTCTTTCCGACAAAATCTCCGAACTGACCTTCAGCTCGTCCTCGTAAACCGAGGACGCGATATACCAATCCAGCCCCTCCAGATATCGGATCCATGCAATCTTGTCGTAGACGTAGCTGCCGGGGTCGTCCGGATGGTCCCACTTGTATTGCAGCCCTGAGGGCTGGTCGGAAGCCGCCATCAGGTCTGCGGCAATCGGATTTCCGGTGGTTGGATTGGTGAGGTCGGCGAAGTTGGTGTGTTCAATATTCGGGTTCGGGTGGATGATCATATTGGCTGCGGAATCGAACACGTAGACGTAGCCGGTCTGCGACAGCTTCACATCCCGCAGCGATTTTCTTAAGTCCGTGATTGCCTCTTGCTTTCGGCGCTCGACCTCGGCCTCGACGTCGTCCAGGTAGACGCCGGAACCCAGGACGAAACCCCAGCCCGGAAAATCCTTGAAGTAGGAAACTTTTTCGCTGTCGGTCGTCTTCCCAAGCCGGCGCCACTTGTACGAAAAGAAGCCATTGCCGTCTCGACGGGCGATCTCGACCATGGGCGGCACGATCAGGTTGCCTTCCGCATCCCGCCAGTCGGAGACGTCTCGCTCGTGGAAATCCGGATCGGGGTGGGAAACAAGCCTGTATCGGTAGTCGCTGACCCAGATGTAGTCGTTCCGGCCATACTTGAAGCTTCGAAGGTTGTCCAAGATCAGTTGCCGCGCCGCAGCCCGGCTGAGGTCTCCGCTCTCCACCTCTTTCTCAATAGAGCCGATGTAGGCCTCCGCGAGCGCAACGACGGTTTTCAGTTCCCGCTTGTGGGACTGCAGCGTCTGTCTTCGGTGGGTCTGCAAGCCATGCTGAATGCGGCTCGCGATCTCGCTGACGGCGTCAAGGACGTTGCGACTTCCGTGTCGCTCGATTTTGTAGACCTCTGCCTTAATCAAGGGGACGGAGAAAGCGTACAGGGCCAATGAAATGAAAACGACCAGCGGCAGCAAAAAGGCAAAGAGTTTCCATGTCAGTCGATTGGCCCTGGGAGAGCCTGCTGGCAAAGGTTTTTCTTCCACCAAATTTATCCCCGCAGCCCGGCCCGCAGTTGGGCCTGCCGTATGTCTCCGCAGCGATCCAAGTCCGCTCCACGGTCCCCGGCGGTTTAACCGCAATCCATTATAGAAGGTTTGCGGAAATGTAACGAAATGTAATCCGCCCGCAAATCACGGCGGCCATTCAGTGGGAAAAATGACACATGAGAGCCTTGAATTATGCAGGCGTATCAAACCGTTACGATCAGATACCCTACCATCTATGCGTGACCCCAATCATGGAGCAATCTTGAAATGACGTTAGTCCATTTGGCCAGCTAGCGGAGTTAAGATTAGACCGCTGTAATATATTAGCTATCTGAACTGAGAACTATCCATATAGATTACTATCTTAGTAGCATTTGAAAAAATGCGGCATTCTGCGAATGGTCAATTCTGGGGAAGGGACGATCTCGTGATTCTTCGTCAATCGGACTGCGAAATGAATAAAAAGCCTGAGCGACTCCTGATCGTCGATGACGAGGAGGATATGGGCGAAATCGTAGCCGAAATCGCCCGGGAGCTTGACGTCGATCCGGTCGTTGTCACCACAGCTGAGGATTGCCTCCAAGAACTCGAAAAAGGTCCGGTCATGGGGATCTTCCTCGACCTTGTTATGCCGGGCATGGACGGGATCGAACTGGTAAAAGGTCTCACCGGGCGAGAAAGCTCCGCTCCGATCTGTCTCATGACCGGATATGACCGATCCTACATGAAGATGACGTCGGAAATCGCAGCAGTCCTAGGCGCGGACGTCATCGGCCGCCTGTCCAAGCCGCTCGACCTGGCTAGCGTTGAGACGCTGATCAAGGAGATGCGGGCAGCCGCGACCTGACGCGTTCGAGAACGCCCTGACCAGAACAGCAGACAAGCCATTGGGAGAAACGGAGGGACAGGCTGCACAATGAAAATGGCAAAAGACCTCCATCTCGCCGCCAACGTCTGGATACTGGCCGCCGTCATGATTGGCGCGGTTGTTCTGAACAGTGCAATTTCCATCCACAGCGCCTATCGATCCAAACTCGAACTCGTTGAGCAACAGGCCGATCATTCTTTCGAACTGGCCCGCGAAATCATCAAGCACGACACGGACAACATTCTGTCCGTCATGCGCATGGTCGGCGACCTCGCCCGCCGGGAAATCGGCCATGGACACAGCCTCAGCACCTTTCAATGGGACGTTCCGCTTTCCCGGACCATGATCGTCATCGATGGCGAAGGCCGGATTATTGCGGATTCCCGAACGGACACGCCGGCCTTGGGCCGTTCCGTTGTTGATCGGGAATACTTCGCCATTCACCGGACGCCTGCGGGACCCGCCACCTATATCGGCCCGAATGTCCGAAGCCGGGTGGATGGGCATTGGTCCCTGCCTGTCTCAATCCCGGTCCGTGATCTCAAGGAGGGCGGCTTAATCGCGGTGGTGTCGGCTGCCATCGACCCTGTGGCCTGGGCTTCGGCGATCCACAATCGAATGGCCAAGTTGGGCATAGAGGTCTTCATCACGGATCAGAACGACACAATCCTTCTCAAGGCCCCGTTCTCCGAAGATTTGATCGGAAGCATCTTCGACGAAAACACGGTTGCCCCCGATAAATCGACAGAAAGCTCTCTTTTCGGCACACCTGAACGTCTGTTTTTCCCAAAGGAAAAACTGCTTCAGGTTCACCCTTTCGAAGCCCTGCCCCTCAATCTGGTTGTCGCGTATTCAACAAAGGAAATCGCAGATTCGTTAAATATCTTCCTGGTCGACAACGCCATTATCACCCTGTCACTCATCGCCATCATCATCTTCTTTGCCGCTATTCAACGGCGATCAAACGCAGAAACAGAGCGGATCAGAAATCGGCTCATCGACTCACTCGAGGCTTCCAGCGAAGGGTTTGCGCTGTTCGATAAGAACGACCGGCTTGTGGTCTGCAACAAGGTCTATCGGGATTTCTACAAGACCCACGAATATTCGATTGAGGAAGGGCGAACCCTGGAGGAAATCATCCGGGCTGGTTTGGCCGAAGATGCCTTTCCCCAGGCGCGTGGACGGGAGGAAGCCTGGCTGGCTGAACGGCTGAGGCAACATCAGAAAACCGAGAGCGTTGAACAACAGTTGGCGGACGGGCGCTGGTTGAAGGTTTCCGAACGCCGGACCATGGACGGCGGGATTGTCGGCGTCCGAACGGACATCACAGATCTCAAACAGCGGGAAAATGACCTGCGCGAAAGCCAAAAGCGGCTTCAGGATTTTACGGATACGGCTTCGGATTGGGTTTGGGAATGTGATGCCAACCATCGCTGTACCTTCGTCGGCGGCGGCGGCCAACTGAAAGATGTAGACAGCAATCCGGTTTTCGAGATCGGCAAGGCCTTGCAGGAATATACCTTCGAGGACACGAACACCGAAAAATGGCGGGAGCATCTCTCGAACCTGGACGCTCATCTGGCCTTTAGCGACTTTCGGTTCTGGATGCGGCCTCCGAACGGCTACGAGCGCTTGATCACCATCTCGGGCCTGCCCGTATTCGATGAGAAAGGGACATTTTCTGGCTTTCGAGGGACCGGTCGCGACATCACCGAAGAACACCGCCATTTCGAGCAGATCACCGCGCTGGAGGAGCGGTTCCGAATCGGTTTTGAAAGCATCACCATCGGCATTGTGCTCAGCGATTCGCAGGGACGAATCTTGGCCTTTAACCCCGCAGCCGAAAATCTTTTCGGCTATTCGGAAGGCGAGTTGATCGGCCGGAATGTCTCCGTTCTGGCAAACGACACGGACCATGGTAACCATAGAGACTACATGCAGGCCTATCAGCAGTCCCGAAAACCGCAGATCATCGGCAATCCGCGGGAAGTCATGGGCCGCAAGAAAAACGGGGAGCTTTTCCCCCTGATCCTTGGCATTGCCGAAATGACCTCTGGCGGGCAGCGGCAATACATTGCCTCTCTGGTCGATGTCAGCCACGAGAGAGAGTTGGAGGCCCAGCTCCGGCAAACCCAGAAGATGGATGCGGTAGGACAGCTGGTGGGCGGCCTGTCCCACGATTTCAACAACCTGCTTGGCATCATTATCGGCAACCTTGACCTGATCAACCGCGATCTGGAATTGGGCAGCAGCATGGAACGGAGGGTCTCCAGGGCTCTCAAGGCTGCACAAAGGGGAAGCAAGCTGACCAGACGGCTGCTGAATTTCGCCCGTCAGGACCCGGAAGAGTCCGATGCCATTGATGTTCACGAAGTTCTGACGCAACTGCAGGAACTGATCCAGAAATCGCTAACGTCCACGATCCCTGTCACGCTGTCCCTTAACAGCCGCATGCCGAGGGTAGCCGTGGAACAGGGGGATCTGGAGGATGCCATCATCAACCTCTGTCTGAATGCGCGGGATGCCATGCCGGACGGCGGGCGCATCGTGATCGAAACCACTGACCTCGACGTAACCGAAGACGAGACAGACCTTTGGAAAGAGCTGGTGCCGGGTCACTACATCGCGATCCAGGTTACGGACACCGGAACGGGTATCCCGAGTAACTTACTTGAGAACATTTTCGACCCCTTCTTCACGACCAAGGAGAGGGGCAAGGGAACGGGCCTCGGTCTCTCCATGGTCTACGGCTTCGCCAAACGGGCCGGCGGCACGATCAATGTCCGCTCTGAAGAGGGGGTCGGGACGTCTTTCAACCTCGTGTTTCCGGCGTCGAGCGAAGCCGAAAACAGCGAAAAGGTCCGACCGCTCGAGCCTCTCAGCGCCGAGAGCCCGACAAGGGCGGAAACGGTCCTGATTGTGGATGATGAGGAAGATCTGGCGGAAGTGGCTGCATCGGTCCTCGGGGGTGAAGGCTACTCGACCATCGTCGCCCACAACGCAGCCAGCGCGCTCGATATCATCGATCAACGCAACGACATCTCTCTGCTGTTCTCGGACGTGGTCATGCCGGGCGATATGGATGGGCTGGGCCTGATGACCGCGGTTCGCCGTCAGCGGCCCGACTTGGCGATCTGTCTGACGTCCGGGTATTCCAAACACGCAGAAGAAGAAAACCCGAGACTGGACGGGGTGAGCCTACTGAAGAAACCCTACAACAATGACCAACTGGTCAAGTTCATTGAGGAGGTTCTGGCCGAATGAAGAACCATCGCAAGAAAGTCGTGGTTATCGTCGATGATGATGCGGATTGGCGCGAGTTCATAATGGACGTGACGGAAAGCCTCGGGTTCGAAACGGTCGAGGCCGCAACGGCCGAAAAAGCCCTGGACGCCTCCAGAAACCTGATCGTCGATATCGCTGTTATCGATGTCTTTATGCCCGGAAAAGGCGGCCTTTGGTTGATCGACGAGATTAAAGCCCAACATCCGGGGATCAAAATCGTCTCGACCAGCGGCGGCTACCAAACGATGTCCGGATCGAAAGCGATGTTGGCTGCGGCCAAGATCGGATCTGATTCAATCCTGCCAAAACCGGCCCGTGTCGACGAACTCGAGAAAATCATCACCGAACTCGCCGGGTAGCTCCGGCCGCTGCGATCACTGATCCGCCAGCCGTGCCAGTGTGCGGTCGCAGACCCGGTTGACGCCCTCTTTGATGCTGACCTGGGGCACGACCCCCAGGATGTCCCTTTGGCGCTCCAACGTCGGCACCTTCACCAGCGTCATGCGCGCCGGCAGGGGCTTGACGTTGATCAGCGCCGGATCGGCATCGAGGTGCCCCCGCACCAGTTCGGCGAGGTCCGCCGTATCGATGATCTCCGGATTGCCGACGTTAATGATCGTCCCGTCGGTCACCTGGCTGGCAGCCTCGATCGCCTTCAGCGCATCAGAGATATGGCACCAGCCGCGCGCGCTTCCCTGGTGAACCTCGATCGGCAGACCCTGGGCCAGACGCCAGGCAAACCGGATCAAGGCTGAACGGTGATCGCCGAAGTCTTCTTCCTCGTCATAGAACATGAAGGGACGCAGGATGCTGGCCTTCAGGCCATGTGTCCGCACTTCATACTTCACCAGTTCTTCCGAAATCAGCTTGGTCAATCCATAGCGATTGTTGGGCTGCGGATCGGACAGGCTCTCGTCCATGGGATTGCATTCCGGCCCATAGACCTCCGACGTCGAAAAGACCACGCAGCGCGCATCGACGCGCTTGCACAACTGGAGAATGTTGTTCAGGCCGCTCAGGTTCGTATCCACCGCCAGTCCACTGGCCTGCTCGCAGGTCACCCGGCTAACCATGGCGGCCAGGGCAAAAACCACGTCGGGTTTCCAGTCGAAGGCCGGCAGAAGGTCGAGCGGTTGGTTGATGTCGGCCAGCATATAGCCTTCCCGCCAGTCCGGGCGCCAATCCACTTCCAGAACCTCGTAACCCTGGGCACGCAGATGCCTCGACAGCGGTGCGCCGACGTTCCCCTTGGAACCGATGACCAGTGCCTTGGTCATGATGCGGCACTCCGATGGGCCTGAAGGTCAGCCTCCGCCTTCTCCAGGATGCGGATCACATCCAACGACCGCCGTCCGCTGCTTTGGGGCTCAACGTTATCCGCAATACAGTCCACAAAATGCTGCATCTCGGCTCTCAAGGGTTCGCCACTGGGCACCTGGGGAAAGACGGTATCCCCCCGACGGAAAGTCACCGATTCATACTCGTAACGGCTGGTGAAACCGGTATCCGCAACCTTTTTCTCGGCACCGACGTTGTGAATAACGATTTTGTCGGTCAGCTGGGTGTCGTCCAACTCGATCATCTGCTTGGTACCAACCACCGACATATGGCGGATCTTCCGGGGATAGATCCAGCTGACATGGATCTTGGCCAGCCGACCGCTCGGGAAGGTCAAATCCAGGAAACAGACATCCTCAATCTTCGAATTGATGAACCCGGAGCCCGTGCATTTGATCTGCGCGGGCGCTTCTTCCATCAGGTAGAGCACCACGGCGATATCGTGGGGCGCAAAGCTCCACATGACGTTTTCATGGGTCCGCACGGTACCCAGATTGGCCCGATCAGACGTGATATACTGAAGGTCTCCGAAGTCTTCGGATTGGACCCGCGCCTTCAGGTCCTGGTAGGCCGGGTGATAGAGCAGCAGGTGCCCCACCATCAGCTGCAATCCTTTTTCCTCGGCCAGGGCGACCAGGGTCTCCCCATCCTTGGCATTCAAGACAAAGGGCTTTTCGATGAACACGTGCTTGCCGTTTTCCAGCGCGCTCTTGCCCAGCTCGAAATGGGTTTCCGCCGGCGTCGCGATGATGATGGCATCCAGGTCCGGGTCGGTCAGAAGCGAATTGTGATCCGTGGTGAAGTCGATGTTGGGATAGACCGTCGCCATCGCCTCCACCTTGGCCTGCGAGGCGTCACAGGCACGCAAGACCTGAGCCCGCTTGGCCGCATTGCTGGCCCGGAGAACGTTGCTGCCCCAGGCACCGATGCCGATCTGGCCCATTCGAATGGTCATGAAGGATTCCCCAATCGTCTGTGGTAACAGCGTTGTAGAAGATGGTGGAAGGTGTGTAAACGGCGCTTATCCGGGTCACCTGGCCGACAGCGCAGCCTGCAGCAGAGCGGCCATCTGTTCAGCGGAACGACCGGTCCCGTAGCAGTCGGATCGCGGGCCAGAAGGTGCTTCCAGGCTGGAAATCGCAGCCCGAATGGTCTCGGGGGCTTGGCCCGCCAGCCGGTTCCAACCGCCTTCCAGCGTCTCGACCCATTCCGTCTCCGGGCGCAGGGTGATGCAGGGAACACCGAGGTAAAAGGCTTCCTTCTGCAGGCCACCAGAATCCGTCAATACGCGGGCCGCATCCATCACAAGCCGCATCATGTCGATATAACCCAACGGGTCCAGCAACCTGATCGGTCCCGCCTCCACCGCCTCCAGCAATCCGAACCGTGTCAGGCGGTCGCGCGTCCGGGGATGCAGTGGAAAGACCGTTTGGCGACCCGTCGCCGCGATGGCTTCCATCACCTCGCCCAGGATGGCCGGGTCGTCGACCGTATAGCCTCGGTGCAGGGTCAGGACGTCGTAGTCTCCGCCCGCCAGGCCGAGGTTCGCCAGGATGGTCGAGCGTTCCCGGATGATGTCTTCGAATTGCAGAAGCGCGTCATACATCGGGTCTCCGACATTGTGCACACCTTCCGTCACACCCTCGCTCGCAAGGTTGCGGACGGATTCGTTCGACGGGCAGAACAACAGGTCGGCAGCATGATCGGTCAGACGGCGGTTGTATTCCTCCGGCATGGCGCGGTTATAAGACCGCAACCCCGCCTCCACATGGGCCAACAGGCAGCCGTTATGAATGGCCGACATCGTCCCGGCGAGTGTCGTCGTGGTATCCCCAAAGACAACAACGGCTTCCGGCTTCACCTCGGCCAAGACCTTGTTCAGGCCCTGGATCATCTCGGCCAATTGCAGGTCCGGCGGATTGGCCCCCACACCCAGATGAAAATCCGGTCGCCGTAGCCCCAACTCATCGAAAAAAACATCCGACATGTTGGCGTCGAAATGCTGTCCGGAGTGAACCAGGAAATCCGTCAGGCCCGCCTCTTTGAAGGCCTTCTGGACAGGGGCCGCCTTTATGAATTGCGGCCTTGCGCCGACGATGGTCAGGATGCTCACCCGAGCCCGCTTTCGTCAGTTTTTTGCGACGAAGGCCAGCACGGCGTCGGCCACCCGCTTGGCGTCATCCAGGGGCAGTTCCGGGAACATCGGCAGAGACAACACCCGCGCCGTCGCAGCCTCTGTCACCGGAACGGAAACGGGCTCCAACCCATTCGCCGAATACCACCCCTGTTGATGCAGCGGAACAGGGTAGTAGATGGTGGACATGATGCCCTGGTCCTTCAGATAGGCCTGAAGGCCCTCGCGGTCCGCCACCTCGATGGTGAACTGGTGGAAGGAATGGACCGCATTGTCCCGCACCACCGGACATTGCAGCCCGTCCGATCCGGACAGCGCCTCGATATAAAGGTTCGCGATGGCCCGGCGTCGTTCCTGCCAGGCATCAAAGTGGCGCAGCTTGACCCGGATGATCGCGGCCTGCATCTCGTCGAGACGGCTGTTCAGGCCCACTTCGTCGGAATGGTACTTCTTCTTGCTGCCCTGGCGGCGCAGGAATTCGACGCGGCCCATCAGTTCCGCATCATCAGTCACGACCATTCCGCCGTCGCCGAAGCCGCCTAAGTTTTTCGTCGGGAAGAAGCTGAGGCATGCAGCATCACCGAGCTTGCCCACCGGCACACCGTCATAGGCTGCACCAAAGGCCTGTGCGGCATCTTCGATGATCTTCAAGCCGTGTTTGTCGGCCAGTGCCTTCAGCGGAGCCATCTCGCATGGATGGCCGTAGATGTGGACAGCCAGGATTGCCTTGGTTTTCGGTGTGATGGCTGCCTCGACGGAGGCCGGGTCCATGTTCCAGGTATCCGGCTCGATATCGGCAAAAACAGGCTTGCCGCCGCAGCGCATGATCGCGTGAGACGTAGCCACGAAGGTGAAGGGCGTTGTGATCACCTCGTCACCGGGGCCGATGTTGATGGCCTGCAGCGCCAGGCGGATGGCATCCGTACCGGAGGCCACGCCGACGCCGTGATCCACCTTGGCATAGGCGGCAACTTCGGCCTCAAGGGCCTTCACATTTGGCCCGAGGATGAACTGCCCGCTGTCCAAAACCCCGGCAATGGCCTCGTCCAGCTCTGTCCGGATGGATGCGATCTGATCTTTGAGCGAAAACGGTGGGATGCTCATGCGTTCTCCACAAATTCTTCTGGTGGGACGTCACGGATGACCCGTGCGGGGCGGCCCATGACGACTTTTTCCGGCGGTACGTCCTTCGTCACCAGACTACCCGCCGCCACGAAGGCCTCCCGGCCGATCTCCACGTTCGGCAGCAGCACGGCGTTGGCACCGACGCGCGCACCGAACCGGACGGTCGGCCCGCCCCAGGTCTCGAACCGTTTCTCGGTGCGGCCCATGAAGTTGTCGTTGGTCATGACGACACAGGGCGCGATAAAGGCCCTGTCTTCGATCACGGTTTTGGTGGGGATGAAGTTCTGACTCTGGATCTTGACCCGTTCACCCACCTGGACCTGGTTCTCGATTGTCGTGGCGCGACCAACGATGGTGCCGCGACCGATGGAGCTTTTCTCCCGCACAAAGGCCTGGTCGGCGATCATGGCATCGTCACCGATTTCTGTGCCCCGGTAGACAACGGCACCGGCACCGATTTGAACACCGGCACCGACGACAAGCGCCGGCAGATCAGAGGCGACCTTGGTGACGCTGGATTTTCCGGGGCTCGGTTTTTTGCCCACAATGGCATTATCGTTGATGCGGGTCTCGGCCCCAACCTTGGTGTCATCATGGATGATGACGTTGTGACCCAGGCTGACGCCTTCCGCCAGTTCCACCCCTGCTCCGATGACGATATTTTCGCCCATCGTGACGCCAGGGCCGATCTTGGCAGTCGGGTGAATACTCGACGTCATCGCGTGTGGAATCCCCTCACAAAAACGCCCCCCACAGGCGGCGCGCTGCACTCTACGGCTTGGCCCAAAGCGGATCAACAGCGAATGGCCGGCGGCTCCCGGGTCTTCATGGTTGTGCTCGCCCTTCTGACAGAGAATGTGGATCCCGCCCTTCCAGGAAGATTTGGCACCAGAGTTCAAAGCTCATCAGCGACCAAAGCAACAGGCGCCGGTTGACCTGGCCCGAGAGGTGTTCCTGGACCAGCGAATGCACCGTCGCCCGGTCCAGGAAGGAAAAGCAGAGCGCATCCCGTCCCAGCAGCAGGCGCTTGACGTAGTCCATGCTCTGGCCCCGAAACCAGGTGGCATCCGGGCCACTGAAGCCCTTTTTCGGACGCTTGATGCTGGAAGGCGGCAGGATGCCCTCCAGGACATTGCGCAGGATCAACTTGCCGTCCTTGGTCTTCTCGAAAAAGATTTCCTTCTTCGGGCCGGCTTCGTTCTCGTCCATGCTCTCCTCGACCGCCAGATTGCGCAGCTTGGCAGAGACCGGCAGCGCAGAGGCGAAATCCACGAGATCGTTATCCAGGAAGGGCAGGCGCACCTCCAGGCCATGGGCCATACTGAGCCGGTCTTCGACGATCAAAAGGCCATGCAGGAATGAACTCCACTCAAAGAACAGGCAGGCGTTGACCCGCTCGTCATGGTCTTCGCCAACGGGCCCGCCTTGGGTCAGGGTCTGCTTGAAGGCGTCAAACAGTGCGTCTTCGGAGACCTGGTTGCGCAGTCGCTGATGGAAGAAACCGCCAACCTGCTCCTTCGGCACCAGGCGCTGCCAGACCGAATAGTACTCCTGGGCAAAGTCCCGGCCCGCGTCATGTTCCCGAGCCGCGCGGTAGCGCCAGGGATAGCCCGCAAACAGCTCGTCCCCGCCGGTCCCGGCGAGGCTGACCTTCATAAACTTGCTGGCAAGTTTTGCTGCGAAGAAATTCGGGTAGCACTGGCCGACCCGCAGGTCCTCCAGGTGCCAGACAAGGCGCGGGAAGACTCGTTCCAGGTCACCCGCCTTCATCACCACCTCGTAGTGCTCCGAGCCGATGAAGTAGGACTGCGCCTCTGCCTCCGGTCGTTCATCAAAGCCGAGTTCGATGCCGGAAACCGACGTCAGGTCGAAACCACCGGTGATGGTCACCAAGGGATCGATCTGCCGCGCCGCAATGGCTGAAATACCGCCGGAGTCGAGCCCGCCGCTCAAGTAGGTACCAAGATCCACATCGCTCAGCAGTTGACGCTCGACGGCCTGAACAAAAAGCTCGGTCAGCCGGGATTGCTGATCCTGTTCGGAGAGATGGCCAAGCCGGTCCGAAAAATCGATCTGCCAGTAGCGCCGGAGCCGCAACTCGGCATCGCCCGGATGGATAAAGGCCTGGGTGCCAGGCTGAAGGACGTGTACGCCGGAAAACAGGGTCCGGTCATCCAGCACATTTTGGAAAGTGAAATACTGGAACAGCGCCTGGGGTTCCACGTCCGCCGAATATGATTCGGTCTTCAGAAAGGATTTTATCTCGCTTGAAAAATAGAAAACGCCATCCTGATTGAGGTAATAAAGCGGCTTGATGCCGTATCGGTCCCGGCCCATCGAGAGGCACTGTTCGGCCTTGTCCCAAAGGGCATAGGCGAACATGCCGTTGAAGCGTTCAATTGCCTCGTCACCCCAATGGATCAGGGCCTGGAAGAAGGCTTCTGTATCGGATCGGGTCTGGAAGGTGACGCCTTCCTTCTCCAACTCGGCCCGCAGCTCCCAGAAATTGTAGAGTTCCCCGTTGTAGACGCCCACGTAGCGCCCGCAAGGGCTGATGTAGGGTTGGTCTGCCAGAGCGCGCACGTCGATCACGGCGAGGCGTCGATGCCCGAGCCCGACCGGGCCTTCGAGATAGGTTCCCTCCCCGTCCGGCCCCCTGTGGGCCAGGGCTTCGGTCATCGCCTGGAGAACGGATTCGCCGGGGCGATGATCTCCTAGGGCCAGAAAACCGGTTAATCCACACATGCGACGGGCAACTCCGAAGGACCAAAGCCGACGCAGCCTCGCGCCGAAAAGCGGTGAACCCTAGTCAGACCGCGCATCCTTTTCAAGCAAGGCCCAAAAGGGTCTCGACCCAGGGGCCGGGTGCGAAGCGATCTCGGCTGTAGGCCTGACAGGCCGCATGACGTTCCGCGACCGGCTGCTCCAGTACCTTGCCCGCGCGATCAACCAAGTCCGTGACGTCCAGGGAAGGCACCGTAAATCCGTTACGCCCATTCTCGACCAATTCGGCATTCCCCCCGACGTCGAAAGTCACCACGGGCACCCCGGAACAGACGGCCTCCAGGAAGGCCATGCTGAAATTTTCGATTAGGGTGGGAGAGACCAGGACGTCGCAAGCCTTCACGGCGGCCAGATTTTCCCTCGCCGACACCCGGCCGGGCAGGTGAAACTTCGCCCGGTCCGCCAGGCTGTCCAGATCGAACCGAAGCGCCGCATCCAGACCGCCGGAGAGATAAAAACCCACATCCGGCCCATGGCGTTCGGTCAGGCGGCGGACGATTTCGACGACATAGCGCGACCCCTTCAACGGTGTGCCGACCGAAGGTAGGGCTATCAAGGGCGCATCCTCCGGCAACCCCAACTTGGCCCGCAGGTCCAAAGGCTCGACCGGATCAATGATAGCGGGGTCGATCACATTGGGAATCACATTGATCGGGCAGTCCGGCTCGCCGTGGGTTTCGGTGAAGACCTCCGCCATGTACCGCGACGGGCTTATGATGCCGTCGACCCGCTTGATGAAGCGCCGTTCCAGGTTGTGCGACCAATCAATATCGCGCTGCGCCATGGGCGGCAGCAAGGGATGGCGGCGGAAACGCTCGGCATTGTGATGCGCGACCATCAGGACCTTCGCGTCCCCGAGGTCAGGCAGGAACAAACCCGGGCAATTGTGATCGGGGATGAGCACCAGATCAGGGCCGAATCGTTGCAACGGCCCCCGCAGGGCTCGCATGCCGATGGCTGCAATGACGATACCGTAGAGGTGATGGGCACTGTGCCCGGGCTCCAGAAAGCGGAAAGCCAAGCGCGAGAGGCGGAGGATACCCTGGCGCACCTTTTTCGATGGGCCCGCCCGATGAACGCGGATCCCGCTCTCCCCTGCCGTGTTGGGCAACGCCTTGTCGTCCAGATAGGCGAAGCCCTCGACCTCGCAGCCCTCCTTGGCCAAAAGAGACAGCCAGTGAAAATGGGACGCTGCGATGCCCGCTCCGACGGCGGGCGGGAAGGTATCGGACAAGACGGCGATGCGAAGCGGTTTGGTCATAGGGCGAATTGCCTTCCGCCCTTGGCGAACGCAACCAGCTTGCGCAGGATTGCCCGGCCAAACAATCCCGGTCGCTCCCTCAGCAGAGGACCAACGAGGTCGCCAAGCCCCTGGGACGCCGCCATCCGGTCCGCCCAGTTCTTGGTCTGCTGACGGGCAAAGGCCTCGCGTCCCGGATCGCTTCGGCGGAAAGCCTCCAGGATCCCGAACATCTTTGCCGCCGCCTCTGCCTCCTGCGCTGAGAGCTCTTCTGGGAAGGCAAAATAGAGCTTCCGAAGCAGGCCAACCTCTGCCTCGGGCGGTGCCTCTGCTCCCATCAGGCGGGCGACCTGCCTGGCTGCGACCTGGTCCGCAATCTGCTGCTGAGTCGTGCGGTTCCGCGAGGAGACGCTTTGATCATGCAGGCGAAGCCCGATCAACGGCTCGGCCAGATTGGCCCCCTTGCCCAAAGCCAACAGGCGACACCACAGGTCGTAATCCTGAGCGAAGGGCAGGCTTTCGTCATAGGCTGCGGGCTCAACCCGAACCAAAGCTTCCCGCCGAAAGACGACAGAAGAATGGCAAAACGGATTGTGGAAGAGCGATTGCCAGCGGATGGCGACGTCTTCGGTCGGCTGGCGGTCAATCCGGACGGGCTCGCCACGGGTGTCCAGCACCTCCATGGCCGTACCGACGATCACGACCTCCGGATTGTCCCGCAGAAAGGCGACTTGCTTTTCCAGCCGACCGGGGGCCGCCCGATCATCCGCATCCATCCGCGCCAGCAAAGGAGCCTGAGCGACCTTGAGGGCCTCATTCAACGAGGCTGTCAGGCCGCGCGCCTGATCATGCGTCAGCCGCCGGATGCGTGGATCGGCACAGCCATCCAGAATGGCAGCCGTCCCGTCTGTCGAGCCGTCATCAACAATGATGAATTCAAAGTCGGTCATGGTCTGGGCGAGGATGTCTTCGACGGCCTGGGCAACGAAGGCAGCGCCGTCCTTGACCGACATCAGGATGCTGACCGAAGGCGTCATGTTCGCGTTCACTCGTCCTATCCGCCTTTTGCCGCCAGTCTCTGGATCAACTGGTACTCTTGATCCGCGACGGTCGTCAATCCGAAGCGCGCCCTGGCCGTCTCGGCGGCGGTCTGGCTGAGCCGCTTGCGTAACCCCTCATCAACCAGGGCCCGTTGAAGCGCCGCCCTGATCGATTGCGCATCAGTGGTACAGAGCAGGCCGGAACGCTCATGATCTATCACCGCACCCGTTCCGGCAACGTCCGTCCCAACGACGCAAGCGCCGCTCACCATGGCCTCGATCAAGGTTTTGGGATGCCCTTCGAAATGCGACGGCAAGACGAAAACTTTGGCCCTGTGCATCAATCCGGCAAGTTCGGTATTGGGCCGGTTGCCTAGCCAGTCGATATCGAGGTCCAGGGTTTTGGCCTGCCCTTTCAATTCTTCGGCCAAGCTCCCCTCGCCCACAATCGCGGTCTTCAGGCCTTGCCCCGCCAACGCCTCTAACAGGCTTGGCAAGTTCTTCTGCTTTTCCAGCCGACCGATGAAGATGACGTCCCATTCGGTCGCAACATCGGTCGCCGGATAGAAAACCGCCTCGTCGACATAGTTCGGGATCACCTGGGTCCGGGGCGCTAGGCCGGGAAAACGTCCCACAACCTCATCTCGCATCGCCTCGGTCGTGACCTCAATCGCCGATGCTTCGGGCAGGACCGCCGCCTCCAGGCGCTGGGCCGACAGGTGTTGCGGGCTGCCCTCGCCGTTCTTCAATCGCTCGAACTCCACATGACTGAAGCCGAAGCGGGCGAGCATGGGTTTCCGCCAAAGCTTTGCAGCCCGCAGGGCCAAGTCCGATCCGCGCAGCTGGTTCGATTTTATGACATCGGCCTTCAGGAAGGTGGCCGCATGAATCAAAGGCAGCCCTCTTCGGTACAGACTCTCGGGCAGGCCGAACGCGTTACAGCGAACCTCGATCCCGGGCAAGGTGCTTGCGATCTCGAGATCGCTGTGATCGCCGTAGGTGACGAAGGTCACCCGCAGTCCCCTGTCCGCCAGCCGCTGATAGAGAGCCACTTCCCGCGCGAGGTTGCCCACATCGGCCCAGGTTTCCAGCGAAACGCCTTCGGTAAAGAAAAGCACCAGATGGGGGTTCGACATCTTCACCTCGACCGCGTCACCTCGACCATGTCGTCGCTTCGGCCCGGTCAGGCTTGAGCGCGAATCACCTCGACCACCCGAGCATAATCGGCCTCAGTCATCCGATTGTGCAGCGGGATCGCCATGCTGTTCTGTGCTGCATCCAACGCACCCGGCAAGTCCTCCGGCGCATAGCCGAAACGGTCAGCATAGAATCCCAACGTGTGGACCGCATGGGTCCCGGGGCGGACGGATACACCCGCGGCATCCAGCCTGTCCATCAACTCATTCCGGGGGCAGGGTGCATTTTCCGGCCTTACAGAAACGACGAAAGACTGCCAGGCGTGGCGACCGCTCTTTGGTTCTTGCGGCAGGGTCAGCCAGGGGATGTCGGCGAGTTGTTCGCGATACCAAGCGGCCCAGCGCGCGCGTTCGTCGATCAGATCATCCAGGCGCTTCAACTGCTCGACGCCGACCGCGCCCTGCAGGTCGGTCATTCGGTAATTGAAGCCAAGGATATTGAAATCGGGCAGGATGTGGGGTCTCGGCCCATGATGGCGCTGTTCTTCCGAGATGCTGGCACCGTGGTTGCGCAGCATATTCAACTGCTCCCCCAGTGCCGCATCCTGGGTGGTGATCATGCCGCCTTCGCCGGTGGTAATGGTCTTGCGCGGGTGAAAAGAAAACACCCCGCAGGTGCCGATGCCGCCGAGTGGCTGGTTGCCCAGGCTGCCACCCGCCCCGCAGGCCGCGTCTTCGATGATCGGCATATCTTCGGGCAGGATGGCGCGCAGCTCATCCATGGCCGCGCCAAGACCGAACAGATGCACAGCGATGACCGCCTTGGTCTTGTCCGTGATCAGCCCCTCGACGCTCTTCGGATCGATGTTGTAGGTGGCGGGATCAACATCTGCCAGGATGGGCGTCGCGCCCGTATACATGACCACATTCGCCGTCGCGATCCAGGTGAATGACGGCACGATGACCTCGTCCCCCGGCCCGATGCCAAGGGCCACCAGGGCCAGGTGCATGCCTGTCGTGCAGCTGGTCACGGCCAGGGCGCGTTCAACCCTGTGGCGTTTGGCGAAGGCTGCCTCGAAGGCGGCGACCTTCGGCCCCTGGGTCAGCCAGCCGGATTGAATCGTATCGCGGACCTGATCGAATTCTTCATCACCGACAAAGGGCAGGGCGATCTGGATCTTGTCGCCGCTCATTCAGGATCGCGCCTTCGCGCGGCGTGCATCGACGCTCTGTTTATGGGCTGAGCGCCAGTCGATCAGCTTCTGCATGCCTTCGCGCAAAGGCACATCCGCGTTGAAGCCGATGTCTTCGCGGGCAGCCTTCGGGCAGCCGATGCGGTTCTTAACGAAGGTCGTCCCTTCCGCCTGATACTGAATGCCGACATCGGAGCCCGTGAGATCCAAAAGCAGCTCCGCCAGTTCCTTCACCGAGGTGCGAATACCGGTACCGACATTATAGAACCGATCGGAGACATCCGCCTTCATGGCGCAGACGTTGGCCTTTGCGCAGTCGCCCACATAGACGAAGTCATAGGCCTGGGAGCCGTCGCCGTAGACGGTCAGCGGCTCGCCCTTATCGATGTTGTCCAGCATCTTCATCATGACGGCGATATAGGCACCCTGATAATCCTGCCGGGGGCCGTAGACGTTCATGTAGCGCAGGCCTGCGAAATCCAGCCCGTAGCGATGATGCAGGGAGCGGACCATGGCTTCGCCCGCGATCTTGGTTGCCCCGTAAAAGTTCTTGTTGTTAAAGGGGTGGTCTTCGGTCATCGGCTCTTCCACGGCATCGCCGTAGACGGAGGCGGAAGACGAGTAGACCAAGCGCTTTACGTTTTGTTCGATGCAGGCATGGAAGACATTAAAGGACCCCCGGATGTTCACATCGAAGGCGGCCTGCGGGAATTCGTGACATTGCAGCAGCCAGAGGGCTGCGAAGTGGAACACGCCGTCTGCGCCCTCCAGCGCTTTGGCCAGGATATCGGTCTGGGTGATATCGCCGCCAGCCTCATAGATCTTGGCGCGCGGATCGCTCAGTACACCGGCCAGGTTGTCCTCGGTACCGCGGACGAAATTGTCGTAGATGACCAATTCTGCGATGTCTTCCTTCAGCAAGGCCTCCGCCGTATGCGACCCGATCAAGCCGGCCCCCCCGATGGATACGATGCGTTTTCCCCTCAGATCCATGTGATCATCCTTTCACGTGTCACGGCTTTTCCGCGTTCTTAGGCCGCGTCAAATGACGCCCCGAATCTCGGAAGCCAATCGGCTGACGAGAGCCGGGTAGGTCAAATCCCCCTTAACCTCATCAAAGGTTCGGTCAACCATCTGCTGGCAGTAAGGGATGTCCTGCAACATGGCAACCACCTCGTCCGCATTCGACAGGTCCGGTTCCAAGGGCAGATAGTGCCGCCCGGCTTCCAGAAAACCGTTGTAGCGGCCCCGCACCAGGGCCTGGACGGTCTTGGAGCCTAGGGCCTCGATATGGCGGCCGCTGATGCAGCGGAGCGGCTGGGGTTCCGGCAGGGTCTCCTCCAAAACTTTGCCGATTTCGTCCCGGCTGGCATCCGGTTTGGCCCGCAGCAGGGTGTTGACGGCTTCGCGTCCCTTGTCGTCGAAGTCCACATAATCGCCACCGGCCTCGCAGCCCGGGATGGCCTGGATGCCTTTCAGAAAGGCGGCCCATTCCACTTGCCCGAAACGGTCGTCGGACTTGGCGGAAATATCGGTCGAAACACCCGCTTTGGCACAGGCCGCCTCGAAAGCGATGGGCAGATCCACCCGCTGCCAGTGGCCCAGATATTCCGGCCCCGGCCCGCCGCGAAAGCCCCAGGCGGTCTCGCGCTCGGCCAAAGGCGGCCCTGGTGTGAAGACGGCCTCGTCGAGCCCGGTATTCGGAATACCGCAGGCCTTGCAGCCCAGCCGATCCTGATAGCGCTTGATCACGCCCGGATCATCGGACTGGCTGACCAGCAGCGCCGTGCCGATGGTTTCGGCGAAGGCGAGTTTCTTGGGCATCAATTTGTATTCATTGCCCAGGAACAGCACCACCGGGATCCGCGAAGCGGCAATCCAGTCGGCCAGACCTGCCGAAATCTTCTGGCTGTTGGAGAAGACCGAATGCAGCAAGATCACCACATCGAAGCCTTTGAGCTTCATTTGAAGCCGTTCAAACCGCCCCTTCAGCCCGCCGGAAAAGGCCCGGAAGGGGGTCGGTTCGAAATCCGGGTGATCATCAAAGGCCTTGGGCCAGCCCAATTGGTAGGAAAGCGTGTCGTTTGCCGGAGGAGCCGAGACCACCAGCGCCCGAAGCCGCTTTTTGCTCATGCCCCGCTCCGAAGGCGATAATCCCCCATGCAGTAGCGGTGTTCACCGCGTTTCCGGTGCCGGGTCGGCGACCGGTCGATCTCGATCTTGACGATCTCGTAGGGCGAGTCGGCCACATAGGCCGGGTAGTTGTGATACCAGAAACCCTTCTTGATCACGCGGGAGACCTTGCCTCGCGCCGCATCCACCCGCATGCCGAATACCATCTCATCCATGTGCAGGATCCGGCGCACCTTGAGCTTGGCGCAGTAGTCAAAGAAGGCGGGCAATTCGGCGGGGGTCATGGCCTCGACGGTGCGGACGGAAAACATCAGATCAACGCCGCCCGGCAGGATTTCGTCCATATCGAAGATGTAATCGCCGATAAAGGTCAGATTGTCGGCCTGGTAGTGCGCCTTGCCGTAATCCACGTTCAAATCGATGCCGACGAAGTGAATATCCGGATAGCGCTTGGCCATCTCATAGAGCGCCGAGCCATGCACGCAGCCCAACTCACAGATGGTCTTCACGTCACCCTTTTTGATCAGGTCGTCCATGTAGCGCTCCAGGACGTCGTGCATGCCGGGCAAATGGCCATCGCCGGTTCCTTGCAGCCCGTATTCGTCCTGCGGCAATTCTTTCCAATACTTCAGGCGGTCTTCCGGGATGCGCGGATTGTCGTAGTGCTGCGCCTGCCAATTGATGATCGACATGACGGATTTGAATCGGCTGCTCCGTTTTTCGGACGTCAGGAAGTTGAACAGCCAGACCTGATAGACCGTCTGAAGCGGGTCAGCGATGCCGAGTTTGAGGAAAATCTGGCGCATCGCACCATCCCAAAATCCTCGGGCGGCCCAGGCATTGCGAATGACGTTGTAATAGGATCGAAGGCTCATGGCGTGTTCGGTGCGGTGCTCGCCGTATCGGGTAGAGAAGAGGTTGTGGCTTCAGCGCCCTCCCCCAGAGAGCCCGTCGCGTGCAAGTACTGCCAGAAACGGTCTTTGCGGGCAACCAGTTGTTCGTAAGAGCCGGTTTCGGCGACAGTACCTTCCTCGATGACAACGATCCGGTCCGCATCCCGAATGGTCGAGAGCCTGTGCGCGATGATGACGACCGTACGGTCCGCCCGCAGTTCGTTCAGGGCCTGCTGCACCTTGACCTCGGACAACGTATCCAGCGCGCTGGTCGCTTCGTCGAAGATCAGGATGTCGGGGTCACGTATGATGGCGCGCGCGATGGCGATCCGCTGCGCCTGACCACCGGAGAGCCTCAAACCCCGATCCCCCACCATTGTCTCGAAACCATCGTCCATCTCTTCAATGAACTCGAAGGCATGGGCGCGGCGCGCGGCCTCTTCCACCTGCTCGTCCGAAGCATCCGGTTTCCCGAAGCGAATGTTCTCGCGGATCGAGGTGTTGAAGAGGATCGTCGACTGGCTGACAACCCCGATCCGACCCCGCCAATCCAGCAAATCCAGATCGCTCAGAGGCTGACCGTCGACCAGAATCCGGCCCTGGCTGGGATCATCGAAGCGCATCAGAAGCTTTGCGAGAGTTGATTTTCCTGATCCGGAAACCCCCACCAGCGCGGTCGTCGCGCCCTTGGTGATCTCGAGCGAGACGTCATTCAGTGCGCTGCGGCCCTCTGTGCTGTAGGCATAACTGACGTGATCAATCGTGATGCCGCGCTTCAGCCCGTCAAAAGCCTGGGTGCCATTGACCAACTTGGGTTCCTCGGTTTCCTGCAGGAAATACACCGCCACCTGGGCCGAGGGAATCATACGCACAAGATCAGATTTCAACCGAATCAAGGTACTGACCGGCCCTGAAAGCCGGGCGGTCACCAGCAAATAAAAGACGATCAATTCGATCCAGATTTCCCCATCGTAGGAGAAGAAGACCGTTCCCAAGACCAGGATGAGGATCAGGCTGCCGTTCGTCGTCAGCGTCTGGATGGGCTGCAAGAGTGCCTTGAAGGTCGTCGTCCGAAGGCTGAGGCCGGTATAGGTTTCGATGGTTTCAGCGTGGTCGCTTTTGATCTTTTGTTCCTGCGAGAAGGCGCGAACCACTGGCATGGCGTTTAGCGTCTCGATCACGCGGTGGTTGAGGTCGGCAATCTGCACATTGCGCAGAACCGTCAAAGCCTTAAGGTTCTTGTTGACCCAGCGCGTCAGCCAATAGGAAAGGCCGAACACAAAGGCTGACACGATGGTCAATTCCCAGGAGATGAACGCGACGATGCCGAAGGTCACGCCAAACTTCAGAACCGTCGGAATGAAGGCCAACAACGTGAAAATGAATGACGCCAGGGCATTGGGGTAGGCGTTCATGATCAACTGAAGATCGGCGAAACGGCTCCTTTCAAGGTGGCCCAGATCGGTGGCCAGGGCCTGTCCCATCAACCGGTGCCTCGCGGCGTTTTCGACCGAAATCTGGACCCGGAAATCAAGGATCGTCGACGCCAGCGAGGCGGCAATGCGGACCAGTGTCAGCCCCAAGACCGAAAAGGCAAAGATGTAGATGACCTCCGCCGTGCCATAGCCATCGAACAGGCCTGATAGCCAGGCAATGATTTCGCTATCGCTGGCCTCAGCCACATTGGAGCCAATGAAGCTATGCAGCAATGGCAGCATCAAGCCGACCTGCAGAAGGTCTGTGGCGGTCACGATCATGGTCAGCGTGGTTGAGGCCGCGATGAGCCCCGGGCGCATGCGGAGCTTGGTCCAGGAATACCGCAGGATGTCACGAAATCCAGGCAGCGGCTCCTTCTGGATTTTTTCAATTGTGAAGCTATCGGCCATCTATTTCTTCGCGAACGTCATCTAGAAACTCTTTGGGATCCGGCTCGTCTTGTCTATCAAGCTAGGCCGGTTTGCTTGTCGTTTGCAAAATCCCGACGGCTTTGATCAGACCATCGATATCATCGCCACCCCTGAAACCGCGGGTTCTCACTTGGGCACCATGTTGCGGGAGCATGAGCGGCATGACGCGAACAGGCTGCATTCTCGGACGCACCTCTAGGACACACGGGGCCGCGCCAAGTCGCGTGGAGAGGGGACCTTGGCGAAGGCGGCCAACAAGGCCTTCCCGAAACGATGGCTTTTCTCCGGGTGGAACTGTACGCCGTAGATCGAGCCCCTGCCGATAGCGGAGGCGAATTCTACGCCATGCTCTGACGTCGCCAACACGTCCTTCGAATCTTTGCAATGAACGGCAAAGCTGTGGACAAAGTAGAACCGAATCTCATCTTCATGATCGGCGAACAGCGGGTGCGATGGCTGGGCAGGCCGGGCAATGTTCCAGCCCATGTGGGGAACGCGCAGTTTCCGTTCCGAGTCAGGCTGCAGACGGGTGGCGAAACCCGGTATCCAGCCCAGCCCCTCCTCGCTGCCCTCTTCGCTGCCGTCGGTCAGCACTTGCATGCCGACACAGATGCCGAGCAGGGGAATGCGCTGTTTAAGGACAGCTTTCTCCAGCAACCGGTCAACGCCGAGTTCGCGCATCCGCTGTCGATAGTGATCGAAAGCCCCCACACCCGGCAGGATCAGGTGGGATGCGCCCAGGACGTCGGCCTCATTGCGGGAGATGCGTACGGGCAGGCGAAGCACCTCAAGCATGTTTGAGATCGCCTTAAAATTGCCGCAGCCGATATCAACAATGTTGATCACCGGTCAGCCCCCAATGCGGAATGGTCTTTCAAGGAAAGCCCTCTCGTGCAGCTGCCTCAGGCTTCGTCCCCGACCCGGCTGTCGCCGGCTCTTCCCATTCGAAGCACAATCGCGTCGCGCGCTGTTGAGTAGCAGCCCGACACGCGCCGTTCAAGCCCAGCCCCCTACTCTCCCCGTCGTCGAACCGCTTGACTGGACCGCGGAAAAGACCGCTCGGGCAGCCTAGGGCCCGGAGCAGGCAACAGGGTCAGGCAACAGCCGCAGCCGTGGCCGCTTTGCTATCAAGGTCGCGCATGATGTTGATGACCTCGGTGTCACCACGCTCGGCCAGCGGGCCCTCCTTCATGCTGATCTTGACCAGATCCTTGAAGTGGCGCTGAACCGCCTTGATCATCACCTTGTCATCTTCCGTGTAATCCAGGATCGAATCCTGGAAGTGGCTGTTCACCCGGGGTACGGAATTCGGGATCAGCCCTTCGGTTTCGCAGAGCGTGTGAAGATCTGTCTGCTCATAGGGATAGAAGATGCTGGCCGCAGCGTTGATATCGTCCGAACCGCGGAAGGCATAGGCGTTCAGATCCACGGTCTCGAGCATCTGGTTGAAGGTCTCTCCCGGTAGCCCAAGGATGTTGAAGGTGAGAAGCCGGATGTCATAGTTCCGGCACATGTCGATGACGCCCTTCAGGAAATCCGTCGGCAGGTTACGCTTCAGAAGGCTCTTGCGGATTTCTTCATTGCCGCTTTCCAGGCCGATATTGAGCGTCTTGCAGTTCGACAGTTTCAACGAATCCAGAATGTCTTCGTTGATCAGTTTTGGATAGATCGCACAGTGGTAGGGTATGTTGACCCGTTCCGCATAAAGCTTAGCCAACTCCCGGAACCAGTCCCGGTTGATGGGCAGGATATCGTCGATGAAGAAGAATTCCTTGATGAAGGGATACTTCTTGATGATTTCCTCTGCCTCCTGCACGACGTTTTCCGGGCTCCGCTGCCGCAGGTAGGGCTGGTTCCCGTGGAACATTTTTTTCAGGTAGTTGTTGCTGCAATAGGTGCAGCCGTAGGGGCAGCCCCGGCCGGCCCCCAGCGTCGTCATGCCGCCGCGCTCGGCCTCCAGATTCGGGAAATCAAACAGGTCCCGGTCAGGGAACGGCAGGATATCCAGGTTCGGGGTCGAGTTCTGGAACGTCTTGGAGACGACCTCGCCGTCTTCCTTGCGGTACCAGATGTTGGGAACGTCATCGAGGCCGGTCTGATTTTCGAGCGCATCGCAAAGAATACCGAGCGGCACTTCGCCATCGCCGACGCAGGCAAAATCGGATTGAGTTTCCGTGAAGACCCGATCCGGCACCAGGGTCGGGAAGGCCCCGCCGGATATCACAGGAACATTCGGCCAGAGTTCCTTACAGGCCGCGATATATCGCTTGGCGAAGCGGGACATCTGCGTCGTGTAGGAGAAGCCGATCAGATCGACGTTCTCGTAAGTCGCCAATTTCTTCGCGAATTCCTCCGCCGTGATGTCATGGGTGACATGATACAGCGAGGTCGTATGCCCTTTGGACTTCAGCCAGGACGAGAGATGCCCGATCCCGGTGTAGTATTTTCCCTTCCAGACGGAAGCGGTCCGATATTCTTCGTAAGTGATGTCCGGGTATACGAATAGAACGTGCATCGTGTGCTCCCAAGGTGCAGAAAAAGGACTCCCCGATGACGCAGACCATACCAGCAGCGGGGCACCATTCCAAGTTTCTTAATAGGCCCGGCGATGCCGATAACCTTGCTGCCGACTAAGCCTTTCTGAGCAGGCAAAATCCCCAAGACAGCCCAACCCCGAAACCGAACAAAAACATGGTCTCCGGCACCACATCCCTGCTCTGGATGTTTCTCTTCAGGGCAATAGGAATGGCAGAGGAGGTCATATTGCCGAATTCCTCAACGCCCGGGATGCCTCTCCCCATCGGAATACCAAGTGATTTAGACAGGCTTTCAATGACGAATCGGGAGGCCTGTTGAAAGACCCAGGAATCGACGTCCTCGGCGGAACAATGAGCCTGTTCCAGGTTGGCCCCGATGCCCCTACCGACCGTGGCTATCACGCAGTTGAAGACGCCCCGTCCGTCCTTGAACAGGGGCAAATTCTCTTCGATTGCCGTGCCACTGTCTTTCGCTGTCAAGGCGTCCGAGCGACTACCATCGATACTGAAGGTGGGTTGGCCCAGGCCATAGACGGGATTGTCGTCACTGAGCCAGGTGGCTGCGGCACCATCGCCGAAGACCAGTGCTGTTGCCCGGTCCGACGGGACGATCAGGCGGGAATTGGTCTCCGCCGTGACCAGGATGCAGATCTCGTCGCGGAGAAGTCCCTCGCCGAAGTCGATGCCCTGGTCGCTGGAGGGGTTCAGGTTGCTCTCGACCAGACTGCCCAGAACGTATCAGATTGCCTTGATCTCGATCACGCTTCACGCCTCTTGCCCGCCCCCCACTACGCGATAGGCTTGGCGCGTATTGGCGATTGCCCATTCCAGCAACTGGTGCAAGGAGCTGCCTTGCGCGTTGCCGGGAACGATGCGCAGCCATTGCGTCCGTTCCACCACGAGGTTAACGCCGAGGCCGCAAAAAGTCCCCTGCAACTTGGGATTCTTGGCCATCCAAACCCCGAGCGCCGGGGAGGCATCCCGTGCCCGGCCATTGGGATAGGCGATCCAGTCATTGAGGACCACGCCCTTCCCCTGCCAAAAAGCGGCATTGGACACCATGTCCCGGTCGATTTCCGGCTCTGAGCGATGTGACAGCAAGAGATGCCGATAGGTGTGATTGCCCATCTCCCAACCGGCCTTTGCCAATTCGATGATCTCGGCTGTCGAAAGATGAACGCGCAGAGCCGCCGGATCGCCGATCTCGGCCCGGTAGACCGCCTCGATGGCATCTTCCAGCTGTCCCGGGACGTAGTTGTCCTTGGTGTCGTTGAACAGGCGGGCCTTATCGTCAGACCAGGCGAAATCGGGCAGAGCCTGCCTCAGATAGGCTGCCAGAATCTGTTCTTTCCCGGCAGCAATCAACAGACCGACGAGCGGGCGATAATAGCATTCGCCCTCGGCGAAGGCCGCATTGACGAAGACTGTGGGAGAGATACCGCGCTTGCTCAAATGCTCCGCAGCCTTGCCGGAAAGGGAGGCGTAGCCGTCATCGAAGGTCACGGCGAAGGTCGCACGAGAAGCCCGGCCCTCCGCGTCATACTCCCCGGGAACATCACTCAGGGCGATGGGCGTCATATGCTGACAAAAGAAATCGATCTGGCGACGGAAAGCATCGAGCGTCGTCCGCCCCCGGGTATAAACATCTTCCCAGGGTTCGTGGTCTGCCGGATCGTAAATGGAATGGTAGGCCAGGATGTAGGTGGCAGGCGGAAAGGACTTGCCAAAGGTCTCTCGCACCCAGGCCTTGGCGTTCACCGCCGAAAGCCGGCCCGGACGTCGGGCCAGTGCCTCGTCCAAAAGCTGCGGGACCCGGCACCAGTTTTCAGGGACCGCAGATGTCATGGTGCGCTTCCGCCTTCGGCCTTCGATATCAATCCTGCGCGCAGCCGTGTCAGCACGGGTTCGGTCAGAGCCCGTGCAACGGCTGCATTGCCCGCCGCGTTGATGTGAATCTGGTCTGCGAAGACCGCTTGGTCCGTCCCATCCAGGGCTCCGCTCACGTCAAAGACATGTTCTTCGGCGAAGAGCTCCGCCAACATCCGGACGGTCGCTTCATAGGATTCCGCAGCGCCGGGAAAGTAGCCTTTGTAGGTCGCCAATATAGCCGGTTCCGATCCGGTCAGCCTGTCCTTGCTATGGATCATCGGCTGCAGCGCGAAGAGACACTGGACGCCGATATCCGCACAGAGAGCCTTCGCCTGCCGGTGGCGCGCCGTGTAGTGCGCCTTGTTCTTGTCCTGCCGCTTCGGATCGACGACGGTTTCCGCCTGCTCCATCCGCAGGAGGATCGCTTCGGTCATGCGGTAGAGATCAAACTGCCGGAGCCATGGCCCCAGGCCGCTACCCTCACTTTTCTTGGCGACAGCACCACCACCGCCGGAGAAGTCATTCCCACCGTGATAGAACAGCGCAAGATCGAAAGATTGGCGCTCCGCCGCCCAGCGCAGGACCTGGATTTCCGTCCCGAAGGTGTTCCCCTCGATCCCCAGGTTGAAGACCGTCACCGGCTGGCCAAGCTGCTCGGAAAGGATTTTCTGCACCTGCGCGGCCAGGGTGTTTTCGTCGCTCACCCAGGACCCCCAGACCGTGGAGCCCCCCAGAAGAGCCACCGCGATCTCCCCTTCCGGAACAGACCCCAATGGTGGGGAGCGGAAGCCGTCCTGGTTGATCACCATGCCCGGAGCCTCGACCGGGGCATAGACCCTGAAGCCCTCCATCTTGCGGAATCCGAGGGATCGCCAAGGACTGCCATCGGTCTGCACCGGTGCCAGAAGTTCCTTGTCCTCATAGACCGAATGATCATGAAATTCGACCAAAAGCCTTGCCGCATCGAGGTGCTTGAACGCGAGGTAAGCCGTGAATTCGGCCCCGACAAAAAGTACGAAGGGAATGAACAACGCGAACAGCCCCATCACGCATTGACGCGCCCGGTTGGCCAAGGTGCCGCCCCGGCCCTTCTGCGGCAGGGCCATGCCGAACCCGATCAGAAAAAGCAGCCCGACAGCCACCCAGAGGATCAGTGCGCCGCGGATCGAGAAGCCGTCCACGCGGCCCAAAAGGCTCGACAAGATTGGTGGGGACAGGCATACCGAGGCCGCCAGCATCAGCAGTCCGATCAAGCGACCCATAGAAGCGCCTCCGGCTTTTCGGGGGAATTGTGCCTTTCGTTGGCGACTTGTTAAAAACTGAAAATTCAGCAATATCAAGCGCTCAAAACCGGACCTCTAGTTATGGAAAGACCGACGATGGACGACGATTGCTTGGATCGAACCTTCCGGGAATACCAACCTTTCGACCCATCTGCGTTGAAGACCCTGGATCTGTTGGAGGGCTTTCCGAAAACATCCGAAAACGAATACATGGACCAGGCGGTCGAGCGCATCCTGGATACGGTCACCTTGCGCGAATACGCTTTCGAACGCGGCGGCCTGGAATCGACCCGCAAGATCATCAATTCGGTGATCCAGCGTTCCGGTCTCGATTTTTCGGGAAAGATCCTGGAATTCGGTGCCGGCAACGCAAAGATGACGGCCCATTTGTCGACCCTTGATTCGGTCAATGAAATCCACGTGATGGATATTTCCAAGCCGCTGATCATGGACATCGCGCCCCGGGTCATTTCCTATCTGGGCGGGGATCTTTCAAAGGTCACCTTCATCCGGGGCGACATGAACCAGCCGGATACCTTCCAGGGACCCTACGACTGCATCGTCAGTTATGGCGTACTCCACCATGTGGCGATACCGGAATATTTCCTCGACCGGCTATCCGAAAAGCTGGCACCGGGCGGCTGGCTTCTGAACGCGCATGAACCAACGGTGCCGGAAAAGGCCTTCGGGTCCGACATCAGCAGGGCCATAGACAAGGTTCGCAAGAATCGGCGCATGGGCATCAACGAAAACATCTTCTCGCCCAGCACCTATCGGCGGTTCTTTCCCGAACAATATGACGTCAAGCTACTCTACCAAAACCGTTTTACCGGCTGGCGGCGCTATGCCTTCAAGCTGTTCGGGCGGAACTTCTTCGACCGGACCTTCATGGTCGACATTGTCTCGCAGCGGAAGGTCTAATCTTTCAAGCGCAGGTAACAGAGCCAAGTGTAGGCAGTAGCTTCCTCGGTAAAGATGTCGTCCGGGCGGGCATCTGGATTGACCGCCTCCGGGGTAGGATAGCGATCTTCCGACCAGGCATCTCCCCAGCGTGTCGTATCCGGCTTCACGATCGGCGGGAACTCGGCGTAACAATCGAGCGCTCGCGCCAAATCCCGCGCATGAGCCGAATTGGCGGGAACCGAGCCATCGGCCCCGGCGCGGTGCTTGATCTTCGCCACGGCCTTCGCTCGCAGGCCGATCTTCGGTGCCTCAGGCGAGAACCCCGCACCTGAGAAGGCCTGCTTCAGGGAATAACAGTCCCCCCGCCCCGGTGGATAATTGTCTTCGAAGATCGCCTGCTTGAACCCTTTCAGCGCCATCGACTTGACCCGCTCGTAAGCGTTCTGGTGATCGTCAAAAAAACAAAGCACCTTGGCCCCGTCCACGTCGCCAAAGTCCGTCTGATCAAAGTCGGCGGTGTGATACTGGGCCCTGTCCGACGTATAGACGCGGCGCAGCGGGGCCGGGTCCAGGCAATGCAGCTTCGCGTCGGGGCAGGCGGTCTCGAACAGCCAGGTGGATTGCCCGCGGAAGACCCCGCTCTCGATGATCACCTCGGGGTTTAAGGTACGGGCGAGGTACCAGCAGGCGAACATATGCGGCGAGCGCATGCCACCTTCATTCTGTTGGATGGGCCGCTCGTCATAGACTTGGCGGAAGCTGTCCATTTCGGCCAAAAGGGATTCGCGCGTCCAAGGGGGCGTGCCAATCGCGGTAGGGCCAATCGCAGTAGAGCCAGACGACCGATCCGTCATCGGCTCACCCAACCTTGGCCCAGAAATCCTGGGACGGATCAAAGTCCTTCAGGCCCGGATGCGCCAAGACCTCGTCATAGGCTTTGTAGTAGGAACATCCCTTGCAGATTTCGTGCACCTCTGCGCGCTCGAAAGAGTCCCGGAAGGCTCTCGCCTCGTCACTCTTCCAGATATCGACCATGCCCTGCTTTGAAATATCGCCGATAACGGATGCTTCCCGCCAATCCATGCACATGCAGCCCAGCACGCGGCCGTCGGCGAGGACGCTCAGGTAGGTCTTCGGCGGCAGGCAGGCCTTGCGCTTGTTGGTATTGTCCGTCTCCTGGAAAGAGGCACCTTCGGGAATGTCGTCGGCCGTGACCTTGCCCGTCCAGTTGGAAAACCGGTCCAGTACTTCCGCCACCTCGAAGCCCTGCTGCTTGAGACCCAGGAAGGTCGGATGAACCAGCACCTGGTCTTTCACATGAGTGCGAAAATGAAGCCGGAGCCTGGCACCACTGCCCTCGGGCAGGCTCGCCTTGGCGTCAGCCAACAACTGCAGGCCTCGCATCACGCTGTCGAACTTATCGACGCCGAACATGACCTTGTAATTTTCCCGATCAATGCCGCCGAGGCTGACGTCCAGGTGATCCAGATCGCGCACCAGCCCCAGAATGTCTTCCTTCGCCAGCTTCTCCAGGCGGATCCCGTTGGTGAACATGTTCACCTTGATGGTCGGGTGGTTGGCCTTCAGATAAGCCAGTCGATCAAGGATCAACGGATCGACCAGAGGATCCGACATCAACGGAGAAAAGCCCAGAAACCCGCCGCCGATGGCCGCGTACTGGTCGGCAATGCGCTCGAACAGGGCCAAGGGCATGATCGTCTTCGGGCGTTCCGCCTTGCGATAGGCGCAGAAGACGCAGCGCGCGTTGCACAGCGTCGTCGTCTCGAGCGCGAGCCGCAGCGGCCGATCCTCAATGATCCGTTCCATATGGGCCAGGGCATCCGCGCTATAGGTCTCTCCCGTCAGTTGATCGAACTGACGGCGGAGTTTGTGAAAACCGCGATAGGACTTTCGCCAGCCTTGGCGCAGAACGTTCATCTGTTGGATTCCTGGGGTTCGGGCATCGGCCTGAGCGCCTGTTCTATCAAACATCGGTCTTGATGACAAAGGGATCAGCGACAAACTGCGCGTCCCAGGCCTCTGGATCTGAGGGCCGCCTGAAGACACGGCGAAGGCCCGTGAAAGCCCCCCTGCCGGTTCGTTCGGTCACTGATACTTCCATATAGGTCCGCCCGGCCTCGTCGCGACCATAGCTGTGCAGATAGAGCCGCTGCTTGCCATCGGCTTCGTCCAGAACATGGGCATGGGCGAGTCCGCCGGTATCCTTCAGCCCGAGGCCTGCCAGAGCTGAGACAACCTTGCGGTATCCCCAAAGCCAGGGCGGCGAGAGCCGATGCCGCAAGCCATGCAGGGGACCCAGGTTTTGCGCGAAGTTGTGCAGATCGAACCCGCCTCCCATAACGCGATGGAAGGGGCCGAAGTCGAAGCCATCGGGCGAAGTGGCGTGATAGATGCCGTGCCCGATGCCGCGCACGGTCAGATAAAGATCATAGCCCTGACCGTTCGCGGCGCGGCGAATCTGCGGGTACCAGATGGTCGAGCGGAAAAAGCGCTTGCCCGTCAGGACCGGTTCGGGATCGACCTGCCACTTTTTCAGATCCTGGCTCCGTGCATGGAACAAGGCGTTGCCGGGGTAACTCGGATGCCGGTAGATGAACCAGATGCGATAGCCGTTATCGGTCGCCATAAAGCAGGGCTCAATGGCGGCGGCCCGATGGGTTGGATCGTAGTTCGGATCAAGCTCTGCCATGTCGGAATACGACAGGCTGGGGTCCGGTTCGCAGGTCCACTCGAACCCATCCGGCGAGGAGGCCAGGCCGATGGAGGTGTTCAACTGATCGCGCGATATGCCCTGATAGAGCATCAAATACCGCCCGCCGACTTTTTCCACATGGGGATTGCAAACCTCCAGGCTTTTCCAGGGGAGGTTCTCGTCGCGCGGGATGATCAGGCCGGTTTCGCCGTGGCGGCGGAAGTTCAGGCCGTCTTCGGAAACCGCGAGGCCGATCTGCTCGTTGATTTCGCCCCTGGCCATACCGGCATAGTAAAGCAGATACACGTTTTCGCCCCGCGAGAGCCTGATGGTCGAATGTCGGGTCACTCGTGTGCCCCGGTGTTTGGCCTGAGTCAGCCTCTGTTCGATTTCTGAGAGCGCGACCGCCCTCTAAAACATTTCAAGAGACTGATTCACGATGAAGCCCGGATCCCCACCGGTGAATTGGTTTTCTTCGATCAGGCTCCGGCGGACCTTCTGCGTTGTTGCCATGATCCGAAAAAGGGCTTACTTCAAGGCTTAAGGGATCGCAAGTGTCCCTTCCCAGGCACGAAGGAGCCGACCGCGCCCTTGGCCGATCAAGGTAGCTTTTGATGCGACTGCTCGTCCTCTCCGCCGACTACCCGGATTTCCTGCACAAGCTCTACGACAAGACCCCCGGCCTTAGCGAAGCGCCCTACGCAGAACAGAGGGCAGCCCGCGCGAAAAGCTGGTTCGGCGTCGGCGATGCCTATCCGCACTACTTTGCGAAAGCCGGGTTCGAGGTCGAGGAAGTCTACGTCAACAACCCCTGGTCCCAAGCGGCCTGGGCGAAGGAACAGGGACTTTCCCTGGCCTTCCCTGAAGGACCGTCCACGGCCAAGCCGGCAGGCTCGAAGACGTCTTGGAAGGGCAAGCTCGCCAATGCCATCCCGGGTCTGCACGCCTGGAAGGCGCGGAACCAGACCTACAAGGGGTGGCTGTTCGATTGTATTGGCGCTCAGATCGATGCCTTTCAGCCGGACATCATCCTGAACAAGGAGATGCACAAGGTACCCGGCCGATTTTTAGCCGAGCGCTGTAAACCAGGCACGTTGATCGCGGGTCAGATCGCAACCTACCTACCGCCGAACGAGACCTTTCGGGCCTACGATGTGATCTATTCCTCTCTGCCCAACCTTGTCGCGGGTTTTCGGGCCAAGGGCATTGAAAGCGAGGACATGCCGCTCGCCTTCGATGCCCGAATTCTGGCGGAGATGGAAAGTCCGGTCACAAAAGACATCGCTTTCAGCTTTGTGGGTTCCGTCTCGCCCCAGCATGGCAACCGGCTGGAGGTTTTGGAGTATCTCTGCCGGGAAACGGACCTTCGGGTCTGGGCCCCCAGCGTGGATGCCCTGCCTGCGGACTCCGCGATCCGAAAACGCTACCAGGGCCCGGCCTGGGGGCTTGGCATGTACAAGATCCTCGCGCGCAGCCATCTGACACTGAACCAGCACATCGACGTGGCGGAGGGTTATGCCAACAACTGCCGCCTGTTCGAGGCTACCGGCGTCGGCACGGCCCTCCTCACCGATCAGGCGCGGAACCTGGACTCCTTGTTCGAGCCGGATGTCGAGATCACGACCTATCACAGCCCGATCGAGGCCGCCGCAATCCGCTGGCACCTGTTCGAGGCAGACTTGCGTCTGATGGCCAAGGCGGGTCAGGACAGGACGCTCAAAGACCACAGCTACGAGGCCCGCATCGCGGACTATGCCGAGCGTCTGAAGACGCGCCTGAGGAAGGGCGGATGAAGGTTTTCTTCGATCATCAGATCTTTTCCATCCAGCGCATGGGCGGCATCAGCCGTGCCTTTGTCAGCAAGGCGGAAGCGATGAAGACGCAGAATCTGGCTGACGTCCGTTTCCCTTTCCCGCTCTCGGTAAACCCCTTCCTAAAAGCATCACCGCTTTTCCGGGGCGGGCGTCTACCCTTCTCCGATACACCGCGCGGGCGGCAGGCGACCTATCGCATCAATCGGGCCTGGGAGGCCTTCCATCTTCGCCGGGGCCGCTTCGATATCCTGCACACGACCTTTTATCGCGATGACTTCCGCGAAGCGCTTGGGCAGAAGCCCTTCGTGATGACGGTCGCCGACATGACGCCGGAACTCCGACCGGACCTGTTCAAGGGCAACCCACACCTGGACAAAATGGCCCTGGTCGACAAAGCGGCGGGCATTCTGGTCTATGCCGGCGAAGGCCGGGAAAGGCTGCTGGACTTTCGTCCGGATCTTCGAGAGCGGGTCCACGTGGTGCCATTGGCGGGTGGCTTCCCGCTCGCTCCAAAGCCGGAGGCGAGCCTCGGGCTGCCGGACCGTTACCTGTTGTTTGTCGGCAATCGGGGCGGCTACAAGAATTTTCAGGTTCTGGCCTCCGCCGCCGAACCCCTGCTGCACGAAGACCCGGACCTCCATGTCCTATGTGTCGGAGGCGGGCCGTTTACAGCATCGGAACGGGAGGGCCTGCGCGAATCGGGTCTGGAAGGTCGGTTCCTTCAGCGCAGCCTGGACGATGAAGGCCTGGCCCGCTGCTATCGGGGTGCCCTGGCCTTCGTCTTCCCATCTTTCCTGGAAGGGTTCGGTCTGCCGGTGCTGGAGGCCTATTCGCAAGGCTGCCCTCTGGTGCTGGCCGAGGCCAGTTGCCTGCCAGAGGTTGCGGGAGAGGCCGCCTGGTACTTCGATCCGCACAAGGCTGACAGTCTGACGGAAGCCCTTCGAAGGGTCTTGAAGGACGGGGCCGAACGCCATCGCCGCATTGATCTCGGATTCAAGCGCCTAGCCGATTTTTCCTGGGAGCGGACAGCGCGGGAAACCGTCGCGGTGTACCAAAAAATCCTGCCTTAAGAGAAGACCGCCGCAGCGCGCTTGGCGTACTGGTTCAGTTTGAAAGAGACCTTCTCGTGGAAGAAGGGCTCATCCACGTAGGTATCCGCACAACCCGTGCAGACCTTATAGCCGGGGGTCTTGGCCGCGTAGTGCGCCTGCTTGAAGGTGCGGAAGGTCTCACTCCGCCAGACATCCATGATCGACTGCTTCTTGATGTCACCCAACACCACCTCTTCCACACCTTCCGGCTGGAAAAGGTTGCAGCAGGGCAGCACAACACCGTCGTGCAGGATCAGGAAATAGTATCGCACATGGGGACAGGGAACCTGCTTCGGATTGCGGAAGGCCTCTATTCCGTCAACCGTGACCTGGCCGGCCCAGTCCATCAGGACTTTCTTGGTGATGGGGATGTCGTACTTGGCGAACAGGTCGCCCCAGGCTTCCTGGAAGGCATCTTCGTCGTTCACGCCCTTCAGCGGCAGATAGCTGAACTTGATCTCGGCATGACGCCCGTTGCGGTCCCACTCGCTCAGGAAATGTTCCAAGTTGACCTTCACCTTCTCGAACAGGCCGGTCTTGGTATACATCCGATGTTCGGCATCGTTGGCGGAATAGATGCTGAGGCGCACCCGGTCGATACCATCGGCCAGGATCCGATCGGCCAGTTCCGGCTGCAGGACGCTGAGGTTCGTCGTGGTCGAGACCCAGAGGCCCTTACCCTTGGCATGAGACACAAAATCGCCGAAGCGCTTGTGCAGTGTCGGCTCGCCCGTGCCGCCAAGTGAGACCTTCGGGATACCCTCGTCTGCACATTCATCCAACAGGCGGAAGACCATGTCTTCGTCCATCATGCCCCGGGCCTGTGCCATATCGGGGTTGAAGCACATCAGGCACTTGAAATTGCAGAGATTGGTCAGGCTGAGCTTGATCTGCTCGGGCCGGGAGATGAAGTAGTCGGCCTTGGCGATTTTTTTCATTGATCCCATCCGTTCCCGTCGGCCAGCAGAGCCCGACCCGGTCTTTTCCGTGCGAGATTACTCTGCCGCCTGAACAGCCCCGGTTTCCGACCAGTGCGCCTTCAGGCGCTTCGGCAACTGATTGGCAGTGCCCATCAAATCGGCCCAGAGTTCATCCCGCCGGTCTTGGCTGAGTTCACCCTTCTGCCAGCACTCGGATATGATCTTTTGGATCTTCAGTGTCACGGCATCCAGGCGTTCGTCATAGTCCTCGGAGGTGGGCTGCACGAACCCGACGCTGTGGTTGCGCAGGATGTTGATCAGAATCCCCCTGGATTTTTCTGTCAGTTCGATCACCATATCGCGCACATGGCCCGGGATCTCGTGCAGGCTCATGGTGTTGTGCGACCAGATGCCGCTGGCCGACATGTGGATGCCGTACTCTTCAGACAGGTGCCAGAGCGGGGTGTCAGGCACGATCCCAAGCGGATGCAGGAAGATGTAATCGAATTCGCCGTCGATCAGGGCGCGGGTGGTTTTCTTTACCGTCTCCGGTGTCTCGCCTGGATAGCCGATGATGACCGACGATGTGACCGAGATGCCAGATTTCTTCAGCAACTTGGCACCTTCGACCATTTCGTCGACGCGGTAGTATTTTTTCATGTTGGTCAGCACGGTCTCGTCACCGGATTCCATGCCGAAGGTGATGTTGTCGATCCCGGCCTCCGCCAGAAGCGGAATCATGTCCGGGTGGCGCGCCAACAGATCAAGCCGCGCATAGGGCCAGAGTGACATCTCCAGCCCGCTATCGCGGATCGCCTCGAACACCTTGGTGCTGTGCTTGATCGGTGCCAGGAATTCCGCGCCGACAAAGGACGCGCTGCTGAAGCCCGCTTCCTTCATGGCCTGAAGTTCCTTCACCACGCGCTCGGGACTTTTGCGGCGGAACCCGGAATAGACGTGATAGGAACAGAAGCGGCATTTGAAAGCACAACCGCGGCCTTCTTCCAACGAGGCATAGGTTGGGCGATAGACACCCGCCTCCAGCCGGTTGCCGTTGACGCGGTATTCATCGATCAGGCTGTAATCGGGAATAGGCACCTTTTCCAGATCGACGGAGACCGGGCGCTTCGACCCTTCCCAGACGCCATCCTTGCGGTACATGACGCCGTCCAGGCCTTCCAGGCTTTCGCCATCGCGGACTTTCTGGACCAGGGTGCCGAAGATATCGTCCGCTTCGCCGAACATGAGCACGTCGGCATGGTCGAAGATTTTCGCATCTTTCTCGGAGAAGGGATCCAGCGTCAGCGCCTGCAACCCTTGCCCGCCCAGAATGATCGGCGTGTCTGGCGCAACTTCGCGAACCAGTTCCAGGAACTCCCTCAGCTCGCCGCGAGAGGTAACATAAGTGGTCGACAGCGCGATCACCCGGGCGGCCTGGCATTCAGCAACGGCAATATCACGATATTCCTCGAAGATGTTGTCATCATCGATGATCGCGAAACTGATGCCTGCCTCTTTGAGCGCGGTGCCGAGCACGATACTGGTCAGCGAAATCGCGCCCGACATGCCGTGGTTGGCCTGCATCTCGACGGCATCCGGCTTGTCGAACCCATGGGGCTGATTTGCGCCGGTCAGCGAGAGGTCTTCGGTAAAGGACTCCAGCTCCGACCAGATCATGCGGGCGATCATGTCGGGCTCGGACGCCAAGCGTTTCACGAGAACGAGACAATCCACCATCTCCGACTGATGTGCGGATGTCCTACCGTCGGTTTGCGCTGCTGTTGCCATACCTCTAACCGCCTATCGCCTTTAACCGCTTTTCCAAAGTCTCAAGCTTGCCCTGTGTAACGAACAGGATTACTGCACTTGACCGCGCAGAGGGAAGCGTCACGCCCTCTGCCCCAATCCCGGTCGGGCATCATAGGACAAATCGGCCCCTGAGACCAAACAAGTCGGTGCAGCCAGCCCACTGCGTTTCAACGTCTCTCGTCGGTCAACTACCGCCTCCAGGCCGACAGGAGCTTGGGCCGGAGCCTGTCAACCACCCAAAGAACGATTCCAGATTATTGATTTTCGTGAGCTGTTTTGAATCAATCTCTTTCGCGGATATGGTTTTGCCCAAGGACTGTTCAACCTCAAAAAATCGGAGCTGATGATGTTCGGGCTGTCCAGACCGATGTCTTCGCTCAAACCTAAGGTCTGGAACTCGGAATCATCGACCGAAAAATACTTTGATTTCAGTCGAATAAACCGGATAGCCTCGCGAATGGCATTGGGCGGGGCATCGAAGTCCGTCATTTTCTTGCGCCTTCGCCTTGGGCCAGAGTCGCTTCTTCAGGAATAGTGATCCGAGTGACCTTCGACGGCCAAAAGCCATTGACGGATATCCGTCCCTGCAAGCTGGCCGTTGTTTGCCCGACGTCCGTCAGAATGTAAAGGTTCAAGCGGTCTGAAAACCGTTGTGTTCTCCCGCCTTTTCGGGAGCGTTCTCGCCTTGTCCGCCAGATTTTTTTTCGAACCCGATTCTTCCAGGAAGGCGACAAGCCTTCTGTTCAATCCGCCGTGCAGACGATGGAGGCAGCCTTTTAACCTGTTTCTCCGCCTGGCCGTAATTCCAAGGAGCGCTCACCGTCGCCCGAAGAGTTTCTCGATATCGGCTAGCTTCAGTTCCACATAGGTCGGGCGACCGTGGTTGCATTGGCCGGAATGCGGCGTTGCCTCCATGTCGCGCAAGAGCGCGTTCATCTCGGAGCTGTTCAGCTGACGCCCGGCCCGGACGCTGCCGTGACAGGCCATGGTGCCGCAGACATCGCCCAGCCTGTCTTTCAACGCCGTCGTCTGATCGTATTCGGCCAGTTCGTCGGCGATATCGCGGATCAGGGCCTTGGCGTCGACCTGCCCCAGCAGCGCGGGCACCTCGCGCACCACAATGGCCCCAGCCCCGAAGCCCTCGATCACAAACCCCAATTCGGCCAACTCGTCCGCGCGGGCCAGAACACGCGCCGCCGAGGTTTCGTCCAGTTCCACCACATCCGGGATCAACAGCCCCTGGCGGGCGATGCCCGTGGTCTCAAGGGCCTGCTTCATGCGCTCGTAAACCAGGCGCTCGTGCGCGGCATGCTGATCGACAATGACAATGCCATCTTGGGTCTGGGCGACGATATAGGTGCCATGCACCTGGCCTCTTGCCACACCAAGCGGATAGTCGATCGCCGGGCCTTCCGCCTCAATCGGGGCGGGGATTGGGGGCTGCTCCGTCCGTGCGGTGGGTTGGCTGTCCAGGTTGGGCAAGGGGGCATGGTAGTCGTAGCCCCGTTCCGACAGTCGCCTGGGCGGCGGAGCAGCCAAGGCCCCACGGCCGCCATAGAATGGCTGCGCGGGACGATCCGGCAGACCGCCCGGTCTCGCCGCGCCCAGCGCCTGATCAGAGACAGTCGTCGATGCCCTGTGTCCGGCGTCGCTCAAGGCATGGCGGAGCGCGCCAACAATCAGCCCTCTCACCCCTGCCCCGTCGCGGAAGCGCACTTCCGTCTTGGCGGGATGGACGTTCACATCGACCGCCGCCGGCGGCACATCAAGGAACAGCGCCAGCAAGGGATAGCGGTCATGGGCCAGGAAATCCCGGTAGGCCCCGCGCAAGGCACCGATCAACAGCTTGTCGCGCGCAGGCCTGCCGTTGACGAAGAGAAACTGCAGGCCCGCATTGCCCCGGTTGAGAGTGGGCAGGCTGATGTAGCCGGAGAGCCCCAGGCCATCCCGCTCCGCCTCGACCCGGAGCGCGTTCTCGGCAAAATCCCGTCCCATGATTTTTGAGAGCCGCGACAGCCGGGCCTCGAACAGATCGCCTGTTCCGGGTGTCAGCCGAAGCAGATCCCGGCTGCCATCGGACAGCGAGAAAGCCACCTGCGGATGGGCCATGGAAAGCCGTTGGAGAACGTCCAGAATGTGGCCCTGTTCGGTCCTGGGTGTCTTCAGGAACTTCAATCGCGCCGGGGTGGCATAGAAAAGATCCCGCACCTCGACCCGGGTCCCGCCTCCCAAGGAGGCAGGCTCCGGTGCACTCACGCGACCGCCTTCGACGCGGATCATCCAGGCGGTATCGGTTCCCGCTTCCCGGCTGGTGATCGACAGACGGCTGACCGCGCCGATGGACGGCAGGGCCTCCCCCCTGAACCCGAAGAAGTTGATGTGCGTCAAATCACCGTCGGGCAACTTGGAGGTCGCGTGTCGCTCGATCGCCAGACTCAGGCCTTCCGCCGACATACCGGCCCCGTCGTCGGTCACCTGGATCAGCGACTGCCCGCCGTCGCGGATCTGCACATCGATACGCGTCGCACCGGCATCGAGCGCATTTTCGACCAGTTCCTTGACGGCGGAGGCCGGTCGTTCCACTACCTCGCCGGCGGCAATCCGGTTGACGATGGTCTCGGGCAGGCGACGGATGGTCATGATCGAAGCGCCTTGACACGCCGGATCAGGTCGAGGGTTGAGGCATCGTGATCGCCCAGTGGCCCCTCGCCTTTCAGGGAAACCTCGTCTTTCAATTCGGCAAGAATCGTCCCGGCCAACTGCTTGCCCAGCTCCACACCCCACTGGTCGAAGGAGTTGATCCCGAACAGGAGCCCCTGGACAAAAACCTTGTGCTCGTAGAGTGCGATCAACTGCCCCAGCACGGACGGCGTCAGTTCCGGAAACAGGATTGTCGTCGACGGACGGTTTCCGGGGAAGACCTTGTGCGGCAGGAGGGTCTCGATCTCTTCGGCCTCCAGACCTTTTTCTGTCAATTCAGAACGGACAGTCGCTGCATCCTTACCCCGCATCAAGGCTTCAGGTTGGGCCAGGAAATTCGCGAGCAATTTGACGTGATGGTCACCGGCCTCCCTCTGGCCCTTGGCAGCGGCCAGGAAATCGCAGGCGATGCGTCGGGGGCTTTGGTGGATCAACTGATAGAAAGAATGCTGGCCGTTGGTACCCGGCTCACCGAACAGGATCGGTCCGGTTGAGCCCTCGACGGCGGTGCCATCCAGTTTGATGCCCTTGCCATTGCTTTCCATATCCAGTTGCTGAAGGAAGGCCGGAAAGCGGGCAAGCGAATGGTCATAGGGCAGCACGGCAAGGGCTTCGCAACCATCAAAGCGGCTGTTCCAATAGCCCACCAGCGCCATCCGGATCGCCAGGCTGTCGCGCGGCGACGCCTTCTGCAGGTTCTCGTCCTGCAGATGGGCACCGGCCAGCAATTCCCGGAACCGGGCCATACCGACGGCGATGGCAATCGGCAACCCGATGGCCGACCAGAGTGAAAACCGCCCCCCCACCCAGTCCCAGAAGGGAAACATGTTGGCAGTATCGATGCCGAAAGCGGAAACGGCCTCGGCATTGGTGGACATGGCCGCGAAATGCTTTTCGACCGCCGCCTCCCCGAGAGAGCCGGTTAACCAGTCGCGCGCCGTCCGCGCATTGGTCATGGTTTCCTGGGTTGTGAAGGTCTTGGACGCCACCAGAAAGAGCGTCGTCTCCGGCCGGACCTGGTCCAGCACACCCAGCAGATCCGCACCATCCACATTGGAAACAAAATGGGCCCGAGGGCCGTCGGCAAAGGGTCTCAAAGCCTCGCAGACCATTCGGGGGCCCAGGTCGGAACCACCAATGCCGATGTTGACCACGTCCGTGATCTTCTGGCCCGCTGCACCCGTCCGCTCCCCGGTGCGAATGCTCTCCGCAAAGGCTTCCATTCGGTCGAGCACTTCGTGCACATCAGGCGACACATTGCGCCCCGCAATGGAATAGATGCTGCCCTTGGGCTGACGCAGGGCCACATGGCCGACCGCCCGACCCTCCGTCGAGTTGATCGCCTCACCATCGAACATGCACCCGATCCCCTTGGCCAGGTCCACCTGTCCCGCGAGACCGAACAACAAGTCCAAGGTTTCGCCATTCATCCGGTTCTTGGAAAAATCAACGTAGAGATCACCGGCGGAAAGGCTCAGGTGATCCAGACGGTGTTCGTCCCGGAACAGGTCCAACATCGGCTGGCCCGACAGCGCCTTTTGGTGCCCCTCGAGCGTCCCAGCCGTATCCCTGGCAGGGTTTGAATTCAGATCATGGGAAGAAGGATTTTTCTTATCGGACATCGGCGCAGAGTTTCCCCGAATCGAAAAAGGGCTGGTCGGTCTAGTCTACCAGCCCTGCCCCGTCTCGACCCGGAAATCCTGGGGATAATCCTACTGTGTCGCCGGAATTCCGTCCGGCTGGCCGACCACGACCATGGTCAGTCGGTCCGGTGTCAGATACTGCCTGGCGACCCGATTGACGTCTTCAAGCGTCACGGCCTCGATGAAGCTGTTGCGATTTTCAAGGTAGTCAGCACCGATGTTGCTCAGTTGCAGGCCGACCAGAATGCCGGAAATCGCCCCCGACGACGAGAACCGCAACGGGTAGGATCCAGTCAGATAGGTCTTGGCATCATCCAGCTTTTCCTGGGTCACCCCCTCGTTACGGAACTTCTGCCATTCGGCTTGAATCACCTCGAGCGTTTCATTGACCCGCTCGTTTTGGGTTCCGGCATTGCCCAGGATCAGGGCAGAATGGTTCAGGGTATAGAGGTAGGATCCAACCGAATAAGCCAGGCCCCGCTTCTCGCGCACCTCGTCATAGAGCCGGGAGGTAAAGCCGCCTCCGCCCAGCATGTGGTTCATGACAAACAAAGGGAAAAAGTCGGGGTGGTCGCGCTTCACCGCTCCTTGAGCAAAACCGATCGCACTCTGCGGTACGGCCTTCTCGATTACGATTTTCTCGCCGGTTCGAGGTTGGATCTCGGGCAGTGCCCAGGGGGTTGCCGTCTTTGGCAGGCCACCAAAGGTCTGGTCCAGCAGAGGTCCCAATTCTTCGGCCGTAATATCCCCGGTCACGCCGATAACCAGATTGTCGAGCGCGAAGCGCTGTTCAACGAAGCCAACCAGATCGTCGCGGGTAATGGCACCGATCCCCTCGGGCGTGCCCTGGGTCGTTCGGCCATAAGGGTGATCCGGGAAGAGGCTTTCGAACATCGCCCGCCCGCCGATGGTCTGCGGGCGCTCCTGGTCTCGCAAAAGGGCGACGCGAATTTGATTGGCGACACGCGCCACCGGCTCTGAATCGAAGCGAGGCTTCGTGAGGGCGATAGCCAGCAATTCGAAGGCCTCGTCGCGGGTCTCCGTCAAGGTCCGCAGGGTCCCCGTGATCGACTCCGCGCCGTGGGAGAAAGACAACGAGACCGCGAGTTCCTCGAGCCGCGTGTAGAAGGCCTGGCTATCCAGATCACCGGCCCCCTCGTCCAGCAGCCCGGCAACCATGCGGGCCAGGCCTTCCTTGCCCTCGGGGTCGAGCGTGGCCCCACCCCGGAAGGCGAATTCGATGGACATCATTGGTATCGTCGGATCGCTGACCAGCCAGGCCGTGATACCTCCCGGCGAGGTGATGATATCGGCCTTGATCACGGCGAGCCCCGGCTTTGGCAGAAGCAGGAGACCGATTGCGAAAACCGCGATGAGCGCGAGGCCGCGCGAAACGAAAGTGCGGATCATGTCAGGCATTCCCTAGCCGGTCTCGCCGGGCAAAAGCTGGCTGATAACGGAGGCGCGGCCCTGAAAGGATTTTTTCAGGGCGTTGTTGACCTCTTCGAGTGTGACGGCACCGATGCGGTCCGGCCAGTTCTCCACATCCTCGATGCTTCGCCCGATGATCAGGGAGCCGCCGAGCGATCTTGCGCCACCGGAAATCGAATCGCGCGCAAAGATGGCCTGGGCCTGCATGTTGCGCTTGGCGCGGTCCACCATTTCTTGGCTCAGGCCTTCCGCGACGAGCCGATCTATTTCGGCGTTGAAGGCCCCTTCAAGGTCTTCGATCGCCACCCCCGGCTTCGGCGTGCCGTAAAAGGTGAACTGGCCGGGGCCTAAGACATTGGCGTCGTAATAGCCACCGGCGGAAATGGCGATGCCCTGATCGATCACCAGCGAGCGGTACATCGGATTGGTCTGGCCACCCGACAACACGAAGGACAGAACTTGCAGGGGATAGGACAGGTCCGTCTCCCCTTCCGTATAGCTCGCCACCAGGAAATGCCGCGCCCAGGACGGCTGGCGCACGCGGGGGTCCTTTAACTCGACCCGTCGGTCCGCCGTCGCCATCGGCTCCCTGGCTCGCTTGCGGGGCTGGATGGCCTCATTGCGGGGCACCGGGCCGTAGTATTTTTCCACCAGGGGGCGTGCTTCTTCCGCCGTGATATCGCCGGATAACAACAGCACCGCGTTGTTGGGGCCATAATGGGCCTGATAAAACGCCCGCAGATCGTCGCCGTTGATGGCCTTGATTTCATGTTCCCACCCGATGATCGGCTTGCGATAGGGGTGGTTCATGTGGAGAACAGCCGCCGTCTGTTCCCCCAGTTTGGCCTGCGGGTTGTTGCCGACACGACTGCGGCGTTCTTCCAGCACCACCTCGCGCTCGGGCTCGTACTCTTCGGGATCGAAGACCAGGTTCCGCATCCGCTCGGCCTCCAGGCGCATGGCAACGCCCAGGCGGTCCTTGGCGATGGTCTGGTGATAGGCCGTGGCATCGCGGGATGTGAAGGCGTTTTCGCGGGCACCGTTGCGCGCCATGGTGGCTGAAAATTCGCCGGGCTTGAGGTTCTTCGTACCTTTGAACATCAAATGTTCGAGATAGTGCGAAAGGCCCGACCGCCCAAGCGGATCATCCGCACCACCGACCCGGTACCAGACCATGTGATTCACGACCGGAGCCCGGTGATTGGAGACGACAACCACCTGAAGGCCGTTCTCCAGGGTGAAGGTTTCAGGGTTGAAGACCCCTTTTCCCGTCCCTGAAGCAGCCTCTGCGGATACGCCAAGGCTAAGGGCGGCGACAGCCAATAGTCCGGCGGTCCAGTTACGAACAGTTTTGGCGGCCTGAGGCATTTGCCCTCCCTGGAACAGAGTGACCGGCAAAGGTCCCTCGTGGGTTTGCGGTTCTCAAGGATATGGGGCGTTCGCCGCCGGGCTCAAGCGGGCATGTCCGCTTGAGCGGACCGAAGCGGCTTTAGAACAAGCCCTCAAGCAGGGCTTTCGGCTTGCGGCGGATTTCGGGTACTTCGCCCTCGTTCAGTGGTTTTCCCAAGGCCTTGTTTTCCTGAATGCGCTTCTGTTCGGCTTCCGCATCGACAATGGAACCGGCCACCCTTTCGTTGTCCCAGAACATCAGGCGTTCGGTAACCGTCAACTCTTCCTGGGCGATATTGGTGGTTTCCTGGTTGATGGTCTGGCGCACGGTCGGATCGGCCAGATCGGCACCTGTGGACCGCAAAAGCGCCTGGACACCCGGCGTTGCCCCCTGGGGTGCGGCGCGGCGGGCCGGTTCCTTGCGTTCGCGCAGCAAAATCTGGCGAGCCGTCGCACGCGGGTTGTCCGCCTGGGGCCGTTCGGCACCGGGAGCGGGGGGGCGAAGATTGAAATCGGGCGGTAGGCTGAGCGGCGCGCGGGAGTAGACCGCAAACTCGTCAGGTCCCTCTGTCGTGCCCACAAGCGCCTGCTTGGTGCCTTCACAGGCCCCCAAAGCCACCAGGGCGGTTCCAACAACGGCCAGCATTACCAGTTTGTTCATCTTGCTCTTCCCGGACGCCTAGAGTGCCTTCTGCCTTTCGGACACAGACAGTATAGCACCAATCACTCTTCCGTTTTAGGCACTTCCCGTTTGTGAAACAAGGCGTCGGCAATCAGGATCATCGCGCCCACAAAAATCGCGGCATCGGCAACATTGAAGGCAGGCCAGTGATAACCCGCCAGATGAAAGTCCAAAAAATCGACCACGGCACCGAACCGGAATCGGTCGATGACGTTGCCGATGGCCCCGCCGATGATCAATCCGATGGCAAGGACCAGGATACCCCGGTCCGCCTTGCGCAGCCAGATCAGCAGGACGATCACAATAACCCCTGCGAGGCCCGAGAGGATCATCGCGTTCCAATCATGGCCGTTATTGAACAGGCCGAAACTGATCCCCCGGTTCCAGGTCAGAACAAGATTAAAGAACCCCGTGACGGGGGTCACCGTCGGGGGATTCATTGCCACGTCCAGGATCCACCACTTGGTGATCTGGTCCAGGATGATGACAGCAGCGCCCAGGCTCAAGCCCTTGGCCAGGGCACCCGGATGGACCGCCTCGGGCCCGGGCTCGTTCATGACTGCTCGGCTACCGCTTCGGCACAACGCCCGCAGATGCCTTCATGGGCACCGTGGGTTCCCACATCCGGCAACACCTTCCAGCAGCGCTGGCATTTCTCGCCTTCTGCCAAGGACGGGACCACGGCCACACCGGACACCTCGGCCAGACGGAAGGCCTCCGCCGGGGCCTCGCCCTCGGCGAAGGTGGCATCCGACGTGATGCAGAGATCCGCCAGGTCCAGGTCCGCGACGGCGTCCCGATAGGTCTGATCGGCATAGATCACCGGGGCGGCCAGAAGGCTGGAGCCAATGCGCTTTTCGGCGCGTTCGATCTCGAGTGCACCGGTCACCACACGCCGCAAGTCCCGAACGGTCTCCCATTTCCGGGCCAGGGCTTCATCCCGCCAGTTGTCCGGCACATCCGGGAACAGGCGTTCATGGACGCTGGTCTCCGTGCCGAAGCGCACCGTCCAGGCCTCTTCGGCCGTGAAGCAGATGAACGGGGCGAGCCAGGCCGTCAGGGCATCGAACAGGATATCGAGCACGGTCTGAGCCGCCTTCCGCCGGGGGCTGGAGAGCGAATCGCAATAGAGCGCATCCTTGCGGATGTCGAAATAGAAGGCCGAAAGTTCGACCGCGCAGAAGGCATGCAGTTCGGAGAACAGACGGTGGAATTCAAAATCCTCACAAGCCTTGCGCACGCTGGCGTCCATTTCCGCTACCCGGTGCAGAACCCAGCGTTCCAATTCCGGCATGTCGGCGACATCCATGCGCGCCGCCGGATCAAAGCCTTCCAGGTTGCCCAGGATATAGCGCAGCGTGTTGCGCAGCCGACGATAGATATCGGCATGCTGTTTCAGGATTTCGGGGCCGAAACGCAGGTCCTCGGAATAGTCGGAACCGACAACCCAAAGCCTGAGGATATCCGCGCCCTGCTGGTTCACCACATCCTGGGGTGAGGCCGCGTTGCCGGCGGATTTCGACATTTTCGTGCCGTCTTCCGCCATGACAAACCCGTGGGTCAAGACAGCATCATAGGGCGCACGCCCCCTGGTGCCGCAACTTTCCAACAGGCTCGAATGGAACCAGCCGCGGTGCTGGTCCGAGCCTTCCAGGTAAAGCGAGGCCGGCCAGGCGAGGTCTTCGCGCTGTTCCAGAACGAAGGTATGGGTGGCACCTGAATCGAACCAGACATCCAGGATATCGGTGACCTGATCGAAATCAGCCGGATCGTAATCTTTCCCCAGGAACCGCTCCGGCTCGCTGGCGAACCAGGCGTCGGCTCCCTCCGCCTCGACCGCGTCCGTGATGCGATCCAGGACCGCCTGATCGCGCAGGGGCTCCCCCGTCTTCTTGTTGACGAAGACCGTGATCGGCACGCCCCAGGCGCGTTGGCGCGACACGCACCAGTCGGGCCGGGTCTCGATCATGCCGCGCAGACGGTTGCGGCCCATATCGGGGACGAAGCGGGTGTCATCGATGGCCCCCAGGGCCTTGTCTCGAAGTCCGTTCTTTTCCATCGAAATGAACCACTGCGGCGTGTTGCGGAAGATCAAGGGCGCTTTCGACCGCCAGGAATGCGGATAGCTGTGGGAGAGCTTGTCGGAAGCCAGCAGCTTGCCCGCCTCGCCCAATTTTTCCACCACGGCGCGGTTGGCCGGATACTGCGGGCGGCCCTTCTTGTCGATTTCCATAACCTGGACACCGGCGAACAGACCGACGCGCTCGAAAAAGGTGCCGTCGCCCTGAACCGTTTCAGGCACGGGAATGTCGTTGGCGATACCGAGTTCCCAGTCATCGGCGCCGTGTCCGGGCGCGATGTGCACGAAGCCGGAACCCGTGTCCACCTCGACGAAATCGGCGGCCAGCAGCGGTACGTCGAAGCCGTAGTAGTCATCCATCGGCTTCAGGGGGTGTTCGCAGACCGTGCCCTGCAGTTCCCGCCCCTTGCAGCGGGCGAGCACGTCGTAGTCTGCGATCCCGGCCGTGGCGAGCACGGCCCCGATCAATTGTTCGGCCATGACGATCACATCGCCTTCGCAAACCGCGCCGACATTGGTTTTTGCCCCGTCACCGGTCTTCGCACCGAGGCGCACCACGGCGTAATCGATGTCTTCGCCGAAAGCCACCGCCCGGTTACCGGGGATGGTCCAGGGTGTCGTCGTCCAGATCAGCACGTCTGCGCCTTCGGCTGCGGCAAAGCCCGTCGAGGCGATGGGGAAGCGCACGAAGATCGTGGTCGAAACGTGGTCGTGGTATTCCACCTCGGCCTCGGCGAGCGCCGTTTTCTCGACGATCGACCACATGACCGGTTTGGCACCCTTGTAGAGCGAGCCATCCATCAGGAATCGACCCAGTTCGCGGACGATCTGGGCTTCGGCTGCGAAGCTCATGGTGGTGTAAGGGTCATCCCAGTCCCCGAGCACCCCGAACCGTTTGAATTCTTCGCGCTGGATATCGATCCATTTCTGGGCGAATTCGCGGCATTCCTGGCGGAACTCGATGATCGGCACCGCGTCCTTGTCTTTGCCTTCCTTGCGATACTTTTCTTCGATCTTCCATTCGATCGGCAGACCGTGACAGTCCCAGCCCGGCACATAGGGGGAGTCCTTGCCCATCATCTGTTGGGACCGGTTGATGACGTCTTTCAGGATCTTGTTGAGGGCGTGGCCATGGTGAAGGTGGCCATTCGCGTAAGGCGGGCCGTCGTGCAGAATGAATTTTTCGCGGCCCTGGCTCGCTTTTCGCAAACGTCCGTAGAGGTCCATTTCCTCCCAACGGGCGAGCGTCTCCGGCTCCCGCTTGGCGAGCCCCGCCTTCATAGGAAAATCCGTCTTCGGCAGGCGAACGGTTGTTTTATAGTCCATGGTCATAACTCAAAAGCTCTCCAAAAGGGCCCGCGCGCGATCCGCATCCGCCGCGATCTGGGCCTTGAGGGCATCCAAACCGTCAAATTTCTGTTCCGCACGGATGAAATCCATCAAGGCCACCCGCAAACGTCGTTCATATAGGTCCGGAGCGACGTCGAAAAGGTGAACTTCAATCATCACGTCTTCCGTCGGATAGGTCGGACGCCGCCCCAGGTTGGCGACCCCCGCCATCCAGGTGCCATCCGGCTCGTCACTCACTTTGGCCCGCACCGCGTAAACACCGTTCTTCGGACGAAGATAGTCGCCAAGCCCCAGGTTCGCCGTCGGGAATCCGATCTGGCGGCCCCTTTGGTCGCCGCGCAGCACCTCGCCCTCGATTTCGAAGGGCTGGCCCAGCACGGTGGCCGCCGCCCTCGCATCGCCGTCACGCAAATGGTTTCGCACTCGGGTCGAGGAAAAAACCTCGCCATCGCCATGTGCCGATACGGCCAGGAAACCAAAACCCTTTTCCCGCCCCCTGTGCAACAACAGGTCGCAATCGCCTTTGCGCCCCTTGCCGAAGACGAAATCGTATCCGGCCACCACCTGCGCCGCGCCCAACCCTTCGACCAGCACCTGATCGACGAATTCCTCGGCCGTCAGGCTGGAAAAGGCCTCATCGAAGGTCAGCTCAATCAGGCAGTCGACACCCAGATCGCCGATCAGGCGCGCCTTGGCCTCCGGCGAGGTCAGTCGAAACGGTGGGTCGTCGGGGCGAAACAGCGCCCTCGGGTGCGGCTCGAAGGTCAATACGCACCAGGGAATGCCATGATCGCGGGCCAGGTTTCCGGCTTCATGGATGACGGCCCGGTGCCCCAGGTGCACACCATCGAAGTTGCCGATGGCCACCGCCCCGCCTTTGAAGGCGGCATCCAGGTCGGTCAGGTTTTTGACGATCCGCATGGCCGACATTCTGTTCTAGCAGGGAAAATTGACCGCGCCCCATGGATACAGGACGCATATAGGGCGCGGCCGTGAAGGCTTAACCGCGCGAGGGTACCATAATGGTCGCTTCGCCGACGATCACAGGCTTTTCGCCGACGGTGACCACGGTTTCCAGCTCGACAAACTTCTTCTCGGGAACCATCGTCTTGACCGTGGCGCGCGCGATCATCGTATCGCCCACAAACACCGGTGCCTTGAACTTCAGGTTTTGGCTGACGTAAATGCAGCCCGGCCCAGGCATCTTGGTGCCGATCACGGCGGAAATCAGGCTCGCGCCCAGCATGCCGTGAGCAATACGCTTCTTGAACATGGTGGTGGCGGCGTATTCGTCATTCAGGTGCACCGGGTTGGTGTCGCCCGACACACCGGCAAAGGCGGCGATATCGGCGTCCGTCACGGTCTTTCCGAATTCTTCGTACATGCCTTCTTCGAGGTCTTCGAAGTAAAGGCCTTGCAGCTTCTCCAGATCCATCTGTCATCCCTTGTTTCATGAGAGGTCTCAGGTGCCCAGAAAGGAGCACCCGTTCCCGGGTCATCCGCCGGTATTCGCTTGCGCTTCCGGTTCTCTCCCACCCTTAGGAGCGCGAACTATATGGAAGCGCCCCTGCTTGCTCAAGCCGTGAGCGGGGGCGACCAGCCCCACACATCGGTTTTTACGCCCCCACAGCCAGTTTTCAGTTGAACCTTTGGGTCCAATTGCGGAACCATGGGGATCATGAAAACACGCTTTCCGAACTCTTTGTGCCGAGCCTTCAGGGCATCCGGCGTCAGTGGCCTTGCAGGTCTTGGCCTTCTCCTGAGCCTGCCCGCACAGTCGGTCGAGTTGGGGCTGCCGATCGATTGCCGGATCGGGGAGGATTGCTGGGTCGTGAACTACCCGGACCTGGACCCCGGGGATGACACCCGGGACTACCGCTGCGGCAAGGCCACCTACAACACCCACAAGGGTGTCGATATCGCCGTTCGGGACAACAGCATCATGCGCGAGGGCGTGGACATCCTGGCAGCGGCGGATGGAACGGTGGTGCGGACCCGCGACGGCATGCAGGACATCAACGTCAACGAGATCGGCCTGGAGGCCATCCGGGGCAAGCAATGCGGCAACGTGGTGTCGCTCTCGCACGGCGACGGCTGGTATACCGAATACTGCCATCTTCGGCAGAACTCGATCCTCGTCAAAAAGGGGGACCGGGTGAAAGCGGGCCAGTCTCTCGGCAAGCTGGGGCTGTCCGGATTGACCGAGTTTCCCCACATCCACATGCACGTCCTTCATAACCGAAAGGTGGTCGACCCCTTCCTCGGCCTCGGCAACGACGGGGCGGCCTGTGGCGCGGACGCCAAGCCGCTCTGGAAGGCGGATGTCGCAGCCCTGATGCCCTACAAGCCGACGGCACTCCACAACGTTGGCTTTGCTACGGCAAAACCGGAAGAGAAGGGCATCCGGGACGGGCTCTATCAGGACAAGGCCCTGGCCCCTTCCGCCCCGGCACTGGTGATTTGGGCGGAGATCTTCAACGTACAGAAGGGCGATAAGATCGAGCTTCGGGTCAAGGGCCCCGGGGGCTTCGGCTTTGCGACAGCCAAACCGGTGGCCAAGAAGCGCGCCCGGCAGTTCCTGTACTATGGTCGAAAGCGCAAAACCGCCGCCTATCCGAAGGGCGATTACACCGGCACCATCCGGCTGATCCGGCGCACAGCCGACGGCACGCGGGAAGTTCTCGAAGCCAACCGGATCATTACCGTCAAGTAGGGCGGTTTGAATTTGCAGGTCGACGGGGCCGAAGTTTCGGGGCCATGGCCAGGCCTTTGAGCCCTCTTTTTCCTGAGCTTTTCGTCCCCGGCCCTTTGGCCTCGGGGCTCGTCGATTTCGGCGATGAAGGCCCGTCCTCAAACAGGTCCGCCCGCTGCGCCTTCGCTTCGGCCGCCCGGTTCAGGCTTTCCAGGGTCCGGCGTACAACAGTGGCCTGATCCGGGGCTTGAAGCCCGGCAAACAGATGAGCCCTGCCGATGGATTCCAACACAGCGCCCAGGGGTTTCAGCCCCCTTCTCGCCGCGACCCAGCGACAATAGGCCGCGACTGTCCAGGGGTGTGCCGGTAGGGCGGAAAGCCTGCGGTCCTTGCACCATTTTTCGAAGGTCAGAAAAGCCGCTTCCCGTCGGGGTAACAGGCCACGTTTCATGGATCAGGACGACAACAAAGCAGCCTGGACTTCTGCATCAAACCCGACCCAGATCTGACCTTCGGCCTCCAGGACAGGGCGCTTCATCAGCGATGACTGCAAGGCCAGAAGGGACAACAGCCCTTCCCCCTCAGCCGAGGCCTTTTCCGCATCCGAGAGCTTTCGCCAAGTGGTGCCGCGACGGTTCAGCAGCCTGTCCGACCCGGCGGCGTCCAGCCAGAGTTGGATTTCGTCGGCGCCTGGCGGTGTTTTCTTGAAGTCCCGAAAATCGACTGTCCAACCTGCGGTTTCCAGTTGCTTCTTCGCCTTCTTGCAGGAATCGCAGTTCTTCAGGCCATTGAGCGTCACTGTCGGCAAGGCTGTCATTCCTTCATCGCTTAGCGCGTCCGGCCTTAATGGCTTAGCGCATCGGGGGGCTGTAGAGCTGCCCCCCCCGGAACCAGAGATCGTTCTGACCGCGCGCCAGACCTATGGGTGACTGTGGCCCGAAGTGACGACCGAACAGTTCTCCATAGTGGCCGACCGCGCGTATGGCCCGAAAGGCCCAGTCCTTGTCCAACATGGCCGGGAAAGACACGTTCTCCGCCACGCCCAAAAGCCGTGCGATGGCCGGGTTGGGCGGAGCCTCTCTCAGGTTCAGCACATGGACGGACTCAACACCCAGTTCCTCGGCCGAAATCAGGGCCCTGACGACCCAGCGAATCGCATCGGTAAAGACAGGATCGGTATCGGCGACTGCCGGCCCAAGGGGTTCCTTCGATATGGTGTCATCCAGGATGACGAAATCCTTGGTGGAGCCCGCCCTAAAGACCCGTTGCGATGCCAGGGCCAGGCGATCATTGGTGACGATATCGCACTGACGACCGAAGAAGGCGGAATAGAGGCCATCCTGGCTGGAGAAGACCTTGATTTCGATTCCCGGTTTGCGGGTCGCCGTCAGATCCTCCAGGTTTTTCAGGGTAGTGGAGTTCGCCAGAACGCAGGCCTTGCCCGCCTCCACATCGGCGAGAGAGGTCCAACCTTTGCCACTTGGCACCATGAACCCCTGGCCGTCGTAAAAATAATAGCCCGGAAAATCGAGCCCCGCCTGATCGCGGCCAAGTGTGTGGGTCGTGTTGGAGGTCAGCACATCGACGACACCGTCTCGAACAGCCTCCAGCCGGTTCTTCATGGTCAGTTCGACAAAGCGGACCTTGTCCGGGTCCCCCATGATGGCGGCACCAAAAGCCCTGCACCAGTCCGGGAAGAAGCCACGCCAGTCTCCGCCGTCGTCGGTTTCCGCCAGACCGAGACCGTTCCGAACCACACCGCAGATCAGGTAACCCCGTTCACGTGCGACCTTGATCGTATCGCCCGGTCCCGCAAAGGTTTCGGTGGCACCCGAGCCCAAAAGGCAAAGGGCGAGGAGCAGACTCGTGATGTGTTTTTTCATAAATGTCAGTGAACGCCAGATGACAACGGGGTTCAACTCCTATCCGCCTGCTTTGAGTGACCGCCATCACACCTGGGAGAGGCAACGCTTTTCCTCTTGAACCAACCCCCATCATTATCGACCTGAAGATCGTCACGAAACAGAGGGTAACGACAGTGGGAGACAGCGGCACAACGAGACAAAGCCCTTGGCTGTCGGATCTGACCTGGGATGAAGCCAAAGCGCGATTGGATTCAGGCGCGATCTGCCTGATCCCCCTGGGCGCAGCCTGCAAGGAACATGGCTGGCACCTGCCCCTGGGGACCGACCGGCTGGTGATCTCCGCCTTGGCCGAACGCCTCGCCACCGCCTTTGATCTCGTGATTGCCCCGGTCATCGATCAGGGCTTTTACCCGGCCTTCACGGCCTTCCCACCCAGCCAGAGCCTTTCGGCGCGTCTCTTCGAAGATCTGCTGTTCGAAACATTGTCGGGATTCACGGCTGCCGGGTATGGCAACCTCTGTGTCCTGAATGGCGGCGTCTCAACCGAACCCGGTGTTACCTTGGCCTGCCGGCGCATCCTGGATGAGACCGGCGTCATCGTCTGGTCCAGCGGTATCCGGCAATGGGGCCGAAGCGCAGACCACCTGTTACAAGACCCGACCGGCGGACATGCCGATGAACGTGAAACCTCCGTCATGTTGGCACTCTGCGAAGCCGCCGTTCGCATGGACCGGGCGGAAGGCAGGCCTGAGCCGTCTTGTCCAGCCAGCGTTTTGACCAGCCCGGCCGTTCTCTCCCCCGAAACCCACCCGAGCGGAGCGACCGGCAGCCCGCACCTGGCCGAGGCCGAAAAAGGCCGTGCCATCTTTGAGGCCATGGTCGCCGATCTGGTCCGAGGCCTGGCCCAGGCTTTCCCTGAGCATCGACGCTAAAGGGGGGTGTTGAGCCGATGCCCTGGGCCATAGCCGCTTGCGGGTGAAGCCCGGATTCCGCATTCTGAGACCTCCGACGGCAACCCGAGTCCCTCCCATGTCCCAGCAAAAGTCTCTGCACTGGCGAGATCATTTTCCCGACTTGGCCGCCTTGGATGCCGATTGTGCGGCACTGCTGGACGGCAACATTCAATCGGCCCACCTGGACCCCGGCACCACGGTCTTTCGGGCCGGAGATCCCTGCGGGGCGTTCATTCTATTGGTGGAGGGCAGCGTTCGCGTTCAGCAGATAACCGAACAAGGGCGCGAAATCGTGCTCTATCGGGTCGAGCCGGGTCAGACCTGCATCCTGACCACCGCCTGCCTGTTAGGCGACGCCTCCTACGAGGCCGAGGCTGTGGTCGAGGCACCGACGGATGCCCTCTTGCTCAGCGTCGATGTTTTCAACCGCCTCCTGGCGAGTTCCGACGTGTTCCGGCGTTTTGTCTTCACTGCCTATTCCAAACGCATGACCCAACTCATGCAGCTGACGGGGGAGGTCGCATTCGGCCGCAAGGACATCCGCCTGGCCGCGAAGTTGCTGGAACAGGCCGACGAAGCCGGGCGGGTCGCCCTGACCCATCAGGCCCTGGCCGTCGAGCTTGGCACCGCACGCGAGGTGGTCAGCCGCCTTTTGAAGGAATTCGAACGCAAAGGATGGCTGGCATTGGGCCGCGGGACGATCACGTTAACCGATCCCAACGGCCTGCGGGCCCTGGCCGAACTCGATGCCTGAGACATTTTTCTCTGCTCTGTAACATCGTCACCGACAGCGCCGGCACCTGGCGATAGTCTTCTCCCCATGGTGAACCTCACCACCGTTTTCAAACACTCTTGGGGGAGTTGAAAGATGACCAAGAACGTTGGCGGCATCGACCGCATTCTTCGCATTGTCGTGGGCCTTGCCCTGATTGCTATCGTTTTCGTTGGGCCGCAGACGCCCTGGGGCTGGGTTGGTGTTGTGCCGCTGGCGACCGCTCTGATCGGCTGGTGCCCGGCTTATCTGCCGTTCGGCATCAAGACCTGCAAGACCTCCGGCGCCTGATCGCCCGCCGGTCCGCCGAAGAAACACGTGAGCGCCCGGTGGTCTCTTGCCGCCGGGCGCTTTTTGCGCGATGAAAAGCGCCATGGACCTTTCACCTTGTGAGGGCCCAAATATTGTTGGGGTCATGTCTGAGACGCGCAACCATCCGCTACCGCTACTCATCCCGGCTGGCATGCTTTACACGCCGGGGCGCAAGCAACGCGACCAACTCGCGGCTTTCGCCAAAGAGATCAAGGCCCGCGGCTTCACCGTCGGCGGCGTCTGCCAGGAATTCGTCGAGGACGATCAGGGCGAGAAGATGTCCATGGTCTCCATCGATCAGATGACGGGCCTGCGTCTCGATATCTCCATTCCGCCCGAACTGCGCGGCGACGCCCATGCCTGCCAGTTGGACAAGGCACGGTTGGCGGAAGCTTCCGGTGCGATCCGACGCGCGATTTCCGAGCCCGCCGATCTGGTGGTCATCGAAAAATTCGGAGAGCAGGAACAAAAGGGCGAAGGATTTCAGGACGAAATCCTGACCAGCATGGCCGAAGGGCTGGCCACCCTGGTCGCCGTTCCCAACCATGTCCTCGCCGACTGGCAGAATTTCACGGGCGGTCTTGCAACCCTGGTCAGCCCCAGTCCCGCCGACCTCTGGCGTTGGTGGGGGCCGGAAAGGCTCTACCGTGACCTGGAACTGGCCGTACCCCTTGATGCCGGCGAGGCCCGGCGCGTGATCATCGGCCACAACTGGACCGCCGTCGAAGGACCAATGGGCCTCGGCATCGCTCAGAGCCCCGGCCGACCCGTCGCGGCCTGCCGCCCGATCCGGGGCGCGGGGTCCTATGCGGGCAGGCCCCTGTCGGAATTGGCGGGTCTGGTGCATGCCCTGAACCCGGTTGAAGCCGCCATCGGGCTTGCCGCGATCAACGCGCACATCAACCACAAAGCCCTGGAAGGCGAGGACCTGAACGGCCTGGACGCCCTGGGTCGGGGCGATGGTGATCTGGTCGTCGTCGGTCGCTTCCCCGGCCTGGCCGAGCGTATTGGCCCCCACCTTCTGATCGAGCGGGCTCCGGGGCCTGACGACTACCCGGAAACCGCCGCCCGCGGCCTTATCGCGGGGGCAGAACGCCTTGGTATCACGGCCTCAACCCTTGTGGATCATGGTCTGCCGGGCCTTCTGGCGGCTCGGGGTCTTTTGACCCAGACCACCTTGATCGGACCCGGAACACCCCTGACACCAAGGCTCCACGCCTATGGCCTGAACACGCTGTCCGGCATGGTCATCACGGATATCGACCGCGCAGTCCGCATCATTCAGGAAGGGGGTGCCATGCGGGACCTGAAATCCGCCGGTCGCCTCGTCACCCTGAGCAGCGAGGGGTACACCGGAATCGTCTAGGCAGCCCGTTTGGCGATCAGGTTTTTTTCAATCGTCCACTAGCGAACACGCAAGGGCGATCCATCGCGGACCCGGCCCTCGTTCAACAGGAAAGCGTGAAAATCCAGGTCCTGATTCACGATGTCGTGCATCAACCTGTCGAACAGCTCCAAGAGATCAGCCCGTTCCGCGAAACCCTGGGCGGTACACCGCCGGGCAACAGCCTCCATCTGTTTCATGGCCAGACGGTGATGGTCGCTGTGAACATGGCGTAAGGGATAGGCATAGCGATCCATGATGGCTTCTTCGGATCGGAAGTGCCCCGCAAGGCAGCGATTGAAACGGCAGAAGTGAAGCGGGAAATTCTCAAGACGGTCCTCAGCCATTTGTTCAAGGCCGTCATTGATGATATCCAGGATCGCCTCGTGCTCGCGGTCAATGGCCGTGAACTGCATCAAGAGTGCTTCCGGGATGGACAGCAGTTTAATAGCGCTCATGGCGCGAGAGCCCTCACAAATCTGGTCAAGCAAAGCGGCGAAACGGCACGTCACCCAATACCCGCAAATCTGTCTTCGTGTTCTTGCTTGACACAGCGACCACCTCTGTCCGGGAGCGGTCGCGTTTCGGGTATGGGATTAATGTAGGGCCCTTATTTGCCACTCGCAACAATAATCCCTTAAAAAAAATGTGGACACTATTCGTATGGCTGCGACCACCCTTAAAAATTTGGTTAATTTTCAGAGGGTTGTCGATGAAAGGCCGAAACCGAAATGGCGTCAAAAAAAGCCTGCCAACCTTGCTTTATTGCTCCGGCGTCACCGGGAAAGCTCTCGTCCCGGAAATCGCTTTGCCACTGGCGCTGAATTTCAAACAACCGGTGATCGGTAACGACAACCTGCACCATCCGGTAGACGAGGGGCTTTAGCGACACGAAGCGCTCAACAGCCTCGGGGGCCGGGTCTTCGCAAAACAGGGAAAAACGGATCGTCTGATAGCCGCTGACCGTTCCCATTTGCTGATCCTGCAGTTGAAAATTCCCGCAGGCCGACTGCATCTTTCGGACGATTTCGTTGACGGGAGCCTGAGCGCGATAGCCCCGATCAACAGTCCTGGCTGTCAAGACCAGACGCTCCGACCAGGCGGTCCGATCCTGGCCTTCCGGATAATAGACTTCCCGGCTTGCACCGGCCTGCGGCAAGGTGTCGGCCTTCCGCCAGCCGTCCGGCAGGATTAACCCGAGTTCTGCTCGTTCGCCGGGATCAATCGTCCAATCCGTGCCGAACAGCGTGAAGGTGACCGCAGGTTCAGCCGCGACAGGTTCTGCGCGAACCATCAGCAGGCATAAGGCCAGGACCGAAAAGATAACAGAGTTCTTCATCGCGGTGCCACCTGTCTTAGTTCTCGCAAGCCAGGTCTGCGGGCCCACCGCAGACCTCGACGGATTCAAAAAACCGGGTCCAGTCCGTCTCCGCCTGTTCGCTGAAGCGCGGATGCCCACCATTGATTGCCATGCCCTGCCAGGAACGTGTCGCGACGAAGAATTGGTCGTCGCCTTCGATCACCTTCATCATAAGATATTCCAGCGGTGCGGCGATGCCCTCCGGCACGCCTGTCGGACGGTTACATTGAACGACGAAGGCCACGACGCGACGATCCTTGATTGTGTAGCGCTCGGGCCCGGCGATCAGTGGTTCAGCGCAAAAAGCGTTTTGCTTATCGATCAACTGGCCTGCAAAGGTCTCGATGCCGGTGTCGGTCTTGCCCACCTCCTGGACGGTAATGGATTCGCCATTGTCCGAGATCGCGCCGTTGCGCGGTTTCCATTCCCGGTAGCGGGAACCGGCCTGGGCCTGATCAAAAACCAACTGCCAGCCCATCGGAGGCTCGACCACCAGACTTTCCTGGGCCTGGGCCTGGGCCTGGGCCTGGGCCTGGCCAGGGCCGGGCAGAATCAGCAGGCCGATCAGAAGGGCAAGAACACGCATGGGTCGGGTCTCGGTGGTTGATGCCCTATTCTATCCCGCTGTCGGCCCGCAAAAACAAGACCCGTGCCGCCCCATAGTCACGCTCATCCAGCAGGTCGTAGCCCTTCGGCGGGTCCAGCGGTTCATCCTTGGCCACCTCGACGACGACGAAAGCACCCGGTTTCAGCCACTTCCGGACCAAGAGCCCTTTCAGGGCCGGAATGCTCAGTCCCTTGTTGTAGGGCGCATCCAGAAAAGCCAGATCGATGGGCGCGCGAGTCACACGGGCAGGCGGCGGCAGGCGGCTGGCATCCAGCTTCAAACTGGCGAACCGTTTGACGGCCCCGCAGGCTGCCGCATTCTGACGTGCCAGCTTCAGCGAGGCTGCCGAAACATCCACGAAGGTACAGGTCACCGCACCGCGCGACAGTGCCTCCAGCCCCAGCGCGCCGGTGCCGCAAAACAGATCCGCGACGACCAGGCCATCCCAATCCAGTGAAAAGCTGCCGTGCGACAGGACGTTGAACAAGGCCTCCCGCGCCCGATCACCGGTGGGCCGGATATCATCCGACTGCGGCGCGCGCAGGGCCTTGCCGCGAAAGGCTCCGCCGACGATCCTCATTTGCTGCCCCGTCCGCGCCGGCGCTGTTGAGGCGGCTTGGAGTTGGGCTTTGGCTTGGCCTTCGCCTCGCCCCCGGATGAACGGCCCAGTTGTTCGCGCACGACCTTGGGAGAGACCTCCTCCACATCGCCGCGCGCCAGCTTACCCAACTGGAACGGCCCATAGGCGGTTCGGATCAGTCGCCCGACCGGATAGCCGAGATGTTCCAAGATCTTGCGGACTTCGCGGTTTTTGCCTTCCGTGATCGACACGGTAAGCCAGGCGTTGGTCCCCTTCTGATTGTCCAGGTGCGCGCGGACCGGCCCATAATCGATTCCGGAAACCCGGACGCCCTGGGCCAGGCCTTCCAGCTTGGCCTCGTCCACCTGGCCTTGGACGCGGACTCGATACCGCCTCACCCAGCCGGTAGAAGGCAGTTCCAGTTTCCGCGCAAGTTCGCCATCGTTGGTCAGCAGAAGCAGCCCCTCGGATGTCAAATCAAGACGCCCGACCGAGATCACCCGCGGCAGCCGGTCGCTCAGTTTCTCGAACACGGTCTGACGGCCCTTGGGGTCCGAATGGGTTGTCACCAGGCCGCTCGGTTTGTGATAGCGCCAAAGCCGGGTTGCGGGCTTGGTCGGCAGAGGCTTGCCATCGACGATAATCTCGTCCGCTTCGGTGACCGTGCGGGCCGGGGTCGCCAAAACCTCCCCGTTGACGCTGACCCGGCCGTCCGCGATCCAGCGTTCCGCATCCCGACGGGAACAGAGACCCGCCCGCGCCATAACCTTGGCGATGCGTTCCGGTTTTTGCGTCTCGTCGGTCATGATGCGGCTTTCACGAAGGCTCTGATCAGGGGCTTATCGCCGCTGGAGATGAAAAATTCAGGATGCCACTGCACGCCGATGCAGAAACGGAAGGCCGGAACCTCGATCCCCTCGATCACCCCGTCATCTGCGATGGCATTGACGACGACGCCGTCGGGTTCGTCCAGGGCCGCCTGATGGTGAGCGGAGTTCACCGAAAGCGTCTCGGCACCGACAATATCATGAAGCTTCGTACCCGGCTTGACGGCCACTGTATGCCCCGCCTCGTCACGCGGGTTCGGCTGTTCGTGCGCTAAACAGTCGGGCACGGTATCGGGGATGTGCTGGATCAGCTTGCCGCCGAGTAAAACATGCAGCAGTTGCTGCCCGCCACATATCCCCAGAACCGGCATGTCGCGGTCCAAGGCCCCCTGCGTGATCGCAGCCTCGAAGGCGGTCCGCGCATCCTTGGTCTCCACGGTGGCGTGCCGTTCACCCTCGCCAAACAGGGCCGGGTCGACATCGAAGGCCCCACCGGTGATCACAAGCCCGTCGATCCGGTCAAGATAATCATCGACCAGATCCAGGTCATGGGACAGCGGAAAAGGCAGGCCGCCGGTCTCTGCGACGGCCCCCGCGTAATTGCAGCGAAGGGCATACCAGGGAAATTTGGAATAGCCGCCCGGCTGTTCCGCATCCAAGGTGATTCCGATGAGCGGTTTTTTCATGGCGGCAATCTAAGGGCTCACCCCCCGAACCTGCAAGCGCTTGACCCGCAAAGCATGACGCCACACCTTGGGCACCATGGAAGACAACCCCTTCATGGAAGAGGCGCTGCGCCTGGCCCGTCTGGCAGCCGATCAGGGCGAAGTGCCCGTGGGAGCCGTCATTGCGGATGACAAGGGCCAGATCATCGCCCGCGCCTACAACCGGACGGAAGCGGACCGGGATGCCACGGCCCATGCCGAGCTGTTGGCCCTGCGCGACGCCATGCGGGTCAGAGGCGACGCCCGGCTGGCGGAGTGTACGCTCTTCGTCACCCTGGAACCCTGCCCCATGTGCGCCGGCGCGATCCAGCATGCCAGGCTGAAACGCCTCGTCTACGGGGCCTATGATCCGAAGGGCGGTGCCATTGATCATGGTGCCAGGCTTTTTGACCAGGCGACCTGTCTCCATCGTCCTGAAATCGTCGGTGGCGTTCGCGAAGCGGACAGCGCAGCCCTGTTGAAGGCATTCTTCCTCACCTTGAGATGAACATTTCCCCATCGGGAGCGATTGGCTAGAGTGGCGACCTGCGGAACAGCTTTGGGGTCGGGCAACCATGCCGCGCACACTGGTCATTGATGATGATCCGGGCCTTGAAAGAATGATCAAGGATCACCCGCCGTCCTGCGCGGACGGTCGGCATGACTTCGTTTTCGCGCGGACCAACGACGCGGCCGTGGACGTCCTGCTTCACGACAAGACCCTCGACGTCGCCATGGTCGCGGTCGACAACCCGGAATTGGCGGGCCTGGATATCTTCCGGCGTCTGGGCGACGTCAAGGTGCGGATACCCCGCATAGCCCTGATGAGCCGCACCGATCTCGGCACCATCCGGGCGGCCATGAACGGCGGGGCTGCGGATTTCCTGGCCAAGCCGATCCGGCGGGATGATTTGGATTCCACCATCAACAGGGTCTTCGCCGATTGCGAGGCTCGTCGCCATGCCTGGCGGACCGAAGCCCAGTTGGCAGCCCTGGAGCGCGAGGTGGACGTCGCGCGCAACCTGCAAAGCCAAATCCTGCCCGGCAGTTTCGAGGCCCCTGAGGGGATCGAGATCTTTGCCCGCATGGAACCGGCCAAGGCCATGAGCGGTGATTTCTTCGACCTGTTCGAGATCGACGACAACCGTTTCGGCTTTGTCATCGCCGATGTTTCCGGCAAGGGCGTTCCGGCGGCCTTTTTCATGGCTGTTGCGCGCACCCTGATCCGCGCCACGGCGCTGACCGGTGTCTCCCCCGGCGAATGCCTGGACAGGGCAAACCTGCTGCTTTGCCACCACCAGGTCTCGGGGATGTTTGTCTCCGTCTTCTATGGCGTCGTGGACCGGGACACCTGGGAGTTGACCTACGCCAACGGCGGCCACAACACGCCCTTTGTGATCGATGGCAAGACACAGCTGGTCCGCCCGCTTGTCGGCGGTGACGGTGTTGTTCTGGGCGTCCAGGACATGCTGCCGTACGAAGAAGGCGCTATCATCCTGCACCCGGGTGATAGTCTGTTTCTGTATACCGACGGCGTCAGCGAAGCCTTCAACAAGGATCGCGAACAATTCAGTGAACAGCGGCTGATGGACCGATTAGGGGATCAAGGTGTCAGTCCGGTGGACCAGGCGGTGGAAGCGATCTTTGCTGCCGTCGCCGAACATACCGCCGGAGCCGCTCAGTCAGACGACATGACCGCCGTCATGGTCCGGCGCAGCGCTAATGCACTTTCATCTTTTGTAATATAATGGCTATTGCCTTGTCAGGGCGCTGACACCCCGCTATAGAACCCCGCACACGTGGTGATTTGAGCGACCAGCTTGCGGCCACGGTAAAAACAATCGCTAAAAGGTCGGTGTCCATGACCCGGTCTTTTGGCCGGGTTTTTTTGTGGGCGGGAGCCCCCGACGACAACAAGGAAGCAAAGAGATGGCGAGCAATCTGGACCTCCATAATCCCAACACCTGGGGCGATGCCACCCGGATGGTTCGCGGCGGCCTGCAGCGGTCCAGCTTTGACGAGACGGCGGAAGCCATCTTCATGACATCCGGCTACGTCTATGGCTCGGCGGAAGAGGCCGAAGCCGCCTTCAATGGCGAAAAAGACCGTTTCGTCTATTCCCGCTACGGCAACCCGACGGTTCGGATGTTCGAGGAACGGCTGGCAGCCGTCGAAGGTGCACGGCACGCTTTTGGCACCTCCAGTGGCATGGCTGCCGTTTTTGCCGCCCTTGGCTGTCAATTGTCGACCGGCGACCGCGTCGTGGCCTCGCGCGCTCTTTTTAGTTCCTGCGCCTTCATCCTCACCGATATTCTGCCGCGATTCGGCGTCACAACGGATTTGGTGGACGGCACGGATCTCGACCAGTGGGAAGCAGCCCTGAGCACGCCTGCCAAGGTGGTTTTCCTGGAAACGCCGTCCAACCCGACGCTGGAAATCATCGATCTCGCCCGGGTCGCCGATCTGGCCCACAAGGCCGGCGCGAAGCTGGTGGTCGACAATGTTTTCGCAACCCCGATCCTGCAGAAGCCCTTCCAGTTGGGGGCCGATATGGTGATCTATTCCGCGACCAAGCACATCGACGGACAGGGGCGCTGCCTGGGCGGTGCTGTTCTGACCAACGATACCGACTGGCTGAACGACACCTTCATCCCCTTCGTCCGCCACACGGGCCCGGCACTGAGCCCGTTCAATGCCTGGCTGCTCCTGAAAGGGCTGGAGACCCTGGGATTGCGGGTGCACCGCCAGTGCTCCAGTGCCCTTGAAGTGGCGAAAGCGCTTGAGGCCGAGGGCGGGGTGTCACGAGTGATCTACCCCGGCCTGGAAAGTCATCCGGATCACGCACTTGCCATGGAGCAGATGTCGAAAACCGGCGGCACGCTGGTCACCTTTGATCTGAACGGTGGCAAGGAAGCCGCCTTCCGTTTCCTGAACGCCCTGAAGATCGCGGACATCTCCAATAACCTGGGCGATTCCAAGACGCTGGCCACGCACCCCGCCACGACGACGCATCAGCGCCTGAGCGAGGACGAACGCGCAAGGCTCGGCATCAGCCCCGGCACGCTGCGGCTATCGATCGGCTTGGAAGACCCCGGCGACCTGGTCGCGGATTTCAGGGCCGCATTGGCTGCCTGTTAGAGCGCGATCGGCTAAAGTCGAGCCACTTTGTGGCTCGGCATAAGGCGTGAATCGCCCTCTAAAACGTTGATAGAGACTGATTCACGAAGAAGTGCGGATCACCATCGGTGATTCGGCTTTCTTCGATCAGGCTTTAGAGTTTCTGGAAGACAGGCTTTGCAGCCTCTTGTTCGCTGGTCGAGCGCCTTGCGGCACCCCCTCCTGAGAAGACACTGGGGTGGGTTTCGGGGTCCAAGATCGGCAAGGTCACGGAAAAGATCGCCCCGCCGCCGTCTCTGTCCCGATAGGCGATCACGCCATCGTGCATCTCGATAATAGACTTTGAGATGCTCAAGCCCAGGCCCGTGCCGCTTTTCGACCGGCGGTCAGAGACATCCGCCTGGCGGAAGGGTTCGAAGATCCGGCTGCTGGCCTCCCGGGGGACACCCGGCCCCTGATCCCGCACCTCGATGCTGACTGTCCGGCGGGTCGCGGCGGCTATCGCGACCGTAACTTCTCCACCCTTGGGCGAGAACTTCACGGCGTTTGAGAGCAGGTTTGCCATCACCTGTTCAAGCCGGGACTCGTCGCCGAGGATCACATCCCAGCCTTCGCGAATCTGGTTTTCATCGACAAACGACAAAGCTACGTCGGACTCTGCGGCCAGGGGGACATACTGGCCGACGCAACACCGCAAAAACGCTGTCGCATAGAAGGATTCCCGGCGGATTTCCAACTGGCCACTGATGATCTTGTTCATATCCAGGATATCGTTGATCAGCAGGGCCAATCGTTCCGCATTCCGCTCCGCGACGACCAGAAGCTCTCTGTTCTTTTCCGGTACGCTCTCCCAGTCCAGGGAGTTCAATAGTTTGATTGAACCGGCAAGCGAGGTCAGCGGCGTCCGAAGCTCGTGGCTCGCAACGGACAGAAAGTGCGTCTTTGCCGCGCTTGCTTCCTCTGCGGACAGGCGCGCGGCCCGCTCGATCCGCCCTTGGCGGAAAATCATCAAAACGGTGAGCGAGACGATCACAATCACGATCGCCGAAATGGCAAGCACGAGGGCCGCAAAATCCCAGAAATCCGAGAGCGCGTCGGTCAGGGTTGTCTTCGACCAGACAAAGATCGGCATGTCCCCGACGGCACGTGCCTGGTAGAGCGCTTCACCATCTTCGAAGCTCAGACTCAGCCGGTCGTCGGCCAATTTTTCCTGTAGAACCCCCAGGATCGGAAAGGCTGTTGTCGCATCCGTGCCGTCGGGCGTGATCGTCGTCAGATTGGTGCCGTCCCTCCGGGCAAGGCCGAAAGCACCTTCCGGCCCCAACCCGAAGCTGTCTCGATAGCGTTCGAAGTAAATCGGTTCGACGGCGGCCGTGACCACGCCGGTTAGCTCATCACTGTCGGCTCCCCCTGGCCGGATCGCGCGGCTGACGCTGAAGAAGTACTTGCCGGTAAATTTGCCTTTGATCGGATTGCCGAAAACCAGATTTTTCGGGCGCGACGGCCCGGCCCAGAGATGCGGGGAAAAGTAATCCCGGTCCGAGATGTTCAATTCCGGTGTCGGATACTTGCCGGAAAACAGGCTCATGCGCCCGCCCGCCTCGGCGAACCAGATCGACCGAACCTGCGGCAGGTGAGAGGCCGACTGGACCATGGCTTCGAAGTCCGCCTCGGTCACGACGTGGGTGGGTTGCTTGGAAAATGCACCCTGGTCGATCACGGACAACAACAGGATATCCGTCGCTTCCAGAATGCGCAGAGTGTGTTCGGCCAGGATATCGGTCGCGGCGCGCGTGTTATCCCTGGCCCGGTCCAGAGCTTCGGAATAAGAATGCCGCAATTCGACGGCTACCCCGATCGCCATGACAACGGCCAGAGCCAGGATGATCTTGATGGCGTTTTCGGCCGATTCGGACAGGCCTGCTGCCACGGATACCCCCTTTTTTTTCTTTCACTCCTGCACTTAAGCGAAAGCGGTATCACTTCACAACCCGGCCTGATGGATGAAGCGAATAGACTTAAAGTTTATTTCTTATCTGCATATTTCCCGCCAAACTTGACCAAACCGGAAATGACACCCCGCAAAGTACGGATTTCCTGTTCGGTCAACTGCGCCCTTTGGAAGCAGTTGCGCAGATTGCGCACCATGGCGGGTCGCTTTTCGACGGGCTTCAGAAAGCCGCAGTCATCAAGTTCGCGTTCCAGATGTTCAAAAAAACCAATCAGTTCCGCTTTCTCTGCGGGCCTCGTATTCGGGAAAATCTGCAACTCGGCGGGCGGTGTCCGGTCTCCTGACTGGAACCATTCGTAACCCATCAAGAGCACGGCCTGGGCCAGATTAAGCGAGGAGAAGGCCGGATTCAGCGGCACCATCAAAATCGTGTCGGCCAAGGCAATGTCGTCGTTGCTCAGGCCCCGGCTCTCCTTTCCGAACAGGATGCCGCTCCTGATACCGGCACCGACCCCTTGGCGCATCTCGTCGGCAGCCCGAACCGGGGTGACAACCTGCTTGGTCATATCCCGACCACGTGCGGTCGTGGCGTAGATGCGCTGAAGATCGGAGACAGCCTCTGCGGTCGTCTCGAAAAGCTTGGCTTCATCCAGCACCAGATCCGCACCGGATGCCGGGCGCCAGGCACGTTCATCCGGCCAGCCTTCCCTGGGAGCAACCAGACGCAGGTCGGTAAGCCCGCAATTCAACATCGCACGCGCCACCATGCCGATGTTCTCGGGCAATTGCGGCTGCACCAGGATGACGGCGGGGGCTTGCGGATCGATCTTCGCTTCCGCCTTGGACAGGCGGGTGCGGTCCGTACCGGCCATGGCAGGTTCCTCTTGCTCGGTTTTCTAGAGCCTGATCGAAGAAATCCGAATCACCGATGGTGATCCGGCTTTCTTCGTGAATCAGTCTCTACCAACGTTTTAGAGGGCGATTCACGCCTTATGCCGAGCCACAAAGTGGCTCGACTTAAGCCGATCGCGCTCTAGTGAAGCGTCTTTGCGCCTTCCCGGAACAGCTTGTAGACGATGCTGTCCCGCAGTGCATTGTAGGAGGCCTCGATCACGTTTTCGGATACACCGACCGTCGACCAGGGCTCTCCTTTGTCATCGGACGATTCAATGACCACACGGGTGACCGCAGCCGTGGCATCGGCGGGGGTCAGGATGCGCACCTTGTAATCCACCAAGTGCAGGCTTGCGAGACTGGGATAGACGGGCGTGAGAACTTTGCGCAGCGCCAAATCCATGGCATGCACCGGCCCGTTTCCTTCGGCAACCGCCATAAATTGATCTTCGCCGATCAGCACCTTTACGGTCGCCTCCGACAGGACCATCGGCTGGACACGATCCTCCCACCGGCGTTCGTCAATGATGCGGAAGGAACTGGTTCGGAAATAGCGCGGAACCTCTCCCAGCGCCCGACGGGCCAACAACTCGAAGCTGGCCTCGGCACCGTCGTAGGCATAGCCCTGGAATTCCCGCGCCTTGACCTTCTCGACCAGGCCGTTCACCCGCTCGTCGTTCGGGTCCACATCCAGGCCGATTTCCCGGAAGCGCGCCATGATGTTTGACTTTCCGGCCTGATCGGAAACGACGATGTGACGATGATTGCCGACGGAAGATGGCTCCACGTGCTCATAGGTTTTCGGATCCTTCTCGACCGCCGAAACATGCAGTCCGCCCTTGTGGGCGAAGGCGCTCTCGCCCACGTAGGGCGCACCCCGGTCATGAGCCCGATCCAACCGCTTATCGAGGAAGTGGGACAGGTTCCGAAGATTGCCCAGATCGTCGGCACTCAATCCGGTATCGAACCCCATCTTCAATTGCAAAGACGGGATGATCGAGATCAGATTCGCATTGCCGCAACGCTCCCCCAGGCCGTTCAAGGTGCCCTGCACCTGGCGCACACCGGCGCGAACGGCGGCCAGACTGTTTGCGACGGCATTGCCGGTGTCGTTGTGGCAGTGAATGCCCAGATGGTCCCCCGGGATATGTTTGGCGACGACCTCGACGATCTCGGAGATCTCGTGGGGCAGGGTTCCGCCGTTGGTATCACAGAGGACCACCCAACGCGCACCGGCCTCGAAGGCAGCCTTGGCGCAGTTCAGGGCGTAGTCCGGGTTGGCCTTGTATCCATCAAAGAAGTGCTCGCAGTCGAACAAAACCTCGCCCACGCGGGTCTTCGCATGGGCCACGCTCTCGGAGATCATGCGCAGGTTTTCATCCAGTTCGATCCCGAGCGCCAGGGTCACGTGATAATCCCAGGTCTTGCCCACCATGCAGATCGCCTCGGCCCCCGAACCGATCAGGGCTGCGAGCCCAGGATCGTTTTCGGCGCTTCGGCCCGGCCGCCGGGTCATGCCAAAGGCGGTCAGCTTGGATCGCCCGAAGGCCGGCGGTTCTGCAAAAAAGCGGTCGTCTTTCGGGTTCGCGCCGGGCCAGCCGCCTTCCACGTAATCGATCCCGATCCGATCCAGTTCGCGCGCAATCGCCGCCTTATCGGCAGCGTTGAAGTCAACGCCCTGGGTCTGGGCACCGTCCCTGAGCGTCGAATCAAAAAGGTAAACCCGTTCAGCCGTCATGGATCCTCTTTTGCGCGAAAACTGGTCTATCGATCTGGCCGATCACCTCCAGAATGATGGCGAGGCCTGAGAAACAAGGCGCAGAGAATGCCGAAATCCGCCGTCGGGCTCAAGAACCGAAACCACCCAGGGGATCGATCAGTTTGGCACCGGCATGTGACAAATTCAGCGACGGACTTGGCGAAAGGGGTTTCTTTGCTTATTGTGATACGGGTTTTTGCCGTTCTCACCTCTGTTTCCTGTGGAAGCGAAAAGACGGAATTTAGGGGGGCAAAGGCGAATTCGGGGCAACCATCCGAGACAATCCAAGCGGACGGACCGTTGCGGTGGTCAGCTGGGTGATGTGTCGGGATCGTTTGTTTCAGATTTTCGATTTTAGACACTTTGACGGGGCTTCGCCCCTTGGCGGAACTTTCAAAGGGGCTTCGCCCCTCGGTGAAATTTTCAAAGGGGCTTTGCCCCTGGGCAGACCTAGGGCTGGACTTGGAGCGCAAGGACGGGGACATGACGGCGGCACCGGACAGCGGAACGGAAGCTGATACCCTCGACGGCGCGCCTGGCAACGGCGAGGGCCTGAAAGGCGCACGCGAGGCCGCCTTTCTCGAGATGCAGCAGAAGGTCGAGGGACGGAACGTGAGTTCCCAAACCCTTCTTGCGACGGACTACCTGAACCATTTCAACGAAATCGTTATGACACTCGAGATGATTCCGGACATGCCGGAACTGCTCGAGGAAGCCAAGGCCTGGCAACCGAAGACCTACAAGGACCATTTCCGCGACAGCACGATCGCCGATCGGGAACTGGCGATCGAGGCCTATGACTATGTGCCGACCCGTTATCGGCGCCCATTCGAAAAAACCATCGTCCAGATGAGCAGGCTGGTGGTCTCTTCGATCCAACGCCTGGAAAAGGACTTGAGCGAGGGCCATAACGAGCTGCTTCGAGAGAACGCGGTCGCCCTGTCTCGTCTTCTGCAGCGCCTGATCGATCAGGCCTCCGCCATCATCCACGGCAGCCAGAACACCATGGACCAGGGTGAAATTGACGCCATCATGGGCCCCGGAAGCGATGGCGGGTTTGGCGCGGGGGCCGGCGTTACTTCCCCCGCTCCGGCGGAGAAACCAGCGGAAGAAGGTCCGGCCATGAGCCAGGACGACATCGACTCTCTTTTCGGCTAGGGCGGGCTTGCTCCGGCGCTGACGGCAATCAGAAGGGCAGCCAACTGTGTTCTTTGCCGTAGTGAAGGTAACCGACGTTTGCACCGGCCCGCAGTCCTGCTCCGGTGCGAATTGGCGCGATGGTCACACCGTCAGATCGTTGATAATTGACGCCTAAGCCACCCACGAAATAGAACGAGCCTTCGACCCCCGGGTAGCGTTGAAACAGCTTTTCGGTGTCATCCAGGCCGTAAACAAGAGCAAAAACCTTGGACGCGTTTCCACCGAAGTCCCAGCCAATGGACGGTCCCTGCCAATAGACAGCCTTTTCCGCCACGCCTTTGCGGTTCAGGCTACCCTTGCCGTAACGCAGGCCCACCACAAAAGAACCGCTTACTTCTTCTCCCGTGATGTAGGCATTTGGTTGTCCCAACTCGGAGAAAACCTTCTCGATCGCTGTGGCCAGACCTTTCGTCGTGGCTCCGAAAAAGCCTTCGGCCAGGCCGGCGATCTCTTCGATGGCATAGGTCTCGCCATCCCCTTCCGTGTCTTCAGCCAGGGCCGGGCGCGTAACCTCCAGACAAAGACAGATACCCAAAAAAGCAAATGCAACAAGGTTCAGGAATTTGGACATTTTTCGCCTCCCATCCGGCCTGAAGACTGTTTTTGAGCCTGAACATTATCTCTCAGAATGACTCACGCAGCTTGGAGCATGGGAATCTTAGGCGCTCTGGTGCCAGCCTGAAAGATAATCCCGCAGTTGTCCCTCGTTGCCGGGAAAGATCAGCGCATCGGTTACGCCGGGCAGCCTGTCTGTATCAGCCAGGGTTTCCAGTTCCGGCGGGGTCAGGAAGATCACCGGCGTGCCCTGCAGGAGTGTACCCAGTGCCTCCCCCACCAATTGCCCCGCCAGGTCGCCGGTCCTGAAACTGACGAGAACGGCAGAAGGTCGCAGTTTGGGCACCTGCTTGATGGCCCGCTGGCCGCTGTGGAAGCTCTCGAAGCGATAGCCTGCTGCCCGCACCTCGGATTCCAGGGCCTCAAGGAGCGCCGCATCGGAGGCGCAGGCCACCACAAGTTCCTCTCCGCCTTCCGCCTGATCGGAAACCGCCAAAGGGGCCGCCGATGTAAGGCTATCCGAACTTTCTTGGGCCGTCTCGGTTGTCTCAGGCGGGGCCGGGGCTGCTTCTTCGGTCAGATCGTCCAGGGCACCATCGGCGAAGACGACGCCGGTCACATCCTGGTAAAGCTGAACCGCATTGCCGTCGCTGGCCTCCTTCAGGCCCTCGATCCGCTTGAGACGCGATTCGAGCGTGGCCACCAACAGATCAAAATCGACCGGTTTGGTCAGGTAGTCGTCGGCACCCAGAACCTTGCCCTTGATGACGTCGCGGCTGTCGGCCAGCGCCGTCAAAAAGATGAAGGGCGTCCAGGCAAACTCGGGGTGATAAATCCGAAGTTCGGTCAACAGCTCGTAGCCATCCATATCCGGCATCATGATGTCGCACAGGATAAGGTCGGGCTTGTGGGTCAGGATGGCCTGAAGCCCCGCTTGTCCGTTCTCGGCCGTCAGCACAGGGTAGCCCGCAGCCTCGATCTCGCCCGCGATCAATCGCCGCAACGGCTCTTCGTCATCGATACAGAGAATTTTTGCCATCGCCCTCAATGACGCTCCTTCGCAAGACTGCCCCAGGTTACGGTCGCATTTGCGATCCACTTGATTATTCTACTTTCTTAGTACGCGGTCTGCGACCCCTCGCCTATACACCGGACGGCTGGGTTTTTGGATGATTGATGCCTGAGGGCTTGACCAGGCGGTATCGCTCTTCTAAAACCCGCGCTCACCGTCGCGTGTCCAGCGATGGGTTCCATACATTTGCCGTTTGGCCTTAGTGCGAGAAGTTTTGAGCCAGCTGGGCGGTCGTGAGTTTTGTGAAAGGAAGTTCAGTATGGCCAGAAAGTGCGGCCTTAGCGGCAAAGGCGTGATGACCGGCAACAACGTGTCTCACGCCCACAACAAGACGCGTCGTCGGTTTCTGCCGAACCTGCAACAGGTATCTCTCCTGAGCGACGCTCTGGGTCGTTCTGTACGGCTGAAAGTGTCCGCAGCAGCCCTGCGCACGGTCGAACACAAAGGCGGCCTGGATGCCTATCTGCTTGACACGCGGGACGCTGACCTGGCTCCCGAAACGCTGCGCATCAAGCGCCAAGTCAAGCGCGCCCTGGCGAAGAAGGCCGCGTAAGTTACGCAGCCTCCGCCGTTCGGTAGCAGCTCGAAAAGCCCGCCTGGCAACAGGCGGGCTTTTTGGTTCTACCGCTCCGCTTTCAGCAGTTCTTTGAGTTCCGCCACCTCCTGGCGCAACCCGGCCAGTTCGTCCTGGATAGCGTGGCGTTCGCCGGCGGCTTGATCCACCTCGACCTGATGTTCGGCCTGCTGCTGCATCTGCATGGCATCCACGATGATCCCGATGAACAGGTTCAGCACCGCGAAGCTGGTCAACAGGATAAAGGGTACGAAGAAAACCCAGGCATAGGGATAAACCTCCATAACCGGGCGAACGATGCCCATGGACCAGCTTTCCAGCGTCATGACCTGGAACAATGTGTACATCGAACCGCCAATGTTGCCGAACCATTCAGGAAAGCTGTCGCCGAACAGTTTCGTGGTCAGGACTCCGCTGACATAGAAAATCAGCATGATCAAAAGGCCGACTGAACCGATACCGGGGATGGCCGACAACAGGGCCTGAACCACTTTGCGCATCGATGGCACGACGGAAATCAGGCGCAGCACCCGCAAAATCCGGAGAGCCCGCAAGACCGACAGGTTGCCGGATGCCGGAATCAGCGCGATGGTGATGATGACGAAATCAAAGACGTTCCAGCCATCCTTGAAGAAGTTCAATCGCCGATAAACCAGCTTCGCCAACAGTTCCGCCACGAAAAAGGCCAGGAACGCCCGATCCAAGACCTTCAGAATGCCCCCAAACTCTGCCATCACACTGTCAGAGGTCTCTAGCCCGAGCGTAATCGCGTTGCACACGATAAGCGCGGTAATGAAACGTTGGCACTGGGTGCCTTCGACAAACTCACCCAGGCGGACGATCCAACCCTTGGGCGTTTCAGCGTCCGACATTCAGGACCCCCTTAAAGATTCGCCGTCTCCCCCGGACAGCAGTATCGCACAGGGGTTATTGATAAGGGGCCAGGCGGGTGACTTCAACGCCCGGATTCCGGCAGGTCGAAGGTCAGCAAGAGGGTTCGCTGCAGCGGGTTGAAGTTGTCGTCAGAGAGCAACAGGATGCGTTCCCCGCCACCCGGGTGGGGCAACCGGGCCAGGGCTTCCATGTTGTCGATGGTCAACGGCGGGCGCAGGATCGCCAACTCGTCGCCTTCAGAAACCTCGAACTGGCCGAAGGCATTCGCATCAAACCGAACCAATCGAATGGCGATCCCGGTCGCGAATGAAAAATGCCGCTCGACCACCAAGACATCCCCATTGCCGAGCGTCAGGGCCGATGTCGGCTTGAAGCTGCGATAAGCGGGATAGGCGAGCGCCTGCCAATGCCCCGGATGTCCAATCCAGGCAGCCGTCCGCCCGTCGCCGACCGGTCCGTCTTCACTGATGAGTAAGAGTCGGCCGTCAGCCAATCGGGCCATTGCCTCGATCCCGCTGTTGTCCGGCAATCCGTCCAGGTCCCGAGGCCCCTCGACGGGGAGAGCAGCCGCGCCCGTGGCCGCCTGCTCCAGCCGGTGGCGACGCTCGAAGCTGATCAGATAGCGCCCACCCGGCCAGGACAAGATCTCTTCCGCATCCGCCGAAGCCTTGTTCCGGTGCGGTTTTCCTTGCCGATCAAGCAGGGGGGAAAGACGGGGATAGCGCAGCCCCTCCGGCACGCCGTCCTCATCCAGGGTCAACTCGGCTTCCAGCCAGGTCCCCTCGTCGGTCAAGGCGACCAAGCCACGGCCATCCGCGCTCAAAGACAGGCCCGAAAAGCCTCCGAAGGCCTCGTCCGGCGAAGACAAGTGAAGCCCACCCCGAAAGACCAGCCCTTCAAACCGGCTTCTCTGCCAATCATCATAATCGAGCGGCACGGGCTGCACCTCGACCTCGATCAGCCTGGACCCGTCCGCCCAGACAGGACTGGCGACGAAGGCCAGGAAAAGCGAAAGAACAGTGAAACGAAACGTGCGGCAATGGGCGTTGAGAAGCATTAGGCCCCCTGAAACACCTTTGGTCATTTTGGCCTCCGCCTTCGGCGCTGGCCCTCTCGCACCCACATCCAGCCAAACACGGCCAGGCACAACCCGGTGGTTATCGGGGCGAAGACGGGCAGGAAGGCAAATCCCGCCACCAGAACCAGGGCAAGCGAGATCAACCCGGCCAACAATGCAATGAAGGGCAGCAGCAGAACCAGCATCATCAGGCTGGCGATGAGCAGGGATAGGGATTTCTTGAGCATTGGCCTACTCGGCCGGAACCCCTTCAACGCGTTCGGAGCGGGTGCGACGATTGCTCCTCCAATGCCGGAAGTTCGCTCTCGCCATCAGGGCGGAAGGCGTGACAACCAAGGTGAGCAGCGTCGCGAAGCCGAGGCCAAACACGATCGCGGTCGCCAGTTGAGACCACCACTGCATCGCCGGGGCACCAACCGTGACGACACGCTCGACAAAGTCAATGTTGACGCCCAGCACCATGGGCAGAAGGCCCAGGATCGTCGTAATCGTGGTCAGCAAAACCGGTCGGAAGCGTTGCACGCCGGTGCGCAAAATCGCCTCGCGCTCCGAGGCCGTGTCCTTGGCCAGACGGTCGAAGGTGTCGATCAGCACGATGTTGTTGTTCACAACGATGCCGGCAAGGGCAATCACCCCGATCCCGCCCATGACGATCCCAAAGGGCTGCCCGGTTATCAGCAGGCCGATAAAGACGCCGATGGTCGACATGATCACCGCGGTCAGGATCAGCCCTGCGGAATAGAAGCTGTTGAACTGGGTCACCAGGATGATCGCCATGATGAACAGCGCCACCCCGAAGGCCTTGCCGAGGAAATCCTGGGCAGCCCGCTGTTCTTCATCTTCGCCCTTGAATTCAACGTCAATGCGCGGGTCCAGCACGCCGGTCGCCAGCCATTCCTGCAGGGCCTGCACCTGACTGTCCGGCAGGATTCCTTCGGCCACATCCGCCTTGACGCTCATCACCCGATGACCATCGACGCGATTGAGCTGGCCGACACGGGGCTTGGGCTCCCGCGTGACGAAGGTGGAAATGGGGATCGAGCCCTCGGCGGTTTCGATCCGGATGCGGTCCAGTTGCTGCAAGGTCCGATAGTCCACGGGGTGGCGGGCCCGAATGTCGATTTCTTCGTCCGCATCATCGGGGCGGTACTCGCCGAGCTTCAGGCCGTTGGTGACCATCTGAATGGCGGAACCAACCAGCGCCACATCGACGCCGAACTTTGCCGCCTGGGCGCGATCGACGCTGAGTTCCCAATCAATACCGGGTAAGGGTCGGCTGTCCTCGACGTTGGTGAGGCCGGGCATGGCGTCGAACTTCGCGCGAACGACGGCAATCGCCGGGTCCAAAAGGTCGGGCAAGCGGGAGCTGAGCTGCACCTGCACGGGCTTGCCCACCGGCGGCCCCTGTTCCTGCTCGCGGAAATCCACTTCGATCCCGGCGAGGTCGGAAACACGCTCATTCACCTCTGCCATGATGACACTGGCCTTCGGGCGTTCCTGCCAATCGACGAATTCCAGGTTGATGGTGCCGATGATGTCTTCGGCCTCTTCCGACTGGTCGCCGCGACCCGTGCGGGTGTAGATGGTCTTGAAGGCCTTGATGTCGAGAACCCGGTCTTCGACTTCCTTCATCAGGCCATCTTTTTCCAAGGCCGAGAGATTGCCGCGGGCACGAACCTGCAGCATGGCAAAGGTCGGCTCCACCTCGGGAAAGAACTCGACGCCCTTGCCGAAATTCGCATAGACCACCTGGACCCCGACCAACAGCGTCGCCGCCGTCAACAGGACCTTCACCGGATGGCGCAAGGCCGTTTCCAGAATGCGCAGATAGATCCCTGTCGGCCCGTGAATGTCGTGCAGATCGCCGGTCGCACCGGCAGCCAAAGCCCGCATGGTGCGCGGATCGGCGGAGCCCGCCTTGCCCACCTGGGCCCCCAGGGTCGGCACGAAGATCAACGCCATCAGCAGCGAGGCCGCCAGGGTCGCGATCAGGGTCAGCGGCAGGTACTTCATGAATTCGCCAACGACGCCGGGCCAGAACATCAAGGGCATGAAGGCTGCAAGCGTGGTGGCCGTCGAGGCCGTGATCGGCCAGGCCATCCGCTGGGCGGCCAGGCGGTAGGCGCGTTTTCGGTGTTCGCCTTCCGACATTTTGCGGTCGGCATATTCGGTCACGACAATGGCGCCGTCCACCAACATGCCGACGGCCAGGATCAGCGCGAAGAGTACGACGATGTTGATCGTCAGACCCAAGGTCGCGATGACCAGGACCCCGGTCAGGAAACTGCCCGGAATGGCCACGCCGACCAGCCCCGCTGATCGCGAGCCGAGAGCCGCAAGCACCACGATCATCACCAAGAGAACGGCAGCAATGACGTTGTTCTGCAGATCGGTCAGCATGGTGCGGATATCGGTGGATTTGTCCTGGGAATAGGCCACATGGACCGCCTGGGTCAGGCCCGCATCCCAGCCTGCGCGCGCTCGTTCCACCGTATGCCGAACGGCTTCGATGGTCTCGATCACGTTCTCGCCCGTGCGCTTGACCACCTCGAGCGCGATTGCCGGCTCTCCGCCGACACGGGCGAAGCCTTCCGCATCCTTGAAGGTCCGGCGGACCTCCGCGATGTCGCGCAGCATGACCACGGCGTCGCCTTCGACCTTGAGTGGCAGGGTGGCGACGTCGTCCAGGGTCTCGAACAGACCCGGCACCTTCATGGAAAAGCGACCGGCCCCGGTATCCTGGAAACCGGCTGCGACCAGTTGGTTTGAGCTGTCGACAATGCGAAGCACATCCGCAAAGGTCAGGCCGTAGGATTCGATCTTCGACGGATCAACCAGGACTTCCAGAAGCTCCTCCCTGTCCCCCGCGATATCAACCTTGAGAACGCTCGAGATGCCTTCGATCTCATCTTCCAGGCGCTCTGCAAGCCGCAGCAGGGTGCGCTCGGGCACGTCACCGGACAAGGTCACGACGATGATCGGGAAAAGGCTGAAATTGACCTCGTTTACGGTCGGCTCATCGGCTTCTTCCGGCAGTTCCGGCTTGGCAAGATCGACCTTCTCGCGCACATCGGTCAGCGCCTGGTCCGCATCGAAACCGGCATCGAACTCGAGAACCACATTGCCACCGCCCTCGTAGGCCGTGGACCGCATTTCCTTGACCCCTTCGATCACCCGAAGTTCGGTCTCCATGGGGCGGACCAGCAGCCGTTCGGAATCTTCCGGTGAAATGCCTTCCAGGCTGAGAGAGACATAAATGATCGGGATGTTGACGTCCGGATCGGCCTCTTTCGGGATCGAGACATAGGCGACCGACCCGGCAATGAGCACCAGAAGAAGGGCGGACAGAACGGTTCGGGAATGGCTGACGGCAGCCGCGATCAGGGTATTCATTGCACCCTGCCTTCACCCGCGTCGCCGGCAAGCGCCGATCCCCGGCCATCATCATTCTTGGCGGCCACCTGTTGGCCGGCGATGACATATTCATGGCCGACGGTGATCAGGCGCACGGTTTCCGGCAAACCGGCCAGCCAGACCCCTTGGGTGGTGTCGTCCAAAATCTGAACCGGATAAAAGACGACGTGATCCGTGGCATCCAGGCCCTTCACGCCCAGTTGGCCATCATCGGCCAACGTCAAGGTCGATGGCGAAACGAGATGGGCAAGTGCCCGCCCAAGCGGCAGGCGCACTTCCGCTGTCAGGCCCTCGGCGATGCTGAGATCGGGGTTGGGTACATCGATTTCGACGAGGAAGGTGCGGGTCTGGGCATTGGCGGCCCGGCTGATGAACTGGATACGGCCCTCCAACGCCCGACCCGAGACCAGTACCGCATGGGCCAGGCCTCCGACATCAAGCCCATCGATTTCCCGTTCGGCCACATCGGCCGCGATCTTGATCGGGTCAAGATCGACCACGGCCCCTACCGGATCACCAACAGCCAGGACGTCACCGACGTCGACCGGCAGTTCGTTCACGATGCCCGCAAAGGGGGCTTTGATCTCGGTGCGGCGCATGTCCAACTCGCGCATCGCCAATTCAGCCTTGGCAGCCTCATATTCGGCAGCGGACTCAGCCAGGCGGACCTCGGACTGGAACTGTTTTTTCTGAAGCTTCTGGGCGGCACGGTATTGGATGCGGGCCTGATTGAGCTCGGCTTTGGCCTCGCGCAGCCGGGCTTCCCGATCATCCAGATTCAATCTTGCGATCACTTGGTCCGCCTCGACCAGGTCGCCCTTCTCGACCAAGACGTCGGCCACGGCACCGGCTGTCTCGGCGCGCAGGGTAACATGGCGGTCCGCTTCCGTCCGGCCGAACACCAAAAGCTCCGACGGGCGGGCCTCGGCCTTGAAGGTGGCAACGCGGACCGGGATCAGGGGCTCGGCCTCGGATCCTTCCGCAGGTTCGGCGCTCAAGCCTTCAGCCAGGTCGGACTCACCGCCCGCATCCTGATCCAGGTAGCCGGAACCGATCCAACCGGCGACGGCGACCGCCGCAAGGATGGCGATCATCATGGACCTGTTCTTCTTCGGCTCGGGCTCTTGCCGCTCGGTCTGATCGACCCCTTGAGCCTTGGTTTCGTCCGTCATCTCAATCTTCCCCTTCTCGGACCCGTTATCGGGTCCCCGTCTTCAGGTCCGCCCCGGCTTTCGCACCCTCCGGCAGCCCCTCTTGCAACAAGTTTTTATGCGTTTCGATGTAACGCAGTCCGGCGGAATAGAGCGCGTCCCCGAGCCCCCGGACAAAACGTCTCGGCCCTTCGACGTCCGCGCAGTTCTCATTCGCCTCTTCAATCCTGTCGATCACGGCCTGATAGCTTTTGGCCAGATCGTCCACCACGCTGTGGAGGTGACTCAGCGCCAATTCGTGGCCGAAGAACAACATGAAGACGTGTTCCGACCGGAGCCGTTCGCGCGCGGGCACCTGACTGAGCCGATCCCGAAAGACAACCCGGCCCGCATCCGTAATGGCATAGACCTTCCGTTCCGGCCGTCCGTCCTCACGCACGAGATCAAAAGTCACCAGCCCCTTTTCCGAGAGTTTGGCCAGCGCCGGATAGATCGAACCGTAGTTCACATCGTGGAAGAAGGACAAAGGCCCTTCCTCGTAGGCTTTCCGAATTTCATAACCCGAAGCGTCCCCCATCATCAGGGCACCCAGGCAAAGGGTTTGCGCGTCCATTTAGCGATCTCTTTCAGGCGTCTTGGCCGTTTCGGGCCGATATATATCGAACCGATAGGTCAAAATGTGGGAAATAGCACAGGCCAACAACTGCAAAAAAATTATGGAAATTAGGTGTTGCAAATGAGAATGATTATCATTACTAATTTCATTGTCCTGCTGGTGGACAGGCCGTCGGCCTCCCCCACTCCTTAGGCACTTTAAGACGCCGGTTCAGATGTCTCCCCTGACAATCGCCCGTATCAAGCTCTCGGGCACCGGCACCGCTCCCGCCGAAGGAGACTGGGCCGACGGCCATCAGCAGTCCTGTATTCTAACCTTGGAGGCCCCGACATGCCCTTCGATCAAGCGCCGGAAGAGAACAACGCCCCCGTTCGGTCCTTCCACGAGCTGAGCTTTCCGGAGCAACTGGTGCTCTGGTCCGTCCGTCTCTGGACGCAAGGTAATCACATGAACATCTGTGTGCTTCCGGGGCTTTGCCGGGCCTATGCCCAGGCCGGAGCAGCGGGTGCCGTTCCGCCTCTGGATCGCTTGATGGTCAGCCTGCTGATGGCGCGTCGCAGGGTCATTCAGATCCGTCCCGTCTGCTGCCACGGCATAACGGCGGACGAGGCCGCCATCCTGAGCCTGATCGCCGGGATCAGTCGCCGCAAGCAACCCAGGGCGCAGGCCTTGTTACAGCAGTGGATGGCTCCCGATCTGGCCGTCAAATGCCTGGCCCCGGCAACACGGTTTACCGATTACCTGACGCGCGGTGGGCTGACCATGCCGATGCGCACCTGGGATTGGGATGCCCTGCCAAAAAGTGCCGGAAAAGGCACCTTTCGTCCTGCTTCGCCTTCTCAGAATTACGGCCTGCACCTGACCCTTCACTGATCTTCGGTTGCCGTCGCAGAAAGTTTCGCCCCTCTCAACTGGGCTTCATGCAGCCAGGCCTTGTTCAACCGGAACTGACGCCGGACGTGGCCGGACAGGGCCTTGCTGAAATGGCTCGTCACGGCCATCCCGCCGTCCCGCAACCGGTCCGCATAGTCCGCACCACAGACCCGGACATGGTAGGGATGGCCGAAGGCCCTGTGGCGGGCTTCCGGGTCGGTGATGGAGAAATCCTCGTAGGTGCGGGCAAGGCTCATGTCCTGCGGCACCATGACAATCAATCGCCCAGAGGTCTTGAGAACCCGGGCCATTTCGGAGATCGCCTTCCGGTCATCCTCCACATGTTCCAACACGTGGCTACAGAGGATCAAATCGAATGACCGGTCGGGAAGATCGAGATCGGTGAGGTCCATCCGGCGGTCCGCGCCCGCATTAAAGGCATCGATGGCGAGATAGTGTGGCGTGATCTCCTCCAGCCGCGCCCGGATACCGGCCTCGGCCGCCACATGAAGGATCCGGATACCGGGTTTCAGCAGGCCTGAGCGCAGGAGAAACAGCCAGAGATAGCGATGGCGCTCCACCGACCCGCAGCCTGGACATCGGGCATTGCGACGGCCGTTCAGACCGAAGGGCAGAAAGCGTGCCGCCTGGGTGCCGCAGATCGGGCAGATCAACCCGCCATTCGGCCGGGGCATAAGCCTGATCCCAGAGTCTTTCGAGCCTGCGTAGACCTGGGCCTCGGTCAGACGGCCTTCGCGAATGTCGGTCAGCTTGTCGGCAAGGTCGGTCAACATGGGGTGAGGGGACCATGCGCCCTCCCGGTCCTCAAGGCGTTTTTTTGCTTTTGCCTGGCTGACCGGCCCTGATAGAAGCCTGTCATGTCCGATACAGAACCCGCCTGTCGTCTCTACCTGATCACCCCACCGGTCCTGCCCGACCTGGCCAGCTTTTGCAGCCTGTTGGAGGCTGCCCTGGATGCGGGCGATGTGGCCTGCCTGCAGATCCGCCTGAAGGACGTATCAGACGATGAGATCAAGGCGGCTTCGGAAAAAATCGTCCCCTTGGCGCAAGCGCGCGGTGTGGCTGTTCTGATGAACGACCGCCCGGACCTGGCGCTGGAGACGGGCTGCGATGGTGTTCACGTCGGCCAGGACGATGCACCCTACGCCGAGGCCCGCCGTCTGCTCGGCCCGGACAGGATCATCGGCGTCACCTGCCACGATAGCCGTGATCTGGCCATGAAGGCAGGCGAAGCCGGGGCCGACTATGTCGCTTTCGGGGCCTTCTTTGCCACCGATACGAAGCAGGCGAAATCCCGCCCTGACCCTGAAATTCTGACCATCTGGTCGGAGATGACAACGGTCCCCTCGGTCGCCATCGGCGGTATCACAGTGGAAAATGCGGGGGCACTGGTGGAAGCCGGGGCCGACTTCCTCGCCATCTCAGCCGGAGTCTGGCAGCACGAAGAGGGTCCTGCGGCAGCCGTTCGGGCATTGAACCGCGTGATTGAGGGTACTTGATCGAGGATGATCGCCCAAGGAGCGATTGCCACAGGAGCGATTGCCACAGGAGCGATTGCCACAGGAGCGATTGCCACAGGAGCGATT
>JBMYSY010000003.1:168071-206857 GCA_049603795.1 Magnetovibrionaceae bacterium
GCAAGGGCATGCGCCCTCTGATAGCTTCCGCGCCCAACACGCCAGCCCTTCTCTGACAGTACGGATTGCATCATGAAGATCAACGGGAACGCCGTTCGCCCCGGCAATATCATCGAACACCAGGGTCGCCTTTGGCGCGCGACGAAGATCGCGCATACCCAACCCGGCAAAGGCGGTGCCTATCTGCAGGTTGAACTGAAGGATATCCGCGACGGCACCAAGCTGAACGAACGCTTCCGGGCATCAGAATCGGTCGAGCGTGTCCGCCTGGACCAGGACGAATACCAATACCTGTTTGCCGATGGCGACATGTACACCTTTATGCACGCTGAAAACTACGAACAGATTTCGCTTGCTTCCGAGCTGATCGGCGAAGACCAACTGCCCTTCCTTCAGGAAAACATGACCGTGATCGTGGAATCCTATGAAGAAAGCCCGATCAGCGTCAGCCTGCCGGACACCGTGGTGCTCGAGATCGTCGAAGCCGATGCGGTGGTCAAGGGACAGACGGCTTCTTCCTCTTACAAACCGGCGGTTCTCGAGAACGGCGTGCGCACCCTGGTGCCGCCGCATATCGAATCCGGCACGCGGGTGGTCATCAACACGGCCGATGGCTCTTATGTGGAGCGTGCAAAGGATTGATGCGCGCTCACGCTAACCGCACCCCGCTGCTGAATGTCATGGTGGCGGCTGCCGAAAAGGCGGCCCGCCGCCTCGTACGCGACTTCGGCGAGGTGGAAAACCTCCAGGTCTCCAAGAAGGGCCCGGCCGATTTCGTCAGCGCCGCCGATAAGGAATGCGAACGCACGCTGACCTACGAACTCCAGAAAGCCCGACCCAAGTACGGCCTATTGCTGGAAGAAGGCGGCGAGATCGTGGGCTCCGACACCTCCAACCGTTGGATTGTCGATCCCTTGGATGGCACCACGAACTTCCTTCATGGTCTGGCGCATTTTTGCATCTCCATCGGTCTCGAACGCGACGGGGAACTGTTCGCCGGGGTGATCCTGGAGCCCGTCAACAACCAGCTGTTCTGGGCCGAACAGGGCAAGGGTGCCTTCCTGAACGGTCGTCGCATTCGGGTCTCTGCCAGGCGAGAAATGTCCGAAAGCCTTTTCGCGACCGGCATTCCCTTTCTCGGCATCGACCATCACGAGGCCTTCACCCGCCAACTGAATGGCGTCATGGGCGTTTCCGCAGGTGTTCGCCGGTTCGGTTCGGCAGCGCTTGACCTCGCCTATGTGGCCGCCGGACGCTATGAGGGTTACTGGGAAAACGGCCTGAACCCTTGGGATGTGGCAGCCGGGATCGTCCTGGTGCGCGAGGCAGGCGGCTATGTGACCGACCTTTCGGGCGGCAAGGGCTATCTGGATGGCAAGGGCATCATCGCCGCCAACCCGACCCTGCTGAACCCCCTGACCAAGATCGTCGGCAGCAAGTAACGCGCGTCCTTCAGGACACAAGCTCTTTGAGCCTGATCCAAAAGCGGTTGATACTATTCGGTATTGGGCATCGATTCGGCATGCGTTAACCATGCTCAGGACTTGCACCTGTTTGCGGGAACGGGCACAACTGTTGGATCGAAACCGGATTGAGCTTGATCCACGAAGCCTCGACACTGCGAATTGGGGCGGACGGGGATGGAAACCGCCAGGCAGACAGCGAAAACCGTCATGAAAAAGACCAACCGCCAAATCCCGACCAAAGGCTTCCCCATCGCTGTGGCACTTGCCGCCCTTTTGGGGCTCGGTGCCGGGCTGGGTGCTGCGACCTCCGTCTCGGCCCAGGTCGCCTATGATCCCAACGTGTCGGTCGATCTCAGCGTTATCGGGCAAGGCGGCTACGGCGGTGGCCTGCCCTATGGTGCCGCAGCCCAGGCCCCTGTCGGTCAGGTCGATCCGGGCGCGGCCTTTCCCTTCGCGCCCGACCCACGCAATCTGACGATCCCGGGCCTTCGCCCGCCTCAATCTCAGCTGCACGTGGAGCCGCCTCGTCGTGCATCCGCGCCGGTCCGCCAGACACCGCGCATGACCGTCGCCACTCCCCGCCCGGCTGCCAGCACGCCTGCGCCAACGGCCAGGGCGGAACGGGTGCCGGCCCCGCGCGTCATTGCCCCCACTCCGGCACCCACAGTAGCCCCGCGCGCAACAACGCCGCCGCCCGCGCCGACTCCGGCCCCCATCGGGGCCGTGGCAGCAGCGCCAATTCCACAAACGGCCCCTTCCGCCGCACAGACCCCCGCATCGCCGCCGCCCGCTCCGGCCCCAGCACCGGCCCCGGCACAGACACCGGCACCGGCAGCCTCAACGCCGCCTCCGCCGGCACCGGCTCCGACCCGTTCGACAGCCGTACCGCCTCCACCGTCCGTATCGGAACCGACGGAAGCAGCCCAGCCGACGGCAATCCCGGAACCGGCTCCGGCGACCCAGACGGCTGCCCTGCCCCCTGCCCCAACGCCCCAGGCCTCGCCAGATGGGGTGGAGTTGCGCATTCCGTTTGACGGCGGAACCTCGCGCCTCGACGATGCCATGCGGACGCAACTGAAATCCCTTGCCGCCAAGGTGAAGGATAACACCGCCGACCGACTGCAACTGCAGGCCTTCGCCGGTGGACAGGGGCTATCGGCCAGTCAGGCCCGCCGCCTTTCGCTGTCGCGCGCGCTCGCGGTGCGCTCTTATCTGATCGAGAATGGCGTGCGATCCACCCGGATTGACGTGCGTGCACTCGGTGACAAAACCGAAGAACAGCCGCCCAACCGCGTGGATGTGACCATTCTTAAACGCTGATCTGCGGTTTTAGTGGGCGATAGCTCCAGACGAGACTGATAACCGATGGCCGATCTCCGATCCCCAGCCCAGCCTGAGCACCCGGAGCAAAGCCCGGTGCGGATCGGTCGTCCGACCAAATTTCTGATCCGGATGCTGCTGTTCCTGGGGGCCGTGGGGGCGGTCTTGGGCGTGCTCTTCATGCCACTGCGCGAAGCCTTCCTGGCTAACGCCCCTCTGAACGGCCTGATCGTCGGTGTCCTGCTTCTGGGCATTTTCTATAATTTTCGGCAGGTTTTTCGCCTGCGCCCGGAAGTGGATTGGATCGCGGCCTTCCGGCAGGGTGAAACCCCACCCTATACGCCGGGCAAAGGACCGCGTCTGCTAGCCCCCATGGCGGCCATGCTGGGCGAGAAACAGGGCCGCTTGAGCCTCTCGGCCCAGGCCATGCGATCCCTCCTCGACGGCATCGCCAGCCGCCTGGACGAAAGCCGGGAGTTGTCGCGCTACACTATTGGCCTGCTGATCTTTCTGGGCTTGCTTGGCACCTTCTGGGGCCTGCTGGAGACCGTCGCATCCATTGGCGATGTCATCTCGGCCCTGCAGATCACCAGCGGCGATATGGCCGCGGTCTTCGCCAACCTGAAAGCCGGATTGGAAGCCCCGCTCGGCGGCATGGGCACGGCCTTCTCGTCCTCTCTGTTCGGTCTGGCGGGCAGTCTGGTGCTCGGCTTTCTCGATCTGCAGGCCAATCAGGCGCAGAACCGCTTCTTCAACGAGTTGGAAGACTGGCTTTCCGGCTCCACCCGGTTGTCGAGCGGGGCGGTTTCCTTCGAAGGCGACGCCTCGGTTCCGGCCTACGTCCAGGCCTTGTTGGAACAGACCGCCGACAGCCTGGATAATCTGCAACGGATCATGGCGCGCGGCGAAGAGGGTCGGATCACGGCCAACAACAACCTCAACACGCTCACCCAGCAGTTGTCCAACCTGACCGACCAAATGACACGGGAAGCCAAGGTGGTTCAGCAACTGGCGGCACAACAGGCGGAATTGCAAGGTGTCCTCGCACGCCTCGCCGACGGAGCCCATTCGGGTGGGGCTCTCGACGATGAAACCCGCCTGCACATCCGTAATCTGGATACACACCTGAGCGCCATGCGCGAAGAAAACATGACCGGTCGTGACGAGGTGATCCAGAACGTCCGCAACGAGGTGCGCCTGCTGGCGCGCACCATCGCCGCCCTGGCCGAAGAGAACTGATCCGATGGCGGCGCTTTCCAGGCGGGGCCGGGAGCGGGACGGGATCATCTGGCCGGGTTTCGTCGATGCCTTGGCAACGCTGCTGCTGGTCATCATCTTTCTGCTGCTGATCTTCGTTATTGCGCAGTTCTTCCTGAGCCAAGCCCTTTCGGGCCGCGATGAGGCGCTTCGGGACCTGGAAAGCCAGGTCTCCGAACTGGGAGATCTCTTGGCCCTGGAGCGGCGGGAGAACGCGACGCTCTCGTCCAATGTCTCGCGCCTGTCCAATCAACTTCAGGCCTCGGTCACCCAGCGCGACGAATTGCAGGGTGCCGTTCGCTTGTTGAGTGCGGAGCGCGCGGAGCTGTCGGACGCACTGACCGGCGTAGAAGCCAAACTGGGCGAGACCGAGGCCAGCCTCGCCGCCCGCATTGCAGAACTGGCAACCGCCACGGGCCGGATCGAGGCGGATGCGGAAATTATCGAGGCCCTGGAAGGACGCCTGGCCGGCCTGGTCCGCGACATCGAACGCCTCGACGCTCTGAAATCCGAGTTGGAACAATCCATCACGGAAGCCACTGCCCGTCTGGCCGAAGAAGAAGAGGCCCGGGAAAAGACCGAGAACCGCCTGTTGGCCGAACAGGAACTGTCAGAAAGTGCCCGAGCGGAACTCGCGCTCGCCAATCAGCAAATGGCCGCCCTGCGCAGTCAGCTGGCGGAATTGAACGCGATCCTGACCGAATCGGAAAAGGCGAACGAGGAACAGGGGGCCCAGATCGAGGCCCTGGGTAAGCGGCTGAACGCGGCCCTGGCGACCAAGGTCCAGGAACTGAGCCGCTATCGGTCGGAGTTTTTCGGTCGCCTGCGCGAGACCCTGGGCGCGCGCGAAGGGGTTCGCGTGGTGGGCGACCGGTTTGTTTTCCAGTCCGAGGTCTTGTTCGCCAGTGGCTCCGCCCAACTCGGCGAGGGCGGGTCCGAGCAACTGAGTCAACTGGCAGACACCTTGAAAGAGATCGCCGCCACCATTCCCAAAGACCTCGATTGGGTGCTGAGGGTCGATGGCCACACCGACCGGGTACCGATCGCCACCTTCCGGTTTCCATCGAACTGGGAACTGTCGTCGGCGCGCGCCATCGAGGTGGTGAAGTTCCTGATCAATGAAGGGCTGCCGCCTCAGAACCTGGTGGCCGCGGGCTTCGGACAGTACCAGCCGCTCGACGACAGTCCCGGCGAGATCGCCAACAGCCGCAACAGGCGGATCGAATTCAAGCTCACCCAGCGCTAGGGCCTGATCGAAGAAAGCCGATCGCGCTCTAGAAGAGGAGTCTCAGGAGGTTGACGGACCATTGATATACCGTCAAAAGACGTTCCTCCGGCTCTCTGCCAAAACATGCGGAAAAGGGGAATGCCCCCAGATGCCGATCCTGTTTCTGATCGTCTTCATCGACTTGGTGGGCTTCGGCATCATCATTCCACTGTTGCCGTTTTACGGTGAGTTCTTTGGCGCGAGCCCCTGGACTATCGGTCTTTTGATGGCGGTCTATTCCCTGTTTCAATTCCTGGCAGCCCCCTTTTGGGGCCGGCTGTCGGACCGGGTCGGGCGGAAGCCTGTGCTGGTCTATACCCTCCTCGGCGGTGTGATCGCCTATCTGATCATGGGCTTTGCGGACGAGTTATGGATGCTCTTCGTCGCCCGTGCCCTGGCCGGCATCATGGCGGGCAACATCTCGGCGGCTTTTGCCTATGCCGCCGATGTGACCACGCGGGAAACCCGCTCCCGGGCAATGGGGATGATCGGTGCCGCCTTTGGGTTGGGCTTCATTTTCGGTCCCGCCATCGGGGGCCTGCTGGCCGGTTCCGACCCGGCGACCGCGAACTACGCCGCGCCGGCCTTTGCCGCTGCCGCCTTCTCCGCCATCGCTCTGATCCTGGCGGTCATCCGCCTGAAGGAATCTTTGAAGCCGGAATTGCGCGCGGAAGTCGCCGCGCTCAGCAGCCAGGAACGCCGTACCCGTTTCCGCACTGCGTTGTCCCACCCGGCGGTCATGATCCTGATCGCCTTGAACTTCCTTGCCGTCTACGTCTTCGCGGGCCTCGAGACGACCTTCTCCCTCTGGTCGAACCGCAGCTTTGGTTGGGGCCCCTTGGAAAATGGCTATCTGTTTGCCTATGTCGGGCTGTTGTCCGCTTTCGTGCAGGGCGGATTGGTGGGACGTCTGGCCAAGCGCTTCGGCGAGGTCAACCTGCTGCGCTCCGGTGCCGGGCTCCTGGCGCTGGGGATCGGCCTGATCCCCTGGGCGGATTCCCTTTGGACACTGGGTGCCGTAATGGCCTTGGTCGCCTTCGGCTTCGGCCTGATGACGCCCGTGGTCAACAGCCTGATTTCGCTCAATGTCAGCGAGACGGAACAAGGCGGCGTCATGGGCGTCAGCCGGTCGGCCAGCACCCTCGCGCGCGTCCTCGGACCGATCTGGGCCGGGTACCTGTTCGGTCAGTTCGGTCCCGATTGGCCCTACCACACGGGCGCGGTTCTGATGATTGTGGTCTTGCTGATTGCGCTTGTCCGCGTGACCGCGCCGGATCCCTCGGCAGCCGTCGCGGAAAAAACCTGAGCCTTAAGCCTTGATCGGGGCTGCTTCAGCCCGTATAAGCGCCTCTTCCGAATTTCCGCGCGCTGCGGCGGTTGCCCGCGCGCACCTGCGTTATCTGGGACCTTGAGAGCTGAACCATGAAAAAAGACATTCATCCCGACTACCACGAGATCACGGTCCAGATGACGGACGGGACCGAATTCAAGACCCGCTCGACCATGGGCAAGGAAGGCGATGTCCTGAAACTGGACATCGATTCGAAGAGCCACCCGGCCTGGACCGGTGGCGGCCACCGCCTGATGGACACCGGCGGACGTCTGGCGCGCTTCAACAAGCGGTTCGGCAGCTTCGGCCTGAAGCACTAAGGCCTGATCGCTGTTTTAAGGTTACGGAAGGGGCGTTCCCGGTTTGGGACGCCCCTTTTTCATGCCCGGTGGAAATCAGAGCGAGGTCGTTGTAGATTCAAACCACTGGGATGGAGGTTTTATTCCTTCCGGGCAAAAAGACCACAACCGGGCAGAAGCCGGTGATAACGACCTAATCGATCCAGGCCGCGATAGAAGGACGGCGGGCAGTGGCCAATACGATCACCTACGAGATCTATGTCCAACAGGGCGTGCGATGGGAACTGCACGCGCGCTATCCCGCATCCGGAAAGGACGAGTCCATCGAGGAAGCCAAGCAGCTGGACATGTTGCCCAGCGTCTCCTCGGTCAAGGTCATCAAGGAAGTCTATTCCTCCGAGGACGGGCTCTCCAACGAATACACCGTCTACAAGAGCTCCAACGCGGGTGACCATCGACGTGGCATCCAAGGTCCTGCACAAGGGCTGCCGAAGCGGCCCGCCCCCAAAGGGCCCCGGCGCGGCGTCCGGCGACCTGGCCCCCAAGGCCCCGGTGGCGGTGGAAGTGGCGGTGGAAGTGGTGGCAGCGGCGGCGAAGATGATGGCAACCTGGAAACCCGACCTGGGGCGATCCGTCGTGACCAGGGTCCCGGTCAGGGCGGCAAGGGGCGCAAGCGCAAGAGCAGCCCGGCCCGCCTGTTGCTCAAACTGGCCCTCGTGACGGTGATCGCTGTCTGTGTCGCGGCCACCTTGACCGCAACGCTTTCGATGATCCTGTCGACCGAGCCGATTTTCGGTATTTCCATGGAAGGCGGCAGTCGGGCGAATGTGTTGTTTGCGATCTTCCTGATGTCCTTTGTCTTCTTCGCCTCGCCTTTGGCCTATGTCTTCCTGTCTCAGGAAAAGTTCGAGCCGCCGCCCCCCCGGGTTAAGCCCTCGGCGGCGCCGGCGGCACCGGCGACCACCGATGACAAGGACAGCGGAATCCCAGACCTTGCCGAGGCGGAAGCGGCACCGGCGGACAATGGTGCCCAGGCGGGCAAGAACCAGTTGGACGTGGAAACCGTCCGGGAACCGGAACCGGAACCGGAGCCCGAACCCCAAAGCGCCTCCAAGGACCCGCCCCCGAAAGGCATCGTCCTGGATGCCGAGACCTATGGCCTGAAGCCCAAGGCACCCGAAGGATCCGCAGCGGCCAACGCCTTGCCACCCGCAGCAGAAAAACAAAAGAAGGTGCTGAAGAGCTTTGTCGCCAGGGAACTCAAAAGCCTGGGCAAGGATCTGTCCAAGCTCGACAATTTCAACCGTTTCGGGATCAGCCTGTTCCTGGCCGGGGCCGCCGAAGGGCTGGCTGCGGATCATAACCTGGATATGCGCTCCAAAAGTCAGATCATGGCCGAATGCGTCCAGATGATCGGTTTCAAGAAGGCGCAATCCCAGAAATTTGCCGATGGCTACGAAGACTACCTGCTTTCGGACCGCCGCTACATGCAGATGTTCCAGGCCGGACGGGCCGCCATTTCCGGCACAAGCGATGAGCCAGAGGGTGACGAAGCGCCCTCAGCACCGACCCTGCCCCTGAACGAAGCCGTGGCCCAGTGGAACAAGCCGAAGGCAAAGGAGAACCCGAAGAAGTTCATCACCATCCTGTTCACCGACATTGCCGGCTCCACCGCCATGACCCAGACGCTCGGCGATGACGGCGCGCAGCGCGTTGTCCGGGCCCATAACCGGATCGTACGCGATGCCCTCACGAAATGTCATGGCACGGAAGTGAAGCATACCGGCGATGGCATTATGGCGTCGTTCGAAGTGCCCTCTGACGCCATCGAAGCAGCCATTGCCATGCAGCGGGGCGCGGCGCACCACAGCCGTGATTTCCCCGACCACCCTGTGCTACTGAAGATCGGTCTGCACGCGGGCCAGGCTCTCGCCGAGGACAACGATCTCTTCGGCACCCATGTGCAATTGGCAGCCCGGATCGTCGACAAGGCCGCGAAGGAAGAGATTTTGGTCTCCGAAACCGCAAAGGGTGCCTGTCCGGGTGGTGAATTCACCCTGGTCAACCGGGGTGGCTTTGAGATGAAGGGATTCGAAGAGCTCCAAACGCTCTATGAAGTCGTCTGGAATCCGGACAAGAAAATCGCCCTCGAGAAAGCCCAAACTGCCGCCCAAGCGCCAGAAGCTCCTTCGGCTCCGCCACAGCCATCTCCCTTACCCACATCTGCCCCGGGGGCACCTCGAACAACGGGTCAAACTGTTCCGCCGCCGAAAGCCCCCCCGCCCAAACCTGTTCCAAGCTCGCCGCTGGCGGCAGATACCCGAATGGAGATTCAGGTGACCGATGCCCCACGAAAGGCACCGGATCAGGCCAAACGCGCCGCAGCACTGAAGGCCATGAAAGCCAGGGCAGCTTCAGGGAACAAAAAGGCACCCGCTACCCAAACGGACAGAAAAGAGCCGACCCTTTCTTGACCCCAAAAAAATTTTATCGGGGACTTGCGGGCCGGAAATCACCTCCATACCTCACGATCGCTGGTTGTTGCAGATGCCTCATGCAGGGTCTGACGACACCAGCGTCAGGCCGGATATCCGGTTCGAATGGGTACTGAAAAATTGAGATTTCTGTGCCCTCCAGCAGCGGTCGACCCCAGCGGTGGCCGCGTCAACATGATCGCTCGAACAGGAGGATTGCGTTATGCGTACCTTTGATCTCACCCCCCTTCATCGCTTTGCCGTCGGCTTTGACCGCATGCAGCGCCAGCTCGAACACCTGAACGCTCTGGAAGGCAATGCCCAGTCCTATCCGCCCTACAACGTGGAACAGTTGGGCGAAGACAACTATCGCGTCACCCTGGCGGTTGCCGGCTTCAGCGATGACGACCTGGACATCACCCAACAGGAAAACAGCCTGATCATCACGGGTCGGGTCGAGGCCGCTGAAACGCCTGCGGAAACCACATACCTGCACCGGGGCATCGCCGGTCGCGCCTTTGAACGCCGGTTCGAACTGGCAGACCACATCAAGGTCCAGGGTGCTGAGCTGGTTAACGGTCTGCTGACCGTCGACCTCGTTCGCGAAGTCCCGGAAGCCAAAAAGCCGCGCAAAATCGAGATTGGCCAGGGCAGCAATCTGAAGTCGATTGAACAGAAAGCCGCCTGACGGCCCTTTCCGTTTAATCTGCCTTGCGAAGCAGGACAGCCCGGCCCTTCAGGGTCGGGCTGTTTTGTTTCCATCTGAGCAACAGATTTTTGCTATCTGGCCGACTTATCCATCGGTTGGGGAAACAATATCTGTCAGTCATCGAACAACAGCCGCCTTTTCAGGAGCGATGACATGACCAAACAGACCATCCTTCGGATCGACGCCAGCCCCCGTGGCTCCGACACCTCCATCAGCCGCAAGGTAGCCGACCGCCTGATCGACCGACTCACAGCCGCGACACCCGGGGTCGAACTGGTCAGCCGGGACGGTTTGGAAGCCCTGCCGCTCGTGACCAGCGATTTCGTCGTCGCCTACAACACCCCGGCGGAAGACCACGACGAAAACCAGCAAGCCGCCAACACTGCCTCCCTCGACCTCGTGCAAGAAGTCCAAGAAGCCGATGCGCTCGTCATCGCCACCCCGATGTACAACTTCTCGGTACCGGCCGCGTTGAAAGCCTGGATCGATCTGGTTTGCCGTGCGGGCCACACCTTCAAATACACCCCAGATGGGCCCGTGGGCCTTCTGGAAGGCAAGACCGCCTATGTGGTGATCGCAACCGGCGGCACCCCGGTCGGCAGTGGCTATGACCATTTGAGCGGCTACATGCGCCACGTCCTGGGGTTCATCGGGATCACCGATGTCCACATCATCCCAGCAGACACCCTGATGCGGGATGCGGATGCCGCCATTGCCCGCGCCGATGCCGCGATTGAAGCCTGTTTCGCTGATCAAGCAGCCTGAAACGAGGCGGGTTAGCCGCCGGTCCCCGCTTCAGGGGGCCGGTAGGCCTCGAACACGGAGCGGATATCAGCCGGGATCGGCACCGGTTTTTCCGTTTCCCGATCCACGAAGACATGGACGAAGTGCCCACTGGCCGCAGGCACATCCCGCCCCTCAACAAACAGGCCGATACCGTAGGTGACACTGCTGGTGCCCAACCTTTCGATCATCAGTCGCCCCTCAATGGGCTCGGGATAGGAGATCGGTGCATGGAAGCGGCAAAGCGTCTCTGCCGCATAGGTCAGGATCGGGCTTTTCCGCCATTCAAAGGCCACCGGTCCTATCAAGAACCGCACCACCACTTCCTGGATGTAAGTGTGATAGACGACGTTGTTGGCGTGACCGAGCATGTCGTCGTCCGCAAAACGCCCCGGCACGGCCACCTGATAGGGAAAGGCCTCTCTGGTCAGCCCGACCTTGTCGATCATCGCATTCACCCCTCAACAACGTAGCGCAAACAACAAAGGCCGCCCTCCTGTTGGGGCAGCCTTTGTGCGACTTAAAGCCAATCCTGTTAAACTCGCCGGATTTTTCCGATCTGGAAGCCCACACTAGCGGGAGGGTTTCTGAACCGTCAAGCCGTTAATTGCGCAGCGCAACAAAACGATAATACAAATTTGCCCTTTCCGGCAGAAACCGGCAAAAAAATTCCGTGCGCTCAAAAAAAACGCGCCGCTGATTAAAAATCGCGGCGCGGGAGAAGTTTGGATGGTTCTGGGATGCGTCAGGATGCCCAGGACCAACCCCCTTAAAGTCGGCCGGACACCATCAACAAACAGAGATTAGCCGAATCGCCGTTAAGACGAGGTAAACGTGAGATGCCCGGTTCAGCCCTTCGGTTTAAAAAAGGCCTCCGCGCCGACCCGGGCAGCCTTCTTGGATTCGATGGCGGCTTCGGCGCGTGCGATCTCGGCCTTCAGTGCCTCGACATAGTCGCCGAGTGCCTCAATCGACATTTCGTCGAGGTTCTTAGGGCCGGCGGCCTTGACCGGCGGGGGTGCGATATCGTCGGTATCCATCGCCCTTGCCTCCTGCTTGGCAACTTGCGAAACAAGATTGAGCCCAACAGCAAAGGATGTCCAGATGTCGAACCTCCCAGAGACCATGAACTGCGTGGAAATCAAGGAATACGGCGCGCCGGACGTCCTGGTCCCTGCGACCCGCCCCCTACCGGAAGTGGCCGAGGGCGAGGTTTTGCTGAAAGTCGCCGCCGCCGGGGTGAACCGCCCCGACGTGATCCAACGTCAGGGTTTCTATGCGCCGCCGCCGGGTGTCACGGACCTGCCGGGCCTCGAGGTTTCGGGCGAGGTCGTGACCTGTGGCGAAGGGGTGGATCCGGGCCTTAAGGGCAAATCCTTCGCTGCCCTCGTCGCAGGTGGTGGCTATGCCGAATATGTCGCAGCGCCCGTGGCCCAGCTTCTGCCCATCCCGGGCGGCCTGGACATGGTCTCCGCCGCAGCCCTGCCGGAAACCTTTATGACCGTCTGGTCGAACCTTTATGACCGGGCGGGATTGCAGAAAGGTGAGTGGTTGCTCGTCCACGGCGGCTCCAGCGGAATCGGCACCACGGCGATCCAGATGGCCTCCCAACTGGGCGCCAAGGTGATCGCCACGGCCGGCAGCGAGGAAAAGGTCCAGGTTTGCATCGACCTGGGTGCCGAACTGGCCATCAACTATCGCGAAGAAGACTGGGTGGAGGTCGTCAAGACCACCACGGATAAGCGCGGCGTCAATGTGATCCTCGACATGGTGGGCGGAGATTACATCCCGAAAAACATCAAATCTCTGGCCAAGGATGGTCGCATGGTTTCCATCGCCTTCCTAAAGGGCTCCAAAGTCGAAGTGGATTTTATGCCCGTCATGCTGAAGCGGCTCACACTGACGGGGGCGACCTTGAGGGCCCGGAGCATCCAAGACAAACAAGGCATCGCCGAACGCATGATGGCCGCCTGCTGGCCGCTCCTGGAATCGGGCGACATGGCCCCCCTGCTGTACAAGAGCTTCCCCCTGACCCAGGCAGCCGAAGCCCATGCCTTGATGGAATCCAGCCAACACTTCGGCAAGATCATGTTGATTCCTTAAGGGGCGCACTGTATTTCCAAGGAGCGGTGAGACGCGAACCCGCGTTCACCGATCCCAGAGATGCTGACGCTGCCGCTTCGTCTTCCGGCTCCTCGGCCAGGAGACGTCCGTGTGGCGAAATTGCTGTAACGCCGTCGACTTACCGACACCCTATTAGAGAACATAAGGTTAAACGCCATGTCCAAGCCGCTGATGCCCAAGGCCACCGCCGTATGGCTGGTTGAAAACACCGGATTGAGCTTCATTCAGATTGCGGAGTTCTGCGGCCTGCATGAGCTGGAAATCCAGGCCATCGCGGATGGGGAAGTGGCCGTCGGCATGCAGGGTTTGGATCCGATCGTCGCCGGCGAACTGACCAAGGAAGAACTGGCGCGCTGCGAGGCGGACCCTTCGGCCAAGCTGGAAGCTGCCAAGCGCATGGTGGAAATGCCGCAGCAAAAGAAAAAGGGTGCCCGCTACACGCCGGTCTCCAAACGCCAGGACCGCCCCGACGCCATCGCCTGGCTGTTGAAGAACTACCCCGAACTGTCGGACGCGCAATTGTCGAAACTGATCGGTACGACCAAGCCAACCATCAACGCTGTCCGCGACAAAACCCACTGGAACGCCCAGAACATCAAGCCGCAGAACCCTGCGGGCCTGGGGCTCTGTTCCGAAGCCGATCTGGAAAAAGCCATCGCGATCGCGCGCGCTCGAACCGGAACGGTCCATGGTGCGGTCGCGGCTCCTGCAGAAGTGGCACCGGCGGGCGAAGCCCCGGCGGAAGAACCTGCCCCGCCTGCCGAAGAGGCTTGAGCCCCACGGAAACAGGCTTACCTAAGGCGTCAGAGGTCTCCTTACCGGACAAGGCACATGACGCCCTTTGAGCAATCGAACCATCACCCCGGCCCATCAAAACAAAACGGGCGAATTGTCAGGTTCGGCCTGATTTTGGCGCTGGTGGTGGTTTTCGTCTTACCCCTGCCGGGCGAACTTCGCGCTGCTGGGTCCAACGCCCTGTTCATCCTGGCCGCCCTCGGCGTCGGGGCCATTGCCCTCATTCGTCGCGAACAGGTCTGGCAGGGTCGGATGTCCCTTTGGGACGAAGCCGCCCTGCTCTGCATGATCGGCATGATCGCCGGTTTCATGGTCGATCATGCCGCGGTCGAGGGCTACCTACTGGATATGCAGAATCAAGTTCTCCAAGGGGATCCGCAGCGCCCTTAAAATTGGACGCCACCGGAGCCCCACCCCCATGGGGCCGATACCTCTGCTAAAGGGCTCCTGGTGCTAAAAGACCCCTGGCTCAGACAAGGCGTGCAGAAAGGCGGTTATGTCGGCCACATCGGCCTCCGTCAGATACCTTCGGCCAAGGACCCTCACGCCACCGCCCGGCTTTCGCTCAACCTGGATCCTCGCACCTTCATCCGGCTCGATTTTTCTGTTGAGCTGGGCCTGAACCATGACGCGCACGGCGTCTTCCAGGCGGTCCACTGCTCCGTTGTGGAAATAGGGTGCGGTCAAGCCGACATTCCTGAGCGATGGCACTCGCCAGACGTGGGAACCGTTCCTGCCGCCGTCCTCTGCAAGCCCGAAGCGCTGCACCAGAGGAGCTTCGCGGAACACCGGGAAGATCCGGTAGGGACTAGCTGTCGGCTCTGCCGCCGCCGAAAACCAGGGGTCGGGATGGCAGCGGCGGCATCCGATTTCGTCGAACAGGACCATACCGCGCAGTTGACGGTCGCTCAGGGCGGTATCGTCTCCTCCGACAAACCGGTCGTAGGCCGTCTCACCAGGTGCCAAGGAACGTTCGAAGGCCGCTATGGCTCGTGTAATCGTATTCAGGTTTACCGGGAACCCCGCCTGGGCGAAACCGCTGCGGTATGACGGGTCCGCAAGAACGACTTTAACGGCTTGATCTCCCGACGAGAGGCCCATTTCGATGGGATTTAACAAAGGCCCGGTAGCCTGTTCTTCCAGCGTCTTGGCGCGACCGTCCCAGAACAATCGCCGAAGAAAAGGCGCGTTCAGGACGCTCGGGGCGTTTCGGCTTCCGACCTGACCGTGGACACCCCGAGAGGTCGCTCGCCCGTCGTCTCCCCCTTTGGCCAAATCATGGCAGGAGGCACAGGCGACGGTGCCGTCCGCTGACAGGCGAGGATCAGAAAACAGCCTTCTTCCCAGATCCACCAAGACCGGGTTTTCGACCCCGGAAGCCGCAGGCAGTGCCCGCCATTCGCGCCCTCTTGCCGGGAAGGTCAGGCCAAAGCGGGTCAGGTCGGTCGAGGCATGCGCTGCCGGTGCCTTTTCGCCCCGCCCGGCTTCCGCCCAAGCGACGAGAGTCCGGTCTTCTTGTAGGGAAGCAAGGATGCCCGCTTTGATCGCCAAACCAAACACACCAAAGCCCAGGAAACAGGTCAGGAAGAGACGTCCAGACAGAGAGATATCAAGGCGCTTCGAGAGCTCTGTGGAAACCAGTAGGAGCACCGCCAAACCGGCAAGAGCCCCGAAAGTCACGTAAAGTGCAGTCGTCATGAGATATCCCCCCTATCAATCGAATGGCAGGCAAAGAGAGTTTGAATTTGGCTGTCTGGCCCGGGCGGGCCTCGGTTTCAGACGCCTTGCGGGTCTTCCCGTTCTCCGGCAGCGATCCGGCAGAGGCTTTGCCGATCCAGGATCGTCACGACCCCTCGCCCGCTTTTGACGAGCCCGTCGGCGGCAAACTGTGCCATGATCCGGCCCACGACTTCTCGTGTCGTGCCAATCCCAACGGCAAGGCCCTGCTGGGTAAGGCGAACCTCGTTTTCGCTCGAAGACCTGATCGATAGATGTCCGGCAAGACGCTGTTCAACGGTCAGTCCGGTCCGTTCCTCTATCGCTGCCATCATCCCGACAACTGCGGACGAGAGCGCCTTTATGGTCAGGTTTTGAATGAAGGGGTCGAAGGAGAACAGGGACTGATAGGCATCGCCCGGCAGCACCCCGACCAATGTGTCGGTTTCCGCCTCAACCCAGGCCGGATAGTTCATTTTGTTGAACAACGCATTCAGCGCCAGAACACAGGTATCGCCTGGAACCAAGCGATACAGATCCGCCTCTCGGCCATTCGCCCCCACCGTGTAAACCCTGAGCGTACCGTCCAGGACAAAGAATGCACCCGAGACAGGATCGCCTTTGGTGATGACGCCGCATCTCCCGCGGAACGCTTTTCGAACCAGGCGTGTCTGAAACATCTCCCGGCCGGTCGGCGTCAGGGCGGCAAACATCTTATCTTCCGAACTGATCATGGGTACCTCCGGTGACGGGCAGCTCTGGCGCGTCATCGGACCGGTGCCAATCCGGGCACCGGTCCGCTTCGCCGAGAGCAGACCCAAGGTCACCATCATCTTAGTAGGAAAGGCCAAGACGATCAGCTGTCGCCTTGGTTTCGGCCAGGTGATGTTCGAAGCCGGGCAAGACCTTCACGACCAATCCCTTGAACGCCTCGTCCTCAATGCTGGGCAAGAGCGTGGTCCGGACCGCCTCGATGACAGCGCTGTGGAAAGCGACCTCATGGCGGAGGTAGGCCGCATCGAATTCCGGCCCGGATAGAACAGAAAGGTCTGCAAGAGTCTTCGCCAGTGACCCCCAGGACATATCGTTGGCCGGCGGTGTGCCCAGAATATCAAGCTTGGCGGCGAGATCGCGTCCCATTTGCTGAACGGCGGTGTGGTCGGTTACGACCATACGCGCCAGCGCGCGGACATCTTCGTGGTGGCCCTTGGTCCAGCCCAAACGGCCGGTGGCGATATCGGCCATATTGGCCTGGTCGAAGATGGCAAAGATGGTTTCGTCATCGAGATCTCCGGCCAGGCCAGGCGTTGCGCTCAGGCAGACCAGGGCGAGCGCTCCGAAGACCTGTTTGATGGTTCGTTTCATTGTTCAGTCCTTTCGATGGGTTGTTTCGATGGGCACAACCTAGAGAGCCGAAAGAACCCCCTCTGTAACTTGGGTTACCGTGCAGAAAATATTTGTCAGGATTGACTTGTGTACGGCATTGACCGGTGTACGGGGGAGAGTGGCGAAGAGACGCTCGGGGGATACGCCCGTTCTATCGACATCGATCCTATCGGACGACCACGCCATCCAACAGGGTCAACAGGTTCCCTTTCGGGATCGCCGCCCAAGTCTCGTCGCCCGTGAGCGGCTTCGTTGCGACCACGCTCACGATATCGTTGGGCGTCGTCTCTTGATGGAAATCCACCGCCATCTCGGCGTCCAGCAGGCTCGCCTTTCCGAAGGGTGCCTTGCGGGTGATCCAATGCAGGTTGGTGCCGCAAAAACAGAAAAGGTGGCGCGAATCGCTCATGAGCATGTTGAAGATGCCAAGCCCGTGCAGATCTTTTGCCAGGGTCTCCACGTGGCGGATGAGGCTTGAAGGCCGGGGAGCCTTGTCCGGCCAGCGGCGGCGGATGTTATCCATGATCCAGCAAAAGGCATGTTCGCTGTCGGTGGAACCAACGGGTTTATAGAACTCAAGACGCCGCTTCTTGATGCCCTTCAGCTTGCCGTTGTGGGCAAAGGTCCATTGTCGCCCCCAGAGCTCCCGGTGGAAGGGATGGGTGTTTTCCAGGCTGATCTTGCCGTGGGTGGCCTTGCGGATGTGACTGATCACGGTCAGCGACTTGATGGGATAGCGCTGAATCAGCTTCGCGATCTCGGATTCGGCGGACGGGTGCGGATCGCGAAAACTGCGACAGGCGCGCCCTTCATAAAAGGCAATCCCCCAGCCGTCCTTATGGGGGCCGGTATGCCCGCCCCGTTCCATCAAGCCGGAGAAGCTGAAGGTGATATCCGTCGGCACATTGGCACTCATGCCCAAAAGCTCACACATGTCTGACTGCCAGTCGTCTTAACCTGTTGAAGAGAATCCGTGGGTTACCCTGTCGGGTTAGATGGGGAAAGCTGTTTGTCCAACTAATGCGGCAATCGCGGGGTTGCTGCAAGTCCGAGGCAGGCTGTGCAGCCCGCCAGGACGCTATCAGGGAACCGGATCGATGGGACAAGTCTTTGACCGCAGGGGCCGCCGGAACTGGACCGCCGAACACCAGGAAAGCGAAGATCGCCGGATGCGCGAACGCCGCAGCGGCAGGGACAGACGCCAACGCACAGCCGAAGAATCCGGTTACACAGGGCCGGAGCGGCGGATGGGTGGCGATCGAAGAGAGGAAGCCCGGCGCGCCGAGGAAGACCGCCGACAGGCCGAAAGACGCGATGGCGACCGGCGCGGGTCGGGCGTGGCTTCGGATGATCCCTGGGACGGAATCGAACGACGTCTGTCGGACCGCAGGACACAGGGCACAAGCAGTGCCGAAGAAGAACGCCGTCGCGCCCGAGCCTGGGATGAATCCCTGGTTGAAGACCGCGCAAACCCCAACCGAAGATCCCGGTAAGGTCCTGACCAGATAAGTCAATTCCGATCCTTCTGTCAGGGTCGCTTAAGGTTGCGAACGAGAATAAGTCGAGTTTGAAGGCGCTTCCTTAGGGTAGTTCTTGCACGATGCGCCGCGTCGTGCTGCGATGGGTATCCCCGGCCCGGCGTCAGCCGGAAATAGTCAAAGGCCAAGGCATGTCTCTTGATCGAAAGTTCCTGATCCACATCATCGACGATGATCCGGACATGCTGGACACGCTCAGCACCATCATCAGCGAAGAGGGACATGAGGTCATCACGTCACGCCCCTCGCCGACCGTTGTAGAGCAGCTGCTGGAGAGCCCGCCGGACATCGTGCTTACGGACCTGATGATGCCGCCACCGGATGGCATGGACATCCTGCGAGCCCTGAAGGCCGAACCGCGCGCGGCCAAGACCCGTGTGGTCATCGTCTCCGCCAAGGCCTACGAATTCGATCGCAAGCGGGCTCTCGACTTCGGAGCGGATGGCTTCATCACCAAGCCGGTCAATGCGCCGGACCTGCTGGCGACCCTGGAACACGTCTTCGAAGACAAGGTCAGCGTCGATTTTTATGGCGTAAGGGGCACCCTGCCCCGGTCCGGCCCCGGCACCTATCGATATGGTGGCAACACCTCTTGCGTCACCATGGAATTCCCCAAGGGTGAAACCTTCATTTTTGACGCCGGCACCGGGATCAAGGAATTGGGTGACAAATACATGCGGGAGGGCCGACGCAACATCGTCGGTCGAATCTTCATTTCCCACCCGCATTGGGACCACATCAACGCACTGCCGTTCTTCACGCCACTCTATATGCAGGGCAACGAGTTCGAGATCATTGGTGCCGCCCATGGCGACAAGAACATGCGCGAACTGATCGGTGCCCAGATGGAAGACATCTACTTCCCAATCACCATGAAGGAATTCGGCGCAAGGGTTTACTTCCGCAACGTCAAGGACGGCACCTTTGAGGTGGACCAGATCCCGGTCACGGCCATGATGTTGAGCCACCCGGGATATTGCCTGGGCTACCGGATCGACTACAACGGTCGCAAGATCGCCTATGTCACCGATAACGAGCTCTATCTGAAAGACAACCCGGCTTATAATCAGCACTACGTGAACCGGCTGGTCGACTACCTGAAAGACGTCGATGTGCTGATCACGGACACCACCTACATGGACGAGGAATACTCATCCAAGGTCCACTGGGGACACTCCTGCATCGGGGAGGTGGTTAAAGTCGCCGATGCCGCTGGCGTCAAGCAGCTCTGCCTGTTCCACCACGACCCGGACCAGAATGACGACGCCATCGACGTCAAGCTCGAAACCTCGGCGAAGATGCTGGCGAATTTGGGGTCCTCGGTGAAGGTCACGGCCCCCGCCGAAGGCGACCGGATCAAGGTCTGAACCTTCCGCCTTATCCCTTCTTGGGCATCAGCCGGTTGACGTGACCCATCTTGCGGCCTTTTCGGGCCTCGCGCTTGCCATAGAAGTGCGGAATGGCCCCTGTCTCGGCCAACAGCGCCGGCCAGCTCTCCATGTCGTCCCCAATCAGATTGGTCATGACCACGTCCGAATGGCGTTCCGGGCTGGCAAGCGGCAGACCTGCGACAGCGCGAACGAACTGATGGAACTGGCCTTGCGCGCAAGCATCCATGGTCCAGTGGCCGGAGTTGTGAGGACGGGGTGCGATTTCGTTGGCGATCAGGCGACCATCCTGGGTCACGAATAACTCCAAGGCAACCAGCCCGACCAGCGAGAGGCCACGGGCCACCCGAAGGCCGAATTCCTCTGCCCTGGCGGCCAGTTCGGGGGCAATGCCTGCCGGTACGGTGCTGGTGTGGAGAATGTGGTGGCGGTGATCGTTCTCGGAGCAGGCAAAGACCCTGACCTCGCCGGCAATGCTGCGCGCAACCACGACGGAAACTTCGCAGGCAAAAGGCACGAAGCCTTCCAGAATACCCGGCGTGCCCCCCAGAACCTCTATGGCCTCGGCCAGATCGGTGTCGGGATCAATTCGCACCTGCCCTTTGCCGTCATACCCCATCCGCCGGGTCTTGAGGATGGAAGGGCGACCGACCTCAATCGTGGCCCTGGCCAGATCTTCCAGGCTGCCGACCGCCCGGAACTCTGCGGTTTCGATGCCGAGACTGTTGAGGAATTCCTTTTCGACCAGACGGTCCTGACTGACACGGAGCGCATCCCAGCCGGGACGGACAGGAACCAGGTCTTCCAGCAGTTGGACGGACTCGAAAGGTATGTTCTCGAACTCGAAGGTCACAACATCGACCTCGCGGGCGAAGGCCTCCAACGCGGACCGGTCATCATAGGCCGCGACCGTATCGGTCTTTGCAACGCGGGCCGCAGGGCTGTCGCTCTCCGGGGTGAAGATGTGGCAGTCATAGCCCAGTTCAGCCGCAGCCAAGGCGGTCATCCGGCCCAACTGGCCACCACCGATGATGCCGATGGTGCTGCCCGGAGCCAGAGCCTCAGGTGCCTTCGCCTCCGCAATCGGGAAGCTTGGGGTCGGTTTCATGGGCACCTGTCCTTTGCTCAGCCGACCGGTTCCTGCACATCGACCGGCACTTCGGCGACACCCTCGGTCTGCCGTTTCCGCCAATCGGCCAGGCTCGCCGCAATCTCAGGGTCCTGCAGCGCGACCACGGCACCAGCCAAGAGAGCCGCGTTGATCGCACCCGCCTTGCCGATGGCCAGTGTCCCGACGGGGACGCCACCCGGCATCTGGACGATGGACAGAAGAGAGTCCATGCCCTTCAAGGCCTTGGATTCAATGGGAACGCCGAACACAGGCAAGGCTGTCATGCTGGCCGCCATACCGGGCAGATGGGCGGCTCCACCGGCACCCGCGATCACGACCTGAAGCCCGCGATCAGCGGCACTCGTCGCATAGTCATAGAGCCGTTGTGGTGTCCGGTGCGCGGAAACGATGCGGGCTTCGAAGCCGACGCCCAGCGTTTCCAGGGTTTCCGCCGCGTGCTTCATGATCGGCCAGTCGGATTGACTGCCCATGATGATGCCGACGGTCGTTGCTTTCGCCATATTTGCCTGCCTTCCGGTCGGGGCTTTTCTGCGGAAAGCAGGGGATTATAGGAATCAGCAGCAAACACTCAAGTCGCAAAACACCCGCGAGTGGCCCCGACGATGCCCCCGACTAGGCCCCCGACTAGGCAGTGCGCCTAACCGGTGCTACCGTGAAGGGTGGCCGTCGCCGAAAGGTGTCTCCTGGGGAACCCCCATCAATACGCAAAGGTCATCGGAATAAGGTGGTCGAGAAATCGTGGTCGAGATAAACAAGACCCCGCCGGTTCTGCCCCTGCTGCAAACCGGACCGGATTCCGGCGGTGGCGGCCTGGCCGGTTATGCGCGGCTCGCTCAACCATTGGGCAAAGGCCGCCCCCGACCGAAGAAACGCGAAACGGTCAAAGACATCGCGCTGATCATGGGCATCTCGGTTGAGGAACTGACCCCGGCAGTTGCCGGGGCGCTCGCCGATATTCTGTTTGAATTCGACACACAGAAACTGGAATTGGAACAGGCCCGGCGGGAACTGGAGGCCCTGACCCTGGAGGCCGATCAGCACGGTTTCCTGCCCGTAACACCCAGGCGGGCCTTCCTGTTGACCATGGCGGATATGTTCAGGAATGCCCGACGGTCGGGGAATACAATTGCCCTTCTGACCCTGCATCTGGCCGGTCTCGAAGACTTGAGGCGCGCCCAGGGTCGGCTCGCCATGGAACAAGCGCTGATCAAGGCCGCCACCGCCATGCGCGAGGAAATTCGCGAACAGGGCGTGCTCGGCTCCCTCGGCGGATCGGATTTTGCCGCCCTGATGCCGTTGACCGACAACAACCAGGCCGCATGGTTCATCGACCGACTGCGCGCCACCGTCAGCCCGCTTTACCTCGACTGGGGTCTGCATCAAACCGACGGTGCAATGACCCCGGACGAGGCCCTGAAAGCCGCAGACCGAAACATGGTGGAGCGCGGTGGGATCGAATGACCCTCTCTCAACCTCGGAGGCGTTAGGCGATGATGTCCGGCAGCAGCTGGCTTTCCAGCCGTATGATCTGGTCTTTCAAGAGAAGCTTCCGCTTTTTCAAACGCTTGACCTGCAATTGGTCGAAGGGGGTCTGTTCTTCCAGGCGTTGGATCACATCATCCAGGTCGCGGTGCTCGCTCGTCAATTGGGCAAGCCGTTCGCGCAGCGACAGTTGGGTCGTGTCATCGTTATGATGATTGTCCATGAAACAGGTTTCCATCGTCTGGAAGACATAAGCGGAAGAGCCAAGGCTATCGCTGAATCGAGAAGGAATGCAAGAACATGACTCCTGTGGATTCGACCCAGGTTTCCCCCCAAGCCGCTCCCGGGGGCTCCCCGAAGAATGCTTCCAAGCCAGCAAGGGGCATCAAGCGGATCGGCGTCCTGACCAGCGGCGGCGACTGCCCGGGCCTGAACAGCATTCTTAGGGCTGTCACGCTCAGGGCGCACAACGGGTACGGCTGGGACGTTGTTGGCATTGAAGAAGGCACCCGCGGCCTGATGGCCCGGCCCGTGAAGGCTCGCCAGTTGAAGCCCGGCGAGGAGACCAAAAGGCTGTTGCGCCTCGGCGGGACCGTTCTCGGCACCATAAACAAGGGTGATCCCTTCGCCTTCCCGCAAGCCGATGGCAGTGTCGTGGATCGGTCATCCGAGGTCATTGAGGGCTTTGAGACCCTCGGCCTTGACGCTTTAATCGGCATCGGCGGCGACGGCTCCATGAAAATCCTGAGCCGGCTGGCGACCATGGGAGCCATCCCTTTCATCGGTATCCCCAAGACGATTGACAACGATGTGGCCTTCACTGAATTCGCGGTCGGCTTTCCGACCGCTGTTGCCACCTGTGTCGATGCTTTGGACCGGTTACAGCCCACGGCTGCCAGCCACCACCGTGTCATGATCCTGGAAGTCATGGGTCGGGATGCCGGGCATCTGGCGCTGCACGCGGGAATTGCGGGCGGAGCGGACGTGATCCTGATCCCGGAGATCCCCTTCCGCATGGATGTGGTCGCCGAAAAGGTCAAAGGCCTGAAGGAACAAGGCCTGAATCATGGCCTGATCGTCGTATCGGAGGCCATCCATCTGGAAGGGGGCGATGGCGGCCGCCAGGCCTATGCCGACGGCGAGGTGCGCTATGGCGGTGTCGGGCACAAGCTCGGCGATGCCTTGGCGCGGGCCACGGGGGCCGAGGTGCGGGTGACCGTTCTGGGACATGTCCAGCGCGGCGGCATTCCGGGATCCCGGGACCGTGTTCTGGCCTCGGCCTTCGGGGTCCACGCGGTGGATCTGTTGGCCAAGGGCCAGACCAACCGGATGGTCGCCTGGGCCAATCGAAATGTGATCGACGTCACACTTGATGACGTTGTCGCAACCGAAAACCGGGTTGATCCCAAAGATGCCCTGATCAAGACCGCCAAGGGCCTTGGTATTTGCCTGGGTGACGCTTAGTTCGCATGGTTTTTTTCGAGTGAGTTTCACTCGCGTCAAAATTCATTTCCTGGTAAACTCCGCCCAATGGGTTCCACAAGCAAAAGAGAGGAAGACTGCCATGAGTGTCGATGAGCGGATTGAATCCCTGCGCGCGAAACATACGGCCCTTGAATCGGCCCTGGACCGAGAAAACCAGAAACCGCTGCCGGACGACATCGTCATCAACGACCTCAAGAAGCAGAAGCTCAGAATTAAGGATCAACTGGCGGAATTTCACATAAACTGACGTTAGGCCTTTTACCTCAGGCAAGAGGCTGAAGTCGGTTTTGTGATGCAGAAGGCCCGGAGGGCGGCGGTAGCGAACTGGACCGCGTCCCCGGGCCTTTTTCGCGCCTGGATTTGAAAACAGATGATCATCGTTGCGCTCGATTTCGAAACCGCCGGACCGTCGCCCTTGGCCTCCTGTGCGTTGGGATTGGCCCGGGTGGAAGGCCAGGCCGGGGGCGGCTTTGCCGTTACGGCAACCGATTCCTTTTTGATCCGCCCGCCCGACCCGGACGTCCGCTACACCGAAGTTCATGGCCTGACGTGGGATGATTTAAAGGACCAGCCGGACTTCGCGACCCGCTATCACCGTTTCTTGGATTTTCTGGACGGTGCCACGCATCTGGCTGCCCACAACGCGGGCTTTGATCGGTCGGTCCTGATGGGCGGATGCGAGGGTCACGGGCTACAGCCGCCGGATTTGCCCTGGATCTGCACGGTTCGTCTCGCCCGGAGCTGCTGGGATATCCGCCCGACCAAGCTTCCCGATGTCTGTCGCTGGCTCGGCATCCCGCTAAAGCACCACGACGCAGGCTCGGACGCCCGGGCCTGCGGACAGATCGTTGCTGATGGCCTTTCCGATGGCTTGGACATATCGGCGGCCCTGCTGCCGCAGAGAGGTCTTCAGGCTGCCAAAGCCAAGGGTGTCACCTGACCCAGCGCAAACGTCCGCTGGTGGAGTTCCGCCGTCACCGCCTTGCGATCGGCAAGCCCCCGCAGGGCCGACCAGGGAACCGGGTCCCCCACGGCAACCGGTACCACGGTATTCCGACGCCGCTGCACCTCATGGAAGATCAACGCCAGACGGAAACTCTGGCTGAACTGGCTGGCGATCTGGAAAAGTCTGCTGTTGGCCCCGTCGAACCAGATGGGCAGGGTCGTCGCCTCCGCCTTTTCGATCAGCGCGGCCGCAAAGGGCTGCCAGGGTAAATCTTCAGCCACTCCGAAGGCTCGGGGAGCCGTCGCCACACCGCCAGCCGGAAACAGCACCACACATCCACCCGCTGCCAAATGAGCATGAGCATCGGCGCGCGATTGCAGATTTGTCGCCCGGGCAGACCTGGTCGGAGCAAAATCCACGGGAAGCAGAAAAGGTCTGACTTCCGGCACATGGTTCAGGACGACATTGGTCATGATCTTCATATCCGGTCGCACAGCATGGACAAGGTATGAAAGGACAAGGCCGTCAAGAACACCAAAAGGGTGATTGGCGACCACGACGACGGGACCGGTCCGGGGCAACCTGTTCAAACCCTGGCCTGATATCTGGAGATCCAACCCCAGCCGCCGTATGGCGGCCTGCCAAAAAGTCTCTCCGGCCAGCGGATTGGCCCGATTGTCGAGATAAAGCTGACGAAGATCAGGCTGTCCGGTCAGTCGCTCAAGCCCCCGGATCGCCAGCCGGCGAATCATCCGAGGCTGGAGTTCGGCATAGGAAAGAGAGGGAGGACCGGAGGTTTTACGCATCCGCCCCGTCTATCTCGAAGGCGTGACCGATTTATGACGGCTGACTGTCCTTGTTGTCAGCCGAAACGGGCGGCCAGCCCGGAGCGGGCAGCCGAGATCTTGCGGGCCAGCCGGAAGGGGTTCGGCAGGCGCTTGGCAATCTTTTTCACATTTCCGGTCGCTTTCGGAATCTGCATCACGTTGTCGATGCGCCGATCCAGAAAGGCTTTTGTATCTTCGAAATCGTCCGAACCGTCGGCCAGCCAGCAGAGCATGGTCGAGCCGAGCACGGCAGCCAGCAGGCCGCGCTTGGTATAGAAGTTATAGTCGGTTGAGCGATCACCGGCCTCGTACCACATGATGTTGACGGTCCGATAGGTCATGCGGGCCGCCAAAGCCTGGTTACCGGGCAGCGCCAGATAGGCGAGCGCCTTGCGAACGGCCTCATGATGCGGTGTCAGGATGGCCAGCCGGGTCATGACGGCGGTCTTGATCCGCTCCCGGATCTTAAGGTCTTCCATTCCGATTTCCGAGAGTTCCGCCACCATCATGCGGTCGGTCCAATCGCCGAAATGATCGACCAGATCGGCCATCCCTTCGGGGAAGGCCCGTTCCGCCATATCCGGACTGAACCCCGCATCCGAAACGCCTGCCTTCAGGGCGGCCATGGTCCATCCATCGAAGGGCACGTGGGTCAGGGTCGCTTCCAGAATGCGATCACGCTCGACTTCTCGGGTGGCGGCGGCATCTAGGGGTTGGGGCTCGGTCATCAGCTCTCTCCGACGGGTATATGGCCTGACTATCAAGTATCTTGGGGCTATCGAGAATCTTGGGACTCTTCCCCCTTGGGCGCAAGTCCCAGTCGTCTGGTCATTTCAGAAGCAAAGCCGAACTTGCTTAGGTTTTTCATACGCCGAGGATAGAGCGTGCCATCCAGGTGGTCGCATTCATGTTGGACGACGCGGGCATGAAAGCCTTCAGCTTCGCGGTCAATGGGGCGACCGGATTCATCCAGGCCGGTGTATCGAATTCGGGTGTAGCGTTCGACCATACCCATCATGCCGGGGACGGACAGACAGGCCTCCGGCCCCTCTTCGCGCTCCTCCGAGAGAGGCTCGATCACCGGATTGATCAGCCGGGTCAACGGCACGGCGACACCGCCGCGGGCTTCCGGCACCTCGAACAGCACGATGCGCAAGGGCTGGAAAACCTGAGGGGCCGCCAAGCCGATACCACCCACCTCCCGCATGGTCTCTTCCATATCGGCCAGAAGCTTCTGGATCACCGGGTCCTGCGCGTCGATCACCTCGTCCGCGACGCGCTCGAGAACGGGTTCACCCATCCGGGCAATCTCCAGCACGGGCATGCAACACTCCCAACCGGGTTTCGACGTCTCGCTCAGCCTACAGGTCGCGCCCCAGGGCGAAAAGAGCCTGCGGATGGGCGGTTTTGGTGAATTCACCCTTCACAGCGGCTGATTCGAGTGCTATGACCTCCGCCAACCGAGAGAGCCCGCCTCACGGCTGGTGCTCTTTTTGCTTTTTTACCGGCGGATTGTTTGTTCGCCGGTTTGACCGAACCATCTGTTGGAGACCGATTAACGTGCAAGTGACCGTCCGCGACAACAACGTCGACCAGGCCCTCAAAGCCCTGAAGAAGAAGATGCAGCGCGAAGGCATCTTCCGTGAAATGAAACTCCGCCGTTCCTACGAAAAGCCGTCTGAGCGCCGCGCCCGTGAAAAGGCCGAAGCCGTGCGCCGGGCCCGTAAGCTGGAACGCAAGCGGATGGAACGGGAAGGCTTCTAGGCCTCTTCCGCTCTTTGGGGCCGCTTTTCCAACGGTGGCTCCCGCCCTTTAAAGATCGGTTCGAAATGACCGCCCGCCGGGATATCCTTCCGGCGAGCGGTTTTTTGCGTTTGGACGGAAGGAACGGTGACGGTGGCGGTGATTGACCCGAGCCCCCCAAAAGGCGCTTCCGCCGATTGGCGGGCGGACTTGCGCGCCCATGCGTTGTTTTCGGGCCTGCCGGAAGATGCGTTCCGTCGCCTTGCCCCTGCCATGACGGCCACGTCCCTGGGACGCGGAGAACTGCTGTTCCAACAGGGCGACCGGGCGGATCGATTGTTCTTCGTGCACGAAGGCTGGATCAAGGTTTACCGATCCGACGCGGAAGGTGGCGAAGCGGTCCTCCACGTGGTGGGTGCGGGCGAGACCTTCGCCGAACCGGCTGCCCTTTCCATCGGGATTTATCCGGCCAGTGCCGAGGCTGTGGCCGCCTCTGTCGTTGTTGCGATCGAGGTCGCGGCTTTCAATGCCTTGATGGACGCCGAACCGGGCCTCGCCCGCGCCGTCATCTCGGCGCTTGCCCTCCGTCTTCGCGACCTGACCGATGACCTTTCGCACCGGGAACTCTTGCCGACCCATCAACGCCTGGCGACCTTCCTGCTGTCATTGCCGGAGCAGGAAGGGCGAAATCACGTCCGTCTGCCCTTCGACAAGCACCTGCTGGCGGCACGCCTTGGCATGAAACCGGAAAGCCTGTCGCGCGCCTTCGGAAAGCTGAAGGCCCTCGGCGTCACGACAGAAGGCCCCCTGGTCCGGATCAGCGACCGCCAAAGCCTTCAGGATTGGTTGGACTGACCGACGCCCAGAAGCAGGGGACCGTAGCGCCAGAGATACAGCCCGAAAGCCAGTGTCCAGCCGAGCCCGGCGGCGGCGATCAGGCTCATCCAGTATTCGGGCAGAAGCCCCGCTGTCACACGGGCACCGGCTCCCAAAAGGATCAGCCCGTAGATGACCATGGTCACCCGGTCGGCTTTCAAGGGACGCCCCGCATGGCCCAGCGTCGCCCGCGTGATGACGGCAGCGACCATCAGAACCAGACCGGCGATGACAAAGAGATGCAGCGCCTCGGTTTCCGCCAGCCCGATGAGCCCCGCGTGACTGAGCCCCAGCACGGCGAGGCCCAGGGCCAGTCCCGCGTAGGCGATATGCAGCACGGCCAGCAGGGGCTCACTGAGCGTGGAGAGCCCGCACCAGCGAGCCAGTCTCAAACCATGGGCGACCGCCGTCGCCACCAGAAATCCAGCCCCGAAAGCGGGATCAAAGAAGTAGGCAACAACGGCAATCGCATGCAGAACGAGCGCCGCCGCATCCCACCGGTCCGCCTCTGCGGGCAGTTTGTCGTGCCCTCGGGCACGCAACCAGTTGCGGGTGAAGTTGGGAACGATCCGACCGCCGATCAGCGCCACCAGCAGGCCATAGAGTTGAAGGCCCGCCTCGGAGCCGGGCAGGCCAGAGAAATCAGCCATGGCCGCCGCCCAGAGAAACGCAACAGAGGCGACAACAGGATAGTTGTGATGGGGTGCCGCGCCTTTGACCTGGCGAAAAAGCAAGAACAGCAACACCACCCAGAAGCCGCTTTCGACCGCCAGGACGACCGGCAGCGGCAGCCCGCCGCCTAAACCCAGCACCAGTCGGCCGGAAAGCCACAGGCCGGCGAGAACCAGCAGCCAAAGGCCGCGCACCGGCGGCTTGCCGGTCCAGTTCGGCACTGCCGTCAACAAGAACCCCGCCATGGCCGCCGCAATCAGGCCGAACGTCATCTCGTGAGCATGCCAGCGTCCGGCATCGAGCGCCGTCGGCAAATCAAGTCGCCCCGACACCATCGCCAACCAGAGCGGGATCAGCAGGACCCCACTCGCGCCTGTCAGAAGAAAGAACGGACGGAAACCTCGATCCAGAACCCTTGCCATGAAGATAACTCCCACCGAATTGCAGCATTTGCCGGCAGCCTAGTGGGCCCGGGAAATTGGTTCCTTGACCTCGGTCAAGGAACCCCCGCCTCCGGAACGCCAGAGCGGGATAGGAAATGCGGGACGGGAAGTGCGCTAGACCAGCACCTTGGTGCGCGCAGCGATTGATTAAGCATATACCCGCCCAGACGGACATCTACCTGAGAACTCGTCAGAAATTTATGAGAAACAATTTAAGAATTACATTCAATTTATAGACCTGGACTGGGTGATGGAAATTACTCTGACATATCAGTAATGCAAGAATGAACCATAAGACTACAGTTGAATAAAAAAGGACAAACTTTCGACTCGCAAAGATTTCTTGAATTTTCGAATGATACTGATATGCTCCACCTGATCAGGCATGATTCATCCAAGAAAACTATCATTCACTAGCTGAAACACCGGAACCTCAGATTTTCGGTGGAGGAACAGCCCGACACATGTGTGGCATAGCCGGCGAGATTACCTTCAACGGAGAACAGGCGGATATCGGACGGGTCCAGGCCATGGTCGAAACCATGGTACCGCGCGGACCCGACTCCGGGGGATTATTCGCGCAAGGGCGGGTGGCCCTTGGCCATCGGCGGTTGCGCATCATTGACCTGTCCGAAAAGGCGCAACAGCCGCTGGTCGATGCTGATCTCGGCCTCGCCATCGTCTTCAACGGCTGTATCTACAACCACCACGAACTGCGCGCGGAGTTGACGGAAAAGGGCTATCGCTTTTTCTCGACTGGCGACACGGAAGTGATCCTGAAGGCATACCACGCCTGGGGCATCGACTGCGTGAATCATTTCCACGGCATGTTCGCCTTCTGCATCATCGAGCGGGATTCGGGCCGTGCGGTCCTGGGCCGCGACCGACTGGGCATCAAGCCGCTCTATTATGCTGAACAGCCCGGAAGATTGCGTTTCGCCTCAACTTTGCCGGCCTTGCTGGCTGCTGGCGATCTTGACACCACGATCGATACCCGCGCCCTGCACCATTACATGATGTGGCATGCTGTCGTCCCCGCGCCCCTGACCATGGTGAAGGGCGTGCGCAAACTGCCGCCCGCCACGATCCGGGTGATCGAACCCGATGGCCGTACGAAGGACAGCCTCTATTGGCAATTGGACATGACGCCGAGCGCCGAGGAAGCCCGTCTATCCGAAGCAGACTGGATGGACCGGCTGTTGGACGCGCTGAGGCTCGCCGTCAAGCGCCGCCTGGTGGCTGATGTGCCCGTGGGTGTTTTGTTGTCAGGCGGTGTCGATTCGAGCTTGATCGTCGGACTGCTGGCGGAGGCCGGCCAGGGTGATGCGGGCCTCAACACTTTTTCCGTCGGGTTTGATGCGGTTGGCGGTGAAGCCGGGGACGAATTCCAATATTCAGACCTGATCGCCGAACATTTCGGCACCACCCACCACAAGATCCGAGTGGGAGCCGAGGAGACTCTCGAAAACCTGCCCAAGACCATCCAGGCCCAATCGGAACCCATGGTCAGCCATGACAATGTGGGCTTCTTCCTGCTGTCGCGGGAGGTATCGAAGCACGTCAAGGTCGTCCAGTCCGGCCAGGGCGCGGACGAGGTCTTTGGCGGCTATCACTGGTATCCGCCGATGGCGAACTCGACCAATCCGGTGGACGATTATGCCAAGGTATTTTTCGACCGGGACCAGGAAGAGTTGGACAGCGCGCTGACAGCGGATTTCCGCGCGGGCGACAACGTCAGTCGGGCTTTCGTCGAACAGCATTTCGCAGGGCCGGGTGCCTCGTCAGCCGTTAATAAGGCGCTTCGACTGGATACCACCGTGATGTTGACCGACGACCCGGTAAAGCGGGTCGATAACATGACCATGGCCTGGGGCCTGGAGGCCCGTGTGCCCTTCCTGGACCACGAGCTGGTGGAACTGGCTGGCCGTATGCCACCCGAGTTGAAGATCCGGGGCGATGGCAAGTGGATCTTGAAGGAAGTCTCCCGTCGGGTGATTCCGTCTGCGGTGATCGACCGGCCAAAGGGTTATTTTCCCGTCCCGGCCCTGAAGTATATCCAGGGCCCCTATCTGGATTTCGTCCGCGACGCCCTGGAATCAAAGGTCGCAAAGGAACGAGGCCTGTTTGAACCGGCCTACCTGGACCGGATCATGGCGGAACCTTCTGAACACATCACGCCGTTGCGGGGCTCCAAGCTCTGGCAGATGGCACTGCTTGAACACTGGCTGCAGACCCATGGCATCTAAGTGCCAAGGGACCTTAAGCGAGACAGAAGAATTGAACAAAAAGACGCATGTCGGGGGGACGGCTGAGGAGAAGGATTCCAGTGGGGGGTCCGGGTCAGCCGGCAGACTTGAAAAGGATTTGGCCGTGGAAACCATCGGCATCCATACGGAAATGGCGAGCCTTCGGAACTGGGGCGACCCTTCCCAAGAGATCGAGGCCTTCGACAACATGCGGCGGAACATTTCCGTCGACTGCGGCTGGGGGCGGCTTTTCTTCGGACAGACGTTCGAAAGCGCGGAAGCCCTCGTTGAGGCACTGCGGGACGAAAAACCCGGCCAGCGGGATGTGGCACTCTATCTGCGCGAACCTCACGTGGCACTCAGCCTGGCACCACAGGAAATGTTTCTCGACCCCTCCCATACCTTCCGGCTGCCGTTTGATGGCACGGAAGACCTGAAGGATCCGCCAGCGGGCCTGACCATCCGGGAAATGTCCAGCCGGTCGGACGCGGATGCGGTCAACCGGATCTATATTGCGCGCGGCATGGTTCCCGCCCACGAGGGCTTCCTGCCCGATGGCCGCGATCACGATGTGGTCACCGTTCTGGTCGCGGAGGACAATCGGACGGGATCCGTCATCGGAACGGTCTACGGCGTCGATCACAAGGCCGCCTTTGATGATCCGGATAACGGCTCCAGCCTCTGGGCGCTCGCGGTCGATCCGCAATGTCCGCTGCCGGGTGTGGGGCGCGCGCTGGTTCAGGCGCTTGCCGGTTTCTTCCGCAAACGCGGACGCGCCTTCCTGGACCTGTCGGTGATGCACAACAACGAGCAGGCGATCGAACTTTACGCCAAGATGGGATTCCGCCAGGTCCCCGTCTACTGCATGAAGAACAAGAACTCGATCAACGAAAAGCTCTACGTCGGTCCTTCGCCGGATTCCAAATTCAACCCCTATGCCCGCCTGATCATCGACGAGGCCCGTCGGCGCGGCATTGGCGTGGAGCCGTTGGACCCGGAAAAGGGCTACTTCTCCCTCAGCCTCGGCGGGCGAACCATCACCTGCCGGGAATCCTTGACCGACCTGACCACCGCCGTCGCCATGTCGCGCTGTGATGACAAGGCCGTCACGCGCCGCCTGCTCGAACAGGGGGGGCTGCGCGTACCTGCACAGGTGCGGGTCTCGGGCCAAGACGATGTGGCCGGTTTCCTGAGCGCCAATCCGAGGGTGGTGGTCAAGCCCGCCCGCGGTGAACAGGGCCAGGGCATCAGCGTTGACCTGACGGAAGTGGCCGAAATCAAAGAAGCAATCGAGGGGGCGAAGGCCTATTGTTCCGACGTCCTTCTGGAAGAGTTCGTGGCCGGCGAGGATCTTCGTATCATCGTTATTGACTACAAGGTGGTCGCCGCCGCCATCCGTCGCCCGGCCCAGATTGTCGGCGATGGCGAACACAGCGTCCAGGAACTGATCGAAAAACAAAGCCGCCGCCGGGCTGCTGCAACGCGGGGAGAAAGTTCGATTCCGTTGGATGACGAAACCCACCGCCACATCCGCAACGCCGGCTATGCCATGGACAGCATCCTGGAAGAGGGAGTCGTGCTGCCCGTGCGGAAGACCGCCAACCTCCATACGGGTGGCACCATCCACGATGTGACCGACCGCGTTCACCGGCGTATCCTTGATGCGGCCGTAAAGGCAGCCCAATTGATTAACATCCCGGTCGTGGGGCTCGACTTTTTGGTTCCTTCAGTCATGAAGCCCGAATACGTTATCATCGAGGCCAACGAGAGACCGGGCCTCGCCAACCATGAACCTCAGCCGACGGCTGAACGTTTTATGGACTTGTTATTCCCGCAGACACGCTTCGGGCCTCCTCAAGGGGCCTGAGGCCGATTGAGGACACAATGAAAGATCTGACGCAGGCGCTCGATATCGACCGCAGTTACATCACGGACGTGCTCCGCCGTCTGCTGTTCACGTCCAGCCCGTCGGGCATGACGGATGTGGTCGTCCATGCCGTTTGCGAAGAGTTGACCGCCCTCAAGATTCCTTACGAGCTCACCCGACGGGGAGCCATTCGCGCAAACATCGCCGGGCGGCGCTACAGCCCCGACCGCGCCATCATCGGCCACCTGGATACCCTGGGTGCCATGGTCAAGGAACTGCGGCCCAATGGTCGCCCCGGTCTGGTGCCCATCGGTTTCTGGTCGGCACGGAATGCAGAAGGCGCGCGCTGTTCGATCTTTACCGACGACGGCACACAGTTCCGGGCTACGATTCTGCCGTTGAAGGCTTCCGGTCATACCTTCAACACCGAAATCGACACACAGCCGGTCGACTGGGCGAATTTGGAACTGCGGATCGACGAGGACTGCTCCTGCGAAGCCGATCTGGCGCGCCTGAATATCAACGTCGGTGATACGATCGCCATCGACCCCTGCCCGGAGTTTCTGCCGAACGGTTTCATCAATTCCCGCTATCTGGACGACAAGGCGGGCGTGGCCAGCATCCTGGGTGCCGCAAAAGCGGTGATGGAAAGCGGCAACGAGTTGCCGGTGGACTGCCACCTGCTGTTCACGATTTCCGAAGAAGTCGGCGTCGGTGCCAGCCACGTGCTGCATGGCGACGTCTCCGAGATGGTCTCCATTGACAATGGCACCATCGCCAAGGGCCAGAACACTTCCGAATACGGCGCGACCATCGCAATGATGGACTCATCCGGGCCGTTCGACTGGCACCTGACGCGGCGTCTGGTCGAGATCGCCCAGGAAAACGGGATCGAACACAGCCGCGACGTCTTCCGCTATTACCGCTCGGACGCCGCAGCAGCTCTGGAGGCCGGCAACGACATCCGCACGGCCCTGGTCTGCTTTGCCTGCGATGCCAGCCATGGCTATGAGCGAACGCACATCCGGTCTTTGGAATCGGTGGCCCGGCTTCTGGGCACGTACATGTTGTCCGCACCCTTGTTCGAACGGGACCGCAAGCCGCTTGGCCCTGTCGAGGATTTCCCCATCGCGCCGATTGAAAAACCGGACGAGGAGGCCGCTGCCAAAGAGGCGGAAGCGGAGGCGAGAGCGAAGGCGAAGGACGACTAAGCGGGTGCCGTAGCGCAGGCGCCTCCGTTGACACAAAAATATCCGGCCCCTAAGGTCCCGCCCGCCTTCTCTTTTGCTTGAGCCGTTTCATGTCGACAGTCTTTCAAGCCTTCTTCGGGGACAGCCTCGACACCGACCGCCCGCTGATCCTGGGCGCGAACCCGAAGACGTATGGAGAGGTGCGCCAGACCTGCGAGCACCTGATCGAAGTTCTCGGCCAGCACGGCTGCAGACCGGGCGAGCGGGTCGGAATCGCGCTGGATCAGGGGGAAGCCTACCTGGCATCACTCCTGGCGGTCCGCAAAGCCGGCTGCGTCGCCGTCCTGCTGTTTCCCCATTGGACGGCCTTTGAACTGGACTACGTGCTGGACCACGCAGCAATCCGCGTCGTGATTTCGTCGGCAGCCAAGATGGGGAGCCGGAAAGCTGTCTGTGAAACAGCGCTTTCGGATCTGGGCTGCAAGGTCCAGAGCTTTGACGGTATTCGCGCCACCGAGAGTGACCTGGCCGAGGGTGTGATCATCTATACCTCCGGCACAACGGGGAAACCCAAAGGAGTCGTTCTGTCGGAAGCGGCGGTCTCGGCCAATGCTCGGGCTGTGGCCCGCTATCTCGACTTGGGCCCCGATGACCAGTCGCCGGTCTTCACGCCGTCCTGCTATGCCCTGTCGCTATCGCAGAACCTGGCCGCTGTCGCTGTGGGGGCCGCACTTTATCCGGTCGAGACCGGTCTGAGGTTTCCGTCCGACATCATGACGGCCCTATCGCGAGAGAAACTGAACGGCCTGACCGGTGATCAAACCTCTCTGTCATTGCTGATGCAGACCGGTGTTGCGGCCAAGCTGGATTTCTCCCACGTGCGCTATGTCTCGACCGGCGGGCGGCCTCTGCACGAGGATTTCGTGGCGAAACTCAACGCCGTGTTCCCCAATGCGGCCTTGATCAACTTCTATGGCTGTTCCGAAAACTCACCACGCATCAGCTATTTCTATCTGGACGGCGATAAGGCCAAAGGACGGGACCAAAATGGCTACTATGCCGTCGGCAAGCCGGTTGAAGGCAGCGATTTCAGGGTTGGCGACGAACATGGCAATGCTTTGGCCGAAGGTGAAACCGGAGAGATTTGGATCACCGGTACAAGCCTGATGAGCGGCTACCTGAATGATCCGGAAAACACGAGAAAGCGTCTCCTGGATGGATGGTTCCGCACGCAGGACATCGGCTACATCGACGAAAACCAGGATCTGCACGTGACCGGCCGCCTGAGCAACATCATCAACGTTGCCCACCTCAAGGTCTCTCCGGAAGAGGTCGAGATGGTCCTGATGGGGTCTGACAGCATCGAGGAAGTGGCGGCCTATGGCGTCGATGATCCTTTGCTGGGCTCCGTCGTCCATGCCGCCGTGGTCTTGCGAGAAGATGCCGAGTTGGATGAAGCGGCCCTGCAGGCCCATTGCCGCCGTATGCTGTCGCCGCAGAAAGTCCCGCAAGCCTTCTTCCGCATCGATGCCGTGCCGAAAAACCTCTACGGCAAGATCGATCGAAAGGCGCTGATGAAGGCAATCGCCCCGCTCTACGAGACGGCGGGGGGCTGATCGCGTGTTTCCCTCTGACGGAGAAGCCGAGGCCGTTTCGTTGGAAACGGCGGGTCCGGGAGATGTGGGCCGGATCGCAGTCTTCCTGTCCGGCTTCGAAGGCGAATCCCGTCCACTCGATTTCTGGCACCGCCGGCTTCAACTCTGGTGGGAATTGAACCCGGCCTGGGAGGAAGGCCTGAGCGGCGGCTGGATGTTGGTCCACGACGAACAGGTGGTCGGCTTCTGGGGCAACCTTCCCTTCCGCTTAAAAGCGCCCGACGGCCAGATTTTGCGCGCCAATGCCGCTTCGACCTGGCGCGTGTCGCCCGACCATCGCAGCCATGCCATGCGGCTGTTCTCGGCATCACGCAGCTATGCGACATCGGAGCCCCTGTTCCACTGCACCTCCAATGCGCTGATCACCGAGATGCTGACCGCACGACGCACACCAAAGGTCCCGCCTGCCTGGACCGGGACGCGGGTCTATTATTCCGGCTTGGCAGAAAAGGTCACAGAGGGACTGAGCAATCCCTATCTCCGCCACCTGACCAGTCGAGCCGGTCTGCTTCTGCGCCGGATACACCGGGGGGCCATGCCCGGCTTGCCAACCGGCTGCGAAGTCAGAGAACTTCTTGCCCCCTGCAAGGCGGTTGATGAGCTTTGGGAACGAACCAAAAACCGGCCTGTCCTCACTCGGGTCAGAGGCTCGAAAGAACTGGCTTGGTCTCTGTCAGACTTGGGATCGGATCGGAAATTCGCGCTCGGCTATTTCGAGCGGGACCGCCTGGAAGGCTATGGCCTTTTTCGTATGCGCAAAGACGAGAAAGGGGCCTATGTGGAGGGGCTGGATTTCTGGGAGAGCCCGGAGAGAGAACAATCCACCCTACCCGCCCTGACGGCCCATGCGCTTGCGGAAGCTCGACAAAACGGCTGGCGAAAGGTAATCGTGCCGGACTACGGCGGAAAACTGGCTGCGGTCCGGCATCCCGATTATCTCTCGGTATCGGACCCTGGCCTGCCGGACCGCTTCGTTCACTGGCCGTCGGCCCTGGGGGAATTTCCGACGGCTGATCGAACCTACTTCACCCTGGCGGAAGGTGACGCCGGGTTCTGAATGCCTTGGGGAGCATGACCACGATGACGCAAAAGTTTGCGCTGCGATTCCCGCAGGTGGCCATGGATGATCTGCTGGAGGGCGAAAATCGTCACCAACGGCACCCGAAAATCGAAAACTTCATCTGGCGGCTGTCGGCAAAACTCGCCAGCCTATGGAACGAACGCCATTTCCGTAAACTGGATGCTGACACCCTCTGCCAGACCCGCAAATCGGAGCGGGTCTATATTTTCGGTTCCGGATACTCCCTGAATGCCCTGACCGAGGAAGAATGGCGCGAGATCGAGCGCTTCGACACCATGAGCTTCAACTGGTTCGCCTATCAGAAGTTCCTGCGCATCGACTACCACGTCATCCGCGAGACCCTGGCTGTTCGAGCCTTTTCAGCCCGGCACCGGGTCGTGCACAGCTACTGCAAAAACATCGCCGCGAATCCACTTTTTGACGACGCCGTGCTGATTTCACAGGAAGGTTGGACAGCCTCGAGCGGCAACCGGGCCATCGGCAGCCTGCCGAAAGGGCGGCGGCTGTTCCGATACCGCAACCGACCGAAGCGATCCTACGAGCCGCCGTCCGAGTCATTCGACGACGGTATTGTCCATGGCCCTGGAACCCTCGTTGATTGCACCAACATCGCCGCCCTGATGGGCTGGACGGATATCATCCTGGTCGGCATCGACCTTTATGACCGGCGCTATTTCTGGCTCGCCGACGACGAAACCAACACAGCCGATACCTTGACCGGCAACAAGGTGGACGACGCGCACCAGACCAGCCACCGCATCGTCGGCTATCTCGGTGATTGGGCGGCGCACCTTAAACAAAAGGGCATCAACCTCTGGGTCTATAACCCGCGCTCACTATTGAGCGAGACCGTACCGGTCTGGCAGGGGGTGCAGCACGACAGGATGAAGGCCTCTAACGGAGATGAAGGGACGTAAGCTCTTGAGACAAAACAGGAAGTCGTTCAGCCTGAGGACCGTTGTCCTGCTGGTGCTTGCCTCCGTCGGCGGGACCTTTCTAGCCGGTGCGGCCTTCGTACACTACAAGGCAGGCATCTATACCTGGATCATCAGTTCTCCGCGTCTGGCGGAACTGACCGGCAACGCCCCGCCCCCTTCGCCCCCGCCCCCCCCGCCGAAACCGGTGGTAGAACCGCCGAAACTAACCCCGATGGAAAGCTACCTGGAAGAGTTGTTCCGCCGCCCCCTGGTGACACCGGATGACCAGCTTTACGCACCCATCAGCACCCTGGCCGAAATCGGCGAGCGGATCCGCGCGGAAAACATGCCTGCCGAGGCCCTGTTCACCGC
>JBMYSY010000003.1:206867-227074 GCA_049603795.1 Magnetovibrionaceae bacterium
GATCTTGTGAAGAGTGAACGCAACCTGCTCACGGTCTCGTTCGATTTGCAGGGCGAGCGCCAAGCCCGGGCTTACCAGTTTGATCGGCTGGACGGGGCGGATGGGCCGGCCTGCGCCAATTTGATCATCCCGGGATCGGGGCGTGATCAGGCCTATGAGATCGCAAGGGCCGAGGTCGGCAATTATCAGGCGGAGATCTTGCCGGCCTCTCGCGAGGTCTGCGACAGCTTTGTCTTCATGAAGCCCTTCGAATCCCTTCAGGCGTTGCACAATGGCAAGCAGCGGTTGGATTGGCCGTCTTTCATTGTTTACATGCTAAACCAGGGTGGTTCTTACAGCACGGTCTACCTGACCCAGGCGCTGGCCATCCTGAAGCATCTGAAGACTGCCTATCCGTCGGTCTTCGTGACCGGTCTTTCACAAGGGGGGGCGGCTTCCCTTGTGCTGGCCAGGCTTTCAAATCCAACCGGGGCTATCGTTGCTTCGGGCTACAGCGTGCTGAATGACCACGTGGATTTTGCCGGGCCGACGCAATTGACCGTACCGGGGCTTTACGACCTGAACGCTTCAGACGCCCTCAAGGCCTGGCTGACGACGACGGATACACGGCTCCTGTTTACCTGGGGCAAGGAGGAGCCAGGTGCCTATGGGATCGAGGCTGAAGAACAAAAAACCTGTTCGGCCTTTCGCGATGCCAGCAAGGTTGATTGCAAGGTACACCCCGGCGGGCACGCCTATGACCTGGACGGTGTGAAGCGGTTTTTGTCGACCCACCGGTAGAGCGGTTTTTGCTATAGTCGCGCCATGACACTCACCTTCTCGCTCGTCACCCCTTGCTTTAACGGCGCGCCCTACCTGGCACAGGCAATGGCTTCCGTGCTGGACCAGGGGTATCCGGCTTTGGACTATGTGGTGATCGATGGCGGCTCTACCGATGGCTCCCAGGCCATCATCGAGGCCCGGGCCGGTCGCCTCAGCTCCTGGACCAGCGAGCCGGATCAGGGCATGTACGACGCCCTGAACAAGGGCTTCCGGCGATCCAGCGGCGAGATCATGGGCTGGCTGAATGCGGACGACAAGCACCTGCCCTGGACACTGGCGACGGTGAACGAGGTCTTCTCCTCCTTCCCGGAGGTGGACTGGATCACCACGGCCCAACCCCTGACCTGGAACGCTGCCGGTGCGCCCGTCAGGTGCCGTCCGCGCGGCCCCTATGGCCGGGAAGCCTTTCTAAGCGGCCATTTCCTGCCCCGCCCTGGCACCATCACGCAAGGCTGGGTCCAACAGGAATCCACATTCTGGCGTCGCAGCCTATGGGAAAAAGCAGGAGGCCGGCTGGATGTCAGCTACGCCCTGGCGGCCGATTTCGAGCTTTGGTGCCGTTTCTTCCACCACAGCAGCCTTGCCATGATCGATGTGCCCCTCGGTGGTTTCCGGCGGCACGGCGACCAGCAATCGCTCAACCATCTGGACCGCTATCGCCAGGAAGCGATCTCGGCCTTGAAGGCCCATGGCGGCCACCCGGCGAGCGGTCTTGCCACGAAGCTCCGCCGGGCTTCCGAGCGGCTGGGCCTTGCCCGCGCATCTGGACCGATTGTCCGCTACGACTTTGACCGGGATCGCTGGATACTCGCCCCCTGATCAGCGGACAATAACCCTGGGGTTCGCCTTCACGTCGTCATAGTCACGGATCGTGATCATACGGGACCGGAAGGGCTGCAGGAACTCGGGCTCGGGTTTCAGGATCGGTCCGTCGTGATAGCTGATGATCTTGCCCCGATTGTGGTCCGCCAGCCATTTGCCGATATCGTGTTCCCAGACACTGTCGATGGGCCGCTTCAAGCGCCCCAGGAAATGATACTGCCCGTGATAAAGCGAGATGTTAGCAATCGGCAGGCCGCGTTGCTGGGCCAGCGAAATCCACTGCGCCGTCGGTTTGACGTTGTGGAAGGTCACCAAATAGGGCGCGGCCATCACATGGACGATCACGAGCGCCACGAGGACAGCTGCGGATTGCAGGGCCAGTCGCCATCCCCCCGACCAGGGCCGCCAGAGCAGCAGGATCAGCCCCAACACCACCAATCCGATGCCCCAGAGCTCGTTGAGTTCTGCCAGTTCCGGGTCCAGGTTCAGGTGAGGTTTCAGAAACGGCAAGGCCATGACACCGATGCCGAGCAGTGACAGAAAAAGACCGAAAGGCAGGGCATCGAACCGGCCGCCCCGTTCCGGTGCACGGGCCACCATACGCGCAACCAACAGCGCGAAGGCCGGCAAGGCGGGCAAAAGGAAATGCACCTGCTTGGCTGCCGGTACCGACAACAAAATCAAAACACCCAGGAACCAAACCAGCAGCAACCGCGCACAGGGGTCGCGAACTTCCAACCGGGTCTTGAAGGCTGCTCGCCAGAAAGACGGCCAGAAGGACCAGGGCAGGACAACCGGCAGGACAACGGCTGCAAAGAACCACCAGGGCTGAACATGATCGAAATTCAGCGCCAGTATCCCGGCAGTCTGTGACCAGAGAAGACCGCTGCTGTAGCCATCCCCACCAGCCTGAGCCGCCGGCAAGGCCCAGGCGAGCACGATCACCGTAGCGAAGCCAAGCCCCCCCAGAAGTCCCAAATACCAGCGCCCCCAGCCGCCATCCGGCCCTTTCACTCCCATCCAAAGGGGTGCCAGAAGGGCTGCGGGAAGCAGATGGATGAGGATGAACGGCCCCTTGGCCAGCGCACCCAACCCGAGACAGAGCCCGACCAGCCCCCATCCGGAAAGCGCCCGCCCTCGCCAGACCAGCAACAGACCAATGATGCCGAGCGTGGCGAAGAAGCCGATCATCATCTCGAAATCGGTCAAGGTGGAGAAAAGAACCCAGGAAGCCGTTCCACTCAGTACGAGAGGCGCGAAGTAGCGGGTGAAGCGATCCTCCGGCCAGAACATTCGGGCCGCCAGATAACTCAGAAATACGGTTGCCAGCCCGAAAGACGGGGCCACCAGGCGCGCCGCGCTCTCTTCCACACCTGCAAAGGACCAGACAATGTTGACCAGCCAGAACAATAAGGGCGGTTTCTGGTCATAGACCTGTCCATTCAAATGGGGGACAAGCCAGTCTCCGCTGAGCCACATCTCCCAGGCAACGGCCAGAAAGCGGGTTTCGTTGACCGGCAGAAGTGGTCGCGCCATCAAACCGGCGGTCATCAATAGACACCAAGCGATCAAGGCCAGAAACAGCGGCCAGGCGAACCGGGGCGCTGCGGGAAACGGTGAAGGTTGATCGTCGGATCGCTGTCTCGGCACGCGGGATCTCGTCTGGTCTTGAGGAGGACCGGCCATCCGGCGCTTCAGCAATAACATTGCAGTGGCGGACCAGATGGCGCAGAACCTTATAGAGCAAATCGGAGCCCGCAAAAAAAGCCCCCGGTCCGGCCATGCCCAAATCCGCCACAGCTTTCCTGCATCGCCTGAACATCGCCCGTCGGCTGTCCCCCCGTGTGGTGGCAGCCAAGGCCTTTGCCCTGATGAAACGCCAAGCCCTTGGCCGCGCATCCGGAATCCTGGCTGCCAAGCGCGATCCTTTCGGCGCGGCAGTGGATCTGCTGACCCTCGATTGGGTCACCCTGCCCGCGCCCGATTTGATCCGGGCGGCAGAGCCGAAAATCCGGCCCTTGGCCGAGGCGGCCTGTGCGAATCGCTTCGACCTTCTGGGCTCAGGCTTTCGGACGTTGAAGGGACCGGAGATTTCCCCTTGGCTTTTGCCGCCTGGGGCTCAGGCCCGTGCAGCAGCAATAAGGGAGTTGATTTCCGAGGGCTATCTGCCGATCCCTTGGCAAACGGATTTCCGCAGTGGCCATGCCTGGGACCCGTCACTCTGGCACGCCTTGCAGCCCTATGCCCACCTGCCCGGCGTCGACATCAAGGTCCCCTGGGAACTGGCCCGCGCGCACCATCTGGTCTGGTTTGCGCTGCTGCATGTGATTGAACCGGAAGGCGGCTGGGACCGGATCGCGCGGGATCAGATGCTGGATCTGATCGCAGCCAATCCGCCGGGTTTCGGGGTGAACTGGGTCTGTCCCATGGACATCGCCATCAGAGGCGCGAACATGGCGCTAGCGACCGCCCTGTTCCAGGCTGCGGGGCAACCATTTGATCCGGCCTTCCGGGCGGAACTTTCAGCCAGCCTGTTCGCCCATGCGGACCATGTTGCCGGCCACTTCGAATGGCACCCGGTGGCGCGGGCCAACCACTTTCTGGCCGATGTGACGGGCCTGCTGTTCCTGGCACGTGCCTTGGGCAAGGCGGCCGAAGCGGAAGACTGGTGGCAAACCGCAAGAGACCATGTTTACACCGAGGCCCTTCGTCAGATCGCCCCCGACGGCGGCGGCTTCGAGAGCTCGACAGGCTATCACCGCCTGAGCGCCGAGATGCTGACCTACGGTCTAGCCTTGATGGCCGGGCGGGACGGAACAGAAGACCTTACCCCTGCCCTTAAACGCCTGGGTGCTGCCGCCGTCTTTACCGAGGCCATCACAAAACCGAACGGTTGGATCGCCCAGATCGGCGATCAGGACGATGGTCGCTTCTTCAAGATTGAACCCGCCGTCCAGGACGGGCGGGAGCAGCCACTGGACCACCGTCATCTCCCCGCCGCCATCGATGGGCTACTGACAGGCAAGGACGATGCGCTTGAGCCCGCCCTGGTCAAGGGCTTGGCGGAATCCGGGGCGGCTCCGACCACGGCAGCAGAGCTCTGGCAACCGGTTGACCCATCGCCCCATGACCCTGCCGACGGGGGCATTTTCATTCCCCTGCCGCCGGCAGCCTTGGCCCATCTCAAAGTCGCCGCCTTCGATGATTTCGGCCTCATCATCTGGCGCAGCGACAATCTGTTCCTGGCTTTCCGGGCCGGAGGCTCGGACGGACCCGGGACCGGCGCCCATGCGCACAGCGACCAGTTGTCCATCGAATTATCGGTGGCAGGAGAGGACTGGATCCGCGACCCGGGCAGCTTTGCCTATACGGCCGACCTGGATGCACGGAACACCTATCGCTCAGCCGCCGCCCATGCTGTTCCGCCTGCCAACCTCGGAGAACCGACCGCCTTGGACCAGGGACCGTTCAGATTGGGTGGCCTGCGGGCCGAGGTCAGGCTTGACCCGACAGGCGGAGAAGTATTGGCGAGCCTCGAGTGGAATGGAAAGCAGGTATCCCGCCGCCTGACATGGCATCGGGCCAGCGACCAAATTGGCCTGGCCATTCTGGACCAGGTCGATGGTGAAGCGCTCTGTTCGCCCCGTCTTTTGGTGCAGTCTGCTGAGGAGCTTTCAGCCTATCATTTCCCCGACCGGGAGCAGCCCGCGTTCAGTCCGGGCTTCGGCCGTCGACTATCCGCCAAAGATGGTAGCTAACCCCCTCAATTCAGTGTAATTTCCTTAGCCGTTCCGGTGAGGTATGGTCGGCGGACAAGGGGGATCGCTTGGGACGCATGGGAGCATCGATGCCGAAGCTTGCCGCGACTTTGCTGTTCGCGGCATTTGCGGCCTTTGTGATCTGGCAGACCGCATATTGGGCCCGCCACATCACGCTCAATCAGATCGGCGAGCGCAGTCGTCAAACCCTGGACCTGATCGTCGAAACCCTGCGGGGTGACCTGAGCAAGTTCCAATCCTTGCCCCAGTTGCTGTCGGCGGACATCCGCTTTCGGCTGGCTGTGAAGGGGAACCTGCTGGACCACGACATCGAGATGATCAACCGCTCCCTGGTCCGGATCAACGACGTGGTCGGTGCGCTGGAGACCTATCTGATGAATGCGGAAGGTGAAACCATCGCGGCCAGCAACTGGGCGTCTGAGAAATCCTTCGTCGGCCAGAACTTCTCCTATCGGCCCTATTTCCAATCGGCCATTCAGGGCGCGCTCGGGCGCTATTTCGCGCTGGGAACCACGTCCGGCGAGCGCGGCTATTACTTCGCCTATCCGGTGCGCGATGGAACGGAAGTTTCGGGTGCCGTCGTGGTCAAGATGCACGTCGGCCATCACGAGGACTCCTGGGCGACCCAGGACCATGAAGTCATCGTCGCGGACCGCTATGGCGTCATCTTCTTGAGCAGTGTCCCGGAATGGCGATTGAAAAGCTTAGGCCCGCTCGATGCCGAGGCGCGCGAGGCCCTGAACCAGAGCCGACGGTACGCCAATGCTGTCGTGGAACCGCTGCGGCTGAGCACCAAGACGGAGCCCGGCCTGGCCGGTCAGCTCTTGACCATTGACGGCTTTCAGTCAGCCAATGGCCAATTTCTGGTCCAGGAAGAGACCATGGGCGAGGCGGAATGGCGGGTCATGCTGCTCGCCCGCACGTCTCAGGTCGTGGGACAGGTGCAGCTCTCGTTGTTGGTTTCCGTCGTCATTTTGATCAGCGTCGTCCTGGCAGCCATGGCCTTTTACCAAAGGCGTCAACGGCTGTCGGAACGGATCGCCCTGCAGGAAGCGGCTAAGGAACAGCTGGAACGTCGCGTCGAGAGCCGAACCCGAGACCTGACGGCCGCCAACACGGAACTGCAAAAGGAAATTGCCGAGCGCAAGCGCGCCGAGGAAGAGGTCAGGAGAACCCAGGAAACCCTGGTCCAGGCGACGAAACTGGCCGCTCTGGGTCAGATGTCCGCGGGCCTCAGCCACGAGTTGAACCAACCTCTCGCAGCGATCCGGTCTTATGCCGATAACGCCCGCGCCTTTCTGGACCGGGAACGACCGGAAACGGCGTCGGAAAACCTGAAAGGCATCTCGGAACTGACCGAGCGGATGGCCCGGATCATTAAAAACCTGCGCACCTATGCCCGACGGGAATCGATCGAAGTCAGGCCGACAAGCCTCGCCTCCGCCCTGGAAGAAAGCCTGCTGCTCATGGACCAGCGGCTTCGAACAGCCGGGATAGAGGTTTTTCGCCCTCCGAACATCGACGACGTTCAGATCATGGGCGGTGACGTCCGGCTTCAGCAGGTCTTCGTCAATCTGATTTCAAATGCGATAGACGCCATGGACCAGGCTGAAAAGCGCGAAATCCATATCGATGTCAATTGTCGGGCGGAGGAAGTGGCCATCCGGATTCTCGATACCGGCCCCGGCATTCCGGAAGAGCGCTTGATGAACGTCTTTGACCCCTTTTTCACCACCAAGACCGTCGGCAAGGGCATGGGGCTCGGCCTTTCGATCACCTGGGGCCTGATTCAGCAGTTTCGGGGCACCATCACGGCGGCCAATGCGCCCCAGGGAGGCGCGCTGTTCGAGGTGACCTTGCACCGTGCGGAAGACCGAGGAACCGCCCAGCCTGAATTGGCGGAGACGCTGTCATGACCAACAACGTGATCCTGATCGACGACGAGGAGCACCTGCGCACAGCCTGTGTTCAAGCTCTTGAACTGGCGGACCTCGGCGTTGACAGCTTCAGCGGTCATACAAACGCCCTGGATCAGGTAAACCGAGACTGGCCAGGTGTCATCGTCAGCGATATCCGCATGCCGGGCGCATCGGGGCTCGAGATCATGGCGGAAGCGCTGAAACGGGATCCGGAATTGCCGGTCATCCTGATCACCGGCCACGGCGATGTCTCCATGGCGGTCCAGGCCATGCGGGACGGGGCCTATGACTTCATCGAAAAGCCGTTTGCATCCGATATCCTGGTCGATGCGGTTCGGCGGGCCCTGGAGAAACGCCGGCTTGTGCTGGAAGTGCGGACCCTTCGTTCCAAGCTGGAAGACAAACCGGACCTGGAAAGCATCCTCGTTGGCCGCGCGCCCGAGATGGTCCGCCTGAAGGATGAAATCCGCACCTTCGCCGCCACCGATGCCGACATCATGATCCTGGGGGAAACCGGCGCGGGCAAGGAAGTGGTCTCGCGCAGCCTGCATGACTTGAGCCCCCGGTCGGGGGGCCGCTTCGTTGCCATCAACTGTGGTGCCTTGCCGGAGGCAATGATCGAGAGCGAACTCTTCGGTCATGAACCGGGGGCCTTCACGGGGGCCACAAAAAAGCGGATCGGCAAGATCGAACATGCGGACGGCGGCACTCTTTTCCTGGATGAAATTGAGAGCATGCCGTTGGATTTGCAGGTCAAGCTGCTTCGGGTCCTGGAGGACCGCAAGGTGATCCCGCTCGGATCAAACACCGAAAGACCCGTTGACGTCCGGGTCATCGCAGCGACCAAGGAATGCCTGCGCAATCTGGCTGATGAGGGGCGGTTTCGCGAAGACCTCTATTACCGACTCGACGTGCTGACGCTTTCCATTCCACCGCTGCGAAACCGTCGGGACGATATCGGTTTGCTCTTCCAGCACTTCGTCCAGCAGGCCGCAGATCGGTTTAAGCGCCCGGCACCGGACATCCCGCCCGCTCGCTTGGCCGAGGTCATGGCCCATGATTGGCCCGGGAATGTCCGGGAACTTCAAAATGCCGCCCTTCGCTTTGCGCTGGGGGCCGGGGCGACACCAACCGGCACCTCGGGGGCCGGCAATACCCAACAGCCCCTTTCGGTACAAATGGAAGCTTTTGAAAAACAGGTCATCGAAGCCGCCCTCGCCCAACAGGGAGGCAGCCTGAAAGCGACCTATGAAGCGCTCGGCATCTCGCGAAAGACGCTCTACGACAAGATGCAGAGGCACGGTCTATCGGTGGACTAGAGCCTTTCCCGGACGGATTGATCATTTCTCTGAGTGAATCTTGAAACATGCACCCTTGCAAATGGGTGAGGGCCTACCCACGGCCAGTCCTACGGACTTGTGCAGCGCACCATGAATTAAAAAAGATTCCGGTTTCATTTCAATGACTTTTGGCATTAATCTCGGGGTGCTCGGGGGAAACGGCATGCAGTGGCACGACCGTTGCTGAACGGGTAACACTTCGAGTGGGGCGGAGTGCCCCCAAACCGTAAAAAAACCATCAGGGAGTACAATTGATGCGTAAGTTTCTGATCGCCGCTGCTGCGGCTGCCACCATGACGGCTGTTTCCGTGCCGGCGATGGCGGCCTGCGACGCGGGCGAGATCGTCATCAAATTCAGCCACGTGACCAACACCGACAAGCACCCGAAGGGCATTGCCGCTTCTTTGCTTGAAAAGCGCGTGAACGAGGAAATGAACGGCAAGGCCTGCCTGGAAGTTTTCCCGAACTCCACGCTCTATGATGACAACAAGGTGCTGGAAGCCCTTTTGAACGGGGACGTTCAACTGGCCGCACCGTCGCTGTCGAAGTTCGAAAAGTTCACCAAGAAGTACCGTATCTTCGATCTGCCCTTCATGTTCAAGGACATCGAAGCCGTTGACCGCTTCCAGAACTCCGAAACCGGCACCGCGCTGAAGAACGCCATGCAGCGTCGCGGTCTGCAGGGCCTGGAATTCTGGCACAACGGCATGAAGCAGATGTCCGCCAGTGTTCCGCTGGTAAGTCCGTCCGACGCCAATGGCCTGAAGTTCCGGGTCCAGGCATCCGACGTGCTCGTGGCTCAGTTCGAAGCCCTTGGCGCCAACCCGCAGAAGATGTCCTTCAAGGAAGTCTACGGCGGCCTGCAAACCAAGGTTATCGACGGTCAGGAAAACACCTGGTCCAACATCTACGGCAAGAAGTTCTTCGAAGTCCAAGATGGCGTGACCGAAACCAATCACGGCATCATCGACTACCTGGTCGTGACCTCCACCGAGTGGTGGGACGGTCTGCCGGCTGACGTTCGCGACCAGTTCGCGACGATCCTGAAGGAAGTCACCGTGGCTCGGAACAAGGCCTCTTTCGAGGTGAACCAAGCCAACAAAGCCAAAGTCATCGAGGCCGGCGGCGTTGTCCGCACGCTCTCCGACGAGCAACGGGCCGCCTGGGTTGACGCCCTGAAGCCGGTCTGGTCGAAGTTCGAAGGCGACGTCGGCGCTGACATCATCGCCGCTGCTCAGGCTTCCAACGCCGGCATGTAAGACGCATACCTCGGTGAACCCGGAGCAGGTTTTCCTGCTCCGGGCGCCGGATTTCATTTTTCGATTTTGCTCAAGAACGCGGCACCCAGGGGGAGGGCAACCCGATCTGGAACAGCCGTTCATATGGATGGGGAGGCTTCTATGTCGGCTTCACACCCCCCTGAACCACAGGGTGGACTGGCTGGCTTCGTGGACCATATCGAAGAAACGCTGATCGCACTTCTTCTGGGTCTTATGACAGTCGTTACGTTTGCAAACGTCGTGGCCCGCTACGTCTTCAATGACAACCTGCTTTGGGCACTTGAGACGACGGTGTTCCTGTTCGCATGGCTGGTGCTGCTCGGTGTTTCCTATGCTGTAAAGCGGAACCTGCACCTCGGTGTGGATGTCTTCGTGAACATGATGCCGCACCACACGCGCAAATATTTTGCGCTCGCCGCCGTGGCCTGCTGCCTTTTCTTCAGTGTCCTGTTGCTGATCGGCAGCTGGGACTACTGGTACCCCTTTGCCACCAAGCGCGCCTGGCTCGAGACCGACGATGTGCCGATGCCTTTCTTCCTGACCTTTCTGGAAGGTCTGGTAAACGAGGGCGAGGCCTACGAGAAGATGCCGCGCTTCATCCCGTACATGATTCTTCCGATCAGCATGGCTCTGCTGACCTACCGTTTCCTCCAAGTGGGCTGGAACGTCTGGACCGATAAGATCGATCTGATCATCGCCAGCCACGAAGCCGAGGAAATGGAAGAAACCATGAAGCAACACCCGATCGGCGAGGATTAAGTCAGATGGAAGTCGTACTCCTATTCGGGCTGGTTATCGGCCTGCTGTTCATTGGCGTGCCCATCGCGATCTCGCTGGGCCTGTCATCGACCATTTTCCTGATGCTCTATTCGGACGCCTCGCTGGCTTCCGTGGCGCAGACCCTGTTCAACGCCTTCCAGGGGCACTACACCCTGCTGGCGATCCCGTTCTTCATCCTGGCATCGACCTTCATGTCGACCGGTGGGGTGGCGCGCCGGATCATCCGCTTCGCCATCGCCATTGTCGGCCATGTGCGCGGCGGCCTCGCCATCGCCTCTGTTGTGGCCTGTATGATGTTCGCCGCCCTTTCGGGCTCTTCGCCGGCAACCGTGGTCGCCATCGGGACCATCGTGATCGCAGGCATGCGGCAGGTGGGCTACACCAAGGACTTTGCTGCGGGCGTCATCTGTAACGCCGGTACCCTCGGCATCCTGATCCCGCCGTCCATTGTGATGGTGGTCTATGCCGCTGCAACCGACGTCTCCGTCGGCCGCATGTTCCTGGCGGGGGTCTTCCCCGGCCTGCTCGCCGGCTGCCTGCTGATGGTCGGCATCTATGTGATCGCCCGGATCAAGAACCTGCCCGCACAGCCCTGGGCCGGTTGGGGTGAAATCATGGCATCGATGAAAGACGCCATGTGGGGGCTCCTGCTGATCGTCATCATCCTGGGCGGTATCTACGGCGGCATCTTCACGCCGACGGAAGCCGCAGCCGTCTCGGCGGTCTATGCCTTTATCATCGCGAACTTCGTCTATCGGGACATGGGTCCCTTCTCGGAAGAGGGCTTCCGCCCCGGTCCGGTGGTTCTCAGGGTCGTCCGCGTGCTCTGGCATCCGGATACCAAGAAGTCCCTGTTCGAAGCGGGCAAGCTGACCATTCTTTTGATGTTCATCATCGCCAACGCACTGATCCTGAAACACGTGCTGACGGAAGAGCGCATCCCGCAGCTGATCACGGAAGCAATGCTGGGTGCCGGCTTCGGGCCCATCATGTTCCTGGTCATCGTCAACGTCATCCTGCTGATCGGTGGTCAGTTCATGGAACCCAGCGGGCTGCTGGTCATCGTGGCCCCCCTGGTCTTCCCGATCGCCATCGAACTGGGTATCGACCCGATCCACCTCGGCATTATCATGGTGGTGAACATGGAAATCGGCATGATCACGCCGCCCGTGGGGCTGAACCTCTTCGTGACGGCGGGGGTCGCCCAGATGTCGGTGATGAACGTGGTGAAGGCGGCCTTGCCGTTCGTCACCATCATGTTCGTCTTCCTGATCCTGGTGACCTACGTACCGGTCATCTCAACCTGGCTGCCGCATACCTTGATGGGGCCGGAGATCATAACAAAGTAGCCCAACAGCCCCGGCCCGGCATATCAGCCAGCCGGGGCTTTTTTTTTTCGAATAGGCCTGCAAGCGGCCAAAGACTGTTGAGGGAGTGGCCTCGTGGACGAAGACGCCTTCAAGAAAACCGCGCTGATCTATCATGAGAATCCGCGACCGGGGAAACTAACCGTTACGCCGACCAAGCCGTTGGCGACTCAGCGCGATCTTGCTTTGGCCTATAGTCCGGGTGTCGCCGCAGCCTGCGAGGCCATCGTCGACGATCCGGCAGCAGCCGCGAATGTCACGATCCGGGGAAACCTGGTCGGCGTGGTGACCAACGGCACCGCCGTTCTGGGCCTCGGCGCGATCGGCCCCTTGGCAGCCAAGCCGGTGATGGAAGGCAAGGCGGTCCTGTTCAAGAAATTTGCCGACCTTGATGTCTTCGATATCGAGATCGACGAACGCGACCCGGAAAAGCTTGCTGATATCATCGAGACACTGGAGCCCACTTTCGGCGCCATCAATCTGGAAGACATCAAGGCACCCGACTGTTTCATCGTCGAACAGCGCCTGCGCGAAAAAATGAACATCCCGGTCTTCCACGACGACCAGCATGGAACGGCCATCGTCGCCGGTGCCGCGCTGATCAACGGCTTGGCCGTTGTGGGCAAGAAGATCGAGGATGTGAAGCTGGTTTCCACCGGGGGCGGAGCCGCCGGGATTGCCTGCCTGAACCTCTTTGTCGAATTGGGTCTCAAGCTCGAAAACATCACCCTGATCGACCGTCTCGGCGTGGTCTACAAAGGCCGCGAAGAAGAGATGGATGAATTGAAGGCCCGTTTTGCCAAGGACATCCCGGAGCGTGAGCTGGACGAGGTGATCGACGGTGCCGATGTTTTCCTGGGCCTCTCTGCCCCCGGCATCCTAAAACCGGCCATGGTGGAACGTATGGCCGAGAAGCCCTTGATCCTGGCGCTGGCCAATCCGACACCGGAAATCATGCCGGATGCGGCACGCGCCGCCCGCCCCGATGCCGTCATCGCCACGGGCCGGTCGGATTTTCCGAACCAAGTGAACAACGTTCTCTGCTTCCCCTTCATCTTCCGGGGCGCATTGGATGTTGGTGCGACCACGATCACCGAAGAAATGAAGCTTGCCTGCGTGCATGCTGTGGCCAATCTGGCCCGTCAGGAATCCACCGATGTGGTGGCCCGCGCCTATGGCGGCGAGGACCTGCGCTTCGGACCGGAATATCTGATCCCGAAACCGTTCGACCCGCGCCTGATCGCCGAGGTGGCACCCGCCATCGCCAAGGCCGCCATGGATTCCGGCGTGGCGACGCGCCCGATCGAGGATTTCAACGCCTACCGGGAAAGCCTGACCCGTCTGGTCTATCGCTCGGGCCTGCTGATGAAATCGGTTTTCGAGTCCGCCAAGCGCGACCCCAAGCGCATCGTCTATGCCGAGGGCGAGGACGAACGCGTCCTGCGCGCGGCTCAGATCGTCGTAGACGAAAGGCTTGGCCGCCCCATTCTGGTGGGCCGCCCCGACGTTATCGCGAAACGATGCGCCAAGTTGGGCCTGCGGATCGAAATCGGCAAAGACGTGGACCTTTGTAATCCCAACGACGATCCGCGATACGACGAGTACTGGCAGTTCTATCACAAGCTCAATGAGCGCAAGGGCGTCAGCCCCGAAGCCGCCAAGACCATCATTCGCACCAACACCACCGCCATCGCCGCCGTGATGCTGGCACGTGGCGAGGCGGATGCGATGCTTTGCGGCACCTATGGCCAGTACAACTGGCATCTTCGGTATGTGCTGGACGTCATCGGGAAGGCGAAGGGCGTCGGCGATGTTTCGGCGCTGAGTTGTCTGATCCTGTCAAAGGGCACTTTCTTCCTGGCTGATACCTATGTGACCCCGGACCCGAACCCGGAAGAGATTGTCGAAACCACGCTGATGGCGGCAGAAGCCGTCAGCCGGTTCGGGATCGAGCCCAAGGTGGCGCTCCTGTCGCATTCCGCGTTCGGCACCCATTCGGATAATACGTCCGAGAAGATGCGCGAAGCGGTTCGCCTGATTGCACAACGCGCGCCGCAGCTTCAGGTCGAGGGAGAAATGCACGCGGACCATGCCCTGGACGAAAGGCTGCGGGAGAGGGTCTTCCCCAATTCCCGGCTTCAGGGCCAGGCCAACGTTCTGGTCTTCCCGAACCTGGATGCGGCCAATGCCACGCTGAACAGCCTGAAGGTTCTGGGCGAAGGCCTGCCCGTCGGACCCATCCTTTTGGGTGCCGCCCAGCCGGCGCATATCCTGACACCCAGTGTGACCGCTCGCGGGATCTTGAACCTGTCGGCTGTCGCGGTGAAGGAAGCCCAGCAGGCTGCGCTTCAATCGCGATTTTTCTGACCTCATTTCGGGCTGACATGCCCCTTACCGGCCTATCCGGAGGGGGGCATGTCAGACCTGCACTTTTTGCAGAGGTAAAACTTTCTTACCAATTTTGGCCAATGTCGCGACATCATCGAAAAGGCCATAAGAAACCTGTGGTAATTTGGGCTCATATATCAGTGAAAACCGAGGTTTTCTGCGGGCCTGAAGGGCCTTTTTAACCTCTCAAGCCTGACTCTTTCAGTTGAGAAAAAAGCCCATTTATGAGACCCTGAGGACACTAAACAACAACGCTAAACGCTAGCGGGGGATACAGTCAGATGTTTCAAGTACGCATCCATGGCCGGGGTGGCCAGGGCGTGGTGACGGCTGCCGAATTGCTGTCCGTTGCCGGTTTCCTGGAAGGCCGACACGCCCAAGCATTTCCGAGTTTCGGTTCTGAACGCACCGGTGCCCCGGTGGTCAGTTATTGCCGTCTCGATGACAAGGAAATCCGCTCACGCGAGCCGATTTTGGAACCGGATGCGCTGATCATCCAGGACCCGACGCTTCTTCATTCCGTCGATGTCTTCCAAGGCCTGCAGCCGGAAGGCTACGTCATCTTGAATTCCACCAAATCATTCGAGGAACTGGGGCTCGGCGAATTCGCCGCCCGCTTCCCGGAAGGCCAGGTCCGCACCTTGGGCGCCACGGAATTGGCGGTCAAACATGTGAAGAGACCTGTACCAAACGCGGTGCTGCTGGGGGGCTTTGCCGCGCTCACCGGCCAGTTGAATCTGGCCTCGGTGGAATCAGCGATTACCGAAAAATTCCCGGGCCCCATTGGTGAAGCCAACATCAATGCGGCGAAAGAAGCCTTCAACCTGATCAGCCCCGCTGCAGCCGCAGCGTAACGTCTGGGGGAGACACAAATGCTTAAGCAAACAGAAGGCAGCCACGCCGTTGCCGAAGCGGTCGCACTTTGCCGACCGGAAGTGATTTGCGCCTATCCGATCAGCCCGCAGACCCACATTGTCGAAGGGGTCGGCGAACTGGTGAAATCGGGTGAGCTTGAGAACTGCGAGTTCATCAACGTGGAAAGCGAATTCGCCGCGCTGTCGGTCGGCATCGGTTCTTCCGCCGCAGGAGCCCGCACCTACACCGCCACCGCCAGCCAGGGCCTGCTTTACATGGCCGAAGCCGTCTACAACGCTTCCGGCCTCGGTCTGCCGATCGTGATGACCATCGGCAACCGGGCCATCGGCGCGCCGATCAACATCTGGAACGACCATACGGACTCGATGTCCATGCGGGATTCCGGCTGGATTCAGCTTTTTGCTGAAACCAATCAGGAAGCCGCTGATCTGCACATCCAGGCCTTCAAGCTGGCCGAGAAGCTCAGCGTGCCGGTGATGGTCTGCATGGATGGCTTCATCCTGACCCACGCCTATGAGCGCGTGGACATTCCGTCCCAGGAACAGGTCGACAAATTCCTGCCGCCCTACAAGCCGCAGCAGGTGCTCGATCCGTCCAACCCCTACTCCATCGGTGCCATGGTGGGCCCGGAAGCCTTTACGGAAGTCCGTTACCTCGCCCACCTCAAACAGCTGGAAGCGCTTGATGAAATCCCGGTCATCCAGGAGGAATTCATCGAGATCTTCGGGCGTGACTCGGGCGGCCTGATCCATGAATACGAGATGGAAGACGCCGAAACCGTTATCGTCGCCCTGGGTTCAGTCTGCGGCACGATCAAAGACACCATCGACGACATGCGGGCCGCCAGCGGCGAGAAGATCGGCCTGGTTTCGATCTGTTCCTTCCGGCCTTTCCCGCAAGAAGCGCTCCGCGCCGCGGTCGCCAAGGCGAAGCGGGTTGTCGTGGTCGAGAAATGCTTTGCCCTCGGCTTCGGCGGCATCGTCTCAACCAACATCCGCATGGCCACCCAGGGGATGGACTTCAATGTCCACACGGTCGTCGCCGGACTTGGCGGTCGCCCGATCCTGAAAAAGTCGCTCCATGCGCTCTTCGAGACCGCACATGCCGGGAAACTGGAAGATCTCTACTTCCTGGACCTGGATGAGGAACTCGTGGCCCGCGAACTGAAGCGCGCCCGCGAAAACGAACACTCCGGCCCGATTGCCGAAAACCTTCTGCGCGACCTCGGTGCGCAGGTGGCCAATCTGGTCTAAGGGGGACTGATCAATGAATGAGATGACACAGGCCCAACGGGTCAAGTTCTACCAGAAAGGCACCTTCACCGTCGGCAACCGACTGGTGGACGCGGACAGCCGTTCCGTCCAGGCCTCGATGGATCGCTCCAATGCCATCAACTCCGGCCACAGGGCCTGCCAGGGCTGCGGGGAAGCGCTCGGTGCCCGCTATGCGCTGGATACCGCCATGGGGGAGACCGCAGGCAAGATCATCGCGGCCAATGCGACCGGCTGCCTGGAAGTCTTCACCACGCCCTATCCGGAAACCTCCTGGCAAATGCCCTGGATGCACTCGCTGTTCGGCAATGCCCCGGCGGTCGCCACCGGCATTCAGGCCGCCCTTCGGGTGAAAGGCCGTGAAGACGTCCGCGTGATCGCCCAAGGCGGCGACGGCGGCACGACCGACATCGGTTTCGGCTGTCTGTCCGGCATGTTCGAGCGCAACGACGATGTTCTCTACATCTGCTACGACAACGAAGCCTACATGAACACCGGCGTGCAGCGGTCCTCCGCGACACCGCCGACGGCGCGCACCGCCACGACCATGCCGATCGGCAAAGCCCCCGGCAACGTCTTCGGCACGGGCAAGAACGTGCCCCAGATCGCCATCGCCCATAACATTCCCTATGTGGCGACAGCGACGGTGGCGGAATTGCACGACCTGGAAGCCAAGGTCAAAAAGGCCATGACCTTCCGGGGGGCCCGCTACCTGCACATCTATGTGCCTTGCCCGCTGGGTTGGGGTTGCGCCTCCCATGCGACCATCCAACTGGCTCGCCTGGCCATGAACTGCGGCCTGTTCCCGGTCTATGAAGCGGAACACGGCGAGGTCACCAATTCGCTGCCGATCCGCAAGAAGGTGCCGGTGGAAGAATACCTGAAACCGCAGCGGCGCTTCGCCCACCTGTTCAAGAAGGGCAAGCCGGACCTGGAACGCATCGCCAGGCTGCAAGCCATGGCGGACGCCAACATCAAGAAATTCAACCTGCTCCGTGAAGAAGAGGAGGCCGTGCTGTGAACAACCCCGATCTTCCTTTCGCGATTACCCTCGAAGTCGGCACCAGCCTCGCCAACGAGACCGGTTCCTGGCGCACCCTTAAACCCGAATACCTGGACCGGTTGCCGCCCTGCAACAATGCCTGCCCGGCCGGCGAGAACATCCAGAAATGGCTCTACCTCGCCGAGGAAAAAGACTATCACGGTGCCTGGCAGGAAATTATGGCCAACAACCCGATGCCTGCCGTCATGGGCCGGGTCTGCTACCACACCTGCGAGACGGCCTGTAACCGTGCGGAACTGGACGAAGCCGTGGGCATCCACGCCATCGAACGCTTCCTCGGCACGCTGGCCATCGAGCAGGGCTGGAAAGTCGATTGCCTTGCGGATACCGGCAAGAAGGTGATGGTCATCGGTGCCGGGCCGTCCGGCCTGTCCGCCGCCTACCACCTGCGTCGCATGGGCCATGACGTCACCATCTTCGAAGCCGGTCCGGTTCCGGGCGGCATGATGCGTTTCGGCATTCCCAAATACCGCCTGCCGCGCGAAATCCTGGATGCCGAGATCCAGCGCATTGTCGATATGGGTGTGAAGCTGAAGCTCAACACGAAGGTCGAAGACCTGGCCAAGACCAAGGAAGAAGGCGGCTTCGATGCGGTCTTCGTCGCGGTCGGTGCCCACATCGGCAAGAAGATCAACATCCCGGCCCACTCGGCGGGCAAGATCATGGATGCTGTCAGTTTCCTGCGCGAGATGGAAACCGGCGAAGAACCGCCGCAATTGGGCCGCCGCGTTGTGGTCTATGGTGGCGGCAACACGGCCATGGACGTGGCGCGTTCCGCCAAACGTCTGGGCTACGAGCCGATGATCGTCTACCGCCGGACGCGCGAACAAATGCCGGCCCACGACTTCGAACTCGATGAAGCGGTCGAGGAAGGCGTCATGGTCCACTGGCTGCGCACCATTCGCCATATCGACGAGACCAACTTCACGGTCGAGAAGATGGAACTGGACGAAAACGGCAGGCCTCAGCCGACCGGCGAATTCGAAACCCTCGAAGCCGACAGCCTTGTCCTCGCCCTCGGCCAGGATGTGGATACCGACTTCCTGAAGGAGGTTGCCGGTGTGGATGTCGCCGATGACGGCGTCGTCCAGGTGGACAGCAACATGATGACCGGTGCCGACGGCGTCTTCGCCGGTGGTGACATGGTGCCTTCCGAGCGGACCGTGACGGTCGGCGTCGGCCACGGCAAGAAAGCCGCGCGCCACATCAACGCCTATCTGGCCGGCACGACCTATGAAAAGGCCCCCCGTCCGGAAATCGCCACCTACGACAAGCTGAACACCTGGTATTACGCCGATGCCCCGGCGCACGAACAGCCGCACCTGGACATCGTCCGCCGTCAGACCTCTTTCGACGAGGTTCTGGGCGATCTCACCGAAGACAATGCCCTGCTTGAGGCCCGCCGGTGCTTGAGCTGTGGCAACTGTTTCGAGTGCGATACCTGCTACGGTGTCTGTCCGGATAACGCCGTTACCAAGCTCGGCCCCGGCAAGCGGTTCGAGTTCAAGTACGACTACTGCAAGGGCTGCGGCGTCTGCGTCGCCGAATGCCCCTGCGGTGCCATCAAGATGGTGCCGGAAGACATTTGATCTCAACCGAGATTCCGCCACTCGAAGAAGAGCCGCGACTCCTTGAGGGTCGCGGCTTTTTCTCGTTAACTGGCAGCCCTGAGCGACCAAATTTCCGCAACGCAGCAGAATTCTACTTGAACGAATGATAGGACAGTGTTAATTCCACACCACGATAAGACTGTTATTTTGATAATAACACATGGCTAACGTAAAAACAGGATCGGAACGGGCATCAGAGACCCTGACCGTGAATGCGCCGAGCACGAGGATCAACCCGAGCATGGATCACCTGGACCGACTCGAACATCAGAGCATTTTCATCTTCCGGGAGGCCTACAACCGCCTCGACAACATCGCCATGCTCTGGTCCCTGGGCAAAGATTCCAACGTCATGGTCTGGCTGGCGCTGAAGGCATTCTTCGGCAAGGTCCCCTTCCCCATGATCCATGTGGACACGGGCAAGAAGTTCGCCGAGATGTATGACTTCCGCGATCAGTACGAGAAAGAATGGGGTCTGAACCTGATCCGCGGCACCTGCCCGCCGGTAGAAGAGATGGACCCGAGCCTGCCGCCGGCCGCGCGCTCAGCCGCACGCAAGACCTACGGCCTGAAGAAGATCCTCGACGAATACGGCTTCAATGGCGTTTTCGCCGGCATCCGCCGGGACGAGGAAGGGACACGCGCCAAGGAGCGCTTTTTCAGCCCGCGCGGCGAAGACCGCAAGTGGGACGCTAAGGACCAGCCCCCCGAATTTTGGGATCAGTTCAAGACCGATTTTCCGCCGGGCACGCACCTGCGCATCCATCCCCTGCTGCAGTGGACCGAAATCGATATCTGGCGCTACACCCAGCGCGAAGGCATTCCAGTGGTTCCGCTCTATTACGCAAAGGACGGCAAACGCTATCGCAGTCTTGGCGACCAGGACATCA
>JBMYSY010000004.1:0-215182 GCA_049603795.1 Magnetovibrionaceae bacterium
GGCGACGAGACATCGACCGCCACGGCGACGATCACGGTGACCGGCACCAATGACGGCCCTGTCGCGACCGATGATACGGCGACGACGGATGAGGATGCTTCCGTCAACATAAACGTTCTGGCCAACGACACCGACATCGACGGCGATACCCTCAGCGTGGTGGACGACTCCGTCTCGATCCTGGGCGGCGCTGGTGGCGATGTTGTCTTGAACGATGACGGCACAGTCACCTTCACACCCGACGACAGCTTCGATGATCTGGACGATGGCGAAAGCCGTCAGGTGGAGATCGAGTACACCATCACCGACGGCGACGCGACCTCGACCGCGACGGCGACCGTGACGGTCACCGGCTCCAACGATGGCCCGGTTGCCACTGATGACACGGCGAGCGTGGACGAAGATGCTTCCGTCAACATCAATGTGCTGGCGAATGATACGGACAAGGACAACGACAGCCTGTCGGTCGTATCGGGGTCTGTTTCCGTCCTGGGTGGGGCTGCCGGTGCGGCTGTTCTGAACGACGACGGCACGATCAGCTTCACGCCGGGCGATAGCTACAACAGCCTGGCGGACGGCGAAACCGAGACGGTTGAGATCGAATATACGGTGACGGACGGCGACGAGACCTCGACCGCGACGGCAACTGTTACGGTGACCGGGTCCAACGACGGCCCTGTGGCGAGTGCTGACAGCTTCGAGGGCACTGAAGACAATGCCATCACGTTTACCAGTGCAGACCTGTTGGCAAACGACACGGATGCGGACACCACCGACACGCTCTCGATCACCGATTTCGAGCAGCCGGAAAACGGTACGCTGACCTATGACGCCGATACGGACACCTTTACCTTTACGCCTGACGAGAACTGGTCCGGCGAGACCGACTTCACCTATACGGTGGACGATGGCAACGGTGGGACCTCGACCGCGACGGTGACGCTGGAAGTCGAAGGCGTGGCCGATGCGCCGACCCTTGAGATGGATGATTTGGACGGCACGGAAGACACCGCCCTGGCACTCGACATCGATGCCGCCCTTGTGGACACGGACGGGTCCGAAACGCTCAGCCTGGTGATCGAGGATGTGCCGGAAGGGGCCAGCCTCAACATGGGCACGGATAACGGTGACGGGACCTGGACGATTTCAGGCGACGATTTGGACAATCTGGATGGCCTGGAGCTGACTCCGCCGGAAAACTTCAACGGCGATTTCTCGCTGACCGTCACAGCGACCGCCACGGAAGAGAATGGCGATACGGCGACCACGCAGCAGACCCTCGATATCAGCATCGATGCCGTGAACGACGGCCCCGTTGCCGTCGATGACACGGGCACCACGGGCGAGAACGCGACACTGACCTTGGATGTGACGGCGAACGACACGGATATCGACGGCGATACCCTGACGGCCTCAAACCCGACGTTGCTGAATGATGCCGGCGGTTCGGTGAGCATTGATGACGACGGCAACCTGGTCTTCGATCCGGGCAGCGACTTCGATAGTCTGGCGGACGGCGAAACCGCGACGGTAGAGGTCGAATACACCGTTTCCGACGGTGCCGGCGGCACGGATACCGGCGTTGCCACCATCACGGTGACCGGTTCCAACGACGGGCCTGTGGCCAGTGCGGAAGAGGCCACCACGGATGAAGACAGTGCGACCAGCGGCCAGCTCTCGGCGACGGATGCCGAAGGCGATGACCTGACCTTCGCGCTGGATGACGCGCCGGAGAAGGGCACGGTCACGGTCAACGCAGACGGCTCCTACACCTACACGCCGAGCGAAGACCTGCAGTCCCTGGATGATGGCGAGAGCACGACGGATACCTTCACCTTCACGGTGACGGATGAAAACGGTGCCACCACGACCGAGACCGCCACGGTCACGATCACGGGCTCCAACGACGGCCCGGTGGTGGCTGACGAAAGCTTCTTGGGCGATGAGGATACAGCCATCACCTTTACGACGGCGGACCTGCTCGGGAACGACACCGATATCGAGGGCGACAGCCTGTCGATCACGGCTTTCGAACAGCCGGACAACGGCACGGTCACCTACGACGCCGATACGGACACCTACACCTTCACGCCCGATGAAGACTGGTCCGGCGAGACCAACTTCGAATACACGGTCTCGGATGGGACGGACACCTCGACCGGCACGGTGACGCTGGACGTGGAAGGCGTGGCCGATGCGCCGAACCTCGAAGCTTCCATCGGCGAAGGCACGGTGAACGACGGCTCCGGCGGCAGCGGCGGCGATGGTTCCGGCTTCGGCGGCGACCTGGAAGCGACGGGCACGAGTGCTACTTCTGGCGATGATGTCCTGATTCTGGATGGCCTTGATCAGAATGAAAACATCTCGGCCCAGAACGGCGACGACGTCGTCGTTATCAACGGCGATGCCCAAGGCGGCAACAACATCAATCTCGCCAATGGAGACGATAGCGTCATCTTTAACGGCGATATCGACGGCAACGTTGCGGTCAACGGTGCCAACGGCAACGACACGGTCTACCTGTCGAAGGACGAAGATTCCTATCAGATCAACAACATGACCAATAACAACGGCACGATCAGTGCCCAGGTCGTGGATCTGGAAACCGGCAATACGCTGACGCTGAATAATGTCGAAGCCATTGCCTTCGGTGACGGGGGCAGCATTGGTGACGAAAGCCTGATCGATTGGGATCTGCAGAATGGTGGCGAAGCATCGACGACCTACCCGCTGGACATCTCGGCATCGCTGAACGATCTGGATGGTTCGGAGTCGCTTTCGATCACGGTCGACAACCTGCCCGAAGGCGCGACGCTGTCCGCCGGGACGGTCAACGATGATGGATCGATTTCCTTGGATCCGGATGATCTGGATGGTCTGACAATCACGGTTCCGGCCGGTGCGGGCGATGTGGCCCTCGAAGTTTCCGCGACCGCCACCGAAGACAACGGTGACACCGCGACGGTGACCACGACCGTGTCTTTCGACTCGAACACCGGCCCGGTCGCCACCGATGACACAGCGACCACCGATGAGGATGCTTCGGTCACCATCAACGTGCTGGCCAATGACACCGATCTGGATGGCGATACGCTCTCTGTGGTCGATGACTCCTTGTCGATCCTCGACGGTGCCGGCGGCGATGTCGTCTTGAACGACGACGGCACGGTCAGTTTCACCCCGGACGCCAGCTTCGACGATCTGGCCGACGGTGACACGCGCACGGTTGAGATCGAATATACCGTCACCGACGGCACCTCGACCGATACGGCGACCGCGACCGTCACGGTGACCGGGTCCAACGATGGGCCGGTCGCAACCGATGACACCGCGACGGTTGATGAGGACGCTTCCGTCACCATCAACGTTCTGGCCAACGATACGGATGTGGATCAGGGCGATACGGTTTCCGTGGTGCCGGGTTCCGTCGCGATTGCGGGCGGTGCGGCCGGTGAGGCAGTCCTGAACGACGACGGGACGATCAGCTTCACCCCGGGCGACAGCTACAACAGCCTCGCCGAAGGCGAATCCGAGACCGTCGAGATTTCCTATCAGGTGACCGACGAGGCGGGCGAGACCTCGACCGCAACGGCGACCGTGACCGTGACCGGCTCGAACGACGGCCCGGTGGCGAGTGCGGACAGCTTTGAAGGGACCGAGGACACCGCGATCACCTTCACCTCGGCGGATCTGCTGGGCAACGATACCGATGCCGATACCTCTGATACGCTGTCGGTCGCCAGCTTCGAACAGCCGGACAACGGTACGCTCACCTACGATGCGGATTCGGATACCTTTACCTTCACGCCGGATGAAAACTGGTCCGGAGAGACGGACTTCACCTACACGGTCGACGACGGCAATGGCGGCACCTCGACGGCAACCGTCACGCTCGACGTCGATGGCGTAGCTGACGCGCCGACAATCGACCTGAGCGATGCAGCCGGAACCGAAGACACGGTTATCGCGCTGGATCTGGACAGTGCCCTGGTGGATACCGATGGTTCCGAGACCTTGAGTGTTACCATCGACGATGTGCCGAATGGTGCCAGCCTGAACCTGGGTACCGACAATGGCGACGGCAGCTGGACGATTTCGGGCGACGATCTGGACAATCTGGATAGCCTGGAGCTCACACCGCCGACCAACTTCAATGGCGAATTCACGCTCAATGTCACGGCGACCTCGACGGAAGAAAACGGCGATACCGCGACCACGACCCAGGCCTTGGACGTCAGCGTGGCTGCGGCCAATGATGGTCCCGTTGCCAACGACGATACCGGTTCGACCGGTGAAAATGCGGTCCTGACCCTGGATATCACGGCGAATGACACGGACCTTGACGGTGATACGCTGACGGCTTCCGACCCGACGCTGCTGAACGATGCCGGTGGTTCTGTCAGCATTGATGATGACGGCAACCTGGTCTTTGATCCGGGCTCAGATTTCGACAGCCTGGGCGAGGGCGATACCGCGACGGTCGAAGTTCAGTATACGGTTTCCGACGGGGCCGGCGGCTCCGATACCGGTGTTGCCACCATCACGGTGACCGGCTCCAACGATGGTCCGGTTGCCAGCGCCGACAGCTTCAGCGGTACCGAAGACAGCACCATTACCTTCACCTCCGCCGATCTGTTGAGCAACGACAGCGATGCCGACGGGGACAGCCTGACCGTCACGGCTTTTGAACAGCCGGACAACGGCACGCTGGTCTATGACGCGGACTCCGATACCTTTACCTTCACGCCGAACGACGACTGGTCCGGCGAGACCGACTTCGAATACACGGTCTCCGACGGCACGACGACCTCGACCGGCACTGCAACACTGGATGTGGAAGGCGTGGCCGATGCGCCGGATTTGAGCGTCAGCCTGGGTGACGAAGTCGATAGTTCCGGTCAGGCCAGTGGCGGCGGCTCCAGCAGTGGCAGCGGTCAGGGCCAAGGCCAAGGGAGCAACAGTGGCAGCGGCCAAGGCCAGGGCCAAGGCAGCAACAGCGGTAGCGGTCAAGGCCAGGGCCGAGGCAGCAACAGTGGCAGCGGCCAAGGTCAGGGCCAAGGCAGCAACAGTGGTAGCGGCCAGGGCCAGGGCGGCGGCTCAAGCTCCGGCGGTGGTTCCGGCGATGCCGCCGAGACGACCTACGAGCTCAACCTTTCCGCCGATCTGACGGATACCGATGGCTCCGAAAGCCTGTCCGCCATAACGGTGACCAATGTTCCCGATGGCGTGACCTTCTCTGCCGGGACCGAAAACGAAGACGGCAGCTGGACGATCGAACAGGACGAACTGACGGACCTGGAAATCACCATTCCCGACAGCCTGGCCGATAATTTCGACCTTCAATTCTCGGTCACCTCGACCGAGGCCGATGGCGATACGGCAACGACAACCCGGTCGCTCTCCGTCGATGCCAATGACGGCCCGGTGGCAAACGACGACACGGCGACCACCGGCGAAGACAGCTCGGTAACGGTGAACGTGCTGGCCAACGATACGGATGCCGATGGCGATACGCTGACGGTGGTGGACGACTCCGTCTCGATCCTGGGCGGAGCCGGGGGCTCGGTGGTGCTGAATGACGATGGCACGATCAGCTTCACCCCCGACGACAGCTTCGACAGCCTGGACGATGGCGAAAGCACGACTGTCGAAATTGAATATACCGTCACCGATGGCTCCGCGACTGATACGGCGACGGCAACCGTCACCGTGACCGGCTCCAACGATGGACCGGTTGCCAGCGACGATACGGCGACGGTCGACGAGGACAGCACGGTCAAGATCGACGTGGTGGCAAATGACACCGACGTCGATGGCGACAATGTTTCCGTGGTCCCTGGCTCTGTCGCTGTGCTTGGCGGTGCTGCCGGTGTGGCCCTGCTGGATGACGACGGGCAGATCAGCTTCGATACCGATGGTGCCTTCAACGATCTGGGGGTCGGTGAATCCGAAACCGTCGAGATCGAGTATCAGGTAACCGATGGCGATGCGACTTCGACTGCGACCGCGACCGTCACGGTGACCGGTTCCAACGACGGTCCGGTCGCCAATGCGGACAGCTTCGACGGTACGGAAGACCAGACGATCACCTTCACCTCGGCGGATCTGCTGGGGAATGACACGGACGCGGATACCTCCGATACCTTGTCGATCGCCAGCTTCGAGCAGCCGGAAAACGGCACGCTGACGTACGATGCCGACTCTGACACCTTCACCTTCACACCGGACGACAACTGGTCGGGTGATACGGACTTCACCTATACGGTGTCCGATGGCGAAGGCGGCGAGGCAACGGCGACGGTCACCCTCAGCGTCGATGCGGACGCGGACGGCGCGACACTGACGGTTCAGGACGCCGAGGGCCTGGAAGATACGGCCTTTGGTCTGGATATCTCCGCCGGTCTGCCGGATTCGTCCGAGACCCTGACCGAGATCGTCATTTCCGACGTGCCGGATGGTGCCAGCCTGAACCTGGGCACTGACAACGGCAATGGCACCTGGACGATTTCCGGTGACGATCTGGATAACCTGGACGGCCTGGAACTCACCCCGCCGGAAGACTCGAATGCCGATTTCACCCTGACGGTTTCGGCAACGACCCAGGATGGTGACGACACTCAGACGACCGAAACCACCCTCGAAGTCGATATGACCGGTGTTGCCGATGCGCCGACCTTGACGGCCAGCCTGGGTGATGAGGTCGAGAACGGTTCCGACGACACCAACACCTACGAACTCGATATCTCCAGTGCTCTGTCAGATACGGACGGCTCCGAAACACTGTCGATCACAGTGGATGGGTTGCCGGATGGTGCAAGCCTCTCGGCGGGAACCGAAAATGACGATGGGTCCTGGACGCTTGAAAGCGGAGACCTTTCGGGGCTCACCGTGACCCTGCCGGGCGATGCTGATGCCTTTGATCTGCAAGTCAGTGCGACGGCGACGGAGAACGATGGCGACACCAACACGGTGACCTCGACGATCTCTTTGGACGCCCAGAATGCGGGGCCGGAAGCCAACGACGATACCGCGACCACATCCGAAAATGCGTCGGTCGATATCGATGTGCTCGACAACGATACGGATGCCGATGGCGATGCGCTTACCGTCAGCAATCCGACCATTCTGGGAGAATCGGGCGGCAGCGTCAGTATCGATGACGACGGCAACCTGGAATTTGATCCGGGTGAGGATTTCAACAGCCTTGCTGTGGGCGAGAGCGAGACGGTGGAAATCGTCTATACGGTCTCGGACGGCACGGCAACCGATACAGCGACAGCGACGGTCACCGTGACCGGCTCCAACGACGGGCCGGTGGTCGAGGCGGAAGAGGCCGCAACAGGTGAAGATTCAGCCGTCAGTGGAACGCTCAGTGCTTCCGACGTGGACGGCGATGATCTGACCTTTGCCGCAGGCGACACGTCGCCCAGCTATGGCTCGGTGACAGTCAATGCGGATGGCTCTTATACCTATACCCCGGGTGACGCGGCGGATGCCCTGGAAGAAGGCGAAACCGCGACCGACACCTTCACCTTCACAGTGACGGATGAAAACGGCGCAACCGCGACCGAGACGGCAACCATCACGCTGACCGGCTCCAACGATGGCCCGGTGGCAGTCGATGAGACTGTGAGCGTTTCCGAAGACGCCCAGGCCACCGGTCAACTGGATGCCAGCGATGTGGATGGCGATGACCTTACCTTCGAGGTCACGGATGCCCCGGCCCAGGGAAGTGTTACCGTCAACGCGGATGGGTCTTACACCTACACGCCGGGTGCTTCCCTGCAATCGCTGGACGATGGCGAAACGGCAACCGATACCTTTACCTACACGGTTACCGATGATCAGGGCGCAACCTCGACCGCGACGGCGACGGTGACCATTACCGGCTCCAACGATGGCCCGGTTGCGACCGACGATACGGCCACCACGGACGAAGACCAGGCTGTTTCCATCAATGTGCTTGGCAACGATACGGATGCGGATGGCGATAGCTTGAGCGTCACGGGAGCCGACATTGCGGGCGGAGCCGGTGGCTCGGTCGTGGTCAACGACGATGGCACCATCAGCTTCACGCCGGACTCCAGTTTCGACAGTCTGAACGATGGCGAAAGCCAGGATGTGGAGATCGTCTACACCGTCTCTGACGGCACAACGACGGATACCGCGACGGCTACGGTTACCGTTACGGGCTCCAACGATGGTCCGGTGGCGACCACCAGCGAAATTTCCGGCGACGAGGACGGCACGATTTCCGGTACCCTCGGCGGGACGGATGTGGATAGCGACAACCTGACCTTCTCGGCAGGTGATACGGCACCGTCCAACGGGACGCTGACCGTGAATGCGGATGGCAGCTACACTTACGAGCCGGACGCCGACTGGAGCGGTACGGACACCTTCTCCTACAAGATCGACGATGGCGACGGCGGCGTGGTTGAACAGACCGTCACGGTCACCGTTGATGGTGTGGTGGACGATCCGACCGTCACCGCCAATGACGTATCCGGCGACGAGGATACGGCGATCGAGCTGGACCTGTCGGCGGCGCTCGGTGACTCGGACGGTTCGGAGAGCATTACGGCGATCACGCTGAGCGGTATTCCCGATGGTGCGGTTCTGGCAGTCGGGGGCACGGAAATCGACGTCACAGACGGCGAAGCGACGCTGACCTCCGATCAGCTGTCCGATCTGACGATCACCCCGGCTGAAGACTCCAATGTTGATTTCGATCTGACCATTGCGGTCACGGCGGAGGAAAACGGCCAGACCTCCACGACGACGGAAACCTTCACGGTGGATGTGGTCGGTGTGGCTGATGATCCGAGTGTTACGGCCTCCATCGGCGATGGCACGCTCAGCATCATTGATGACACGGCGGACCAGACCATCACGGGCTCCGGCAGTACGGAAAACCTCGCAGGTGGTTCCGGGGATGACACCATTCACGGTGGCTCGTCGGGTGAAGATTTCATCTCCGGCGGGATCGGAGACGATGTGATTACCGCCAGCGGCGGCCCGGATGACCGGATTTTGGGAGGTGCCGGCGACGACACCATCACCTCGCAAGGTGCCGGCGATTTGATGATTGGCGGCAGCGGAGATGACACCGCCTACGGCAACGATGGAAATGACCTCTATGTCATGGAACTGGGCGGCGGGAACGACAGCTTCTCGGGTGGGTCCGGTACCGATAAGATCGCGCTGCTTGGTGAAAATGGCCTGATCACGGATATCAACGATGTCACGATCACCATGACCAACGGCTCCTATAGCACCGGGACCAACGAGTATGGCGGTACGGAGGTAAACTTCTCCAACGGTGCCACCGGCACGATCACCATGTCGGACGGCTCAACGGTGACCTTCGATGGGGTCGAATCCCTGCAGTTGAATGATCACTTCAACTACGACGACTCTTGGGAACATGTCCGCACCGTGACCGAGAACGGCGGTTCCGTCAGCGGTGCCGAAGGTGACATGAACTTCTTCGGCTCGTCCGGCAACGACACCATTACCGGTGGCGGCAACGAGGACTTCGTCCTTGCCGGTGCCGGGGACGACACCATCAGCACGGGTTCGGATGAAGACCACCTGGTCGGTGGTGCCGGCGATGATGTCATGGACTCCGGCAGCCACAACGACATGCTGATCGGCGGAGCCGGGGACGATACCCTGGATGGCGGAGACGGCACCGACACGGCTGTCTTCAGCGGCAACCGGGAGCAATACAACATCGTCGAAAACGACGATGGCTCCTTTACCGTCACCGATCTCGTGGCCAATCGGGACGGCACCGATACCGTCACCAATGTCGAGAAGTTCGAGTTCGCCGACGGTACCGTGAACGAGGGCGATATCTTGGACAACAACCCCTCCAGCCTGAACAGCGGCGTCGAGGGGACGGAAACCATCTACGAGTTGGATATCGCGGCCGCACTCTCTGACACGGATGGTTCCGAAAGCCTGTCTTCGGTCACCATCTCCGGTGTGCCGGACGGCGTCAGCTTCTCTGCCGGGACCGACAATGAAGACGGTTCCTGGACCATCGATGCGGGCGACCTCGACGGCCTGACCCTGCACCAGCCCTATGATGTCTCCAGCGGTTTCGACATCACCATCTCGGCGACTTCGACCGAAGATGACGGCGACACGGCGACCACCAGTGTTACGTTGCAGGTGGGCGACGAGCCGCCGGCGGATGCCACGGCTTCCGATCCGAGCCTGAGCGCGAATACGGTCTCCGGCACCGAGGACACGGCGATTGATCTGGATATCTCGGCGGCGCTGACCGATACCGACGGCTCCGAGAGCCTGGCGATCACCATCGGCAACATCCCCGATGGCGCAACCCTGATGGCGGGTGATACCGAAATCATGGTGACCGACGGTTCCGCCGATGTGACGGCAGAGCAGTTGGACAGCCTGACCATCACGCCGCCGGAAGACTCCAGCGACAACATCAACCTGACGGTGACGGCGACCTCGACAGAATCGTCGACCGGCGATACGGCGACGCAGACCACCAGCTTTACGGTCAATGTGGCCGGGGATGCGGATGCGCCAACGTTGAGCGTTTCGGTCGGCGAGGGCACGGTGACCGAAGGCTCCTCCGGCACCACGCCGGTCGCCTACTGGCAGCTCGACGAAAGCTCCGGCTCCACGGTCAGCGATAGTGTCGGCAGTTTCCATGGGACGGCTAACGGCAGCAGCGGCAGCTGGGATTGGGATGATGACGAAGGTCAGCACGATGGTGCTGCTGAATTCGATGGTTCCAAGAACGAGCGTTATGTCGAAGTGGACCACGATCCGGCCCTGAAGCCCGACAGCGGCACACTGACCATGTGGATCAAGCCGGACCACGACAACAAGAACATGGGCCTGGCCTCCAGCGACTCCTCGGGCTACGACGATGGCGGACACTTCACGCTGCGTCAGACCGGCGATAGCATCGAACTGCGGATGCAGGACGAGAACTCCAGCTATGAAGTCGAAGGTGGCGACATCGAAAAGAACTCCTGGAACCAGGTAACGGTTTCCTGGGGTGAAGATGGGATGAAGCTCTACGTCAACGGCGAACTGGTCGACAGCAACCCCGACTACACCGGGGGTCTCGGCGGCAACGAAGAACCCTGGATCTTCGGTGCTAACCAGTGGAGCAGTGGTGACGAGACAGCCAATAACCTGTCCGAATACTTCGATGGCCACATGGACGACATCGCGATCTATGACAGCCAGTTGAGCGACGATCAGATCGAAGACCTGTTCGACAACGGCGTCGATGCGATGATGGAATCCGGTGACTCTTCTGACGGTACGGTGAGCTATCCGGTGACCATTTCGTCCAGCCTGACCGACACGGACGGTTCGGAAACCCTGTCGATCACGGTCGATAACCTGCCGGACGGCGCGACGCTTTCGGCGGGGACCGAGAACGATGACGGCTCCTGGACGCTCTCGGCGGATGATCTCAGCGGTCTGACCATGACCGTTCCGAGCGGGTCCAGCGACTTCGATCTGAACGTCACGGCGACGGCGACCGAAGCGGATGGTGATACGGCATCGGTTCAGGTAACGGCTTCCGTTACCCTGCCGGAGGCTGCGGAAACCGGCTTGACCGGCGATTCCGGTGATACGGGTTCCAGCCTGCAGCAAACCCAGCAGAACATTTCCATCGACGAACCGGGCAGCTGGGATCGCACAGGCGACAACAACCACAAGGGTTACAGCGGCGACGACAACATTGCCGGGACCAGTGGCAACGACAAGTTCTGGGGTGACGATACCTGGACCCAGAATTCCGATGGCGACGACACCATCTTCGGCTATGGCGGTAAAGACACGATCTATGGCCAGGGTGGCGATGACGCCCTCAGCGGTGGTGACGGCGACGACAAGCTCTATGGCGACGACAATTACTACCACAATGCCGATGGCACCGACACGATCGACGGCGGTGACGGGAATGACTCGATCCAAGGCGGCGGTGGCGGCGATACCCTGTTGGGTGGCGATGGCAACGACAAGATCTGGGGCGGCCTCTCGGGCGACGAGAACAGCTCCAGTGACGGTGCCGACTACATCGATGGCGGTGCCGGTAAAGACACCATTGAGGCCGGTGCCGGTGCCGATACGGTCTTCGGCGGCGAAGGCGATGACAAGATCTACGGCCAGTCCAATGATAACTACTACTCGTCCAATGACGGCGGAGATTATCTGGATGGCGGTGCCGGTAACGACACCATCGAAGGTGGTGCCGGTGATGACATTATCATGGGCGGTACCGGTGACGATAAGCTCTATGGCGGTATCGACGACAACAACGACTGGAATACCGCCGACAGCGGCAACGACACGCTTGTCGGTGGCGAAGGTGACGACTCGGCCTGGGGTGGCGGGGGCAACGACCTCTTCATCTTCGGCTCCGGCGACGGCTCCGACTACTTCGATGGCGGATCGGGCTGGACCGACACGGTGCAGCTGGAAGACGTCACCGGCGGGCCGGGCGGCGACAGCGGTTGGACGCTGGAAACCGATGTCGATTACACCGTCAACGAAGATGGCAGCCTGACCTTCGACGAAGAGGCTTCCGGTACGGTGCAGCTCGACGACGGCTCCGAGCTGACCTTCCAGGGCGTCGAGAAGATCGAGTGGTAAGGCAGTCGCAAGGCTGTTCAGGTTGAAAGAAGGGGTGGGCTTGTCGGCTCACCCCTTTTTTGTTGGCTGCAACCGGTCTAGCCTTTTGCCATGGACCTTATTGGACGCTACGAGATCAGCAAGATTTTGATCGAGACCAGTTTCTCGGTCGTCTATCTCGCGCGGGATCCGGACCTTGATCGTTGGGTTGCGGTGAAGCTCTTCCGGCCCAAGAACAAATCCGGCAAAGACAAGGCCTATTCCCGCAACGTCTGGCGCGACCGCTTCCTGCGGGAAGGAAAGGCCTTGGCCCGCATCGATCATCCCAGGATCGTGCCCGTCCTGGATTTCGGCAAGGTACGCGGCAGGCCCTATTTCGTGATGCCCTTCGTCAAGGCAAACCTGATCTACGAATTGGGCCAGGACCTGGAGGACGACGAAACCGAGGAGGAACTGGCGGAGTCCGATCGGCCCCGCAAGCTCCATCCCGAACGTGCGGCTTTCATTTTGCAGCAAACGCTCGAAGGCCTTGCCCATATGCACGGCCACGGCATGGTCCATCGGGATGTGAAGCCCGGCAACATTCTGCTGACCGCGAAAGAGGGCGGGTCGGTCAAGCTCTGCGATTTCGGTATGGTGAAGTGGGGAACCTTCAAGGCTTCCAAGTCTGGCGTCTGGATCGGCTCGTTGGATTACATTGCGCCGGAACAGCGCCGCAGCGCCCGCGACGTGGATGCCCGCGCCGATGTCTATTCGGCGGGGGCGGTCGCCTATCGCATGCTGACCGGACGCCTCGGCGTCGGCTCTTTCAAGGCACCGGCGGAACGGGTGAAGGCTGTTTCAACCGCTTTCAGCGATCTGGTGATGGCGGCCATGTCGCCTTCGCGTCGGGACCGGCCGGAGGATGCGAGCGTTTTTCTGGATCGACTGAAACAGGTGAAAGCCAAAGGCGTGGTGCGCGGTCGAAAACCTGTGCGGGTCGTCCGCTTGAAATCCCAATTGAAGTCTCAGGTGGGGGCCGGCGGGTGATTGCCGGATGGGTCTCTAAGGGCTAAAGAAGCGTTATGGAACGTGTTGGAAAATACCTTGTCCGCAGCACACTGAAGACGACGCCGCTGTCGGATATCCTGCTCGCCTACGATCCCGACCTTGAGGTCAAGGTGGCGGTCAAGGTGTTCAAGCCGAAAGCCGACCAACTGGACGGTCGGGGCGTGGTCAATTGGCTCGGCAAATTCATCGAAGAGGCACAGGTCCTGGCGCGCCTGGATCATTCCCATGTGGTCGGCATCCGGGAGTTATCGGCCAACGAGTCCGGTACGCCCTATTTCGTCATGCCCTTCATCGAGAGCAGCCTGGCCGAGGAATTGGCGGCGACTGAAAGTGGGGGCCTGAGCCGAGAGCGGGCCGACACCGTTTTGGTCCAGCTGCTGGAGGCCCTGAGCTATCTGCATGGCCAGGGCCTGGCCCACCGGGACGTGACGCCGGGGAACATTCTGCTGGCGTCTGAGGATCTCAAGGTCAAGTTGGCGGACTTCGGTCTGGTCAAGGCACCTGACGGGGACTTTGCCCGCGCCACTATTCAGCCGCGCAATCCGGCCTTCTCCGCGCCGGAACTCCTGGACAACCCCGCCGAGGCCGATGCCCGCAGTGATGTCTTCTCTGCGGCCAAGGTTTACGAAGCCCTGGGCTCCGGATATGCCGACGAACGGGTCAAGGCCGTCTGTCTGACCGCGATGTCCGAAGATCCGGCGTTGCGCTTTCCCGATGCGGCATCCTTCCTGGGCGCTTTCCGGGCCGCGCGGGAGACCGATCCGGCCCCTGATCCACAAAAGGGCGATGTGGTCCCCCTGTTGCCGATTGATGAGCTTTTGACGCTCAACATAAAGCCGGAGCCGGAGCCCGAGCCCGAACCGGCACCGGAGCCGAAACCGATTCCGACGTTCAAAGTCTCCACGCAACGGATCGATAAGCCTAAGCCCGCTCCAGCTCCGCAGCCAAAACCGAAAGCCGAGGAAAAATCTCAACCTCAGCCCCAGCCCAAGCCCAAGCCTCAACCCAAACCCAGGGTTCAGATCAATACGGGCAAGCCCGTCGTGGCTTCCCGTCCCCGGGCGGCGGCCCCAGTACCCGCAGCTCCAGTACCCGCAGCCCCGGCACCCGCAGCCCCGGCCCCGCAGCCGAAAGCCCAGCCCCGGAAAGAGCCAAAGCCTGAACCCGTTCCGACGCCTCAAAAACCAGAGGCGAAGCCGGAGCCTTCAAAAAAGGTGAAGCTGAAGCGACCCCTTCCGCAACCGGCAGCCGTCGGGGGAAAGGCGAAACCGGCCCGGAAGGCAGCGGTTAAGGCTGGTGCCGTCAAGCGCACGGTCACCAAGGCTGATCCCACCTCCAAACAGACTTGACATCTTATTAAATTAGCAATATCTAATTTAATGATCAGGTGCTCTTCCGCTCAAGGACTTAGGAGAGTGCCGCTGCATTCTGTTTTGGGGAAAGAGCCAATGACGACGAATTATCCTGAACTGGGCCGCGACATGGGTGCGGCGATCGGCGAACTGCGCAAAGCCATTCCCGACGTGGCCAAGGGCTTCTCGGCCATGGCCAACGCCGCCCTTAAACCCGGCGTCCTGGACACCAAGACCAAGGAACTGGTTGCTGTCGGCGTCGCTATCGCGGCGCGTTGCGACGGCTGCATCGCCTTCCACGTCAAGGGCGCGCGCGATGCCGGCGCAACCCGGGAAGAAATCGCCGAGACCATCGCCTCAGCTGTGTTCATGGGCGGCGGACCGTCCCTGGTTTACGGTTCGGAAGCACTGCAGGCCTTCGATCAGTTCGAAGCGCTGGACGCACCGAAAGCGGCAGCGGAATAAACCTCAAGCCGCCACGCCGGTAATCTGGAAGGTCTCCCGACGACTGCCGAGGGTCAGCTTCTGACCCCAGGTGGTGCGAACGTCGGGGGCACCTTCCTCCAGCCGGTGGAAGTCCTCGATCCGGAAACCACAAGCCTCGTAAGCTTTTCTCAAAGGCCCATCCAGATAGGCTTCGTTGAAGTCCGGCAATTCGAGACGGTCCCGCAGCGCGTTGTCGGCAAAGACCTGAAGGTTGAGCCAGAAGGAAAAGGTCCCGCCGGGTTTCATGAGGCTTCGGGCGGGTCCCAGGATTTCCGCTTCTCCGGCAACCAGGCCCCGTTGCAGACTGCCCCAGGGGAAGTTCACGGCCAGCCGGTCGGCTACCTGATCGAGCCCCGCCAACTTTTCAACCGGAGAGACCAGAAGCAACAGGTTCGATACGCCCCCTTTGGCCGGTTTGGCCCCGATGCGGGCGGCGGTTTTGGTCAGGTTTTCGGCAGCCGCATCGATGCCGATGGCCAGCCAGTCGGGGTTTTCCTTGGCAAAACGATAGGGGTAGGCTCCATCGCCGGTGCCCAGATCCACCAGGGTACCCGTGGCACAGTTTGCGCGGTCTCGTATCTCTTGTGCTTCGACGTCGGACTCCCGTCCGCGGGCGAGTGAACGAAAGGCCGCTGTCATTCTTCGCCTTGCTCTTTCAGGGCGATGACCTGCTGGAAGACGTCACGACGGCTCGCCCCGGTTGCCGCAGCGATGGCACGAGCGATCACCTTGGTCGCGACGCCGTCCTTCAACAGGGACCGGATCATGGGATCCGTATTGACCGCTGGTGCCTCGGCGTCTTCCGAACGGTCCAAGGCCGATCCGCGCCCCTCGACCACGAGGACGTATTCGCCTCGCTCAGCGGCGCGTTCCGGCAGAACCTCGACCAGATCGCCCAACTGTCCGCGTGCGATCCATTCGCTTTGTTTGGTCAGGTCGCAGCAGACCGCGCAGCCCCGCTCCGGGCCCAGTTCCGCGAGATCGCCCAAAGTGTCGACCAATCGGTGGCAGGATTCGTAAAGGACCAGGGTTTGCGACAGGCCCAGCTTCTCCGCCAGCCAGGGCTGACGCTTCGACCTCGCACGGGGTGGGAAGCCGAAAAATCCAAAGGCATCGGTGGCGAGCCCGGAAACAGCCAGGGCCGAGGCTATGGCGGTCGGACCCGGTACAGTGGTCACCATGGCTTCGGCCTCCAATGCGGCCTGCACCACATGATAACCGGGATCGGAAACAAGCGGCATGCCCGCGTCCGAGACCAGGGCGAGCCTCTCGCCCTTTCCCAGTCTCTCGGCCACACCATCTGCGCGCTTACGCTCGTTGTGGTCGTGGCAGGAAATGACCGTGTTGGCGAGGCCAAGCCAATTCAGTGTTTCCTTGGCCTTGCGGGTATCCTCGGCGAAGACTGCATCGACCGATCCCAGGACCTCCACAGCACGCGGCGAGAGATCCTGGATCGCTCCGATCGGCATCCCGACGATGAACAGGCAGCCCATTGGCAGGGCCTCGCCGATCTCGGTGATTTCGACCGTGAGTTCAGCCCCTGGTTCCCGCAGCGCGGCCACCAGCTCCCGGTTCAACTCCGCCGACCCTTTGGAAGCCCCTTGGGCCAGGGTTCGGGTCACCCCGCCCAAGGCACGGCGAAAGATCAGCGGCTGGCCGCTGGTGAAGCCAGGTGCCATTTGGGCGGTGAAGCCGTCGATCAGGTCGCCGCAGCGAAGTGTGACGGCGACGCCGCCCCGCAGTGCGCCCAAGGCCTGCCAGTCCACCTCGGCCTTGACGCCGATGATGCAGGTGCCGCGCGCGGTCAGGTCGGCGTCTTCGGTCAGTTCCAATGTGCTGGCATGGGTCGCCCTGATGTTGGGGTGGCCGGTTGCGCGGATAAGGGCTGATTTGCGTTCCATACCTGCTTTGTTTCAGGCTTTTTCACCGGCATGCAAGCCGAAAACGAAGCGCCAGAGACCGGATACCCCCCGACCGATGTCGCGCTGCACGGCGAGCAGGCTCGGTACGACGAAGAGGACCAGCAGCGTGGTCACCATCAAACCGAAGACAATGGTTACCGCCATGGGGATCAGGAACTGCGCCTGCAGGCTAGTCTCGAACAGCAGCGGGGTCAGCCCACCGATCGTGGTCAGAGAGGTCAGGATGACGGCGCGCAGCCTTTCGCAGGTGCCGTTTACGATGGCCTCCAGGGTGCGTTCCGACTTCGCGATGTGTTCGTCGATGGTGCTGACCAGGATGATCGAATCGTTCACCACGATCCCCGACAGCCCGATCAGGGCCACCATCGACAGAATGGTCAGGTCGAAGCCGAGCGCCATGTGCCCGATGACCGCGCCGATGAAGCCCAGCGGGATCACGGCCATGACCAGGAAGGGGCGGGAATAGCTGCCGAAAACCCAGGCCAGGATGATGTAAATTCCGGCGAGCCCCAACAGCGCGCCGGTACGCATGTCGCCAAAGGTGGTGCGCTGTTCTTCCGCCTTGCCTTCAAAGCTGACCCGGACGCCATGGGCCTCCGCGATGGCCTCGATCCCGTCGCGGTTCAGGGCCTCGACCACGGTCCCGGTAGATGTCACGGCCTTGTCGATTTCGGCGGTGATGGCGACCCGTCGGGCACCATCGCTGCGTTGGATAACTGCAAATCCGTCGCGATCAATGCGGTCCGCGACGTCTTCCAGCAAGACCTCGCCGCCCGTTGTGGGGCTCCGCAACATGAGGGTGGCCAGGTCGCCTTCGGAGCGGGCCTGATCGGGCAGGCGGACGCGAACCAGCACCTCCTCGTCGCCTCGCGCAAAGCGCTTGGCAATGGCCCCTTCGAAGCTGTTGCGGACCTGATCCGAGAGCGAGTCCGTGCTGAAACCCAGGGCATTGCCCCGGGGCGAAACGCTCAAAATGGCTTCCGGCTTGCCGAAGGGCATGTCGTCCGAGATGTCGGAGACACCGGGATAGCGCCCCAGAAGGCCGGTGATGTCGGTCGCGGCGGCCTTCAATGACAGGAGATCGCCCCCCGCCAATTGGATATCGATGTCGCGGCCCGGTGGTCCGGCCTGGGCAGCGATGATGGTCAGGCGCTGGACGCCGGGAAGCGGCGGCAGCAGGTCCTTCCAGGCCTGGATGAAGTCGGAGGTGCGGATGTCGCGCTGGTCGCTGTCGGTCAGTTCCACCGTGATGCCGGCGGCATTGTCGCCTTCGGTATTCACCCGGCCGCCTTCGGCACCGACCCCGGCTCCGAGCGAAGCTAGCGACAGGCGCATGACCTCGCCGCTTTGCGCATTTGCCTGATCGAGGGCCTTTTGCAGGGTCGTCAAGGCTTGCGCGGTCTCTGCGCGACTGGTCCCGGGCATCATTTCCAGGTTGGCGTGAAGCCGATCGGACTCGGGGCCGGCGAAAAAGGTGAAGCCGACCCGTCCGCCCATGATCAGGCCGAAGCTGATGATCAGGGCTGCCATGGCAAGGCTGAGCGTCAGATAGCGCCAAGCAATCGCGGCTTCGACCAGCCTGCGGAAGGGGCCGTCGCGAAACGCATCGAAGCGCGCATCGAAGGCCTTTCGAAAGCCGCCACGTCGGTCCATCGGATGGACCAGCGCATGGCGCATATGGCCCGGCAGGACCAGAAAGCATTCGATCAGGCTGGCCCCGATCACCGCGACGGCGACCAGTGGAATGGCGATGATAATCTGCCCGATGATGTCGGTGATGACGAACAGGGGCGTAAAGGCGGCGATGGTGGTCAGGGACGAGGCCATGACCGGCACCAGCATGCGCTTGGCCCCCATCTCAGCGGCCTCGATCGCACCCAGCCCGGAACGGCGGCGGGCCTCGGCATGTTCCCCGACCACAATGGCATCATCGACCAGGATGCCGATGGCCATGATCAGGCCGAACAGGCTGACCATGTTGATCGACTGGCCGGAACCCAGCATCACGACCAGCGTGGCCAGGAGGGCAACCGGGATCCCGGCGGCGACCCAGAAGGCGACACGTGCGTTCAGGAATAGAAACAGAATGCCCAAGACCAGCAGCAGGCCGGTGACGCCGTTTTCCAGCAACAGATCGATGCGCGACTCGATCAGGTCCGACATAACATTGTACTGGCTCAGCTCCAGGCTGGGCGGCAGGGTCGGTCGGAGCTCCTGCAGGTAGGCATCGACGATGGCCGCCACTTCCAAGGCATCGTTGTGCAGGGCCCGCTGGACGTGCAGCTGGATTGCGGGGTGGCCGTTCCGGAAGAGCTGCTGGTCGTTTTCATCGAAGGCCTCGCGGATGCGGGCGACCTCGTCCAGGTCGATGCGGGTCCCGTCTTCGAAGGCGCGAAGTTCGATCCCGGCCAGGCCTTGCGCCGTTTTCTCCAGGCCCAGGCTGCGGATCTGTAAAGACCCGGCACCGGCGGTGTCGCCCGACGGCACATCCTGGGAAACGTCGCCGATCCGGGCGGCGACGTCGCCGAGGGTCAGGTCGAGTCGGCGGAGAGCCACGGGGTCGACGAGCACATGCAGTTCTTCGTCGCGAGCGCCCACCAGATCGACCTTGTCGGCCCCGCGTTCCAGCAGGTCGTCGCGCATGGTTTTGGCATAGGCCTTCAGGGCGGCTTCGGAAAACGGGCCGGACAGGACGACCTTGGTGATCGTGTCATAGCGGACAATGCGCCGAACCTCCGGCTGTTCGGCGAGTTCGGGCAGGGTGGTGACCTGGCTGACAGCGGTCTCCACATTGGACAGCGCTGCCTGCATGTCGCTGCCGGGCTCAAACTCAATCGACAAGGTCCCCAGCCCTTCGACCGAGCGCGAGGTTACCTTCTTCACGCCATCCAGAAACCGGACCTCCGGTTCAATGGCCTGGATGATGTTGGTGTCCACATCGTCCGCGCTGGCCCCCCGCCATTCGACCGAGATCCGGATGACATCAATGCCGAAGTTCGGGAAGAACTGTGTGGTCAGGCGATCCAGGGCAAAGAGGCCTGCGACGATCATGGCGACCATCAACAGGTTTGCCGCCGTGGGGTGGCGGACGAAGATGCCGATCAGGTCGCGCTTGCCGGGAGCGGACAGAGGGCCTGACATCGTCAGGAACCTGAGGCGGTTGGGCTGGCCGCGCGCGCGGCGACACCATCGCCCATTTCAGGGAACCGGCTCAAGACAATGGCGTCACCCTTTGAGAGGTCTCCGCGCACAAGGATCCGGCCCGCATCGCGCCCCACCTGTTCCACGGTCAGCGACCGCATGCGACCCTCTTTCAAAAGGTAGATCACGGCCTCGCCATCGGGGGATAGGTGCAAAGCCCGCGGCGGCAGGCTCACGACGCCATCGAAGGCCTGGTCGCTCAAACGAACGGTCACAAAGGCACCGGGTCGAAGTGGGCTCGCGGGGCTTAAATCCGCCAGATTGGCAAACAGCCGCATGCCGCCCCGAGCCGCATCGATTTCGGCCTCTGCGCGATCCACGACGCCCTGAAAGGTCAGACTCTGGCTGCCCAGCTGCCAGATGACATCGACGGGCTTGCCGATAAAGGCCGCTTCGCCATCTGCAGCCATCAGCCTGGCGAACTGGCCATCGGAGAGATGAAAGCGAGCCTCCAGCGAATCAGAGACCGTGAGCCGCGCCACACGGTCGTTGGTTGAGACCCGCATGCCGACGGCGGCTTCCACGGCGCTGAGATAACCATCATAGGGTGCCGTCAGGCGGGTTTCCTGGAGATCCCGTTCGGCACGCAGTACGGCGACATCACGCCGGGCCAGCAAGGCCCTGGCCTGGGCCAGGCGGGCTTCCAGCCGGGTGATCGCCTGGGCGCGCTGGGTGACGGCCTGTTCGCGCTGGCTCAGGGAGAGCCTGGCATCGTCGAGCGTTTTTTCCGATCCCGCCCCCCGGTCAAAGAGCCGCTCTCGCCGTTCCACATCCGCACGCGAGAGCGTCAGTTGACGGCGGTCGCCCGGAAGCAGGGCCCGTTCGCCCTCCAACTCGGCTTCCAGTTCCGTCACCTCCGCGCGGGCCTGATCACGTTCGGCATTCGCTTCCGCCAGACCGGCCTCGTAGTCGAAGGGATCGATCTCGACCAGCAACGCGCCTGCGCTGACGGCGGCTCCTTCCAGGAAATCAGGCCCAAGAGAAATGATCCGCCCTTCAACCAGGGGGCGCAGCTCTGTCTCCCGGCCGGCGGCGATTGTGCCGAAGACGTCAATGGTCGGCTGAACCCGCCCCGGGTCGGCCTGAAGAACGTCCACCGTCCAGACCCTTTCGGCCACCGGCTTCGGGGCGATCACCGGTTTGGTGGCGCTGAGCCAGGCAACAACACCGATCGCGGCGCCAATGACGACGAGCGGCAGGATGATCCGGGCGGCCCGCCGCAAAATTGAGGACTTTTCAGATGCAGGCAGCGGGGAGGGGGCAGTCGCCGGGGCTTCGGCCTCGGTCGCTTGCGTCCCGCCTTCCCCTTCGATAGATCGACCGTCCATGGTGATGGCTCTTTCTCCGCTAACTTGCGCCCCCTCCATCTGGACAAGGCAGCCTGTCAGCTTTTGTAGACTGTCAGCTTTTGTTCAGGCGGGCTCGCTAGCTTGCCCCCTCGGGCTTTCGTCGTAAACCGTTCAAGAGATGGCGTGTCAGATGGTCTTTGGTCTTCGCTTCACGACTGTGCAATCCGTTGAAAGAATCGTCAACTGGTTGAAAGCACAAACAGAATCAGATTGGGACCTCTACCATGACTCCTTGGGTGAACCGGCCGTCGAAGCCAGCCTGCGAATCCTGTTCTCTTCGAAAGATGATCGTGATCGATTTCGCGACCTGTTTGTGATCAAGGACCCCGGATTTTCCCGCCAGGGCTGGGAGCGATTGCAGGAATTCACGCTCGCCGGCGGCTTGGCCCGCATGCCGATTCAGGAGCGGCGCTGCCTCAGTGAACGTCGTGCGGTTCGCCAGGGTCCTGGGCGTCGGCGCTGGTTTGCAGGGTCGCGTCCTCAGCCAGTGGCCCAGGCCGCCTATTCGTCAGCTTGATCAGCCTCGGCAGCCAATTCCTTGACCCGACGGTAGAGGCGTTCGATGGGCCGGTCGTGGATGCCGAGTTTTCCCAGACTTTCGACAGTTGAATAGAGATAGTGCCGGGCCGGGCCGATCTCTCCTTCGGCCTCGGCCAGAACGCGCGCGACCTCCTCGTCCGATAGTCGACCGGCGTAATTGGGCCTGTCCCTGTTCATGACGAAGGCCAGTGTTTCCAAAGGGCCGTCCGGCGTGGTCGCCGTGACCCATCGCGGGTGATAGGAGCCGGTGACCATTTCCCGCTTCCAGACAATGGATAACTCTTCCTGGACCCGGTCCGGTGCGATCCGCAAAGCCCGACCGGAACAACAGCCACCCCGATCCAGGCCGAGCACGAGCCCCGGCTTTTCCGGAGAGCCCCTTCCCAGGGGGGTCCAGAGGCAAAACCGCCTGTGGTAGCCGTGGATGCGGGCATCGCGTTCCCCGTCCAGGTGAATGGCCGGATTCCAGAGCAGCGAGCCGTAGGCGAAAATCCAGACTCCTCCTGAAAGGTCGCGGCCCTTCAAGGCTTCGGCCATTGAGTTGTCGAGCTCGTCCAGCGTCAGAGGCTTCATACCGAAAGGGTTGTCGGCGAGCATTTTCTGTAGATAGCCGGAGGCGATCTTTTCTCGGGTCAGAGTCATACGATCACTCGCCCGGCCCTGATTTCTCCAAGTGTTGTGCCATTGGGCGTTTGGCCCTGAAGCGAATGGCCCTGAAGCGAATGGCCCTGAAGCGAATGGCCAGAAAGCGAATGCCCAGGGGAAACGGATGTGGCGGCGGATACAAAATCGTTCCTATTCGGATGGAGCACTTTCTCGCCTCGCCACATCATTCTAGAGTTGGTCCGTTCTAATAAAACCATAAGGCAAGATCGTGGATCGAGTCGAAACTAAAGATATTGGATTGACCGTTGGGACCGGTGATTCCTGTTCCGACCTTAGTCATCTGGCCAGCGTGCGTTTGGAAGACTTGGGCGCGTTCGATCTACTTTCCACCCCTATCTGGATCTTCGACTTCAAGAATCTGCGCCATATCTGGGCCAATGGCCAGGGGCTGAAGTTTTGGCAGGCGGAAACTGTCGAAGAGTTATGCAGCAGGGACCTTTCGGATATCTCCGAAGGAGCCCGGCGGCGGCTGCAGGCCTGTGAAGCCCGTCTGCTGGCAGGGGAAGAACAGATTGCCGAACAATGGACGCTCTACCCCCTCGGCGAGGCCCGTGGGGTCAAGCTTGTCTGTCGGGGGCTTCTGGTCGAGGGCTATGGCTTCGTGATGAGTTTCGAGGCTGAACCCGGGCTTTTGGACACCCTCGAGATTCAAACCCGGCGGTCGCAGGAGGCGCTGCGCCACACCAACATGGTCGTTGCCCTGTTCAACCAATCGGGCAAGCCGGAGTATCACAATCCGGCCTTCGAGGAGGCCTTTGGTCATGGGTGCCGGTTTGCCGAGCTCTTCGAACGTGTCGAGGACCGACGGTCCTTTGAAGCGCAGTTGAAAGCAGAAGGGCAGACTTTTATGGAAGCACCGCTTCTGACCTATGGCGGAGCCATCTGGTTTGCCGTCCAGGGGCGGGCGCTGTTGGATCCGGGAACAGGAAAAGACGCCTTTTACCTGACGGCTTTGGACATAACGGAACGCCGGACAGCCGACCACAGGGCACAGGAAGCCCTGGCCGAGATGGAACAGGCCAACCGCGCCAAGAGTGACTTCCTGGCTCGCATGAGCCATGAGCTGCGATCACCGCTGAATGCGATCCTCGGCTTTTCCACGGTCATCCGGGACGGCACCTTCGGGCCCTGTTCGCCGCCGCGCTATGTGGATTACGCGACTGATATTCACCGGGCTGCTGAACTCCTTTTGGATTTGATCAATGACCTTTTGGAGTACACGAGCATTGGCCTCGGCGGTCCCGGCCTGGACGAGGAGACCTTGGTCGTGTCCGATCTCGTGGAGGATGTGGCTGCTGTCGTCAGGCCCAGGGCCGGTGCGGCTGAACTCCTGCTTTCGATCCATCTGGAAGGCGACCTGCCGTTGCTGATCGGCGATCCTCTGAAGGTGAAGCAGATTCTGCTAAATTTGCTGGTCAATGCCGTCAAATTCACCCCGACCGGAGGCCGGATTCAACTTGAAGTCGGGCGATCAACGGAAGGCGGGCTCCGTTTCCGTGTCGAAGATACCGGGGTCGGTATTCACGCGGATCATCTGCCGAAAATCACCGACCCCTTTGATCAGGGCAAGCGCCACGCCTTGGAACCCGCCGAAGGGACCGGCCTTGGACTTGCCGTGGTGAAGGCGCTGGCCCAGGCCCACAATGCCCGTTTCGAAATCGCCAGTGAGGAAGGCAGGGGTACGACCGCGGCCGTGACCTTCCCGCCCGAACGCCTCAAGGATGCGTGAAATGGCGGCCTCATAGGTCTTGCAATCCGGCGCTCTATCGCCACGTCCAAAGAAGGAGCCAGCAAGGCCGGGAGGATAAGCCATGACCCTTACGCGACGCAAATTGCTCAACCGGGCGGCGACGGGACTGCTGGGGGGCGCATTGGGCGGCCTCGCGGCTTTCGGCCCCGGAGGGCTGATCAGGCCCAGCGCTGCCAAGGCCGCGACCATCGGCGAGGATGGTCTGCATAAACAGGACTGGTTCCTCGACAGCTTCATGATCCTGGAAGAGGACATCATGGACGCTGCTGCAGAAGGCAAGCGCTTTGCCGTCATGTTCGAACAGCGCGGATGCCCCTATTGCAAACAGATGCACGAGGTCAACCTGACCGACGACACGGTGGTTAGCTACATCCAGGAACATTTTTCGGTTCTGCAGCTGAACATCTGGGGAGATCGGGAGGTGACTGACCTGGACGGCGAGACCATGAGTGAAAAAGACCTCGCGCGCCGGTGGCGGGTGAACTTTACGCCGACCACGGTCTTCTTCCCCGAAACGCTCGACGGCCTTTCGGGCTCCGGTCGGGACCTCGAGGTCGCCCGCATGCCGGGCTATTTCAATCCCGCTCCTTTCCTGAAGATGTTCCAGTACGTGGCCGAGAAGGCCTACGAAGAAGACAGCTTCCAACGCTACCTTCAGAATTCTTCGGGCTAAACACAATCAGGGAGGCGCAGGCTGGAGCCTCTCCCCCGGTCTAAACTACCTCTCGCAGTTCTGTCGCTTCCCGGCTGCCATTGGCCTGAAAACCCGATGTCACCGCACCGATCATGCGGATGAGCGAGAGGTCTTCTGCCGATAGGCGTTGGTTTGATTCTTCCTCGCGTTGGACAATCTCGAGCCCGGCCCAGGCCGTCGCCTCTTCGCCCTCTATCCGGATCGGCACGAAAAAGGCGTCCAGGGTTTCAGACGCGTCGAATAGGGCGCGTTCAGGGGCCATGCGGTCGGGGAAGTCGATGCGATTGGGCAGACGAAAAGGTTCAGGGCGGACGAGGCGCTCGGCAAGCCAGGGATAGTCGGCCAGGCGGAAATCGACGCCGATAGCCCTGCGTTCCGGCAGGCCGGGTTCCCGGATCACATCCGCGTCAAAGTGAAAGTGATCACCGGCCAGGCGGATGCGGCTGATCCTGTCCGCCTTGGTCAGGGTAAGGCTATGGGCCAACAGGGTCCCGATCAGGGCGTCGCGGCCCGTCTCGGTGCTCTGGTCCAAAGCCCCCGGCAGGCTGCGCAGCAGGGTCACCAGGATGCGGTCGGGTTCGGCCTCGCGAATGGCCTCGATACGGGCTGCCTCTGCCGTCACAAGGGCATTCTCGGCGGCTTCCAGGGCATCTTCCGTTTCGGTCAGATCACGTGCCCAACGGTCCTCGTTTTCCGCCTCACCGGTCACGTCGCGCAGGATCAGCCGAAGCGGAGCATCCTCGCGTTCCGGGCTTTGGGTCGAAATCGCGAAGGTACGACCAGGGCCGGAACCATCGCGCAGGTCGAGCCAGCCGTGATGCGTCGTGGCCTTTCGCCCGGTGCAGGAGCGAACCTCTTTCAGGAACTGCCGTCCCTCTTCGGGGTTGATGCAAAGGCCGGGCAGGGTCCAGCCGAGGTGGGCTTTGGCGTCGAAAATGCCCTGCCGCGGCCGAATGGCCGTGATGGTCTGGTCGGCAGCCACCGTCACCTCGCTCAAGCCCGCCTGATGCAAAAGATCGTCGAGTGCCGCCTGATTGATGGTGGCTGCACGCAGCCCCGCCCGGCGTCGTCGCCATTTCGGCCCTTCCGAAATCCAGAACAGGCAAAGGGCGATGATCAACACGAGGCTGTAAAAGACGGCGGGATGGGAACTGAGCGGGCGCGCGCTTGAGGGGAGAGCGGCGCTGGAAGGAGGAGCCGCTTCGGGTTCTATCGGTGCCGATGGTTTGCCTGGCACCACAGGCTGGGGTAGGGCGACAGGCTGTGGCAGCCAGGTTTCGAAGGCTTGGGCCAGTACGGCTTCCGTCGCGCTGTTTTTCTCTTCCAGAACGTGGTCGAAGGAGGCGAGCAGGCCGGGCTCGCCCGCAAGGTGCAGGGCAAAGGGGCTGAAAGCAATGGCCGAGGGGATCATCTCCCCCCTGGCGACCCAGCTTGCCGCACGGGCGGAATCGGTTAGCACGGCGTCCACGTATCCGTCGCGTAGCGCACTCAATGCCTCGGTCGGGTCTGTGATCTCCTCCCAGAGGCAGTTCATTGCCATCGCCTGGCAGATCCGTTCCATCTCATCCGAAAAGACCGTTCCGGACTGGCGTGCGATGGTCAGGTGATCCAGGTCCGCAAGGGTGAGCAGCGGCGTATCGGGGGCCTGATAAAGAGCGCCCCAGACACTGAGCAGCGGGGCCGCGTTGAAGGCCATGCGCTCGGCACGGGCAGGTGTCAGGGCGGCGGCTGCCATCAGGTCGATTTCGCCGTTGACCGTCCGCTCCAGGATGTCGGCGAAGTCGCCGGAGACAAACTGGACCGACCAGCCAAGCCCTCCGCTGAGGCCTTGCAAAAGATCGACGAAGAAGCCCCCGGGCTCTTCGCCCTCCAGGTCGATCAATGGAGGGTTATGGTACAGCCCGACCGTCACCGGCTCCGCCCGCGCGGACAGGGGCAGGACAATCACCAGGCCAAGGATCAGAACGAGACGCTTCATGCGTCCAGACTAACCGCTCGGGCCGATTCGCCCCAAAAGGCTTGTATCGGAATTTGCGGGCTTGAACGGCGGAGCCGCAGTCCCCGCCGTTCAGCAATACCGAACAGAGCGTTACCGTGCTGCGCTCATGATCTGATCGACCATCTTACGCACCGCCGCGATCTGCTGGCCGTCGCGGACCGGGAAGCGGTTGTCCATGGTGTAGCCCCACCAGTTCCAACAGCCCTTCGGGTTGGCGGCGAAGGGGTTGAAGAAATTTTCAACTGATCGGGCCTGCGGGTAGAGCACAACCGTGCCGGTCCCTTCCGCCCATTCGTTCAGGCCGATCTTGGTGTAAAAATCATCGCCGATGGTCTGCGCCGATTGCTGGCAGCCATGGAAAGCCACGTGCAGGCCGCAGTCGGCTCCTTCAGCTTTGCAGGAGTCCGGGATATAGGCATAGCCGGTGTCCCACATGGAGATGTCTTTCGGATCGCCGTCCGTGTAGGGCGTCTGGTCGAAGCTGATGATGCTGGCCGGGTTTGCCGCTGCCTGATTCGCACCTTCGTAGAGCAATTGGAAAATGGCCCCCGCCTGGTCGTACTTGCAGTCGTTGATGAAGGGCGAGCCCTGTTCGGAGCAAGGGTTCCCCCAGTCCTTCGTGACGAAGGAGTGGGCCGCACGCAGGTCTGAGTCCGGCAGCTTGGTCAGCAGGTCCACGTCCGCGTCGAAGTGATCGTAGAAGTCGGCAGCCAGTTCGACCGTTGCGGTCTTCACCGTCGTGTCGGCCCGACCGGAGAACAGGTAGACCTTGTCGCCTTTCAGGTTTTCGGTATCCGCAATCCAGCCCCTCTTGGCAAAGTCTTCCGCATATCCCGTGTAACGGTTGAGCGAGGAGAGCGGCGCGGTCTCGAACATGCAGCGGTCCAGCGCGCGCGACGCCGTGCCGACGATGTTGTCGCCCGTGACAATGGTCGTGGCGCAGGAATAGAGCCCGCCGGCCACCAGGCCTGCCCCGGATACCAGGTCGGAGTGGGCGACGTGGAACTGATTGCCCATGAAGGCACCGGATGAAATGCCGGATACCGTGACTTTTTCCGCATCAATGGAAAGGCCCGGCAAGGCGACCTTCGCGGGCTCCGCCCCGGCCGAAGAAAGCGCAGTGGAAAAAACAGCGGCGGCACAAAGCCCCGCCGCAGCGATGGACACAACACGGATCGACATCAAAACCCTCCAGACGATCAAATCATCCCCCCCCACAGGTATTAGGGTATTATTGATACTTTCTAGAAAATATAAAGTGTGTCCTTGCCTGAAGATACATCTTTTAGGATGCGCCTTCCGTCGTTCCGTCAGCTGTCGGCTTCGCGTTCCGCCCCCAGAGCCGCCTGAGCCGCCGCGAGTCGGGCAATCGGCACCCGGTAGGGCGAGCAGGAGACATAATCCAGCCCGGCACCCTGGCAGAAGTGCACCGATTTCGGATCGCCGCCGTGTTCGCCGCAGATGCCGAGTTTGATGTCTGACCGGGTGGCCCGGCCCCGTTCGACGCCGAGTTTCACCAGTTCGCCGACGCCGTCCTGGTCGATGGAGACAAAGGGATCGATCTCGATCAGGCCCTGTTCGCGATAAGCCTTCATGATCGGGCCAGCGTCGTCGCGGCTGATGCCAAGCGTGGTCTGGGTCAGGTCATTGGTGCCGAAGCTGAAGAATTCCGCTGTCTCGGCGATCTCGCCCGCGCGCAGGGCGGCGCGGGGCAATTCGATCATGGTGCCGACCATGTAGGTGACGCTCTTGCCCTTTTCTTCCATGACGGCGGCAGCGGTCTTGTCGATCACCGCCTTCAAGGTGTCGAGTTCGGCCTTCAGGCCCACCAGTGGCACCATAATCTCGGGCACGACCGACTCGCCGCTATCTGATTCAACGGCAATTGCCGCCTCGATGATGGCGCGGGTCTGCATCTCGGTGATTTCCGGGTAGGTGACGCCGAGGCGGCAGCCCCGGTGGCCCAGCATCGGGTTGGTTTCCTTCAAGGCTTCGGCGCGTTCGATGATTTCTTCTGGCGAAACCCCGGCGGCCTTGGCCACTTCCTTCACTTCGTTCGCGGTGTGCGGCAGGAATTCGTGCAGCGGCGGGTCCAGCAGGCGGATGGTCACCGGCAGACCGGCCATGATGCGGAACAGTTCGGTAAAGTCGTCTCGCTGATAGGGCAGCAGCTTTGCCAGGGCCGATTTCCGGCCCTCTTCGTCTTCTGCCAGGATCATTTCGCGCATATGGATGATACGGGCGGGATCGAAGAACATGTGTTCGGTCCGGCAAAGACCGATGCCTTCGGCACCGAATTCGCGCGCTGTCGCGGTATCCAGAGGCGTTTCGGCGTTGGCCCGGACCTTCATGGTGCGGATTTCATCGGCCCAGGTCATCAGGTTGGCGAAATCGCCGGTCAGTTCCGGCTGGATCGTCGGGACTTCGCCCAGGATCACCTCGCCGGAGCCGCCATCGATGGTGATGATATCGCCTTCCTTGATGACTTGGCCGTTCGCCGTCATCGTCTTGGCGGCATAGTCCACCACCAGAGCTCCGGCTCCCGATACACAGGGCGTGCCCATGCCCCGGGCGACGACCGCAGCATGGCTGGTCATGCCGCCGCGGGTTGTCAGGATGCCTTCGGCAGCAATCATGCCGCCAATGTCTTCCGGGCTTGTCTCGATGCGGACCAGCATGACCTTGCGCCCGGCTTTCACCCAGCCTTGAGCATCTTCGGCGTTGAACACCACCTGGCCAGAGGCCGCGCCCGGCGAGGCGGGCAGGCCGGACCCCAGAAGGGTCTTTTCCGCATTCGGGTCGAGCCTGGGGTGCAGCAGTTGATCGAGTGCCGCCGGGTCAATGCGCTGAATGGCATCCTGATGGCTGATCAGGTCTTCACCCACCATATCAACGGCGATCTTCAATGCGGCCTGGGCGGTGCGTTTGCCGGACCGTGTCTGCAGCATCCAGAGATGCCCCTGCTGGACCGTGAATTCCATGTCCTGCATGTCTTTGTAGTGTGCCTCGAGCCGCAGCCGGATCGCATCCAACTCGCCGTAGAGTTCCGGCATGGCTTCTTCCATGGCCGGCAAATCCCCGCCGGTGTCGGCCTTTCCCTTGATGCTCAAGGGCTGGGGCGTGCGGATCCCGGCGACCACGTCTTCGCCCTGGGCATTGATCAGGTATTCGCCATAAAAAGCATTTTCGCCGGTCGACGGGTTGCGGCTGAAGCAGACGCCGGTGGCCGAGGTCTCCCCCATGTTGCCGAAGACCATGGCCTGGACATTGACCGCCGTGCCCCAGCTTTCCGGGATGTCGTGCATGGCCCGGTAGGTCTTGGCGCGGTTGTTCATCCAGCTTTGGAACACGGCCCCGATGGCACCCCAGAGTTGCTCGGTCGGGTCCTGCGGGAAGTCGCGACCCAGCTTGTCCTTCACCTTGGCCTTGAAGGCGGCAACCAGGGGCTTCCAGTCGTCGGCCCCCAGGTCGGTGTCGAGATCCAGGCCGTGATCGTCCTTGTAGTCTTCCAGCAGGTCTTCAAAGTGATGATGGTCGACGCCCAGCACCACGTCCGAGTACATCTGGATGAAGCGGCGGTAGCTGTCATAGGCGAAGCGTTCGTCACCCGATTGTTCGGCCAGGGCCGCGACCGTTTCGTCGTTCAGGCCAAGGTTGAGGACGGTGTCCATCATGCCGGGCATGGAGGCCCGGGCACCGGATCGCACGCTGAGCAGAAGCGGATTCTGGACCGAGTTGAACTTGGCGTCCATGACCTCTTCGACGGCTGCGATGGCTTCCTGCACCTGGGCATCAAGCTCAGCCGGATAGCTGCCGTCATGGGCGTTGAAATAGGTGCAGACCTCGGTTGTGATGGTAAAGCCGGCGGGGACGGGAATGCCGAGAGCGGACATCTCCGCCAGGTTGGCCCCCTTGCCGCCCAGAAGATTGCGCATATCCGCCCGGCCTTCCGCCGAGCCGCCACCGAAGCTGTAGACCCATTTGGTCATCATCAGTCCCCAATTTTCGAAAAGTCAGCCACGCGCTTCAGCGCGGCGGGTATGCGGGCGAGCAGCCCCAGACGGTTCAGCCGAACCGCTTTGTCTTCCGCATTCACGGTCACGGCGTCAAAGAAGGCATCCAGGGGCGCACGAAGGGGGCTAAGTGCCGCCATGGCACCGGTGAAGTCTTCCCCTTCCAGGGCGGCGGAAATCTGCGCCTCCGCTCTGTTCAGTCCCTCGAAAACGGCCTTTTCTTCCGCCTGAGACAGCAGGCTTTCGTCCACCTTGGCCGCGAAGGTCGTCTTGTCCTTCTTCTCTTCGGCCCGGACGATGTTGGCCGCCCGCTTGTAGGCCGCCAGCAGGTTCGCGCCGTCGTCGGAGCCCAAAAAGGTGGTGAGCGCTTCGACGCGGGCCAGCAGGCGGACCAGGTCGTCTTCGTCACCAAGCGCGAAGACCGCCTCGATCAGGTCGTGGCGGGTGCCTTTTTCCTTCTGCTGGACCTTCAGGCGGTCGGCGAAGAAGGGGAGCAGGGCTTCTGCCACATCGGCACCGTCGTAACCTGCGCCGGCCGTCTTCACGGCTTCGTTCAGGCAGAGCCGCAGGCCATTCTCCGTAATCAGCCGAATGACGCCGAGCGCCGCACGCCGCAGCGCGTAAGGGTCTTTCGAGCCCGTCGGCTTTTCGTCGATGGACCAGAAGCCCACCAGGGTATCCAGCTTGTCGGCCAAAGCCACACAGACCGCCGTCGGTGCCGTCGGGCAATCGTCGCCCGGGCCCTGCGGCGAATAGTGCTGGGCGATGGCGTCGGCCACGTCTTTGTCTTCGCCATCATGGCCCGCGTAATAGCGGCCCATCAGACCCTGGAGTTCCGGGAACTCTCCCACCATCTCGGTGGTCAGATCCGCCTTGGCCAGCCTCGCCGCGCGGGCGACCTTGCCGGAGTCTGCACCGGGCACGAAGGCGGCCAGGGCGACGGCCAGCTTCCCGATCCGTTCGACGCGTTCCAGGTCGGTGCCGAGCTTGGCGTGGAAGATGCGCTCGGCCAGGGCGGGGACGCGGCTTTCCAGGCTCTGCTTGCGGTCCTGATCCCAGAAGAACTTGGCGTCCGACAGGCGCGCGCGCAGCACGCGTTCGTTACCCGCGATGACTTCGGCGTTGTCGTCGGCGGCTTCGGTGTTCGCGACCACGACGAACTTGTTGGCCAGGCGTCCGTCGTCCTTCAGGCAGGAGAAGTATTTCTGGTGACTCTTCATCGAGGTGATCAAGACCTCGTCCGGCACATCCATGAAGGCGTCGTCGATGGTCCCCATCAGGGGCACCGGCCATTCGACCAGACCGGCGACTTCCGCCAGAAGGCCGTCATCCATTTTCAAGGAGACACCCGGGACCTCGCCGGTCAGGGCCAGCAGGCCATCGATGATGACCGCCTTGCGCTCTGCCGTATCGAGCCGAACGTAGGCCGCCTTCAGTTTTTCTTCGTAGTCGGCGAAGGAAGCGACCTCGAACGGTTCCGGAGCCAGGAATCGGTGGCCACGGGTCGTCCTGCCGCTGGTCACACCGGCGAAGTTGACCGGCACGATCGTCTCGCCGAACAGCGCCAGAATGCTGTGCAGCGGGCGCACCCATCGGGTGGACCCACTTCCCCAACGCATCGATTTCGGCCAGGGGAAGGCGGCGAGCGCGCTTTCCAGTACTTCCGTCAGCACGTCCACCGTCGGGCGGCCCTTGCGGTCAATGATGGCGAAGAAGAAGCGGCCCTTGGGCATGTCACGTTCTTCGACCCGGGCCCCCTCGGGCAGAGAGCCCCGGAATCCGGCGAGCGCCTTTTCCGGTGCATTGACGTTCGGGCCCTTGCGTTCTTCCGAGACATCCGGCTGGGCGTCCGGCAGCCCTTTTACATTCAGGGTCAGGCGGCGCGGGGTGACGAATGACCAGGCCTCCCCATGGCTGAGACCGGCGTCTTTCAGCCCGGCGGTCACCAGGCGCGCCAGATCATCCGCCGCGCGTTCCTGCATGCGGGCCGGGATTTCTTCGGAAAACAGTTCGAACAGAAGATCAGGCATCGACCGCACCCCCGGCTTGGTCACCATGGCCGCGCGACTTCAGCCAGCCTTCGCAGGCCCCCTTGGCCAGTGCGCGGACGCGACCGATATAGGCCTGGCGTTCGGTGACGCTGATCACACCGCGCGCATCCAGCAGGTTGAACAAGTGGCTCGCCTTCAGGCACTGGTCATAGGCGGGCAGGGCAACGCCGGCGGCCAAAAGCGACTGGCATTCGGCTTCCGCGTCCTTGAAATGGCGCATCAGCATGTCAGTGTCGGCGTGTTCGAAGTTGTGGGCGGAATATTCCACTTCGGCCTGTTTGAACACGTCGCCATAGGTCACGCCCTGGCCGTTGAAGTCCAGGTCGTAGACGTTCTCGACGCCCTGGATGTACATGGCCAGCCGCTCCAGCCCATAGGTCAGTTCCACCGGTACGGGGTCGCATTCAAATCCGCCGACCTGCTGGAAGTAGGTGAACTGCGTCACCTCCATGCCGTCACACCAGACCTCCCAGCCGAGACCCCAGGCACCAAGTGTCGGGCTTTCCCAGTCGTCCTCCACAAAGCGGATGTCGTGACGGGCGGGATCAATGCCGAGGTGATAAAGGCTTTCCAGATAGAGCCCCTGGGGGTCTTCCGGCGAAGGCTTCAGCAGCACCTGGTATTGATAATAGTGTTGCAGCCGGTTCGGGTTTTCGCCGTAGCGACCGTCTGTCGGGCGTCGCGACGGCTGGACATACGCCGCGTTCCAGGGCTCCGGGCCGAGGGCGCGCAGCGTGGTCGCCGGGTGAAAGGTCCCGGCACCCACCTCCATGTCATAGGGTTGCAGGATGACGCAGCCCCGATCCGCCCAGAACTGGCTGAGTTTCAGGATCAGGTGCTGAAAAGACGGTTTTGAATCGAGTGCGGTCATGGTTCCCCAACCGGCAGGTACGGCCCGACGCCCGGATGATCCTGACAGACGATCCGGGTCGGGCGCGAAAAGACCCAGGTTTTTAGGCCAGAGGAGCCTGCTTCGCAACCGCCATTGGCGGGAAGCTTCGCATCAACCGGGGTAGGGACAGTCGACCCGCCCGCAATTCCGCGCCGCCGATTGGGGCACATAATCGCTGCAAACCGGGCACTTGACCATTTCTTCGACCGGTGCCGACGACGGCTCCGCCGATTTGCCGGGGCCCGCAGGCCTGCCATCGCGATCCGGCTTGGTCGGATTGCGCTTGGCTTCCGCGAGGCGTTGTTCGCGCTGTTCCTGCATCCGGCCAACCCACTTGAAGCCATACCAGGCGGCAGCGATCGCTAGGATCGTGAACAGAATCTTGGTGAAGGAAAATCCGAACATTCCGAAGTATATGCCGACGGGGTCTCAGCCGATCAAGGGCTTTGGAAAAGCTTTAAAGCCCGAAGCGGTTCCAGATCAGCCGCTCTTCCACCGCTGCCAGCAGCCCTCTGCCCAGGTCGGTGCCGAAGCTTTCCTGACGGGCGAGCCCGAAACGGCGCAGGAAACGGGGCTTGCGTTCCGCATGCACCCGGAACCGCACGCGGTCCCCGAAGCGTTCGCGCATCACAGGGCGCAGATGGCCGAGGGCATCGACGAGTCCGAAATCCTTGGCGCGTGGGGCTGTCCAGAACCGGCCCGAGAAAATCTCGGTTTCGTCCACCGGCAGTTTGCCCTGCCGACGGTCGCGGACCATCGCCTTGAAGGCTTCGTGAATGTCGCCGTGGATTTCACCAAGGATGTCGACGTCTTCATCCCGTTCCGGCTTGAAGCTGTCCAGGATGACTTTCTTTTCGCCCGAAGTGTGGACACGCCGGTCGATGCCTAACTTTTCGATGGCTTCATGAAAGCCGAAGCCCGCACTGACCACACCGATCGACCCCACGAGCGAACTTTCATCGGCATAGATTTCATCAGCCGCTGCCGCCAGCCAGTAGCCGCCCGAAGCCGCAACGTCCTCGCAGAAGGCAAAAACCGGCTTGTCATGTTCGGCTGCCAGGTCACGGATACGGCGATGGATCAATGCCGATTGCACCGGCGATCCGCCCGGTGAATTGATCGCAAGCGCAACGGCCTTGACCCGTTTTCCCTGAAAGGCCCGGTTCAGATGTTCAGCGACGGAGCTGAGCGTAAGGCCCTTCTTGACACCGCCAAGGCCGCCGATCGGGCCGGAAAGGGGGACAACGGACACCACCGGCGGGCGGTTCCCGATCCAATTCAACGGGTTGAAATCAATATCCATTTCAATCGCCTGCAACGTCACTCGAAAGAAAAACAGGTGCCCATCCGGCACTGCAACCAATGCAACACCTAGTCTTGCTGTTAGGCTCGCGCAAGGCGATTGTAGCCGTGAACGATCCGGACGTTAAGGTCTGATTTAGAGCGCATAATCCAGAAGTTTTAACAATTCGCCCGCGTTGCGTTTGAAATGAGCTTTGGCGTCATCGGACAGCACGTGTTTCCAGGCACCGGCACCCGAATCCGCCAAGGGCCAGGCCCTGCCGCCGCTGAGGCAGGCTGTGACGGCGCTCTCGGAATCGTCCAACTCCAGAAAAGCACAGACCTTTCGCAGCGTGCGTACGGGTTTTTCGTCGAAATCCTCGGCAAAGACCTGCAAAACCCGATCCGCATTCTGCCGGGCGAAAAAGCGGGCCCGACCGACCGCCATGGACCATTGCGCCGAAAAGGCTTCGGCGTAACTGTCCAGGTCGGGATATTTCTCCAGGAAGCCCTTGCGCTTCATGCGCAGGTTGAATTCCCAGGCAGCGGCTGTTTCGTCCCGTCCGTCACGGATCACATGGATGTATTTCGCACCCGGCACGATGGCGTCCACCGTCGGCAGCATCAACGTATACTCCGGTGTGCGCTCGCCGATGACCTGCGGGTCTTTGTCGCCGATCACGTGGGCCAGCGCCAGAAGGCCGCCCAGATGGCTGAGCGCGAAGGCATCCGCCTGATCGAAACCGAGCGCCATGGCGCGCCCCCCCGCCGCTTCGATCAGGGCCTTGTTCTTGACCGATTGGCTGTCGAAGGTTTTCAGGGATCGTTCGATCAAGGGCAACAGCACGTCCGCCATATGGCCTTCGCCACGGCAGATCACATCCGGGTGTGCATCCATGGCCTGTTGCAGCCAATAGGTCCCGGTGCGGGTCAGGCCCACGATAAAAAATAGCTGCTTGGATCGGACCCGGTCCAGCCGTTCCAAAACCGCCGCAGTGTCGGCCGACTTCACATCGCTCAAGGGAAAACGCCTTTAACGGACCACGACTCGAAGGATCTTTGCGGGAAAACTTTAGCGGAACCCCGAACGGAAAACCAAGTCCCTGGCGAAGATTAAACGTTCGATTAGGGTGTTGGCGCTCATTCCGCCGCGTCGCCGACCGGTCCGCCCGCGAATCGGAAATGGTTCTTGCCCGATTGCTTCACGGCATACATGGCGTCGTCGGCGGCCTTGACCAGATCTTCCGCGGCCGAACCATCCACCGGGTAGAGGGCAATGCCGATGCTGGCACCGACCTTGGCACCTTCCAGGCCCGGGCCGAAGGGTTCGGCGATCCGGGCCAGGATGTTCCCCGCGACCAGGGCTGCGTCCTCCTTCCTGCTCATGTCGGCCAGCAGGATGGTGAACTCGTCGCCACCAAAACGGCTGACGGTATCGGTCTCGCGCACACTTTCGACCAGGCGATTCGCCACGGTGCGCAGAAGGTCATCACCGGAATCATGACCCATCTGATCGTTCACCGCCTTGAAGCCATCAAGGTCCACGAACAGCAGGCCACAGTGGGTTCCGAACCGCTTGCAGCGGGCCATGGCCGTTTGCAGCCGGTCCATTCCCATCGCCCTGTTGGGAAGCCCCGTCAGACCATCGTGGCTGGCCATGTGGCGGATCCGTTCCTCGGCGCGCTTGCGCTCGGTAATGTCGTGCACGATGGCATAGACCAGGGCCCGGTTGTCGATCACCACCGGTCCGGCATGGATTTCCACATCGCGAATTTCGCCCGATGCCAAACGCTGGCGCCGAATCATCTGGCCGCCGTCTTCGTCGTCCTTTTGCAGGTCCAATGCCGATCCCTCGAGATGGCCATGTGCTGCGGCCTCGTCGGGGATCTCGACCGTGAAATCATCGAAGCTCATGCCGATCAGGGCGTCGCGCCGGAAACCATAGTAACGCGCGGCTGCGTTGTTGGCATCGCGGATCGCCTGGCCGTCGGGGTCAATCAGCAGTGCCGGCGCACGGTTGCCGAGGAACAATTGCCGATAGCGCTGTTCGCTCTCGCGCAGACGGCTCTCCGATTGCCGTCGCTGCAAGGCACCAGAAAGGATTTCGGAAATCAGGTTCAGGATGCCGAGCGCATTGCCGTCCCAAACCTTCTGGGCCTGAACCGCCTCCAGGCCCAAGGCCCCGCCGAGGCTGCCGTCGACGATCAGGGGGGCCATCAGAAGGCTCTGCACGCCTCGGGCCTCGGCCAGGCGGGCCTCGTTCGCCGCGCGTTCAGAGAGCGTTGCCACATCAGAGACATTGATCGTGTCGAACCGGCGGAGACGTTCCATCATCCAGGGCATGGTGTCCGTGTGGATCCCCGGGAAGGATGCCTGGTTGGCCGCGATACCGGCTGCATACCATTCATGGGCGTAGACCAGCATGGATGATTCTGTCCCAGCGATCAGCACGAACACCCGGTCCGCGCCCAGCAGACGCCCGACCTTCGCCAGGGATTCCTGGAGAACCCGGTCCAGATCCGTCGCGTCCGCCCGAACGAAATCCCTGCTCAGATCGGCCAGCGCCTGTTCCACGTTCAAGCGCTCGAAGACCGCTTTTTCTGCGTTCTTGCGCTCGGTGATGTCTTCGTGGACCGCGACGTAATGGACGATATGTCCCCTGTCATCGCGGATCGGCGCGATGGCGGTATCAGCCCAGAAGAGCTCGCCCGACTTTTTCTGATTCAGCAATTCTCCCCGCCAGACCCGGCCGTTGGTGATGGTACGCCAGAGTTCTGCGTAGACCTCGGGGGCCATGCGCCCGGACTTGAGCACCGATGGCGCGCTGCCCAGGACCTCTTCCGGTTCGTAGCCGGTCAGTTCGGTGAATCGGGGATTGACGTATTCCAGGCGTCCCGAGGGATCGGTCATCAAGACCACGGCCGGACTTGCCTGGACCGTCGCTGACAGTTTGCGCAGTTCCAATTCTGCCTGTTTGGCCTGTGAGATGTCGGCCCGAAGCGAGACGATTCCGCCCTCCTTGGTCGGGCGTTCCGTGATGCGTTGCCACCGCCCGCCGGCCAGAGAACGGTCCTGTGGGGCTCCGGGGGATCGGTGTTCCTGTTTTCGTCGGTTTCGCCAATGTCGTTCCTGGCCGCGCGATTCCGGGTAGATCCGCTCCCGCACGGCGAAGTCCAAGACCTCGTCATAGGAGACGCCTGGTTTCAAAACGCTGGCCAGTTCGGGGAGCATCTGAAGATAGCGCGCGTTGGTCAGCACCAGACGGTCTTCGGCATCCCAGATCGCGAAGCCGTCCGGAATGCTCTCGATGGCATCCAACAGCCTGGATTCTGCCGCCCTGGCACGCTCCTCGTTCTGTCGGCTCTGTTGCGACAAGGTGCTTGCCAGGCGTTCCGCGCGCATCTTTCCGGTAACCAGCATATGGGCAACCAGGCCGACCAGGATCGAGATCAAGCCGCCCACAAGGGCAATCACCAGGCTTTGGTCGGACGTGAAGGAGTCCGCAAAACTTTGTGTCGCCATAAAGCGGAGAATCCAGGACCGGTCGAAGGGGTCGATGACCAGGTTGGTCATCAGCGGGCTGCTGTCGGCCTCTAGCTGCCGCCAATGGGGACCGAACAGCAACTGACCTGAACCGGCGGCATCCTCGATGGCCATTTGAACGGCTCCGACGTAGGAGCCGTCGCCCGGTTCCAGGACCCGTTGCAACAGGGCTTCGCCATCGATCACGGCGACAAGCAATCCCTTCAAGCGTTTCAGGCGCTCGTTCGTCGTCACGGGAATGCCCCCGCCCGCGTATACGCCTTGGGCGAGGAACAGGAATTGACCGTTGGTGTTCAAGAAATCGAGAGTGAAAATCTGCGATAACAAGGGGCGGCCCGTGACCGCTGCCTGATAAGCGAGCCGGTCAAAATCGCCGATGCGGGCGATGTTAAAGCTCAAGGGGAAGAGGACCTTGGGCCCGTCGGAAGAGCCGGCTCGGAACCGAACGGGCAACATGACCTCACCCTCCGCCGGTGCCAGTTGTGACCGGTCCGTTTGGATGTAGATGAGTTGGCGGAGCGCACCCAGCGACTCGTCGAAATCGAGCGAGGCGGTAAAAATATCCCAATCACGGAGGGTCACGCGGGGGTCGCCGTCAAACAGGCCGCGTGAAATTCCTAGGATCGATTGCACGTGGTCCAATTCGGATTCCAGACCGAAGCGTAGTCCTTCGACCCGTTTTTCGAAATTGGATTGAGCCACGTGGTCCGTGTGCTTCTGATCCAGGAAGATAAACCCGCAGGTCAATCCCAAGGCCAACAGGCAGGCCGACAAGGGCAACAGCCCCATAACGGATCGGGCGTGCCAACCCGTCCCGGGCTCCGCAGGTGTCGTCCCGGCCTCAACAATGGGTTCTGTCGCCACCGGGGGCCTGTCCTGCCCGTTGGCCATTGTCCCCCCTTCTTCATAGCCACGAAAGCAGGGCCATGAAAGCAGGATCGGGCCTGAACCCGTTTCGCTACCTTCCGGCCAGTACCAACTGAGGCCAGTAACAAACGCAGCCATTCCGCAAACCACGCGCATACCGAAAGCGCGTGCCAACCACGCCTGGCAGTGTAATTCGGATGTCCGGGCTATGCAAAAAGCCTTTTTACAACGACCTGTTAGGCCCCTTGACCCGGAACCTTTGCATCCCTGCCGAGGCGAAGCCGGTTGAATCTCACTGGGCGACCCGAAAACTTCTATGAACTTTCGTTAAATCAACGGTTTAGTGCTTTTCTCGCGGCCCGTGCAGGGGCTCGACAAAGCGCGCCTCCTGCAGATCGAGTGCATGCCCTTGCGGGAATCTGAACCAGTGCCTAGTCTCCGGGCTATGACGAAGCCCAAATCCGACCTGTCAAACTTCACGAGCCGGCACCTTCTGGGGATCGAGGGGCTGTACCCCCATCAGATCGAGGCCCTGCTGGACCGGGCGGACGTCTACGTTCAACAGAACCGGCGCGCCGACAAAAATTCCGAGCTCCTTCACGGCCGGACCATCGTGAACCTTTTCTTCGAGGACTCGACGCGCACGCGCACCTCGTTCGAATTGGCGGGCAAGCGTCTGGGGGCCGACGTGATCAACATGTCAATCGCCACCAGTTCTGTGCGCAAGGGCGAGACCTTGGTCGATACCGCCATGACCCTGAATGCCATGCACCCCGATTTCCTGGTGGTCCGTCATCCCCATTCCGGGGCGGTTAAGCTGCTGAGCGAGAAGGTCAATTGTGCCGTCATCAACGCCGGTGACGGTCGGCACGAACATCCGACCCAGGCGCTGCTCGACGCGGTGACCATCCGCAGGCGAAAGGGAAAACTGGCGGGCCTGATCGTCGCCATCTGCGGCGATATCGCCCATTCCCGCGTGGCGCGTTCCAACATCATATTGCTTACCACCATGGGCGCGGAGGTCCGTCTGATCGCGCCCAAAACGCTGCTTCCCTCCAATGCCGAGCGTCTGGGTGTGAAGTTGTTCCATGATATGGCGGAGGGGTTGGACGGCTGCGACATCGTTATGATGTTGAGGCTGCAGAAGGAACGCATGAGCGGAAACTTCTTCCCCAGCAACCGGGAATACTTCCACTTCTTCGGCCTGACCTACCAAAAGCTGGAACGCGCCAAGGACGACGCCCTGATCATGCACCCGGGGCCCATGAACAGGGGTGTCGAGATCGATTCGGAAGTCGCAGACGATATCGGTCGGTCCGCGATCCGCGAACAGGTGGAGATGGGGGTTGCCGTTCGCATGGCGGTCCTGGACGGCTTGAAGCAGAACATCCCCGCGCACGAAGAGTGGTCGATCTGATGGCGGTCAAACTGGAAAAGCCCCTGGGCCGCAAAGCCTACATCAATGCCCGTCTGATTGATCCGGCCAGCGGTTTTGACGGCCCGGGTGCCGTATTGACCGAGGACGAACTGATTTCGGACGTCCTGACGGATACCACGGGAAAAGACCTCGCCAGTGCTGGTGCGGGGGTCGAAACGATCGATTGTTCAGGCCAAGTGCTTTGCCCCGGTCTGGTGGATATGCGTGTCCATCTGGGCGAGCCCGGCAACGAACACAAAGGCACGCTTGAAAGTGCCGGACGTGCGGCGACGGCGGGCGGCATCACGACGATGGCCTGTCTGCCGAACACAGAACCGGTCATCGACGACATGTCGGTGGTGGAGTTCGTCGCCAGGCGCGCTCGCAAGCTGGGTCTGACCAAGGTGCATGCCTATGGCGCGATCACCAAGCGCTGCGAGGGCCGGGAACTGGCCGAGATCGGCATGTTGGCGGAAGCGGGTGCCGTGGCCTTCACGGATGCGGACAAGGCCGTAGCCGACGCCCAGGTCATGCGCCGCGCCCTGGGCTATGCCGCGACTTTCGGCCTGGTCGTCGTGCAGCACCCGGAGGAGCCATCCTTGAGCGCCGGTGGCGATATGAACGCGGGCGAACTGGCAACTCGGCTGGGTCTGTCCGGAATCCCCCGGGAAGCCGAAATCATCATGGTGGAACGCGATATCCGCCTGGCCGAAATGACCGGCGCGCGCCTGCATTTCGCCCATGTCTCCACCTCGGATGCCCTGGAAGCGATCCGGAATGCCAAGGCTCGCGGGCTGGACGTCACCTGCGATACGGCACCGCCCTATTTTGCACTCAACGAGAGTTCGATCGGTGATTATCGGACCTTTGCCAAACTGTCCCCTCCGCTGCGTTCCGACGGGGACCGTCAGGCCGTGGTCGAGGCGTTGAAGGACGGCACGATCGATGTCATCGCGTCTGACCACCGGCCGGAAGATGAAGAATCCAAGCGCCTGCCGTTTTCGCAGGCGGCCTTCGGCGGCGTGGGGCTCGAGACCCTACTCGCGGTCTCGCTTGATCTGGTCCACAATGGCGAGCTCGACCTGATCGACGTCCTCGCCCGGCTGACGTCTATTCCGGCAGGCCTTTTGGGGCTGGAGGCCGGGCGATTGGTCAAGGGGGCTCCGGCTGATCTGTGCCTGTTTGATCCCGGGCGCGGCTGGCAGGTGGACGCCGATCGCATGATCAGTAAGTCCAAGAATACGCCCTTTGACGGCAAACCCGTTCAGGGCCGTGTCCTGCGCACTGTGATCGATGGCCGGTCGGTCTTCGTCCTCGGCGACTGATCAGGGGGCGAGGCGGAAGCCGATTAGGGGGCAGAGAGGGGCTGACGATGGAAGAAACGCAATTCGCTTTGGCCCTGGAACACCAGTTGGCCGGTCTTGTCGGATATTTGCTGGGCTCTATCCCCTTCGGTCTGGTGCTGACGAAAATGTTCGGGGCCGGGGATCTCCGGTCCATCGGGTCGGGCAATATTGGTGCGACCAACGTGCTGCGGACGGGCCGCAAGGGACTGGCACTTGCCACCCTGCTGCTGGACAGTGGAAAGGGTGCCGCCGCGGCGCTGTTGTTTGGCTGGCTCTGGGGCATGGACTATGCCTTGGCCGCCGGACTGTTTGCCGTCATTGGCCATAACTTCCCGATCTGGTTGCAGTTCAAGGGTGGCAAGGGCGTTGCCACCACCTTGGGGACCATCCTCGCCTGGTCGCCGTTGGCGGGCCTGGCCTGCTGCCTGACCTGGCTCGTCGTGGCAGCCCTTTTCCGCTTTTCGTCGCTGGCGGCCCTTGCCGCGCTAACCCTGGCACCCGTCTATCTCTTCTTCCTCTCGACGCCGAATGCAGCGGTGATTTCCATCATCCTTACAATCTTGAGCTTTGCCCGCCATCATGAGAATATTAGAAGATTGCGGGAGGGGACCGAGAGCAAGATCAAGCTAGGCAAGAGCGGGCCGGATTCGGGCGCTTAAGCGGTCGATCCATTTTTTGGCTGCAAGATTGAGCTGCAAGTTTGGGCTGGGGGCCTGGGGCCATGACGTCCCTGCTGTCATCAAAGAAGTTACGTCCGGCAACTGTGATTGCCGTGAGTTTGGTCGCCCTTTCGCTGGCGGTTACGATCTGGCATGCGCTCGCCACCAGTCATGCCGTCCGGGTCCAAAGTGAAACCGCGATGACCTTCGCGGGCGAAATGGAACGCAAGACGCTCCTGATCAAGGAAATCCGGACCGAAATCGGTTTCGGTGGCCTGATCCACAATTTCCAGACCTATGTCCTGCGCGGTGGTTCAGGCCTGAGGGAGCGTCTGCGGCAGAACTTTTCAAGGACCTATGTCCTGTTGGAGGACTATGGTTCCTTGTCATCCGGTGCAGCGGAGCATGCGGCGCTTGATCGGCTGAAGTTGGTGATCGATTCCTATAATGCTGCCTTTGACGCTGTCTCGGTGCTGAAAGGCCAGGGTGCGGATATCAGGACAATTGATCAGGCCATCATGGTCAATGACCGCCCTGCGCTGGAGGCGCTCGACGAATTGACGGCTCTTTGGCTGGCTGAAGAAAAGACGCTCCGCGCTCAATTGATCGAACAAACCGAAGACAGCTCTTTTTATGCCCGGGCCAGTTTTATCATGGTGCCGCTCGTCCTGGTTTTTGCAGGTCTGCTGTACTGGCTGATCCGGGGCCTGGATAAGACGATCAAGGTCCGGGAAGCCGAGGTGAAAGAGCGTGCAGCCTATGCCGCTGACCTCGAGATGGGCGGTATCATGCGCGACCGTCAGGCTGAAGAACTGGCAGCCTTGGCGGAGCAACTGGAAACCCAACGTCATCAACTGGACGAGGCCAACCGGCAAAAGGATTTGTTCTTCTCGATCATCGCCCATGACCTCCGAAGCCCGTTCACGGCCCTGTTGGGCTACGCCCAAATTCTGGCCCTGCGGGTTGATCATCTCCCGCCCGAAAAGATCAAGGAGATGACGCAAGACCTGGAAACCGCAGCCAAGCGGGCCTTCGGCTTGGTCGAAAATCTGCTCGTCTGGGGGCGGGTGCAGATGGGAAATCACGAGTTTGATCCCCAACCGATCAGTCTCGCTACCATGGGCCGAACCTGTATGGAGCAGGTTACGACCCAGGCAGAGGAGAAGGGCATCACGGTCGAGGCTGACCTGCCGGACGTAACAGCCTATGCCGACCCGGATCAGGTGGCCATGGTCCTGCGCAATCTGGTCACCAACGCCCTGAAGTTTACCGAGTCCGGCGGGACCATCTCCATCAGCGGTGGTTGGCAGGATGGTATGGCCGTCGTTCACGTGGCCGATACGGGGCTCGGGATGTCGGCTTCCAAGCTCGAGACCCTTTTTGACATCGGGGTCAAGAGTTCGACACCCGGTACACGGGGCGAACGCGGCAGTGGTCTCGGCCTGCCTCTGGCGCGGGATTTCGTGCTCGCCAACGGCGGCGATATCTGGGTCGATAGCACGGAAGGAGAAGGAACAACCTTCACCTTCACTCTGCCGGTCCACGAGCCTGCTGCAACGGCGGAGGGCGATCCGATGGGCCTGACATCCACGGGCAATACCGAAACGGCAGACCAAGAGGGCGATCAACCCCGGCCTGCTGCCTGAAGGTCTTGACGGCCTTCGGTCTGGTTGCCACGTTAATGCTCGTCATGGGCGAAAATCTGATTGAACTTTCAAAAAATGAAAAACTGGATTGGCTGCGGCTGATCCGGTCGGAAAATGTTGGGCCTATTACGTTTTATCAACTGCTCGAGCGGTTCGGTACGGCGGAGGCGGCGCTGAAAGCGCTGCCCGACCTCGCGGCTAAGGGCGGGCGGGCCGGCCGCTTGAAGATTGCCCCTCGAAAGGCGGCAGAAGAAGAACTGGCCCAAGTCGAGGCGCGTGGCGCGCGCATGGTCGCTCGGTCAGAGCCCGATTATCCACCCTTGCTGCGCCACGTTGAGGATGCGCCGCCGCTGATCACGCTGTTGGGCCATGGTCATCTGGCGACCAAGAAGGCGGTTGCTCTGGTCGGTGCCCGGAATGCTTCGGCCAACGGCAGACGCTTCGCCCGGGAATTGGCCTCGGCGCTCGGCCAAAGCGGCCTGCTGGTGGTCTCGGGCCTTGCGCGCGGGATTGATGCCGCAGCCCATGAAGGCGGGTTGGCGACCGGCACGCTGGGGGTTGTGGCCGGTGGTGTGGATGTGCGCTACCCGAAAGAAAACACGCGTCTTTATGAATCGATGGAGGCCCAGGGCTGCATCCTGGCGGAAAGCCCCCTTGGAACGACGCCCCAGGCCCGCCATTTCCCAAGGCGGAACCGACTGATCTCGGGCATTTGCCGGGGGGTGGTGGTGGTCGAGGCCAGTCCGAAGTCCGGCTCCCTGATCACCGCCCGGCTGGCGCTCGAACAGAACCGGGAAGTCTTTGCCGTGCCCGGTGCGCCCGGCGATCCGAGGACCCAGGGCTGCAACGCCTTGATCCGGGAGGGGGCCCATCTGACCGAAGGCGTAGACGACGTACTGGCCATACTGGCGGAGGCCTTCCGGAAACCGTTGTCAGAGCCGCCCGGCCTCTTTCATCCGTCAGCGGAAAGGCCCGACATGGACGAATCCGAAATCGCACAGGCGCGCAGTCTGGTGGGCGAACAGCTCTCTTATGCTCCCACCGCCATCGATGACCTGATCCGCGAGACGGGTTTGGGGGCGGCGGCAGTTCAGGTGGTCTTGCTGGAACTGGAACTCGCCGGTCGGTTGGAGCGTCAACCCGGCAACAAGGTGGCTGCCTTGGACAAATAACAATTTGTATGAAGCATCTGATTTCGCTCATGAAAGCAGCCGAATGAGGCCCCTTTAATGGGTATTCGGCCTCTTCGAATGGTTGACGGCCCTTCGTTTTGGTGCCAATGCTCCGGCCAAATCGAGTGTGAACAAGACCCCGACCTTATGGGCGAAAAGCTGTCGAATGTCGCAAAACGTCGTCGTCGTCGAATCCCCGGCCAAGGCCAAAACGATCAACAAGTATCTCGGCTCGGACTACACCGTGCTGGCTTCCTATGGCCACGTCCGGGACCTGCCCAGTAAAGACGGATCCGTCCGCCCCGACGAAGGTTTTGCCATGGACTGGGACGTCGATCCCAAGTCCTCCAAGCACATCAAAGCGATCGCCGATGCCGTAAAGGGCGCGAAGCACCTCTACCTCGCCACTGACCCCGACCGGGAAGGCGAGGCGATCTCCTGGCATGTGCGCGAAATCCTGGAAAAGCGACGGGTCCTGAAGGACGTCGGTGTCAGCCGGGTGGTCTTCAACGCCATTACCAAGACCTCCATCACGGAAGCCTTCCAGAACCCGCGCGAGCTGGATGACGAACTGGTCGATGCCTATCTGGCGCGCCGTGCGCTGGACTATCTGGTGGGCTTCACCCTGTCGCCGGTGCTCTGGCGAAAGCTGCCGGGTTCGCGCTCGGCGGGCCGCGTGCAATCGGTGGCGCTGCGTCTGATCTGCGAACGCGAGATGGAGATCGAGACGTTCCGGGCGCGCGAATACTGGTCGGTCAAGGGTAGCTTCGTCACCCCGGCGCGCGATCGGTTCGAGGCCAGCCTGACGCATTTGGACGGCAAAAAGCTGACCAAGTACGACCTGGAGAACGAAGCCTCTGCCATGGCCGCAGTGGCCGCCGTGGAAGCCCGGGACTTTTCGGTTGGCGAGATCGAGAAAAAGCGGACCAAGCGCAACCCGGCACCGCCGTTCACCACCTCTACCCTGCAGCAGGAAGCGGCTCGCAAGCTGTACTTCAGCGCCTCCAAGACCATGCAGGTGGCCCAGAAGCTTTACGAAGGGGTGAGTATCGGCGGCGAGACGGTAGGGCTGATCACCTATATGCGGACGGACGGTGTCTCGATGGCGGGTGAGGCCATTGCCGCCTGCCGCCGTCTGATCGACAGCGATTTCGATCCGCGCTATCTGCCCTCCAGCCCGCGCATGTACAAATCCAAGGCCAAAAATGCCCAGGAAGCCCACGAGGCGATCCGCCCGACAGACGTCTGGCGCAAACCGGCAGACATCAAGAACTATGTCTCCGACGATCAGCTGAAACTTTACACCCTGATCTGGAAGCGCACGCTCGCCAGCCAGATGGCCGCAGCCGAGATGGATCAGGTGGGTGCCAACATCGTCTCGCCCGATGGGCAGGTGACCTTGCGCGCCACCGGCTCCACCATCGCCTTCGACGGCTTCATCCGGGTCTACCGGGAAGGCACCGACGACGGCGACCAGGAAGGAAAGCCGGGTGCTGCCAATGACGATGACGACAAGCGCCTGCCACCGTTGGAGCAGGGCTCAAGCCTTGAACGCACAAAGGTGACGCCGGAACAACATTTCACCCAGCCGCCGCCGCGCTTTTCGGAAGCCAGTCTGGTCAAGGCTCTGGAAGAACTCGGCATCGGCAGGCCATCGACCTATGCCTCGATCCTGGCCGTGCTGCAGGACCGGAACTATGTGCGGCTCGAAAAGCGTCGGTTCATTCCGGAAGACCGGGGCAGGGTGGTCACAGCCTTCCTGGTGAGTTTCTTCAAACGCTATGTTGAATACGACTTTACCGCCGACCTGGAAGGCAAACTGGACGATATCTCTGCCGGGAAGCTTGCCTGGAAAAAGGTGTTGGAGGAATTCTGGCGCGCCTTCCATGCCCAGGTGGAAGATACGGCGGGCCTGCGGGTTCGTGACGTGCTGGATGCCTTGGACGAGGATCTGGGGCCGCATTTCTTCCCCGAACCGGAAGAGGGATCGGACGCCGGCGATCCACGGTCCTGCCCGACCTGCTCCGACGGGCGTCTCAGCCTGAAGCTGGGCAAGTTTGGTGCCTTCATCGGCTGTTCCAACTATCCCGACTGCCGATACACCCGGCCGCTGACCATGAGTCAGGACGAAGGCGACGGGGCCGAGGCGGCCTTGGAGGCGGGGCCGAAATTGTTGGGCACGGATCCGGCGACCGGGCTGGAGATCACCATGCGCAAGGGGCCTTACGGCACCTATGTCCAACTGGGTGAGGCGGAAGACAAAAAGAAGCCGAAGCGGGCTTCCCTTCCCAAAGGCTTGAGCCCGGCGGATGTCGATTTGGACCGCGCAGTGGGCTTGCTCGCCCTGCCGCGCGAGGTGGGCGAACACCCGCAGACCGGCGGCATGATCCAGGCCGGCCTCGGCCGGTTCGGACCCTATCTCAAGTACAACAACATCTACTTCTCTTTGAAGAAGGACGATGATGTCTTGACCATCGGGCTGAACCGGGCGGTCGATCTGATTGAATCCAGCCCGAAGAAAGACCCGCCGAAAGAACTCGGCAATCACCCGGTCGATGGCAAGCCGGTGACCATGAAGAAGGGGCGGTGGGGTCCCTACGTGCAGCATGGCCGCAACAAGGCCAACATGAAAAAGGGCACGGTGGAAGACGAGATCACCCTCGAGATGGCGGTTGCCGCGCTGACCGCCAAGCATGGCGAGGTGAAGCCGAAGAAGAAGGCGGCACCGAAGAAAAAAGCTGCAGCAAAAAAATCCACCGCGAAGAAGCCTGCGGCCAAGAAGAAAGCTGCTCCGAAGGCCAAGAGCGCTTGAAACCGCCCAAAACGCCGAAATCAAGGCGCAAAGGTGCACCGCGCACCCAGGCCCCCTTCCCGAGCCGCGACGATTTACTGCAATTCATCCGTGATAACGGAGGCCATGTGGGCAAGCGGGAGATCGCGCGCGCCTTTCAGTTGGATTCTGAACAGAAGGTGATGCTGAAGGTCGTCCTGAAGGCCATGGCCGACGAGGGACTGATCGACAAGGGGCGCGGTAAGCGCTTCGCCGAGCCCGGTACCCTGCCGTCTGTCGGCATCATCATCGTGACCGCCATTGACGAGGATGGGGAGGCTGAGGCGCGGCCCGCCAACTGGAATGAGGCGGAAGCCGGGCCGCCGCCCCGGATCGATCTGAAGCCCGGCGGGCGGGGGCCGGCCTTCGGGATCGGTGATCGGGTGCTGGCGCATCTGGACCGAACGGGAGACCGCTATTCGGCCCGGGCCATCCGCAGGTTGGATTCCGCGCCGGCCAGCATCCTCGGTATCTATCGTGCGCCGCCCGAAAATCCGACGGGCCGGGGCCGTTCCAACCCCGGTCGCCTGGAACCGACGGAAAAGAAGGCCAAGTCCGAACTGGTCGTTGAACCGGAGGACGCGGGCGAGGCTTCGGACGGGGATCTGGTGCGCGCGGAAATCCTGCCGCAAAAACGCCATGGCCTCCGGCGGGCCCGGGTGATCGAGGTCATCGACAATCTTGATGATCCGCGCACGGTCAGCCTGATTGCGATCCACGAGCAAGGCATCCCCATCGAATTCAGCGACGCGGTCGTGGAAGAAGCCGAAGCCTGCGGCCCCGCCCCCCTGGGCAAGCGGGACGATCTGCGCGATGTCCCACTGGTCACCATCGACGGTGCGGACGCGCGGGATTTTGACGATGCGGTCTTTGCCGAGCCCGACCCGGACCCGAACAACGAAGGTGGCTACCATCTGATCGTCGCCATTGCGGATGTCAGCTGGTACGTGCGCGAGGGCTCGCCCCTGGATCGGGAGGCCTACAAGCGCGGCAATTCGACCTATCTGCCGGACCGGGTGGTGCCGATGTTGCCCGAAGCGCTGTCAAACGGCTGGTGCTCCCTGGTGCCGAAGGAAGATCGCCCTTGCCTGGCTGCCCATCTCTGGGTTGATCGGAGTGGCAGGCTGAAACGGCACCGTTTTGTGCGCGGCCTGATGCGCTCCGCGGCCCGGCTCACCTACGAACAGGCCCAGGCCGCCCGCGACGGCGACGTGGATGATACGACGGATGTCCTGATCAAGCCGGTGATCGAACCGCTCTATGCGGCTTTCGAGTTGCTTTGGCAGGCGCGGACCAGTCGGGGCGTTTTGGAACTGGATGTCCCGGAACGCCGCGTGGTCATTGGCGAGGACGGCAGGGTCGCCGACATCGTCACCCGCCAAAGGCTCGACAGCCATAAGCTGATCGAAGAGTTCATGATCCTGGCCAATGTGGCGGCTGCCGAGGCGCTTGAGAAAAAGCACCAGCCCTGCATGTATCGCATCCACGACGAGCCCAGCTTGGAAAAGCGCGAAGTGCTGCGTCAGGTCCTCGAGACCATCGGGGTCAACCTCGCCAAGGCCCAGGTCTTTCGCCCCGCCACCTTCAACCAGGTGTTGGAGCGGGTTCGCGGCACCCCCCATGAGCCGATGATCAACGAACTCGTGCTCCGCACCCAGGCCCAGGCGGTCTATTCGCCGGACAACATCGGCCACTTCGGCCTCAACCTGCCGCGCTATGCCCATTTCACGTCGCCGATCCGGCGGTATTCTGACCTGTTGGTGCATCGGGCGCTGGTGCGCGGCTATGGGCTTGGCGAAGGCGGGCTCGAGGCCGATCAGCGCGATTTCGTCGAGGCGGGCGAGCACATCTCGACGACCGAACGGCGTTCCGCCATGGCCGAACGCAATGCAGTCGATCGTTTCACAGCGCTGCATCTGGCGGAAAAGGTCGGTGCGATCCTGGAAGGCCGGATTACCGGCGTCCAGCGCTTCGGCCTGTTTGTGCAGCTGGACGGTACCGGCGGAGACGGCATGGTGCCGGTCGCCAGCCTCGGCGACGACTATTACGTCCACGACGAGGACCATCAGGCGCTCATCGGCCAGTCCACCCGGAAAACCTATCAACTGGGCGATGCGGTCAGCGTTCTGCTGGTGGAGGCCAACCCGGTTTCCGGAGGCTTGCTGCTGAACATCCTGGACGAGGGCGGAGAACCGATATCGTCCCAGGGGCGTTTCCGGCGGCGGGGCGGTCCGGGGCATAAGGGCAAGGGCCGGAAGTTCGGCTCCAGGCCCGGTAATAAGAGAGGTAACAGGGGCGGAAGGCGCTAAGCGCTCACCATCTGTAACATGGTCGCCGCCCGTTGGGGCCAGCCGTTGTTGCCAAGGGCTTTGCGGTGGGCCTCGCGGGCCTTTTCGGCCAAGTCCGGGCCATCACGCAGCCGCGCTTCCGTCAGGGCACCGATCAACAGGGGATGGGCCACCCGGTCGATGTCGTCGCCGAACAGGCTTTCATAGCCCCCATGGTCGGTCACGATGGGGAAGGCCCCTCGGGCGAGGGCGGCCAGAACCAGGGGATCGACACCGGCAAAGCCCGCCTGCGGGAAGATCGCGAGGCGGCTGCGGGCCAACAGATCCAACAGCGCATGGCGCGGCAGGCGACCGGCCAGGCGTGCCCGCGTCTTCGAGGCATTCAGGACGCGCCGCCATCCCTCGCCGACGATCAAGACATCCTCGCGACGGGCGAGGTCTGAGATGCTGGCGACCCGTGCCTCTGCTTCCAAAACTTCGCCGACGCGGGCGGCAATCTCCAGAAGATCGGCGGCGGCCATCTCTCCCACATGGGCCTGCGCGACTTTGATCGCGCATTCTTCCAGACACTGGGCACCGAGCACCCGCGCCTCGGCAAGGGTCTCGTTCAACAAAACCTCTTGCAGCGGCGGACGTTCCCGCCAGGCCGACCGCAAAACCTCAGGCATCCGCCCGCCCGGCAGGTCCAGGGCCAGGACGATCCCCCTGCGGGGCCACTCATCCGGCTGGTCGCCGAAGGGGGCCTCTGGTACGGCGGGTAACAGAACCGAAAGGCGTTTCACCTCGTTTGGCTCTGAGGCCAAGAGGAAAGCGAAGAAACGGCGATGGCTTTCATCGGCAAAGGCGATCCGGAGCCGCTCGTCCCGGGTCAGAAGCGGCAGAATCGTTCGCGCCAGGCGGTGGGGGGGCTGTTGGGCCAGAATAAGGGCCGGTATGTTCTTCAAGGCCTTGTTGTTCAGAAAGTCGGCCTGCAAGAGCCCGTCCGGATCGAAAATGCCGGCCAATTCTTTACGGCTTGTCAGGTCAACAAGGGCAGCCTGGCCCGCCTCGTCCGCCGAGATGATGATCGTCCCCTCGCCCAGGTGCTCCAACGCAACCGCGAGTGGCGATGCCTCCTGTCGGTTTGAGATGACCGCGAAGACCTGAGGTGTCCGGTCTTTCTTTCGTCGTCTGCTGGCTGGGGGCGTACTGGTCGTTTTTGTTTTCGCCATGGAGGTTTCCCATGGTTGGAAGAGCGCACGATGTCCGCGCGCATACACGTGATGAACCCCAACAGCTTTTCACAGCGCCGCATAACTTACCAGCGCCTTGTGCGCCCGAATACATCCCCGAAGGCCATCGTAACGCCATATTAACGTACTGGAATTGCTGACCCAATGGCGACTGTTAACTTTTCGGGGGTGACGTGAGACGTCGGATTGTTACAATTGAATCCATGATGGCACTGCCCCGCTCCTGGCCTGAAGGATTGAACAAGCGTTTGATCGCGCTCGTTTTCGCGAGCGGTCTTTTGGCCGGCTGCGCTGCTCCGGGTCAGCGGATGTCTGAGACCGGCGGATCAAAGGGACCGATCAGCGATTTCACGCCGGAGGTCACGGCGACCGTCATTGGGGCGGGTCTGGACCTGATCCAGGAACGCTACATCGAGCCCGTCCGCGCCGGAGATCTGGCCATCAGTGGCCTTTCCGGGCTGGGCGTGCTGGAGCCCTCGCTCGTGGCCCGACGGGCGGACGGTTTGGTGCGGATCGCCGTCAGCGGCCAGGTGATCGCCGAAATTCCCGATGACGAGTTGGAGGACGAGGCGGCCTGGGCCGTCCATCTGGCACTTACGCTGAACCAGCTGCGGCTGGTCTCGCCGGCTGTCGCAACGGCGCGCAGTGAACAGCTCTATGAGGCGGTGTTCGACGGCATTCTGTCAGACCTTGATGTGTTTTCCCGCTATGCCGGGTCGGACGAGGCAACCCGAAACCGGGATCAGCGTGACGGCTTTGATGGCATTGGCATCAGCTTTCGCATGACCGGCGAAGGGGCCTTGATCACCAGCATTCTGCCGCAGACCCCGGCGGCGCGGGCGCAGATGACCTCGGGCGATGTCCTTCTGGCAATCGACGGGCATCCCTTGGCAAGGATGCAGCGTCGGGATGTGGCTGATCTCTTGCGGGGGCCGATCGGCAGCAAGGTCAAGATCAAGCTGAAGAAGGCACCGAGGCCCAATTCAACGCAAGAGGACCGGGTGCGCGACGTGACTCTGTTGCGCAAGCATATTGTGCCGGAGACCGTTACTGCGATCAGTTCCAACGGCATCGTTGGCTTCCGGGTGTCCAGTTTCAACCAGGAAACGGCGGATCGCCTGGCCGAGCGCCTGAAGGCCGAGAAGCAGCGTTTGGGGCCTGATTTCGCGGGCGTTGTCCTTGACCTGAGGGGTAACCCCGGGGGCCTTTTGCGCCAATCGGTCAAGATCGCGGACCTGTTCCTGAAACGCGGACCCATCGTGTCCACGCAAGGGCGGCATCGGGATTCCTTGCAGTTCTACGAGGCCGGTGGGCGGGACCTTGCCGCAGGCAAACCCATGGTCGTTTTGGTCGATGGACGGACGGCATCTGCGGCAGAAGTCGTCGCCGCCGCTCTGCAGGATCGTGGGCGGGCCGCCGTCATCGGTACCACCAGTTTCGGGAAGGGCACTGTTCAGACCGTCAGCCGCCTGCCGAACAATGGCGAACTCACACTGACTTGGTCCCGGCTTGTGGCCCCCAGCGGCTATATCATCCATGGCCTCGGCGTCGTGCCGAAGGTCTGTCTGTCGGGCAAGGAGCCTCTGCGCCAGGCCCAGTTGTTCAAGGCGGTACAGCGCGACCAGAGGCCCGATAGCTGGCGTCTCACCGGCTTCTCAGATCCGTCTGGGCGGCGATTGGTGAGAGATAGCTGCCCGCCGGAAGACCGCAATCAAACCGAAGACTGGCAGACGGCTATCGACCTGATTCGCAATCCCGGCCTCTATGAACGGGCATTGGACGGTTTCTCGGTACTGCCGCCAGTCGAAGCTCCGCAGGCGGCTGCCGTTCCCGCCGAGTAGCCGGTCTTGGAACACACTCGGGAACGCCAATCACGGCGTATAGGCCCTTGACAGGGGCGGACTGGCGGGTATCTTGCGCGGCCTACCGGCGACGAGGGGACTCTCCTTGGCGCGGGTTATTGTTTTTGTCGCGGGCCGGTCGAGACGTCCGGTTCATTCAGTTTTGAGGAAGCCCTACCATGGCGAAGCCAACCACCATTCTTGTCAAGCTGGTCAGCACCGCTGACACGGGCTTCTTTTACGTCAAGAAAAAGAACCCGCGGAACCAAACCGAAAAGATGGAATTCCGGAAATACGATCCGGTCGCGCGCAAGCACGTGATGTTCAAGGAAGCCAAGATCAAGTAGGTGCCGGTATCACGCCCCGCCTGCCGGGGAACGGTGCCGATCCGTTTCCGGTCAAGCCGGGGCGGGTACGGAACGAACAAAAGGCCGCTGGGATTTCCCCCGCGGCCTTTTTGCTTTTCCGAAATCCGATTGGATCAGTTGAGGAATTTGTTGACCGTCTCAAGGAAGGTCGGCACGGAAATCGGCTTGGCGATGTAGCCTTCACAGCCGCCCTCGCGGATTTTTTCCTCGTCACCCTTCATGGCGAAGGCCGTGACGGCAATGACCGGGATGCCTTTTAAATCGTCATCGGCCTTCAACATCTTGGTGACTTCAAGTCCGGAAATTTCCGGTAGTTGAATATCCATCAGGATCAGGTCGGGCCGATGGTCGCGCGCTAACTGCAGCGCGGCGCGACCGTCCTTGGTCTGCACGGTCTCGTAGCCGTGAGCCTGCAACAGATCGTTGAACAGCTTCATATTCAGTTCATTGTCTTCGACAATGAGGATTGTTTTTGACATGCCCCCTCGCGCATTGTCCCTTGGGATAAGGGGCCTTCGACAAGAAATGTCACCCCAATTCAAATGCTTGCCGGGCGATCATCGCTAAAATCACGCAACCGACTAAGCCGATGATGGGCCATAGTGCTGGGCAAGTCAAACCCGCAAAACCTGTATAAAGGGTTGAGTTTGGTGCCACAGCCAGATGGTCGAACGCCGGGTCACTTGCATTACACGGTGTTTAGCCTGAATCAGCCTCTATTCAATTGCTTAGAGGGCGTTTCAGCTTGTCGCGCCCTAGTCGCCCCGAACATGTTCGACCAGTTCCTCAAGCGCGTTCAGGTCCTGGATCACCAGGGCTTCCCGGGTGCGCTGGACGATGCCCTGGCGCGCCAGATCGTTCATGACCCGGGCAACTGTTTCCCTTGTGGTTGAGACCCGGCTGGCGATCTCACCATGGATCGGGATAGGGCGAAGCTCCGGCTTTCCGTCGGCAATTCGGTCTGACTCCACGGCTTTTCGAGCCTGACGGAGGAGCTCCGCATGGACGCGGTTGTTGGCACCCAGTGTGCTCAGATCCATGATACGTTCCGTCGAGGCGCGGACGATATGCGCCATCCGGCGCATGAGGGCCAGGGCCACGTCCGGGTGATCGGCCAGGGTTTCGACAAAAACCGGTGCCGGTAACGAGGCGATCAATGTTGGGACCAGGGCCATGGCGGAGGCCGAGCGGGGTTCCCCGTCCAGCGCGGCCAGTTCACCGAAGTAGCCGCCCGCTTCAACGTCATCCAGGGTGACTTCACGACCCGAGAGCGAATAGTTCACAATTCTGACCCGACCGGTCACCACGAAGCAGACATCGCTGCCGTCGGCCTGCTGATCCAGGATTTGCTCCTGGGCTTCATAGGTTTTCCAGGCACAGGTTTTCTCGATCGCCTCCCGTTGAGGTTTGGCGAGATCCTGAAACAGCGGGATGCCGGCGAGCGTTGGCACGATATCGTCACTTTCGCAAAGCTTGGGAGAACACACCGCTTAAGTGTGTACCGGTCTTGCATGACCTGTCCAAGCGGAAAGAACGGGTGTTGTATTCACGATCACACGATTTTGGCCGCACCGCCGCGCCGGGGGTCGCCATAGGCCTCAATGCGACCGTTCGGCTGACGCCGGACACCGTGGACCCCACCAAAGAAAAAACAGGGCTCGGGCCAGTATTGACAGGTTTCATATCCCGCAGGCGGGCTCAGGTCCTCTAGATCGACAGGCAGGCCACAGGCACCCGCCTCGTAGCTCAACAGGCTGCCTTCGCCATGAAGCCGCGGTTCCGCGATGGCAACGTCGAGCGGCATGCCGTGGTCCAGCAGATTGACCAGGACCTGAAGGATGGCGGAGCGAATTCGGTTGGACCCGCCGGAGCCGAGAACGGTCTTGGCCCCGTCTTTCTGTTCCAGCAGGGCCGGTGCCATCATCGAGGCAAGGCGCCTATCGGGCATCCATTGATGGAAGCCCTTCGGATTGATGTCTTCCTCGCCCAGCATGTTATTCAGCATGATGCCGGTGCCGGGCACGATCAGCCCTGCGCCTTCGCCATTCGAAACAGTGGCCGAGGCTGCCGAGCCCTCGCTGTCGATAACGCTGATATGGGTTGTACCGCGGTTCGCGCCCGTGCGTCCCAGCACGCCTTGCCGATAGGCGGCGATCAGGTCGGGTGCCAGTTCGCCTAAGCCCCGAGCCGCCTGCTCATCCAGGTCGTGTTCCAGTCTTGCCCGATTGGTCTCGGCGAAAACAGCGGCAAGACGCGAGACCGCCGCAGGGCCCGATCGGTTTCCGGCGGCGGCGGGCAAAGCTTCCAAGAGGCGCAGGCTAAGCGCGATCAGCAGACCGCCGGAAGAAGGGGGGGGATTGATCGACAGACGGTAGTCCGAGTTTGCAACCATCAGGGGCTCGCGGAGCGCGACCTCGTAGCCTTCCAGGTCGGCGCGGGTCAGGTGGCCGCCCTGGCTGCAAACCTCGACCAGGCGCTCGGCGATCTCGCCCCGATAGAAAAGATCAGCGCCGTCGTGGGCCAGGGCGTCCAGGGCGTCGGCAAAGGCCGGCATGGGCAGGGCCTCACCTTCCGCTTTCAGGCCGTCCCGCCCCGAACCGCCGCCAAAAATCTCCAGGCAGTCCCGATTGGCACCATAAATCGGCGTGACGACGCTGATGATGTAGGCCTGGGTCTTGTTCAAAGGCGGCCCGGCCTTGGCGAGACGGATCGCGGGCGCACAGACCCGTTTCAGGTCCAGCCGGCCCAGGTCTTCGACCATCCGGGCGACACCGGCGAACAGGCCCGGTACGGCAACGGATCCGGCACCGATATGGAATTCCTGGGATTGGGTCCCGAAATCGGCGATGACCGAGCGGAAATCCAATTCCGCCTCGCTCCGTTTTTGTTTGGGGGTCTGGGCGAAGAAATCATAGACACGCGGACGGGCACCCTCGGGCTCGGCCAGCAAGAATCCGCCGCCGCCCAGTGACGAGAGGACCGGTTCGACAACCGCAGCCGCAAGCAAGCCCGCAGCAATGCCATCGAAGGCGTTTCCACCCTCGGCCAAAACTTCCGCCACGGCTTCCGCCGTCAAAGGATGACCGGCGGCAATCCCGCTCTGCATGCTGGATTTACCCATCCCGAGCTGCCTTTTCGATAAAAAGAGGGGGGTTGGGTAGCCAAGGCCAGAAGGCCTGTCAACCGCGTGCTGGAGGGGGGCCGGTCAGAGCCGAAACGGGAACCAGAGGTGAATGGTGGTTCCCACGCCTTTCTCGCTCTCGATCTCCAGTCTGCCTTGCAGCAGCTCAACCAGAGCCATGGTCAGGGGCAGTCCCAGGCCGGTGCCTTCGCCCGGTCGGGTGAGGTGACTGTCGACCTGCCCGAATTCGCTGATCGCTTGTTCGATGTCATCTTCGGTCATCCCGACGCCGGTGTCCTTGATCTTGAGGACAAGGCCATCCTTGTCGTAACCGGCGGAGATCGCGACCGTGCCGCCCTCTGCCGTGAATTTCACCCCGTTGCTGATGACATTCATCAGGACCTGGGACAGTCGCAGGGGGTCGGACCAAAGGATGGGAAGGCCGGGTGGCAGTTCGGTAGAAAGGGTGACACCGCCGCTTTCAGCCCGCTTTTGCACCAGTCGTATGGCCTCTTCAACCATCTGGGCGGGATCGACGTTCGTCGGCTCCAGGCGCATCGCGCCGGCCTCGACCTTTGCCAGGTCGAGCACGTCGTTGATCAGGCTGAGCAGGTGCAGGCCCGAGCGGTGAATGTCATCGGCATAATCTCTGTAATTTTCCGGCATACGACCAAAGACCTGCTCGGTCATGGTATGACTGAACCCGATGATGGCGTTCAGCGGCGTGCGCAGCTCGTGGCTCATGCCGGCCAGAAAATTCGACTTGGCGCGATTGGCGCGCTCCGCCTCGTACTTGGCTTCGGCTAACTTTTCCTGGGCACGGACCAGTTCGGTGACATCCGTCCGCACGGTGGCCAGACCACCATCGGAGGTGCGAAAGTCGCTACAGCGGATCCACTGGCCGGTCTCCAACTGCTGCAGGTAGGCCTTGCCCGGGTGGCGATAGGATTCGAGCCGGTGGGCGACCCATTCATCCAGGTTTTTCTCCATCATGTTGATCTGGCCGTGACGACCGGAATAACGCGTGATGTCTTCCAGGCTGACGCCGGGGGTCAGGACCTTCGCGGTGATGGGGTAGAGTTCCCGGAAACGGTCGTTGGTCAGCACCAGTTTCCAATCCCGATCCAGCAGCATGAAACCTTCGTTGAGCGAACTGATGGCATCGTGCAGCAGACGTGTTGCCCGGGCGGCCTGCCGTTCGGCCAGCACCTGGTCGGTGATGTTGGTCCCCGTGCCGCGGTACCCTGCGAAGCGGTCCTCCTCGTCAAAAACCGGTTTGCCGCTGATGCGGATAAAACGGGTCTCCCCGTCGGGCCGTTTGAATTCGTATTCAAAATCCCGAAAGGGTTTGTGTTCGGCCAGGTCCGCCAGGTGCCGGGCCAATCTTTCCGGGTCCGCGCTGGCAATAAATTCTGCCCGCGATCGGCCCCGGATCTCGTCAGGGCGGATGCCAAGAATGTCGGTAATGTTGTCCGTAAAATAGGTGAAGGCCATTTCGGCATTGGTTTCCCACAGCCAATCCGACTGGGCCTCGACCATGTCGCTCAGTCTTTCCCTGTTTTGGGTCAATTCGTTCTCGGTAAACCGGCGTTCGGCCACCTCTTGTTGAAGTTGGAGCGTGCGTTCACTGATCCGGTGTTCAAGTGATTCCTTGGCCTTCTCCAGATTTGACCGAAGCAGGTTTTGCTCGATCAGCTTTTCGGCAAAGCTGGCAAACAGGCTCAGGACCGCCGGCCCGGACGACGAAAAGGCCAAAGAGCCGCAGCTTGCGACGTAGAGCACACCCCGCTTTCCCAAGCCCTTCGCCTTCAACGGGACGCCCAACCAGCCCCGGAGCCCATTTTCGTCCTGGGCCGGGTCCGAAAAGACCCGTGCTACGTCCTCAAACGCTTGTGGCCTCTCTTCTCTCATGACGAGAGCGATGGGTGTCCCTGCCAATTGGAGAGCCTTGGGTGCGGGTTGTCCATCCGAAGCATGCCAAGCCAGAATTTCCACCTGGTCGGAGCTGCCTTGCAAAACAACGGCAGCGAAATCGGCCCGGAAGGTTTCTGCCGCCGCTGCGCAGACTTCGGGCAGGTCGTCTTCCCCGCCGAGCGCGCTCAATCGCCCGGCAATTTCTGTTAAGACCGACGGCAGGTCCAGGTTTTCCGAAACATCGATGGCGGTGATGACGACCTGGATCAAGCGCCCCTGTCGGTCGAACGCCCCCTGTTCCGTCGTGGCGACGCGGCGCGGCTCTCCGCCGCTGGTCTGCCATAGGCGATCAATACGCCTTGTTGGGCTGTCTGGAGCCAGCCGATCAAATTCGACCCTCGTATCCGGACACAAGATGGATTTTCCAGGCGCAACTCCGTTGTCTTCCGGTTGGAGAAGAGCGCTCCAATAGGATGCCCCGACCAACTGCGCGGCCTCGAACCCGGTCCGTTCGGTCAAAGCATTGTTCACCCCCAGGATCTGCCCCGGTGGATCGAGCCAAAGCACCATGGCCCCCAATCCGTTGAAGGCATCCGGACCCAGCGCAGACGGCACTGTCTCGTCTGGCGTCGCGGTCATATTGGCGCTGGTATTTTTGCGCTTCGTTGACAGATTCCCCCCTTGTCCCGGACCCGGCCCTACCCCGCTTTGTTCCGACTTCGGCAGCGCCGTCCGACAGGTTTGTTCCTGACGAATACAATGCAATGCCGAGAGCGTTGGTCCAGATTATTCAAAGCATAACATAGGATGACGGATCGAGTCAGGGATACTGTTGGAAAAAGCTTTGAATAACAACGCCATTTGTTCCTCCTCGGAATCTGACCTTGATACCTAACCCTTGACCACCAACGTCGGTTATAGGTGTGACCTCAATCTTAGCACCCTTTTGGCCGACGGCATGCTGGCCATTCGGGTGAGGTCAGCCGCCCCTAGGTCGATCCTCGGAGATCTGGGTCTGGACGAGTTGCCGAAAACAGGGCTGCCAACAGGTCGGGTCCGCCGACAGGGACGGAGCGAGTGATGATCAAAACCTTGATGAGCATGGTGGTCGGCGTGATGCTCGGCTTGGGGGCTCTTTTAATCGCCAAGCCCTTTACGGACCGCTTGGCCGTTGGTCCCGCTCAGGCGACCACGGGGGAGGCGGCAGCTTCCGAGCTTGGCGAGCGTTGCGTTCCAGCCGGACAATGGATCAGGCCTTCCGATGGCATCCCTCTCGACCACGCTTCGGTTCTGAGTGATGCGGCCAAGCGGCCCATTGTTCTTTTGGGTGAAACCCATACGAACCAGGAAGACCATCGCTGGCAGCTTCATACCATCGCGGCCCTGCACGCGCTGAAATCCAACATGGTGCTGGCTTTTGAATCTTTTCCGCGCCGGGTCCAGCCCGTGCTCGACCGCTGGATCCGGGGCGAGCTGTCCGAAGCGGAGTTTTTGAAGGCGACCGAGTGGAACGACGTTTGGCGCTATGACCCTTCGGGCTACCTGCCGCTGTTCTACTTCGCGCGCATGCACAGGCTTCCGATGGTCGCCATGAACGTGGATATTTCGCTGGTCCGCCGTGTTGGTCGTGAAGGCTGGGATAGCGTGCCGGAGGATGAAAGGCTGGGCCTGACCCGGCCGGCCCCGGCTCCGCTTGGCTATCTGGACAAGCTTGCATCCGTGACGGCCATGAAAGCGCGTCATTCCGGCAAGGAAGCGGAACCCGTGGACTATGATGACCCGGACTTCCGCCGCTTCGTGGACGCGCAGCAGGTTTGGGACCGCGCAATGGCGGAAGCCATGGCAGGCGTCGCAAAAGGCGGAGGAGACCCGCTCGTGGTGGGAATCGTCGGGCGCGGGCACCTGGAATATGACCATGGTATTCCCAACCAGTTGATCGATCTCGGCCTGCCGGACTCACTTGTATTGTTGCCCTGGTCAGAGGCGCGGTCTTGTCGCGGCTTTTCCGGCCCGCGTGGCGAGGCTGTGGCCGATGCGGTCTTCGGCACCCTGCCCTATCAACCGGCCCCCGAGGTGGAGCGCCCACGTCTCGGTGTCTTTATCGAAGGATTGGAAGGCGAAGACGCCCCCGGTATTTTGATCCGCGATGTCGTCGACGGCTCCATCGCCGAGGCTGCGGGTCTGATGCCGGGTGATGTGCTGATCATGGCAGCCGGGCTGGATCTGGCCCAACCGTCCGACCTGACCCGCCTGATCGGGCGTCAGGCACCGGGCACCTGGCTTCCGCTCACTCTTCGACGGGACGGTGAGGCGAAGGACGTTGTAGCACGCTTCCCACCTGAGGTCGTTCAGGTTGGCGCGAAGCCGTGACGGCGGCCAAAGTGCGATGACGAAGGGCGGGCCGGAGGATAGCAAGGAACCTTGCCGGTTCTGCCGGGGGACGCGTATTGGGCTCCTGGCGATCATTCTCTGGGCCCTGGTGATCGCCGTCGCCTTGGCAGAGGACCGACCGGACCGGCCCTTCATCGATCTGACCGTCAAGATCAACCCCGCGCTGCGCAGTCTGGAAGCGACCGGAACAATCAGAGCCACTGACGGTTCTGTGGCCCTCTGGCTGGGCGATAGGGTCGAACTGGTCTCTGTCGAACAGGCCGGCGAAAACGTTCGCTTTCGCAAAGGGCGGGAGGCCTGGCACTTCCGTCTGCCGGACGGACAGGAGAAAGCCAGTATTCACTACCGGGCGACGTTCGACCCCTTTACCGATGGGCATCGCAGTTTTGGCCCGACAAGCGGTGTCATGGGGGAAGCGGGGGCCTTTCTGACCGATGGTTCGGGTTGGCTCCCCCTGATCAATCGCACCCCGGCGGACTACCGATTGACGCTGACTGTCCCCGAACCCTATCGGCTGATTGCGCCTGGCCGGATCGTTGCCGAGGAAATCCGAGACGATCAGTACACCGTCAAGCTGGCGTCCGAACATCCCCAGCCCTCCTTGCCGCTCATGGCAGGGCTCTGGACCATTGGCGAGGACATTACCGAAGAGGGCATTCGCGTCCGGACTTATTTCCCCGACAGCCTGTTGTCCGAGGCGGAAGACTATCGCCGATTATCCGCTGGCTATATCCGGCGGCACGCGAAAGAGATCGGTGCCTATCCCTTCTCCGCTTTTCATGTGGTGAGCGGGCCGATTCCCGTGGGGCTTGGCTTCCCGAATATGACCTACATCGGCGAGCGGGTTCTGCGTCTGCCCTTCATTCGCCATACCAGTCTCGGCCATGAGGTCTTGCACAATTGGTGGGGCAACGGTGTCTATGCGGATTATGCAAAGGGCAACTGGGTCGAAGGTTTGACAACCTTTATGGCCGACTATGCCTATGCCGCGGATCGACCGGGCGGTGGTGATGGCCGCCAGGACATGCGCTTGAACTGGCTGCGCGATTTCGCGGCGCTTCCGGCGTCCAGAGATACGCCGATCCGTGATTTCGTGACCAAATCCCATGGTGCCGCCCAGGTGGTTGGCTATCATAAGACAGCTTTCGTTTTTCATATGCTGAAGGCCGAGATCGGCACGGCGGCCTTTGACGAGGCCTTAACATCCATTTGGGTGGCGCACCGCTTCAGGGTGGCCGGCTGGGATGATCTGCGCGATCACTTCGAACGCGCCGCCAAGCGCGATCTCGGCCCCTTTTTTGACCAATGGATCAACCGGACCGGGGCACCGGATCTGCGCCTGGGGAAGGCGGTGAAATCGGGCCGGAAGGTGACTTTCTCGCTCTCCCAAGAAGGCCGTATTTACGCCCTCGATGTACCAGTGCGGATCGATACTGATCGCGGTGCCGAGACCTTTAAGGTCCGGCTCGATCAGGCACGCCAGACCTTCGCCTTGATAACGGGGGGGATTCCGACGGGCTTCGCCATCGATCCGGGTTTCGATCTGTTCAGACGCCTGGCCGCAACGGATACCCCGCCGATCTTCCGCGATACGCTGCTGAGCACAGATGCGGATTTGTTGGTCCTGGGCGGCAGCGATATGGCGCGCGCGGCATCCCGTTTGGCTGCTGGTCTGTTCGATGGGCCGCCGGCCCTCGTGAAATCGGAAGATGTCTCGATCGATAACGACCTGGATCGGCCCCTGATGGTCGTCGCGGACGGGCCGAGTTTATCGGAGTGGCTAGCCGGGCAGGGGCTGGCCGGAATCCCCGAAAAGCTCGCCGGTGCGGGCGATCTCAGGGCGTGGGCAGCGCGGGCGGCATCCGGACGTGCGTTCTTGGTCGTGGAAGCCGATGACTGGCGAGCGGTGGACAAGGCCACGAGGCTCTTCCGCCACTACGGAAGACGGGGCTATGTTGTCTTCGAAGATGGTCGCGCCATCGACAAGGGCAACTGGCCTGCGCCCGTCAGTTCTCTGTCCAAAAGGTTCTGAACCCGAACTTCGGTCCCTACGCCTGGGCCATCATCAGCACGATGGTGCCGACCGCGACACCGCCCGCGATGCTGGTCACCATGGTCAGCGCGAACATGCCGGAGCTCATCAGTTCGGTCATGGAAGTGGTGAAACGGCTCATGGGATTGTCCCTCACTCAATTGTTCTTCGCCCCGGCGAATCGAAGCCCCGATTCGCCATTACCGGCCTCAATCTGCCGGAAACGGGGTTAACAAGGCGTAACCTTAACGGACCCGGACCTTGAAGAAGGCCCGCAATCCCTTCGCCAGGTCAGTTGACTTGCGCGCGCTAAGACAGGATCATCTACCCGTCTTTGAACGCCTTCCCGATGATCGAGCGAAAGCCACTCCATGTCTTCAAAAACCCGGGTTCTGAAATCGGCCAACGCGTCCGACCTTTTCCGATGGCTGCAGGTCGGATTCTGGATCGGTGCTCTTGGTCTCGGTGTGCTTGCCCTGACCGGAACGGCCAAGGCTTCTGACGGGACCCTGAACGCCATCGCCTACAAGCCAATGCCTGCCAGTCCGTCTTTCTATGTCCGCCCGAGGGACAACTCGGCGGAAAACCTGGTGATCAAGGGCCAGATTGAGCGCTCGTTGAGCGAAAAAGGCCTTCGTCTGGCTGCCCGGTCCGAGGCCGATGTGGTCCTGACCTTCGAAACAATGGATGTGGCGGGGGCCTTTTCCGACGGCGGGCGACGTCACTGGTTGGAGGTGACGGGTTCGGCGACCACTGGCAGCAGTGATGATGGAGCCCAGGCCCGGGTCAACCTGTTTGACAGTAAAAGCGGTGGCCTGCTGAACCAGGGAGAACAGGAAGGTACTTCGATCACGACGGCCTCCAAGGTCCGGCTCGATATGACGCTCGACGTACCGGCGGCACGGGAACGGCTCTGGGCCGGTTGGGCCGTCGCGGAGTTGGGGGGGACGGCTTGGAACAAACTGGCCGAGGCCATGGTCGGACCGCTGATCAACAACCTTGGTCAGACTGTTCGTTCCGAAAAAATCGCGCTGCCCTAACCTTGTGACGGTCGGTTCGTGGGCTTGCTGCCCATCGTTCGCCGCCCATCGCTCAGGGGGTCTTGCACCCCACCGCTCAGTGGTTATTGTGCGCTTCCGCCGGTCTGTTGCGGGGCCCTGTCCCTTGCGCGGTCCTGAACCCTTCGGAAAAAGCCGAGAGAAGCCGCGTCCATGAGCGCTTCACAGATCAAGCCGATGCCCGCCCTGTTGCCGCCCGGAATCAGTGATCTGCTTCCGCCCGAGGCAGCGCTTGAGGCGCGGTCCATGGAAAGCCTGATGGCCCTGTTCGAGGCAAGGGATTTCGGTCGGGTCAAGGCACCGCTGATCGAGTTCGAGGATTCGCTGTTCGCGGGGTCGGGTGCCGCCCTGGCGGAAAACACCTTCCGCCTGATGGACCCCATTTCACAACAGATGCTGGGCCTGCGCTCCGACATGACCATGCAGGTTGCCCGTATTGCCGGATCCCGCCTGAAAAAGGCTCCGCGGCCCTTGCGGCTCTGCTATGGCGGCCAGGTGCTCCGCGTGCGCACCAGCCAGGCCCGGATCGCCCGGCAGTTCGCGCAGGTCGGTGCCGAGATTATCGGCTCGGTCAGTCCGCTCGCAGACGCGGAGGCGGCCACCGCCGCCTGGGAAGGTCTGGCCGGACTGGGCGTTGCGGAACTGTCGATCGACCTGACTTTGCCGACCCTGGTCTCGACCGTTTGTGACGAGGCGGATTTGACCCCGGAACTGCTGGCCGAGGTGCGGGAGGTGCTGGGCCGAAAGGACCCGACGGCCATGAAGGACCTGGGTCCCGAAATCGGCGAGGACCTTGCGAATACGCTTGCGGACCTGCTGGAGGCCACGGGGCCGGCGGATGCGGCCCTGGCAGCCCTTTCAAGGTTGTCCCTGAGCGAGCGGGCCTTGGCCCAGATCGAAACGTTGAAGCAAGTGATCGATCGGCTTGGGGAAACCGCACCGGGCCTTCAGATCACGGTCGACCCGGTGGAGTATCGGGGTTTCGAATATCACGCCGGTGTCGCCTTTGCCCTGTTCGCCGGTAAGGTTCAGGGGGAACTGGGCCGCGGTGGGCGCTACGTCACACCGGACGGCGAAACCGCCACGGGCTTCACGCTTTTCATGGATACGATCCAGCGCGCCCTTAGTCTGCCCGAACCCTCCAATCGCTTGTTCCTGCCGCTGGGAACAGCAGTGGAAGAAGCCTGCCGCCTGCGCCGCGAAGGCTGGGTGACGGTGGAAGGGCTTGAAGCGGTTGCGGACAACCAGACAGAAGCCCAGCGCTTGGAATGCAGCCATGTCTTGCAGGGCGGCACCATCACAACAGTAGCCTGAGGGATTTTCGCCCGACTGCGGCACCTCATGGCTTGACTTGAACGAAGAGACGGAAAGAGGACCTGGAAAATGGCCAACTGTGTGGTCGTGGGCTCCCAGTGGGGGGATGAAGGCAAAGGCAAGATCGTGGACTGGCTGTCGGAACGAGCCGACGTGGTGGTCCGCTTTCAGGGTGGCCACAACGCGGGCCATACGCTGGTCATCGACGGCAAGACCTTCAAACTCTCCGCCTTGCCGTCCGGCGTGGTGCGCAAGGACAAGCTGTCGATCATCGGCAACGGTGTGGTGCTCGACCCCTGGGCCTTCCTGAAGGAAATCGCGACGTTGAAAGACCAGGGTGTGGACATCGGCTCGCATAACGTCCGCATCGCCGAAAACGCACCTTTGATTCTGCCGTTGCACCAGAATCTGGATGCGGCCCGCGAAATCGCCGCCGGGGCCAGCAAGATCGGCACAACGGGCCGCGGTATCGGCCCGGCCTACGAAGACAAGGTCGGGCGTCGGGCCATCCGGGCCGGTGATCTGGCTCACCCGGACGTCCTGGCGGAGCGGGTCGAGCGGCTGTTGTTCCACCACAACGCAATTCTGCGCGGCCTCGGCCAGCCGGAGGTGAACCGCGATGACCTGCTCGCCCAGGTGACCGCAATCGCGCCCAGCCTGCTCCCCTATGTGGATACGGTCTGGAAAACCCTCGACGAAGCCAAGCGCAAGGGCAAACGGATCCTCTATGAGGGGGCCCAGGGCACCATGCTGGACGTGGACCACGGAACCTATCCCTTCGTTACCTCGTCGAACACGGTCTCGGGCCAGGCTGCTTCCGGTTCCGGTCAGGGGCCGGGCGCGGTCGGCTATGTGCTCGGCATCACCAAGGCCTATACCACCCGCGTCGGCGAAGGCCCTTTCCCCACCGAGGACGAGGGTGAAGACGGTCAGCGGCTTGGCGAACGCGGGCGGGAGTTCGGCGTGGTCACGGGCCGCAAGCGCCGCTGTGGCTGGTTTGACGCGGTCCTCGTGCGCCAGTCGGTCAAGGTAAACGGCATCGATGGCATCGCCTTGACAAAGATGGACGTGCTGGACGGCTTCGACGAACTGAAGGTCTGCGTCGGCTACAAGCTGGGGGACGAGGTGTTGGATCACCTGCCGGCCGCAGCCATCGAACAGGCCAAGATCGTGCCGGTCTACGAGACCTTGGAAGGCTGGTCGGAGAGCACGGCGGGGGCACGCAGCTGGGCTGATTTGCCCGCGACAGCGATCAAATACGTTCGTCGCATCGAAGAACTGATCGAGGCCCCCGTGGCCCTGCTGTCCACCAGCCCGGAACGCGACGACACCATTCTGGTCCACGATCCCTTCGAGGACTGATCCTTCGGCTGAAACGCCTCTGGTTGTCTGAACCGCGCGTTAAGACTATTCTGTTAAGCAGTCCACCAGAACGGTGGGCGTTTCGGCTGCCGTAACCAATAATGGCGGCTGGGTAAGGGACAGAATGCCATGGCTGAAGAAGCGGCCACCGCGACGCCACCACCTGCCGCAGCGCCGCCCGCCCGCACGCGCGGCGGGGTTATCCTGCATGAGCGCTACCGGATCGACCCCGATACCCCGCTGAGTGATCTCGACCTGCCCTCGACAAAGGCTTTTGCCTGTGAGGATCGCCGCGAAAGCGGTCGGGCCTTGTTCTGCTACATCTGCACACCGGGCCTTCCCACCCGCGCCGAGCCCCTGAAGGCTTTGAAGGGCGTCGACTCGCCGGGCCTGCTGCCCATGTTGGATTTCGGCGTGGTTGAATGGCCTCCGCTCGGCCAGCGCACCATGGCGCTGATCTACGAAAAACCGCTCGGTGGGCGGGTGGCGGAGAGCTACACTTCGTCGGATGTCCGTTTTAACGAATACGATCTGCCCAAGGTCATTATCGAGCCTTTGAGCGGAGCGCTGCTGGAACTGAAGAACCGGGGGGTCATCCACCGGTCCATTCGCCCCAACAACCTGTTCTACAGGGATGCCGAAAAGACCGAGGTGGTGCTCGGTGACTGCTGCGCGGTGCCGCCCGGTTTCGATCAACCCTCCATCTTCGAGCCCGTGGAGCGGGCCATGGCGTCTCCCGCCGGGCGCGGGGAGGGGGAGGCCGCAGATGATCTTTATGCCCTGGGGGTGACCATCACCTTCATGCTTTTGGGGACCAATCCGCTCGGCAAAATGAGCGAAGACGATCAGATCTATGCCAAGCTCGACAGTGGGACCTATGCGACCCTCTGTGGCCGCGAGCGGGTGCCTGTTTCCATGTTGGAGCCCCTGCGCGGCATGTTGGCCGACAGCCGCCGGGACCGCTGGGGGCCGGAGGAGCTGGAACTCTGGATTTCCGGCCGGAAACTGACCCCGATCCAGAAAAAGGCTACCCATCGGGCCGAGGCCCCCTTTCGTTTTGCCGGTCGGGACCACATCAATCAGCGCACGCTCGCCCGGGCGATGACCAAGAACGTCACCGATGCCGCCAAGGAACTTCGTGCCATCCGGCCCCTGGACGAGGGAGAGGAAATCGAAGAGGCACCGCGCGGACGCCCAGGCCAGGACGAGGGGCCGAAGCTGAGCAAATCCGGCAAGCTCTATGCCTGGCTCAGGCGATCACTGAAGGACGTGGAACTGGCCGATACCATTGCGCATATCGTCGAGACAGCGAAGGCAGCGCCAGGATCGCCCGAAGGTTCCGATGACTTTCTGGTGGCCAAGGTGTCGATCATTTTGGATCCTCAGGCTCCCATTCGTTACAAGGGGATCGGCATGATGCCCGATGCCCTGGGGCCGACCATTGCCGTGGAATACTTGCGCAAAGAGTCGTTCCGCATTCCAGCCGAGATTCTGGGGCTCGACCTCGGGATCATCTGGAGCGCCAGCCAGGTGAAGACCTCGGTCGATGCCAATCACTACTTACGTTTCTTCACCCAGTGTAAGCAGTTCCTCAATGTCCGGGACCCCGGCTATGGGATGGAGCGGGTGCTTTACGAATACAATCCGAGCCTGCCCTGCCTGAGCCCGTTGGTGGTGAAATCCTTCGTGGTTCGGATTCAGGATCTGCTCCCCGCTCTCGAACAGGCCACCAAGGGAGCGGATACAAAAAAGCCACCGATGGATCGGCACATGGCAGCCTTCATTGCCGCGCGCTTCAATCAGGACATCGATCCGCACCTGCGTGCCCTGGCGCAGCCAGACGAGGAAACCCGGACCATCGGGATGTTAAGCCTGCTGGCCTTTCTGCAGTGGCGGCTTCGCATTGATAGCCTGCATGGGCTTGCCAGCTGGGTCGGCGGGCTTCTCGGACCGGCGATCAACACCTACCACAGCCGGACCACGCGCCGCGAGATCGAGCGGGATATCCCAAAGCTCGTCCGTCAGGGATCGCTGCCGGAACTGTTCGACTTGATCGACAATGCGGAGAGACGCCAGGAAGACAACACGGACTATGCTATGGCCGTCGCGGAGTTCCGCAAGGCTGAGAGCGAGGTCCAGCAAATCGAGATGTCGGATTCCGCCCGCGCTGACACGGCGGAGAAGCTCGGCCAGCAAACCGCCGCCGTCACATCGATCGTCCTCACCTTCATGGTGATCGTGATCTATTTCATCCTCGAATCCTGGTAGACTGGGATCATGGCAAAGAAAGCGAAACCCGCGCAGCAGGCGAGGCAGCCCGGCAAGGCCACCGGCAAGATGAAGATGGTCTTCATCGCCATGACCCTGCTGACACTGCTGATCATGATCTCCTTGCCGACTCTGATCATCCTGGGTGTTGGCATGGCACCCAGCCTCGTGGCCTTTCTGATTGATCGCTCGGAACAGAAATACGCGACTTTCTGCGTCACGGGCATGAACTTCTGCGGTGTGTTTCCCTACATCATGGATCTTTGGCTCGGCACGCACAGCATTTCGCTCGCCTGGGATATCATCGGGCCGTTTTCGCTGATGGTGATGTACGCGGCAGCGGCCTTTGGCTGGATGATGTTCATGGCCTTGCCGCCAGTGGTCAGCACCTTCCTGACCGTGGTCTCCCAGCAGCGGATTCTGGCGCTCAGGTCCAAGCAACGCCGACTGGTGGAGGAATGGGGCGAAGAAGTCTCAGGGATTGAAACCGCGAAACCGGATGCGGAAGACGCCGAAGCACCAGCTCCTGCCGAGGCTCCACCGGCACCGAAAGCCGCTTGATGATCAACCTTGCCGACATCATCATCTCGTCCGGGCGCAGTGCCGTGGAACTGGCGCTGTTTGTCATTCTGCCTGTCATGATCGTGATGCTCAGCATCATGCGGCTGGCGGAGGCTTTCGGCCTGCTGGATCGCCTGATCAATCTGCTTGCTCCCTTGACCAGACCCCTTGGCCTGCCGGGCGTCGGCCTATTGGCCCTGATTCAGAACATCCTGGTCAGCGCTTTCGCCCCGCTTGCCACGCTGGCCATGATGGACAAATCGGACCTGCCAAGGCGCCAGATCGCGGCGACCCTCGCCCTCGTCCTGGGCACGGCCCAGGCCAACGCGGTCTTTCCTTTGAGCGCACTCGGCCTCAATGGTCTGGCCACCATCGGGATATCGGTCGTCGCCGGTTTTATCGGAGCCGCCGCAACCTATTACCTCTTCGCCCGTCATTTGCCGGTTCGGGAAGTCGCCTCCGAACCAGCTCCCAATCACGCCCAGGCGGAGGACGCAAAGACAGTGCTTGCCGTGATCAACAAGGCCGGTGCGGAGGCCTTTCGGATTGCGGTCGGGGCATTGCCGATGTTGGTGCTTTCTCTCGTTCTGGTGAATGTGTTGCGCACGTCTGGGGGATTGGGGGCCCTGGAAAGCCTCCTCGCGCCACTGTTCTCGGCCATCGACCTGCCGGCGGCGAGTGCGCTTTTGGTGGTGACCAAATTCATCGCCGGCGGCAGCGCGATGATGGCGGTGGCCGTGGAATTCGTGAATACGGATCTGATGTTGATCGGCGACGTGAACCGCTTGGCCGGTTTCTTGATCCATCCTCTTGATATCGCCGGGGTGGCCATCCTGCTGTCTGCAGGGCCCCGCGTGGCCGAGGTGGCCCGCCCGGCAATGGCAGGTGCGGTTGTCGCGATCCTGATCCGCACAGCGGCCCATGGGGTGCTTTTCAGCTGAAGGCCGGCCTGGTGCGGAACGGTTTTTTGTTTCTGTCTTATTTCCGAAAATCAAAAATGAAAGGCCCCGCCCTTGGGGGAAGGGCGGGGCCGAATGGAGGGTTCAGCGGGGGGGATCGGGCTGACCCTCAGTAGGGCCCCCGTTCGCTTTGGGGGGGATGACACGGGGCCCTACAGTCGATGTGGCACTGACGATTGCCTGTCGCAAGTATTTTTTTTGCTCCTGCGAAGATCAATTCGCCAATTGTTGTTCAATCACAGCGTTGCGGACAGATTTCTGAAGTTTTTCAAAGGCTCGCACTTCGATCTGCCGCACACGCTCCCGGCTGATGCCATATTCCTGGCTCAGGGTTTCCAGCGTTGTCGGGCTGTCTTTCAGTCGGCGCTCATTCAAAATGTGCCGTTCGCGATCGGAAAGCCCTTCAAGAGCGTGAGAAAGCAACTGACGCCGCTTGGTTAGCTCCTGATGGTCGCCGAGCGTAATTTCCTGGCTGTCGCTATCGTCCACAAGGCGGTCCTGCCATTCGCCGTCCCCTTCCTCTCGCACGAAAGCGTTGAGGGAGTGGTCGGGGCTGGAAAGCCGGCCGTTCATGCTGATCACTTCGTGTTCGGCCACATTCAGGCGTTCGGCGATGGCCGTGACGTGTTCCGGCGACAGATCACCGTCCTCGATCGCCTGCATCTGGCCTTTGAGCTTCCGCAGGTTGAAGAACAACTTTTTCTGCGCGGCGGTTGTCCCCATTTTCACCAGGGACCAGGAGTGCAGGATGTATTCCTGGATCGAGGCGCGGATCCACCACATGGCATAAGTCGCAAGGCGAAAGCCGCGTTCAGGATCAAAGCGGCTGACCGCCTGCATCATGCCGACGTTGCCTTCCGAGATCAGCTCGCCCAGCGGCAGGCCGTAGCCCCGGTACCCCATGGCGATCTTGGCGACGAGGCGAAGGTGGCTTGAGACCAGTTGGTGGGCGGCATCCATTTCGCCCTGATCCCGGTAACGCCGAGCGAGGTCGAGCTCCAACTCCGGCGTCAACATCGGGTATTTGCGGATTTTCTGAAGGTATCGGGAAAGGTTGCGTTCTGGTGAAATTTCGAAGTCGGTCGTCGCGTTCATGTCGTCATCCTCGTTCGTCGCTTCGCAGGCACATTCACCGGGTTCTGACGGACGCTCTGCGACGCGTCCTCCCGTTAAACCCTCACATAAATCACAATACCTAACTTCTCAACTCAAGTATATCCTGAATTCATTATGTTTCTAAAAAATCGGCCAGTTCGTTGAAATAAGCAGGTGTTTCCCCTTGAAATCTAAGGCTTTCTCCCGTTTCCGGATGGTGGAAACCCAGGAGATAGGCGTGCAATGCCTGATGATCCAACCTGTTTAGCGGGGTATCTGCATCGTCCTTATTGTTGCTAGTAGCATATAAATGACGCCTTGCATAGAGCGGATCGCCAAGCACCGGCGTTCCTTGGGTGGAAAGATGAACCCTGATCTGGTGCGTCCGACCGGTCTCCAGCCTGCAGTTGACGAGGGACGCGGCTCCGCCGGCCAGGATCTTTTCGACTTCATAGTGGGTTACGGCTCGCCGTCCGTTGCGCTCTACGACGGCCATTTTCTTTCTGTTCTTCGGGTGTCGTCCGATGGGTTTATCAATTGTCCCCCGGTGCGGGTTGGGCACACCCCGGACCAGCGCCTTGTAGGCCCGCTCGATGTCGTGGCGACTGAACTGTTCGACCAGGCCGCTGTGGGCGGCCTGCGTCTTGGCGACCACCATGAGTCCGCTGGTGCCCTTGTCCAGCCGATGCACGATCCCCGGGCGCCCCTCGCCGCCGATCCCGGTAAGTTCCGGTCCGCAGTGGGCGAGCAGGGCGTTGACCAGGGTGCCGTCCGGGTTGCCCGGAGCCGGGTGAACCACGAGCCCCGCCGGTTTCTCCAGCACGATAAGCCATTTGTCCTCAAAGATGATGTCGAGCGGGATGGCTTGCGCAATCAATCCGGAAGGCCTTGTTTCGGGCAGGGTCAGCGTAAAGGTCTCGCCCTCCCGAACCTTGCGGGAGACGTTGTTGACGGTATCGCCGGTGCCATCCTCCAGGCAGCCCTCCTCGATCAGCGCCTTCAGTCGGGACCGCGATAGGTCCGTGACGGCATCGGCCAACAGCCGATCGAGACGGGTGCCGCCCTTGCCGGGCTGGACGGTAACGCGATAAACAGTCGGCGACGTCTCACTCATGGGCGCAGGGCCTTCTTATCGCGGGGGCTCTCGTTACCAACGGAAAAGCAGGTCAAGATTATGGTCGCAGGTCTCAAGGCATTGGTCATCGGATTGGCGGTTCTCATTGTTATGGCCATGGGCCTTCTGGTGTACGGCCTGATCCAGCGATCCGACAACCCGGATTTCAGCTTCTTCGGAGACAGCGAGCCCGTTGCACAGCAATCCGAGGCACCGGTAGCACCACCCCTGGCGGCCAAAGCCGCAACGGGTATTGCATTCGGCGAGACCATGGTCACGATCCCGGACGGCTGCCGGCTGGAAGATCTGGCGACAGAGGCCGGGCGGGTCTTGTTGCGCATCGGCCCCAGTGCCGGGGCCTGCCCGAGGGTCATTGTCGTGGACCTGGCGACTGGCGAGGTTTTGGGTTCCATCCGGGTCGCGCCTTAAGACCGCCATGCTGTTCATCCCGCGCGCCCTTTTGAAACAGATCGCGGATGCCGCCGAGAGGGCCTATCCGGCGGAAGCCTGCGGCCTGCTGGCGGGCCAGGTGGAGCAGAACGGCGACCTGGTGGTCACCCGCGTGGTCGAAAGCGAGAACTTGGCCAAGGAAAAAGGCAACGACGTCTTCGAGTTGGACCCCAAGGTCCGGTTCGACCTGATGCGGGCGCTGGAAGGTGGGCCCAGCCGAATTTTGGGTCTGTTTCATTCGCACCCTGACCATCCGGCCCAGCCGTCTGCCCGCGACCTGGAACTGGCCTGGGAGCCCGAGTTGATCTGGCTGATCACGGCGGTCGAGGCGGGCCAGGCCATCCAGACCACGGCCCATGTGCTCGATCCCGGTGGCCAACAGTTCCGGGAAATCGGTCTTCGGACGTCGGACTGGCAGCCCTATCCTTCACGGGACGCCCTGAGCTGGACCCAAAAGAAATCCTGAGGCCGATGCACTTCATCACCGACACCATTGCAGGAGCCTCGCCGGAAGTCCTTGAAGCCTTGGCAAAGGCGAATGAAGGTCTCGCATTGTCCTATGGGGGCGACGGGATCTCGAAAAGGCTCGAGGCCAGGTTTCAGGACCTGTTCCAGTGCGACTGCCGGGTCTTGCTGACCACGACAGGGACGGCGGCCAATGCCCTTTCCTTGAGTGTCCTCACGCCCGCATACGGTACGGTGCTGTGTCATGAAGGTGCCCATGCCATCTGGGACGAATGCGCGGCACCTGAATTTTTTACCGGCGGCGCGAAGCTGATGGCGCTCAAAGGGGCCAATGGCAAGATCACGCCGGAGGCGCTGGACGACTGGTTGGCCCAGCCGAGCCGGGGCTATCATCAGTCCCCCGACCGGGTCTTGAGCCTGACCCAGGCGACGGAGGTCGGTACGGTCTATGGCCGGTCCGAGATTGCCGCGCTGGCGGAGCGGGCGAAAGCGGCGGGGTTGCGCGTGCATATGGATGGCGCGCGTTTCGCCAATGCCCTGGTCAGCCTCGGACTTCAGGCCGCCGAAATCACCTGGAAGGCCGGCATTGATGTGCTGAGTTTCGGGGCGACCAAGAACGGCTGCATGGCGGCCGAGGCTGTCGTCTTGTTTGACACCTCCCTGTTTGATGAAGTGGCCTATCGCCGAAAGCGCGCCGGTCATCTGCCGCCGAAAATGCGCTTCATCGCTGCACAGATGGAAGCCTACCTGGAGGGTGGGCTCTGGCTGGCCAACGCGCGAAGGGCCAACAGGGCGGCCAAGCGCCTGGCCCTTGGCCTGGACGGACTGGACGGGGTGGAGATCGCCCAGCCGGTGCAGGCCAACGGCGTCTTTGCGAGCCTGCCTCCGCCCATTGCAGAGGCTGTCCGCGCTGCGGGTTACGATTTCTATCCCTGGCCGACCGAGGGCTATGCGGACACGGTTCGGATGATCTGTTCCTATGCCACGCCGGATGAGGTGATCGACGACTTCATCGCGATCGCAAGAGCGGCCTAGAGCCTGATCGAAGAAACCCGAATCACCGATGGTGATCCGCACTTCTTCGTGAATCAGTCTCTATCAACGTTTTAGAGGGCGATTCACGCCTTATATCGAGCCACAGAGTGGCTCGATATAAGGCGATCGCGGTCTAAAAACGCTGGGAAAGGCTGATCGACCCGAAGGCGTCCGGGTCCGTCTGGCCGTCGTATTCCCGTGTCCGCCAGATCCAGGTGAAGGCGATGCGCGTGTTTTTGATCCGCAGCGCCAGTCCGCCCTGCAAATCGCCAACCAGGTATTCTTTATCCACCGAATGGCTGTCCCGGAAGGTGTTGCCATCCAGGAAGATATTGCGCCCGACCAGGCGGCCTTCGACGCCCGCGAATAGGTACCAGCCGAAATTATCGTCGGCACTGAAGTAGCTGGACCCTGGCAGGCTTGGGCGGATGCGGGGCGGCCCGTAATCATCGGGCAGGTCATTGCCGAAGCGCAGAGTGGCCCCCGCAGCACCATGGGTGAAGACATTCCCAAGGCTCATGCCCCAATGCGGGGTCAGGTCGAAGCCGTAGCCTTCCACCAGATCCGTTTGGCCGAAGAGGGCGCGGTACTTGCGTTCATAGCTCAAGACAATGCCGGGTTCGTTTTTCAGCTGGTTGTCCCAGCCAAGCGGGCGGGGGCTGCCGATCACCTCATGCCACCAGACCTGGGTGTCGCCGGCAAAAGATGCGGGGCCGACGACGCCGATCTGAAGCTCAAGGGTATCCAACTGTTGACCATTGCTGGCAGGGGCAACCAGCCCGACACCTCCGTAGGCCCATCCGGCCCAGGGGCGCTGGTCAGGTTGCGGACCGGAGATGGTGATATCTTCCGGTGTGAACATGGATTGCCCAGCACTGACCACCAGTCTTGGGGTTGCCTTGTCGTTGAACAGCGGGAAGTAAGAGGCGGCCTGGTTCAGGAAATCGCTGGTGTAATCACCCGGCAGAACGACCGCCAGCCTCATGCCATTTGTGTAGTGGCGATCCAGGCCCGATCCGAACAGATCGTTTTCGACCGCCAGATCAACGATCCAGTCCTGATCGTTTTGCGGGGTAGGATACCGGAGGTCTTTTCCTTCTTCCGCCGAAGCAGGGCTAAGGCTCAGGGCGGCGAAGCAACTGCAGGCGAAACACAATCCGGGAAAGTGCGCAGGGATCAGGCTCATGATTGGAGACTAGGCGTGTCCTCACAGCGCTGCAACGGTGACTTGCCACCGAGACCATGTTCGCGTCAGAGTATGGGTGTCGGGGGCGCGCGCCAAATTGAGGTGCGTTCGAAAATCTTTGGGTTGAGAACGTTTCGATGGGCTTCTTCAAACACTTCATCGGTCAACGCGACCGTATGCCGCCGCCGGAATCCCGGTTTTTCAACGAGCGCGCTCCACAGAAGGACAGCGGGCTGGATGCCTTGATCGTCAAACCCGGCTCCGATGTCGCTTCCTTGACCGTCGGAATCGACTACGTGGACCTGGCCGATCAGACCTCCACCCGACAGATCACCATCAAGGCGATAGACGGCCCGAACGTGACGGCTTTCTGCCACCTGCGACGCTACATGATGACCTTCGATGCAAGGCGTATGAAGGCTGTCATCGATATCGAAACCGGCGAGCGGATGGCCGTAAAGGATCTCTTCGGGAAGCTGGGACGTTTGCCGGACTCCATCGAACGTGAGGTCCGGAAAGCCGTTTTGCCGGGGGTGCGGGTCCTGGTCGCGCTCGCCTGGGCCGATGGCGGTTTTGATCAGGAAGAGCTGGATCAGGTGATGGCTTACTGCGATGCGGTGGCAGAGACCGAGGGCCTGGCCTTCAGCGACGCCACTTATGTGGACGTGGGCTGGATTGCGGTTCGGCTTTATCCGGATTGGGAGGACGTCTCGGTCGCGTTGAAAACAATCGGTGCGGATCGCAAGAAGCTGCAGTTGCTGACACGCTATCTCAACTTGGTGGCCGATGCCGATGGCGTGCTTTCCGATGAAGAAACCGACTTCATCTTGGAAATCGACGATGTCCTGAAGCTCCTGCTGGATTGAACCAGTCTATTCAGCAGCTTTCTGCGCTTCCGCCCCAGCAACCTCTGTCGTGTTGCCCGACGGCGCATTTGCCAGACTTCCCAGAAAGGCGTCGTCTCGGACGATGTGGTTGACCACCCAGTGCCGGGCGAAGTCGGCAAGATCCCGCCAGTCGGTCTCGTCATGGCGGGCGGACAGGGTCAGACCGGCTTCGGTCAGTTCCGCCATTTGCCGGACGTGCTCCGCCCGATGGTCCGCCAACTCCGAAAAACCGGCTTCGGCGAGTTGGGCTTCTTCCGCTTGCATGTGGAACCGGGCCTGTTCAATCAGATCGTTGAACAGTTCGGTCAGTCGTCGTGCGCTTTCCCCCGCCTGTATGGAGTTCTCCAATCCCTGCAGCCGGGCGAGCATCATGGCATGGTCCCGGTCCAAGGCCGCTTTCAAGGCCTCGTATGATTTGTCTTCCGAAGATGTCGTCTGCCGAACCAATAGGAATCTCCTGGTTTTGAAGACCAAATTGGGTCTGTTCTACCCCGATAAGCTGAGCGTCTTCAGGCTGAGCCTCATCGCCACCAGACATATTAAAGAAATACGACAGATCGTCGATTAAAATCAATCGAAAATTCAACTAAAGCTGTTTGTTTTCAAAACCTTGAAATGGAAATGGGTATTTGGGCGACCAAAACCGGAGCGGGAGGCGTGGTTCTCGTGGTAACGTTCCGGGATCGGGTCAATCGGTTTCCGTTCGAAACGAGGGAAAGGGTGATGGCGGTATCAAAGCGATTGCGGCGAGTTTTGAAGCCTCGGCTCGTTTTGAAGCTTGGGCTCGTTGCGATGATGTTCGTCTGGCTTCCGGCCTTTCCAACCTGGGCGCAGCCGGGGGACCGGCTGCATGGCCTTGCGAATGAACTGGCGACCTGTGCCGCAGCCTACAACGCCGTATCCGACAAATCGGGCCGGGAAAGCAAAGACCTCGGTCGTTTCTTTGCCGGCCTGGCGTCCGAGAGCATTGTGGCCGCAGCTATGGCGTTGACGCACGACATGTCCTGGGAGCAGGCCTTGGGGCTGGTGCGCAACGCCGCCGCCGCGCGCCTTGTCCCGATGCGGGCTTCCCTGGCGCGTGGCGGCCCCGATGGTCCCTTCGGGGAGACCATGAGCCAGTGCCAGAGCCTGCATCCGGTTCAGGCCAAACTGGCCCGGGAAGCGCAACAATTGATGAGGTCTGCCCGATAGCCGGTTGGCGATGAGCGCAAAAGGGCTTGAAATGTGCAGGGGTGCATAAGACCTGTTCTCTGTAACACGCGGCCCGCTGTACATGGGCGCGCGTAGAGACAGGATGACCTGCTCATGAGCTGGCAACCCGCTGACGAACCCATCTGCCCTGATGCCTCTTGTGACGTGATAGAGGTGGTCATAACCCCGCGACCGTCCGATCTTGGAGCCTTCGAGGTGAAGCGGGCGCTTCCTTCTGTTAAGAAGCGGATGATCGGGCCGTTCATTTTCTTCGATCAGTTCGGGCCGACCGTGCTGGAGGCCGGAAGGGCCATGGATGTTCGTCCGCATCCGCATATCGGTCTTGCCACCATTACCTGGTTGATCGAAGGCGAAATCCTGCATCGCGACAGCTTGGGCGTCGTGCAGACGATCCGACCGGGCGAGGTGAACTGGATGACCGCCGGGTCCGGGATCGTCCATTCCGAACGCAGCCCTGAAAGCCAGCGAGACATCGACTGCCCGCTCTACGGACTCCAGACCTGGGTGGCCCTGCCTGAGGATCAGGCCGAATGCCAGCCCGACTTCAGTCACTATGGAGCCGGTGATATCCCGGCTTTGCAGGGTGAGGGATGGGCGGGCAGTCTGATCATCGGCAGCTTGTTCGGGCAGAAGTCACCGGTGAAAACCGCCTCCGAGACGGTCTACGCGGACTTCAAGATGACGCAAGGTGCCATCATCACGCTGCCCGGCGAAATTGCGGAACGCGGGCTTTATGTTCTCTCCGGAGGGATCGAGATCGGCGGCGAAGCCATCGGGGACGGGACGCTGGTCGCCTTGAAAGGCGGACCCGCAGTTTCCTTCCGCGCGACGGCTGATTCGCAAGTGTTCCTGATCGGTGGTGAGCCGATGGACGGTCCTCGCAATGTCTATTGGAATTTCGTGTCTTCCTCAAAGGAGCGGATCGAAAAAGCCAAGGCCGACTGGCGGGAGGGCCGCTTTCCAAAAGTGCCGGGTGACGATGACTATATCCCCCTGCCGGCGGATTGATGATTTCCCTTGGAGCAACACCTGGTGGCTTTCGGTTCAGGTTCGGCCCGACCGACTCCGAAACCATCAGAGACCCCCCGCGAACATCCATCGGCGCAGCGCGGGATTTGTTGCGACCTGCACTCAACGGGTCCTTAAGTGCACAAAATCCAGGCGTGATCAGCGTTTTTTGCATAGCTCGTGAGCAAAGAGGATTTGCTGCAACAAAATCTTAAACTGCTTATTGCGAGCGTTCTAAAAAAGGGCTACGGATTCAAGGAACCACGAGGCAGGGCTGATAATTTTCATATCAATAAATGCTTTTCACCTCGGGTTATCGCTAGGGAGTAGGAGAACCATGAAACTTGTGAAGACCATGCTGGCGGCCGGTGCCGTCGTAGCTTTTGCGGGCGCCGCCAACGCGGCCACCCTCGACGATGTTAAGGCCAAGGGCGAGCTGAGCTGCGGCGTGTCCACGGGCCTGCCGGGCTTTTCCAACCCGGATGCCTCCAACAACTGGGCCGGTCTCGACGTTGACGTCTGCCGCGCCGTCGCCGCTGCTGTGCTCGGCGATGCCGCCAAGGTCAAGTATGTGCCGCTGACCGCCAAAGAGCGCTTCACCGCTCTGCAGTCCGGCGAAATCGACCTGCTGAGCCGGAACACCACCTGGACCCTGACCCGCGATGCTTCGCTGGGTCTGAACTTTGCCGGCGTCAACTACTACGACGGTCAGGGCTTCATGGTGACCAAGAGCCTGGGCGTTTCCAGTGCTTCGGAACTGAACGGTGCTTCCGTTTGCATCCAGGCTGGTACCACGACCGAACTGAACCTGGCTGACTATTTCCGTGCCAACGGCATGGAATACTCCGCCGTGACCTTCGACACCTCCGATCAGACGATCAAGGGTTTCGAAGCCGGTCGTTGCGACATGCTGACCTCCGACCAATCCCAGCTTTACGCTCTGCGCATCAAGTTGGCTGACCCGGAAAGCGCCGTGGTGCTGCCGGAAGTCATCTCCAAAGAGCCGCTCGGCCCGGTTGTCCGCCAAGGCGACGATCAGTGGTTCAACATTGTGAAGTGGACCTTGAACGCCTGGATCGCTGCTGAAGAACTCGGCGTGACCTCGGCCAACGTTGACGACATGCTCGCCAACTCCAAGGATCCGAACATCCAGCGCCTGATCGGCACCGACGGTGACATGGGTGCCAAGCTCGGCCTCGAGGCGGGCTGGGCTGCCGCTGCCATCAAGCAGGTTGGCAACTATTCCGAATCGTTCGAACGGAACGTCGGCATGGACAGTGCGCTTAAGATTGCCCGAGGGCTGAACGCCCAATGGAACGCCGGCGGCATCCTCTACGCCCCGCCGCTCCGCTAAGACCCAAGGCCCGCACTTCTCAACAAGGTGCGGGCCTTTTTCTTATCAGGCTCGGTTCGAACCCGCGTGACCCGCTTGGAGCCTGATGGCCTCCGGTCGCAGGTCCTGTTTCGGCCCGCCTGATCCATTTGCCAAAATTTGACGAGGGGAGACCTTGAGCCATGGCGGAATCCGCTAATTCTTCGTCATCCGAACCGGCTACGCCTGCAAAGGTGGCCCCGTGGAACGACCCGAAAGTGCGGTCCATCGCCTTCCAGGTGATCGCCATCGTGTTGCTTCTCGCCTTTTTTAAGATGATTTTCGACAACACCCTGGCGAATATGGAAAGTCGGGGAATTTCGACCGGTTTCGGCTTCCTGGAAAGCTCCGCCGGGTTCGGCATCCTGATGTCGCTGATCCCGTACGACGAGACCTATTCCTATGGTCGTACCTTCGTCGTTGGCCTGTTGAATACGGTCCTGGTGTCCTTCCTCGGCATCATGCTGGCGACCGTGTTGGGCTTCCTGATCGGCGTGGCGCGGCTTTCGTCGAACTGGCTGATCTCCACACTGGCGGGGGTTTATATCGAAACCCTGCGGAATATTCCGCTGCTTTTGCAGATCTTCTTTTGGTATTTTGCCGTTCTTCAAACCCTGCCGAGGCCGCGTCAATCCCTTGACGTCGGCGGCACGTTCTTCCTGAACAACCGCGGCCTTTATATGCCCGAACCCCAATGGGGCGACGGTTCCATGTTTATCGTGGTGGCCCTGATCGCCGGCATCATCGGGACCTTCGTGATGTCGAACTGGGCCAAGAAGCGGTTTGACGCGACGGGCCAGCCTTTCCCGGTCTTCTGGGCGTCGATGGGCTTGATTGTCGGTCTGCCGATGCTGGTGTTCCTTCTGCTGGGCGCGCCGCTCAGCTTCGGCATGCCTGAACTGAAAGGTTTCAACTTCCAAGGCGGCGTTCGGGTGATCCCGGAACTGATGGCGCTGCTCTGGGCGCTGTCTTTCTATACGGCAGCCTTCATCGCCGAAATCGTGCGGGCCGGGATCAAGTCGGTCAGCCACGGTCAGACCGAAGCCGCCTATGCGCTCGGTGTGCGGCCGGGACCGACGCTTCGCCTGATCATCATTCCGCAGGCCATGCGGGTGATCATCCCGCCGCTGACCAGCCAATACCTGAACCTCGCCAAGAACTCGTCTTTGGCCACCGCCATCGGCTATCCGGACCTGGTCAGCGTGTTCATGGGCACCACCCTGAACCAAACCGGTCAGGCGGTGGAAATCGTCGGCATGACCATGGCGGTCTATCTCACCATCAGTCTGACGATTTCGATCCTGATGAACTGGTACAACAAGCGCAAAGCGCTGGTGGAACGATAAGGGGGAGTATGTGACATGAGCAGTACCTTTACCCCAATTCCCCCCAAAGCCCCGCCGGCAAGCACGGTCGGTGTCTACGGCTGGGTTCGGGAAAACCTTCTGTCCACGCCGTTCAACATCGCGATGACGTTGCTCGGTATCTACCTGGTCTATCTGACGGTCCCGCCGTTCATCGAATGGGCCATCCTGACTGCCGACTTTGCCGGTACAACTCAGGAAGAGTGCGTCAGTGGCGGGGCCTGTTGGGTCTTCGTCAAGGAACGGATGCCGTTCTTCATCTACGGTTTCTATCCGTCGGAGGAATACTGGCGGATCGACATCATGTTCCTGTTGATCGCCGTCACCTTCGTGCCTCAGTTCTTCCCGGCCTTTCCGTTCAAGAAGAGCTTCGGCATCTTCGCTTTGACCGGGCTTCCCCTGTTCTCGGGCATTCTGATGATGGGCGGTGTCTTTGGTCTGGAATCGGTCGAGACCAATAAGTGGGGTGGCCTGTCGCTGACCATCGTCCTGGCCTATGTCGGGATCGTGGCGGCCCTGCCCTTCGGTATTTTGCTGGCTTTGGGGCGGCGCTCCTCCATGCCGGTGATCAAGACCATCTGTGTCTGCTTTATCGAACTGTGGCGCGGGGTGCCCTTGATCAGCGTGCTGTTCATGGCGTCGGTCATGCTGCCGTTGTTCCTGCCCGAAGGCATGAACTTCGACAAGCTGATGCGGGCCCTGATCGGCATCGTGATGTTCCAGTCCGCCTACATGGCAGAGGTGATCCGGGGCGGCCTTCAGGCCATTCCGAAAGGCCAATACGAGGCCGCTGCGGCACTGGGTCTGAACTACTGGAAGTCGATGAGTTTCATCATCCTGCCCCAGGCGCTCAAGCTGGTGATTCCGGGTATCGTGAACACCTTCATTGCCCTGTTCAAGGACACCACCCTGGTGCTCATCATCGGGCTTCTGGACCTTTTGGCGTCCACCCAGGCGGCCATTACCGACCCCGCCTGGCGGAACGTTTCGACAGAGGGATACCTCTTCGTCGCCTTCGCCTTCTTCGTCTTCTGTTTCGGTATGTCGCGCTACAGCCTGAGCCTGGAAAAGCGCCTCGATACCGGTCACAAACGCTAAGATCTAGGGAGCAATAGCATGACTGCTGCCACTGAAGCCGCAACGGACAGCGCCGAAAACCTGGCCGTCGAGCTGATCAACATGAACAAGTGGTACGGGGAATTCCACGTACTGCGCGACATCAACCTGCAGGTCAAACGGGGCGAGCGGATCGTGATCTGTGGCCCTTCGGGCTCGGGCAAGTCCACCATGATCCGCTGCATCAACCGCCTGGAAGAACACCAGGCCGGCCAGATCATCGTGGATGGGATCGAACTGACCGACGACATCAAGAAGATCGATGAGATCCGGCGCGAGGTCGGGATGTGCTTTCAGCACTTCAACCTGTTCCCGCACCTGACCATCCTGGAGAACTGCGTTCTCGCCCCGATGTGGGTGCGCAAGATTCCCCGTGCCGAAGCCGAAGCCACGGCCATGAAATATCTGGAACGCGTGAAGATACCGGACCAGGCCAAGAAGTTCCCCGGTCAGCTGTCCGGTGGTCAGCAGCAGCGTGTGGCCATCGCGCGTTCGCTCTGCATGGCACCCCGAATCATGCTGTTCGATGAACCCACATCGGCCCTTGATCCGGAAATGATCAAGGAGGTCTTGGATGTGATGATCGAGTTGGCGCACGAAGGCATGACCATGCTCTGCGTGACCCACGAAATGGGCTTCGCCAAGACGGTTGCCGACCGGGTGATCTTCATGGACCAGGGGCAGATTGTTGAAGAGAACGAACCGAACGAGTTCTTCAACAACCCGCAGAACGAACGGACGCAACTCTTCCTGAGCCAGATCCTGGGTCACTGATCTGATCGGCGACCAAGCAATTAAAAGAGCGCTCGGGCTTCGGTCCGGGCGTTTTTTTTCGTCTGGTACCCATGATCCGGACAGCTTCTTACGAGTTTCCACGCTTTGATTGTACGTCTTTCTGACGCACCTTACATCTTTACAAAGACCTAAAAAAACAGGGCGTGGCAAACGCTCACGCCCCCCTCGAGCGGAAAGCTGGCGGGAAGCAAACGGGAGCCCTCGCTCATGGACGGCGATCTGAGGTCTGTTGATCTGGGGGACAAGTTCACCCAAAAGACGGGCCGGATATTCCTGAATGGCACACAGGCACTGGTGCGTCTGGCGCTTATGCAGAAAGCCGCTGATGAAGCGGCCGGGCTGAAAACCAAAGGCTATATCTCCGGCTATCGCGGTTCGCCGCTTGGCAATGTGGACCGGGAGATGTGGCGCGTCGGCGACCTGCTATCGCAAAACGACATCCAGTTCCAACCTGGCGTGAACGAGGACCTGGCGGCGACCGCCGTTTGGGGGACGCAACAGGCGGCACTCTATCCGGACGCCACCCAGGATGGCGTCTTCGCTTTTTGGTATGGCAAGGGGCCGGGCGTTGATCGTTCCGGCGATGTGTTCCGCCATGGCAATCTGGCGGGCACCAGCAAGCATGGTGGGGTTTTGGTGCTGGCCGGGGACGATCCAGCCTGCAAATCGTCCACCGTCCCAAGCCAATCCGAACATGCCTTCATGGATCTGCACATGCCGGTCCTCAATCCGGCGAATGTGCAGGAAGTGCTCGACCTTGGCCTGATGGGCCTGGCACTCAGCCGCTATTCGGGCCTCTGGGTCGCAATGAAGTGCATCACCGAAAACATGGACAGTTCGGCCTCGGTCGAGGTCGACCCGGACCGGGTGCAGCCGGTCATTCCGGCGGATTTCGACATGCCCGAAGGCGGGCTGCATATTCGCTGGCCCGATCCGCCTCTGGATCAGGAATATCGCCTGCAGCGCCACAAGATTTACGCCGCGCTCGCCTTTGCACGCGCCAACAAGCTGAACCGGGTGGTCCTGGACAGCCCCAACCCGCGCCTCGGACTCATCTCGACCGGCAAATCTTTCCTGGATGTGGCGCAGGCCCTCGACGATCTCGGCATTGACGACACTTTGGCTGCCGAAATCGGTCTCCGGGTCATGAAGGTCACCATGAGCTGGCCGCTGAACAAGGACGACATGCGCGAATTCGCCGAAGGTCTGGACGAGATCCTGGTGGTCGAGGAAAAGCGTGCGGTCATTGAAAACCAACTGAAGGAACAGCTCTACAACTGGCGCGAAGACGTCCGCCCCCGGGTGATCGGCAAGTTCGACGAAAACGGTGATTGGCACCTGCCGAGTGCGGGCGAATTGACCCCGGCCAGGATTGCACGGGCCATTGCCCACCGCATCGAGCGCTTCCTGACCTCTTCCGCGATCCATGATCGGCTGGTTTTTCTGGAATCCAAGGAACGCGAACTGGCCAAGCCGCTCGCCGATATCCAACGCCGCCCCTACTACTGCGCCGGTTGCCCGCACAACACCTCGACCAAGGTTCCGGAAGGCTCTGAAGCCGCCGCCGGTATTGGCTGTCATTACATGGTCACCTGGATGGACCGGAACACCAAAACCTTCACCCAGATGGGGGGCGAGGGCGCGAACTGGATCGGTCAATCACCCTTCCGGAAGACCGACCATATTTTCGTCAACCTGGGCGATGGCACCTACTTTCATTCCGGCCTGCTGGCGATCCGTGCCGCCGTGTCATCGGGTGTCAACATCACCTACAAGATCCTCTACAACGACGCCGTTGCCATGACCGGCGGTCAGCCCATGGACGGGCCGCTGGACGTACCGATGATCACCCGCCAGGTTGCCGCCGAAGGGGTATCCAGGATCGTGGTGGTCTCGGACGAGCCGACGAAATACCCCGTCGCGGCGGGTTTTGCCGAAGGTGTGAGTTTTTACCACCGCGATGATTTCGAGGCCGTGCAGAAGGATATGCGCCTTTGCCCCGGCGTCAGCGTGCTGGTCTACGACCAGACCTGTGCCGCCGAAAAACGTCGTCGACGCAAGCGCGCCCAGATGCCCGATCCGCCGAAGCGCCTGTTCATCCACGATGACGTCTGCGAAGGCTGCGGGGATTGCGGCGTGCAGTCCAACTGCGTGGCCATCACGCCGCTCGAGACCGAGTTGGGCCGCAAGCGCGAGATCGATCAATCGGCCTGCAACAAGGACTATTCCTGCGCGCGTGGCTTCTGCCCCAGTTTTGTTACGGTCCTGGGGGCCACGCCGCACAAGGAAAAGGGCATCGGCAGCGCCAACTTTGCCGCCTTGCCCAAACCCGATCCGATCCGTCTGGAGGCACCCTACAATATCGTCGTCACCGGGATTGGCGGAACAGGTGTGGTGACCATCGGTGCCCTTTTGGGGATGGCGGCCCATCTTGAAGGCCTGGGCTGTTCTGTTCTCGACCAGACCGGTCTCGCCCAGAAAAACGGTGCCGTGCTCAGCTATGTTCGCATCGCGGCGACCTCGGATGCCATCCATGCCGCCCGGGTGAGTGCAGGCGGCGCGGACCTGGTGCTGGGCTGCGATCAGATTACCGCCGGCAGTTTCGACATCCTCGCCAAGATGATGCCGGGCACGACGCGGGCCGTGATCAATGCCCAGCCCATCATGCCGTCCGACTTCACCCAGAAACCGGACCTCGCCTACCCGAAGGCCGATTTGCAGCGCCTGATTTCTGAGAATGCGGGCGACGGCCGGGTCGATTTCATCGAGGCCGGTAAATTGGCCACGGCACTGTTGGGCGATAGCCTGGCCACAAACCTGTTCATGCTGGGCTTTGCCTACCAAAAGGGCCTGTTGCCGCTTTCCGAGGCTTCCCTCCTGCGGGCGGTCGAGTTGAACGGCAACGCGGTCGACTTCAACAAGCAGGCCTTCGTCTGGGGGCGCCGGGCCGGTTATGATCTTGCCGCGGTCGAGGAACTGGCCAAGCCGAAGAGGCATTTCAAGGTGCCCGCGACCCTGGAGGAACGGATCGCCTTCCGGATCAGCGAGCTGACCGCCTATCAGGATGAAGCCTATGCCAAGCGATACGCGAGCCTTGTTGACCGCGTACAAAAGGCCGAAGAGGCCGTGCGGCCCGGCCAATCCGCGTTGACCGAAGCGGTTGTCTTCAACCTCTACCGGCTGATGGCGATCAAGGATGAGTATGAGGTCGCCCGGCTCTATACGGACGGTCGGTTTGAACGCCGCCTGTACCGCGCCTTCGATGGAGCCAGCCTGAAAAACCTCCGTTTCCATCTCGCGCCGCCGCTGTTTGCCGAGCGCGACCTGGATACGGGGCGGCTGAAGAAAAAGGAATTCGGGGCTTGGGTCTTGCCCCTCTTCAAGCTGCTGGCCAAGGGCAAGGCGCTGCGCGGTGGCCCTTGGGATGTTTTCGGCAGGACGAAGGAGCGACAGCGCGAACGCACCCTGCTGAGCGACTACGAGGCGTTGCTTGAAACAGTGATCGGCGCGCTCACCGCCGCCAACCATGCAGAGGCCCTAGCCCTTGCCGACTGGCCGCGCACCATCCGGGGTTTTGGCCATGTGCGCGAAAAAGCGGAGGCCGAGGCGCGCGAGGCCTTGCCCACTCTGGTGGCGGCCTTCAATACCCCGGACGACCGACCGATGGCGGCTGAGTAGCAGAGAAGTTAGGGGGCCTTGATCAACTCCAGGAGCCGTTGAAAGCCCGCCCGGCTGTCTTCCCGGTGGGTCTCGAACCGGGCGTGGTCGCCGACCACGGCGTCCGGGTTCAGGTTGATCGACCAGAGCGCGCCGAATTCGTTCGGTACAAAGGAATAACGCACATCGATGATCCGACCCCGGGTCCCCGGGGCGAGCGCGATGAAACCGTCCGAGAAGTGGCGGAAGCGTTCCACGTCATCGGCCTGTTGGCCTTGGGGGTTGAGCCAGGGCAGGTCGCGTTCCAGGTCGAGCTTCGGCAGGGACGAGCCCTCAAAATGCCGGGGCCGCCATCCCACCCGATGGGCATCCACGTGGAAATGGGTTTCGGTTTCGTAGAGTGTCTTCCAGACCAGGAGGTTGGCGAAGCTGGGCTTGGCCTCGATCCGGACGATTTCATGCCCGCGCTGTTCGGCCAGCAGACGCCCCTGATCGAGGGCCGAACCCTGTTGGATCCAACCGATCCCTAAATAACAGAGCCCCCAGACCAGGCCGGCCCGCGCAAAACCGTTGCGTCGGGTGCAGGCGGCGGCGAGGACGCCGGCCAGCAGGGGCAGGGTGAACAGCGGGTCGATGATGGAGACGATGCTGAACGAAAACCGTTCGTCACTGAACGGCCAGAACAGTTGCGTGCCATAGGTCGTGGCGGCATCCAGCAGGGCATGGGTGCCATAGCCCAGCGTGGCGAACAGCAGGCTCTGCGCCAAACGCAATCCGAAGCGCCTGCCCAAGACAAAGTGCAGCGCCAGTCCTGCGATCGCGCCGCCCACCGGAATGAAGATCAGCGAATGGGTGAACTGGCGGTGGTATTCCAAAAACAGCAGCGGATCGGCGGAGGAGCGTATCAGCACGTCCAGATCGGCGAGCAGGCCGGCGATAAAGCCGAACAGGCCCACCAACCAAAGCCGCTGCTTCGGGATGACGGATTGCGGTAGGGCGGCACCGAGCGTGCCCTGGGTGAGCGGGTCCAAGGCGGCCCCCTTCGTCGGTTAAACCAAAATGCCCATGCCCCCGTTCAGATGGGGAGCATGGGCACCTGTTTTGAGCGTTAGAGCGCGATCAGCTTAAGTTGAGCCACTTTGTGGCTCGGCATAAGGCGTGAATCGCCCTCTAATGCGTTGATAGAGACTGATCAGCTGAGCGAGGCACAGAACCGCTGAATGCGCGTGCAGGCTTCTTTCAGGCTCTCGGTTGCCGTGGCGTAGGACACGCGGAAGTGCGGGCTCAGGCCGAAGGCCGCGCCGTGGACGGCGGCGACGCCTTCGGTTTCCAGAAGCGCGGTGACGAAATCTTCGTCCGTCTCGATCCGCTTGCCTTCCGGTGTGGTCTTGCCGATGCAGCCAGCGCAGGACGGATAGACATAAAAGGCCCCTTCCGGCACGGGGCAGGAGAGCCCTTCTGCGGCGTTCAGCATCTCGACCACCAGATCGCGGCGTTCCTTGAAGGTGGCGTTGCGTTCGCTCAGAAAGTCCATCGGCCCTTCGATGGCCGCCACCGAGGCCCATTGGGCGACGGATGACGTGTGGGTCGAACTCTGGCTCTGGACCTTGTTCATGGCCTTGATCAGATCGACGGGCCCCGCCGCATAGCCGACGCGCCAGCCGGTCATGGCATAGGCCTTGGACACACCGTTCAGCGTCAGCGTGCGGTCGAACAGCTGCGGCTCGACCTGGGCAATGGTGGCGAATTCAAAGCCGTCGTAGAGGATGTATTCGTACATGTCGTCGGTCATGATCCAGACGTGCGGGTGCTTGACCAGCACGTCGGCCAGCGCCTTCAGGTCGTCTTTCGAATAGGCGGCACCGGTCGGGTTGGAGGGCGAGTTGAGCACCAGCCATTTGGTCTTCGGCGTGATAGCCGCTTCCAGCTTTTCCGCCGTCAGCTTGAAGCCCTCGTCCGCGGTGCATTCGATGAACACGGGCGTGCCCTCACACAGCAGGGTGATGTCGGGATAGCTGACCCAGTAGGGGGCGGGGATGATCACCTCGTCGCCCGGGTTCAGGGTGGCGACGAAGGCGTTATAGATCGTCTGCTTGCCGCCACATCCGACCGTGATTTGATCAGGGGTGTAAGTCAGATCGTTGTCGCGCTTCAGCTTGTCGCAGATGGCCTTGCGCAGTTCAATCACACCCGGCACGGCGGTGTATTTGGTCTTGCCGGCTGCAATGGCTTCCTTGGCCGCGGTCTTGATGTGGTCCGGTGTATCGAAATCCGGCTCGCCCGCACCCAGCCCGATCACATCCTTGCCCGCCGCTTTCAGCTCGGCCGCTTTCGTGGTCACCGCGATGGTCGGGGACGGCTTGATGTTGCTGAGACGATCGGCAAGGAAGGCCATGGGTTTGCTCCTGATGGCAAGGGGTTACTTGAGATATCAGACCCTATCGCCGGGGTGGGGTTAAGGCAAGATAGCCCCTGCCCCAAAATTGCCCCAATAAGGCCCTGCGAAATCCATATTCCAGCCCTTCTCGCGACCCATTCCCCCTTTTGCATGGGACCTATCGTCACATGCCGAAGAGGGGACCCGAGATGCGCGCCGCCAAATCCAATCACCGTTCACTGAATTCCGATGCCGTTCCCGTCCGGACCCTGTTGGTCCTGATGGGGCTCGCCTGTCTGTTGCTGGTTGCCGGGAAGGCCGGGGCCAACGGTCCCGCGATGCCGCCTTCCGTTATTTCGGATGGCGGGTTGTTCTTCCCCTCGGACGAAGAAGGCCTGGTCGAGCCCGCGCCGATGGTCGCCACCGAGATCGAGGTGGACGTCAACGGGCTGGTGGCGCGCTATGTGATGCGCCATCGCTTCACCAATCCGAGCCAGATCTGGACCGATGCGATTTATGCCTATCCGCTTCCGGAAGATGCCGCTGTCGACCGGCTGGTGATCCGGGTCGGTGGTCGCGTGATCGAGGGCGAGATTCAGGAGAAGCAAAAGGCGCGCGAGACCTTCGAAGAGGCGAAGCAGGAAGGCCGCAAGGCGAGCCTGGTCGAACAGCACCGCCCCAACATGTTCACCACAGAGGTCGCCAACATCGCGCCCTTGGAGACCATCGAGGTGGAGATCGGCTTTCAGGAGCGCCTGACATTTCGCGACGGTCTGGTGGACCTGGCCCTGCCGCTGGTGATCGGTCCGCGCTATCTGCCGGACGCGCCGATGGTGCACCTGACCGACGGCGGCTGGGCGCAACCGGTGGCCGCTTCCAAGGATGACCTGCCGTCCATGGAAGAAGAGGTCTATACCGGTGCCCACAACCCGGTGGACCTGACCGTGCGGCTCAAGCCCGGTTTCGCGCTCGCCGATCTCGACAGCCCCTCGCACCCCATCGTCAAGATGGTGATGGAGGATGGTTTTGTCGTCCGCCTGGACGGGACCCAGGGCCGACCGCTGGCGGATCGGGACTTCACGCTGTCCTGGGCGGCTGAGCCCCAGGCGGCACCCCAGGCCGGGCTGTTTACCGAACGCCTTGGCGAGAACCTCTATGGCTTCCTGATGCTGACCCCACCGGCGATGGTCGTCGAAGACGCCTCGGATGAGCCCCGCGATGTGGTGTTCATTCTGGACATCTCGGGCTCCATGGAGGGCCAATCGATTGTTCAGGCGAAGGCAGCGCTGGCCCAGGCCGTGGACCGCCTCGACGATCAGGACCGCTTCGACCTGGTGATCTTCAACGACGAATCCCATGCGATGTTCGGCCATATGGTCCTGGCGGAGGCAGGGACCAGGGCGGCTGTTATTTCTGCCATCGACAGTCTGTCGGCCAACGGCGGTACCGAAATCGGCGGTGCCTTGGAAAAGGCCTTCGGGAGTCTGACCTCGATTGAGGGTGAAGAGCGCCTGGCCCAGGTTGTCCTGATCACCGATGGCGCGGTCTACAACGAAGCGGACTTGTTCCGCATCATCGACCGGCGGATCGGCCGGGCCAGTCTGTTCACCGTCGGGATCGGGTCTGCCCCCAACCGCTATTTCATGACCCGTGCGGCCGAGATGGGGCGCGGCTCGGCGATCCACATCGAGACCCTGGGACAAGTGGAAAACCGCATGGCCGAGTTGTTCCAGCGGCTGGAGAACCCGGCTCTGACCGCGCTCGAGGTTCAGTGGCCGGAAGGCGTTGTGGCCGACACCGCACCGGACCCGCTACCGGATCTTTATGCCGGTGATCCGGTGATGCTGGCCTTTCAACTGAAAGGGGCCGATGAAACGGGGGAGGTCGTCGTCCGGGGCCGCACCCGGGGCCGTCACTGGGCCCAGCCGATCACGTTCTCGGAACAGGTCTTGAAGGGAACGGCGGGGCCCGGCAGCGGCCTCTCGGCCCTTTGGGCACGGGCGGAAATCCGTGATCTGATGGCGATGATCGCCCGCGCGGACAATGCCGACGAACTCGAAGCCCAGGCCACCCGGCTTGCCCTCGAACACGGCCTGTTGAGCGCTTATACGAGCCTGGTCGCCGTCGAGCGCGATGCACCGGCGGAACACCTTCGCCCCGAAGAGGCCGCCCGACGGGAGGCCGAAGTGCCGCGCCACCTGCCGCATGGTTGGGACAGGGGTGCCGTCTTTGGTGAAGAGATGATGGACCGGTCCGCGCCGATGAAAGCGATGGCTCCCGCACCGCAGAGCCTGGCTGCCGCTCGAAGCTTCTCCCCCGCGACCTTGCAGGCTGCCCGGGTGGTGCCCTTCCCCCGGACGGCGACAGCGGCGGAATGGCTGATCCGCCTCGGCCTAGCGCTCATAATTCTGGGCGGCATCGTCTTGGGCACCCTGCGGCTTCGGCGCGCGGTCGGGTCATGAGCCGACCGGCGCATCCCACTCTCGCCTGGGCCGCTTTGGGGCTGATCCTTCTCGGCGTCGCCCTGGCGGGTCAGGGCGGTTGGATCTGGGCCAAGGGGCTGATTGCCCAGGCCCTGATGGATCGGACCTGGGAAGCGGTCCGGGCGGGAGAGACCTCTGCACGCCCCTGGCCCTGGGCCGACTTTCGACTGGTGGCGGAATTGAAGGCACCGGCTCAGGACGAATCGGTTCTGGTCCTGGGCGATGCCAGCCCGCGCAGCCTGGCTTTCGGGCCCGGACAACTGGCCGGGTCGGTTGATCCAAAAGCTGCCGCAAGCCCGGTCTTTGCGGCTCACCGCGATACGCACTTCGCCTTTCTGCAAGACCTCAAGATCGGCGATCCGTTGGTGTTGGAAACCGCACGGGGAGAGAGGCTCGTCTACCATGCCATTTCCTTCGAGATTGCCGACAGCCGCCAGGGCGGACTGAAGATCACTGAGGGCGGCCATCAACTCATTCTGGTCACCTGTTATCCCTTTGATGCCATTGATCCGGGCGGGCCGTTGCGGTTTGTCGTTCGGGCGGAAAGGACGTGAAGCGCCCGAAGAAGGGGCGCGGGGCACCTGTTCCGATCAGTGCTCCTGGTCGTCAGTGGCGGCCTGCGCGAGGCGTTCAAGGCAGGCTTGCCGGTCCGGCTGGAACCCGGCCCCGACCCACCAGGATTCCACCTGGCGCAACAATCGGCCCGTGAGGGGGCCGGGCGGAATGCCGAGCCCGGCGACATCATGACCGGTCAGGGGAAAGATCGGCTTCTTCCAGGACGCCGTTTCTTCCAGGGCTGTGACGAGTGCGTCGATGCGCTGAGCGGCGACCCCTCCGTCTTCGCGTGCCTCGGCCAATTGGATCAACAGATGATCCGCGACGACCTCTCGTCCCTTTTCATAGAGTTCCGGCCCGATCTCTCCCAAGGTCGCCAGGCGCGCGCGCGTGATCTCGATCAGTCTGGTACGATCGGCGTTCGAGAGTTTGAGCCTGGTTGCCAGTCCTTCCGCCTCAGGCCCATCGATCAGGGCGGCGAGGCGTCGGATCGGGTCCGGTTTCGCCGTCTCGATCTTCAGGCCATCGGTCTCCAGCCAGGCCAACAGGCGCAGCCTGCCGATCCGGACCGGACCGAAGACGATCTGTTGCAAAACGCCGACCCCCTGCATCAGGCCCAGGACCTCCGCCGGTTGGGGGCTGAGCAGGATTTTTCGGAACTCCGCCCAGACCCGTTCGGCGGACAGGTCGGTAATGTGGGACGCCTGAAGCCGGCAGGCTTCCAAGGCCGCCTTGTCTGCCGGTGGCCGACCATGGGTGGCGTAGAAGCGGAAGAAGCGTAAAATCCGCAGGTAGTCCTCCCGGATCCGGTGTTCCGGCGGGCCGACAAATCGGACGCGGCCATGGGCCAGATCGCCGAGCCCGTCGAAGGGATCGAAGACCGCACCCTCCGGCGAGGCGGACAGGGCGTTAATGGTGAAATCGCGGCGCTTGGCGTCTTCGGTCCAATCGTCGGTAAAGGCGACCTCTGCATGGCGACCATCTGTCGCGACGTCACGGCGGAGGGTTGTGATCTCGAAGGTCTTGCCGCTTGAGACGGCCGTAATGGTGCCGTGCTTGATGCCGGTGGGAAGGGCCTTGAGACCCGCATCTTCCAAAGCGGATATGATTGCTCGCGGAGGCAGGGGTGTGGCGAGATCGATATCCCGAACCGCGCGCCGGGCCAGACTGTCGCGGACGCAGCCGCCGACAAATCTCGGTTCACCTCCGGCCCTGCTCAGGGCCTCGACGACGGCGCGGGTTGCGGCGTCCCGAAGCCAGTCGTCCGGCGGCAATTGGCCAACCGGGCCTTGGTGCGTCGGGTCTTCCCAAATCATCGATCAGGCTTACTGGTTTGTGGCGGGGCGCATGCCGTCGCCGTCCCAGCTGGGAGACTGGTAGACGCCGGTCTGTTCCATGCCGCCGAAGACCGCCAGCAGGATCAGAACAATGATCAAGAGCAACACCCCGCTGCCGATCAGCCAGTACCAGGGGCCACCCGTCCAATCCGGTTCGCCCTCCGCCTTTCCGGTCTTGTGCATGACCCAGACGTAACTGATGTAGGCCAGTGTCGGCAGCAGCAGCGGCAGAATGTAACTGAGAAAGATCTTCATCAAGAAGAGGCAAACCTGACGCCGGAAAGCGTGGCGTAAAGGGATTTCAGCATCCCCGCCGTTGCCCCCCAGATGTAATAGTCCTGATAGGGCATGGCGTGGAAATAGCGCTTTTCGCCCGCAACCAGGCGATGGGCGCGCTGGTGGTTGGCCGGATCCAGAAGGAAGGCCAGCGGGACCTCGAAGACCTCTGCCACCTCGAAACTGTCGGGGCTGAGATCGAAGGGTGTGGCCACGAGACCGACAACCGGCGTGACGCGAAAGCCCGTCCGGGTCACATAGTCATCCAACTGGCCCAGGATTTCGATGCGCTCGCGATCCAGGCCGCATTCTTCCTCTGTTTCCCTGAGCGCGGTATCAATGGCGCTGCGATCGGCATCCTCAACCCGGCCACCGGGAAAGCTGATCTGGCCGGCGTGATGGTGCAGATGATCCGTCCTGCGCGTAAACAGGACCGTCAGACCGCTGCTGCGATCCACGATTGGCACAAGGACTGCGGCACCGCGCAAGGGCTTTTCGGGGTACATCTCGGGGTGAAATTCGTGGTCGCCGTTCGCGAGACCGGTCGCCGGGAAATCGGATTGGCCAATCCGCCGAAAACAGTCCGTCAGCCAGTCACGGCTGGCCTCAAGCGCCAGGGCCCCCGACCGAATGGCCTCAGAGCCGCCGTCGGTCTCTGCGTTTCGAATGCCTTCCCTTTGACCCACGATTCCGCTTCCTTCACTGTCCGACACCGAGTTTACCACGGCGTTCCATTTTTTTCGTTATGGTTATAAGATTTAGTTAGCTTGCTAGGCTGTGTTTCCAAGGGTTTCTTGCGGCATTTTACCAAGCGGAAAAAACGTTCCCGCGCTCCAGAGACCCAAAAAGGTCTCGTCGCCCACTTGTTCTTCAACGGCATGGGCGACTAGATCATAGAAGACGGCGCGCGCTATCCGGGCTTCCAGGCCGTCCCGCCAATGGATGTAGGGGCGGGGTTCCGGTTCGGTGCCGCTGACCCCTGGCCGCTCCGATATCCGCAGGGGATGTTCATCATCCAGCGTGACGACATCATCCAGGTTTGACCGGAAAGAAACAACCGGTTCATCGCCAGAAGACCCGAAGATGGCTTCCACCGCGACGAATGGAGCGTCATCAACCTGAATCCGACCGGCTTCCACCGGTGTCGCAAGCCAGTAGTTGCCATGGTCGTCGCGTTTCAGGACCGTGGCAAACAAGCGGACCAGCTCAATCCGACCGATCGGAGCACCCTCGTGATACCACTGCCCGTCTTCGTCGATGCGCATCGCAAGGTCCCCGCAAATATTGCGGATGCGGCCCTTTACGGATGCAATATCAGCCGGCACATCTTTCAGGGGATCAGACGGGGGTGTAGTGGACATCGTGACGGACTTAAGCAGTGGACAGGACGCTGAAATTTCAATTGAATACGAAGGAACCTAACAAACAGACTCGGAAACGACACAGGCTTGATGGGCCACCTATAGCATCATACTAGCGTTCAACTGCGGAGGCTTCCACGTGACCATCGTCACACAAAACCAAAATGACTCTCAACCGGACATGAAGACCGCCGTACCCGCCAGCCCTGAAGACCTGGCTGATCGCCTAGAGGATTTGGGCCGAGATCTGGCTGCTGCAAAGGCCGCCGTGGCCCGCGTGATCTTCGGCCAGGAAAGCGTGGTGGAAGAAACGCTGATTACCCTGCTCGCCGGTGGGCACCTGTTGCTGATCGGTGTCCCGGGCCTTGGCAAGACCCGGCTGGTGGACGCATTGGGCACGGTCTTCGGCCTGGACGACCGCCGGGTCCAGTTCACGCCCGACCTGATGCCGGCGGACATTCTGGGTTCCGAGGTCTTGGAGGAATCGGAGAGCGGCAAAAGAACCTTCCGCTTCATCAAGGGGCCGGTGTTCTGTCAGCTGTTGATGGCTGACGAAATCAACCGGGCGAGCCCGCGGACCCAATCGGCCTTGCTGCAGGCCATGCAGGAACACCGGGTGTCCGTCGCCGGTCAGTATCACGCCCTGCCCGAACCCTTCCACGTCCTAGCGACGCAAAACCCGCTCGAACAGGAAGGCACTTATCCGCTGCCCGAGGCCCAGCTTGACCGCTTCCTTTTGCAGGTCCAGGTGGAATACCCGGATCTGGCGTCCGAGCGTGAAATTCTGATCAAGACCACAGGTGCCAGCGAAGAAGCTCCGACCCATGTCATGACACCGGAAAGCCTGATGGCCGGGCAGTTCCTTGTTCGTCAGGTGCCTGTCGCCGAATCCGTGGCTGAAGCCATCCTGACCCTGGTGCGTTCGGGGCGACCTGAAATCAGCGACTACGAAGAGGTCCGCCAGCATGTTTCCTGGGGCCCCGGCCCGCGTGCCAGCCAGGCGCTGATGCTGGCCGTGCGGGCGCGTGCCGTGATTGATGGCCGTCTCAGCCCTTCCATTGACGATGTGGTTGCGCTGGCGCATCCCATTCTCCGCCATCGCATGGCCTTGAATTTCGGTGCGCGCGCCGAAGGCGTGTCCATCGGCCAGATCATTGACCGGCTGATCGAGGGCATCACCTGACCATGGCCAAACCCCAGACGGCCACCCTTACGCAAGGACGGGCAGGTTCAAACGGCGGCGGAGGCAGCGGTGCGATGAGCGAGGTTTGGGGCACGCACCACCGGGCCGAGGAATTGGCCGCATCGCTGCCGCCTCTGCAGGTCGCGGCGGAACGCGTGGCAGCCACGGTCGCCCAGGGCGTGCACGGTCGCCGCCGTGTCGGCCAGGGCGAAACCTTCTGGCAGTTCCGCCGGTATGAGCCGGGCGATTCGGTCTCTCAGATCGATTGGCGGCAGTCGGCGAAATCCCAGCCTGTTTATGTGCGTGAATCCGAATGGGAAGCCGCCGAGTCCGTCTGGCTCTGGCGGGATGGATCGGATTCCATGGTCTATCGTTCGACACCCGACGTGCAGACCAAGCGGGAGCGGGCGGAGCTTTTGGTGCTGGCCTTGGCTTCGCTTCTTTTGCGTGCCGGTGAACGGGTCAGCCTGCTGGGCTCCGGCCAGTTTCCGGCTTCGGGTCGCCGGGTAATGATGCGTCTGACCGAGGCCTTGGGGCGCGAGCACGCCGAAGCGCCCGAGGCGCGCAAGAGCCTGCCACCGCGCGAACACCTGCCGCGCTTCAGCCGCGCTGTTCTGATTGGTGATTTTCTGGAGCCCTTGAAGGATGTCCAGAAAGCCGTTGCCGGTTTGGCAGGCCAGGGTGTGCGGGGCCATATGCTGCAGATTGTCGATCCGGCGGAAGAAAGCCTGCCGTTCAAGGGTCGTATCCGGTTCAGGGATGTGGAAGGGGGCTCGACCCATTTGATCGGCAAGGTCGAGACCGTGCGCGAGGACTATCAGGAAATCCTGAAACGTCACCGCGCGGGCCTTCATGCCATCGCACAGTCCTATGGTTGGAGTCTGACCCATCATCAGACCGACCACCCACCGGAACGGGCGCTGATGGCGCTCTATCTGGCCCTGTCGCAATCCGGCAGGTCAAATGCACCGGCGGTTCCGGTTGGAGGCGGCTCGGGCGGCAGCAAGGGCGGGGGCAGCTGACCATGGCCTTTGGCCCGATCAGTTTTCTCGCTCCCTTGGCACTTGCAGGTCTGATCGCTCTGCCGGTGCTCTGGTGGTTGCTGCGCGTTACGCCGCCTTCGCCGAACGAGGTCGCTTTCCCGCCATACCGTCTGTTGCTGAAGTTGGCCGCGCGGGAGGAGCAAGCCTCGCGCACACCGCTTTGGTTGCTTTTGCTGCGCATGGCCATCGCGACCCTGATCATCCTGGGGGCTGCCCATCCGATCCTGGATCGAGGCGGAGGTGCCGGTGGATCGGGCCCGCTTTACCTGGTGATCGACGACGGTTGGGCCGCTGCCGGAAACTGGGACGAACGCAAGGCCTACTGGCAAGCGGTACTGGAAGACGCGGATCGGGAAACAAGACCCGTCGTGCTCGCGACGACGGCACCGGGATCCCTCAGTTCGCCGCCGCCACAGATCATGGCGCGCACGGCAATCGAGACAAGCCGTCTGTTGAATGCTCTGGAACCCAAACCCTGGGGGACGGACCGGGCTCAGATGCTGGAGCGTCTGGAACCCCTTGCGGAGACCGTGGGCCAGGGTGAAGTTCTTTGGATCTCCGATGGCTTCGATGATGGCGAGGGGATTGCCGAACAGCTTACCGATCTGGGGCCCTTGACCGTGGTCCAGGCCCCTGCCCAGGGCCGTGCGAGGGCATTGACGCCGCCCGAGGCCGGCGGAGCGGACCTGATCCTGCGGGTATTGGCCGTGGCCCCGCCGTTGGACAGCAACGCTCAAGCGCTTGAGGGCGGGCCATCTTCCGTCGAAGAGGGCAGCCTTGAAGCGGACTCCGGCTGGTTTGTCCGTGCCATGGGCGACGGTGGACGGGTCCTGGCCCGCGAGCCGGTCATCTGGAATCCGGAAGCAGGTCAAGGCATTGTCCGGTTCAGTTTGCCAACCGAACTGCGCAACCGTCTTGTCGGATTTCGCATCGAGGGCGAGGCCAGTGCCGGGGCCGCTGTGCTGGTTGATGAACGCTGGCGCCGCCGCCCTGTCGGGCTCTATCGCGAAGCCGCTTCGGATGATGATCAGCCCTTGTTGTCTTCGCTTTACTACCTGGGCCGGGCGCTCGCGCCCTATACGGACATTCACATCGGCACCATCGCGGAGATCCTGGCCGAACAGATTGCGGTCATGGTCTTGGCCGATCCCGGCGACATGACGGCGGAAGACGAACAGGCCATCCTGGACTTTGCCGGAAAGGGCGGTGTCGTCGTTCGTTTCGCCGGACCGAAATTGGCAGAAGATGTTGAGAGCGCCAGAGGATTGCTGCCGGTGGAACTGCGCCGGGGCGACCGGGCCCTTGGCGGTGCGATGTCCTGGGACCGCCCGGCCCGGCTGTCGACCTTTCCGCCCCATTCGCCGTTTTTCGGTCTTGATCCGGGCGAAGACGTGACGATTGAGCGCCAGGTGCTGGCCCGGCCCGAAATCGATCTGCCCGCAAAAACCTGGGCGGCCTTGAGCGATGGGACACCCCTGGTGACAGCGGAACGCCTGGATGCGGGTTGGCTCGTCTTGGTGCACACCACGGCCAATACGGACTGGTCCAACCTCGCGATTTCCGGGCTCTTTGTGGAGATGCTGCGCCGGATGATTCTGGTCTCGGAGGGCTTGGCGGAACAGGCCGATGGGCCCCCCTTGGAGCCGCAGGCCGCGCTCGACGGGTTTGGCCTGTTGGGCGAACCGCCGGCAGCGGCTCAGGCCGTGCCGAGTGCGACCTTCGCCTCCCAGGTTGTCGGACCGGAAACGCCTCCCGGCTTCTATGGCCGGGGCGAAATGCGCCGCGCCTTGAACCTGACCGCCAATCTGGCACAGCCTCAGCCGCTGGAGAGCCTGCCTGAAGGGACGACGGTCAGCGGCTTCTCCATCCAGGCGGGGATGGACCTGCGCGGCTTGGCGCTCGGCCTCGCCTTTGTGCTGCTTTTGGTGGACTTTTTTGCCTCCATGAGCATGCGTGGGCTGGTCCGCACACCGGCGATGACCGGCGTCGCCCTGGCCTTGATGATCGGCCTCGGTTCAGTGCCGGAGGCCCAAGCTCAGTCTGTCCATGATCCGGCGAAAGGGGGATTGCAGCCCCGGCTGGCCTATATGGTGACCGGGGATCCCGCCGTGGATCAGATTTCAGAAGCGGGCCTGGAGGGCCTGAGCGAGATCGTCCGACGCCGGACGGCGGCAGCACTCGGCCCCGTCGCACCGGTCAATCCCGAAATTGACGAGCTTGCTTTTTACAGTCTGATCTACTGGCCGGTGACGCCCGGGCAGCGCCCGCCCTCGGCCCTCGCCGCCGATCGCTTGAACACCTTCATGCGTTCGGGCGGGACCATTCTGTTCGATACGGGTGGCTCGTCCGCGGCCTTCTCCGGGCGATCCGATGTCAGCCGGGAGTTGCGCGAGATCGCTGAACGGCTGGATATACCGCCCCTGGTACCCGTTCCGCCGCAGCATGTGCTGGGCCGATCCTTCTACCTGCTGACTGAATTCCCGGGACGTCATACCGGCGATGTGCTCTGGGTGCAGCGTCCGGGCGGGCGGATCAATGATGGGGTTTCCAGTGTCATCATCGGCAATCACGACTGGATCGGTGCCTGGGCCTTGAGCGCGGAACGACGACCCATGTTCCCCGTCATACCCGGCGGCGAACGCCAGCGGGAGATGGCCTATCGTTTCGGTATCAATCTGGTCATGTATATGCTGACCGGGAACTACAAGTCCGACCAGGTGCACCTGCCGGAGATCATGCGAAGGCTCGATCAATGACGGCAACGGAAATCGCGCTCGATCCTCTTTTGCCCTGGCCATTCCTGATCGCTGCCGCCGTGCTCGTGCTGCTGGTGGCCCTTTTCGGGCTTTGGCGCGGGGCCAAGGCCTGGTGGCTGCGCGGTCTTGCCATGGCGCTTGTCGTGCTCGCCTTGATTGACCCCCTGGTGGTTGAAGAACAGCGAGAGCCCCAAAGCGACATCGCGCTTGTGGTGGTCGACGAGAGCGCAAGCCAGACCCTGAACGGTCGAAACAAGATCAGTGACGAGGCCGTCGATGCCCTGATGGAGCGCGCCGCCGACCTGGAAGGGGTGGAACTGCGGATCATCCGCCAGGGCGGCGATGAAGACGGCTCCCGCTTGGTCAATGCCTTGAATGCCGCGCGCGCCGAGGTGCCTTCGGGGCGCTATGCCGGGGCCTTCCTGATCACGGATGGTCAGATCCACGACATGGAAGCGGAACTGCAGGCCGTGCGCGGCCCGCTGCATGTACTGCTCACGGGAAGGGAAGGCGAGATCGACCGGCGTCTCGTGGTCGACCAGGCCCCCGGCTTCGGCATTGTCGGGCGAGAGGTCGGTATTCTCTATCACGTAGATGATCAACAATCCGGAGTCGCGAACAGGGGTGGCCCACGCGGCATGGCACGGGTTTCTGTCAGTGTGAATGGAGAACCGCTGTCGGAAGAGGTCGTCCCGGTCGGCGCTGAAGTCCCCCTGGAGGTGATGATCGACCGCGCGGGGCCAACATTGGTCGAACTCAGTGTCGAGGCGGCTGACGGGGAACTCAGCCTGGTCAACAACAAGACCGTCGTGACGATCAACGGCGTGCGAGATCGGTTGCGTGTGCTGCTGGTCTCCGGTCAGCCACATGCGGGCGAACGCAACTGGCGGAACCTGTTGAAGTCGGATCCCAGTGTCGATCTGGTTCATTTCACCATCCTGCGACCGCCGGAAAAGGACGATTTCACGCCGCTGCGCGAACTGTCGTTGATTGTCTTCCCGACCCGGGAATTGTTCGAGCAGAAGCTGGACGAGTTCCACCTGATCATTTTTGACCGCTATGTCATCCGCGACGTGTTGCCGTCGTCCCATCTGCGCAACATCCGCGATTATGTCTCGAACGGCGGTGCTCTGCTGGTCGCTGTGGGGCCGGAATTTGCCGGTAACCGAAGCCTCTACAATACCGCGCTGGGCGACATCATTCCCGGCACGCCGACCGGCAAGGTGATGGAACAGCCCTTCCGCCCGCGCGTGACCTCCACCGGTCAGCGCCACCCCGTGACAACCGAACTGCCCGGCGCGCCTGCCGACGGCACGGACCGGATACCCGATTGGGGGCCTTGGAACAGGCTTCTGGACGTTCAGCTCAAGGGTGGCAAAACGCTGATGGACGGCCCGGCCCGCGAGCCGCTCCTGGTCGTCGACCGCGTCGGTGAAGGTCGGGTCGGCCTTTTGACCTCCGACCAGCTCTGGCTCTGGGCGAGGGGTTACGAAGGAGGGGGGCCGCAGGCCGAATTGATGCGCCGTCTCGCCCATTGGCTGATGCGCGAACCTGAATTGGAGGAAGAACGCCTGTCGGCGGAGGTCGAGGCCGATACATTGACCGTCACCCGCCGCAGTCTGGAAGGCACGTTCGAGCCCGCGAGCATTGTTTATCCTTCCGGTCGGGAAGAGAGCCTTGTGTTGGCCGAAGGGGCAGCCGGGATCGCTTCAGGCCGGATTGAAGCCGCGGAACAGGGGCTCTACCGGATCGCTCAAGGTGGGCTGGAAACCATCGTTGCTTCCGGCCGCTTGAACCCTTTGGAGTTCGCCGATCTGCGGACCACGGCGGATCGACTGGCCCCCGTGGTCCAGGCCGAGGGTGGATCCGTCGTCTGGTTGGGGACCGAACCGGTCCCGGATATCCGTCACGTGCAGCCGGGCCGCGATGCCGCCGGGCGGGGCTGGGCCGGTGTGATCGCGAACGAGGCCCATGCGGTCTCTGGACTTGATCAGGCCCCCCTGCTGCCGGGCTGGTTGCTGGCCCTGCTTTTGATTTCGGCACTGGCCTTTGCCTGGTGGCGTGAAGGGCAATAGGTTAGCTGGATCACAGCCCTTTGCCGATCCAAAAAAAAAATCCGACAGGTTCTTGGGGGTTTAGTGCCACTCGCATGCAGGGCTGATATATCAAGGTGAATTGCCCTTATGTTATGACAGGTTTTCCAGCGGTCGGTCCCAGGGTGGCACATCGCCCCAAGCCTCTGCCAGAAAATCGACGAAGACCCTGACCTTCGGTGCCAGATGGCGGTTTTGAGGCCAGACGGCGTAGACGGCGCGCGAGCGGTCTTCGAATTCACACAGCACGGCCTCCAGCCGGCCGGCCTTCAGGTCTTCTCCAATGATGAAGGTCGGGGCGAGGTAAACGCCCTGGCCCGCGACGGCGGCATCTTTCAAAACGTCGCCGTTGTTGGCGCGCAATCCCCCGTCCACCCGAACCCGGAGCCCGTCCTTGAAGGTCCAGTCCGAACCGGTTCGAAGCAGCGTGTACATCAGGCAGTTGTGGTCGCGCAGATCCTCCGGTGCCTCGGGGCGACCATGCTGGTCCCAGTACTCGGGCGAGGCCACGACAGCGTGACGGAAGGGCGCAAGCTTCCGCGCGATCAGGGTGGAATCCGGCAGTTCGGCGATACGGATCGCCATGTCGAAGCCTTCCTCGATCAGGTCTACCAGCCGGTCTGAGAAGTCCATGTCGACCCTGAGTTCCGGGCAGGTCGCCATGAAATCGGGCAGGATCGGACCCAATTGGCCGACCCCAAAGGACATCGGCGCGTTGATCTTCAGCGTGCCTCGGGGTGCACTCTGCAGGGTGCTCACTGCCTGTTCGGCATCCTCGACCTCCGCCAGAATCCGCAAGGCACGCTGGAAGAAATCTGCTCCTACATCCGTCAGGCTGAGGCTGCGCGTGGTGCGGTTGAGCAGCCGCGCGCCGAGTCGGTCCTCCAAGCGGCTGACCTGCTTGCTGGCCGCCGACTTTGAGATTCCCAGGCGCCGGGCGGCCTGCGAAAAGCTGCCTGCTTCGACCACGCGGGTGAAAACGGCAAGCTCGGAAAGACTATCCATGTGCATCTCCCGCCATTGGCAGCAATCGTTTCCCAATTAGAAACAAAGATATGATCATTCGGTCGATTGTCTATCACAAGGCCAGCCACATATCTTTTCGGGTGGAGATGCTCTCCTGGCACTTGAAGGATGATTCGATGGGTCTGTTGATCGAAGGCGAATGGAAGGACCAGTGGTACGACACCAAGGCGACCGGTGGGCGCTTCAAGCGCCAGGAAAGCGCCTTCCGCCATTGGGTCACGCCGGACGGGGAGGGAGGTTTTCGGGCAGAGCCGGGGCGCTATCACCTCTATGTGTCCCTCGCCTGCCCCTGGGCGCATCGAACGCTGATTTTTCGCAAGCTGAAGGGTCTGGAAGAGATGATCGACGTGACCGTGGTCGATCCTTTGATGTTGGACCAGGGTTGGGTTTTCAGCGCGCCGGAGCCGCTCTTCGGTGCGACAAAAATGCACGAAATCTATACCCGTGCGAGGACCGACTACACGGGTCGGGTTACGGTGCCTGTTCTCTGGGACAAGAAGACCGGGACCATCGTCAGCAACGAATCTTCGGAAATCATCCGGATGTTCAACTCGGCCTTTGATGATCTTGGCGCGCTGCCTGGCGACTACTATCCGGCTGATCTGGCAGCAGCCATCGACGAGGTGAATGGCTTTGTCTACTCAAGCATCAACAATGGCGTCTATAAGGCCGGCTTTGCGACCACGCAGGACGCCTATGAAGAGGCTTTCGACGCCTTGTTCGACGCACTGGACGAATTGGACAAACGCCTGGCGCGGAACCGGTACCTTGTAGGCCACCGGATCACGGAAGCAGACTGGCGGTTGTTCACGACGCTGGTCCGGTTCGATCCTGTTTATGTCGGGCACTTCAAATGCAATCGCCAACGCATCGCGGACTATGCCCATCTCTCCGGCTATCTGCGGGAGCTCTACCAATGGAAGGGCGTGGCGGAGACTGTCGATTTCGATCACATCATGCGCCACTACTACGCCAGCCACAAAACCATCAATCCAACCGGCGTGGTGCCGAAGGGGCCTGCCCTGAACCTGGATGCCCCGCACGGCCGCGACGGTCTGGCCCGGTCACCTTCTTAAGGCGTCCCGCTTAAGGCGTCCCGAAGTCTCAGGTGTTCTTCGCCGGTGAGCAATCCATCCAAGTTTCGGTCTGCGCGCAGGAACAGCTTGGAAGCCCAAAGCTTGGCATCCTGTGCACTGACCAGGCCATTCCGATCCCGGTCATGGCGGTGAAAGCCGAAACGCCCCCATTGGCGGATGCCTTCCGCCCGGCTGACCAGGCGGTCGCCATCGGTGTCGGCCCGCAGCAGGAAAGCGACCCGGTCCCGCTGAAGGGCGGGCAGGGTCAGGGTCTTTTGCCCCGCAAAGCCGTCATCCATTGCCAGAGCCGTCTGGCTTGGCTGAAAAAAGGCAGGTGCCACAAAAACACTGAGAAAAACAAAAACAGCCCTCGTCATGCCGGCGCTTCCTTCCATTGCAGACCTCTTGGTGAAGAGAGCTTGGCAAGCGAAACAGGCGGAAGAAGGGTCGGATCAGGGCTTTTTAGGGGCAAAGAGGGTCAAGGCCTGGCGGCCCAGGCGCTGAAAGATCTTCCCGACCTTGAACGCGATCGTCCGCGCCGTCGGTTCACCCTTGGCGTAGAGGAACAGAATGCTGCGGGCCGTATTCGGCAACATGGGTCCGGCTTCCTTTGTCCCACGAGACGAACCGCGCCTATCGCGCCTCCCCTCGGTTGACCCCGGGAACGATGAAAAAATGACGGCAAGAAGCAATCTATTCGCCCCGAAGACCATTCAATATGTACAAGAATGGTTGCAAGGAGATGACAGTAAAAGGAGAAATAAATATTTCGCATTTGCGAAAACAAGAGGGAATCTAATCGCGAGGTCTTTATCAGCGAGGTGCTGGGGGCTTCTCGTCAGAACTCATGCGGCTGCGCCAAAGCATACGATAGGCTTCTTCTATGGCTTTGGCGAACTGCGGGGCTTCACAGAGGCGGGATGCGGCGACCTGAGCCCGGAGGTTTTTCCGCACCTCCGACAATCGAGGCCGGTCCATTGCCAGTTTTAGAGCCGTCGCGACAAACGATTCCTCGTCTTCCGCCAGCCAATCCCCCTGCCCAATACTGGTCAGGAGGCTTGCCCCCACCCGGGCCGCATGGCGATTGCCCCGCAATGACACCACGGGAACGCCCATCCAAAGCGCCTCGCAAGTGGTGGTCGTTCCGTTGTAGGGGAACGTGTCCAGGCCGATGTCCACCTGGTGATAGCCGCTCAAGGGCGATTGGTCCCTGGGGATCCAGTCCAGGAAGGCAAGACGATCAGGAGCGAGACCGGCACGCGAAAAACGCTTCTCGAGGCCGTCCCGCACAGAGGCATGGCGGAGCATCCGGCCCTTCAGCAGCAAGCGAGACCCAGGGACCGCCTCCAGGACCTTGCACCAGAGCGCGATGGTGTCGTCCGAAAGCTTGGCGATGTTATTGAAGGACCCGAAGGTGATGGGGCCGTCCGGTCCGGCGGGAAGAGGCGAGACTTCCGGCGCGTCGAGAGGTGCCTGATAGCAGAGAAAACTGCCGGGCAGCCGGATCAGCGCTTCCGAATGGGCCTCGTCTGCGGCACCCGGCGGGTCGGCCCGGGCGTCGGTCAGGCGGGCGTCGATCTGTTCCAGCCCGGTCGTTGCCGGATAGCCGAGCCAGCTGACCTGCACCGGTGCCGGTCTCGCCGCGAAAACGCCGAGGCGGTTGCCGCCAGAATGTCCAGCCAGGTCCACCAGGATATCAATACCAAGCTCGCGAATACGTTCCGCCATTGCCTGGTCCGACCACCGGATCGCCTCATGCCAATGGTCGGCCTGGGCGCGCAGTTGGTCGGTTGTCTCGTCGGGTCGCTTGACCATGCTGAAGGCGTGCACTTCCACCTTGCTCCGATCATGATGAGCCCAGAGCGGGCGGATGAAATAGGCGCAGGAATGAGTCCGGAAATCGGCTGACACGTAACCAACCTTGAGGACCCGGTCGGGGTCTGGGTTTTGTGCTTCAGGGCGAGGAGGTGCGGGCAGGCGTTTCGCCCATTCCCGGTGTGCGGCCCCGATGTCCTGCTCGTCAGCCTGAGGATCGTAGAGCCGGTACATCAACAGGTTGGACCAGGCTTCCCGATGATCCGGGCTGCGCTTCAAGGCCTCTTTAAATCCGGCGGAGGCTCGGGCCGTATCACCCAAACCCTGTAACAGCACGGCGCGATTGTAATGAGCTTCCACATGGTCGGGGGCTCGGCTAAGGGCCAGATCCAGGCTGGCCAGAGCATTTTCCGCCTGACCCATATCCTTTTCCAAACCGGCTCGGTTGACCAGGGCCTCGACCCGATCAGGCTCCACCTCGATCGCTTTCTGGAAAGCGGTGATGGCTTCGTCAAGGCGGCGCTCAGCGCGGAGGGCCGTACCGAGGTTGGTCCAACCGACGGCCATTTGCGGGGCTTTCTCCGTCAGCCTCCGCGCGAGGCTCAGAGCTTCCTCGAAGCGATTTAGCTGAAGCAGCACGCCGCTGGCATTGGCCATGGCCTCGATGGCGCGGTCGTCCGCTTGGTAGGCATGGATGAAATCGTCAAGGGCCCTCTCCAGGCGGCCCAGTCGATGGAGGAGTTGTCCGCGGTTGAAGCGGAAGACCGGGCGGTCGGGCTCTGCGGTGACAGCGGTGTCAAAATGAGCCAAGGCAGCTTCGGTATCTCCTTTGGCCACCGCCAGGTGCCCGAGGAAATGCTCGGCGTCCGGGTTCCCCGGAAAAGACGCGAGGACGTCTCGATAGCAAGCCTCCGCCCCGGCCAGATCCCCCGACTTGTGGCGCGCCAGGCCTTTCTCCAACAGTTCGCGAGCGTCCATGTCGGGCGATCCCTTTGTGACCTTGGATTTCTGATGGTCTCATTTGCGCTGTCCGGGTGCCCAGACGGCCAATGGTTTCAATGATCTCGATTTCTGCTTGTTTTTTTCTTTTTTTACAGAGAGTTAATCGGCTGCGTTGCAGGGAAGACACGGTTGAAAAAAAAGGCAGATGGTCACAGGGATAACCTGCCTTTGACCTTTCTCCGACTCCGGGCCTTAGGGTACCCTGTTGTGCCAGCGTGAGAAGGGTTTTGAGGGCGCGCGCGATCACCGGTTGCAAACCGACGGTCCGCAGCCCCTGAGCAGTTTTCCTAAGGCACCGGAATTAAACCTTTTGCGCTTTTCGTCCGTGAAAATCGAATCCGCGCAAATCCAAGGAACGGAGACATTAAGTAACGGTAGAGAGCGAAAAGTAAAGCCGTGAACCGGCAGGAGACCGAGGTTTGAGACCGCTGGTCAGGTTCCCGTTTTTGATCCTGACCCTGGCGGCACTCTCCGGCATGATCATCATGGCCGGCAACGGTACCGCTCGTGCTGCTTCCATGGAATCAGAGCTGATGAAGCTCTTGCAGACCCACCCCCAAATTTTGGAAGCCGAGAAGCAGGTCGAAGCGGCCAGAGAAGCCATTGACGAGGCCCGCAGCGGCTATCTGCCGGATGTCAATATGACCGGCGATTTCGGCCCCGAAGTTGTTGATAGCCCGTCGGAGCGCGAGTCCGGCGACGGCGAGATCGAAACCCGATCGAGATCCAACGCCACCTTGAATGTGACCCAGAGCCTGTTCGACGGCTTTTCAACATCGTCCAATGTTCGCGCGGCCCGCATGAGGGTGGATTCCGCCCGTAAGAACCTGGCCCGTGTTCGCCAGAACCAGGCCTTTGAAGGCGTGAAGGCCTATCTGGATGTCATCCGGGAATCCCAACTGGTCCGCCTCGCTCAGGAGAACGAGGAACGCATCCTGCAATTGCTCGACCTTGAGGACGAGAGGGTTACGCGCGGGGCCGGAATCACGCTTGATGTGTTGACGGCCAAGCAGCGGTTGCAGCGAGCCAAGGAACGCCGGGTCAACTTCTCGGGCGAGTTTGAAAAAGCGCTGGCCAGTTATATCCGCGTCTTCGACAGGGCTCCTGAAATCCCCAATATGGTGGAACCGATCCCGCCGCTGGATGCCTTGCCCACGGCTCTGGAGGAGGCCCTTGCCATCGCGCGGGCCGAGAACCCCTCGATCCGGCAGTCGGCAGCCGATGTCGAGGTTGCGAGGGAAGGGCGGACCGGTGCGGCCTCCGGGTTCTACCCGTCTTTGAACCTCGTCGGCGAGTTGGGTTACGAGAAACACAATAATGCCACGGTCGGTACCCGCCGGGACGCCTTCGTGGTGCTGGAATTCGATTGGGATTTGTATTCCGGCGGAGAAACCCGGGCCGGTTACAAGCGATCCCAATACGACTACGCCGCCACCAAGGACAGCCACAAAGACACCCATCGGACGGTCGCCCAGTTGACCGCGGTCGCCTGGCATGAACTGCTGACCACCACCGAGCGGGTCGATCTTTTGAGCAATGCGGTCAATCTCGCAGCGGAGGTGCTGAGCGGTCGCCAGAGGTTGCGCGAGGCCGGCAAGGAAACCGTGATCAACGTCCTGGATGCGGAAAGCGAACTGAACGATGCGCGGATCAACCTCACCCAGGCCCGTTACGATAAGCTCCGCAGCACCTATGATCTGCTCTTGGCCATGGGCCGGTTGAGCCCGCGTTACCTCAATCTCAGGGAACTGTCGCGGCGTTCGCTTGAAGACAACCCGAACTGGGATAACCGCAACGGTGCCGGAGATCCCTTCGCCGGAACGCCTGCAGGCCGCGATGGCGCTGCCCCGGTCGTCGAGCCGGCGGCTTTGGGCGAGCCTTCGGCTCCAGCTCCGGCTCCGGTGAGCCCGGTTGAACGGGCTCCTGCTCCAGCTCCGGAACCGGCCTCTCAACCGGCAGCAGGACAGCCGTTGGATGCCCTGGACGATACGCCCTCCGTGCTGGACTCGCTCGGCAGCGACGATCTTGGCAGCGACGATCTGTTCAGCCTGCCGCCTGAGGACGAGGGACCCGCCCCCGCCCCCGCACAGCAACCGGTCCGGCCATCTGCACCGGCGGACAGCTCGAGCCTTGATGCGCTCGATCAGTCGCCTTCCCTGCTCGACGGATTGACCAATGATGACGCCCCGTCCGACGATCTTTTCGGTTCCCCCGATGCGCCCGATCCGGGCCTTGCGGTGCCGGCCCAACCGGGAGACCAAAGTCGATTGGCGTCGCCTCGGCAATCGGCCAGCCTGTCCCCGGATGTGATCCGCCCGACCGTGCCGCGCGACGCTTATCGGCTCTCGGCGCAGACACCGCCCCGAAAGCCACGGCAAAGCCAGCGACAGCCTGAGGAGCCCGCAGCCGTTGAAATCCAGTCCAACGACGCCGTGGTGACGCTCCCGAACCTGCCGGATCTGCCACCGATCCCGATTGCCGAGGGCGATACGGATACAGGTCTGCTCCCGCAGGCCCGGCCCTATGCGCCCTTGCCGATGGCCGATGGCACCGATGGTCCGATTTACGGGGTGGAAAGCCCCGATGGCCGACCCGGGACCGATCCCGCCTTGAGCGCGACAAAGCGTTTCCAGCCCGCCCCCCGCCGTTCATCGGGACGATAGGTCATTCCCGCATTGGTGCTCTGGCAGTAGACTGTATGCCGATTCGCTCAGGGGCTCTTGGCCGCTCGGCGACTTCCCGGCTTTCGGGATGACATGCAGAGGGAGCGGCGGACCATGCCATTCGTAAAGCGCGACCAGAACGGGGCCATCACGGCCGTCTATCAGGATTATGTGGAAGAGGGCCTGGAGCAGCTCTCTGACGAGGATCCGGACCTTCAGTTATTCCTGTCGGGCCTGACCAGCCGAGACCCGCAATGGATGGAGTCGGACCTCAGTCTGGCCCGTGTGTTGGAAGACCTGATCGACATCCTGATCGACAAAAGGGTGGTCACCTTCACTGACTTCCCGGCAGGTGCCCAGCAAAAATTGCTGCAACGCCAGGGATTGCGGAAAGAGTTCTCCTATGTCGAAACCCTTTTTGCCGAAGATGATTTTACCCGCGATGATCCAGACGACGGGTTTATTTGACCAATGGCCAAGTGGGGCTGAGCTGGCAAGGTCTACCGGATGAATCCAACATCGCCTCCACTCCGAATCGGCCTGCAAGCTGTCCAGGAGGGCTTGGACAGCCTGTCACCCGCTGTGGGCCTCGGGTCCGCCCTGGCACTTGGCGGTCGGCGGGTCCTGGTCGGCGATGACCGGCCCTTGAGCTATGCGGCCAACCTGCTGAATGCTGAACCGCCCCGCGAAGATGGCTGCGCGCGTCAGACCAATCGACACGGGTTGCACCTGATCATGGACGGCGGACTGGACCGGGCCATCGCCCAGGCACCTGTTCCTTTCGATTTCGTCATCCTTGTGGAGCCGGTCCAGTTTGATGACCTGGACCTTTTGATCAATGTGGTGGTTGTCGGCCCGGAGGCCTTGGAAGGCCTGGCCCAGGTCGTCGCCCGTCTCAGGCGTCATCGCTCGAGTGCGGTAAAACCGTTGGGTCACCTGGTCTTGGTGGTGGATTTTGACGAGGAAAGTCCGGCGGCGATGCGCCATCTTTCCCGCTTGGCCGAGCCCTTCGGGAAGCCGCTTTTGCAAGCCCGCGTGCCCTTTGCCCTGGGTGCCGGCGCACGCAGGCGGCTGGAGGTCGCCTATGGTCAGGCTGCTGCAGAAGTCCTCTGGCGGCTCGGGCTGGGGGACAGGCTGGCCGCTTCACCTGACCCGACACCAAGCAGGACCAGCCCAACGAAGGCCCATCCCATCGAGACTCCGGTGCCTTCGATGGCTGAACCCGCCTACTCCCAACCAGCGGCCCCTGCTGATTCTTCAGCGGATGTCGCAGCCGACAGCTGGGCGCGCATGGTTGAAGCCGATGGTCCACTGCCCCTTGACTCAGCCCCCGTCCGGGGGCCTGTGAAGGCCTGGATGCTGCTGGCCTTGATCGCGATTTTCGGCCTGCTTGCCGGTGCCGCCGTGGTCGGTTTCGGGGCGCTCGACTGGAGCATGCTGGGGCCTGAGCCTTAAGGGGGATGTCGGTCCCGAGTAGGACGTCTGACCGCCCGGGATCGCTTGCGTTTTAACCCCGGATTGGTTAGGGTGCCGCAGCTTTAAGGGGTTCTTTTTCGTGAAATATATTAGCACCCGGTCCCGTTCCGGCACCTCTGCTGCTGGCCAAACGGGAAGTGACCGGGATGGTTCCGCATCGTCACTCGACTTCTCCGACGTTCTGCTTGCCGGTCTGGCGCGGGATGGCGGGCTCTATGTGCCTCATTCCTGGCCCGCCTTTTCCAGGGCGGAGTTGGAGGCCATGGTGGGCTTGAGCTATGCGGAGCTGGCGGTGAAGGTGCTTCTTCCTTTCGTCGGCGATTGTCTCAGCGAAGACGAACTTTCCGACCTCGCGAAACGCACCTATGCCAAGTTTGACGAAGGCGTGGCCCCGCTCAAGGAACTCAGCCCCGGCCTTCACCTGCTGGAGCTGTTCCACGGGCCGACGCTGGCGTTCAAGGACTACGCCATGCAGTTTCTAGGCGAGCTGTTCGACCATGTGCTGACGAAGCGGGGTGAGCGGATCACCATCGTCGGTGCAACCTCGGGCGATACCGGGGCGGCCGCCGTCGATGCCCTGGCCGACCGCCGTGCGATCGATGTCTTCATGCTGCATCCCAAGGGCCGGGTGAGCGAGGTTCAGCGCCGTCAGATGACCACCCAGACGGCGGCCAACGTCCACAACATCGCGATAGAGGGCACGTTCGACGATTGCCAGGATCTGGTGAAGGCGATGTTCAACGACGCCGCTTTCCGTGACCGCCATAATCTGTCCGCTGTGAACTCCATCAACTGGGCCCGCGTGGCGGCCCAGGTGGTCTATTATTTCTGGGCCGGGCTGCAGTTGGGCGCGCCCGCCCGGCCTGTGTCCTTCTCGGTGCCGACGGGGAACTTCGGCAATGTCTTTGCTGGCTATTGTGCCATGAAGATGGGCCTGCCGACCGAACAACTGATTATCGGTTCCAACGCCAATGACATCCTGCCGCGTTTCTTCGAGACCGGCACCATGCAGATGGACGGCGTCGTGCCCACGATCAGCCCCAGCATGGACATTCAGGTGTCGTCCAACTTTGAACGCCTATTGTTCGAGATGGAAGGACGGGACGGCGAAAAGGTTGCCGCCACCATGAAACATTTCCGCGAGACCGGTGCCTTCAGCGTGAGCCCCGATCAATGGGACGGCACGCGGGCGGTCTTCGATGGATTCCGCCAGTCCGACGCCGAGACCATGGCGACGATTGATCGGATCGCCAAGCAGACAGGGGAGGTTCTGGATCCCCATTCCGCCATCGGTGTCGAGGCAGGCCTGGCCCGGCGCAAGGGCACCGAGACCCCCGTTATCTGCCTTGCCACCGCACACCCGGCGAAGTTCCCGGATGCGGTCGAGGAAGCCTGCGGCAGCCGCCCTCAACTGCCGCCCCGCATGAGCGATCTTTATGATCGACCGGAACGGTTTGACGTCCTACCCAATTCTCTCGAAGTCGTGATGAGCCATATCGACGCACACCCCAAGGGGGCAGCGGCAGCATGACAGATGGCTCGGGTACGGATCCGGACGGATCGGGACCACGCATATCGAAATTGGACAACGGCATTCGGGTGGCAACGGACACCCTTCCCGAACTGGGAACGGCCTCTCTCGGCATCTGGGTCGAAGTCGGAACCCGCCACGAACGCAAAGAGCTCAACGGCATTTCCCACATGCTGGAGCATATGGCGTTCAAGGGCACCTCGAAGCGCAGCGCCTTTGATATCGCCGCTGCCATCGAAGACGTCGGCGGGCATCTGAACGCCTATACGACACGCGAACACACGGCCTATTACGCCCGAGTGCTCAGCGACGATGTCGCGCTTGCCTTCGACGTGGTCGCCGATATTGTCCGCAATGCCGAAATGAGCCCGGAAGAGATCGCCAGAGAACGCGCCGTCATCGTCCAGGAAATCAATCAGGCCAATGATCAGCCAGAAGACGTCGTCTTCGATGCTTTCCAGCGTCTGGCCTATCCCGACCAGGCCCTGGGCCGACCGGTTCTGGGCCTGGCGGAAGTGGTCTCCGGCTTTGATCGCGAAAAGCTCCTGGGCTTTCTGGAACAATCCTACGGCGGGTCGCGCATCATTGTCGCCGCTGCGGGAAAGGTCGATCACGACCAACTGTTGGATCTTGCCGGACAGGCCTTCGATGGGCGTGGCCGGGAAGCCGATGTGGTCCTGGAGAAGGCGAGTTACGGCGGCGGTGGCGATTGGCGCGAGAAACGCGATCTGGAACAGGTACAGATCGCACTCGGCTTCGACGGGCTGGCCTATGCGGACGACGATTTCTTCGCGGCCTCCGTCTATTCGACCATCCTGGGCGGCGGCATGTCGTCGCGGCTGTTCCAGGAAGTGCGGGAGAAGCGGGGCCTCGTCTACAATGTCTACAGCTTCATGAGCTGCTATGGCGACGGTGGGCTTTTCGGTATTCATCTTGGGACCGGCGAGGCGGAGGCCGCCGAGGCGCTTCCGGTCGTATGCGATACCCTGCTCGAGAGTGAGAATACCATCTCCGAGGCCGAAATCGCCCGGGCGCGGGCACAACTGAAAGCGTCCACACTGATGAGCCTGGAGAGCACGGCCTCGCGCTGCGAGCAGATTGCCAATCAACTGATGGTCTTCGGTCGGCCTCTGAGCGTCGAAGAAATCATTACCAAGGTCGATGCCGTGGACCTGGCAGCTGTAAAGAGCGTCGCGCGCAGGCTGCGCTCTTCGAAACCGATCCTGACCGCCCTGGGGCCAATTTCGAAGGTCGAGGCCTATGATACGGTCTTGGATCGCCTGAGCGCTTAGAGCCTGATCGAAGAATGCCGAATCACCGGTGGTGATCCAGATTTCTTCGTGAATTAGTCTCTATCAACGTTTTAGAGGGCGATTCACGCCTTATGCCGGGCCACAGAGTGGCTCGACTTAAGCCGATCGCGCTCTAGGCGTGGCCGGCGGAATCGGCCAGCATGCCCGGATCGATGCCGATCTTGGCAATGGCTCGCTGCCATTTGCCTTCCAGGTCGGTGCCGAAGATCAGGTCCTCGTCCGCTTCCACTGTCAGCCAGCCATTGGATTTGATTTCTGAATCCAGTTGGCCGGGGCCCCATCCGGCGTAGCCCAGGGCCAAGAGGCTTTGACGGGGCCCCGCCCCCTCGGCCATGTCCCTCAGGATATCAACGGTGGCGGTAAGGGCGACCCGTTCATTCACCATGGTGGTGGCTTCCTGGGCGTATTCCGACGTGTGCAGGACGAAGCCACGACCGGCCTCGACCGGGCCGCCAAAGTGAATCTGGATCGCTTCCGAGAGGCCGGGTGGGGTGATTTCCAGCTGGTCCAGCAGGTCCGGGAAGCTGATGGAATCCATCGCGCGATTGAGAACCAGGCCCATGGCACCTTCCGCGTTATGGCCGCACATGTAGATGACGGTCTTTTCAAACCGTTCATCCGGCATGCCAGGCATGGCGACCAGCAACTGTCCGGTCAGATAACCATCATCGATTTGCGGAAGTGGCTCCATCGTTCCTTTGTGTCCCGTATCAATTACCTGCGCTACGCAGGGGGCAGGCCGGTTGCCTGTCCCATGATACTGACATAGGTGTGACAGAATTCAAACGGTAGGGGCTATTCGGCGGCAGCCATTGAGCAGGATCGACCTTCGTCGATATGGCGATCAATCATGTCACCCACCTGACCTGCACATTTTGCACAGGCCATGCGCGCGCCGAGTGCGTCGAAGATATCGCGTTTGCGGGTTACGCCGCTTTTCAGCACCTGCGAAATATCTTTGTCTGTGATGCCGTTACACAGGCAGACGTACATGTTTCGATCCCCATGCAGAACGGCGCTGGACCGTTCGATGTTTCCTGACAGTTACGCCCCAAAACTCAGAGGAGCGAGGTTTAAACCTCTTCCCTCCGATAGGGCACGGCTCTCACTGTCCATTTCCCCAATCAAAGTAGGGATACTCTACTGACAGTGACTCTCAATGTCAAGAAGATATATGTAACTGCGTCTCATTCGCAATAAGAATCGTATTCCTGATATGAAAATTTCGTAACAACATTAGAAGCCCCTGAAAATGTGCGAACTTTTCGCAATGACCGTTTGCAAACACAGACTTTACAACCCCTGTCCGGGTTTAAATCTTGCCCTGACCGAGTTCGGATCTTGATCGTATCTTGATTTTTCAAAACCAGAATACATATTCTGATTTATGCCAAGGGAAAGAGAATTCGATTCCGATCAGGCCCTGGACCGCGCCATGCAGGTGTTCTGGCGCCAAGGGTATGAGCAGACGTCCTTCGACGACTTGGTCCGGGAGACCGGCGTGAGCCGTTACGGTCTCTATGCCGCCTTCGGGGATAAGAAGGCATTATTCCTTCAGGCTCTGCAAAACTACGCTCAGATGATGGCCCGAATGACCCAGTCGGAATTACGCGAGGAAGATGCCTCGCTGCCCGGTATCCTGGCCTATTTCGAGAACTTAAAAGGCCTGGCGCGGACCGAAACCATGCGGAATGGCTGCCTTTTGTCCACCACCACCGCCGAGATTGCCGCCTCGGACCCCGAAATCCATGAACGCGTAACGGCGCTCTATGACAACATTCGCGAGGTGTTCCGGGCCGCCCTGGTGCGTGCAGCTGAACGCGATGAGATCGAGAAGCCGGAAGATTTCGATGCTCTGGCGCTGGCCCTCGTCTCCACGATGCAAGGCCTGGCGACACTGCATCGTGCCGACTATCGCATGGACCAGGCGGACGCACTGATCGACACGCTGACCACTTGCCTGCTCAAACCTAAGAAGACCCCGATCAAATCCTGACTTTTTTCAACCCGGATGGCGCGCCTGTGGGAATTCCCACAGACGTAACAGAATAAACATTCTGATATCTGCCCGCGAGACCCTGAGGAGGCCCGAATGCGATGACGAAATCCGACATGACCGTCACAGACCGGCTAGGGACGACCGTCGCCGAGACTGTGATCCGCTGGCGATGGATCGTAATCCTGTTGACCCTGTTGGGCCTGGGGGCGGCCATGAGCGGCGCACCAAACCTGGCCTTTTCGAACAATTACCGGGTGTTTTTTTCCGAGGAGAATCCGGATCTCCAAGCCTTTGATGATTTTCAAGCGACCTATACCAAGAACGACAATATTCTGTTCGTCCTGCAACCCGGCCAAGGAAAGGTCTTCACGCCGGAAATGACGGCGGCGATTGAACGCCTGACGCAGGAGGCTTGGAAGACTCCTTTCGCCATCCGTGTCGATTCGGTGAGCAATTTCCAGCATTCCTGGGCCGATGGGGATGATCTGACGGTTGAAGATCTTGTGCGAGACGGTGCATCCATGACGCCAGAAGAGTTGGCGCGAAGGAACGCCGTTGCTCTGGCTGAGCCGTTGTTGCTCGGAAACCTGATTTCGCCCGACAGCGACACCACGGGCATCAACGTGACGGTTCAATACCCGGAAAAATCCCTGACGGAAGTGCCGCAGGCCGTGGCCTATGCGAGGGCCCTGGCGGACGAAATCCGCGCCGATCATCCGGACCTGACCATCATGCTGACCGGTGTGTCGATGCTGAACAACGCCTTTGGCGAGGCTGGACAACTGGATGCCGCGACCCTGGTGCCCGCGATGTACGCTGTTTTGCTGGTGGTGATGTTCGTCATGCTGCGGTCATTTTCGGGGACATTCGCGACGCTGCTGGTGATTGCTTTTTCCGTCATGGCCGCCATGGGCCTGGCTGGTCACGCGGGCATCAAGCTGACCCCTGTCTCCGTCACGGCACCGACCATCATCCTGACACTCGCGATTGCGGACTCCATCCACATTCTGGTGTCCATGCTGCATGCCATGCGGGCCGGGATGGATAAAATCACGGCACTGAAAGAGGCCATCCGGATCAATTTCCTGGCGGTTTCGATCACCTCGATCACCACGATCATCGGCTTCTTGGCGCTGAATTTTTCGGACGCGCCGCCGTTCAACGATCTAGGCAACATCACGGCGATGGGCATTGCCGCCGCCTGGGGATTGAGCCTGTTTTTCCTGCCGGCCGTGGTCAGCCTACTGCCGATGCGCCCGCGCGATACCGGGGACAAGGAAAGCCGTCTGCAACGGTCGCTCGACCGGCTGGCGGACTTTGTGATCGATCGGCGCAAGCCTGTCCTGGTTGGTAGTTTGATTGCCGTTGCCGGGCTTGCTGTCATGGTCCCCCGGATCGATCTAAACGACGAGTTCGTGAAGTATTTCGATACCCGGGTCGAGTTCCGCAACCATGCTGAATTCGGTATGGAACACCTGAACGGGATCTACCTGCTGGAGTTCTCGGTCCCCAGTGGAGAGGCTGGTGGGATCAGTGATCCGGAATACCTGAAGGGTCTGGAGGCGTTCACCGAATGGCTTCGGCTGCAGCCGGAAGTGACGCATGTCTATTCCTATGCCGACATCATCAAGCGGCTGAACAAGAACATGAACGCGGACGATCCGGACTTCTACCGCACCCCGGATCAAAGGGACTTGGCCGCCCAATACCTGCTGTTGTTCGAGCTTTCCCTGCCCTTCGGGCTCGACCTGAACGACCGGGTCAGCGTCGACAAGTCGGCCACCCGCGTCACCATCAGCATGGATGACCTTCCAACCGCCACCATCCGCGCCTTCACCGACCGGGCTGAACAGTGGATCCGCGACTCCCTGCCCAAAACCATGGAAACCCGCGCGACCAGCGCAACCGTGATGTTCAGCCATATCTCGGAGCGGAACATCGTCAGCATGATCGAAGGCAACATCATCGCCATCGTCCTGATCTCGCTGATCATGATCGCAGCCTTGCGGAGCGTCGGACTTGGTGCGCTCTCCATCGTGCCCAACACGGTTCCGATCATCATGACCTTTGGGATCTGGGCGCTGCTGGTGGGCCAGGTGGGCATGGCGGCGGCAACCGTGACCGCGACCTCGCTCGGGATCGTGGTGGACGACACCGTTCACTTCCTGACCAAGTACCTCCGGGCAAGGCGCGAGAAGTCGATGAACCGGGAAGACGCCGTACGGTACGCTTTCCATACCGTGGGCTCGGCCATTGCGGTCACCACGGCAATCCTGGCCGCCGGCTTTGCCGTGCTCGCCTTTTCCACTTTCAAGATCAACGCCGAAATGGGTTTGCTGACCGCGATCGCCATCGTCATCGCGATGATCATGGACTTCCTCTTGCTGCCGGCGCTGCTGCTGTCGGGCAAAGACAAAAAACAGGAGATTGATAGCAATGCCAAAGTTCAACCTGCTGAGTAAGGCGACCGGCCTAGCCCTTGTCGGCACCCTGGCCCTTCTCGGGCAGGCGAGCGCCGACATGACCCAGAAGGGCTTCGAGGTGGCCGCACGCTCCGACCGGTCCGATCGGGGGTTCGCCGACAGCCTGGTGGATATGCAGATGGTGCTGACCAATGCCGCCGGCCAGGTGACGGAGCGGAACCTGGAACTCCGCACCTTTGAAATTCCGGATGAGCAGAAGGGCGACCTTTCGATGATCGTCTTCTCTGATCCGGCGGATATCGAGGGGACGGCACTGCTCAGCCATGCCCGCATCCTGGACCCGGATGACCAGTGGCTTTACCTGCCGGCGCTCAAAAGGGTGAAGCGGATCAGTTCGGTCAACAAGTCCGGGCCTTTCGTTGGTTCCGAATTCGCCTTTGAGGACTTCACCAGCCAGGAATTGAACAAGTTCACCTATACCTGGCTGCGCGAAGAGGCTTGTGGCGAGTTCATGTGCGACGTGGTTGAGCGTGTGCCGGCCTATGAACATTCCGGCTACGTCCGCCAGGTTTCCTGGACAGACCAGAGCCACTATCAAACCCGGCGCGTGGAATTTTTCGACCGCGGCAACGAGCATCTGAAGACCCTGGTCATGGAAGACTACAAACTCTATGAGGACTTCATCTGGCGGCCTCATCTGATGCGCATGGAAAACCACAAGACGGGCAAGAAGACCGACCTGGTCTATGGTGCCTATGCCTTCAAAACGGGCCTGACGCCGAAGGACTTCCAGAAGGGTGTGTTGAAGAGGCTGCGATGAAAAAGACATTCCTCGCCGGGATTGTGGCAGCTTGCCTGGTCCCGTCCGGTGCCATGGCTGAAGGCAGTCTCGACCTCTCCGGCTCTGTCGGGGTCGAGACCCGCTGGTTTACTCAAGACCGTCAGTTTTCCGGCCAGATGGAAGGTGTGCAGAATTCCGTCACCCTGGAGCCGGAGTTGCGTTATCGCTTCGACGATGGCGCGCAGCGGATCAACCTGCTGCCCTTCGCACGCCTCGATTCCCGCGATGCCCGGCGAACCCACCTGGACCTGCGCGAGGCCTACTGGACCTACATCGCCGACGATTGGCAGCTTCTGGTCGGCGCGAACAAGGTCTTCTGGGGTGTCACCGAGAGCCAGCACCTGGTCGACATCGTTAACCAGACCGATGTGGTCGAGGGGCCGGACGGCGAGGACAAGCTGGGCCAACCGATGATCCAGTACACCCGCTTTTTGGATGCGGGTGATTTGAGTTTCTTTGTGATGCCCTACTTCCGGGAGCGCACCTTCCCTGGCGCGAAGGGAAGGCTCCGTGCGCCGCAGCCGGTGGATTTCTCGGAAGCACAGTACGAATCCGGCCTTGACGAATTCCACCCCGATTTCGCCATCCGCTTCGCGGGCTTCGAAGGCGATATCGACTATGGCCTGTCGCTGTTCCGGGGCACCTCTCGGGAAGCACGGTTGGTCTTGAGCGAGGACGAAACGCGGCGCGTGCCGACCTATGACATCATCACGCAGGCGGGTCTCGATCTTCAGTACACTTCGGATGCCTGGCTCTGGAAGCTGGAGACCATTGTCCGCGAGGGCCAGGGCAATGTTTACGGTGCCGGGGTTGGCGGGTTTGAATACACGCTCTATCAGGTCTTCTCTTCCGACGCGGATATTGGCCTGCTTGCAGAATATCACCTGGATGGCCGGGATCAGAATGACGCGCCGTCCAACATCTTCAACGACGATCTGTTCTTAGGCACCCGGCTGACGCTGAACGATGTCCAGGACAGCTCCCTACTGGCGGGCGTGGTGATGGACCGCAAAGACCAGAGCTATGGCTTTTCCGTGGAGGCGGAACGGCGCATCGGTGACTCGTACACGGTGGAACTGGAAGCGCGCTTCCTGACGGCGGTCGCCAAGGATGATCCGCTCTACGGCAGCCACCGGGACGACTTTGTGGCGCTGCGGGTCTTCCGCAACTTCTAGACTGCCGCTACATTTCCCCGATGGGTATGGCTACGATTTGGGGGACTTCTATGAAAACCATCATCCTGGCGGCCTTTGCCGCCGCGCTTGTGCTTTCCGGCTTCAGCCTGATGGCACCGCCAGCGAACGCGGACATGATGTCCTGCATGGCCAACTGCATCAAATCCGAAGGCAAGGACGAAAAAGACACCTGCAAGACTCGTTGCGCCAATGTCGGCATGGGTGGAGGACAGCAGCGTGACTGCATGGGCCTCTACAAATCCTGCATGAAGAGCACCTGCTCTTCCGGTGCCAACGACTGCCGCAAGGTCTGCAAGGCGAAGCTGAACAACTGCCAGTAAGGGCATTTACGCCGAAAAGGCTGTTCATGGCCGCCCCGGCAGCTTAAATGGGGCGGCATGGAAAAAGCTTCTCAAAACGCCAAGACACCCACCGTCGGGATCGTCAGTCTCGGCTGCCCGAAGGCACTCGTAGACTCCGAGCGCATCCTGACCAAGTTGCGCGCCGAGGGCTATGGCATCTCGGGCGACTATGCGGGTTCGGATGTGGTCATCGTGAACACCTGTGGCTTCCTGGATTCCGCCAAGGCCGAAAGTCTGGATGCCATCGGGGAGGCCCTGGCCGAAAACGGCAAGGTGATCGTCACGGGCTGCATGGGCGCGAACGAGGCCTCGATCCGCGACAGCCACCCGAACGTGCTCGCCGTGACCGGGCCCCAGGCCTACGAGCAGGTGGTCGAGGCCGTGCACGAGGCCGTGCCGCCGCTGCATGATCCTTATATGGATCTGGTGCCGCCCTCGGGCCTCAAGCTGACACCCCGCCACTATGCCTATTTGAAGATCTCCGAAGGCTGCAACAACACCTGCTCCTTCTGCATCATCCCCAGCCTGCGCGGCAAGCTGCAGAGCCGCCCGGTCGGCAAGGTCTTGGGAGAGGCCGAAAAGCTGGTCACCGCCGGCGTGAAGGAAATTCTGGTCATCAGTCAGGACACCAGCGCCTATGGTGTCGATGTGAAGTATGCGCAGGACACCTGGCGCGGCGAGGCTTTTGAGACCCGCTTTCAGGACCTTTGCCGGGGCCTCAGCCAACTCGGCGTCTGGGCGCGGCTGCACTATGTCTATCCCTATCCGCACGTGGATCGCGCCATCGAGTTGATGGCCGACGGTGCGTTGTTGCCCTATCTCGACGTGCCGTTCCAACACGCCAGCCCGCGCGTGCTGAAAGCCATGAAGCGGCCCGGCAACCAGGAAAAGACCTTGGACCGCATTCAGGCCTGGCGGGCAATCAAGCCGGACCTCGCCATCCGTTCCACTTTCATCGTCGGCTTTCCCGGCGAGACGGAAGAGGACTTCCAGGTCCTGCTGGACTGGCTCGACGAGGCGCAGTTGGATCGCGTCGGTTGCTTCAAGTATGAGGCGGTCGAAGGGGCCGCCGCCAATGATCTGCCGGGAGCTGTGCCGGAAGAGGTCAAGCAGGAACGCTGGACACGATTCATGACCGCCCAGGCCGCCATCAGCGAGCGCCGTCTGGCTGCTAAGAAGGGCCTGGAGATTGACATTCTGATCGACGAGGTGGACGAGGAAGGGGCCATTGGCCGGTCCCAATGGGATGCTCCGGAAATCGACGGCGCGGTCTATCTGAATGGCGAAAGCGAACTGGCCGTCGGCGAGATCGTCCGGGGCCGCGTGGTCGAGGCGGACGAGACCGATCTCTGGGCGGAGAAGCTCTAAGCAAATTAAACAGCCCAAAAAAAAAGCCGCCATCAAATGGCGGCAAGTGACACGGGCAGGAGGAACCCTCTAAGCGGTTCGCCTAGCCTCCCAGTGAAATTTCTTGTTTGAAGAGATAGCATTAACGCCACTCTTTACATGACCCATTTCAATTCTCGGCCTTTTCCCCTCATCGATTTCCGGAAGCAAGTCCGTGAGCGCAGCGGAACAAGCACCTGCGAACAGCCGTTCTGAGCAATAAAAGCGAAGCAGTCTGTCTGCAGACCCGGTGATCGGCGTGTAAGGTTTTCCCTCCCAGCGGGCAATGGTAACGCGTTGTGTCCCCAACCGGTCAGCCAGTTCCTTCTGGGAAAGGTCCAGCAATGAACGCAAAAAACGCAAGTCCTGCCCTTGTAGCCTGTATGGCAAGCTAATCACGGCAAGGGCAATTGCCGTGTCTAGATCATCAGCGTTCTGAATGGATACTCCGTCGCCATATTCAGTCTGATGCTCGTCAACCCCGTTGGTCAGGTAGATGTTGTCGAGACCACAAAGGGTATAGTGATACGACATGTCTTCCTCCTAGACTTTCACCGTCTTGACAATGATTTTCTCATCTTCTCTGACGGCAATCGTCACTACTTCAATTTGCCTAGTGCTGCCTTGACGGCGAACCATAGACGCTTCCCAATCTCCTTTGATGTTGAGCGCCACATCCCCGAAAATGTGGCCGTCCCGCAAGACGTACATAAGCTCCGCCCGCGTAACCTTCCGCTCTTTCATCCTTTTCTGTGGATGGCCCAGGATGATGATGTTTTCTTCTGTCTCAGCCCGATTCCGGATCAACAGCTCGATCTCTTTCCGAGACTGCTTTTCCCAAGGCTTTATGCGAATTGGAACAACATCACCCATAACAATATTGTATCATTATGATACAAAATCAACAATGAAATATTTCTTAACTTTGGATGGATCAATTCTCCCTAGATGAATTGCTTGGCGTGCAAAATTTCAGGAACCGTTTCGAATCCCGCTGTATCTCATCAACGCGCTCTGCGCTCATCTTCTCCAAGTTCCGATAGGGCATCCCGAGCCGCGGGTTGCCTTTCAGCACATCCCGGTTCCGGTCCAGGAAATCCCAATAGAGGTAGTTGAACGGGCAGGCGTCTTCGCCGGTTTTCTGCTTCACGTCGTAGCGGCAATCTCCGCAGTAATCGCTCATGCGCTCAATATAGGCACCCGAAGAGCAATAGGGCTTGGAGGCCATAAGGCCGCCGTCCGCGAAGGTCGCCATGCCTTGCGTGTTGGGGCGTTCGACCCAATCGAAGGCGTCGGCATAGACCGCCAGGTACCAATCACAGATCTGTTCCGGTTCAACCCCGATCAGCATGGCGAACTGGCCGGTGATCATCAGACGCTGGATGTGATGGGCATAGGCGTTTTGTTTGGTCTCCGCGATGACCTGGGCCAGACAGTTCAACTCCGTCTCCCCGGTCCAATAGAACCCCGGCAGGTCGCGGCTAGCGCCAAGGGCGTTCCGGTCCGCATAGTCCGGCATGAAGCGCCAATAGATGCCGCGCACGTATTCCCGCCAGCCGATGATCTGGCGGATGAAGCCCTCGACCGCGTTCAAGGGGGCCTGTCCCTCGTGGTAGGCCTGTTCCGCCCGGCGGCAGACGTCCAACGGGTCCAACAGGCCGTTGTTGATGTAGGGTGAAAGGACCGAATGGAACAGCCAGGGCTCGCCCTGCTTCATGGCATCCTGGTAATCGCCGAAGTTGGGCAGGAGGTGCTGGATAAAGAAGTCCAGTCGGTCTTCCGCTGCCTCTGGCGTGGCGACGAAGTAAGGTTCCTGCAAGTCACCAAAGCGGTCCGGCCAGGTCTCCTCGATCATCTTGATGACGGTTTTTGTCAGGTTGTCCGGCTCGCCAAAAAAGCGATCGGGCACCGAGAGACGTTTCGGCAGCTTCTTGCGGTTATCGGAATCGTAGTTCCACTCCCCGCCGATCGGCTTGCCGTCGTCGTCCAGCAGGATGTCATAGTCTTTGCGCATCTCCCGATAGAAGTATTCCATCCGCAATTGCTTCCGGCCTTCGGCCCAGGCGGCAAAGCGGTCATGGGAACAGAGGAAGCGGCCATCTTCGAGGATCTGGACCTCGCAAGGCAATTCCTCCCGCCAGTCTTCCATGGCACTGCGGAGGGCGTGGCTGCCGGGTTCGGTAAGGAACAGGACTTCGGGTGTTAGCTCATCGACCACCTTGGACACCCCCTGGCCAAGGGCATCCGGTGTGGCTTCGTCGTCCAGCCTCAGGTGGACGACTTCAAACCCCTCGTTGCGCAGACGCTCGGCGAAGTGTCGGTAGGCCGAAAGCAGAAAGACGATCTTCTTGCGGTGGTGGGGTACGTCATCGAACTGATCCCTGGCCTCGACCAGCAGCACCCGATCGGCGGACGGGTCCAGCGCCCTCAGGCCCGCAAGGTTCAGGCTCACCTGGTCGACGAGCACCAGGGCCAGCTTCATTGATCGCCAAGATTTCTGCCGAAGGCGCGCGCGAGCGCATGGGCGGCGGCGAGGCCGGATTGGAAGGCACTTTCCGCCCGCCCGCCGAGGCACCAGTCGCCGCAGGCGGCGATCTTTGCGCCCTCATCGATCAGGCAATCCTTGGCCAGTGCCTTGGTGACCCGGGCGTAGCGCCATCGGTGGGCCTGGATCTGCTCAGGTCCCGGCAGTTCTCGCCCGAGTGCCTCGTGAAAGGCACCCAGCAGGGCGGGGCCGACGTCTTCCGGACTGTCTTCCAGATGCTCTATCGACCATTCGGTGGATGCGTGCAGCACCCAGGCCTCCTGTTCGGGGCGGTCGGGTTTGGCGGAGTTCCGCGCGACCCAACTGAGCGCCCCCTCTTCCAGGCCGGCGGCATCGAAACAGAGATCAAGCGGTTCGGCATAGCCCACCATGGCCGCCCAGCAGGGGGCCATAACGGCCTCCGCAGCCTCTGCCGCGAGGGTGGGTACGGCGGCCAGCAGGCTTGCCGCCTGGGGGGAGGGGGCGGAGACCACGACCCCGTCATAGGGGCCGGTCGTCGTTCCGTCTTCGAGATCGACGTGCCAGCCTTCGGCCCGCCGTTCCAGACCGGTGACGCGGCCTTGCAAGGAGATCGTCAAGCCATCGCTCAAGGAGCGCACCAGAGCGTTCATCCCGGGGGTGCCGACGTAGCGGGGCTTGTGGAAGGGGTCGGGTCCCAGTTGCCCGCCGGGTTTCAGGGCAACCACCTTCCCGTCCCAACGCGCGGCGCAGCCGGCCTCGATGAAGGCCGTCATGCGGGCGAGGAAGGGCGGTTGGGTTACCGTCACATACTGCGCACCATGATCAAACGCCCAGGGCGTCGCCCGCCGGGTTGCCAGCCGTCCGCCGAGACCGCGGCTCTTCTCGATGACATTAACCATGGCACCCAGCCGCGTTAACGTTCTGGCCGCCGCCAGACCCGACAGTCCCGCTCCGATGATCAGGATGTTAACCGCCACGGATGCCCCTTTCGAAAAAACTCCCTCCGGTTAGGTGGGGTGAAGAGTTTGAAAGTCAAAGAGAAATTCAGGCGGTTAACAATGGTGTTGAATTTGTTAAGGCCTGTTAAGACCTCGTTAAGAGGTTCGATCCGATAATCCATTCTTAACGAAGGTTGCCAGCCCGATAACAAAGGTTAAGGCGACCGGGATGCAGAAGAGAGTGCCAAAGGGAAACCTTTCGAGGGCGGCAAGAAGCGGCCCTCCCAACCCCTGGAAAGGGCGCTATCGGAGAAAAACCGATGGGCCCTTGGACTAGCCAAGACCATGAAACCTCTGCTCAACCCGCTCCCCCGGCTCAGTGATCAGCAGGTCATCAGCCTGCCCCTGACGCCGGTCCGGGAGCCCCAGGCAGAACCGCAACTCGACCCCCGCGCTTCCGTGCGGGACCTGGCCGAGCTCCGGTATTTTTTCGAAGGATTTGACGACACCAACGACTGAAGACGTGCCTATCTGCCGTTTTGGCAGGCCATTCCTCGTAGACGGCCCCTCTCTCTCCAGCCCCTCTCCCTCGAAGGGGTCGTCAAAACCTGAAAAGCGCCGGTTCCCTCCCCGGCGCTTTTCTTTTTTGGGTTCATCGCAACTGATTCTTCATCGGGTTCTTGTTGACGTCGAGGGCCACGAAGCCAAAGCAACCGGCGAGCTCGGTGCCCAAGGGCGACTGATCGAAGACCCAGAGCGCGCCGGTTTCCCTCAGCCTGCCTGCGAGGCCGGGTTTTCCGTCGTTTGCGATCCAGACGGTCTCAAATCCGAAGCGCCGGACGGGGCTGGCGTCGGCTCTTGTGAGGGCGGCGAAGGTTTGGGGTTCGGAAAAGCCCGGCGGATAGACGGCAAGCAGCATGCCCGATGCTTCGTCCGGGCTATCGGCAAATTCGAAGACGGCGAGCATACCGATGGCCCAGAGTCCGATCAGCCCTGCCAGCATGCCCAGCCGTTTGAGGATCGAAGCCGTTGTCATGGAGCGAGATATAGCCTCTCGCTTAAGCCGCCTCCACCCGTACCGCTTCGCCACCGCGCACGGCGGCAAAGTCGGTGACATCACCCAGCGCCCTGGCGAAGACATTGCCCGGGCTGATCAGGCGAATCTCGTCGCCTTCGCTGACCGGGGTCGGGCCGTAGCCGATGGCGATGGCATCACCGCCGAGCCAGAAGGCGATTTCGCCCGGTTCCAGGACGGTCTTGGCATCCGGTTCGGCCGCCCCGGTGACCGGCGTTGAGAAATAAACCTCGTCGCCCCAGGTGTTGGCGCTGGCGTCAAACGGACAGGCGGCTTCGACCGCGCGGGCGGTGGGCGTATCGAGCAGTTCCATCTCCATGGAGACGCTGCCCGCCGTGATCCGGATTTTGCTCATTCCGCTGCCTCCCGCATATCCGAGGTGAGTTTCAGGCTCATGCCGTCCAGTTGTTCCGGCAGGGGGCCGCCGGTGGCCCAGTCGAGCAGGGCCGCTGTATGGACGATGGGAATGCCGGTCGCCGAGCCGATCTGCGCCATGCAGCCGATGTTGCCGGTGGCGATCAGGTCGGGCTTCAGGCTTTCGATGTTGGCCACCTTGCGGTCGCGGAGTTGGCTGGCGATTTCCGGCTGCATGATGTTGTAGGTCCCGGCGGACCCACAGCAGAGGTGTCCTTCCGGTACATCCCGGACCGTGAATCCGGCCGCGGCGAGAAGCGCCTTCGGCAGGGTTGTGATCTTTTGGCCATGCTGCATGGAACAGGCGGAATGATAGGCAACCACCAGCGGGCGCGAGCCCACGGCCGGGCCCTGGACCACCGTGCCGAGCCCTAGATCGGTCATAAACTCGGTGATGTCGCGGGTGATGGTGGAGACAGCTTCGGCCTTGTCGCGCCAATCCTCATCCAGCCGCAGCATATGGCCGTAGTCCTTCACGGTCGTGCCGCAGCCCGACGCATTGATGATCACGGCATCCAGGCCTTCGCCCTGCATTTCGTTCCAGAAGGCCGCGACGTTGTTGCGCGCGGCTTCCAGCGCGATCTCTTCCTTGCCCATGTGATGGGTCAGCGCACCGCAGCAGCCGAGCCCCTTCGGGATCACCACCTCGACCCCATGGCGGGCCAGCAGGCGGATGGTGGATTCGTTGATGCCGGGTTCAAGGACCTGCTGGGCGCAGCCGTTCAGCAGGGCGACGCGCTGCTTGCGTGGGCCCGCAGCGGGGAAAGTCTGGGGGCGGTCCATGGGACTTGGCTGTTTCATCTTCTTCGGCGCGAGGCGCAGCATAGCCCCGAAGCGTTCGAGGGCCAAGTGGCCCTTGAAGAAGCGCGCAAAGGGGCTGGCGATCTTGGCACCGATCAGGGCCGCCCGGAACAACCCAGGCTTCGGCAGCAGGAAGGCCAAAACCTCTCGCAAGGCCTTGTCGTGCCAAGGGCGATCATAGGTGTTTTCGATGTGGGTCCGCGCCTCATCCACCAGGTGCATGTAGTGCACGCCGCTGGGACAGGTGGTCATGCAGGAAAGACAACTCAGACAACGGTCGATGTGCTTGGCGACTTTCTCGGTCCCCGGCTTGTTGTTCTCGAACATGTCCTTGATCAGATAGATCCGACCGCGAGGGGAATCGAGTTCGTCGCCCAGCAGCGTATAGGTCGGGCAGGTGGCCGTGCAGAAGCCGCAATGCACGCAGTTGCGCAGGATGCTGTCCACGTCCTTGATCTTCGGGTCGGCCAACTGGGCGAGGGTGAAATGGGTTTGCATCGCTGATGTCCTCTTTCCCTCAGGCCGCCAGCGCCGCGCTATCGGTCATCCGGCCCGGATTGATCAGGCCTTTGGGATCGAAGCTCTGTTTCACGCGATCACTCAAGGCGCCGAGCGCCGGGCTCTGCGGATGAAAGACCGGCACGGTCTGGCGTGTTGCGGTGTTGCTGCGGATCAGGGTCGCATGGCCGCCCATGGCATCGACCCGTTGGCGCAGCGCTTTCGCGGTCTCCAGACTGACGGCGGCGTCGGGTGCGAACCAGACCAGCCCGCCGCCCCAATCATAGAAGCAGCGCCCCGTCTGGCCGAGGCTCTCGAGGCCTGCCGTCAGCTTCGGCCCGTCTGTCGGCTTCATAGAAATCCTCCAGAGCGGGTCATCGCCGGTGCCCGCAAAAGCCCGGGCGTTGGTCACCTCGGCCCAGAGCGGGCGGGCTTCATCGGTCTCCAGCCGGATGGCCGGGCCGAAGCTTTCCAGGTCTTGGGTCAGGCCCTTGGCGCGGGCCTCGACTGAGGGCAGAGGGCCTTCGATGCGGAGCAGGGTGACCGGCCCGTCGGCCTTGGCCACAACCGTGACGCCGGATTGTCCGGCGATGTCGGCGGGCAGATGCGCCGCGCCGGAGACTTCGTGACTGGAGCCCAGGCCCCGAGACAGGGCGGCAATGGCTTTCGCATCGTCCAGGCCCTGGATCATCAAGGTCCAACAGCATTCGGGCCGCGGCAGAACCTTGATGGTGACATCCGTCAGCAGGCCGAGCGTCCCGTAAGAGCCGGTGACCAGCTTCGAGAGGTCGTAGCCCGTGACGTTCTTGACCACGCGCCCGCCGGATTTGATCGTCTCTCCCCGGCCTGTGACAACGGCGACGCCAAGCACATGATCGCGCGCCGCCCCCTGGGAGATGCGCCGCGAGCCCGCAAGGTTGCAGTTCACCAGCCCTCCGATGGTCCCGGACCCCGGCTCCCCGCCAAACAACGCGGCATAGTCGGCGGGTTCGAAGGCCATCATCTGGTTCTTGTCGTCCAGGGCTTTTTCGATCTCGGCCAGCGGGGTTCCGGCGCGGGCGGACAGCACCAGCTCTTCCGGCTCGTACAATGTGATGCCGGACAGCGCGGTCGTGTTGATGGTCATGGCTGCCTGAACCGGACGGCCGAGGCGCTGTTTTGTGCCCTGGCCCTCGATCATGACGGGCATGTTCTCCGACACCGCATAGGCCATGGCCTGTTCGGCCTGTTCCGTCGTCTCGGGGCGCACAATCTCGGTCATCGTCTGTCCTTGTTAGACTTGGGCTTCGTTAGACTTGGGCTTCAGAACCGGGGGATATCCGGGAAGGGCAGCCTGCCCTGGTGGACAACCATGCGTCCCAATTCCGCGCAACGGTGAAGCTGTGGGAAGACCTTGCCCGGGTTTAGCAAGTGATCGGGATCGAAGGCGCATTTGACCCGCTGCTGCTGTTTCAGGTCGATCTCGGAGAACATTTCGCCCATCAGGTCGCGCTTCTCGACCCCGACGCCATGTTCGCCGGTCAGCACGCCGCCCACCTCGACGCAGAGTTTCAGGATCTCGGAGCCGAATGCCTCGGTCTTTTCCAACTCGCCCGGCACATTGGCATCGAACAGGATCAGCGGATGCAGATTGCCGTCACCCGCATGAAAAACATTGGCCACCCTGAGATTGTAATGGTTGGACAGCTCCCGCATGCGGGCCAGGACTTTCGGCAGTTGATGGCGCGGGATCGTGCCGTCCATGCAGTAGTAGTCGGGGGAGATGCGGCCGACGGCGGGAAAGGCCGCCTTGCGCCCGGACCAGAAGGCCATGCGCTCTTCCTCCGACTGGGAAACCCGGACGCTGACCGCATGCGCGGCGCGGGCGATTTCCTCGACCCGCTCCAGCAGATAGTCCACTTCCTCCACCGGACCATCCAACTCGACGATCAGCAAGGCCTCCACATCGCGTGGGTAGCCTGCCTTGACGAAATCGTCGGCGGCATGGATCGCATAGCGGTCCATCATCTCGAGCCCGGCGGGAATGATCCCGGCTCCGATGATGTCGGACACGCATTGACCGGCGTCTTCAGAGGTGTTGAAGCCGATCAGGACGGCGCGCGCACTTTCGGGGGATTTCAGGATGCGAACGGTTACTTCGGTGACAACGGCCAGCAATCCTTCCGACCCGGTCAACAGGCCCATCAGGTCATAGCCTTCGCTGTCCAGGTGGCCTCCGCCGATGCGAACGATGGACCCGTCGATCAGCACGGCTTCCAGGCCGAGGATGTTGTTGGTTGTCAGGCCATATTTCAGGCAGTGCACACCGCCAGAATTTTCCGCCACATTGCCGCCGATGGAACACGCGATCTGGCTGGAGGGGTCGGGCGCATAGTAGAAGCCCTGCCCTTCGACCGCCTTGGTGATGGCGAGATTGGTGACACCCGGCTGCACGACGGCGAGCCGGTTGTCGTAGTCGATCTTGAGGATTTTCTTGAACTTGCCGAGGCCCAGAATGATGCCGTCGCGCAAGGGCAGTGCCCCGCCGGAAAGCGACGTGCCGGAGCCCCGAGGTACCACTTTGATGCCCTGTTCGTAGCAATATCGACAAATCGCCGAAATCTGTTCGACCGTATCGGGGAGAACCACGATCAACGGCAGTTGACGATAGGCGGAGAGGCCATCGGTCTCGTAGGGTCGGAGCTCGTCTTCATCGACGATCACCCCTTCGCCCGGGACAATGGCGCGCAGGGCATCGACAATGTCGGCCTTCCGAGCCATCACCTTCTCGTCCAAGGGTGGCATGGTCAGGGTGGTCATCGATGGCCCCTCCGCTCGTTCGTCAGTCTTTTTGCTTGGTCTTATTCTATAGGCTGGGCGCTTTATTCGGCAGCCTGCTGGGCCACGTCCTCGTCCGGTTGTACCTTATGGTTGGCCAGCATTTCGAGTGCGCGCACCATGGCGGAGTGATCCCAGGCCGAGCCACCATTGGCGGCGCAGGCATTGAACAGCTCTTGTGCGGTCGCTGTGTTCGGCAGGCTGACACCCAGGGCCTTGGCGCTTTGCAGGGCCAGGTTCAGATCTTTCTGGTGGAGCTCGATTCTAAAGCCCGGGTTGAAGGTGCGCTTGACCATGCGCTCCCCATGGATTTCCAGAATCTTGGAAGACGCAAAGCCGCCCATCAGGGCTTCGCGGACTTTCGCCGGATCGGCACCGGCCTTGGAGGCAAAAACCAAAGCTTCCGAGACAGCCTCGATGTTGAGGGCCACGATGACCTGATTGGCGACCTTGGTCACCTGACCGGCACCGTTTTCGCCCACAAGGGTGATGTTCTTGCCCATCAGGTCGAACAGCGGCTTGACCGCATTGAAGGTGCTCTCCGGGCCCCCGACCATGATGGTCAGGCTGGCCGCCTTGGCACCCACCTCGCCGCCGGAGACCGGGGCATCCAGGTAGGAACAGCCGAGATCGTCGATCTTGGCCGCGAATTCCTTGGTGGCAATCGGGCTGATGGAGCTCATGTCGACCACAATCTTGCCGGGCGAGAGCCCCTCTGCGACCCCATTTTCCCCAAACAGAACCTCTTCAACCTGCGGAGTGTCCGGTACGATGGTGATGATGATGTCGGCCTGCTCGGCCACTTCGCGGCTTGAGGCGCATTCCACGGCACCGCCGTCCAGAAGGGCCGCCGGGGTCGGCTTGGAGCGCTTCAGGACAAACAGCTCATGGCCGCCCGCCTGAAGATGTCCGGCCATGGGGGCCCCCATGATGCCGAGCCCGATGAATCCGATTTTGCTCATGTCGTACTCTCCCTTGAGTATTTTCTTGTGTTCTAGCGTCCAGTCTTATTCGGCGGCTGCCTTTATATGAAAGGGCGCATACCAGCCGAGCCCCGCCTGGGTATCGCCTGCGGGTTTGTATTCGCAACCGATCCAACCTTCATATCCGACCCGGTCCAGGAAACCGAACAGGAAGGGATAGTTGATCTCTCCCGTTCCCGGCTCATGGCGACCGGGGGTGTCGGCAAGTTGTATGTGTTCGATAAGGTCCAGATGCTCCTCGATGGTTGGGGCCAGATCACCTTCCATGATCTGCATATGGTAGACGTCATACTGAATGAACAGGTTGTCGGAGCCGACTTCTTTGATGATCCGGGCGGCCTGTGCCGTATGGGTCAGGAAAAAGCCCGGAATGTCGCGGGTATTGATCGGTTCGATCAGCAGCTTGATACCTTCGGCCCGAAGAGCATTGGCTGCAAAGGCGAGGTTGGAGATAAAGGTCTTGTGGGCTTCTTCCATCGAGACCCCCTCCGGCTTGATCCCGGCCAGACAGTTGACTTGCGGGCAGCCCAGGGCCTTGGCGTAAGTGATCGCCCTGGCCACGCCGCCCTTGAATTCCTGGACACGCTCCGGGTGGCAGGCAATGCCGCGTTCGCCCGCAGCCCAGTCACCTGCAGGCAGATTGTGCAGCACCTGGGTCAGGCCGAATTCCTGCAGCTTCGAGGCCAGGACCTCGGGCTCATAGTCATAGGGAGACAGGTACTCGACGCCGGAAAAACCGGCTTGTGCCGCCAGGGCGAAGCGGTCGAGGAAATCGACCTCGTTGAACAGCATGGTCAGGTTTGCATTGAAGCGGGGCATGTCTCACTCCCTTCTCGTTTATCGCATTGGGTTTTGATGTCGTGATGGCTCAGGCGGTTTCCAGTTGGAAATCAGCTTCCGGGGCATCCAATGTTTCCTCGAACTCGTTCACGGCGTCGATTTCGGTGCCCATGGCGATGTTGGTCACGCGTTCCAGGATCACTTCGACGACGACCGGCACCTGGTGCTCCTGCATCAAGGACTGAGCCTCTTCGAGGGCCGTGGCGATCATCTCCGGATCGGTCACGCGGATTGCTTTGCAGCCCATGGCCTCGGCCACCGCAACATGATCCATGCCATAGCCTTTCACATCCCTGTCTGTGTGATTGATGTTCTCGAATCCCAGCTGGACACAGTAGTCCATCTGGAAGTTGCGCTGCGCCTGGCGAATCAGGCCGAGGTAGGCGTTGTTCACCAGCACATGGATGTAGGGCAGCTTGAATTGGGCACCGACGGCCAGTTCTTCGATCATGAATTCGAAGTCGTAGTCGCCGGACAAGGCGACCACCTTGGCTTCCGGATTGGCGACCTTGACGCCCAGGGCGGCGCACATGGTCCAGCCCAAAGGCCCGGCCTGACCGGCATTGATCCAGTGACGGGGGCGAAAGACCTTCAGGAACTGTGCGCCGGCAATCTGGCTGAGGCCGATGGTGGTGACGTAGGTCGTATCCCGTCCGAAGGCCTTGTTCATCTCTTCGTAGACCCGCATCGGCTTGATCGGCGTTTCGGTGAAGTGAGTCTTCCGGTGCAGGGTGCGCTTTCGCTCGACACAAGACTCCACCCAGTCGGAGCGGTCGGCGAGTTTGCCCTGCGCCGACCAATCCCGGGCCACCTCGATCATCTTCTGCAAAGCCGCCGTGGCATCCGAAACGATGCCGAGATCCGGGGAGAAGACCCGGCCGATCTGCGTCGGCTCGATATCAACATGCACGAAGGTGCGGCCTTCGGTGTATTTGGCAATCGAGCCGGTGTGGCGATTGGCCCAGCGATTGCCGATGCCAAGGACGAAGTCGCTCTCCAGGAAGGTGGCGTTGCCGTAGCGATGCGAGGTCTGCAGACCGACCATGCCGGCCATCAGGCGGTGATCATCCGGGATTGCTCCCCAGCCCATCAGGGTCGGGATGACGGGCGTGTTCGTCAGTTCGGCGAGTTCCACCAGCAGGTCGCAGGCATCCGAATTGATGATGCCGCCACCGGCGACGATCAGCGGCCTTTCCGCGGCCATCATCATGCCGAGCGCTTTTTCGGCCTGGGCGCGGGTGCATTCCGGCTTGTTCACGGGCAAGGGCTCGTAAGTGTCGATGTCGAATTCGATCTCAGCCATCTGTACGTCAATCGGCAGATCAATCAGGACGGGCCCCGGACGGTCGGAACGCATCAGCTGAAAGGCCTTCTGGAAGGCCCGGGGTACCTGGGCCGGTTCCAGTACGGTCGTTGCCCACTTGGTCACCGGCCCGGCGATGTCCGCGATGTTGATCGCCTGGAAATCTTCCTTGTGAAGTTTCGCGACCGGGGCCTGGCCGGTGATGCAGAGGATCGGAATCGAATCCGCCGCGGCCGAGTAGAGACCGGTGATCATATCAGTACCCGCCGGGCCGGACGTGCCGATGCAAACGCCGATGTTGCCTGCCTTGGCTCGGGTGTATCCTTCTGCCATGTGCGAGGCGGCTTCCATGTGGCGCGCCAGGGTGTGATTGATCGTACCGGCGTTCCACATCGCGGCGTATGTCGGGTTGATGGCAGCGCCGGGCAAACCGAAGGCACAGGTCACGCCTTCCTTCTCCAAGACTTTCACGGCGGCTTCTGCGGCTGTCATACGGGCCATTTTTTGTTTCCTCCGTTTCACCTGCGCCAGGCCAGAACCGATCTCCTGGGGCGCTGTATGAACACGGATATGCGAAAACCCGTTTTTGCTTCAACAGAAGTGCAAACGCATTCCACAATTTGGAAACGGCACTATTGCAGCAAATATTTCAATAAATTAGCCTGAAAAATTGAAGGGGTTCGCAGGTGCGAATTCCACCATGCGGAAGGCGCGGGTTGTTTGAAAAATTCGCCCCTAACAGAAAAGGGCAGGCCCATGCCCACCCTTTCGTGTCGGGAAACATCGGGCGCCTCGCTCAGGCGGCGCTGCGCTCCGGAATGCGGCCTCCCAGGATCTTGGTGACCTCCTTTGCGAAGTGAATCACCATGCTGCCCAGGATCGGCACGCGTTTGTCGGTAATCCGCGCCATGGGGCCGGAGAGAGACAAGGCGGCAAGGGGGCGGCCCAGTTCATCGAACACGGGGGCGGCAACGCAACGCAGACCGATGGCGTTTTCCTGGTCATCAAGGGCGAAGCCCTGCGCGCGGGCCTTGTCCAAGTCTTCTCGCAGTTTGGCGGGGGTATCGAGCGTGAATTCTGTATACTTCGGCAGGCCATGGCGCTGCAGGATCTTGGCCACTTCATCCGCCGACATGGCCGACATCAGCGCCTTGCCGACACCGGAACAATGCAGGTTGACCCGACCGCCCGGTTTGGCAATTGCCCGCATCATCTGGCGGCATTCCACCTGGCTCATGTATATCGCCTCACCCTGATCCTCGACCGCGAGGTTCACGGTTTCGGCGGATTCTTCCATCAGCTGGCGCATGTGCGGGCGCGACATCGCAATGACGTCCCTGGACCGCGCAAAGGCATTGCCGACGACGAAGGCCTGAACGCCAACCATCCAGGCACCGCGTTCGGTATCGTAGCGCACAAAGCGCATTTCCTGCAGCGTGGTCAGCAGACGGTGGGCGGTCGAGGGAGCCAGCCCCACCTTCTGAGCCAGATCGGTCAGGTTGAGTCCCTGATCTTCGTCCGTCAGCGCATTCATCAGGTTGAGCGCGCGTGCGAGCGATTGGACTTGCCCGCCTCGCTCAGCCTTTGTCCCGCCGCCTGAAGCCGGACGGCGGCGGACGGGCTTGGGTCGGGTCTTTGTTTCGGGCGTGGTTTTCGACATTTCATTCCTGCCTTTCTCACCCATCGAATTGCCATATGGGTGCCATGGCAGGAATGTCCACTCACAATTGTGGCGGCCAAGTCACAGGTTTTTTGTGACCATTGCCTTATCGTTCAGAGAAGGAACTGACCAGCGCCGCATAGACGGGCCGCGTCAGATAGGACAACAGGGTCTGGGTGCCCGTTTCAATGTCCGCCGTTACGGTCATGCCCGGTACGATCGGGCTTTCCGTCTCGCCGACCCGGATGGTGTCACGGCTCAGGATGACGCGGCCCTTGAAATAGGCCTCCCCCTGATCGTCGGTGAAGGTGGAAGGAGAGATCGTCTCGAGACGCCCCTTCACCACGCCGTAGCGCCGCACGTCGAAGCCCGAAACGGTGACTTTGACGTCCTGACCGACGGCGATATGGCCGATGTCTTTGGGCTCGATCCGGGTTTCAACCACAACCTGTTCATCCGCCGGCACAATGGTCAGCAGCACGTCCGCCGGTTCGACCACGGCACCCGGCGTGTTGACCTTTTGGCCATGAATGACGCCGGTCACCGGCGCGCGGACTTCCAGCCGGTTCACCCGATCGTCCAGGCGGCGAATGTTTTCGCGCACCTCCGCCAGTTCGGCGAGGGTCGCGGAAAGCTCTTCCATCGCGTTGGCCCGTTCTGTCACTTCCAGCTCGATGATTTCGCTGCGGGCCTCTTCGATGGCGACAAGGGCCTGATCGGCGGAAACCTCGGCATCGGTAAGTGAACCTTGAACCCGCGAAAACTCCAACTGGGAGTTGATCACGTTGACGCGCGAGCCATGGCCGGATTTGAAAAGCTGGCGGCGCATGTCCACGGCCTCTTTCACGAGGCCCGTCTGCTGGCGCAGGCTCGCGGCCTGCTTGTTGAACATTTCCACCGATTTTTCGCGCTGGCGAATCCGGGTCTCGAGGACAGCCAACTGGCCGGCAATCCGCTCGCGCGTCGACAGCAGCCCGATCCGGGCTTCTTCGACCAGTACGGGGAAGTTTTCCGCGTAGGCGGAAAAGTCCGGGTTGCGGCTGTCGATGAAGGCCCGGAGTTTTTCTTCCTTGATGCCGAGTGCCGCCTGTCGGGCCAGAATCTGGGCGCGCTCGGCATCGCGGAGCGTATCGTCAAAGCGGATCAGGACATCGCCCTGGCGCACATAGTCTCCGTCGCGTCCATTGATCTCGCTGATGATGCCGCCTTCCAGGTGCTGCACCACGCGCACGTCGCCGCTGGGAACGACCTCGCCCTCCGTTGTGGCCGCCGTCGTGATGGTGACGAAATAGGACCAGGTAACAGCGGCAGCGATCAGCAGAATGATGGTCAAGACCGACCAGAAGGCAAAGCCGCTCGGACCCGCCTCTTCCAGGATGGCTTCTTGGCTAAGATGCCGGGCCTGATGGCGCGGGATCGAATCCTTCTTCGGTTTCGAAGGCTTCGCGGTTTTCTTGGGCTCAGCTTTCGGCGCCGGGGTGCTGTCGGACATATCTGACCTCTTTATTCAGCGGCCTTGCGGGCCATTTCGCGACGTCGGCTCTCCGCCATGACTTCTTCCGGAGGCCCAAGGAGTTCAACCTGGCCGCCGTTCATGATCAAAAGGCGGTCACAGACGCGCATGTGGCTGGGGCGCTGCGTGATCATGATGATCGTGCGATAGCCCCTTTGTTCTTCGATGGCGGCCATCAGGGCGGCTTCTTCACGGTCGTCCAGGCCACTGGCAGGCTCGTCCAGGATCAGGATCGGAGAGCGGCGCAGGAAGGCCCGGGCGAGCGAGATCTGGCGCAGGAAACCCTGCGGCACATGGGCCTGAAGACCTTCGCGGAAGACGGTATCGAAGCCGTGCGGCAGGGCCTCGATGGTGGGAAGAAGCCCCGCCAGCCGCGCGGCCTCCTGGACCTGTTCGAAGGTCGCAGATGGTTCGGCAACCACGATGTTCTCGAAGATCGATCCGGCGAAGGCATGGTTTCGCTGCGGCACGTAGGCCAGGGTCTGGCGGAGCGTGATGGGCTTCAACTGCCGGATGTCGAGGCCATCCAGCGTCACGGTTCCGCCCTGGGGCCGATAAAGCCCTAAGATGATCCGCGCGATCGTCGTCTTGCCAGAGCCGGAATGGCCCGCGATCCCGAACAGCTCGCCCGGTTCCACCTTGAAGGTCGCGCCCAACAGCGCCGGGTTGCTATCGGCGGAATAGCGAAGCGAAACCCGGTTGAAGGCCAACTCGCCCCGGAAGCGGATCAGGTTCTGCGGATAGTCGCCCGGTTCCTGTTCCCGATCAAAGCTGAGCAACTGTTTCAACTGCCGGATCGACTGCAGGAACTGCTGCAGCCGGGTGCCCAGCGTGAACAGCGTCTTGGCGGGTGCCAGGACCCGCCAGACCAGCATCATCGTGGCGATCAGTCCGCCGAGCGACATGGAGCCGTCAACCGCCAGAAAAACGCCGACCACAACCGTCGCCGCCCCGGCAAAGGTCATCAGGCCATGGGCAATCAGCTCGGTCAGGTTGTTAAGCCGCGCCGCCGCCAGGTTGGTCCAGGAGGCATCGCCAGAGATCTTGCGGAAGCGTTCGCGCCAGATGTCTTCGGCACCCTGCTGCTTGACCTGACGCATCCAATACATCAGTTCGACCAGGAAGGCATGGCGTTCGGACCGTGCCTCGCCCGCTTCCGCCGTGCGTTTCTGGAGCAGAGGGAACAGAATAAAGGCGGCGATCACATAGACGAACAACAGCCCCATCGGTATCCAGGCGACCGGTCCGGCCAGCAGCCAGATCACCACGATGAACAACAGGGTGAAGGGTAGATCCAGGAACATCGAGGCAAGCGCACCGGTGAAGAAATCCCGAAAGGCTTCAAACTCCCGAATGCGGGTGACCTGCCCGCCGACGGGGGCGCGTTCCGTGAACAGGGGTGACAGGTGCAGGATGTGCTCGAACACCCGGCTGCCGACCAGGAAATCCAACCGGGCCGCGACAAAGGACTGCGCCCTGGCGCGCATGGTCCTGAAGATGACCTCGAACACGGCGGCGGCCAAAACGCCGCTGGCAAGATAGATCAGGGTTTCGGTAGAGCCCTTGGCCACCACCTGGTCATAAATCGCCATGATGGCGAGGGGGACGACTAGGGCCATCAGGTTGATCACGAAGCTGACGCCGATCACCTGAACCAAGAGCCCCCTGAAGCGACCCAGCACACCGTTGAACCACTCTTCACCATTTTCCTTTCGGACCCGCTGGGCTTTCGGGATCGGGCGCAGAACGAAGACCTTGCCGGATTGGAGATTGCCGGGGCTCATTTCACTGCGTTGGCCCGCCACGCCATCATAGACGATGGCCTTGCCCTCGTTGGTCTCGCCCAGGATGGCATAGGGTTTGTCGCCGCCTTTGAGCACGAGGCAGGGGTAGAGGCGGTGATGCAGGCTGGCCGGGTGGGTGCGGATGCGTTCCGCCCGAAAACCCAACCGGGCCATCACATCAAACAGATCGCTGGGCGTCAGGGCATTGTTTCCATAGGGCAGAGCCTCGACGACATGCCGTGGATTGCCCTGCCACTTCAAAGCCGAGAGCAGCATGATCAGGCAGGCCGCCAAGGGATCGGCCTGTCCGCCGCCGCCCAGCTTCTTCAACAGCGCATGGGCCCATTCGGTGTTGGCGCGCTTGGAGGCCTGCTCACGCAGGACAAAACGTTTCGAAAGAGCCATCAGGCCTGCCCCCCACCGCCAGGCAGGTTGCCGGGCATTTCGAGCGGGGTCGGGCGGGGCGGGGTATAGGCCGCTTCGCCCGCTTCGATCTCATGAACTTCGCCATGCCCGACCTCAATCACCCGGTCGGCCATGCGGATGAAGCTTGGCCGCCCCGTGACCATCAGGATGGTCATCTGGCCGCGCAGCACTTCGAACAATTCCCGCAATTTTTCATCCGCCGCCTGGTCGAAAGCAGAGTTGGCTTCGTCAAACAGTAAGACCTGAGGCGCGGAAGACAGTGCCCGGATCAGGGCAATCACCTGCTGCGTGCTGCCCGCCAGGATTTCGGAGGCGGTATCGCCTACCCGGGTCTGCAGGCCGCGCGGCATGCCGGCGATCACTTCATCCAGGCCGAGTGCATTGGCGAAAGCCAGAGCCCGGCTGGTGGCCTCGGGCTGGAACTGGGTCAGGTTGTCCAGGATCGTGCCGCGGTAAAGCACGGCATATTGCCGCACATAGGCGATGCGTTTGCGGATTTTCTGGAAATCGATTTCGGATGCCTCGACCCCGTCGTAAAGGACCTCCCCGGCATCCGCCCGGATCAAGCCGGAGACCAGGTCCAGTAGGGTCCCGCGACCCGCCCCCATGTCACCGGTGACCGCGATCATCTCCCCCGGTGAGACGAACAGGTTCACATCCTTCAGGATCGGGAAATCGGGCCGACCGCGGTGCACGCTGACCTCGTCCAGAATGATCGATCCCGTGAATTCGTCCGGGTTGAAGGCATCTTCATCGCCGGCAGCCAGATCCGGTCGGTTTTCCTGGGGCAGGGTCATCAGGTAGTCCAGGCGCTCTTCGGCGATGCGCAGGTTCCGGGATTGGACCCAGACGCCGATCATGCGGATCATGGGCTGTACGGCGCGGCCCGCCAGCAGTGTGCAGGCGATCAGGGATCCGCCTGTCATGTCGCCATTGATCACCAAGACCGAACCGGCTGCGGCGACGGAGACCATGGCGATGTTGCCGAAGGTGGCTCCCAGCGATTGGGACAGGGTCGAGAGATAGACGACTTTTTCGATCACGGCGGCCAAGGGTGCATGGAGGCCCTGATACTGCCGGGCGATCACCGACTCGGCACCGAGCCCCTTGATCGAATGAATGGCATTGAGCGACTGAAAGATGAAGTTGTAGCGCTTGTCATCCATATCCGCCCGGTCTCGAACCGCGCGGTCCAACCGACCGGCAACCCACATGGCGAAAATCCCGGCAACGCCGACCACAGCCAGCGGTGCGGCCACGATAGGGCCGCCGATCAGGTAGATAAGGCCCAGGAACAAGAGAACGAAGGGCAGATCAGAAATCGCGATCAGACCCTGGCCGGAATGGAAATCGCGTAGGCTCTCGATGGCGGCCAGCCGGTCCATGTGCGTTCCCGGGGCGGATTTCTCGAAATCTTCGATCCGACAGCCGAGCACGCGGTCAATCGCGCGCATCGAGGTCGCATGCTCGAACCGCGCTGCCGACCAGGCCGTGATGTGTCCGCGGACGGCCTGAAGTACGAGATCAAGACAGATCGCAACAAAAAGGCCCAGGACCAATAGGGTAAAAGTCTCGGTTGCTGCGTTCGGGATGATACGGTCATAGACCTGCAGGACAACGATCGGCAGGGCGAGCGTCATCAGGTTGACGGCGAGTGAAGCCAGCAGGACATCGTAACGTCCGAGCGCGACACGCCAGAGGGATCTAAGGAAAGTGGGCGCAGCCTTCTCCCGGGTCCCTTCCGCTCGCGTGCCTGTCGTTTGAGCTGGCGCCATTTGGCTCATAGATGTATTCCCGCCTGAGATGTCCGGCCACCTTGAAGGACCGGGCTTTGCGCCTTTGTCTTGCGGCCTGAAAAGGTAACATTCCAGCCGCTTTTGGAACCACTTTCATATCCGAACCCGCCTTGGGCGAAAAGGACGGATTGACGTATCAGGACCAACCGTTGATCACAGCTTGGCGAGTGGCCTAGCCGACCGACGGGGCCTGCGGAAAGCAACTTTTCGTGATATTGGATACATTCACAACCGATCAGCTTCATGTAAGGCTAGCATCGTAATCTTAACGCGACCTGACAGCTGCAGCAGAATTGCCGTAACGCAATCAAGCATTACATCTCATCGAACCACCGAAGATTGATGCGTAAGCGGGCCTTTAGTGCCCCTCAACGGGAGAACCCGATATGACGCCGTCCAATGATGACAATCGCCAAGCCGATGTTGAGCTTTTCGACCTGGAGAACCAGGGTGGAGAAAAGCTCCCGGAAGAGGAAATTCTCCTCAATCCACAGGCGGTGGTCATCGAAGAACTCGATGTGACCAGCCAGAACCTGCACATGGGCAGTACCGACCAGCGACAGGCGGAAGAAGGCTTGGGCCATGACTCGAGCGGGTTCAAGCCGATTGCCGAGCCGGGCCTGCTGGAAAGCATCCACGTCTACAACGTCTCCATCAGCTCAACCGTTGCCGAGCAGGCTGCCGCTGAGGGGGCTCAGACGGTGGAGATCGATATTCCGCTCGGGGACATTGGTGCCGATGATGCGGACGCGCCCGGCAACAGCGAAGGAAACCGCCAGGATGGTGGTGCCGGTCTCAACCGGGGCGCTGCCCGGGCCGATGGTGCCCAACGCGGGGACGACGACGCAGGCCAGGCCGCATCCGGCGATGTTCAGGTCCGGATCGTCGAGATTCCGGAGGGCGTCGAGATTAACGTTGGTACGGTTCTGGATGACGGCAGCGTCTCCCTCACCTTGGAGGAACTCGAGCAGCTTGAAGTCACCGTGCCCGAGGATCAGGAAGGTCAGGTCGACTTCCGCGTCGTGGTCGATGAAGAACCGGATGACCGCCTGACGATTGACGACATTCTGCCGCAGTTGCCGCCGATCGTGGTCGATAATTCCGCCTCCGACCCCCGCCTGCGCGCCAAGGATGCCTTTGGCGAAGAAGATGAGGCGATTGCGCTCGATATCCGCTCCAGTCTCACCGACCGGGACGGTTCCGAGACGCTGGAGATCGTCGTCGAGGGTGTGCCGGACGGTGCCGTCCTGTCCGCCGGGACGGATAATGGCGACGGTTCCTGGTCGCTGGAACGCGGCGACCTCAAGGATCTGACCATAACCCCTCCGGCCAACTCGGATGCCGATTTCAAACTGAATGTCCGCGCCATCGCCACTGAATCCAATGGCGGTGCCACCTCGGAACGGAATTTGACCATAAAAGTCGGCGTCGAAGCCGAAGCCGATGACGTGCGCCTGCAAGGTTCCGATGCCGCCGGTGGCGAAGACGAGGCCATCGCGCTGGATATCCAGGCGGCCCTGACCGATACCGACGGCTCAGAGCGCCTGTCCATCGTGATCAGCAATGTGCCGGAGGGTGCGGAGCTCTCCGCCGGTTCGGATGGCGGGAATGGCACCTGGACTTTGGAGCCCGGTGACCTGGAGGGATTGACCATTACCCCTCCGGCCAATTCGGACGCCGATTTCCGGCTTGATGTGGAAGCCGTCTCGCGAGAGGCCAATGGCGACGAGGCCCGCCAATCGCTGTCGATCAATGTCGGCCTGGAAGCGGAAGCGGACGAAGCCGAACTTTCGATCTCCAATGCAGCGGGCCAGGAAGACAACGCGATCGACCTCGATATCCGCGCATCCCTGACCGATACGGATGGCTCGGAAACCCTTTCTGTTACGCTGGACGGCCTGCCGGACGGGGCTTCGCTTTCCGCCGGGACAGAAAATGACGACGGCTCTTGGACGCTGGAACCGGACCAACTGGAAGGCCTGCAACTGGTTCCGGCAGATGACTTCAGCGGTACTTTCAATCTCTCGGTGACGGCAACAACGACCGAACAGGGCGGTGATACCGCCACGGTCACCCGGAACCTTCAGGTGCAGGTGGACGAAGTCGTCGATGCGGCGGAGCTTAGCGTTGCAGCCGGATCGCCCACCTACAACACCCGGACCGATGTGGAGATCGACAATCCCTCTTTCGAGAGTTCCGATCTCGACAACGGTCGCTGGAACAGCACCGTCGATGGCTGGGACCTTCATGGTCAGGGCGGTACCTGGGATCCGAGCACCCAGTTCACGGATCCGAACGGTGCCTCCGATGGCGAAAATGTTGTTCACCTGAACAGTGGCTCCATTGCCCAGACCACAGATCAAGCCTTTACGCCAGGCGGCAGCTTCGAGCTGCAGGTCGATATCGGCAACCGTCTGGACAACCGGGACGCCACCTACGAGGTGAAACTCTACGCGGGCGATGAGGAAATCGGTTCGATCTCCAGCGACGAATTGCCGGTGGTTGATGGCGAATTCGTCACGGCCACCATTTCGGTCGATGGCTCGGATTTCGCTGAAGACTTCGCGGGCTTCGGTGAAGATATCCGCATCGAAATCGCCAAAACCGGCGGCGGCCAGTTGAACATCGACAATGTCCGCATGACGGCGGAAGGCTCCGACATCGGTGGCAATGTGACCGAGGCAGAAGTCCCGCTGACCATCGAAGCGGCGGCGGAAGACGGCGATACGGTCAGTTTTACCGTCGACAATCTCCCCGATGGTGCCACCCTTTCCGCCGGGACCGAAAACGAGGACGGCTCCTGGAGCCTGACCTCTGACGAGGTGGCCGGTCTGAAGGTCATCGTCCCGGCCGGCTCTGAAGACCTGGAATTGAATGTTACCGCCACCACGACCGGCGAAAGCGGGGAGCAGGCGACCAGCAGCCAGACCATTGAGGTGGGCTTCGACCGGACCGCCTCGACCCCGGATGTGTCTGTCAGCCTGGGCGAACCCACGATTACGGCCAGCGAGAGCATCGAAATCGAAAATGCCTCTTTTGAGGCTCCGGCCCTCGACAACGGTCGCTGGAACAGCACCGTCGACGGATGGGAACTGGACGGCCAGGGCGGCACCTGGGACCCGAGCACGCAGTTCAAGGATGCGGACGGCGCTTCTGATGGCGAAAACGTGGTTCACCTGAACCGCGGCACGATTTCCCAGACCCTGGAAGACACCTTCAATCCGTCTCAGGACTATGATTTGAACGTCGATATCGGCAACCGACTGGACCAGGGCGATGCCACCTATGAAATCAAACTTTATGCCGGGGATCAGGAAATCGGTTCGATCTCCAGCGATGATCTGCCGGTGGTGGATGGTGAATTCGTCACGGCGACGGTCAGCGTCGATGGCGGTACCTTCGGCGGCGATTTCGCCGGTGCCGGACAACCGATCCGCATCGAGATCGCCAAGACCGGCGGCGGCCAGCTGAACATCGACAACGTCCGCCTGGAGACCGAGGCCGAGAGCGCCAATACGGAAAACGCAACGGTCGAGTTCCCGCTCAACATCGACGTGACCCAACCGGATGCAGACGGTTCGGAGCGATTGAGCGTTACCGTCTCCGGCGTGCCCGAAGGGGCCGAACTTTCGGCAGGAACCGACAACGGCGATGGCAGTTGGACCCTGGAGTCCGGCGATCTCGAAGGCCTGACGATTACCACGCCCGGCAACGCGACGGACTTCAACCTCTCGGTCGAGGCAACCTCGACGGAAACCTTCAGCGGTGCCTCGGCCTCTGATACGGCCGGTGTCACTGTGGACGTTCCGGACCTTCCGGAACCGGGTGCCGAGGTGGAGCAGCTGAACGAGATCCAGGGCACGAATAATGCCGAGACCCTGAACGGTACCAGTGCCAGCGATGATATTGATGCCAAAAGTGGCAATGACGACGTCCGCGCCGGGGACGGCAACGACCAGGTCGCCGGGGGGGCGGGCAAGGACAAGCTCTACGGCCAGGACGGCAATGATACCCTCGACGGGGGTAAGGACGACGACAAGCTCTATGGCGGTAACGGCAACGATACCTTGGCGGGCGGTTCCGGGCGGGACGAATTGGATGGCGGTGCTGGCGATGATACCTTCATCCACCAGCGCGGTCAGGATACCGACGATGTCCTGAAAGGCGGCAGCGGCGACGATACCCTGGTCTCCAAGGACGACGGCGATTTCTTGCTGAACCGCTTCGCATCCAACAATTCGATCGAGAACGTCGACGGCGGCGATACAGAAAGCAACATCATCGGGACCACCGGTGACAACAGCCTGGACTTCCGCAACACCAATTTCGAAAACATCGGCTATGTCGATGCCAGCGGCGGCAACGACACGGTTCGCGGCACCCAATCGGGTGACGATATCCGTGGCGGTACCGGCAAGGATAAGCTCTACGGCGAAGGCGGGGACGATATCCTCAACGGCGGGAATCACGACGACAGGCTCTATGGTGGTGCCGGTGACGATACCCTGATCGGCGGCACGGGCCGGGACGAGTTGGACGGCGGTGCCGGCGACGATACCTTCCTGCTGGACGGACATAACGATGCTAATGACGTCCTGAAGGGCGGTAGCGGCAACGATACGGTCATGGAATCCAATGACGATCGGGATCTGGTCTTCAACCGCTTTGCGTCCAACAATTCCATCGAAACGGTCTCGGGCGGTGAAAGCGAAAACGCCGTCACCGGCACCAACGGCGACAACAGCCTGGATTTCCGCAACACCTCTTTCGAAAACATCAGCCACATCGATGCCGGCGGCGGTAATGATACCGTGCGCGGTACGCAGTCCGGTGATGACATCCGGGGCGGCTCCGGCAAGGACAAGCTCTATGGCGAAGGCGGCAACGATACGCTCGATGGCGGCAGCCAGGACGACAAGCTCTACGGTGGGGCCGGTGACGATACCCTGACCGGTGGCTCCGGGCGCGACGAATTGGATGGCGGCAGCGGCAACGACACCTTTGTGCTCGATGGTGCTCAGGATAACCGGGATATCCTACGCGGCGGCGACGGGACCGACCGCATCATTGACAAGGATGGCGGCGACATCGAACTGCGCAGCTTCGCCTCCAACAACTCGGTCGAAATCGTCGATGGTGGCGACGAAGCCAGTGCAGTGGTCGGCACCAACAGTGATGACAACCTCGATTTCCGTAACGCCGAGTTCAACAACATCACCCATGTCGACGCCGGTGCCGGCAATGATACCGTACGCGGCACCCGCAACGACGACGACATCCGGGGCGGCTCCGGCAAGGACAAGCTCTATGGCGAGGCCGGCAATGACGTCCTGGACGGCGGATCGAAGGACGACAAACTCTACGGCGGTGCTGGCGACGATACCCTGATCGGCGGTTCCGGGCGGGATGAATTGGACGGTGGTGACGGCAACGACACCTTTGTGCTCGACGGTGCTGATGATAACCGGGATATCCTGCGCGGCGGTGCCGGGACGGACCGCATCATTGACGCGGACGGCGGCGATATCGAACTGCGCAGCTTCTCCTCCAACAACTCGGTCGAGGTAGTCGACGGTGGCGATGAGGCGAGCGCGGTGGTCGGCACAAACAGCAACGACAGCCTCGATTTCCGGAATGCCGAGTTCAACAACATCACCCACGTGGACGCCGGTGCCGGCAACGACACCGTTCGCGGCACGCAGAACGCCGATGACATCCGGGGCGGTTCCGGCAAGGACAAGCTCTATGGTGAGGGCGGCGACGATACCCTTGATGGCGGCTCCAGCGACGACAAGCTCTATGGTGGTGCCGGTAACGATACGCTGATCGGCGGGTCGGGCCGCGACCAGCTTGATGGCGGTGACGGCGATGACACTTTTGTCTTCAACGACGACGATGGTCGCGACATTCTGGTCGGCGGTGCCGGAGACGACACCCTGGTCGATGGTGACGGTGGGGACCTTCACCTGAACAGCTTCTCCTCCAACAATTCCATCGAGACCATTTCCGGTGGCGAAGAGGAAACCAACATCGTTGGCACCAATGGCAACAACACCTTCGATTTCCGGAACACCAACTTCGATAACATCGGCCAGGTCGATGCCGGTGCGGGCAATGACACCGTGCGCGGAACATCCGGCGGGGACGACATCCTCGGCGGCTCGGGTCATGACAAGCTTTACGGTGAAGGCGGCGACGATGTGCTGTCGGGTGGCTCCGGTAACGACAAGCTCTACGGCGGTGATGGCGACGACACCCTGACCGGCGGTTCGGGCCGGGATGAGGCCTGGGGTGATGCGGGCGATGATATGTTCATCTTCGGCTCCGGCCAGGGCTCGAATACCTTCCACGGCGGCGACGGCGGTGGCTGGCTCGACTCGGTCAAGCTTCAGAACGGCGATGGCTCCGGTGCGGACCCGGAAAGCTGGACCATGGAACTGAATTCCGGGTCGATCGAGGAACAGGCGGACGGCTACCTGGCGCTGAGCCAGGACAGTTCCGGCACGATTACCTTTGACGATGGCTCGACCTTGAACTTTGACGGTGTCGAACGGATCGAATGGTGATGGCTTTGGGCAGGCGGTCCTGCCTTGAAGGGCAGGGCCTGGTGTATTGTCCGACTGTCAGAACGTATCGTTAGAGCCTGATCGAAGAGATCCGAATCACCGGCGGCGATCCGGCTTTCTTCGTGAATCAGTCTCTACCAACGTTTTAGAGGGCGATTCACGCCTTATGCCGAGCCACAAAGTGGCTCGACTTAAGCCGATCGCACTCTAGATGACAGTATTGTGACAAATCGAGGATTGGGATAAGGCTGAACCGGGACAACATTCCAGGCCATTATCCAGATTCTCTATCGTGAATGACACCGTCTTAGCCCATTTGGCCCAGAACGCCGCTTTGAAGCTGCACCTTGGCGGGGAAGAGCGCAAACCCGGCTGGACAATCGTCAACGCCATGGACTCCGATATCACAGATATTGTCTGTGATATCAATGACCTAGACGACTTCCCGTCCGGCTGTGCCGAGAGTATTTATGCGTCCCATATCCTGGAACACCTGTCCTATCAGCGCAAAACGCTGAACGTTACGGAACAGATCTTTCGCATCCTGAAGCCCGGTGGGACATTCTATGTCAGTGTGCCGAACCTTCAGGTTCTGGGGGCCTTCCTGGCCAACCCGAACCTGCCGCTCGACAAGCAACAGAAGGTGCTGCGGATCATCTATGGCGGACAGATCCACGATTGGGATTTCCATTTCGCCGGGTTTACCCCCGATGTTCTGGAAGCCCTGCTGAAGACTGCCGGTTTCGCGAACGTGCGCCGTGTCGATACCTTCGACCTGTTCGACGACACCAGCAGCTCCAAGCTTGGCGATCACTATATCAGCGTCAATTGTGTGGCCGTGAAGGGGTAGGGTTTTCTTCGCCTTCGCGCCTGATCCATACTGGCCGGGATGGCCATCAGAAGAGGAAAACCCATGGACGCGACCGAGCTCAAAAACCTTCAGTCCCCGCTGAAAAGTCAGTACCGCGACGCGCCGGATACGGCGGTGATTACGCTCTCCTCCGAGGGGTCAATCGGCGAAGGCGTGACCTGCTCGGTCCAGACCAGCCGGGCTCTGGTCGAGGCCGGCCTGCATCCGGCGACAGGGGGGTCCGGCCTGCACGCCTGTTCGGGCGACATGCTGCTGGATGCCCTGGTGGCCTGTGCGGGCGTGACTTTGAACGCAGTGGCGACCGCCCTCGAACTGCCGATAGAGGGCGCGACCGTGCGAGCGGAAGGGGACCTGGATTTCCGAGGAACCCTCGGGGTTGATCGCGATGCGCCTGTCGGGTTCAAGGCGATCCGGATGGCCTTTGATATCCAAGGGAATTTGACGGATGAGCAATTGGCGACACTGTTGAAATTGACCGAGCGCTATTGCGTGGTGTTTCAGACGCTCAACGTGCCGCCCTCGCTTTCAGTGACGGCGGAATGAAAGCAGGCTTTCGACCGTGAAGCAGATCTATTCCCTGACGGCTCTTCTTCTGGGGTCGGCTTTTCTTTTGTTCGCCGGTGGCGTGAACGCCTTGATCCTGCCTGTTCGGGGCGAGGTGGAGGGGTTTACCGCTTTCAGTCTCGGGCTTTTGGGTACCAGTTGGGCCATCGGCTATATCGGCGGTTGCCTATTGGTGCCGCGCATCGTCGGTCGCGTCGGGCACATCCGGGCATTCGGGGTGCTCTGTGCTCTGGCCGCGATCACGGTGCTGCTGTCGGTTTTGCTGGTCTCCCCCTTCTCCTGGGTGCCCTTGCGGGGCGTTTCCGGCTTCTGCTTTGCCGGTGCGGCGATGATTGTCGAAAGCTGGCTGAGCGAGAAAACCGAAGCCTCGTCACGGGGCAAGGTTTTCGGCATCTACACGATGGTCAACCTCGTCGCCACGACGGCGGGCCAGATGGTCCTCACGCTTGGCGACCCGACGGGTTTTCTGTTCTTTGTGCTGGCGGCGATTGTCTATTGTCTGGCGCTTCTGCCGACGGCGCTTTCGGCCTCTGCAACGCCTGCTCCCTTGACCACTGTATCACTCGACCTCAAGGCCCTTTGGTTGAACTCTCCCATCGCCGTTTTCGGCGTCCTGATGGTGGGGATCTCCAACTCGACCTTTGGCACCCTGGCTGCGGTCTACGCGGCCCGTGTCGGGCTGAACCTTACCGATGTGGCGCTCTTCGCTTCTGTTCCGGTGTTGGCAGGCGCATTGGCGCAGTATCCCGTGGGCTATCTATCAGACACCATGGACCGGCGGCTGGTTCTGATCGCCACGGCTCTGGCGGGCTTGGCAATCGATCTGGCGTTCCTGTTTTCCGGAGTGGCCTCGACCTTCGGCAATTTGGCCCTGGCTGCGGGTTTCGGGGCGGCGGTTTTCGTCATGTACCCGATCATTGTCGCCCACGCGAACGATCATGCCGATCCCGGTCAGGCGATCCAGGTCAGTGGCGGATTGCTTTTGGTCTTTGGCGTCGGGTCGATCATCGGGCCGCTGTTGGCCGGGTTCGCAATGACCAATCTGGGGCCGGAAAGCCTGTTCATCGTGACGGCTCTCGCTCACCTGCTGTTGATCCTGTTCGCCATCCTGCGCCTGCGCAGGAGGGCCGCCGTCGAACAGGACGACAAATCAACCTTCCACGCCGAGACCATTGGACGCCCCATGACGCCAGAGACTGCGGCCCTTGCCATGACCGAAGAAGAGGAGGAAATCGAGGCTGCTGCGCGGGAAGAACGTCCTTAGGCCGAATGCCCCTCGATGCGGGCGTAGGCGATCTCGTGAACGGCCCTTCGTCCGATCAAGAGGACCCGCGCCTCTTCGCCGATAAGCCCGCTCATCGCCGGATCGGTGACATCCAGCCCGCCGGTATAGGCACCGAAGGCCGGGAGGATCAGGCGGTTGTCGTCGAGCAGGAAGCAGCGCCCCTTCAGCCTTCGACCCCGTTGTTTCAGGCTGGCTTTGGGGTGATAGTGGCCGGAAACTTCCCCCGGCCCTGCACCGGCCTTTGCCTCGTGGCGGAAGGTGAGCGGACCATCGGTGAGCTCCGTTTGAGCCTCGGCCGTCAATGCCTCCTGTTGAATGGGATCGTGGTTGCCGGTGATCCAGATCCAATCGCGACCTTTCATCAGCTTGGCCAGGGTTGCGCGATCCTCCCTTGATAGTCGCCCGGGGCCGCCCGGATCGTGGAAGCTGTCACCCAGGCAGATGACCCTCGCGGCGGGAAAACGCTTAAGGACTGCGCCCAAATTGTCCAGGGTTGCCCGGCTGTCCAATGGTGGCAGCAGGTGACCGGCGCGGGCGAGCGCGGTGGCCTTTTCGAAGTGCAGATCGGCGACCACAAGCGTATCGGCCGCGGGCCAGATCAGGGCACCACTGGGGTCGGCTTCAAGTGATGCACCGCAGAAATCGAAACAGAAGCCTGTCATCCGCAGGCTTCCGCGATCAGGCTCTGGGCGGCCTCGTCCATCAGGAAATCGATGGCTTCGCCATGAATGGGTTCCTTGCCCACTTCCAACAGGATCGGTACGGCAAGCGGAGAGACCCGAGGAAGACGCCGCGCTTCCAGGTTTTCTCCGGCCTGCTCCAGAAGGTCGGCCAGCCGGTTGAGATCGACCAGTCCGGACATGGCATCGGCCCGCGTTGCGCGCAGCAGCACATGGTCGGGATCGAAGCGGCGCAGCGTGTTGTAGATCAGGTCAGAGTTAAAGGTCACCTGCCTGCCGGTCTTTTGGCTGCCGGGATGGTTGCGCTGGATCAGGCCGGCGATCACGGCCACGTTGCGGAACGTCCGCTTGAGAAGTTGGGAATCCTCCAGCCAGTCCTGGAACTCGTCATCCAACAGATTCGGGCACAACAAGGCACCGACATCGTCCGCCGATTCCACCGACCAGACGGCGATGGCGTAGTCGCTGGCGACGAATCCGATGGGCTTCAGCCCCGCCTGTTCCATTCGCCGCGTCAGAAGCAACCCAAGGGTCTGGTGGGCATTGCGCCCGGCAAAACTGTAGACCACCAGATACCATCGGCCCGCGCGGGGAAAGACCTCTGCGAGCACGGCGTTCGGGTCCGGAAGGCCGGATTTCTCTGCCTGCAGACTGAGCCATTCGGCGACCGGCGAGGGCAGCGCACTCCAGGCTGATTGATCGGCCAGCATGGCGCGGACGCGGGAGGCCAGATGCGTGGTGAAGGGCATGCGCCCCCCGGCATAGGCCGGGACCTTGGGGTCTAGAGAGTGCGCCTTGGTCACCTCGACCGTCATCTGGCGGATGCCTTCAAAGCGCAGGACCTGTCCGGCGAAGAGAAAAGTGTCTCCAGGCGTGAGCCCCTGGACAAAGTATTCCTCGACGCTGCCAAGGGTTGGCCCGCGCTTCAACTTCACCCGCAGGGTCTCGGCCTCGACAATTGTGCCCACGTTCATGCGCACGGCCCGAGCCGCGCGTTGGCCGTTGATGCGGTACCGGCCAGGGGGAAGTTTCTCGAGTCGTTTCCACTGATCATAGGCCTGAAGGGCATAGCCGCCATCGACACAAAAGCCGAAGACGGCATTAAAGGTCTCGCGGTCGAGATCGGCATAGGGCTGCGTGGTGGAAATCGCCGCGTAAAGGTTCTCGGGCTCCACCCCGGCGGAACAGGCCAGCAATAGGATATGCTGCGCCAGCACGTCCAGCCCACCGGGGCGCAGGGGTTGGCCGTCCAAGGTTCCCTGCTCGATGGCCTCGACGGCGGCGCGGCATTCCAGCACCTCGAACCGATTGGCGGGGATCAGAAGGGCTTCCGAGGCCTCGTCCAACCGGTGTCCCGCCCGCCCGATCCGTTGAACCAGACGCGAGGCTCCTTTTGGTGCCCCCACCTGAATGACCAGGTCCACCGCCGCCCAGTCGATGCCCAGATCCAGCGACGAGGTGCAGACAACCGCGTCCAGATGCCCGGCGGCCATGGCAGCCTCGACCTTGATCCGTTGATTCCGGTCTAGCGATCCGTGGTGAAGTGCGATTGCGAGCCCATTCTCATTCAGCCGCCAGAGCCGCTGGAAAAGCGCCTCGGCCTGGGCGCGGGTGTTGACGAAAACCAGGGTGGTTTCATGGGCATCGATTTCGGCCAGGATGGTCTCGACCGCATAGGCCGCCGAATGGCCGGACCAGGGGATCGGCAGATCGGTTTCCAGAATGCGTACCCTGGCCTTGGCACCCTTGGCACCCGTGACCAGCCGGACATCTTTTTTGCGGCCGTCACCAGCGAGCCAGGCGGTCAGCGCCTCCGGATCGGCGACCGTGGCGGAAAGCCCGATGCGCTGGTATTCGGGGCTGAGGGCGGCCAGGGCGGAAAGACAGAGACAGAGCTGATCGCCACGCTTGGTCCCGGCCAGGGCATGAACCTCGTCCACGATCACGCGCTTCAGGCCGCGAAACAGCTGCGGGGCATCACCGTAAGACAGCATGAGTGCGAGGCTTTCCGGCGTCGTCAGCAGGATATCCGGCGGTGATTTTCGCTGTCGGGCGCGTTCGGCAGGTTTGGTGTCGCCGGTACGCCTTCCGATGCGGATCGGCAGGCCGGCCTCCGCCACGGGTTGGGTCAGGTTCCGCTCCACATCGGCAGCCAGGGCCTTGAGCGGCGAGAGGTAAAGCGTGTGCAGCCCTTGTGTTTCCGTCTGGCAGAGATCCACCAAGCTCGGCAGGAACCCCGCCAGTGTCTTCCCGCCGCCGGTCGGGGCGACCAGCAGCAGGTCTTCGCCCTCGACCGCGGCTCTCAGAAGCGCGCGTTGATGTTCATGCAGGCTCCAGCCACGGGTTTGGAACCAGTTTCCAAGCGCTGGCGGCAGCTTTGTTCCACAGTCTGATTCCATCACCTTCATGACGGGGTATATGTGGTCGTCGAATGGTGATTTTCACCGATGCGGTTGGGCTTACCGCTGAGCCACCGGTTTGGCGCTTTCGCCCCCCGCAGCCACCAGGGCTTCGGTGACGATGGTCGGGGTCAGCAGCTCAGGCAAGGCCTTGCCGTTTGGCAGGGCCGGGCCGTAGACGGCGTTGAAGGGAATGGCGTAGCGTCCGAAGCTCGCGAGGTAGGCTGCGATCGCATCATCGGGCTTTGTCCAGTCGGCCTGCATGGCCACCACGGCGTCACTTTCCAGCCAGGCGCGGGCAGCTTCATCGGCCATCACGACCCGTTTGTTGACGATGCAGGTGATGCACCAATCCGCTGTCACATCGACATAGACCGTCTTGCCCTCGGCGACCAGATCCGGGATGGCTTCCGGATCGAAAGCCGTCCAGGCGAAAGCCTCGACCTGATTCGAGTGAGTGGCGACCGCCCCGGTCTTTGCGCTGCCGGCGGGCAGCAGGATCGGCAAGGCAAAGGCGGCAAGACCGGCGGCCCCCACCAGGCCCCAGGCTTTCTGCGCGCCGATCTTGGCGCGGAAGGCCAATAGGACGGCGATAACCAGGACGACGGCTCCGAGACCGAGGGCGAGGTTCTGTCCGGCGACGTTGGCGAAAACGCTCAACAACCAAACAGCCGTTCCGGCGAGCGCCAGGCCCATGATCCGCTTCACCCAGACCATCCAGGCTCCGGGTTTCGGCAACCAAGTGGCCAGTTTCGGGAAGGCTGCGACAGCGAGGTAGGGCAGGGCGAGGCCGATCCCGAGGGCCGAGAAGACGGCCAGGATCTCGGCCGCGCCCCGCGTGAAGGCAAAGCCCAAAGCCGTTCCGAGAAAAGGTGCCGAACAAGGAGTCGCCAGGAGGGTCGCAAAGGCTCCCTGCGCGAAAGGCCCGGCCAGGCCCCCGGCGTTCCCGGCCTCATGAGCCGCTGTGCCGACCTTGCCGGGAAGGGCAATCTCGAACAGACCGAACAGGTTCAGCGAAAACAAGGCGATCACCAATACCATGGCGGTCAGGAACCAGGGCTGCTGGAACTGAATACCCCAGCCGATGGCGGCACCACTTTCTTTCAGGCCGATCAGGGCGACGGCGAGGACGAGAAAAGAAAAAACGATCCCGGCGGACGTGGCGAGGAAGCCACGCCGGACCCCGCCCGCGTCGCCTCCACCATGGGACAGCACGCCGATCAGCTTGATCGACAGGACCGGCAGCACACAGGGCATCAGGTTGAGGATCAATCCGCCGAGCAGAGCCAGGCCAAGCACGGTGATCAAGGAAAGGCCAGTCGTCTCCGTTGCGGCAGCAGGTCTTTCGTCTTGAAGGGGGATCAGGCTCTCCGTCACCGGTTTGGTGATCTCGACCGCCTGACCTTGGTCGGAGAGCGTCAGATTAACCGTCCGGCCCAGGAAATCGCCTTGCATATAAGTCAGGCCATGAACGGGAACACGGATCACAGCCCTGCCGCCGCCTTCGCTCAGCGTTACGGTGGGAGTGGTAAAGACAAGCTCTTCCGGTCCCTGGACGAACAGGTCCGGTGCCCGGAATTCGCCGGTGCTTTTCAGGGCCACGATGTCCAGATAGGCCTCATCCGCTGACCCGCGAAGACCGGCGCTCTCGATTTCGATTCCGTAGGCCGGGCCGTATCTCGGAACTTCTGCCTGGAATCGCCCGATCAGGTGGGCCTGCTTGGAGGCCTGGCCATCTCCGGGCGGAAGGTCGAGTGTGAGCGTTGTATCATAAGGAATACAGACCTCGGCGCAGGCAAGGTAGTTCAAGCGCGTTTGAAGATTGAGCGGTTCATCAACCTGCTCAAGCTTCGCGGTGATTGGGAAGACGACGTGGTCTTCATACCCCAGCGTCTCGATGCCCAGCAGTTCGTATCGCGTCGGAAGAGGCCACCGAAAATCGGTCGAGGCCAGGTTCTTCGAAGCCGCCCAATCCATGACCGGTGGCAGACCGGCATCGCCCGGCGCTTTCCAATAGATGTGCCAGCCGGGTTTCAGCTTGAACTCGAGCCCCAATTCAACCTGATCGCCAGCGGTCGAGGTGGCTGCCGAGATCAGGCGAACGGCGCTGTTTTCCGTCTCGGCCCAGGGGCCCGCGGCGGCGAAGCTTTGGTCCGCCGACCCCACCCCGAAAACGAGGCCAAAAACCAAGATCAATGGCGCAAAAAGCCGAAGGCCCATTTGGTGCCCTTTAGTTCAAAAATGATGATGCAGCCTGATATAGGGCAGAACGCTGCCGCTTGCCTAGAGGGAGGAACGCCGGAAAGGGCTCAGCTCACGGCAAATTGAGCCTGCAAAAACCTGTGATTGCGACTGAATTGCATTATTAAAAATTCAATAAATACAAACACTTAAATAAGGGTTGTTTCTGTTCCCCGTCTTTTTTAAATGGTTATAGAGTACGCCGCCACAGGGGGCGTTCACCGATTCATCACGGAAATACCATTGTATCCAGGAGAGGCCCATGAAAGGCGACGCGAAGGTCATCAAGCACCTGAACAAGATTCTCAAGAACGAATTGACGGCGATCAACCAGTACTTCCTGCACGCTCGGATGCTGGAGGATTGGGGCCTTAAGGAACTCGGCGAGCACGAGTATCACGAATCCATCGACGAGATGAAACACGCCGATGAGCTGATCAAACGGATTCTGTTCCTTGAAGGCCTGCCGAATTTGCAGGACCTCGGCAAGTTGAACATCGGTGAGGACACCGAGGAGATTCTGAAAGCCGACCTCGCCATGGAAAACATGGCGATCCCTGACCTGCGGGAAGCCATCGCTCACTGCGAAAAGGTTCAAGACTATGTTTCCCGCGAACTGCTGGAAGACATCCTGGAAAGCGAAGAAGAGCATGTGGACTGGTTGGAAACCAACCTTGGCCTGATCGAAAAAATGGGCATCCAGAACTACGTGCAAATGCAGTCGAAGTCGTAAAACGGCTTCTCGAAGAGCTTCGGTCGCCCGAAAAGGTCGGTGCCTTTGTCCACCGGCCTTTTCTCGCTTGCGGATCAGGGAAGAACCTCTTCGGTGCGTCCGCCCAAGGGCTTGTGAACCCACGGGCCTGTGATCAGCGTCACTCAAGCGTGATTGGTGCGAGAGCCCTGCCGCAGCTTATAACTGTGGTATGAAACGGACGCTTTCCTTCGGACAGATCCTGCTTGCCGTAGCACTGATCTGCTGCTCCTTCGCCAAGGTCACTCGGGCTGAAGGCGTGTCGGTCCCGGCACCGATCGTGATCGAGCTCTTCACCGCTCAGGGTTGTCGGTCCTGCCCGGAGGCGGATGCTTATTTAACCGAGCTCGGTTCAGAGCCCGACCTTCTGATCCTGTCCTACCATCTGGACCACTGGGACTATGTCGGCTGGCCGGATCCTTTTGCGCTCGAAGCCGCGAAACAGCGCCAGAAGGGCTATGGCGAAACATTCGGACTTCGCTATGTCTATACGCCGCAGATGGTCATCCAGGGCCGGGAACAGGTGGCGGGATCCATGCGCGACGAAGTGGAACAGGCGATCGCGCTGGCGCGTTCGAGGGGCCCGGCGCTAAGGCCGTTGGCCGTCACCATCCGTGACAATCCGGTGCGCGGGGATCTTGCCATCAACGTCGGCCCAGCTGTCGGATTAGAGGGTGCCCTGCTTGACAGCGCGGCCGAGGTCCAGGTTTGGGCCATCCGCTACCATTTACGGACCGAGACACAGATCACAGCTGGGGAAAACGCCGGCATGTCTGTCGTGAACAGCCATGTGGTGCGTGGCCTTGAAAAGCTGGGCCCAACGGATGGCCCGCAGATCACCTATTATGTGAACCGCCCGGAACCCCAGGAAGGCTTGGCGGTTTTGGTTCAAGCGCGCCCTACGGGCCCGATCCTGGGTGCGGCCAGCATCACGCTGAAAGAGCTGAATGACGCAGAGACGGCTCAGCGATAGAGCCCGAAGGTCGGATGTCGGGTCGCTCGCGTGACCCGGTGTTGGGCACATCGCGCTTGAACGGTTGAGTGAAGAAAACCGGATCACCCGATGTGGCCTGATGTCCTCCGTGAACCATTTTCGAGCAGACCTTTAAGGAGTGGGCGGTATTGCTCCCTGATCCAGGGTTCATCGAGTCTTTAAGAATAAATTTAATAAATAAAATTTGAATAAATATTTAGAGCAAATAAAACATTCGCGCCTGTTTCGTCGCTGGAATACTTTTGCGCCTGGCAACAAAATGTTCCAAGTGACGGGATCGAAAATTTCCATGGGCCAGTTGATTGAGCGCATTAATGTTTTGAAAAATAACCAAAATTTCAGGAATTGGTGGGAGGTTGAAGGCGGCCGGACCTGTCTGCGAGAGTCCAATGAAAAGTTGATTCTGGAGGGATTGCCCTCACCTGGGAGGCTGAGGCCCAAGGTTTCTCCGAGAAATGAGGGTGAAGAATAAGGACTTTCCGTTCCAGAAAGGGGCCGGATCTTCTCTTTGCGGCGCAATAATACCTGTGCAATGCAATATGATATTTTCGTGAAATCAAGAAAATTGGCCCCAGTTCCTTAAATATTGCTTTTTTCTTTGGGGGAATTTCTGTAGACTGACGTCAGCGATTTGGAGGGGTGAACACAACTGCGAAATCCATGAAGGCTCTCGGGCGGCATTGACCTTGTCGAGCGGCCGCCCTACATCCCGGTCGGCTTTGTTGTCGAAAGGGGTTGTGGCTCAGGATTGCAGTTGAGACCCCGGAAAGCTCAGGTAGGTCACCATCCACGCGGGCGTTCGTCCCCGCTTCGGCTTGGTGAGAAAAAAGCAAGAAGCAAAAGAAGCTAGGTGGCAGCGCACAAGCAATCGGAAACAAGCAAAGCAAGCTCGATCAACGAGTAGGCCGTCCGTTAAAGCTGCCCACCGACTGGGAGATGACATCATGTTTTGGAAATTTACGCACCTGGTCACCGATGGCCCGCCGGTCGGCGGAGAGCTCCGTGCGGCACATGACCAACGGCCCCAGCGCGGGTTTAGCAGCCTGTTCGGCCGCTCAAACGCGGGTCGGGGGCATGTTGAGCGGGGCCAGGGTGAGCGGGCCCAGGGTGAGCGGGCCCAGGGTGAGCGGGTCGGCGCGCCGAAGCGCGCCCAGCCGGCTTATCACGCCGGTGGCGCTGAGCCTGCGTTGGAGGATTTGCTGTCCGATCCGGTCACCAAGGCCGTCATGAAGCGCGACAGTGTCGAGACGGATGAGCTCCAGGCATTGCTGACGAGTGCCCGAGGCCAGTTGAAACTGCGCAAGGCCGCCTGAACCTGATCAAGAAGCAACCTCCTCAAATGGAGGTCGAGAGGCAGTGAGCCGTTTCCCTCGTCGCAGGGAAGCGGCTCATTTCTTTCCGGGTGCCCGTTCACAAAAAAAGGCCGGGTGCCTGAGGGAGAGGCGACCCGGCCCAAAGAGGAGCTGCGGCTCGTCGCCGCATGAGGGGACCAGAGAGAGGGTCTCTGGATACAGATGGGGTTTCTGTATGGTCTCTAATCTGCGGGCTAAATGTGGCTAAACTATGCCCGATTTATCATTTTGAATTTTTTAGTTTTGGTGTCCGAAACCGGAACGTCCGCGAAGGGCCCGCCGCGTCATGATCGCCTCCAGAATAGAGGCAGGAGAGTCATTCGTTATGGACCGCCAATCTTGGTTTTTATTGGTCTTTCTGGCCCTGCTTTGGGGCGGATCGTTTTTCTTTGTCGAGGTGGCGTTGTCGCACTGGCCGACGCTTACCTTGGTTTTTCTGCGCGTCTTCTTTGGTGCCGCAGCGCTTGGGGGTTACCTCCTGGTTACCCGAATTCCGGTGCCGTTTGACCCAAGCCTTTGGGGCGCTTTTGCGGTGATGGGGCTTCTTAACAATGTTATCCCGTTTTCGCTGATCGTCTTCGGTCAAACCGGGCTCGAGTCGGGCACGGCAGCGATCCTGAACGCGACGACACCCTTGTTCACCGTTGCTGTGGCACACGCGCTGACCGGAGACGAGAAAGCCAAGTTGCACAAACTGGTCGGCGTGGTCTTCGGAATTCTGGGTGTTGGCGTTCTTGCAGGGCCGGAAGCGGCCAGGGGCCTGGGCGGTGCTCTTGTATACCAGGTGGCGATCCTGGGGGCCGCTCTCAGCTATTCCGTCGCGGCGGTCTTCGGTCGCCGGTTTGGCACCGTTCCACCGCCCGTGACCGCCTTCGGCATGCTGCTTGCCTCGACGATGGTGATGGCACCGGCGGCTTTTTTCGTGGACGAATGGCCGAGCCTCGCAATGCCCGCTTTCGATGTGGGAAGCCTTCCCGGTGCCTACGGTACAGTGATCACTCTCGGCATTGCCTGCACGGCTCTTGCCTACTTGATCTACTTTCGACTCCTGGCGCGCGCCGGGGCCACCAATCTAATGCTGGTCACATTCTTGGTGCCGCCGGGAGCCATGGCCCTGGGCATCATTTTCTTGGGCGAATTGCCCACCGTCTGGACACTGGTCGGCTTCGCGCTGATTGCCTGTGGTCTCTTGGCCGTCGATGGGCGGCTATACCCTTCAAAAAGATAGGTCCACCTAGGGGCCGAGGTTCCCCCTTGCCCCAACTTTGTGGTCTTTACTGGCATCTGGTGAGGGTGCGAAATCACGAGGTCGGTCGGAACTTGTTGCCGTTCGCAACGCCGTAACGGCAGCGCGCCAGAACGACTCGTTGAGATTTCGTGTTCGCGGTCACCGTCTGAATGACGGCGGTCTTAAGGTTATCGCAGACCGACATGCTGTCCACAAAAGTGACAGGGCTTCGAACTTCGTGGCAGTGCAACAAGTCAGGTGCACAACTAAAGACAACGAGGAAAACTTTGATGCCTGTGAGCATGATCCCATCCCGTCCAAATCAATAATGAGAATGATTATCATTATTAACAATGTAAATCCATAGATTTTTTGTGACTTTGTGCGGAAAGGAGGCCGGGTGCCACCGGCTGGCCACGGCGAAGCACCCTGTTCGAGGGAGGTATTGTATTTTAGAACAATCGTTCTAAATAAGAATCAAGGGCCGTATCCAAGGCACCGCCAGATCGTCCTGAAGGGCCCAAACATCCGTTAAAATGAAAGGCAAAAAACCATGTCAAATGCCCCCGTTTCGCTCCTTCCCCGCCAAGCTGTTCCCGACCTGACGCTGGAGACCGTCGATGGTCCGGTATGGCAATTGTCAAACCAAAAGCCGGAAAACTTCACGCTGATTGTTTTTTATCGAGGGCTGCATTGCCCGATCTGCGGCAAATACCTGAAGGACCTGGATACCAAGATCTCCGATTTCGAAGCCAAGGGCGTGAATGTGGTCGCAGTTTCTTCCGATACCGAGGAGCGCGCGGCACAGGCCAAGAAAAACTGGAAAATCGAGAACCTCACCATCGGCCATAGCCTGACCCTGGACGATGCCCGCGATTGGGGACTATTTATCTCGGCCGGTATTGGCAAGACCTCGATCGGTATCGAAGAGCCCGGCCTTTTTTCTGAACCGGGTCTGTTCCTGGTTCGCCCGGACGGGACCCTCTATTTCGGGACCGTGCAGACGATGCCCTTCGCCCGCCCAAACTTCGCTGAAATATTAGGCGCTCTCGATTTCGTGATCGCCAAAGGTTATCCGGCCCGGGGCGAGATCTCCGATCACAAAGCCCAAGCTGCGGCCTGAAGCTATCGGAACAGATGATAAAAATGACGAAGTGACCGTGCGGCTGGCAAGACTGATATATTTGCCAGTCGCACGTTTCTTGCTTTGCTAATCCGAATAAAGCGGCGTAAACTGTCCTCAACAAAGCGCAGGATGATATCCGCAGGAGGTTTTCGGGAGGGATCGCCCAGCCCCGCTGCGGAGGGAGAGCTTTCATGACCCCCGACCTCACCCCCGGAAAACTCTCCGGCGAGAGCTCGCTCGCGCCCTTGCCCTTATCCGATTGTTCGATGGAAGGACCGCAGGCCCTGAGCGATGGTGATCGCTGCATGCTGAAGGCCTTGCGCGCCAAGATTGCCAAGCCCTTCGAATTGCCGGAAACCGCCAATCCGGTCATGGCCCGGGCAGAGCGTGGATTAAGCGGGCTGGTCCAAAGTCTTTTCGCCCATGCCCGACGGGATCTTCGGTTGCGTCGGGATCCGAACATCGGGCCCAGCGTCGATGAGCGCGCGCTGCTGACCCTGGTTGCCGCAGCCCAAGCCCACGAGGAAGAGAGGGCGAGCGCGGTCGCCACCTGGCTGTTCAAACCTGCCGGCCAGGACATGGTGCTGCACTGGGCAGATCATTTGGCCAGCAGTGCAAAAGAACTTGGCTGGTCCTTGAGCCTGCCAGACAGTCATCACCCCTGAATCTTATTACCCCTGAGACGTCCTGCGCCAGCGTTGCCAGCCTGCGAAGGCGAGTGAAGCCCAACCCAGCATCAACAGAACGCCACCCACCGGTGCGGCCCCGTTCAATGGGACTTCGCCTGAAATGCCCAAAGCATAAAGAGAGCCGCAAAAAAGCAGCTGGCCACCCAGGAAACCGGCGGCTCCGATCTTGGCAATCAGCCTTGAAGCGCCGGTCAGGGCGAGGGCCACAAGGCCTAACCCGTGCCAGACCTGATACTGACCAGCCATCATCACGAAGGTGTCGCCACCCAGGGCATGCCAGCCAAAGGCGGACATCAAGACACCCATCAGGCAACAGAGCGCACCGAACGTTATGAGTGACGGGAGGAGCGCGGGACGGGTTTCATTCTGCATGGCTGTCATTCTCCAGTGCTCTTTCCCGGCTGCCGTACATCACCCTGGCGGGGCGATTTGGTCAGCATCATTGACATATTGGCGGAAACAATCAACATATCCCCACAAAAGAGCTTCCGTGGTTAAGCAGCCCTTAACGCAATATTGCGGCACCGGCGCCTTTGGGGTATTTTTCGCTCCCCGAGGCGCCCGACACTTGGCTGCCACGGCTAGGCGATCTTGCTAACCAGTTGGTTTTAAACAAAAGCCATTGCTTGATCGCCCAATCAGAGAGGGAACCCGGCACTTCCGGCCGGACCCTTCGGAAAGGGGTAACCGGCTGGGAAGAACTCTTGGCCGGGCTTTCAAGTGTCCCCTGAGAAGGACGTGACGGCCCTGAAATGGACATTTCAGGAGTTTTGCGCTGGTTGGCTTTTCGTGAACAAGCCGACCGCGAACCGGCGAAAAGTCGGCGAAGTCTGCTGGCAAAGCATGCTGGCTCAGGGGTTAGACAAGAGGGTTTAAAAGCATGAACCAGATCAACAAGCCGTTTGGAACCGTTGAAGCGCAAGAGTCCGCCGTGAAAAAGGACACTTCGACCGCTTCGATGGCCATTGCCAACGGACTGCCCGACGAACAGGGGCTCTATGATCCGGCTCAGGAAAAAGATGCCTGCGGCGTCGGCTTCGTGGCACACATCAAGAACAAGCCCTCCCATAAGATCATCCAACAAGGGTTGGAAATTCTGGTACGTCTGGGCCACCGGGGTGCCGTCGGTGCCGACCCGCTAGCCGGTGACGGCGCGGGCGTGCTGATCCAACTGCCCCACGGCCTGTTCAAGGATGAAAGCGCCAAGCTTGGCTTCGAGCTGCCGGAACCGGGCGACTACGGTGTCGGCATGATCTTCCTGCCGCGCGAGGCCAAAGAGCGCGCCAAATGCGAACTGGCCATTGCTACCTGCGTCGAAGCGGAAGGTCAGGAAATTCTCGGCTGGCGGGACGTGCCGGTGGATAACAACTGGCTCGGCGAAACCGTGAAGCCGATGGAGCCGAAGATCCGCCAGATATTCATCAAGCGCGGTGAAGGCACGCCGGACAACAAGGCCTTCGAGCGCAAACTTTATGTGATCCGCAAGCAGGCGCACCACGCAATCTGGGATCAATTCGGTCGCAATTTTTACATGCCGTCGTTCTCCAGCAGCACGATCGTCTACAAGGGCATGGTCCTGGCCGACAACCTGGAAAAGTTCTACCTGGACCTGTCGGACGAACGGACGCAGAGCGCGCTTTGCTGTGCTCACCAGCGTTTCTCGACCAACACCTTCCCGAGCTGGGAACTGGCCCATCCGTTCCGCTACCTCTGCCACAATGGCGAGATCAACACCGTTCGCGGCAACATCAACTGGATGATGGCGCGCCGACACACCATGAAGTCGGATGAACTGGGCGAAGATCTGGACAAGCTCTGGCCGCTGATCGGTGACGGTGCCTCCGATTCGGCCACCTTCGACAATGCGCTCGAACTCCTGGTTGCCTCCGGGTACAGCCTGGCCCATGCCATGATGCTGATGATCCCCGAAGCCTGGAAAGACAATCCGCTGATGGATGAAGAGCGGAAAGCCTTCTACGAATATTCGGCTGCCATGATGGAACCCTGGGATGGTCCGGCGGCTGTGGTGTTCACCGATGGCAAGCAGATCGGGGCCACGCTCGACCGAAACGGTCTGCGCCCGGCGCGCTACGTCGTGACCGAAGACGATCACGTCATTATGGCCTCCGAAGTGGGCTGCCTGGATGATCACTTCAAGGAAAGCGAAATCCACACCAAGTGGCGGCTGCAGCCGGGCAAGATGTTCCTGATCGACCTGGAAGAAGGCCGCATCATCGACGATGCCGAGCTGAAATCTGAACTCTCCGGTGCACGCGACTATCGCCAGATGCTGGACGATAGCCAGATCTACGTTGACGATCTGCCGTTCGAAGTCGGGCCGATGACGCCGAACGAAGACGTGCTGCGCGACCGTCAGCAGGCCTTTGGCTACAGTCAGGAAGACCTGAAGTTCTTCCTGGAACCCATGGCGATCAAGCCGGATGAACCGCTGGGCTCCATGGGCCGGGATACGCCCATCGCCGTGCTGTCCGACAAGCCGAAAATGCTGTTCGATTACTTCCACCAGAATTTCGCCCAGGTGACCAACCCGCCGATCGATCCGATCCGCGAAGCCCTGGTGATGAGCCTGGTGAGCTTCATCGGTCCGCGCCCGAATCTGCTGGACATGGACGATGCCTACCAGCGCAAGCGCCTGACGGTGGATCAGCCGATCCTGACCAACCTGGAATTGGAAAAGATTCGCCGCATCGAAAACCACGTCGATACCAGTTTCCGCGCCTATACGTTGGATATCTGCTATGCCGCCGAAGAGGGTGCAGAGGGCATGGAAGCAGCCCTACAGGCCCTGTTCGCCAAGGCCGAACAGGTCTGCCATGACGGCTACAACATCCTGATCCTGTCCGACCGCGGCATCGATGCGGAACACATCGCCATCCCGTCGCTGCTGGCGACCGCCGGTGTGCACCACCACCTGATCCGCGCGGGTCTGCGTACCGAGGTCGGCCTTGTGGTCGAGACCGGTGAAGCGCGCCAGGCCCATGATTTCTGCACGCTCGCCGGATATGGGGCGGAGGCCATCAACCCTTATCTCGCCTTCGATACCTTGTCCGCGCTCGATATCAACGGGATGTCGGACGAAGAAAAGCACCGCAACTACATCAAGGCGGTGAACAAGGGCTTCAACAAGGTGATGTCCAAAATGGGCATCTCCACCTATCAGTCCTATTGCGGCGCGCAGATTTTTGATGCCGTCGGCCTGTCCGAGGACTTCGTTGCCCAATACTTCACCAAGACTGCGACGGCCGTCTCTGGTGTCGGTCTGGAGCAGATTGCGGGCGAAACAACCGACCGCCACCAGGCCGCTTTCGGCGAAGACCCGGTACTGGCCAATCATCTGGACGTCGGTGGCGAACTGGCCTACCGGATCCGGGGCGAGGAACACGTCTGGACGCCGGAAACCATCGGCCTGCTGCAGCACGCCTGCCGTTCCGGTGACCGTGCAAAGTTCGACGCCTTCACCAAGAAGGTCGATGCACAGGACAAGAAGCTGAAATCCCTGCGCGGCCTCTTCGACATCAAGGTTGACGAAGACCGGTCGGTGCCGCTGGACGAGGTGGAGCCCGCCTCCGAGATCGTCAAGCGCTTCGCCACGGGTGCCATGTCCTTTGGCTCCATTTCCTGGGAAGCTCATACCACTCTGGCCATCGCCATGAACCGTCTGGGCGGCAAGTCCAACACCGGGGAGGGCGGCGAGGAAGCCGTGCGTTGGGAGCCGATGGAAAACGGCGATTCCATGCGCTCGGCCATTAAACAGGTGGCTTCCGGCCGGTTCGGCGTGACAACCGAATACCTGGCCAATGCCGACGATATTCAAATCAAAATGGCCCAGGGTGCCAAGCCGGGTGAAGGCGGGCAGCTTCCGGGCCACAAGGTGGACGATTGGATCGGTCGCGTCCGTCACTCGACGCCGGGTGTCGGCCTGATCAGCCCGCCGCCCCACCACGATATCTATTCCATCGAAGATCTGGCCCAGCTGATTCACGACCTGAAGAACGTCAATCCGGCGGCGCGGGTTTCCGTCAAGCTGGTGTCCGAAGTGGGTGTGGGTACGGTCGCGGCCGGTGTCTCCAAGGCCCATGCCGACCACGTGACCATTTCCGGCTTCGAGGGTGGCACCGGTGCCAGCCCGATCACGTCCATCATGCACGCCGGCAGCCCCTGGGAAATCGGTCTTGCCGAAACACATCAGACGCTGGTTCTCAACGATCTGCGCGGTCGGATCGCGGTCCAGGTCGATGGCGGTCTGCGGACGGGTCGCGATGTCATCATTGGTGCCCTGCTGGGGGCGGATGAATTCGGTTTTGCGACCGCAGCCCTTATTTCCGAGGGCTGCATCCTGATGCGGAAATGCCACTTGAACACCTGCCCGGTGGGCGTGGCGACCCAGGACCCGGAACTGCGCAAGCGCTTTACCGGCCATCCGGACCATGTGGTGAACTATTTCACTTTCATCGCCGAACAGGTCCGCGAATTGATGGCCGCGCTCGGCTTCCGCACCTTCAACGAGATGATTGGCCGCGCCGATCTTCTGAACACGAAGGACGCCATTGATCACTGGAAGGCGCGCGGGCTCGACTTCACCCGCTTGCTGCACAAGATCGACGCCCCGGAAACGGTTTCCGTTTACAACACGGATAGCCAGGACCACGGTCTCGAACTCGCTCTCGACAACCAGTTGATCGAGGACGCCAAGCCGTCCATCGAGTCGGGGGTCAAGCTGGAAAAGACCTATCCGATCCGGAACGTGAACCGGTCGGTGGGGGCCATGCTGTCCGGCCATATTGCCAAGCAGAAGGGGCACGCCGGCCTTGCCGAGGACACGCTGAAACTCACCTTCGAAGGCAATGCGGGGCAGAGCTTCGGGGCTTTTCTCAGCCGGGGCTTGAGCTTCGAATGCCTGGGGGATGCCAACGACTACGTGGGCAAGGGCATTTCCGGCGGCAAGATCGTCGTCCGCCCGCACCCCGATAGCCCGATCACGGCACCCCAGGACAACATCATCATTGGCAACACCTGCCTCTATGGTGCGATCGAGGGCGAATGCTACTTCAATGGCGTCGCGGGCGAACGCTTCGCCGTGCGCAACTCGGGCGCTGTGACGGTGGTCGAAGGCGTCGGCGATCACGGCTGCGAATACATGACCGGCGGCTGCGTCGTCGTCATCGGTGGCACGGGCCGCAACTTTGCTGCCGGCATGTCGGGCGGGATCGCCTATGTGCTGGACGAAGATGGCTCCTTCGACATCCGCTGCAACATGGAGATGGTCGAACTCGGACCCGTCTCGGCCGAGGAAGGCCCGGCGGTGACGGACATCCTGGCCGATCCCCTGCGCAACGATGCGGCGCGGCTGAAGACCCTGGTCCAGCGTCACGCGGATCTCACCGGCTCGCCGAAAGCCAAGGCGCTGTTGGCGGATTGGGATGCCACGCTTTCCAAATTCATCAAGGTGACTCCTGTGGATTACCGCAATGCCCTGGAGGCCCGCGAGGCCACCCAGCAGGCTGCCGAGTAAACCCGGATATCACCCAATCAGACGTTACGAGACCAGAGGATCACGCTCATGGGTAAGCCCACAGGCTTCATGGAAGTTGACCGCTCCGACCGGGGCTACACGCCGGTTGAGGATCGCCTCAAGCACTATAACGAGTTCTTCGTTCCGCTCTCGGAAGAGCAGCTGAGTGAACAGGGCTCACGTTGTATGGACTGCGGGATCCCCTACTGCCACCAGGGTTGCCCGGTGAACAACATCATCCCCGATTGGAATGATCTGGTTTACAACAACCGCTGGCGGGAAGCGTTGGATGTGCTGCACACCACCAACAACTTCCCCGAGTTCACGGGCCGCATCTGCCCGGCTCCTTGCGAGGCGGCCTGCACGCTGAACCTGTTCGATACGCCGGTCACCATCAAATCCATCGAATGCGCGATCATTGATCGGGGTTGGGAAGAAGGCTGGGTTCGCCCGCAGATCCCGGCCGCCCGCACGGGTAAAAAGGTTGCCGTCGTCGGTTCCGGCCCCGCTGGTATGGCCACCGCACAGCAACTGGCGCGCGCCGGCCATACGGTCGTTGTTTTCGAAAAGCAGCCGCGCATCGGTGGGCTGCTGCGCTACGGTATCCCGGACTTCAAGATGGATAAGAGCCACATCGACCGTCGCATGGGTCAGATGCAGGCCGAAGGCGTCGAATTCCGGCCGAACAGCCACGTCGGCGTCGACATCAAGGGCGAAGAGCTGATGCGCGACTTTGACGCCATCGTCCTTGCCGCCGGGTCCGAGAAGCCGCGCGATCTACCCGTGCCGGGTCGTGAACTTGACGGCGTTCATTTTGCCATGGAATTTCTGACCCAGCAGAACGCCCGCAACGCGCGCCAGAACAACGTTCCGGCAACGCCTGAAGAGGGAGCGATCCTGGCTGAGGGCAAGCACGTCGTAGTCATTGGTGGTGGCGATACCGGGTCCGACTGCATCGGCACCTCCAACCGCCAGGGTGCGGCCAGCGTCACGCAGCTGGAAATCATGCCGGCACCGCCGGAAAAAGAGGACAAGGGCCTGACCTGGCCGAACTGGCCGATGAAGATGCGCACCTCGTCGAGCCAGGAAGAGGGTTGCGACCGCGACTTTGCCGTGGTTACCGCCAGTTTCGAAGGCGAGGGCGGCAAGGTCAAAAAGCTGCTCGGCCACCGGGTCGAATGGCAGGACGGAAAGCCGGTGAAGGTCGAAGGCTCCGAGTTCGAGCTGAAGGCCGATCTGGTGCTTCTGGCCATGGGTTTCGTCCATCCCGTGCAGGAAGGCCTGCTGGAGGAACTGGGGACCGAACTCGACGGTCGGGGCAATGTTTCCGCCAACACGGACGACTACAAGACCAGTGTCGACAAGGTCTTCGCAGCCGGGGATACCCGCCGGGGCCAGTCCTTGGTCGTTTGGGCGATCCGTGAAGGTCGGCAGTGTGCCCGCAGCGTTGATGAATTTTTGATGGGCTCTTCTGATCTGCCGCGCTAAGGTCGCCCCCGTTTGACGGAACGGGGGATTTCATGAGCAACGGGTTTGCCGGCGACGACCTGCTTTGTGTGCGGGGCGAGCGGACGATCTTCTCCAGCCTGTCGTTCCGATTGGAGCCGGGCGGCGGTTTGGTGCTGATCGGCCCCAACGGCACGGGCAAGACAAGCCTGCTCCGTGTCATGGCCGGTTTGATCAAACCCGCCCTGGGCGACCTCACCTGGAACGGCGAGCCCATTTCCGAAGATCCGGAAGCCCACGGTGGCAGGCTGCACTACATCGGTCACCACGATGCCATCAAACCGGTTCTTTCCGTATCCGAAAACCTGAGCTTCTGGTCGAAATTGCGCGGCCACGACCTCGGTGCCGTCGAGCGGGGGCTCGAAGCCTTTGCCATTCCGCACCTGATGGACGTGCCCGGGCGATTCCTCTCTGCGGGTCAAAGGCGGCGGGCAACGCTGGCCCGCCTGATCGCCGCCCCCAGCCCGCTGTGGTTGCTGGATGAACCCACGACCGCGCTCGACAAGGCCACCATCAAGGACCTTGAACGCCTGATCCAGGAACACCGCGATGGCGGCGGTATGGTCGTGCTGTCGACCCATGCGGATATCGACATGCCGGGTGCCACCCTGCTGGACCTGGCGGAATTCACCCACATGCCCGGTCGCCGGGAGACCGAGGCGGAGGACGCGGCATGATCGGAGCCTTTCTCACCATCGTCCGACGCGACCTGCACCTGGCACTCCGTCAGGGCATGGATAGCCTGATGGTGGTGATGTTCTTCGTGATTGCCGTGGTGCTTTTCCCCTTTGGCGTCGGGCCGGAACCCAACATCCTCGCGCGCATTGCGGCAGGTGTGATTTGGGTCGCGGCCCTGCTGTCCTCCCTGCTGTCGCTGGAGCGACTGTTCCAGACCGATTTCGAGGATGGCAGCCTGGAGCTTCTGGCCCTCAGCCCCCAGCCGATGGAGGTCATCGTGCTGGCCAAGGTGACGGCTCACTGGTTGACCACGGGCCTGCCGGTCATCGCAGCGGCACCCGTGCTGGCCCTCCTGATGCACATGAGCGAAGAGGGCTTCTGGGTCATGATCATCTCTCTTGCGCTCGGCACGCCGACGCTCAGCCTGGTCGGGGCCGTCGGCGCGGCCCTGATCCTGGGATCGCGCCGAGGTGGCGTGCTGCTGGCCCTGCTGATCCTCCCCTTGTACGTGCCGGTCCTGATTTTCGGGGTCAGTGCGGTGGATGCCATTTTGGGCGGTTTTGAGAACACGGCCCAACTGCTGATCCTGGGCGGCTTTCTGACGGGTGCACTGGCAATGTGTCCTTTTGCGAGTGCAATGGCATTGAAAATCGCGGTTGAATAAAGTCTTTGTAACGCTTCATTTCAACCGAGAAGCCATTGTAATCATTGTAAAATATCAAGCTGGATTTCTCCGTGCCAGAGGCGTATATGGTGGACCCGAGGCGTGGTATCACCCGCGCCGTCCAAACACCTATGTCCGGGGGGGCTAGGGAAAACATGGCCAGGTTCGACTATTTCGCCAATCCAACGCGCTTTCTGCGCCTGAGTGATGCCGTCTTGCCCTGGGTCGGTCTGGCCGCTCTGGGTTTGAGCCTGGTTGGGCTCTACATGACCTTTTTCACCGCGCCGCCCGACTATCAGCAGGGCGAGAGCGCGCGCATCATGTACATCCACGTTCCGGCGGCCTGGATGGCTTTGTTCTGCTACACCGCCATGGCGGTCTCGGCGGCCCTTGGCCTGATCTGGAAACACCCCCTGGCCGAACTGGCCACCAAGGCCAGCGCTCCGATCGGTGCAATTTTCTGTTTCCTGGCCCTGTTCACGGGATCGCTCTGGGGCAAGCCGATGTGGGGAACCTATTGGGTCTGGGACGCGCGGCTGACCTCGATGCTGATCCTGCTGTTCCTCTACCTCGGCTACATGGCGCTGGTGAATGCCTTTGATGATCCTCAGCGGGGCCACAAAGCCTCGGCCATTCTGGTGATCGTTGGCGTCATCAACGTGCCGATCATCAAGTTCAGTGTTGATTGGTGGAATACGCTTCACCAGCCGGCCAGTGTCGTCCGCATGGATGGCCCGGCGATCCACCCCAGCATGCTCTGGCCGTTGATCGTCATGGCGCTTGCTTTCAAGGCCTATTACCTCTGGGTCTTGTTGGTGCGCATCCGCAATGAAATCACGCTGGGTCGCATGCGCGCTGTGCGTCTGCGCCAGGTTCACGGCTGATCGGGGAGGCTTGGAATGGCTGAATTCTTTGCCATGGGCGGTTATGCGGCCTTCGTCTGGCCCTGCTTCGGGGTTGCGGCCGTCCTGATGATCGGCCTTGCCATCGCCAGCTGGACCGAGTGCAAACGCAACGAACGCCTTTTCCATCAGATGCAGGATGCCAGCGCCAAGGGCCGGTCCCGCCAGAGCAACCCCAAGACGTCGGAGGCCGCCGGTGAAGCGCAAACACAAAAGGCTTAGTTTCGTTGTCATCGCGCTTTTGCTGCTGGGCTCTGCGGCTGCCCTGATGTTAAGCGCGCTCGACGAAAACATCGCCTTCTTCCACAGCCCCAGCGACATCGTCACCAAGAAACCGGGCGAGGAAATGCGGCTGCGTCTCGGCGGTCTGGTCGAGGAAGGATCGGTCCGCAAGCAAGAGGGGCTGACGACGATCTTCCGCGTTACCGATCAGGCCAACACGGTCGAGGTCGCCTACACGGGCATTCTGCCGGATCTGTTCCGCGAAGGCCAAGGCATCGTCGCCGAGGGCCGCCTGGTCGCAGGTGTGTTCCAGGCGGACGAAGTCCTGGCCAAGCACGACGAGAATTACATGCCCAAGGAAGTCGCTGATGCCTTGAAGGACTCCGGCCACTGGCAGGAAGGGGAAGATGGCGGCGCGGCTGAACCTTCGGATGCCGGCCCCAAGGCCTACTGATCCGTCCTATTCGGGGAGAACCGACGTATGATCGCTGAAGCTGGCCATTTCGCTTTGGTACTGGCGACCTTTGTTGCCATCGTCCAGGCCATCCTGCCGATGGTGGGCGCGCATCGGAATGTCGCAAGCTGGATGGCCGTGGCCTCGCCGGCATCGATTGCGCAGGTTGTCCTCGTCGGCATCAGCTTTGCCTGCCTGACCCATGCCTATGTTGTTTCCGACTTCAGTGTCGTCAACGTGGTCGAAAACTCCCATTCCGCAAAGCCGATGCTCTACAAGGTGTCCGGCGTCTGGGGAAACCACGAAGGCTCGATGCTGCTTTGGGTGTTGATCCTGGCGCTCTTCGGATCGGCGGTCGGACTGTTCGGCCGGAATCTGCCGCCGACCCTGAAGGCCCGGGTGCTCGGTATTCAGGCCCTGGTGGCGATTGGCTTTTATGCCTTCATCCTGTTCACCTCAAACCCGTTCCAGCGCATGCTGCCGCCCGCCTTTGATGGCCGCGATCTGAACCCGCTTTTGCAGGATCCGGGCCTCGCCTTCCACCCGCCGATGCTCTACATCGGCTACGTTGGTTTCTCGATGGCCTTTTCCTTTGCCATCGCTGCCCTGATCGAGGGTCGGGTGGACGCTGCCTGGGCGCGTTGGGTGCGCCCCTGGACCCTGGCGGCCTGGGCCTTCCTCACGGGCGGGATCGGCCTCGGTTCCTGGTGGGCCTATTACGAGCTCGGCTGGGGCGGTTGGTGGTTCTGGGACCCGGTGGAAAACGCCTCCTTCATGCCCTGGCTGGTGGGGACGGCGCTGCTGCACTCGGCCATCGTCGTGGAAAAACGCGACACCATGAAATCCTGGACCATCTTCCTTGCCATCGTGACCTTCTCGTTCAGCCTGCTCGGCACCTTCCTGGTGCGCTCCGGCGTGTTGACCTCGGTCCATGCCTTCGCGACCGATCCGGAACGCGGCGTCTTCATTCTGGTTCTGCTGCTGATCACGGTGGGGGGGTCGTTGCTGCTTTATGCCTGGCGCGCGCCGATGCTGAAGGCGACCGGTGTGTTTCAGCCGATCAGCCGGGAAGGTTCGCTATTGTTGAACAACCTTCTGATGACGACGGCCTGCGCGGCGGTGCTTCTGGGGACGCTCTATCCGTTGTTCCTGGATGCCATCGGTGGCGACAAGGTCTCGGTCGGCCCGCCGTTCTTCAATGCGGTGTTCATACCGCTGATGATCCCGATGATTGCCGCCATGGTGATCGGGCCGATGCTCAGTTGGAAACGTGCCGACGCCTGGGGTGCCTTGAAGCGGCTCTGGATCGCCTTCGTCGGTTTCTGCGCGCTTTTTGTGACCGTTTTGGCCTATGCCTCCGACACCCCGATCATTGGCCCGATCTGCATGGGGCTCGCTGCCTGGCTGGGCCTCGGGACGCTGATCGAGTTGGCTGAACGGGTGAAGCTCGGCAAGATCCCGCTGGCGGACAGCCTTTCGAAGTTCACCAAGCTGCCACGCGCTTCCTGGGGCATGACGTTGGGACACCTCGGTCTTGCCATCGGTATCGTCGGCATGGTGGGGGCAGGTCTCTGGAAGGAAGAGCACATCCAGGTGATGCAGCCCGGGGATTCGGTGGTCGTGCAGGACTATACGATCACGTTCGACGGGGCTGAAAACGCCCGCGGGCCCAACTATCGGACGACCATCGGCCATATGACCGTGACCGAGGACGGGCAGAAGGTCTATGCCTTCGATCCGGAAAAACGCGTCTATGACGTCCGCACCATGGACACAACAGAGGCCGCAATTCGGACCCAATGGGACGGCGACCTCTATGTGGCGATCGGCGATCCGCAAGGCGACGGCGGGTTTGTGGTTCGTGTCTGGTACAACCCCTTTGTGGTCTGGATGTGGATCGGCTGCACCCTGATGGTCATTGCGGGCTTTGTCAGTTTGACCGACCGGCGCTATCGCATTGGTGTCCCGCAAGGCAAAAAGAAAGCTGCGGCCATTCCCGCAGGCGCCGCGGTCGGAGGAGCCAAGCTCAAATGAGCCGTCTGATGCACTTCCTTCCCTTCGTCCTCGTGCTGGTATTCGGCGCGGCTGCGGCGGCCATGTTCATCTTTGAACGCGATCCGCACACGCTGGAATCCGTCCTGATCAATCAGGAGGTGCCGCCGTTCGATCTGCCGGCGCTGCAGGGACGGGACCGGGGCTTTGGCTCCGAAGACCTGAAGGGTCAGGTCACCTTGGTGAACGTTTTCGGTTCCTGGTGTGTCGCCTGCCGGGTCGAGCATCCTTTTCTGGAGCAACTGAAACGCCAGAATGCGATTCCGATCTATGGTATCGACTGGAAGGAAGAAAACCGCACAGCTGGCCCGGCCTGGCTCGCGCGGTATGGTGACCCCTATACCCTTGTCGGCGATGATCCGGACAGCAAGGCGGCGATTGCCTTTGGCGTTACTGGCGCGCCCGAGACCTTCGTCGTCGATAAGAAGGGGATCATCCGATACAAGCACACAGGCCCCCTTCTGGAAGACAGTTGGAACGAGACCGTGCTGCCCCTGGTCCAACGGTTGAGGGCTGAACCATGAGCGTGAAGACGCTGATCGCCGGAATCCTGCTGGCCTGTCTTGTCGCGACCCCGGGTTTCGCCGTCAATCCGGACGAGCGCTTGGATGATCCGGCTTTGGAACAGCGCGCTCGCGAGGTTTCCAAGGGGCTGCGCTGCGTGGTCTGCCAAAACCAGTCGATTGACGATTCGAACGCCGACCTTGCGCGGGACATGCGCATTGTGGTGCGCGAACGCATCCAGGCCGGTGACAGCAATGCGGACGTGGTCAACTACATGGTGTCGCGCTATGGCGACTTTGTCTTGCTGAAGCCACCCGTTCAGAAGAACACGTTGATCCTCTGGTACGGACCTGCGGGTATCGTCATCTTCGGTCTTGTGGTCGTGGCCTTGTTCTACCGGAAGGGGCGGAAGGAGGCCTTGGCGACGGAGGTAGCCAAACCGGAGGCCTTGAGCGCGGAAGAAGAAGCGCGCCTCCAGCGCCTGTTGGACGAGGGGGATGCGAAATGACCGGTCTTTGGATTTTCGTAGGCCTTGCGACCCTGCTGACCATGGCTGCTCTTCTGCGCCCGCTTGTCCGCAAGGAAGGCGGTGATATCGAGGCGCGGGAAACCTTCGACATCGCCGTGTTCAAGGACCAACTGGGCGAAGTCGATCGCGATCTGGAACGCGGGCTGGTGACGGAAGCTCAGGCCGAGGCAACCAGGATTGAGATCAAGCGCCGCATGCTGGCTGCCGGTGCCGCCGCAGAACAGGCGGATACCCGGGACCGGGGCATGGGCTGGGGACGGATCGCCGCCGCCGCCGTTGCGGTCGCTGTCCCCCTGGGGGCCTTTCTGCTCTACCTGGATCTTGGCCACCCCAATGTTCCGAACTTCCCGCTGGCGGAACGCGCTGACCGCCAACAGGTTGCCAAGCGCGCGGGCAGCGGGGCAGAGGCGGGCGAAAGCACCCATGACCTGTCCATGGAGGAGGCCGTGACGCGGCTTCGCCAGCGCCTCGATGCCGAGCCGATGAACGTGGAAGGCTGGCTGCTGCTGGCGCGGTCCTATCAATCCCTGGAACGCTGGGATGATGTGGTTTTTGCCCTCTATCGCGCACTCGACGGCTCCAAGGGCGACCCGCGCATCGCGGCTGACTATGGCGAGGCAATTGTGATTGCCGAGGGCGGCAATGTGGTCGAGGCGGCTGTCTCCGTCTTCGAGGAAACCATCAAGGCCAACCCCTACAGCTATAAATCCCACTACTACCTTGGTCTCTCAAAGGCCCAGAATGAAGATCTTTCCGGGGCCGCCCAGACCTGGCGCGACTTGGTGGAAATCGCCCCTCCCGGTGCTCCCTTCCTGGACCAGGTGATTGCCCAGATCCGGAATGTCGCGGAGGAAGCGGGCTTCGATCCGCTGTCCTTGGAACCCAGCGCCATGGCCGTCCAATTGGCTGCCGCACGTCCGGCCTCCGAGAGCCTGCCGCCGCCGGATCACGACAGCGCCGGTCCTCCGGCTGCGACAGCGGAAGGCGCACCCGGCCCAATCGCGCCGCCCGGCCCCAGCGCCGAGGACATGCAGGCCGCCGCCCAGATGTCGGATGCCGACCGCAACGAAATGATCCGCGGCATGGTGCAACGCCTGGCCGACCGCTTGGCCGAGAACCCCGACGACCGCCAGGGCTGGCTGCGGCTCGCGCGGGCCTATGATGTGCTGGGGGAAGCCGACAAGGCGGCGGAAGCCCGCGAGAAGGCCGGCGCGCTGGAGTAGCCAGTCTGCACGATTGCGAAGCGGCTGGGTTCTGCGCGAGACTGACCGTCTCGATTCCTCGTGCGAAAGGTCGCTGGCATGTCCCCTCTGTTGTTCGATGACGAACAGGATTGGTCTGATCCTGCTGTTCAGGCGAGCGGGCTTGAGGCGGCATTCAGGGATCGGGCCGAGAGGGCTCTGGCGGCCCAGGTGCTGACCTTGGCCCAACCCAGACCAACCACCTTCCGGGCCTTTCTGGTGGCTCTGCGGGCGGGAATTGCCCAGCGTCTCGGCCTGGATCAGCCGTTTATGGAACGGTCGGCTGCGGGGGCTCTGGCTTCCCTGGCGCAATTCGAATCCAATGCCATCCGCACCATGGCCGCCTACCAGCCGGAACATCATCCGAACCCGGGGGCGGTCCGCTGGCCCAGGTCGCCGCGCAGCCAGGAAGATGATCTCTACACTGTCCTGCCCATGGTCGAGAATCTGGGGCTCGTATCCAAGTCGACAGCCGTTACCTCGATCGGAAGCTGTTTCGCCAGCGAGATCGCGTTCAGTCTGCAACGCAGGGGATACAACTACGTCGTAACCGAAGGTGCCCTCTGCGAAGAGACAGGCGCGCGCTATGCCGCCGATATGCCGGAACCGGGCCTGGTGCAGTCTTCCGCCAACTGGGGGATTGTTTTCAATACGGCGGGCTTCCGCCAATTGGCCGAGAAAGCCTTTGGTCTGCGAGAACTGCCGCGGCTTCTTGTGCGCCAGACGGACCTCGGTGTGCTGACCGATCCATTCCGGGAATCGGTGCTTTTCCCCTCGGCGGAGGCTTATCAGCGGAACTATCCCCTCCACGCCGAAGCGGTCCGCCAGGCCTTTCTTCAGGCCGAGGTCGTGATCATCACGCCGGGCCTGACCGAGGTCTGGGAGTATATCCCGGATGGTTCAATCCTCAGCCGGTCGATCCGGGCCGCCAGCCTCGCCCCTTTGATCCGGCCCCGGACGACGGATGTCGCCGAGAACGCGGAAAACCTCCAGGTCTTCATCGACATCCTGCGCAGTCACAACCCGAGCCTCAAAGTCATCATGACCGTCTCGCCCGTGCCCTTGTCCGCCACCTTCCGGGGCCGCGACACGCATATCGTGGCGGCCAACGGGCTCTCCAAGGCGACCCTTCGCGCGGCTGTCGAGCAGGTGGTGAACGCCAACCGGGACGTCTATTACTTCCCGTCTTATGAACTGGTCACCATGTGCACGAAAGACCCCTGGATCGAGGACCAACGCCACGTCAGCCGTTCCACGGTCGCGCGCGTCCTCGACCTGTTCGAGGCGATGTTTGTGGTGCCGGATGACAAAGGTGCCTAACGCTCTTCAAACGTCACATTAATCCGCTTGGCTCCCTTTGGCGGGGGCTCGAAGGCGGTGAAGAAGTCGGCGGTTTCGTCCGGTTCCAATACGCGGGACATGGAAGCCAGCATCTGGCTCGCCAGGGTTTCGTCGTCTTTGTCCAGCAGGCTCACCTGGATGCCGGGGATGGTCTTGGGGAAGGTCGCGTTATTGCGGACCGTCCCTCGAACAATGAGTTTGCCGGGCGTACCGGCGCCGTTGTCCGCGGGCTCCCGCGTGAAACCGATGTTTTCCAGCGCCAGGCCCTCGCCCGGCGGGTCTTCGCCGAAGATGCGTTCCAGCGGCGGCTTTGATCCGGTTCCGAACAGCAAAAGCATCACCAGGGCGGCGAAGATCAGGATCCAGTTGAAACGGCGGCGCTGGTCGTATTCCGGTCGAAACATGCTTCCTCCCTGCATCCTCAAACTGCCTGAGGTTGAACGTCACCACAAGCGGCCAAAGGATGTAGAGCGGGCAAAAAAAGAACCGCTCCCCCGGCTGGGGAAGCGGCCCTTTAAGCATTTTCGCTGATAGAGCGATGAGCAGGTCAGGCTTAGAAGCCCATGCCGCCCATGCCGCCCATACCGCCCATGCCGCCCATGTCCGGAGCCGCCGGGGCAGCGCCCTTCGGTTCCGGCTTTTCAGCGATCATGGCCTCAGTCGTGACCAGCAGGCCGGCAACGGAAGCGGCGTCCTGCAGTGCGGTCCGCACGACTTTCGCCGGGTCGATGATGCCTTCCTTGATCATGTCGACGTATTCGCCGCTCTGTGCGTTGAAGCCCTGGGTCTTGCCCTTGCCTTCAAGCAGCTTGCCCGCGACCACGGCACCGTCGAAGCCGGCGTTTTCGGCGATCTGACGGACCGGAGCCTGCAGCGCGCGGCGGACGATTTCGAGGCCGACTTTCTGGTCTTCGTTGTCGGTCTCAACCTTCTCGATGGCCTTGGTGGCGTAGAGCAGAGCGGTCCCGCCGCCCGGTACGACGCCTTCTTCGACAGCGGCGCGGGTGGCGTGAAGGGCGTCATCGACGCGATCTTTCTTTTCCTTCACTTCCACTTCGGTGGCACCACCGACCTGGATCACGGCAACACCGCCGGCCAGCTTGGCCAGACGTTCTTGCAGCTTCTCGCGGTCGTAGTCGGAAGAGGTTTCTTCGATCTGGGCGCGGATCTGAGCGACACGGCCTTCGATGTCTTTCTTCTTGCCGGCGCCGTCAACGATGGTGGTTTCTTCCTTCGTGATGACGACCTTCTTGGCGGTGCCCAGCATGTCCAGGGTCACGGCTTCCAGCTTGATGCCGACATCTTCAGAGATCACCTGGCCCTTGGTCAGGATGGCGATGTCTTCCAGCATGGCTTTCCGACGGTCGCCGAAGCCCGGAGCCTTGACGGCAGCAACCTTCAGGCCACCGCGCAGCTTGTTGACCACCAGGGTGGCCAGGGCTTCGCCTTCGATGTCTTCGGCGATGATCAGCAGCGGCTTGGAGGATTGAACGACGGCTTCGAGGACGGGAAGCATCGGCTGCAGGCTGGTCAGCTTCTTCTCGTGAATGAGAATGAACGGGCTTTCCATCTCGCAGGTCATTTTTTCGGCGTTGGTGACGAAGTAGGGGCTGGTGTAGCCACGGTCGAACTGCATGCCTTCAACGACGTCCAGTTCGGTGTGCAGGCCCTTGGCTTCTTCCACGGTGATCACGCCTTCGTTGCCGACGCGTTCCATGGCTTCAGCGATCATCTTGCCGACTTCCTGGTCGCCGTTGGCGGAGATGGTGCCAACTTGCGCGATTTCTTCGGAAGTGGAGACCTTTTTGGCGGTCTTGGCGATGGCGGCGACAACGTCGGCCACGGCGAGGTCGATGCCGCGCTTCAGGTCCATCGGGTTCATGCCGGCGGCAACGGATTTGGTGCCTTCGCGAACGATGGATTGTGCCAGGACGGTGGCCGTCGTGGTGCCGTCACCGGCTTCATCGTTGGTCTTGGAGGCAACTTCGCGCACCATCTGGGCGCCCATGTTCTCGAACTTGTCAGCCAGTTCGATTTCCTTGGCGACGGATACGCCGTCCTTGGTGATGCGCGGTGCACCGAAGGCCTTGTCGATCACGACGTTGCGGCCTTTGGGGCCGAGGGTCACTTTGACCGCATCAGCCAGGATGTCGACACCGGCCAGCATGCGCGTGCGGGCATCGGTGGAAAATTTTACTTCTTTGGCAGCCATTTGAACTGTCTCCGTCTACTCGATTAGCCGAGGATGCCCATGATGTCGGATTCCTTCATGATCAGAAGGTCTTCCCCATCGATTTTCACTTCGGTGCCGGACCATTTGCCGAAGATCACCTTGTCGCCCGCTTTCACATCAAGCGGCGTCACGGTGCCATCTTCTTTCTTGATACCCGTACCGGCAGCAAGGACTTCACCCTGCATCGGCTTTTCTTTCGCCGTGTCGGGAATGATGATCCCGCCAGCGGTTTTTTCTTCCTCTTCGACGCGTTTAACGACAACGCGGTCATGGAGAGGCCGGAACTTCATGGCAATACCTCCGCCAAATCATTGAAAATTCTAGAAATGAGGCAAGTTGTTAGCACTCGCCCCTTGTGAGTGCCAATGCAGATAAGCTGATTACGGCTTGCTGTCAAGCGGGGCCGGGGTTTCCGGCTGATCTGTCAGCGTTTCCTCAAGAGAACTTTCGGACGCATCCGGCGGGAGTGCTTCGGTGCCGGGCGGCTCATTTGTCCCGATTGACGGCTCCGCCGCAGGTTCGGCGTCTGATTCGGTGTCGGGCTGCGGGGGCGGGGCGGTCGGCAGGCTGCGCAGTCTTTGGCCCAGTTCCGGCCATTCGATCAAGCGCTCCGCATCCCACATGACAATCCAGTCCGACCGGAACGGCTGGCTGTAGACCGGATCCAGCTGCGCCGGATCGGCCTCGCCGGTGTCCCAATAGGTAACAAAAAGGCCGTTCGGGTTGGCTTCCGCCCATTCCTTGATGCGCCAGTCGATCTCGACGACGCCGACGGGTTCTGTCAACCGCCCGGCGAAATGGAATTGGCCATGGTATTTGCCGAACTGTGCGACGGGCCGGCCTTCCGCTTGGGCTTCGGCCACGATAGCTGCCGCCGGGGCGAGATCGTAATATTTGGCGACCACATCCCTGAGTGCGATATGCAGCCCCAGCACCAGACCGGCGGAGACAACCCCCAGCATGGCGATGCGCACCCGCAGGCTGCGTGGTGTGATCAGCAGAAAGGCAAAACCGGCGACGAAGATGGCGATGCCGGGGCGCGGATCGACCCAGGACGCCCAGGGCGGCAGCCGAACCTGATCGGCGACCCAGGTATCGACGACAAGCGGCAGGAGGAAAACCGCCAACCCCGCGACCAGCAGGAGCAGCGCAACCGGCACCTGTTCAAACCGCCAGAGGCGCAATCCCGTTTCCTCCGAGCCGGGCAGGGCGCGGGGCTCGGCCGCGAATCCGCGTGCCAGAACAAGCGCGAATGCCGGGAAGACCGGCAGCAGGTAGTGCAACTGTTTGCCGCTGATGGCGGAAAAGGCCAGGAAGGCGGGCAGGAACCACAGCAGGCAGAATCGCACCGCGCCTTCCCGCGCGGCCCAGATCCCTCGACCAAGCGCCCGCCAGAAGGGCAGCCAAAGCGTCCAGGGCAGCAGCAGCGCGGGCATCAGCGCCGCATACCACCACCAGGGACGGGCATGGGCGAAGCTGTCGACCATCCGGCCGGCGGACTGGCCCCAGAAGATGGCGTTGCGGTATTCCTCTCCGCCCAGATAGGCAGCGGGCCCCGCCCAGGCGAGCGCGATGATCGCCCCCAGGATTACGGCGCAGAAACTGAACAGATACCAGGCGCGCCAGGTCATGGGGCGCACCCCCCCGGTCAGGGCCGGTCCCCATAGGGGTGCCAGCAGGCAGACCGGCATGACGGAGAGCAGGATCGCGGGCCCCTTGGCGAGCACGCCAAGACCGATCGCAAGGCCCAACAGCATGAAGCCGCCGAGGCCCCCTTTGATCCAGGATCTCAAGATCCCCAGCATGCCGAGACCGGCAAAGGCCGCCAGCAGCATGTCGAACATGGTCAGCGTACTGAAGAGCGCCCAGAACAGCCCACCGATCAGCAAAACCGGGGCGAGGGCGGCCACTTCCCACTGTCCGGGCCAGAGGCGACGCGCGATCAGGCCGGAACAGGCCAGGGCGATCAGTCCGAAGATCGGAGCCACCAGGCCGGCGACGGGGATGCCGAGCGGGCTGTCGATGCCGACCAGGGACCAACCGGCGTTCATCAACCAGAACAGCAGCGGCGGCTTGTGGCTGTAGGTTTCCCCGTTCAGGAAGGGAACGATGAAGCCCTGTTCGCGCCACATCTCCCAGGCGACGGCCAGGTAACGCGTCTCATCCATGGGCAGGGGCGGCCGTAGGAAGGCACCGGTGACAGCCATGCCGACGCCCAGGGTCAACCAGAACAACATCCAGAAGCTGCCGGACAGCAGGGGACGACCTTCCGGCTTCGGCGGGACCGGCGGTTCCGGGGCTGCTTGAGGTTCCGGTACCGGTCCCTTGGTATCCGATGTTGCCGCGTCTGGTGCCGAGGTCGCACTCTTTCCGGTGGCTTCGGGAATCGGGTTGTCGGTCTTCTGGTCAGTCTGATCCGTCATCGGGGCGGTTCACCTTCGGGGGCGCTTGTGCCGGTCGGCGGCTCAAGCTGGCTTTCCACATCGTCATCCAAGGTCCGACCGTGACGGTATCTCCGGTAAAGATAGACGCCCAGGGCAGCGGAAACCACAAACAGCAACGCCCCGAGGCCAATCCGGTAGCCCGCCGCCACGTCGACCCCCGATCCCACAAGCGCAAAGATCAGCGTTTGCGGCACATAACCCAAAGCCGAACCGCCAATGAAGGGCAGGGCGCGCACACTGGTAACCCCGGCGGCCAGGTTGGTGACCACGTTGCTGCCGACCGGCAGGAAGCGGATCAACAGGGTCATGGTGAACGGATTGCCCGCCAGGAAGGCATCGATCTTTTTGACCTTGCCGGGAAACCGGCCCGCGACCAGAGATCGCCCCAGAAAGCGCGAATAGTAAAAAGTGGTGGCGCATCCAAGGGCGGCGGCCAGGACCGCCAGCCCGGTGCCCAAAAACAGGCCGAAGGCGTAGCCGCCCAGAAAGCCCACCATCTGGCGCGGCAGGCCGACGGCGGTGAACAGCGCCCCGGCGGCGATGAACAAGGCCTCGCCTGTCAGGCCCTGACCCCGGATGTGACTGTCGATCCAGGCCTGGTCAAAAACACCGGCGAGGCCCGCTTCCTTAATCAGCAGGCCGATGCCGATCAGGGTCAGAAACAGAATCCCGGCCTTGACGAAAATCTTCGGATTCACGAGGTCCGTCCGTCCGGGCCTGGGATGTCTTCGACCTGCGGCTTGGACCCGCGCGCGATCAACCAACTGACGCCGAACAGGTCGACGATACCAACCCAGAGACGGTTCCAGACGCCGTACTTCGAGGTTCCCCGTTCGCGCGGACGGTGGTTGACCGGCACAGAGATGACCCGCCCGCCAAGGCGCATCATCAGGGCCGGCATGAAGCGGTGCATATGGTCGAAGCGCGGCAGGGTCAGAAAGGCTTCCCGGCTGTAGACCTTCAGCCCGCAGCCGGTGTCCGGCGTGGCGTCGCGCAGCAGGCCGGATCGGATGCCATTGGCCAGTTTGGACGAAAACCGCCGGATCGAAGTGTCCTTGCGCGTCGTCCGCCAGCCGGCAATCAACAAGGCATCGCCGCCGCCTTCCGCGTCGTAGCGTTCCAAGAGTTTCGGGATGTCGGCGGGGTCGTTCTGGCCGTCACCGTCCAGGGTGGCGATCAATTGGCCCCGGGCCCGCTTGACGCCCGTCCAGATGGCAGCACTCTGGCCACAGCAGACCCGGTGGCGATAGACGCGGAGTTCCGGCACCTCCTGCGTCAGGGCCTGCAGCTTCTCCGTCGTGCCGTCCGAACTGCCATCATCCACATAGACGATTTCAAATCCGACGAGACCGCGCAGTGCAGCGCAGATTTCGGAGATCAGGGGACCCACGTTATCGATTTCATCTTTGACCGGCACGACGACCGATAGGCGCGGTTCTGGTGTGGCGGAAACTGTCGGCTCGGTCATCATCGGCTTGTTCAGTATGTCTTCTGGATCCGTGGAAGTTTGCGGCTCTTTCCCAGTCACTTCGCCCGTCTCATCCCCCGGGGCCGCAGGAGGCTCTCGCCTGCGGGGCCTACTTACACTGTGCTCTTCCGCCCCGCCAGCCAAATCGCGCCTTCTTGGCTCCGCCTTGGGCTGCCGTTAACATCCACCGAGCAGGTAGATAGAGACTCGAGGGAAGGCGATGGCCGAGCCGTTGATCACAGAGGTTGGCGTCAAGGACGACTGGATCGACTATAACGGTCATCTGAATGTCGCCTACTACGTTCTGGCCTTTGACTATGCCACGGATGCGCTCCTGGCGGAGGCCGGAATCAATGAGAACTGGCGGCAGGCAAACCAGGCTTCCGTCTTTGTGGTTGAGGCCCATACGGCCTACGAGAACGAGGTCGGGCGCGGTGCCCGATTGTTTATCGAAAGCCACCTGGTCGGGGTTCAACCGAAGCGGTTGCAGTTATTTCATGTCATGACGGTTCGCGAAGAAAATGCCAAGCCCGTTCGGGTGGCATCCCAGGAGATCATGGCGGTCTCGGTCGATCTGCAGACCCGGCGTTCAGCGCCCCTTCCGGCCGATATTCTGGCCCGCTTGGAAGCGATGAAGGCGGAGGGTGGATTTGAAGAGGCCGATCTCGGCCGGTCCATCCGTAAACTAAAGTCCTGAGTTGTCATTTTTTCGTTCATGTGAATGTTGTAGCCATAGGACGATTATTTTTTTCTTTCAGGCCCACCCTGTCCTCCATACATCTGCCCTATCGGGATGACTTGGGAGTTTGACGTGCCGTATCACGAAACGTTCGCAGACAGCCACGAGCACGCCAAAGCGGCTTTGGCCCTTATGGATCAACACGGTATCCCGGCCCATCCGACCCATTTCACCGTCTGGTATGCCTATAGCGCGAACCTGATTCCCGATCTCGTAAAGGCCATCAACGATGAGATCGAACGATCCGGGAAGCTTGATGTTTCGTCGATTGATGAACTCTTCACGCGGTTTTTCTCCTTCGATGAAGAAGGCGTAGCACTCAATCACGTCTCAAGCCGGGTCGAGGGGGAACTGTCCGAACTGATTTCGGTTCTTGAGCAGGCCGCAGGGCAGACCAGTGAATATGGCGCTTTGCTGGATGCGGTGGGTGGCGGACTGGAACAGGCCGATCAGCAACTGACCGAGCTTTTGCGCCGGGCCCGCGATGCCACCAAGCAAATGTATCAGAACACCCAGCGGCTTGAAGCCCGGCTTTCAGCCTCCACCCACGAGATCGAGAAGCTTCGCGGTGATCTGGAAGTGATGCGCAAGGAGGCGCTGACCGATAGCCTGACCGGACTCGCCAATCGAAAGCTCTTTGATGCAGAGTTGCGTGCGGCTGCGCTCAGTGCGGACCAGTCGGATAAGACTTTCTGCCTGTTGATGATTGATGTCGATCACTTCAAGGCGTTCAACGACAATCACGGTCACCAGATGGGTGATGAGGTGTTGCGGCTTTTGGCGGTCTGCATGCGAAACACCATCAAGGGCCGTGATACGGCGGCCCGCTACGGGGGCGAGGAGTTCTGCATCATCCTCCCCTATACGCCACTGAGCGGCGGGATCACCCTGGCAGACGCGCTTCGCCGGATTGTCCGGTCTCGAAAGATCGTCAGCAAGCGGTCGAGGGCCCAGCTTGGCAGAATTACGGTTTCCATCGGCGTTGCTGAATATCAGAATGCCGAGCCCCTCAGTCAGTTGCTGAGCCGCGCTGATGCGGCTCTCTATCTGGCCAAGCGGGCAGGGCGGGACCGTGTGGTTGGCGAAGACAGCCTGGACGCTGAAAGCCTGACCTTCGACTGACCTTTGGTCCCTGGATCACGGCTTGGGGTTTCGCAGGCGCAATATCAGTCTAAGATGATGTCTTCGGTCTCTGTCCGAATGTGGCAGGGAATGTCTTCCGCCGTCGAATGTGTTCGCCCGCCATGGTCCAATTCAGTCGATTGTTGTCGCGCTTTCGCCGGTTCGTTCGGAACGACCAGCTGATTGTCACGGCCCTGTCACTGGGCATAGGTGCGTTGATCGCCGGTGCGGTGATCGCTTTCCGTGAAGGCATTATTCTCGTCCAGGAAATCGGCTTCTTGACCGATGACCGGCGGCTGATCCCGGACTTGGTCAACCTCCCTGGCTGGCAGATTGTCCTGGTGCCGACGGTCGCCGGGTTGGTCGTCGGCAGGCTTACCCGGGCCTGGATGCCGGGCGAACGGCCCCACGGCGTCGCCGACGTGATCGAAGCCGCAGCCCTGAAAGGCGGCCGGATGTCGCTGTCCACCGGCCTCAAGGCTGCCACGCTCAGCGTCCTTTCCCTGGGCGGTGGGGCGTCCGCCGGGCGCGAAGGGCCTGCTGTTCATTTGGGGGCCTCGCTGGCTTCCTGGTGTGCCAAGCGCCTGCACCTCGGGCGCAGTCTGGCGCGCACGCTTTTGGGATGCGGAGTCGCGGCGGCGGTGGCCGCTTCGTTCAATGCGCCGATTGCCGGTGCGCTGTTCGCGAGTGAAGTGGTGCTCGGCCACTATGCGCTCAGTGCTTTTGCCCCGGTCGTGATCTCCAGCGTCACGGCGACCGCCCTGTCGCGCCTTTACTATGGCGATTTCCCGGCTTTCATGATCAATCACGAAGCCCTGTTATCACCCTGGGAGGTAACGGTCTTCGTCGGTCTCGGCATTCTGTGTGGGTTGGTGGCGCGGCTGTTCATGTGGACGGTTATGGTGGCCTCGGCACAGGGGCAGCGCCTGCCCGTCCCCGCCTGGACACGGCCTGCCGTTGCCGGGTTCCTGGTCGGCCTGATTGCCCTGGTATTTCCCCAGGTGCTCGGGATCGGTTATGGCGTAACCGAACAGGCGCTATTGGGTGAGCTGTCGCTCTGGCTGCTGATCGGCATCTGTATCGCCAAAATCATGGCCACCAGCCTCAGCCTCGGGTTTGGCTTCTCCGGTGGCATTTTCAGTCCTGCCCTGGTCATCGGGGCCATGCTGGGCGGTGCCTATGGGTTGTTCGTGCAGGCCACCTTGCCCGAGCTCAGCTCCGCACCCAGCGCCTATACCCTGGTCGGCATGGCCTCGGTGGCGGCGGCGGTCCTGGGGGCACCGATTTCGACCGCACTGATCATCTTTGAAATGACCAGCGATTTCGCCCTGACCCTGGTGGTGATGATTTCGGTCGTCCTGTCCTCGATCATTACCCGCCAGTTCCACGGCGGGTCCTTTTTCCACTGGTTGTTGGAGCAGCGTGGCCTGGACCTGCGCGATGGTTTCGAGACGGCTCTTCTGCGACAAAACAGGGTAACGGACGTCATGGAGCCCTTCGGCGAAGACAACCCGGCGGGTGTTTCCACTGTCAGGCCCGAAGCCGATCTGACCGTCATCCGGCAGCGTCTGCAAACCGCTAAGCAGGGCATGATCTTTGTCGTGGACCGAGAAGGACAGTTCCTGGGCACGATATCCCTGGCCGATCTATCCGATGCTGCCTTTGATCACGACCTGGACCAACTGGTCCGGGCGATGGATGTGGTGCGCAGCGATGCCCTCCGGCTCTATCCGACCGATACGCTCGACAAGGCATTGGAGCTGTTTCGCGGCGCGGGCGAGGATTGGATCGCGGTAACGGCGTCAGCCGAGGATGCTACCCTGATGGGCGCGGTGAACGAGATCGAAGTGCTCGATTCCTATAATCGCGCCCTGCTGCAGAACAGGCGCGAAGAACACGCTTGAAGCGGAGGAAATTCAGAAAGCGATATCCGCTGATCAGTCCAGCTTCAACCAGTCATACCGGCTGCTGCTGGAGACCTTGATCTGGTTGATTGTCAGTTCCCCGGACGAAGGCCGGACCACATCCAGCGTAATCGCATCGCCCGCTTCCCCAGCCGCCCAGACCTTGCGGTAGAAGTCCGACATGTCGGCGACCCGGCGGCCTTCGACGCCGACAACAATGTCGCCCGGCAGCATACCGGCAGCCTCGGCAGGGCCGTCGCTGGCGAGCCGTGTGATATAAACGCGCCCGTTGGCATCTGTCGGATAGAGGCCGAGCCAGGGGCGCGCCGGTCCGGTCTGGCGGCCGACGGTTTTCAACTGAGCCAGAATGGGCTTCAGCACATCAATCGGCACGAACATGTTGCCCGGCACCATCTGGTCGCTTTCGATCGCATCATTGACGAACAGCGAGCCAATGCCGATCAGCCGGCCCCGGCCATCGAACAGGGCTGCACCGCCGTAGGCCATGTGCGGCGGACTGGTGTAAATCGCCTCGTCCAAAAGGTATTCCCAATAGCCCGCGAAGGAGCGTTTCGAGACCACACGGGTCGGCGTGAGGGGCTTATCGCCGATCAGGCTGACGGCCATGGCGGGGGAGCCTTCGGCCAGCCCACCCGAATCACCCAGGCGGGCGATGGGCAAGTCGAGCGGGTTTTCGGTTTGCACCAGGCCGAAACCGCTGTCGTGGTCATAGGCGACCATTTTCGCGGGGTGGCGTTTTCCGAAACTGTCCAATACCTCCACCTGGGCCGCTTCCATCACCAGGTAGCCGATGGTCAGCACCAGGCCGCTTTCATCGAGCAAGACACCGGAACCTTCGCGCTCAAGCCCTAGGCTGAGGGCGGTCCGGGCGTCCGATTTGATGACGCTGCGGACCGTGACGACCGAGCGGACGATCTGTTCCAGCTTCGGTTTGACATGGGCTTCCTGGGTCGCACGGGGGTCTTGAGCATGGGTTTTGTACTGCTGGGCGGCGGCGGGGTTTGCCATGCCAATCAAAAGGCCAAGCCCCAAAATACCGGCGAGGGTGAACAGGGAAAGCAGGGTACGACGCAGCATCGGCGCATCTCCTTGTCGGTCGCCTGGGCGGTTGCAGGCGTCGTGGGTTCCCTCCCACCGTTCCGGTTACCGGACAGCATTGATTTCTGTCCTGCCCGAAAGGCTCCTGTTTGCTATATAGGGATCATGAATGACCCTTTCGACCTTTCCGATTCGCCACCACCGCATCCCGGTCCGGGTTCAGGGCTGGAGGCGGGGCTCGCGCCACCGTCGCCCTACCTGGAGCGGCTGAACGAAAGCCAACGCGAGGCCGTGGAGGCCATTGATGGCCCCGTTTTGGTCCTGGCCGGTGCCGGCACGGGCAAGACCCGTGTGCTGACGACCCGTTTGGGCCACATCCTGCTGCAGGGCCGCGCTAGGCCCTGGGAAATGCTGGCCGTGACCTTCACCAACAAGGCCGCCAAGGAGATGCAAGAACGGGTCGCGGATCTGTTGGGTCATCCGGTGGAGGGCTGGTGGGTCGGTACCTTCCACGCCCTGGGCGCGCGGATGCTTCGTTCGAATCCGGAGGCGGCGGGGTTGAAATCCAACTTCACCATCCTGGACGCGGATGACCAACTGCGGTTGGTGAAGCAGCAGATGGAACCCTTTGGCCTGGACGAAAAACGCTGGCCCGCGCGGGCTGTGCTGGGCCAGATCCAGCGCTGGAAGGACCGCGGGCTCATGCCCGACAAAGTGACCCTGGCCGAGGGCGCGGATGCGGCGGATGGGCGTCTGTTGGATCTCTATAAGGCCTATCAGGAGCGCCTGCGCGCGGTGAATGCGGCGGATTTCGGCGATCTGCTCTTGCTCTGTCTCAAGGTCTTCCACGAGATGCCGGACGTCTTGGCGAAGTATCAGCGCCAGTTCCGCTACATCCTGGTGGACGAATATCAGGACACCAACGTGGCGCAGTATCTCTGGCTGCGCGCCCTGGCCCAAAGTCATCGCAACATCTGCTGCGTCGGTGACGACGATCAATCGATCTATTCCTGGCGGGGGGCCGAGGTCGGCAACATCCTGCGTTTTGAAGAGGACTTTCCGGGGGCCGCCGTGGTGCGGCTGGAACGCAATTACCGCTCGACCCCGCACATTTTGGGAGCCGCTTCGTCGCTGATTTCCAACAATCAGGGTCGGCTCGGCAAAACGCTCTGGACCGACACGAACGAGGGCGAGAAGGTCCGCGTTCGGGGGCTTTGGGATGGGGAGGCCGAGGCGCGCTTTGTGGGCGACGAGATCGAGGCCCTGCAGACCAAGGGTGCCAGGCTTTCCGACATGGCCGTCCTGGTTCGCGCAGGATTCCAGACCCGTGAATTCGAAGAGCGCCTGATCACGCTTGGCCTGCCTTACCGCGTTATCGGCGGCCCGCGCTTTTACGAACGCCAAGAGATCCGCGACGCCATCGCCTATCTGCGGGTCATTGCCCAATCCGACGATGACCTGGCTTTCGAACGGATCGTCAATGTACCGAAACGGGGCTTGGGGAAAGCCGCGATGCAGACGCTGCATCTGGCGGCCAGGGCCGAGCGGATTTCGCTTGTCGCCGCCACCTGGAAGCTCTTGCAGACCGAAGAGCTCCGCCCCGCTGCCCGCAAGACCCTGCGAAGCCTGCTGGAAGATTTCGAACGGTGGCGGCATCAGGCGACCGAGGTGCCGCCGGGGGAACTGGCCGGGATCGTGCTCGATGAAGCGGGTTACACCGAGATGTGGCAGTTGGACAAATCGCCGGAAGCCCCCGGCAGACTCGACAACCTGAAGGAACTGGTCTCCGCCATCGGTGATTTCGAGACGCTGGGCGGCTTCCTGGAACACGTCAGCCTGGTCATGGAAAACGAAGACAAGACCAATGTGGACAAGGTCTCGCTGATGACGCTGCACGGTGCCAAAGGGCTTGAGTTCGACACGGTCTTCTTGCCGGGCTGGGAGGAAGGCCTGTTCCCCCACCAACGCGTCTTGGATGAGACCGGCACCACCGGTCTCGAAGAAGAACGACGACTGGCCTATGTGGGCATCACACGGGCGAAGAAGCGGGCCTTTATCTCCTACGCGTCCAGCCGTCAGGTCTATGGGCGCTGGCAGTCGAATCTGCCGTCTCGCTTTGTCGAAGAATTGCCATCCCAGCACATCGAACATGATTCGGACACGGGGGCCAGTCCGCGCGGGCGCGCCCTTGATGATGGCGGCTATTCCGGCTTTCAGGTTGATACCGATTGGAAGCCGAGGCGGTTTCGCAAGGTTGACCCCTTGCTGGTCGAGGCGAGTGCCAAGCCGGTATCGGGCTCTGCGCCCGAAGGGGGCCTGGAAGAGGGTCAGCGCATTTTTCATCTGAAGTTCGGCTATGGTCGGATTTTGGCCCGCGACGGCGACAAGCTGGAGATCGAGTTCGAGAAAGCCGGGACCAAAAAGGTCATGGAAAGCTTTGTGGAGGCCGTGTGAACCAACCCCTGTTGCATCGCCTCTGGTTCGATACGACCCAGGACCGGGCGTCCGCCTATTCGGAATGTCTGGAACCCCACGTGCTCTCGGTCTTTTGGACGGTCGACGAGTTCAAGACCGAGTCCCGCGTCGAAGCCGTGATCGAGGGGCAACCCGCGATGGATCGCATCGGCGAGGCGCTGGGCACGGTTCACGATGTGCTCGGCGGGCCGAAGCCGGAGCCCATGGTCGAGCCCTTGGCCGAGCGCGACTGGGTGACCGAAAACCTCAGCCAGTTCCCGCCGATCACCATCGGGCGGTTCTTTATCCATGGCGGCTGGTTCGAGGGCGAACTGCCCAAGGGGCGGGTCTGGTTGCGGGTCGATACGGGTGCGGCCTTCGGGTCCGGCGAACATGCAACGACCGCCGGTTGCCTGTTGGCGCTCGAACGTCTCGCCCGGCGGGGCTTTCGGCCCCGGCAAATCCTGGATGTGGGGTGTGGCACCGGCATTCTGGGGCTCGCCGCCGTGAAGGCTTTCAAGGGCAGGGCATTGGGTTCAGACTTCGATCCGCTGGCAGTGAAAATCGCCGCCGAGAACGCGGCACTGAACGGCGCAGGCACATCTTTCCGGACCGTCCAGGCGTCGGGTTACGGCAACAAGGAGATCGGTCGCCGCGCACCCTACGATCTGATCTTCTGCAATATTCTGGCCCGTCCCGTACGCCAGTTGGCGGGCAATCTGGCCCAGCACCTGAAGCCCGGCGGATACGGCATCCTATCGGGTTTCTATGCCAGCGATTTCGCCTGGGTCTTGGGGCCGCAAAAGGCCCATGGCTTGAAGCTGATCGACCGGATTGAGCGAAACGGCTGGCTGACCCTTGTCGTCCGGAAGCCTCAAGAGCCCCGGAATTCGGCTTTGCGCTTTTCCAGGAATGCCGAGACACCTTCGCGGAAATCATTGGTCTTGCCGAGTTCCTGCTGGGTGGCGGCTTCCAACGCCAGCTGATCGGCCAGGCTGTTGCCCGCGCTCCGGTCAATGGCCTGTTTCATGGCTCCGTAGGCCTTGGTTGGGCCTTCAGCCAATCTTACGGCGATGCGTCTAGCCGTATCCATCAGTTCGTCGTCGTCCACGACCTTCCAGATCAGGCCCCAACTCGCGGCTTCCTCCGCCGGCAGTTTCTCGCCCAACAGGCTGAGGCCCAGGGCCCTTGCCCGACCGACCAGTCTTGGCAGCATCCAGGTGCCGCCGGCATCCGGGATCAGGCCGATGGCCTGGAAGGCCTGCAGGAAGGCGGCTGAGCGCCCGGCGATAACGATATCGGCCTGAAGCGCCAGATTGGCACCGGCCCCTGCGGCAATGCCGTTGACGGCACAAACGACGGGTTTGGGTAAATCCCGCATGGCGCGGATCACCGGGTGGTAGTGCGCATCCAGAACATGACCGATGTCGGGGCCATTGCCCTCCAGGTTCATTTCAGGGGCGCTCAAATCCTGTCCAGCGACGAAGGCCCGGCCCGCACCGGTCATCAGAACGGCCCGAATGTCGGTCTCACGTTCTGCCGTCAGCAAGGCATCGCGCAGTTCGTCCAGCATTTGGGCGGTCAGCGCGTTCAGTTTGTCAGGACGGTTCAGGGTCAGGATCAGCAGACCGCCTTCGCGGGCCGTGAGGATGGACGGTTCAGACATGACTTCCGCCTTTTTTTCGAAGCAGCGAATCGGGATCGGGCAACCAGCCTATACCAACTGCCAAAACCAGATCAGCCCCATAAAGCCCGGAATGGCCAAGGCCAGGGCCAGGCCTACATTGCGCCGGACCAGAAAGAACAAGCCGACGGTGACCGCGGTCCCGACCAGTCGGAGTTCCAGGGGCGTATCGACCAGAGGACCATTGGGCAGCAGGATCATCCGTGCCACCAGGCCTGCAATCAGCGCGATGGCGACGCAGCCGACCCAATCGAGCACGGGGCTGTTGACCTTGACCCGTTGGCCCAAGGCAACACCGATAGCCCGCCAGGCATAGGTTGCCAGGGCACCGACAGCCAGGGCCCCGGCGATATAGAGGGGATCGGGCCCGTTCATGCCGGGGGGGCTCCCGGCTTTTGTTTCCGTCGCCCGAGCGCCCAGGCCAGTGTTCCGCCCAACAGGCCGGCGACCAGCAGGCTCCAATCCGGGGAGACCAGGTGCAAAGCCGGAGCCAGAAGGATGCCGAACAGGAATGCCAGCAACTTCGAGCGCTCTCTCGCCCCGTCGATCAAGACCAACATGAAATACATTGGGTTCAAAAAAATCAGACCGAGGGCGATGGCATCCGGCACCACACCGGTGGCAAAGTAGCCCACGGCGGTACCGATCAGGCTGGCAATCCAGAGCGTCAGGGAAAAGCCGACAAAATAGGGCAGGCGTTCGACGTCGGGCAGTTCGGGGCATTTCCGCATACCGCCGATCCAACTGGTCACGGCAATGAAATGCGAGGCTCCATAAAGGCTTGCCTTGGAGGTTTGCGGCGAGCGCAGATAGGGCATGATCGAAACGGTCAGCGGCAGCAGCCGGGCATTGATCAGCACCACGGCGAGCGCGATGGCCGCCAGCGAGCCATGAAGGCCCACGAGCTCCACGGTAATGACCTGGCCCGGTATCGCCCAGGCGGTCACGGTCGAAATCATGCCGGGCCAGAAGCCGAAATCGGAAGCGCGAACCAATGATCCGAACCCAAGATAGCTGGCACCCAGGATCAGCGCCGGTACGCCGATGGCATCACGGAGGCCCTGTACGAAGGCGCGTCGGCGGTTGGGCTGCGTCTGGTTTGCCTGCTCGTCCGTCATTTCATTCAGCTCCTGCCTCAGGGATTAAACCTGATGCACCGGCTTGCCAAGCCGGGTGGTGGCTTTTTTACTGGTCCCGATTGAGCGAAAGGGTATCCCTTGCAGACCTGTGACGTTGCCGTCATCACCCCGGCCTATCGGGCGGAATCGACCATTGAACGGGCCATCCGGTCCGTGATGGCTCAAACCTGTCCGCCTGCAGAGATGGTCGTTGTTGTTGATGGCACCTTCGATCGGACGGCGGAAATCGCGGAAAGCCTGATCGAGGATGCCCTTCCCACCCGTCTGATCGTCCTCACCCAGGATAATCAGGGTGCGGGGGCCGCGCGCAACCGGGCAATCAGGGAAGCCTCCAGCCGGTGGGTTTCTTTCCTGGATGCCGATGACGAATGGATGCCGGGGAAGCTCGCCCGGTCCCTTGAAGTGGCGGAAGAGGGGGGCTATTGCCTTGTCGGCCATGATGGGGTGATCCGGGATGGCGATGGTGTCGAGCATCCCAATGAGCCGTCTCAACGGTTCAGGGCGGCCGCTGATGTCTATGCCGGGCTCTACCGGAAGGGGTTCCTGTCGACGTCTTCGGTGATGGTCGAGCGCGACCGGGTCTTGGGCCTCGGCGGTTTTGATGTTGGTCTTCCGACGGCGCAGGATTTTGATCTCTGGCTCAAGGTCCTGGGGCAACCGGAGGCGTCCTTTAAGGTCTTCGACGAGGTGCTGACGCGGTATCACGTGACCCCCGGATCGATTACCAGTTTCACCCGACGACGACTGCACTGTACGGAGCGCGTGGCGCTGCGCCACTTGGCCAGCTTGAAGGCCAAGGGCTGCCCGGTGCGGGCCAATCTGGCCTTTCGTCTGGCTGCAATCCACCGTGAAGCTTTTCAGGCCTTTTGGCGTTCGGGTGCCCGGGCGGCGGCCCTTGGGGTGCTGTTGCGGCTCGTATGGAGCCTGCGCCACTTCTTGAAGCCTATCGTTCCCTAAACGAAAAAGCGCGGCCCTTGGCAAGGCCGCGCTTTGGCTCGTCTTCAATGACAGGAAGGCTTATTCGGCCTTCATCGCCTCGATCGAGATCATCAGCTTCACTTCATCGCTGACAAAGGGGGCGAATTTGCCGACGCCGAAGTCGGATCGCAAAACGGTGGTCTCGCCGTCAAAACCGGCCCAGCCCTTTTTCTTCATGGGGTGGTCGGAGACCTGATTCAAAGTGGCCGCAATGACCACTTCCTTGGTCATCCCGTTCATGCTGAGGTCGCCGGTGATGTTGGCGGTCTTGTCGCCGGTCCGTTCAATCTTGGTGCTGACGAAGGTCACGTCCGGATGTTCGGAGACTTTGAAGAAGTCATTGTCGTCCAGGAAATGGGCGCTTCGCTTATCCCAGCCGGTGATCATGGATTTCACCGGGAAGCTAACCTTGACGCTTGAGGCTTCCGGGTTGTCGGCATCCAGCATCAACTCGCCGTCGAAGCCCGAATACATGCCGTAGGTGGTCGAATAGCCCAGGTGGTTGTAGGCGAAGACGATCTGAGAGTGGCTGGCATCCAGCACGTATTTCTCAGGGGCGGCAGCGGCCGGGGTGGCAAGGCCTGCACCGGCGATCGCCAGAGCCAAGCCGGCGGCGAGGAAAGCTTTCTTCATCAGGAACTCCGTCAACTGATCCAAATCCATTTCACGCGCCTTCAACCCCGAAGGCTCGGTCCCTTGATAATGGGTTCAGCGGCCCGAAGGTCCAAGACCTCCGTGTCGAAAACTTTGTTTCCAGATCGTGAACAATCAGGCCGGGAGAGCTTCCAGGGACGCCGAAGCGAGAACAACCCGGTTTCTCCCGCCTTCCTTGGCCTCATAAAGTGCCTCATCCGCCGTCCCGAGCAAGGCTTCGAAACTGCTATCACCCGTATCGTCGAGACACAGGCCGATGCTCACCGTAAAACCGAACGGGCCGTTGGGGCCTTCAACAACGATCTTAGATGCGGCTTCTCGCAGGCGTTCGCAGGCGATTTCGGCACCTTCACGATTGCTGTTCGGCAGGATAACGGCGAATTCCTCTCCCCCGAGCCGCCCGAAGACATCAATCTCCCGCAGTGTTTCGAGGCAGGCGGAACTGAAGGCCCGAAGCGCATCGTCGCCCGCCGCATGGCCATGGGTGTCGTTGATGTTCTTGAAGTGATCAATGTCCAGCATGGCGATGGCCAACATTTGGCCGGGTGTCCGCTTCAGTCTCGCCTGCTCATCGTCCCCGCATTCCATGAAATAGCGCCGATTGTAGACCCCCGTCAGCGGGTCTGAGATGGATAGCCTGTGTAACTCCCGCTGTCGTTCTTCCGACAGTTTCAGGGCGACGTCCAGGTCCTCTGCCATGCGCACGAGTTCGACCGCGTTTTCCTCTACCCGATCGCGCTCGATCTCCATTGTGGATTCGCTTTCCACGCGTTCCGTAATGTCCAGATAGGCTCCCTGGACGGCGGGCACGCCATCCCAGTCCACGGTGCGCAAGACCTCTTCGACCCAGATGGCACGTCCATCGGCGTGGTTCGCCTGGCTGCGGCATTCCCAACTGGGGATGTCTCCGCTTTGCAGGTGTTTGTGAAGCGCCTTGAATTCCTCGCCCTGTGCCCTTCCGAACAGCACCGAAATGTCTTCCAGGGCCAAAACCTCGGCGGCGGACTCAAACCCCATCATTCTGGCGAAGGCCTGATTGGCGAAGATCGGCTTCAGGTCCCGGTGAACCAGGATCCCCTGCAGGGAACCTTCCACCAGGTTTGCAAACCGCGCTTCCGTCGCTTTCAGCCGCTGTTCCTCTTGCTGCAACCGGTCCATCTTGTGCTTCATGCGGCGCATCAGGAACAAAATGACAAAGGCGGCACCAACCATCACCGGTATGGTCAGAAGAGAATACGAAATCTCGGTCAGGCCTTCGGAAATCGCGTCGGCCAGAATGGATTCCTGGGCTAGGCCCTGCTGATCCAATTCGGCGTGCATGACCTGGAAGGCTTCGATGGTCTGTTGGTCATCGACCTCTATGGCCCTGTCGATCTCTGTGATCGGAGCATTGTTCGCCATCAGGGTCTCGGCGATATTTGCTCGCTCGCGATAGGCCTGAAAGGTTTGCTGCACGACGTCGAGTGCGTCCCGTTCCGGCGTGCTCAGCGACAGGGTGCCGTATTGCGTGATCAATGCGGCCACAGTGTCGAAATCGCGTTCCAAACGGTCCTGCGTTTCGCTGTCCTGGCGCAGAACGAAGTTCTTGAAATTGTGGATCAAGCCGCCGTAACCGACAGCGCTTTGCAGGTCGGCGAGAAGGTCATGTTTTTCGTGGTTTAGATCTTCAAAAGCCGCAAAGCGCTTGTGGCTGGCATCGATCTGATCGCGGGCATGGAGGACAGCGGTCAGAACGCCGATGATCGCAAGGGCAAGCAATAGACCTGCGGAAATGGCTAAAACCCGGAGCTTTCTTGCCTCGGTCGTCATTCGGACCGCTGTCCCCATTTTCAATTCGAACGCTCGTGCTACCCCGACCAAGCGCTCAGATTCCGTTCAAGGCGTGACAAATTTCACTTTGAGTTGTGACTGCAGCATTATGCTTCAGGGCCAATGGGCGCGCAACCTGAGGCCGGGTCTCGCGGTGCGGAATCCAATCAAACCGTGATGGCCGTCGCAAAGCAGTCTTGTTGGCCTGTTCGCCACCGACCATATGACTTCAGGCCTGGGCAAGAGGGATCAGGACCATGGCAGGACCCTTTCGGGAATTTGTGATCGACGATTTGGCCCGGTTTGCCGACCAGGGCCTGCATCCCGTTTTGGCAACGCTGGTTCACATCGAAGGTTCCGGTCCCAGACCCGCCGGTGCCCAGATGGCGATCGGTATACCCTCCGGCAACAACTCTGTCGGCGATACGGCGATGTCCGGGTTCATCAGTGGGGGCTGCGTCGAGGATGCCTTGGCGGCGGAGGCGGAGCGCCAGGTTGCCGCCAATCGCCCGGTCATGGTTGATTACGGCGAGGGCAGCCAGGTCTGGGATATACGGCTGCCCTGTGGGAGCCGTATCCACGTCTGTCTGGACCCCCTGCTGTCGCGGGAAGACATGTCCGTCATTCAAACAGCTCGCATCGAGCGCCGAGCGGTCGATCTGGTGACCGATATCAGCACGGGCGACCATACTCTTCGGGTATCCGACAGGCTCCGGGATCCGCGTTCCGCGAAAAGCCTGATTGAGCGGGGTGGCCCGCCTCCCGTCCGGCCCGTGGAGCGGTTTGCCCGAAGCTACCTGCCGCCGGTTCGCCTTATCCTCGCCGGTACCGGCCCCGTCGCAGAGACCCTCGCCCGCCTCGCCCGGGACCTGGAATACGAGGTCATCGTTCTTTCCGGGCAGCGGGATGGACCCGATATCCCCGGCGTCGAGATCTTGCAGGGCGACGAGGCGGAACAGGTGGCCCGCCTGGCACCGGACCCCTGGACCGGTGTGGTGTCGCTCTATCACGACCACGACCGCGAACTCGCCCCCCTGATGGCGGCCCTGGAGACAAAGGCCTTTTATGTGGGCGCTTTGGGGAGCCGCAGGGTTCAGGACCTGCGGCTCGCGGCACTGGCTGCCAAAGGCTTTCACGACGAACAGCTTCGGCGGATCGATGGCCCGGCCGGGCTGCCGATTGGTGCTGCCAATCCGCCCGAAATTGCGCTCGCCATCCTGGCGCGCGTGACCCAATCGTACCGGTCGGAAGTTGATCTGCCGCTCTCTGGCCGGTCGGCTCCTCAGCCTCAAGGAAAGCTCAACCAAACGGTTTAATGGACGCTTTCCCGCAAAGCCGCTAGCTTTGCGCCCGATTGGGCAGGTCACCAGTTGGGCAGGTCACCAGTTGGGCAGGCAGACGTATCCAGGCCGGAGGCATTTTTGGGCAGTCCAAGCAACGCCAGTCGGGCATCTGAGCCAGGTTCGGATGCCATTTTCGTCACGGATTCCGATTGTCGGATCGTCGGTGCGAACAATCAGGCCGAGATCCTTTGCGGTCGCGTGCTGGCCGATGTCAAACAGGCCTGTATCTCTTCAGTCTTCGAAGGGGTGGAGAAAGGCCGCTTAACCGGTGCCATTCATGATGTTGTGGCCATGGTGGCCTCCGGTTCGGAGCCCAAGCCCCGACTCGAGACCGACCTGAAGCTCCTCGGGGTTGATGGCCAGGAGGTGGATGCGATCTGCACCGACCTCCCTCTGGCGGGTCACCGTTTCGTTCAGGTCGCGCTGCGCGACGTTTCCGCCTACACGGATTTTGAAAAAACACTCCGCGACGCCAAGGTCTATGCCGAGGAGGCCAGCCGGTCCAAGTCCGAATTCATGGCTGTCATGGGGCACGAGCTGCGCACGCCATTGAATGCAATCATCGGCTACTGCGACATCATGAAGCGCGAGATGTTCGGCCCCCTTGGTTCGCCTCAATACGTCTCTTACCTGACGGATATTCTTTGCTCCGGCCAGCGCCTGCTGGACCTGGTGAGCGACATTCTGGATATTGCCAATGCTGCGGGCGGCAAAATCAAGCTGCGAGAAGAGTTGTTTGAGCCGGCCCTGCTGTTGAACGCCCTGTCCGAATCCTTCCGGGAGGCGGCGGAGGAAAAGCAGGTGGTCGTCCGCTATGGTGCCGACATTGGTCCTTTACGCATCCGGGGCGATCTGGCCCGGCTGACCCAGGCGGTCGGTCACATTGTCGGTAATGCCATCAAGTTCAGTGGAGAGGGTGGCGCGGTGGACGTGACCCTCGGCCGTCAGGAAGACGGCGGCCTTTCCATGATCGTTGCGGATCAGGGGATCGGCATGACGGAAGAAGGGATTGCTCAAGGGCTTGCGATGTTCAGTCAGGTCGACAGCCGCCTAGCCCGAAAATATGAAGGTGCCGGGATCGGCCTTCCGCTGGCTCGCCTGCTGCTGGAAGCCCATGACGGCGGAATCGAGTTGGAAAGCACACCCGGTAAGGGAACGAGGGTCAGTCTTTATCTGCCGCCGGATCGTCTGACGGCTTGAAGCCCAGTGATACGGAGTTGATGCAATAGCGCAGCCCCGTCGGTGCCGGCCCATCCGGGAAGACATGGCCCAAATGGGAATCACAGCGCGCGCAGACCACTTCGGTGCGGCGCATGAAGAAACTGTTGTCCTCGGCCTCGCCCACCGACTCCTTTGCGACCGGCTCATAAAAGCTCGGCCAGCCAGTGCCTGAATCAAATTTCGTGGTTGAGGAAAACAGCGGCGCGCCGCAACAGGTGCAGGTATAGGTGCCTTCGGCTTTGGAATCCCAGAAAGCACCGGTAAAGGCTCTTTCCGTGCCTTTTCGCCTGCAGACGGCGAACTGATCCGGGCTGAGCTGATCCTGCCATTCCTTGTCGGATTTCACGACCTTGTCCATGGTGCTATCCCCTCTTGCCTGGGCACTCATATGGTTGTCTTGGAGGGAGATAGGATGAGTTGAACCCTCTTAAAAGGCTGGAAGGTGTCACAGGTCCGTTGGGGAGCACGAAGCATCATTGACATAAAGATATCTTTATATCTTAATGCCGATCTGGATTAACGGTTGTCAGTAAACATTTCCCGCCGCCATGGAACAGGTCCTCGCCCATCTGAAAGCACTGGCCGAACTCACGCGTCTGCGCATCGTCGCGCTGTGCGCGCGGAGCGACCTGTCGGTGAGCGATCTGACCCAGATTCTGGATCAAAGCCAACCTCGCGTTTCCCGTCATTTGAAACTTCTGGTCGAAGGCGGGTTGTTGGAACGTCATCGGGAAGGCAGCTTTGCCTTTTTCCGCTTGAACAGGGGGGCCGAGGCACCGGCCGTCCTTCCGGCTTTGCTGGGGGCTCTGCCCGAAACCGATCCCCAACTAAAGGCCGACCGATCCCGGCTGGAAACCGTTCTTGCCGCACGGGCCGCCAGGGCCGCGGCCTACTTTGCCGAAAATGCGGATCAGTGGGACGAACTGCGCCGGCACTATGTCCACGAAGAGGTGGTCGAGGCGGAACTGATCAATCTGATCAAGGCGAAGCCGGTCCAAACCCTGCTGGACATCGGTACGGGTACGGGGCGAATTCTCCAGGTCCTCGGGCCCTTGGTGGAAAGCGCGCTTGGCGTCGATCAGTCATCCGAAATGCTCGCCGTGGCGCGTGCCGCCCTCGACCGCGACGGATTGAACCATGCGACAGTGCGACAGGGCAGTTTCTACGCCCTTCCGGGGGATGGTGCCTTCGACATGGCTGTGGCCCATCAGGTGCTGCACTATGCCGAAACCCCTGACCTGGTCATCGCCGAGGCCGCACGGGTGCTGGCTCCCGGCGGTCGGCTGGTGGTGGTGGATTTCAAGGAACATGATCTGGATGCGCTTCGCGAGGACCATGCCCATCGCTGGCTGGGTTTCGGCGTCGAAGAGGTCGAGACCTGGTGCCGGGCCGCAGGGCTCATTCCGAATAAGCCCAAGACGCTTGCCGGCGATCCCCTGACCGTTCTGATCTGGGTTGCCGAAAAGCCCGCTTCGTAATAGCTATCTGACCCGTTCTTTAGGGAGACCGACATGACCGCAACCGGCGGCCCGAATCAGCCCACGACGACCCAGCCCATCACCTTTTCGTTCGAGTTGTTCCCGCCGCAGACCGGGGATGGGGCGGTAAAACTATGGGGTCACGTGGAAAAGCTGGTGGCGCTGAAGCCAGCCTATATCAGCGTGACCTGCGGTGCAGACGGCGGCAATCGTCAGGGGACGGTCGAACTCGTTGACCGTATCCGGCGCGAGACCGATGTGGCCCCGGCGGCCCATCTGACCTGCGCCGGCGTTTCGGCATCCGAAGTGGACGAGGTAGCCGAAGCCTATTGGGAGCGCGGCGTGCGCAGCATCGTGGCCCTGCGCGGTGATCCTGCAGATGGCGCGGGCGAGGCCTATCGCCCCCATCCGGAAGGCTATGCTTATGCCAGCGACCTTGTTGCGGCGTTGAAAAAGGCGCACGACTTTGACATCAGCGTCGCCGCCTATCCGGAAGTCCACCCGGAAGCGACGAGCGCAGAAGCCGACCTGGACAACCTGAAGCGCAAGGTGGATGCGGGGGCCAATAGGGCGATCACGCAGTTCTTCTTTGATCCGGATGTTTACCTGCGTTTCCGGGATCGCGCGGTTGCGGCTGGGATCACGGTTCCCATCGTGCCGGGGATCTTCCCGGTCAGCAATTTCAAGCGGACGGCGGGCTTCGCCGCGAAATGCGGGGCGAGCGTGCCGGGCTGGATGGTGCAACTGTTCGAAGGCCTGGAAGAAGACAAGGAAACCCGGTCCTATCTCGGGGCCTCCGTCGCCTTCGAGACCTGCCGGTATCTGCGCGACCGGGGTGTGGATTCCTTCCATATCTATACGCTGAACTCCGCTGGGATCGCCTCTGCCGTCTGCCGGATGTTGCGCGCACCGGAAATCGGCTGCGGATTTTCCAACGCGGCCGAATAGTTCTCCCTTTATCGCCAGTACGGCCCCGACCTGTGGAGACGCGACGAGCCTGCCCTGTGAATAACGGGGACGGATTGCTGTTGTCCAAGCGGGCAGCGCATTTGCGCAGAGGAGGTGTTGGGGGTGGATACGGGGATAGTTAATCAAAACATAAAGAGAACAAAACTTGACCTCGGGCCTCTGGTTGATTACGGTATAGAACTAAATTCGAACGTTTAATCAATCGTTTACCAAAAATCAGAGGACGGCGGTCAACGTGAGCTCGGTATCCCCCATCGCCCAGCAGATCTGGGACATGAAGTATCGCCTGAAGGGCGCGGACGGTCATCCTGTCGACAAGACGGTCGAGGACACCTGGAGCCGCGTCGCAGAGGCTGTCGCAGCCGCTGAGGAAGAGCCTGACCGGTGGCAGCCGATCTTTGCAGACGCCATGGGCGACTACCGCTTCCTACCTGCCGGGCGCATCCTGTCGGGTGCCGGGGCCGGGCGGAACGTGACGCTGTTCAACTGCTTTGTCATGGGTGACATCCCGGACGACATGTCCGGCATCTTCGGTCATCTACGCGAAGCGGCCCTGACCATGCAGCAGGGCGGCGGGATCGGCTATGACTTCTCATCGCTCCGGCCCAAGGGGGCTGAGGTCAAGGGTGTCGGCGCTGACGCCTCCGGCCCGCTGTCCTTCATGGACGTCTGGGACGCCATGTGCCGCACGATCATGAGCGCTGGCTCCCGCCGGGGGGCCATGATGGGTGTGATGCGCTGTGACCACCCGGATATCGAGGCCTTTATCGAGGCCAAGCGGGAGCCCGGGCGTCTTCGGATGTTCAATCTCTCCGTGCTCGTGACAGACGATTTCATGGCGGCGGTGAAAGACGACAGTTCATGGGACCTGGTGTTCAACGGCATCACTTACAAAACGGTGGCGGCGCGGGAACTCTGGGACACCATCATGCGGTCCACCTATGCCTTTGCCGAGCCGGGCGTGATCTTCATCGACCGGATCAATGCCATGAACAACCTCGCCTACTGCGAGGAAATCCACGCCACCAACCCTTGCGGAGAACAACCCCTGCCGCCCTACGGCAACTGTTTACTGGGTTCGGTCAATCTGGCGCGGCTGGTGCGCGATCCCTTTACCGATCAGGCGCACATCGACGAAGACGAACTCAGCGATCTGGTGGCCGTTGCCGTTCGCCTGCTGGACAATGTGATCGACGTTTCCAATTTCCCGCTGGAGGCCCAGGCGGAAGAGGCCAGGGCCAAGCGCCGGATCGGGCTTGGCATAACGGGCCTCGCGGATGCCCTGATCATGTGTGGGTTGCGCTATGGTTCGGAAAAAGCGGTCGTCTGGACAAAGGCCCTGATGCGCCGCATCGAGAACGAGGCCTATCGGGCCAGTGCCCATCTGGCTGCCGAAAAAGGGACCTTCCCGCTGTATCAGGAAGATGCCCACTTGGCGCGACCGGTGATCCAGCGGCTCGACGACGATGTGCAGGAATTGATCAAACAGAACGGTATCCGTAACGGCCTGATCACCTCTGTGGCACCGACAGGGACCATTTCGCTGTTTGCCGATAACGTTTCAAGCGGGCTGGAGCCGGTGTTCAGTTTCGCCTACACCCGGCGTGTGTTGCTGCCCGATGGCAGCCGCCGGGAGGAGGAGGTGAGTGATTATGCCTATCGGCTCTACCGCCGCCTTTTCGGCGAGAGCGCGAAGCTGACCGAAGCCTTCGTCGATGCCCAATCGCTGAGCCCGCGCGATCACCTAGTGATGCAGGCCGCCGTTCAGGCGCATATCGACAGCTCGATCTCGAAGACCATCAACGTGCCCGAAAGCATCTCCTTCGAGGCTTTCAAGGATGTCTATCTGGAAGCCTACGCGTTAGGCTGCAAAGGCTGCACGACCTATCGTCCGAACGATATCACCGGCTCGGTTCTTTCCGTTAAACCGGAAGAGAAAAAGGCCGATGGCGCACCGGAAAAACAGGCGGAACTGCCGCTCGAGGCTCCGACCGCCCAGGTGGCACCGTCCAAGGCGGACCAAAAGCCGGAAGCGCCGACACCCGTGCACCAGCTCTACGCCCCGCTTGATCGGCCTGAAGCCCTGCCGGGTGCGACCTATAAGGTCCATTGGCCCGAAAGCGATCACGCGCTCTACATCACCTTGAACGATGTCGTCGAGGATGGCCGCAGGAGACCGTTCGAAATCTTTATCAATTCCAAGAACATGGAACACTATGCCTGGACCGTGGCCTTGACCCGAATGATCTCGGCGGTGTTCCGGCGCGGCGGTGATGTGTCTTTTGTGGTCGATGAGTTGAAGGCCGTCTTTGATCCGCGCGGCGGACACTGGATGGGCGGCAAGTATGTACCGTCCCTGCTGGCGGCCTTGGGCGGTGTGATCGAACGCCACATGATCGACATCGGATTCATGAAGAATCCGGACGGCAACTTCGTGCCCGAATCAGAGGTTCAAAGCCTGCCCAACGTGGTTGCCATTGGCGGCGGCGTTCAGACAATCGACGATGACGCCGGCCAGGCGCACCAATCCGACTCCAAGCCCCCGCTGGGCGCTGGCCTGATGCGCCAATGTCCGAAGTGCGCACAGCCTTCCCTGATCCGCTCCGAGGGCTGCGATACCTGTACCTCCTGTGGCTATTCCAAGTGCGGTTAACGGTGGGTCGCCGGAAGCAACCCAAGCTAAAGAAAGCAACCCAAGATAAAATTGCCTGAGCGCTGTTGACTTTTTCGGAAGGCATATGCTGTCGTCGAGCGCTTGGGGGTTGTGCATATGGCCCCCTTGGTCCAGCGAATTCCAAGGGAGGGTATGTTTGATATGAGAAAAAACTTGGGTTTGAATTTCAAAGTGTTGGTCGGTGCTGTTGTCGCAACCGGTCTCCTGTCGGCCTGTCAAACGACGAAAGAGGCCGCCAATCTGGCGAGCTTGGGCGTCTCTTTTGAATGGCAGGCGACGGATCGGTGCTCCACATCATCCCCGGCCTTTTCCATCACGGGTATTCCCGAAGGCACCGCGAGCCTTCAGTTCAAGATGACGGACCTTGATGTTCCGACCTACAACCACGGGGGCGGCAAGGTTGTCTATTCCGGCTCCGGGAGCATTCCTGCGGGTTCCTTCTCCTACAAGGGTCCCTGTCCGCCGGGTGGGCAGCATAACTATCAGTTCGACGTAAAAGCCTTGAATGCCGCAGGCGATACCATCCTCGGCAAAGGCAGTGCCACCCGGGCTTTCCCGCCGAATTGACCGTTTCCCTGTTTGACCAATTCCCTGTTTGATTGTGTGCGGCCCTTCCTTCTGCGGGGAGGGCCGCTCCATCATCTGGCTTTGGCGTCCCGGACCAGTCTGCTCAGCCGGGCGTCGTGAACACCGCAGGCGCGCAGGTGGCCGACTGTGTTTTCCAGATAGTCCAGGCAGGTGCCGCTGGCCCCTTTGCCGGATTGAACCAGGGGCAGTGCGGTTTCCAACGTTGCGCGGCGAAAGTACTGCTGGTGGCGACGACGAACCCGGAAGGTGTAACAGGAAACCCGCCGCCCATCGATCAGTTCGGCCTTCACGACCACGGGTTCGTAGATTCCGGTGATCCTCTCGCGCTCGTCCAGATAGGCTGTCACCTTCGGCAGGTTGATCGGCAATACCCGATAGGCCTGGCCCAGACACCAACCACCCCGATCGAGCCCGACCACAAGGCCCGGCTGTTCCGGCGTGCCCCGATGGTGCAGCGAATGGACGCAGAGCGCGCGATGATATCCCCGGACCTTGGCGGCGATCTTCTCCGCAGGGTCGAACCCGGGACGCCACATCAGCGACCCGTAGCCGAAGACCCAGAACGGCCGCGGTTTGCGGATCGCCGCCTTGGTCCAGGGCCGGTTCAGTTCCCTATTCATGCCAAGAGCCTGCGACACTCCCTCTCCCCCTGCAAGGCTTCTGTCGGCTCTTCTCAAGTCATCATGGCCACCGGATTTGCGGCCTCAGGGCACCATCACTCACAATAGTCTCACTTCGTGCCTCTGTTGTTCTTGTGAATCGTCCTCTAAACTCTTGAATCGAGACTGATTCACGCCGAACGGCGGGTTATGAAGGTGACCTGCCCATTTGCCGATCAGGCTCCAGCTCCATCTGGTCAAGGCGAGCCCCATGGCGCCGCGTATTTCGATGTTTTCCCGCCCCAAGAAGCAATCGAGTATGCGGGTGCACCCCATGTTCGCCAGCCGCCAGCATGGCGCTTTGGCCTATCGTCCGCCGCTTTGGTACCGCATGGTCCGGAGCGGTCTGGTGGTTCTGCTGCTGGGGTTTCTGGCGCTGTTCATCTATGGGCTCTATTGGTTCCTGATGGCCGTGAACTTCCGTGCCGAAGCCCGCGACTGGCTGCTCGCCGATCATGCTGACATGGCGATCGAAATCGGTCGGCTGGAGGTGGGCGGTTTTCCGCTTGCCCTCCGCCTCGACCTGGCCTCGCTTGATCTCAGCACGACCGATGGGCTTGGCCGGGTCTGGGGTTGGCGGGGCAGGGATCTGGAAATTTCGGCAACGCCCTGGTCGCCGGACAACATCCAGCTCACTGCGGGCCGTCGGCAAAGCTGGACACTGGGTGGCAATGACCGGGTTTTTGACGGCCAAGTGGACGATCTCAATATCGCCATCGCCTTCGACGACAATCGGATCGAAAGCTTCAAGATGGAAGTCGGGAATGCCCGCCTCACCCGCCCGTCGGATCCTCGGGCCCTGGAACTGGGCCGCATCGACGTTGTCTACCGTGACCTGGATGCCTCGGCCCAGGCGACCCATCAGACCCGCACGGCTGACCTCAATCTGACGGCCCTGGGGCTTCGGCTGCCCCCGTCTTTCGGATTGCCGTTGGGGCCGGGTGTGGCGCGGTTGGATGTTCAGGCGGGCCTGTTCGGGCCCCTTTCGATCTCGCCGGGCGGGATCGGCCTCGGCAATCCCTTCGACGGTTTGGGCTGGCCCGCCGCCTTGGAAACCTGGCGCGATCTCGGCGGTACGGTGGAGCTGGAACGCTTTGGCCTCGACCATGGCCCGCTTTCGGTCCGCGCGGCGGGCACTCTGGCTTTGGATGAGAACCTGCAGCCCACCGGTGCCTTTACCGCCCGGCTGGAGGGGCTTTTTGCCTCTCTCACACCTCTGCGTGAAGCCGGATGGATTGAACCAAAATCCGCCGTGACGGCTCTTGTGGTTCTCGGGGCCATGGTCAGCCGCCCGGATGATGCGCCGACCTATCTTTCGGTGCCGCTATCCGTTCAGGGCCAACAGATGACGCTCGGCCCCGTTGGTTTGCTTGGCCTTCCGACCGTCCAATGGCCGCTCCTGGCGGAGCCGGATTAGTTGTTTTCCTCCGGGACGGCCGGGCCTTCCGCCTGACCGGCATCGACGATGTCGCGGCGGATCTTGCGGGTGCGTTCGAAGGTGTCGAACAACTGATCCCCATCGCCCTTGCGGATCGCCTTGCGCAGACCCGTCAGGTCTTCGGAAAACCGGCTGACCATCTCGAGGACCGCATCCTGGTTCTTCAGGAAGATGTCCCGCCACATGGTGGGATCAGAGGCGGCGATCCGGGTGAAGTCCCGAAAGCCTGATGCAGAAAACTCGATCACTTCGCGCTGGAGATCATCGGACAGTTCGGTCGCCGTATCCACAATGGTATAGGCGATCAGGTGCGGCAGATGTGAGGTGATGGCCAGGACCTTGTCGTGGTGGTGCGGGTCCATCCGCTCCACTTTAGACCCCGCCGCCTTCCAGAGCGCCTCGAGCTTGGCGACTGCCGCCTCGTCGGTATCGGCTTCGGGTGTCAGGATCAGCCAGCGGTCCCGGAACAGTTCCGGAAAACCGGACGCCGGGCCCGAATTTTCGGTCCCCGCGATCGGATGGCCGGGCACCAGGTGGACGCCGTCCGGCAGGTGGGGCTTCACCTCCTTGATCACGCAGGCCTTTACGGAACCGACGTCGGAAACGATGGCACCCGGTTTCAACGAGGGACCGATGGCCTTGGCAATGGCGGCGTTGGCCCCCAGGGGTGCGCAGAGCATCACAAGATCCGCATCCGCCACGGCTTCCGCCGGATCCAGATGGAAACTGTCGCCCAGGCCCAGCGCTTTCGCCTCGGCCAGGGTGTCCTCGGACCGGGTGCTGACGGCGATGTGGCTCGCCAGTCCCTGGTTGCGGACAACATGGGACAAAGACGAGCCAATCAGCCCGATGCCGATAAAGCAGATGCGCTCGAAAAGCTGTGTCATGCGCTTTTGCCCATGAAATTGCCCATGAAAGTGGCCAGGACATCGCGGCAGAGCGTCATATCCTCTTCCGGCCCGATGCTGATGCGCAGGGCATCCTCGAACCCGTAAGACTTCATCACGCGGACAATGATGCCCGCCTTGCGCAGGGTCTCGTCCGCTGCGGCGGCCTGAGCCTGCCCGTCCGGAAACCGCACCAGGACGAAGTTGCCCTCGCTCGGCGGCACGGTCAGGCCAAAGGCCCGAAGCGCCTCGGCAAACCAGGCACGGCAGGTCCGATTGTGATCGCGACAGCGCTCGACGAATTCGATGTCTTCGACAGCGGCTTGGGCTGCGGCCTGACCGGGCAGGGTGACATTGAAGACCCCCCGGATGCGGTCCAGCACGTCGATCACCTCGGGCGATCCGTAGCCCCATCCGATCCGCAAGCCCCCCAAGGCATAGATCTTTGAGAAGGTCCGCGTCATGATGACGTTCGGATACTGGTTCACGAGCGCGACGCCGGGTTCGTAGTCGTCCCGCTCGACATATTCCGCATAGGCCGAATCAATCACCAGGAGGCAGTCTTCCGGCAATCCGGCGGCAAGCCGGGCGAGTTCGGCTTTCGGCACAAAGGTTCCGATCGGGTTGTTCGGATTGGCCAGGAAGACGATGCGGGTGTTTGCGCTGACGGCACCCAGGATGTTGTCCACACTGCAGCAGAGATCCACCATGGGAACCTCCACCGGTGTGGCCCCGGCGGAGAGGGCGGCGATGCGGTACATCAGGAACTCGTGTTCTGACAGGATCACCTCGTCGCCCGGCCCGGCATAGGCCCGCGCCAGCAACGCCAGCAGCTCATCCGATCCCGTGCCGCAAACGATCCGGTCGGCCTCCAGGCCATAAACCCCGGCGATGGCTTTACGCAGCTGAACTGATCCGCCATCGGGATAGAGATGCAGCTTCGCAGCCGTCTCGGAGAAGGCCGCCATGGCTTTGGGGCTGGGGCCGAAGGGTCCTTCATTGGAGGCGAGCTTGATCACGCGGGTCACGCCCGGCAGGGAGGCATCGCCGCCCTTGTAAGGGGCGATCTCGAGTATGCCGGGGCGGGGACTGGGGCCGCGCGAGGGGCGGGGGGCGGCCATCAGGTCAGTTCCTCCGGCGCGAAGGGCGTCGCATAGGTGCCAAGGTGGACGACACGCGCAGCCGCAGGGCCCAAAACGTCCTTAAGATGGCCAAGTCGCTTGTCGTCCCTCGCCACGAAATCCTCTACTTCGATCATATAAAGCCAAACACCCCCGGACCGGCTGTCCACCGGATCATCGACATAGGCTGCCAGGTAGCCGGGCACCATGTCTGCATCCCTGAACAGGCCGCGCAGCCGTTCGCCCGTTATCGGTGCCGTAGCATCAATGGCGATCAGGCTGCGGTCGCGACCGTGGTCGCTGGGGTCGGGCGGCACGGGACTGATCACCAGGCCTTCGACATCGCCACTGATGCCGTTGCCCTGGCCGGCAAAAGGCAGGCGTGCGATGACGCGCGGTGTGCTCTCGTTCTCGCTGACCAGATGGCGCCACCAGGGGTTCTGGTCGGCGGGTGAGATCAGGGGTAGCAGGCCCACGGTGTTATCCTGGCGGCTGACGGCATCGATCACCTGATGGGCGGATTGGAAACCGCTGAGCGGGCAGTAGCTGCCAAAGTGATCCCGCGCGATATCCCAATAGCCGGCACCGTTTTCACCGGTGTAGACCGCGACGGAAAAGGGACCTTCGAAGCTCAAGGTCGCGACGATGATTTCCCGCCAGATGCGGATCAATTCGCGTTTCGGGAACTTGCCTTCGTGGGTCTCGACCAGACGGTAGAGAATGGCTGCTTCCCGACCGGGGCGAATCTTGACGCGCTGGTCTTTCTTGACTTCGCGAACACCCTCGACCACCTCTGTCCGCTCGATCAGCAGGCGGTGGATCTGGTCGTCGATTTCGTCGATGCGCTCGCGGAGCTTGAGAAGCCTGGCTTCTCCTTCCTTGGTGCGCGCGTCTTTTGTTTCGTCCGCCATCGAATGGACCTGACCTGAACATTTCGACAAGAGGGACCACAGCCTGAGCAGGTTGTGGCGTCAGCGACTAGTGATAGGGCGGGGCTTCCCGGAAATCAAAGAAAACCATTGGCCCAACAAACCGTTGACAGATTCCGGGCCGGTCCATAGCTATGAAGGCCCTTTGGAAAAGGCTTTTGTGATGGGCTTGTTTGACGGATCGACAGCGCCGCCGCCGGACGCATTTTCAACCGCGCCCGAGGGGCACGTTGTCGCCTTTGATGCCAATCACTCCGACTCCTTGGCGTTGATCCTCGACAGCGGAACGGTTCTGGACTCCTACCAGATCGCCTTCCAGTGCTGGGGTCACCTGAACAAGGAGCGCAACAACGCGATCTGGGTCTGTCACGCCCTGACCGGCGATCACTTCGCGGCCGGCATTCATCCTTCAACCGGCAAGCCCGGCTGGTGGACAGAGATCATCGGCCCCGGCAAGGTGCTGGATACGGATCGCTATTTCGTTGTTTGTTCGAACATCCTGGGTGGCTGCATGGGCACCACCGGGCCAAAAGAAATCAACAAGGCCACGGGCGTTCCCTGGGGGCTGGATTTCCCGGTGATTACGATCCGCGACATGGTGCGCGCGCAGGTGAAGCTGCTGGACTGGTTCGGGATCGACCGCCTATTTGCCGTCATTGGCGGGTCCATGGGGGGCATGCAGGCGCTGGAATGGGCGGTAAATTATCCGGAGCGGCTGCACGTCTGTCTGCCCATAGCCACCGCCTGCCTGCACACGGCACAAAACATTGCCTTCCACGAGGTCGGGCGCCAGGCGATCATGGCCGATCCCGACTGGTGCAACGGCGACTATCTGGTTCAGGGCCGGAACCCGAGCCGAGGGCTGGCCGTGGCCCGCATGGCGGCTCACATCACCTACCTCTCCGAGCCGGCCTTGCAGCGCAAGTTCGGTCGCAAGCTTCAGGATCGGGAAGCCGTAACCTTCGGCTTCGATGCGGATTTCCAGGTGGAGAGCTATCTGCGCCATCAGGGATCGACCTTCGTCGAGCGCTTCGATGCGAACTCTTATCTCTTTATTACGCGTGCGATGGACTACTTCGACCTGGCAGCACCTTTCGGGGGCCAACTGGGCAAAGCCTTCCAGGCGGCCAAGGCCCGGTTCTGCGTCATCTCTTTTACCAGTGACTGGCTGTACCCCACGGCGGAGAGCAGGCGCATCGTAACGGCGTTGAATTCCGTAGCCGCCGAAGTCAGCTTTGCCGAGGTGGAGAGTGACAAAGGCCACGATGCCTTCCTGCTGGACGAGCCGACATTCCATCGGGTGCTTCAGGGCTTTCTTGAAGGTTCGGCAGAACGCTTCCAGATCGGCGATGCGCTGTCGGGCCATCTGGGGGGGCTCTCATGAACGAAGACCAGCACGAGCTCGCTAAATCAAGCCGCGTCGACCTTCAGATTATCGCCGATTGGATCACACCCGGCAGCCGCGTCCTCGATGTTGGCTGCGGCGATGGGGTGTTGCTCGACTATCTGACCCATTTCAAGCAGGTGGACGGGCGCGGGATTGAGCTGTCCATGGAAGGTGTTCGGAACTGCGTGTCGGCAGGGCTATCGGTTATTCAGGGCGATGCCGCGCGGGACCTGCATGATTTTCCGGACGCGGCTTTTGATTATGTGGTGCTGTCGCAGACCCTTCAGGCCATGCAGCAGCCCCGCGTCGTATTGGAGGAGATGCTGCGGATCGGTCGGCACGCCGTGGTCAGCTTTCCCAACTTCGGTCATTGGCGGGTGCGGCTCTACCTGGGGCTGCACGGGCGGATGCCGGTCAGCGACAACCTGCCGTTCCAATGGTACGAAACGCCGAACATTCACTTCTGTACGATCAGGGATTTCGTCGAACTTTGCCATGACATGAACATCTCGGTCGAGAAATCCAGATCGCTCGACCACAACGGGGATGCGCGCGGGGTCAACGAACGGCTGGGCCTGGCGAATATGTTCGGCCAGCAGGGCGTATTCCTGCTGAAGCGATAACAGCCTGCCAGAGCGCGATCGGCATAAGGCGTGAATCGCCCTCTAAAACGTTGATAGAGACTGATTCACGAAG